>NZ_PRDN01000004.1:0-298483 GCF_003600855.1 Xanthomonas sp. CFBP 7698
GGATGCCGCCACGGAGCCTACAGGGATGTACTTGCGGCGTGTCCTGCGATGGTGGGCGGGCAAGGGCCCTGCAGCAAAGGCGCAGATGATTCGCTTGCGCCTGATCTGCCCGGATCGAGCAATCAGATAGCGACGCTTGCATCGTGCGTGTCGAGATGGCTGGCTGTCTTCAAATCTGGTAGAGGGTCCTGCAGCCAAGCTACAGATCACAGCTTTCGCCTGGATCATCCACCCTGGAGTGAACCGGCACGAAGTGATTGCTCGTACCGCTTATCGTGCAGGCCAAACCTCAGTCGAACTGCGGCCCGCGCATCAGGCGGATCGGCCCGCGTACGCCGGGCAGCTGCACGGTTCTGCCTTGCTGGGTGACACGGACGACGCCGGCCTCTGCGGCCGCCGCCGCTACCGCGCGCACCTGCGGCATCAGGGTGCGCCACACAGACGCATCATCGCTTAGTGCGCGCGCAACCTCTGATGGGCAGATCGATTGCTCGGGCTGCCGTTGCGTGAGCAAGTGCCGAATCAGCGCGGCAATCTGTGCGTCATCGGGCGGTTGCACGCCTGCACCGCGTCATTACAGGGGACGCAGCAGGCGCAGGCCGAACCAGTCCTTGGCGTCGTTCCAGCCGTGCGTGACCTTGAGCCCTGCCGCGGCGGCCAGCTCGGCAAAGCGCGCGTCGGTGTATTTGTAGCTGTATTCGACCTGCATCGCCTCGCCCTCGGCAAACGCGATGTCCTGGCCGCCAACGTGCACGCGTTGCGCGCATTGGCTGATCAGGAAGGTTTCGATGCGGCCGCGCTCGCGCACGTAAACCGCGTGGTGACGAAAGCCGCCCAAATCGAAGTCGCTGCCGATCTCGCGGTTGAGGCGCGCCAGCAGGTTCAAGGTGAATTCGGCGGTGACCCCGGCCGCATCGTTGTAGGCGGCTTCGATCAGGCTGGCGTCCTTGTCCAGGTCGATGCCGATCAGCGCGCAGCCGTCGCTGCCCATGGTCTGGCGCATGGCATCCATCAACGCAACCGCCGCAGTGTCGGTGAAATTGCCCAGCGTCGAGCCGGGGAAGAACACCACGTGGCGACGCGCCGGGCGCTGTGCGTCAGGCAGACGCAGCGGCTTGGTGAAGTCGGTGCAGACCGGCAGCATCTGGATCTGTGGAAACTGCTGGGCCAGCCGCGCGGTGCTGTCCAGCAGCGCGGTGCGCGAGATTTCCAGCGGCGTGTAGGCCACCACATCGCGCAGGCCCTGCAGCAGCAGTTCGGTCTTGCGCCCGCTACCACTGCCGTATTCCACCACATGCACACCGGGGCCGATTGCCTGCGCGATCGAGGCCATGCTGGCCTCCAGCAGGCCCAGCTCGGTGCTGGTGAGGTAATACTCCGGCTGCCGGGTGATGGCTTCGAACAGCTCCGACCCGCGGGCGTCGTAGAAATACTTCGACGGCAGCGTCTTGGGCGTCTGCGACAGACCGGCCAGGGCATCGGCAGTGATGTCGTCCGGCTGCGGGCGCAGATCGGTCAGCGCGGCATGGGCGCGTTGCATGGCATGGGCGGCGGCGTTCAAGGCAGATCCTTGGCAAGGCGCACGCCGGCAAATTGCCAGCGCGCATCGGAGGGGAAGAAGTTGCGGTAGCTGGCGCGCATATGGCTGGCCGGCGTGGCGCAACTACCGCCGCGCAGCACCCACTGGGCGTTCATGAACTTGCCGTTGTATTCGCCCAGCGAACCAGGCCACGGCGCAAAGCCCGGATACGGCAGATACGCGCTGCCGGTCCATTCCCAGACATCGCCGAACAGTTGCTGCAACCCGGTGTCCACGGCTTCGGCGCCCCGTGGGTGCAGCGCATCACCGTCGACAAAATTGCCCTGCACCGGCACGCCGGTCGCGGCCTGTTCCCATTCGGCTTCGGTGGGAAGGCGCGCGCCGGCCCAGCGCGCGAAGGCATCGGCTTCGAACAGGCTCAGATGACAGACCGGCGCATGCGGATCGCGCACGCGCCAGCCATCCAGGGTGAACTCGCGCCCGTCCGCGTCCCAGTACAGCGGGTGCTGCCAGCCTTGCACCTGCACCATGGCCCAGCCATCGCTGAGCCAGGCACCGGCACTGCGGTAGCCACCGGCGTCGATGAATTCCTGGAATTCGGCGTTGGTCACGACCCGATGCGCCAGCGCATGCGCGCCCACCAGCACGCGGTGACGGGGCGATTCGTTGTCGTAGGCAAAGCTGTCGCAGTGCGGCCATGCGGCGGCACCGATCTCGACGATCTGCTCGTCGCGCGCGTGCCAGCGCAGCGCACTGGCAATGGCGGCAGGCGGCGCCGGCGCATCGCGGTAGGCCGGCTGCAGCGGGTTGCTCCAGAGCGCGTGCTTGATGTCGGTCAGCAGCAATTCCTGATGCTGCTGCTCGTGCTGGATGCCCAACTGCACGATGGTACAGGCCTGCGCATCAAGCCGTCCCTCCTGCAAGCATTGCTGCATCTGGCTGTCGACGGCCGCACGGTAGTCGCGCACCTGTTGCAGCGACGGGCGCGACAACACGCCGCGACGCGCGCGCGCGTGCATCGGGCCCACGCTCTGGTAATAGCTGTTGAACAGGAAATCCCATGCCGGGTCGAACACGCGATACGCCGGGTCGGCCTGCAACACGAAGCGTTCGAAGAACCAGGTGGTGTGGGCAAGATGCCATTTGCTGGGACTGGCATCGGGCATGCTCTGCACCATCGCATCTTCGGCGCTCAACGGTGCGGCAAGGCGATCGCTCAACGCGCGAGTCTGCGCATAGCGTTCCAGCAGGAACAACTGCTGTTGCTGGCGATCGACCAGCAGGGGTGAGGTTGCAGACATCGCCGTATGCTTGGTCAGCGCCCGTGAACGCGCTGTGTCGGCAGCATGGCAGCCAGCGGTAAGCTGTTGGCATGCCGACGTCTTCGCTGTCCAGTTCGTTCCCCGCCCCCTTCGATTGGGCGCACCGCCAACAGGCGTTTGCGCTGCCCGATGAGGTCATCTATCTGGACGCTGCCTCTCGCGGGCCACTGCTGCGTGCAGTGCAGAGCATTGCACATGAGGCCGTCGAGGCGATGGCCACGCCGTGGCGGTTGCCGTTCGATACGTGGATGCGGGACATCGAGCAGCTGCGTGGGTTGGCTGCGCAGGTGTTCGATGGCGATGCCGACGCGGTGGCGATGCTGCCATCGGCTGCGCATGGGCTGGCCACGGCCGCGCTCAATCTGCCGTTGCAGCGCGGTGAAGCGGTGCTGGTGCTGGACGGGCAGTTTCCGTCCAACCTGCTGATCTGGCAGCGGCGGTGCAGCGAGGTCGGTGCCCACCTCGTGGCGGTGCCGACCAACAGCGGCGCCGACCTGAGCGAGGCGGTGCTGCAGACCATCGAGCGCACACCGGCGCTGCGCATCGCGAGCCTGCCGCATGCTTACTGGCTGGACGGACGGCAACTGGACCTGGACCGCATCAGCGCGGCGGTGCATGCACGCGGTGCGGCGCTGGTGCTGGACCTCAGCCAGAGCCTGGGCGTGTTGCCGACCGATCTGCCGCGCTGGCGGCCGGCGTTCGTGGTCAGCGTCGGCCACAAGTGGCTGCTGGGGCCGATGGGTCTGGCGTGGCTGTGGGTGGCAGCGCCGTGGCGCGTCGATGGGGTGCCGATCGAGGAGCACTGGATCGGCCGCGATGCCGGCAGCAGTTGGGAATTCCCCATCGCGCAGGCGCCGCATTACCGCGAGGGCGCACGCCGCTTCGATGCCGGCGGGGTGGCCGACCCGTTGAGGATCGCGATGGCCACCGCCGCCTTGCAACAAGTGCTTGCCTGGCAACCTGCGCGAATCGCTGCAGCGCTTGGCGCGCTCACCGCGCAGTGGGACGCGGCCCTGCAGGCACGCGGTCTGGGCAGCTGGTCCACGCCCGCGCATGCGCCGCACCTGACCGCCCTGCAGCCGCCGGCACACCGGCTGGAGGCCGTGGCAACGACCGTTGGCGAACGCGGGGCGATCTGCACGCGGCGGCACGGACGCCTGCGTATCGCACCGCACCTGAGTGTCACCGGTGAGGCGCTGTCAGATCTGATCGCAGCGCTGCCAGAGGCATGAAGCCGCGCATGTAGGAGCGGACCCGGCCGCGACGGGCGTTACCGAGCGTTGTCAGGCATTACCGGGATAAAGCCGTGTATCGGTAACGCCCCGTCGCGGCCGGGTCCGCTCCTACACGTTCAGGCACGGCTGATGCGCAAACCACGCGGGGTGACCCAGCGTTCCAGCCCCTCGAACAGTGCCTGCACGATCAGCGCAAGCACCGCCGCAGGGATCGCGCCTTCCAGAATCAGGCCGATGTCGTCCAGACGGATGCCGGTGAGGATCGGCTGGCCATAGCCACCGGCACCGATCAAGGCACCCAGCGTGGCGGTGCCCACGTTGATCACCGCGGCGGTCTGGATGCCGGCCACGATCGTGCGGCGCGCCAGCGGCAACTCCACCCGCCACAGGCGCGTCCACGCAGGCACGCCGATCGCTTCGGCGGTCTGGCGCAGCTCGCGTGGGATCGAGGTCAGCCCGGCGTAGGTGTTGCGCACGATCGGCAGCAGGCTATACAGAAACAACGCCGCAATCGCCGGTTTCGCGCCGATGCCGAACAGCGGGATCATGAACACGAACACGGCCAATGACGGCAGCGTCTGCAGCACGCCGGTCAACGACAGCACCCACTGGCCCAGACGCGGCCGCCGTGCGGCCAGCACGCCCAGCGGCAAGGCGATCAGCAGTGCCAAGCCCAGCGAAACGCCGACCAATGCCAGATGCTCGCGCGTGTGACGCAGCAAGCGACTGAAACGCGAATCGGCTTGCGTGGCCGGCGCCACGCCCAGCCACTGCGCCGCAACCGCCGCTTCGCCTTGGCGCTCCAGCTTCACCTGTGCGTTGAGCCGCTGCATGGTGGCTTCGTCGATACGCCCCTGCAGGCCCTGCAGCGCCTTGAGCATTGCCGGTGCGCGCTGTGCCAGATCCTTGCGATACAGAAAGACCGCCTGGTACTCCGGGAAGTAATGGCGGTCGTCGCGCAGCACCTGCAGCCGGTAATACGGAATCTCCGCATCGGTGCTGTACAGATCGGTGACCTCGATCGCTGCGTTCTGCAGCGCGCGATAAGCCAGATCGTGATCCAGCCCGGTGGCGGTCTGCGGCAAGGCGTACGCCGCACGCACGCCGGGCCAGCCGTCGGCGCGCTGCATGAATTCGTTGCTCAGGCCGATCTTCAGGGTTGGATGACGGGCCAGATCGGACAGAGTGGCGATGCCCAGCGCGCGTGCCCGCTCGCGCTGCATGCCGAATGCATAGTTGTTCTCGAAACCCAGCGATTGCGTCATCGCCAGGCCACGTGCATCCAGCGCCGCACGCAGTTCGGCCTGGCTGGCGGTGGGCAGCTGCAGCAGTTCCTGCGCCAGGGTGCCGGTGTATTCGGCGTAGACGTCGATCTGCCCGGTTTCCAGCGCGCGCCACAGGATGCGGGTGCCACCGAGCTGGGCGCGGTGCTGCACGTCCACGCCAGCGCGCTTGCCGGCAGCGGTGGCGATCTCGCCCAGGATCACCGCCTCGGTGAAATTCTTCGAGCCCACCGTCACCCCAGCGGCCGACACGCCGCCGCTGCAGATCAGCAACATCACCATGGCAAGCACGCGCGCGATCATGCTGCGTCGCCGATGCTGCGCTGCGCGCTGAGAAAGCGCTGCACGAACGGCTCGGCCGGCTGCGCAAGCAAGGCCTGCGCACTGCCCTGCTGCACCACGCGGCCGGCGCGCATCAGCACCAACGTGTCTGCCAGATACGCGGCTTCGGCAACGTCGTGGGTGACCAGCACCACGGTCTTGCCAAGCTGGGCGAATAGTTCGCGCATCTGCGCCTGCAGGTCGTACCGTACGATGGGGTCCAGGGCGCCCAGCGGCTCGTCCAGCAGCAGCGCCGGCGGGTCCAGCATCAGGGCACGGATCAGGCCAACGCGTTGCCGCTGGCCACCGGAGAGTTCGGCCGGGTAGCGTGCCAGCAACGCCGGCGGCAGCTGGCAGAGCGTGCACAGACGCTCCAGCCGCGCCTGGATGCGCTCGCGCGGCCAGCCCAGGGTCCGTGCCAGCAACACCACATTGCTGCGCGCGTCCATGTGCGGAAACAGGCCACCTTCCTGGATGACATAGCCGATGCGCTGGCGCTGCGCCTGCAGGCCGGCACGTGCCAGCGGCGTTCCATCGAAGGTGACGCTGCCGCTGTCGGGCCATTCCAACCCGACCAGCATGCGCAGGACGGTGGACTTGCCGGCGCCGCTCGGCCCGATCAACGCCGTGGTCGCACCGCGTGCAACAGTCAGCGTGACGTTGTCGAGCGCAATGGACTGGCCGTAGTGCCGGCTGACCTGATCGAGAGTGAACATGCGCTCGAGCTTGCCCAAGCCGACGTCAGCCGGGCGCGAAGGTAGGCATCAGCGGGGCGGCGCCAGCAGCTCGCGTGCGCTCAGATAGCCGTCGCCAGTGGCATCCTGCCGTGCAAACCGCTCGATCAGGCTGGCGCGGTGCGCCGTGCGGGTAATCGGCTTGCCGCGACGGCCGGGCAACTCTTCGCCCTGCAGCACGCCGTCGTGATCGGCATCGCGCTGATCGAAGGCGTAACTCATCCAGGCCACATATTCATCGCGGCTGACCCGGCCATCGCCATCGCTGTCCATGCGCTTGAGATATTCCTGGCTGTCCTGCACCTGGGCATGCGCTGCGGGCACCCACGCCAGTACAAGGCAGGCCAGTACAACGCAGGCCATCGGCAGCGCAGGCGGCGCCAGACGATGCAACGCACGCGCACTCACGGCAATACGCGTGCCGCCGGGCTTACGGCCCACTCAGCGCATAACCCTTGAGCCGCGCCGCATAGGCTTGCAGCGCTGCATTGCCGCTGGCTTCGGCCTCGTGGCACCACTGCTGCAACTGCTTCAGGCGCTCGGATGCATCGTGGCTGCGGGCCTCCAGCACCGCACTGAGCCGTGCGCGGTACTCGACCAGGGTGCGCATGCGCGGGCGTTGCGCCACCCAGGCCTGCAACTGCGCGCGCGCGTCCGGCTTGAGCCAGCGCCCGTCATCGACCAGGCCCTTGCGCAAGCGTCGCGGCAACAGCTCGCGCAGCTTGGCGCCGGTGGCGGCGGCCTCCTCGCGCAACGCCGGCTTGAGCACATTGCGCTGGTAGTCGGTCATGGCCTGGAAGCGATGCGACAACAGCGCCTTGAGCGTATCGGCATCGGGCACGGCGATATTGGGGCGGATATCCAGCGACGGCGCCACGCGCAACACCTTGGCCAGCCCCACGGCCTGCAATCCACGGATGGCGATCCAGCCGATATCCAGTTCCCAGCGCCGCATCGAAAAGCGCGCCGAACTCGGGAAGGCGTGGTGGTTGTTGTGCAGTTCTTCGCCACCGATCCACAGCGCCCACGGGGTGAGGTTGGTGGAGGTGTCGGCGGATTCGAAATTGCGATAGCCCCACCAATGGCCCAGGCCATTGACCACGCCGGCGGCCCAGAACGGAATCCACGCCATCTGGATCGCCCACAGCGCGATGCCCGGCAGACCGAACAGCACCGTGTTGAGCACCAGCAAGGCGACCGGGCCGGCATTGGCATGCGGGGTATACAGGTGCTGCTCGATCCAGTCGGTGGGTGCGCCCTTGCCGTACTGCTCGATGTCGGCACGCTGCGCGCGCGCCTCGCGGTACAGCTCCACGCCACGCCAGAACACCTGCGAAATGCCCTTGGTCTGCGGGCTGTGCGGGTCTTCTTCGGTCTCCACCTTGGCGTGATGCTTGCGATGGATCGCCACCCACTCGCGGGTGATCATCGAGGTGGTGAGCCAGGTCCAGAAGCGGAAGAAATGCGCCACCACCGGATGGAAATCCACGCCGCGGTGGGCCTGGCTGCGATGCAGGTACAAGGTCACCGAGAAGATGGTGAGCTGGGTGAACACCAGCAGCACTGCGAGCATGCCCCACACGCCCAGCCCGGCCACGCCGGCGGTCAGGAAGTCGATGATCGGGTCTGACAACATCGGCAGGTCCACGGCGGCGCATCTCGTTGGTCGATGCAGACATGATGGGGGCGATCGCGGCAAACTTCACCCTTCGCAAGCGTAGGGTCACCCCTACATTCCTAAAGCGGTTCACACGTCTGTCTTCCCACTGCCTGATGCCTTCCGTATGACTGTTGTTACCGATGTTGCTGCTGCACCCGCCGATGCGCCAGCGTTGATCGAACTCGACCAGGCGAGTGTGATGCGCGGCCAGGTTCGCGTGTTGCATGCATTGCAATTGCGCATCGCGCTGGGCCAGCACACCGCCATCCTGGGCCCTAACGGCTGCGGCAAATCGTCCTTCATCAAACTCATCACCCGCGAGCTGTATCCGCTGGCACGCGGCGACGGACAGGCCTCGGTCAAGGTGCTGGGGCAGACGCGCTGGCAGGTGGACCGGTTGCGCTCGCAGCTGGGCATCGTCACCAGCGATCTGAGCGTCAACCTGGCCGACATGCCGGGGCTGGATGTGGAGAGCGCGGTGCTGTCCGGATTCTTCGCCAGCTACGTGGTACCGCCGCATCGGGAGATCGACGACGGCATGCGCGCCCGTGCCCGCGAAGCACTGGCGTTGGCGCAGGCATTGCCGCTGCTGGACCGCCCGTTTGCCGAGCTGTCGGCCGGCGAAACCCGCCGGGTGCTGATCGCACGCGCCCTGGTCAACCGCCCGCGCGCCCTGTTGCTGGACGAGCCCTCCACCGGCCTGGATCTGGTGGCGCGCCAGCACCTGCTGGACACGATGCGTCATCTCGCCCGCCGGGGCATCACCCTGGTGCTGGTGACCCACCACATCGAAGAGATCGTGCCGGAGATCGCGCGGGTGATCCTGTTGCGCGCCGGCAAGGTGGTGGCCGACGGCGCGCGCGATGCCGTGCTGACCGATGCCAGCCTGTCGGCGGTATTCGATGGCCCGGTACGCGTGCATCGCGATGGCGAGCGCTATTGGGCGAGCGTTGGGGAGTGAGAGCTGCAGGGTGATCCTGCGCGCCTGCCTGTCAGACGCAAGCGGGCACCGATGCGGATCTGCGGTGTGCGCGGTAGCCACGCACGTGCGGCGTGGATAGCCGACGCGGCTGCAATCCGCGCTGTTTCCCGACGGCTACGGAGGCTTGCCTGGGTGCAAGCGCGTGACGTGTCTTGCCGCGATGTCGGTCCGTGCTGGCGCGCGCTGGTCCTTGGCTCGCATCGCACCGTCGCACGCCGATGCGCGTGTGTGTGGCGCGGATGTGCTGCGTGCCCTGCGATGCACGGTGCTGCGCGTGGGATGCGCCGCCACCGTGCCCACCTGTACCCAGCGCATGACCTTGGACACGGGACGCCGCCGCTGCGGTTGCGCTTAGACTCGCCGCACCTACAGACAGGAGTCGTCCCGATGGCCCAGTGGTATTTCCATGTTCCCGGACAGGCCGAACGCATCGGCCCGCTCGACGCTGCCAACGCCCGCGTATACGCCCAGCGCCAACCCGACGCACTGGCCTGGCGCGATGGGCTCGATGGCTGGACCCCGGCCCGTCAGCTGGCCGAACTGCAGGGCGGCGGCAGTGCGCCGCCACCGCTGACCGGCGCGGCCGGCCGCGCCGATGAGATCGACTACCGCATCGTCGGCAACGACATGCAGTTCGTCGAAGTGGAACTGGACCCGGGCGAGAGCGCCATCGCCGAGGCCGGTGCACTGATGTACAAGGACTCGGCAGTGCAGATGGACACCGTGTTCGGCGACGGCTCGCATGCCGGCCAGAGCGGCGGTGGCGGGCTGATGGGCAAGCTGCTGTCGGCCGGCAAGCGCGTGGTTACCGGCGAGAGCATGTTCACCACCGTGTTCACCCACGCCGGCAGCGGCAAGGCCAAGGTCGCATTCGCCGCGCCCTACCCGGGCACGGTACTGGCGCTGCGCTTGTCCGAGCATGGCGGCCAGCTGATCTGCCAGAAAGACAGCTTCCTGGCCGGCGCGCGCGGCGTGTCGCTGGGCATCGCCTTCCAGCGCAAGATCCTTACCGGCCTGTTCGGCGGCGAGGGTTTTATCATGCAAAAGCTCGAAGGCGACGGCTGGGTGTTCGTGCATGCCGGCGGCACGGTTGTCGAACGTGAGCTTGGCCCTGGCGAGCGTATCGACGTGGACACCGGCTGCGTGGTGGCCTATCACGCCGGCGTGGACATGGACGTGCGCCGCGTGGCCGGGTTGAAGAGCATGTTCTTCGGTGGCGAAGGCGTGTTCCTGGCCACCCTCACCGGCCCGGGCAAGGTCTGGCTGCAATCGCTGCCGTTCTCGCGCATGGCCGGCCGCATGCTGCAGGCCGCTCCGCAAGCCGGCGGCCAGCAACGCGGCGAAGGCTCGGTGCTGGGCGGATTGGGCCGGCTGCTGGATGGGGATAACCGGTTTTGAGTGGGTGCTGCGGCGGGTTGGCGTGGTGGTGATTTAGCGAGTGGGGGTGCGGGGCGAAGCAATCGTCGTGTCACTTCTCAAGGCGCGTGGCGGCGCGTTTGTCACTCCAGGCCCTGGCAGATGCCTGAGGCGCACCCTCATCCGCCCCTACGGGGCACCTTCTCCCGGTGGGAGAAGGGAATGCAAGGCCTGCAGATGATGCAGTTTTGAATTAGCTCCACCCTCGCCAATCACTGCAGCAGCAGTGGCAGCGCGCGTGTATTCTCCCTCGCCTTTCCCATCGACGTTTTCGCCATGACTGCGCTTCGCCGCCCCCGCTCGCTTGCCCTGTTGTCCGTGCTCGGTCTGCTCTCGGCCTGCGGTGGCGAGCCACGCCCGGCCCTGCCCGCGCCGGTGGTGCAGCCGCCGTCGGCGACGGCAGCCAAACCGGTCAAGATCGGGATCGCGCTTGGCGGTGGCGCCGTCAAGGGCTTTGCGCATATCGGCGTGATCAAGATGCTCGAAGCCAACGGGTTTGCCCCGGTGGTGGTGTCCGGCACCAGCGCCGGCAGCGTGGTCGGCGCGCTGTATGCCAGCGGCATGACGGCCTTCGACATGCAGGAAAAGGCGGTGGCGCTGGACCAGACCAGCATCCGCGACGTGCGGCTGTTCTCCGGCGGCCTGGTGCAGGGCCAGAAGCTGCAGGACTACGTCAACGACCAGTTGGGCGGCAAGCCGATCGAAAAGTTACGCAAGCCGTTTGCCGCCGTGGCCACGCGCCTGGAAGATGGCGAGCGCACCGTGTTTGTGCGCGGCAATGCCGGCCAGGCGGTGCGTGCGTCCAGCAGTATTCCCGGCGTGTTCGAGCCGGTGACCATCGGGCAGTCCCACTTCGTCGATGGCGGCGTGGTCAGCCCGGTGCCGGTGGATGCCGCACGCCAGCTCGGCGCGGAGTTCGTGGTGGCGGTGGATATCTCCAGCAAGGCCAGCGGCAAGAATCCGGGCGACCTGCTGGGCACGGTGAACCAGTCCATCTCGATCATGGGCCAGCGCCTGGGCGAGGCCGAACTCAAGCGCGCGGACGTGGTGGTGCGCCCCAAGGTCAACGATATCGGCTCGGCCGATTTCAACCAGCGCAGCGCTGCGATCCTGGAAGGCGAACGCGCCGCCATGGCGGTGATGCCGCAGATTCGCGCCAAGATTGCGCAGCTGCAGGCCGCGCGCAGCAGTGCCACGCGCACGGCGGCCGATCAGGCCAGGGCAGCAAGGCAGCAGGCCTACGAGCGCTGCCTGGAACAACGCTCGCGCTGGGAAAAACTACGCGGCAAGGACGAGGCCTGCGTGGCACCGTGACGCGGCCGCGCTGAGCTGGATGGGATCGGCTGCCGGAAGCGGCTGTTGCCAGGGCACGCGAGTGCGCGAGGAGTTGCCGGTGATGCCCGTCGCGCGCTGAGAGTCGCGTGTAGCTGCGGAGTGTGGGGCTGCTGGATGTCCTGGGCGCTCGAGGGCCAGGCGTCATCGGGACGGCATCGCGGCCGGGGCCGCTCCTACAACGGCGTATGCGCAGGCCCCGCTGTTGCGGCGCGCTTGCGCGCCAGGGAACGTCACTGGTGGTGCCCAGTCGAGGGAACGTGACTGGTGGTATCCCGCCGCGCGTGAACGCGCTTCTCCGCGCAGATTGCGTGCTTGAGGCGGACTGCGGGCCTGAGTAATGTCGTGGGTGCTCGAGGGCCAGGCGTTATCGGGACGGCATCGCGGCCTGGGCCGCTCCTACAACGGCCTGGTCACTGCACTGCTTTGGTAGGAGCGACCCTGCTCGCGCTGCCGTCCCGATGACCGCGACGTGCGCATCGCACGGCGTGCGCGCCACCCGGCCCCGTGTCTCACTCAGGCTCATGCATCGCCATCGACCTCAATACCGCCAACGCAATGACACGCTGACGAACCGCGGCTCGCCGTAGTTCTGATAATCCAGATTCGCCCAGTAGGTCTTGTCGAAGGCGTTGCGCACCGCCAGCGTGGCGGTCCATTGATCGCTGATACGGTAGTTGGCGTTGAAATGCACCAGCGCGTACGGGTTCTGCACCACGGTGACCGGCGTAGTGGCGCCGCTGCCGTCGCCGATGGGGCGTTCGATATTGAAGCCGCGCACCGCGCTTTGCCAGCTGATGCCACCGCCGATGCTCAGGCGGTCCCAGGCGCCGGGCAGGCGCACCTGGGTGGACAGCTGCAGATAGTCCTCCGGCAAATTGGCGTAGATCGCATCGGTCGGCGCCCGCGTGACCTTGACGTGCGTGTAGCCGCCGTTGACCGTCCAGCCCGGCAGAATCTCACCGTTGAAATCCACTTCCCAGCCACGGCTCTTGGTGCCGTCCACGCCGATGAAGGCAGAGGTGCCATCGGGCAATGCGCCTTCCGGTTGGGTCATGTCGCGCACCGCGAAATTGTCCTGCTTGGCTTCGAACACGGCGGCGGTGGCCATCGCGCGGCCGTCGAGCAATTGCGCCTTGATGCCGGCTTCCAGATTGGAGCCTTCCACCGGCGCGAGCAGGTTGTTGTCCTTGTCGCGGTAGTTCTGCGGATTGAAGATCTCGGTGTAGCTGGCGTAGACCGAGACGTCGGGCACGATGTCGTAGACCAGCCCCACATACGGGGTGACTTCGTCGCTCACCTTGTAGCGGCCGCTGGTGCCGGTATAGCTGCCACTGGCGCTGAAGGCCTGGGTGCGGGTCTGCCAGGTGCTCAGGCGTGCGCCGGCGATCAGCGACAGCGGCTCGGCCAGACGGAAGCGGGTGGAGGCGTACACGCCACGTTGCGTGGTGCGTGCTTCATTGCGCCGGCCGTTGCGCGCGTAGGTCACCTCGGAAATGTCGCCGTTCCAGTTGCGAATGTCCGGAATGAAATAGCAGCGCTCGCGCGCCCCGGTCGGGCTGATGCAGGTGGCCCAGTCATCCGGATAGGTCTGCACGGTGGGATATGCGGTGGACTGCAGATCCTGCCAGCTGCCGCCGACGACCACATCGTGCTGGCGGCCAAACAGCGAAAACCCGCCCGACAGGTACACGTCCACGCTGTCGCGGACATCCTCGGTTTCGCCGGCCGCTGTGCGCAGGAAGATGCCGCTGCCATCGGCCGCCGGATAGCCGGTGCCGTAGACGCGCATGTTCTGCACCTGCCCCTTGGTATGGGCGTAGTTGACGCGCAGCAGCCAGTCCTCGCCAAAGCGCTGTTCCAGGTTGGCGAAGGCGGTGCTGGTTTCGCGCTGCCAGCGCGTCCACTCCGGTGCCATGTTGGTGGAGCGCGGCAGATTGGCCAACGATCCGTCGGCGGCGAAGAATGGCACCGTGCCCCAGGTCGAGCCGACCGGGCTGTTGTCCTGGCGCTGGTAGCCCACGGTGAGCGTGGTGCTGTCGGTCAGGTCGCCCTCCAGCACCGCCATGCCCGACATCTTGTTGTCGTGGTAGCGGTCGTAGTAGTAATCGCGGTCCTGCCAGGCGGCCACCACACGGCTGCGAAAACGCCCGTCTTCGGTCAGCGGTGCATTGACGTCGGCCTGCATGCGGCGGAAATCCCAGGTGCCCGCGCTCACCGCAAACGACGCATCGAAGTCCTTGCCCGGGCGCTTGCGCAGCAGGTTCACCGTGGCCGAAGGAATGCCCGCGCCGGTGAGCAGGCCATTGGCGCCGCGGATCACTTCGATGCGGTCGTAGAAGACCGTGTCGTATTCCTGATTGGTCGCCCCGCTATAGGTCGGCAGGCCGTCGACCTGAAAATCGGTGATCTGGAAGCCGCGCGCAAAGTACAGCGGGCGCTGGGTGTCGTAGAACGACACGTTGACGCCCGTAACGTTACGCATCACATCGTCGATGCTGAACAGCGATTCGTCTTCCAGGCGCTGCAGGCCGATCACGCTCACCGACTGCGGGGTTTCCTGCAGCGTGAGCGGCAGGCGCGTGGTGGTGGCCGGTTGCGCGCGGCTCACCGTGCCGTTGACGTTGACCTGGTCGAGCGTCTTGGCATCGGCCAGGTCGGCCGCGTACACCGGGGCCGGCAAGCTCAGCGCGCACAGCAGGGCGACAGACAGCGTGGTCAGGGAATGGGGCAATGCAGGCATCGGTCTCTCATCGATTGTGGGCGCACGCCGTGGCGTGGCAGCAGGGAGGCAGTCATGTGTCAGCGTCCTGCTCAGGCGATGGCTGGCTGGCCTGGCAAAGGCTGGCGGATCGACGAGAGGACATGGCCGGAGCCGGCCAGACGTTACGCAAATGTAAATCGTTATCGTTTGTGCGACAAGTGCGGCACGGTTGGGGTCGCTTGGTTGTGGCGAGCCGTCACGTCAATGGCTCGGCAACGCGCGTCGTGCATCAACACGACACGCCGCGGCGTGGTGAAGACGGCGACGCATCCGGCCAGGTCACGGGCGCCGTCGGTGGCAGCGCGCGTGTCGGTGGCAGCGCGCGTGCTGGTAACACGCTCACGCTGCCGGAAGACGCCGCCATGGGCGACACCGGTGGTATGGATGACGACGAAGGACGGCTCCCCATCGCAGCCACGCATGGGCGAACTGGCCAACGCGGCGCGCAGCACTTTGGGAACAACGTGGAGGGCCCGCCAGCCACCTGCCCGCGCAGCGCCCGCTCAGCCCAGATGCGACAGCGGCAGCCCTTCCGGCGCCTTGACCGTGCGCAGCACGAAACTGGAATTGACGTCCGACACCCCGGTGGCATTGAGCAGGCGATCCAGCAGGAACCTCGAAAAATGCTCCAGGTCGCGTACCTGCACCTGCAGCAGATAATCCATGTCGCCGGTCAGGGCCCAGCACGCCACCACCTCGTCCCAACCGCGCACCCCATCGGCGAACCGGTCGATATCGGCCTGGCCATGCTGTTCCAACTGCACCCGCACGAAGGCCTGCAGGCCCAGCCCCAGCGCGCGGGCATCCAGCCGCGCACCGTAGCCGGCGATGATGCCGGCGGCCTCCAGTCGCTGCGTGCGGCGCAGGCAGGCCGAGGCCGACAGGTTCACCTGCATGGCGAGCTCGGCATTGCTGGTACGTCCCTGCGTCTGCAGGAGGGCAAGCAACCGCAGATCGGTGCGGTCCAGAGCGATTGGCTGGTCCATATGTTGCGCAGCAGCAGATTCAGACGCACGAATCTTGCGCGCAACCGGTCGCGGCACGCAAGGTTCGCAAGCCTCTTGCGTCGCGATCCGGATAAGGTGAAGCGCTGCCGCCATGGGATTCCTACCGCATGAACACTGCCCCGCGCCGCGTCGAAAACCAGCTCACCGACAAGGGCTACGTGCCGGTCTACACGACCGCAGTGGTCAATCAGCCGTGGGACGGGTACAGCAGCGACGACCATGCCACCTGGGGCACGCTTTATCGCCGCCAGCGCGAGTTGCTGGTGGGCCGCGCCTGCGATGAGTTCCTGCAGGCGCAGGACGCGATGGGCATGGACGATCGGCAGATTCCACGCTTCGATGCGCTCAACGCCGTGCTGCAGGCGGCGACGGGCTGGACCCTGGTGGGGGTGGAAGGCCTACTGCCGGAGCTGGATTTCTTCGATCACCTGGCCAACAAGCGCTTCCCGGTGACGTGGTGGATCCGCCGGCCCGAGCAGATCGACTACATCGCCGAACCGGATCTGTTCCATGACCTGTTCGGGCACGTGCCGCTGCTGATGAACCCGCTGTTTGCCGACTTCATGCAGGCCTATGGCCGTGGCGGGGTCAAGGCGCATGGCATCGGCGCGGACGCGCTGCAGAACCTGACGCGGCTGTACTGGTACACGGTGGAGTTCGGCCTGATCAAGACTGCGCAGGGGCTGCAGATCTATGGCGCCGGCATCGTCTCGTCCAAGGGCGAGTCGCTGTACTCGCTGGAGTCGGCTGCACCCAACCGTATTGGCTTTGATCTGCAGCGCATCATGCGCACCCGCTACCGCATCGACAGCTTCCAGAAGACCTATTTCGTCATCGACAGCTTTGCGCAGCTGATGGACGCCACCGCGCCCGACTTCACCCCGATCTACGCCGATCTCGCCCAGCAGGCGCAGGTGCCGGCCGGCGACGTGCTGGCAAGCGATCTGGCGTTCCAGCGCGGCACCGGCGAGGGCTGGAGCCGCGACGGCGACGTGTGAGGCACCGGCTGAAATCATGTGCTGCCCACTGCGGCGGCGTGAGGCGATGCATGCTGGTGACGCTGCGATGTGAGGCACACCGACTCGACACCGCTGCCACCGCGGACTAAGGTCAAGCCTCCCCACACCGCCTTCGCTCAATGGACCTGACGCATCTGCGTATCCGGCGCTTGGAGCTGGACGACACCCGCCTGCTGTTCACCCTGGCCAACGGCATCCGCATCGATGAGCCCATCCAGGCCCATCGCCTGTTGCTCAAGGCGACACCGCCGCAGCGTGCGCAATGGCAACTCACCGACGACGGCTTCGGGGTGAATTGGCCGGGGATCGCACCACCCACGCCCGAAGGCCTGCTCCACATGCCCGAGCTGCTGTGGCGCCGGCGTGCTGCACGCGCGCAGGCAAAACTGGCCACGCTGCGTGGACGCCTGGACGCGCTGACGCCGGGCGAACGTGAGCTGATCGCACTGGCCCGGCTGGATGCGGACATGAGCGAAAGCGGCTATGCGCGCTATTTCGACCGCTGGGATGCGGCCACCCGCAGCGACGCACTGCGCGGCCTTGCGGCCATGGGCGCAGCGCAGACGCGGCAGGCCATCGAAGGGCTGGGCGCGGTATTCGAACGGCTGGAAGAAGACCCGGACCTGCTGAGCATCGAAGACATCCTCGACGCCATGAACGAGGCCGACCGCCAGCGCGTGCAGGGGTGGGAAGAGGTGTATTACCGCCGGGTCGGCGACCTGGCGCGCCTGGGCCTGACGCATTACGGCGTGGACAAGGCCTGAGGGCTTTGCCAGTGCTGCCTGCTGCATGCAGGTACTGCATCGCCGGCTGTGGACCTGCAGCTTGCCGATCGCCGTGGTACGCCTGGCTGGTTCAACTCACCGCTCAACGCGCGCGTGGAGTCGTCGACCGATGACGTCACCTGGTCGGCTTTACGCCGGTTATTTTTTCGGTATCTGCGTGTAGGCCAACAGCAGCACCAGCGGTTCCTCACCGATCTGCTGCAAGGCATGCGTGCTGCCAGGCCGCGTCAGTAGCGCGTCGCCGGCGCTGACGTCGTACTGCTTGCCATCCAGCGCGTACAAGCCGCGGCCGCTGACGATGTAATAGATCTCGTCCTTGTCGTGCAGGTGCAGACCGATGCCGGCGCCCTTGTGCAGCACGCGCTTGCGCAGCACGAACTTCAGCTCCGGCGCGTCTGCGAAGAATGGATAGGCCGTGGTGGGGCCGGCGCCGCCGTGCGGGCCGGGTTGTTCGCGGGCGAGATCGCGTTCGTGCAGCACCAGCGAGGGATACACCTGTGTGGCGCGTTGGGCGGCGGTGTCGGGTGCTGCGCCGCAGTCGGCATCGCGGCGTAGTTGCGTCTTGAGCTCGGGCTGCAGTTGCACCCAGCCGTGCACGACCAGGCAGGCGATGGCGGTGGCACCGGCGCGGCTGAAGTGGGTGCCGTCTGCCTTGTGTTGTTCGGGCACGAACAGGAAATACGGTTTGGCGGCTTGTTCGCCGAGTGCGCGGATCCAGTCGCTGGAACTGGCGTTGAGATCGATCAGGGCCACGCGTTCTTCGGCGGCCAGTTGCTGCATCGCCAGGGTGTAGCGGCCGTGCGTGTCGAGCAGCGCGCCGAAGTCGTAGAGCAGACGTGCGGCCGGGGTGATCAGGATCGGGGTGGCGCCGGTGTCGCGTGCGGTGGCGATGTAGCGGCGCAGGAACTGCACGTAGTCGGTGGTGGGATCGGTGTAGCGCGTGGGATCTTCGCGCTTGGCGTCGTTGTGGCCGAACTGGATCAGCAGGATGTCGCCGCGTTGCAATTCTTTTGCGATGGCATCCAGGCGGCCTTCGGCGATGAAACTGCGCGTGCTGCGGCCGCCCTTGGCGTGGTTGTGCACCTGCCACTGCGCCGGGTCGAACCACTCCTGCAGCAGTTGGCCCCAGCCGGCTTGCGGCGCGCGCTCCGGGCCGTAATCGGCGGCGGTGGAATCGCCGGCGATGAAGATGTGGTGGGGTGCGGTGTGGGCAATGCTTGCAAAGAGCAGCAGCGATGCGAACAGCAGCAGACGCATGATGGGCTCCGGGAGAAGGTGCTAGTACAGCGCGGTGTTCCTTCTCCCATCGGGAGAAGGTGCCCGAAGGGCGGATGAGGGTGCGACTGCATTGGAACTATTGGACGGTGCTGCCGTCGTCCAAGCCTTCCCCGTTTGGGGTTGCTGTCTGCCGTCGTACCCTCACCCCAACCCCCGCTCCGCGCCCCTGCCCGCGCTAGCAGTGCGGGCGCTCCAAGGTACGCGCGCCAATGGCGCGCAAGCGGTACCTTCTCGCCCCGGTAGGAGAGGGGCTTAATCGCAATGACTGGCTCTCCCATTGGGAGAGGGGCTTTAGCCGTTACGCAGCTGCGGCTTCGGGCTTGCCCAGTACACCGGCGACGAAGTTGCGGATTTCCGCATCCTGGGCGTTGTCGAAGAAGCACTGCTGGAAACGCTCGCCGCCGATGGCCTGCTTGATCAGCTCCGGGTCGATGGCGCGCAGGCCGTCGAGGTAGGACTTGGCGGTGGCCTGCTTGACCTGGGTCAGGATGCCGGCGTTGGCGGCCTGCGATTCGCGACGTTCGGCCGGGTAGCCCAGGCCGCGCTCGCCGCTGAAGGCCTTTTCGAAGATGTAGCGCACGTTGATTTCCGCGCCCCAGCCGTAGCCCTTGGCGAATGCCAGCGACAGCGCGTTGCCGTTGTTGACCTGGGCGAACAGGTAGGCGTCGGTCGGCTCGATGCAGTAGCCGCAGAACACGCCCGGGTGCGCGTTGAGCGACATCATCGCGCCCTGGCCGGTACCGCAGCCGGCGACCACGAAGTCCACGGCCTTGGAGTTCAGCAGCAGGCTGGCGACGATGCCCAGGTGGATGTAGGTCAGGCGGTGATCGTTGTCGCCGTCCATGCCGACGTTGAACACGCTGTGGCCCTGCTCGCTGGCGACGTCGTTGAGCTGCTGCAGGATCACCGGGTTCTTGGCGGCCTGGCTAAACTCGTTCATGAGTGCGATTTTCATGGGAATGCTCCGATTGGTTGGGGAAGAGTGGTTCGGAAAAGATGAAGGCAATGGTGCCGCCGCGAGGTGTTCGGTTGCGCTGCCCGTCCGGGGCGTTGGCAGGCGAGGGCTGCCCTCATCCGCCCTTCGGGCACCTTCTCCCACAGGCGGGAGAAGGACACCACATCGCAGCAACACCAGGGGCGGCGGCGCGCGCTGGACGGTGCGCGCCATCGCCGTGCGATCTGGATCAGCGTGCCAGCCAGCCGCCGTCGACCGGGATGATGGCGCCGTTGACGTAATCCGAGGCGGTGCTGGCCAGGAACACCGCGGTGCCGCCAAGGTCGGACGGCTCGCCCCAGCGCGCGGCCGGGATGCGATCGAGGATGGCCTTGTTGCGATCCTGGTCGGCACGCAGCTGCGCGGTGTTGTCGGTGGCCATGTAGCCCGGCGCAATGGCATTGGTGGTCACGCCCTTGCTGGCCCATTCGTTGGCGAGCAGGCGGGTGATGCCGGCAATGCCGGACTTGCTGGCGGTGTAGGACGGGACACGAATGCCGCCCTGGAACGACAGCATCGAGGCGATGTTGATGATCTTGCCGCGGCCCTGCGCGATGAAGTGGCGGCCGGCGGCCTGCGCCATGAAGAACGCCGACTTCAGGTTGACGTTGAGCACGTCGTCCCAATCCTGCTCGCTGAAATCGACCGCGTCGGTGCGGCGGATCAGGCCGGCGTTGTTGACCAGGATGTCCAGCCCGCCCAGCCCGGCGATGGTCTCGTCGACGATGCGCTGCACCGGTTCGATGCTGATCAGGTTGGCTTCGATGGCGAGGAAGCGACGGCCCAGCGCCTTGACCTTCTGTTCGGTCTCGGTGGGCGCCTGGATGCCGGCGGCAGCGATGTCGGCGCCGGCCTGCGCCAGTGCCAGCGCGATGCCCTGGCCCAAGCCCGTGTTGGCACCGGTGACCAGTGCGACCTTGCCTTCGAGACTGAACGGATTACTCATTACCTTGTCGCTCCTGCTGGATGTGCCGTGATGTGATGAGTGAACCGCGCGATGCGCGGCCGATTGCATTGTTCGAACGGGTGCAGTGCCGGCGCCGGATGGAGGGCGCTGACGCTGCCGGCGCCTAGCGCGACCGAGGCGACGCTGTGGTGCCGGCCTTGCTGAAACGCGGGCTTACTTGAGCTGGCAGATGTCCAGCACGTGCATGTCGGTGTAATCCAGGTTTTCGCCGCCCATCGCCCAGATGAAGGCGTAATTGCTGGTGCCGGCGCCCATGTGGATGGACCACGGCGGCGACACCACCGCTTCGTTGTTCTGGATCACGATGTGGCGCTGCGCGTCGGGCTCGCCCATGAAGTGGTAGACGCGGTCGTTGGCGCCGAGGTCGAAGTAGAAATACACCTCGCTGCGGCGGTCGTGCAGATGCGGCGGCATGGTGTTCCAGACGCTGCCCGGCTTGAGCACGGTCAGCCCCAGCAGCAGCTGCGAGGACTGGCAGGTGGCCGGCACGATGTACTGGTAGATGGTGCGCTCGTTGCTGGTTTCCAGCGCGCCCCGGTCCAGCGCCACCGCATCCTTGATCGACAGCTGCTTGGTCTCGAAGCGCGCATGCGCCGGTGTCGAGGCCAGGTAGAACTTGGCCGGGTTGGCGGCATCATCCGAGGCGAAGCTGACATCGGTACTGCCCATCGCCACGTACAGGCCGTCCTTCGGCCCCAGCGTGTAGGCGGTGCCGTCCACGGTCACGGTGCCGGCGCCCGCGCCGACGTTGATCACGCCCAGCTCGCGCCGCTCCAGGAACGCGTGACCGGCGGCCGACGCCGGCTCGGTCTGCTTGGGCAGCTCCACTGCGGTGCCCAGCGGTGCGGCGCCACCGAGCACGAAGCGCTCGTAGTGGGTGTATTTGAGGGTCACCGCACCGTCGACGAACAGACTGTCGAGCAGATACAGCTCGCGCAGGTCGTCGTTGCTGGCGCCCTTGATGGCGTCCGGGTGGGTGGCGTAGTGGGTCTTGCAGTACAGGGACATGCGCGATCTCCGTGGCAAGCGGGGGGAAAGAGGGCTTGCACCGGGGTAGTCTACCGGCTCTGGTTAACCGGTGTCATTGCGCAGTGCAAGATGGAGCTGTGGCGGAATGGGAACCCCTTCTCCCGTCGGGAGAAGGTGGCGAGCAGCGCCGGATGAGGGTGCGAGGCTGCGCGTGGTGTGTGGGGGCGCGGTTTGGTTGGTCGGGTTAGAGGCTTATGTGGATCTCCCACCAACGCTTACGGCTTGCTTTTTTGGATGGCTGTCTGCCGCCTTGCCCTCACCCCAACCCCTCTCCCGCTGGCGGGAAAGGGGCTTTTAACCCCTTCTCCCGTCGGGAGAAGGTGGCGCGCAGCGCCGGATGAGGGTACGAGGCTGCGCGTGGTGTTTGGGGGCGTAGCCTGGTGGTCGGGTAGAGGCTTATGTGGACCTCCTACCAAGGCTTACGGCTTGGCGTTTTTGGATGGCTGTCTGCCGCCTGCCCTCACCCCAACCCCTCTCCCGCCGGCGGGAGAGGGGCTTAGAGCGCTTCTCCTGCAGGGAGAGGGGCTTTGTGGCGGCGATCGGCGGACTGTCTTCCCCCGCCTGCGGGGGAAGGTGCCCGAAGGGCGGATGGGGGCATGCTGTTGGCCGATCGAGCCAGCTGTTCTCACCCTGTCGGGCACAACGCCCTGCTAAGGTGGCGGAAGGCGGGCACCGTGGCGCGCGGCCCTCAATCTCCCGACGCTGCATGGCGCAGCGCTCAATCTTCCGGCGGTTGGCAGGAGTCGCGCACGATCAGGTGCGGGCGCACGCTGGCGGTGGGCAGTTGCGGGGCGTTGTCCGGCTGGATCAGCATGGCGGCGGCAGTACGGCCGGTGTCGCGGGTGTGGCGGCGCACCGAAGTCAGCGGTGGCCACAGGCGCGAGGCCAGCGAGCTGTCGTCGTAGCCGATCACCGAGAGCTGGCGCGGGATGCTGATGCCGGCGCGCAGGGCCACCTTGTAGATACCGGCGGCCATTTCATCGTTACCCGTGAAGATGGCGGTGGGGCGCTTCTTGCCCAGCAGCAGCTTTTCGGCCGCGGCCACGCCGGATTCGAAGGTGTAGCCGGCTTCCACGATGCGCTCGGGCGGCAGTTCGATACCGCGCCGGGTCAGTGCGTCGGCAAAGCCCGAGGTGCGTTCGATCGAAGAGCGGTAGGCGCTGGGGCCGGTGACCAGGGCGATGTCGCGGTGGCCGAGCGAGAGCAGGTAATCGGCCGCTTCGGCCGCACCGTCGCGGTCGTGGGTGATCACCGTCTGCGAGGTGGCGTCCAGCGCAATCGAGGCGATGCGGGTGTAGCGGCAGCCGATTTCGGCCAGCATGTCGGCCAGCGCCTGGTCTTCGGAGGCGCGCGGCACCAGGATCACCCCGTGCAACTTCTGCGCCTGCGCAAAACGGCGCACGCCCTCGATGTAGCCGGGGCTGCGGCTGTCGCAGGGGTGCACCACCAGTTCGAAACTGGAGCCGCGCAGCGCGTCCAGCGCGCCGTACTGCATGTCCACGATGTACTGGGCGGTGGGGTTGTCGTAGACCATGCCGATCAGGAACGAGCGCCGGAACGCCAGCCCGCGCGCCAGCGGGTCGGGCGCGTAGCCCACCTCGCGCATCAGCGCCTCGACCTTCTCGCGGGTGTCCTGCCGCACCAGCGGCGAGTTGTTGATGATCCGCGACACGGTCTTCTTGGACACGCCCGACATGCGGGCGATGTCGTTGATCGTGGCTACCTTGCCCTTCGGCAGGCCGGGCATTCCCTCTTCAGGCATCTTGCGGGCGGGCATAGCGGTCAACCGTTGAAGTTGATTGGATTCTACCGGCCACAGGGCCGGCAGACCTGAGCGCAGCCTGCCGAGAGCGCAGACCCGCCATGCAGGGCCTGTCGCGGCAGGCCGTGCCGCGGCATGCCCGACGATGCAGAACGGTCAGTCCAGGGCGCGGTAGCGGAAGTTGCGGAACTCCACCTGGCCGGGGCCTGCGGCATACAGCGCCGGCTTCAAGGCCAGGAACTTGCCGGCCACGTTGTGGTGATAGCCGGACACTTCCATCTGTACCGGGTACTTGGTCCACGCCTTGCCGTCGGTGCTGCTGTGGATGGTGACGATGTGGCGGTTGTTGGTGACCCGCAGCCACAAGGTGCCACCGGTAGCACTGGGCGCCAGCGTGCCGGGGCGTTCCTCGCCATAGCGGTGCATGACGAAGTTTTCGCCATTGCTGCCCACGCCGGCATAGAGCTTGTCGCTGTAGAACAGCAGCGCCCCGCCCTGCCCGCCCGGTGCCACGGTCATCTGCACCTCGAACTGGTAGGCCGGGTCGGTGGCGATCACCGTCAGCGGCGAGGCATTGCGCGGGGCGGTGCCCTTGCCCTGCAGGCGCAACACGCCATCGCCCACCTGCAGGCGCTTGGCTTCGTCGGCGGCCGGGTTGAAGAACGCCCACTGCGGGCCGAGCGTGGCGGCACGGAAGTCGTCCGACAGCGCCAGGCCGTGTTGCAGTGCCTGGCCGCTGGGTTTTTTCAGCGGTGTGCCCAGGTCGCCGCCCTTGGCGACGAACCAGCCGTCCGGGGTCCATTCGATCGGGTCCAGCAGCGCCTGCCGGCCCAGCGTCCAGAAGCCGTGTTCGTAGCCGTGGTAAAGCATCCACCAGCGCTTGTCGGTGCCTTCCACCAGGGTGGCGTGGCCACGCGACCACCACGGCTCGTCGGCGCTCTTGGTGCGGGTGATCGGGTTGTTGGGCGCGTTCTGCCAGGGCCCGTGGATGGAGCGCGAGCGCGCGGTGATCACCATGTGCCCGGTCGGTGGGCCGGCGGTGCCGCCCACGGCGGTGGTCATGTAGTACCAGCCGTTGTGGCGGGTGATCTTGGGGCCTTCCTGCGCGTAGCCTTCCACGTCCCAGCTTTCCGGGTATTTCCAGCCGTCGTACACGTGCTTGGGCGTGCCGACCACCTTGAGGCCGTCGTCGGAGAGCTGCACGTAATCGCCGCCGCTCAGGAACAGATAGCGCTTGCCGTCTTCGCCCACTGCATGGCCGGGGTCGATGTACTTGCCCAGGCCGATGTCGATCGGCGCGCTCCACGGGCCCTTGATGTCATCGGCCCACACCACGAAGTTGCTGCGCTCGCCCTGGTCGCCGCGCCGGGCCGGGAAATAGATGTAATAGCGCTTGCCATGCTTGATCAGGTCCGGTGCCCAGATCGCACCGACATTCTGGGTAATGGCATGGCCCAGCGGCTGCCAGTTGACCAGATCGCGCGAATGCCAGATCGGCAGGCCCGGGTAGGCATCGAACGAGGACAGCGTGAGGTAGTAATCGTCGCCATCCTTCAGCACGGACGGGTCGGGATGGTCGCCGGCCAGCACCGGGTTGAGGAAGGTGCCATTGCCCTGGTCGGCGATGCGCTGATGCTCGATGCCGCGCTTCCAGTCGGCCGCGGCGCTTAGCCCGGTGCACAGCAACAGTCCGCCGGCCAGCAGCCAACGCAGACGGGGTGAGGTGATACGCATACGCATGCTTTCTCCTGGTCCCCGCGGTGCGGGGCGATACGGTCGCGGCAGCAATGCCACCGGTTAACCGGATGAGGCGGAACCCTCCCGCCAGCAGCGATGCCCAACCCACGCAAGGCATCGCGCGTGCCTGGCAGGCGGGGATACGGCGCGATTGCCGCGCCGATCCGCGCCTGCCAGGCACGCCGTCGCTCAGGTCCTCATGCGCGCAAGGCGCGTGGCAACCACAGCGACAATTCGGGGAAAAACGCCACGATCAACAGCACGCACAGCGCCGCCAGCCAAAACGGCCAGATGGTGCGCATGCTCTGGGCGATGGTGATCTGGCCGATGGAGGTGCCGATGAACAGCACCGAGCCGATCGGCGGGGTGATCAGGCCGATGCCGCCGGCCAGCACCATCACCAGGCCGAAGTGGATCGGGTCGATGCCGTAGGCCTTGACCACCGGCAGGAAGATCGGCGTGCAGATCAGGATCTTCGGTGCCAGGTCCATGAACATGCCCAGCAGCAACAGCATCACCACGATCATCAGCAGCACGGTGTTCTTGCTGTCGGCGATGGCCTGCAGGAACTTCACCGCGGCAGCAGGCACCTGCAGATAGGCCAGCAACCAACCGAACACCGCCGCGGTGGCGATCACGAACAGGATCACGCCGGTGGTGCGCGCGGCATGCGTGACGGCCGCGAAGAACTCGGCCCAGCGCAGCTGCCGATACAGCAGCGCAGTAACGATCAGCGCGTACACCACCGCGATGGCCGCACTCTCCACCGCGGTAAAGATGCCGGCGCGAATACCGATGAAGATCAGCGCCACCAGGCCCAGGCCAGGCAATGCACCGAACAGGCGCAATGCCACCGCACGCCAGCCCGGGAACGGCTCGGTGCCGTAGCCGCGATGGCGCGCCACCGCGTAGCCGGTGACCATCATCGCTGCAGTCATCAACAACGCGGGGAAGATGCCGGCCGCGAACAGATCGGCAATCGACAGGCCGCCGCCGGCCGCGGCCGAAAACAGGATCAGGTTATGCGAGGGCGGCACCAGCAAGGCCACCAGCGCAGCGGTCATGCTCACGTTCACCGCGTAATCGCGGTCGTAACCGCGCTTGATCATCTGCGGAATCATGGTGCCGCCAACGGCCGAGACGTCGGCGATGGCAGAACCGGACACGCCGCCGAAGAACAACGACGACAGCACGCTGACCTGGCCCAGGCCGCCACGCACGCGCCCCACCAACGACGACGCCAACGCGATCAGGCGTTCGGAAATGCCACCGCGCAACATCAGCTCGCCGGCGAAGATAAACAGCGGAATCGCAATCAGCGACGCCGAACCGCTACCGGCGGAAATCTGCTGCACCAGCACCACCGTGGGCAGGTCCAGATACAGCAGCGTGGCCAGGGCGGCCGCACCCAGCGCATAGGCCACCGGCACGCCGATCAGCAGCAGCACCACAAAGGTTCCCAACAACATGGCGATGCCCATCAGCGCACTCCTCCAACATGGACCGGGCGCAGCACACGCCACAACTTGAACAACGCGAACAGCACCATCAGCGCACCGCCGATCGACAGCGGCAGGTAGTTGATGCTCTGCGGCATCTGCGCGCCGGCCATCTTGATGTCCAGGCCATCGAGCAGCAGCGCCGCGCTCCACCAGGCCAGCACCGCACCGATGGACATGATCATCAGCGGGCGAATCACTTCGAACAGTTTGCGCACCAGCGGCGGCACGTGTTCGCCCAGCAAGTAGAAGCCAAAATGGCGGTTGGTGTGCACGCCGGCGGCAGCGCCCAGGCTCAGTGCGGTGCTCAGCAATAGCAAGGTCACCGGCTCGGTCCAGCTGGGCGAGTCGTTGAGCACGTAGCGGGTAAACACCTGCCAGCCCTGCACGACCACCAGGCCCAGCAGCGCCAGCGACGCTACGCCAACGGCGATATCGGAAACGCGGTCCAGCGCGCGCTGCAACGGCGCGACCGGGACGGCGAGAGTCTCGGGTTCGGTCATCGGGTCACCTCTATGCGAAATCGCGGATGCGGCGGTACAGCGCTTCGATCTCCGGCTGCTTGCGGTATTCGGCCAGCAGCGGGGCGGAGGCGGCGCGGAAGGCCGGCATGTCGACCTGGTTGAGCTTCACGCCGTAGTCGATCACCTGCTTGCGTGCCACCGTTTCCGAGGCATCCCACAAGTTGCGCATCACCGGCACCGAGGCGCGCGCCAGTTCCACCACCAGGCCGCGATCGGCCGGGCTCAGCGATTCGAAGCTGGCGCGCGACATCACTAGGATGTCCGGCGCATAGGAATGCTCGCTCTGCGACCAGTAATGCGCGGCTTCGAAATGCCGGCTGGACTGGAAGCTGCGCATGTTGTTTTCCGCACCGTCGATCATGTGCGTTTCCATCGCCGAAAACGTCTCGCCCAGCGACATCGGGGTGGGGTTGGCGCCCAGCATGCGCATCAGCTTGAGAAAGATATCCGACGAAGCCACACGCAGCTTCAGGCCCTTGAGATCTTCCGGGCGGTGCAGCGGATGCTTGGTGTTGTAGAAGCAGCGCGCGCCCGAATCGTAGATGGCAAGACCCACCAGATCGCGCTGCTCGAAGCTGCGCAACACGCTGTCGCCCACATGGCCGTCGATGGCACGGCGCAGATGCGGCACCGAGTCGAATACGTACGGCAGGCACAGCGCCTGGGTCAGCGGAAAGGTGTTGTTCAACGCGCCCGAATACACCCGGGTGATGTCGATGGCACCGAAGCGCGCCATGTCGATCGCCTCGGACTCGCGGCCCAGCTGGCCGGAATGGTACTGGCGCAGCTTGAGCCGGCCGTTGGTGCGTGCCTCGAGCTGCTTGCCGAACCAGCGCACCGCTTCCACGGTGGGGTAGTCGCCCACGTGCACATCGGTGGCGGTGAGCAACTGCCCGCCGGGAATCGGCGTGGTGGCGCCGGCGCCCAGCCACGGGGCAGCGGCGGCGGCGCCGAGCCCGGCACCGAGGAAATGTCTGCGTGTGATCATTGGCGCCCTCCCAAGCGTCTGGTCACGGGGCCCGCACCTAGTTGGCGGACACAGCCGTACAGGAAATGTCGCCGATGCCGGCGAAGCGAATCAGGGCATGCTGTCCCACTTCGATGTCGTGGATACCGGTGGCATTGCCGGTGGCAATGAGATCACCGCGCTTGAGCGGGCGCCCGCGCTGGGCCGAACGGCTGAGCGCGAATGCGTAGGCCGCACGCAACCCGCCGGGCAGCGTGGTGGCGCCGCCGGTGCCGACCACCTGGTCGTCGATCAGGGTTTCGGCAGTCAGCGCAGTCTCCTCGCGGTCCAGCCAATCGGTCACTTCCGGCCCCAGGATCAGGCCGTTGTTGTTGCCGAAGTCGGAAATCACCACGCGCGGGCCCAGCTTGTTAATGGTCGCCAGCGGGCTGCTGGCGATTTCCACGCCGATGAACAGCCGCGCCGGCAAGGCGGCGGCCTCGTAGGCGGTGTAGTGCGTCTTGCCGCTGGGAGCATCGGCCTCCAGCCGCAGCACGTACTCGGCTTCCACCGCGCCGAAGCCGCCGACATAGATCGGGAACTCGGTTGTTCCACCGGTAGCATTCCAGAGCTTCTGAGAGAAGATCGGGCCCAGCAGCCGTTCGTCGCCGGAGGCATCGCGGCGCTCGGCGGCGATGTAGCCCACCTTCCAGCCCACCACCTGGTCGTGCCACTGGCTGATAGCGATGTCCTGCACCTGGTATGCAGTGACCAGATCGTCCGGGATTTGCCCGGGAAAGTCGGGCAGTGAGGCCCCGGCACGGCGAGCCTCCACAAAGCGTTGGGCGATGTCGGACAACGCGGATGTGGACGTTGGCGGGGTGGCGGCGTCGTTGCTCAAGGGTGTCTCCCTGATAGGTGTTTTGTTGCACTGCCAATCGACAGCGGCACGGTGTGCTGTATATGGTAAACCGGTGTCATTGGCAATGTGCAGTGCGGCATTGTGACCGCGATAACGAACTGGCCCTGGGAGGGGTGGATGCAACAGACACGTCGCAAACGCAGGGGCAGCGGGCTTTTGCACGCATTGCGCCGAACAGTGACGGTGGCCCTGGGCGCGCTCGCCCTGGTTGCCACCCCGGCGTGGTCGGCGGAGGTGGCCAGCGCCGACACCGCAGCCGAACAGGCCAGCCGCATCGGCCTGTGGCCGCGCGCACTGGCACCGGGAGACACCGCGTTGCCGCAGCCGCAGCGCATCGTCGACCGCAGCAGCGATGCCGCCCTGCCCGACCGTTACATCCAGAACATCAGCGACCCATACCTGGTGGTCTACCGCCCCAGGCGGCCCAACGGCACCGCGCTACTGGTCACCCCCGGCGGCGGCTATCAACGCATCGTGCTGGACAACGAAGGCAGCACGCTGGTGCCCAGCTTCGTCGACCAGGCCGGCATCACCTTGTTCGTGCTGCGCTACCGCTTGCCGGACGAAGGCCACCCCAACGGCGCCGACGTGCCGCTGGCCGATGCGCAACGTGCGCTGCGGCTGATCCGCGCCAATGCAACGCGCTACGGCATCGACGCGCAGCGCGTGGGAGTGATGGGCTTTTCGGCCGGCGGCCACGTTGCGGCCAGTCTTGGCACGCGCTACGCCGCGCAGGTGTATCCACCGGTGGATGCGGCCGATGCGCTGAGCGCGCGGCCGGATTTCCAGCTGCTGGTCTACCCGGTCATCGACATGGACAGCGCCAACGCGCACATGGGCTCGCGCGAACGCCTGATCGGCAAGGCGCCCAGCGCGGCGCAGGTCAGCGCGTATTCCCCGCAGTTGCACGTGGATGCGCGCACCCCGCCGACATTTTTGCTGCATGCGCAGGACGACACTGTGGTGTTGGTACGCAACAGCCTGCTGATGTACGACGCGCTGCTGCGCGCCGGCGTGCCGAGCGAGCTGCATGTCTTCCCGCAGGGCGGCCATGGCTTCGGCAGCGGCCGTATCAGCGGGCTGACGCTGGCCGCATGGCCGCAGCTGGCGCAGGCCTGGATTGCGCATGTGACCAAGGCGCAGACAGCTGCAGCGGCACAGGCACCGGGCTCGGTACCAGCAGATGCATCTGCAAAGGACGCGGCACGATGACAGCGCCGTCCCCCGACGTGCGCCGACGCACGCTGTTGCGCAGTGGATTACTCGCCAGTGCCGCCGTCGCGCTGCCAGGTTTCGCGGGTGCCGTGGCGCCGCCGCCACGCAACGACAGCGCCCCGCTGGCACGCGTGCGTGGCGGCGCAGTGCGCGGCTACCGCGACCAGGGCATCTGCGTATTCAAGGGCATCCCGTATGGCGGCGATACCGCGGCGCGACGCTTCCAGGCGCCGCTGCAGGAAACGCCGTGGCAGGACGTGCGCGATGCCAGCCATTTCGGTGCGGCCGCCCCACAACCCAAGGCCAGCGAGCCCACCAGCGAGGACTGCCTGTTCCTCAACGTGTGGACGCCCGGCCTGCGCGATGGCGGCAAGCGGCCGGTGCTGGTCTATCTCCACGGCGGCGGCTACACCACCGGCTCCGGCAGCGACCCGCTCTACGACGGCGTGCGCCTGTGCACGCGCGGCGATGTGGTGGTGGTCACGGTCAATCACCGGCTCAACCTGTTCGGCTACCTGTCGCTGGCGCAGCTCGGCGATGCGAGCTTCGCCGATTCGGGCAATGCCGGGCAGCTGGACCTGATCCAGGCGCTGCACTGGGTGCGCCAGCATGCGGCCGAATTCGGTGGCGATGCCGGCAACGTCACGGTGTTTGGCCAGTCCGGCGGCGGCGCCAAGATCGCCACGCTGATGGCGATGCCGGCCGCACGTGGGTTGTTCCACCGTGCCTGGACCATGAGCGGGCAGCAGGTCACCGTGGCCGGCCCGCGCGCGGCCACCCAGCGCGCGCAGCTGCTGCTGGACGCATTGAAGATTGCGCCAGGCGATCTGGCGCGGCTGCGCACTGTGCCGGTGGCGGACCTGCTGGCAGCCGCACAGGTGCGCGACCCGTCGCGGGTGGAAAACAGCGCGCTGTATTTCGGCCCGGTCCTGGATGCGCGCAACGTGCCGGTGCATCCGTTCTGGCCGACCGCACCAGTGCAATCGGCGCGCATTCCGATGGTGATCGGCAATACCCGCGACGAGACACGCGCATTTCTCGGCAACGACGCAAAAAACTTTGCGCTGAGCTGGGACGAGTTGCCGGCCAAGCTGGAAGCGCAGCAGTACGTTGACCTGTTGCCGCAGGTGGTGATTGCCGAATACCGGCGGCTGTATCCGCAGTACTCGCCTTCGCAGGTGTTCTTTGCCGCCACCACTGCCGGCCGCTCGTGGCGTGGCGCGGTCGAAGAGGCCGAAGCGCGTGCGCGTCAGGGCGCGCCCACCTGGGTCTATCAGCTGGATTGGGGCTCGCCGCTGGAGGGTGGCAAGTTCGGCGCCTTCCACACGCTGGATATTCCGCTGGTGTTCGACACCATACGCCAGCCTGGTTCGCGCACCGGCGACAGCATTGATGCGCAACGCATGGCCGATCAGATGAGCGATGCGCTGATCGCGTTTGCACGCAATGGCGACCCCAATCGTCGCGGTGCGCCGCGCTGGCAGCCGTATTCGCTGCAGCGGCGCGAAACGCTGGTATTCGATACGCCGAGCCGGTTGGAACACGATCCGCGCGGTGGCGAGCGACGCCTGTATCAGCAAGCGCCCTTCATTCAACGCGGCACGTTCTGAATGCGTGTTTTGTTGAGCCCCAACCAAAGCGTCGAAAGCGGTCGCCATTCGCGTTCGGAACGCGTGCACGCAATGGCAGGGGCTGAGCACCACATGCCGCTTCGCGCACTGGCCACGCGCTGGCTGCGATCACGCAGCCGTATTGATTCGATCTTGAGGTCATCCATGCGTCATCACTTCGCACTCCCATCGCTGCTGCTGACTGCGCTGGCAGTTGCATGCCTTCCGTTCGCCGATGCCACTGCGCTTGTCGAGACATCGCTCGTCTCCCAGGCATCCACCACCGGTACCTCTGCCAGCAACGCGCCGGCCCCGCCACCCGTGTTTGCCGCCAGCAAGATCGTGCTGGTCGGCGATTCCACCACCGCCGTGCAGGGTGGTTGGGGGCCGAGTTTCTGCGCGCAGCATGTGACCTCGTTTTTGAGCTGCCTCAATCTGGCGCGTGGCGGGCGCAGTACCTCCAACTATCGTGCGGAAGGGTCGTGGGACATTGCGCTCAAGGAGTTGCGCAGCGGTGGCTACCGGCAGGTGGTGGTGCTGATCCAGTTTGGCCATAACGACCAGCCCGGCAAGCCGGGGCGCTCCACCGACCTGGCGACAGAATTCCCGGCCAACCTGCGCCGCTATGTGGCCGAGGCGCGTGCCGCAGGCGCAGTTCCGGTGCTGGTGACGCCGTTGACGCGGCGGCAGTTCGAGCGCGGCCAACTGCTGGACGACCTGGCGCCATGGGCGCAGGCCACACGTGCAGTTGCGCGCGAGTTGCAGGTGCCGGTGGTCGACCTGCACGCGCGCAGCCGCGCGTTGGTGCAGGGCATGGGGCCGGTGCTGGCGATGCGGCTTGCGCAGCGGCCGGCCGACCCGCAGCAAGTGATCGCTGCGCAATCGGGCACTACCGTCGGCAAGACACCGGCGCAGACGCTGCCGTCATCGTCATCGTCATCGTCGAAAGTGCCTGAGGGCGCCAGCGTGACTGCGGCCACCGCGGCTGCCACTGCACAGGACAATGCCAGTGCGGAACCGATGGGCCAGGCCAAACTTGCGTTCGACTACACGCATCTTGGCCCCGAGGGCGCAGATGCCTTTGCGGCGATCGTCGCCGACGAATTGGCAAGGCAAGTGCCTGCTTTGCGGCCGCTGTTGATTCCGTGATGCGTTGACGGCAACTGTGCTTGGCACGGTCGGGAGCTCGCTGCGCGCAATGACGCTGAAGTCGTTCCCAGCGTGCAGGGCTGGGTTGGTGCAATCGACTGCTATCGGGGACGTGGTCGCTTGTTCCGTACCCTCATCCGCCCCCTCCGGGGCACCTTCTCCCCCATGAAGGAGGACAATGTCCCGGTGGGAGAAGGAAACGCAGCGTGGCTGCGCTTTGTTGGACGCATCGCACGAGCACCGACCGCGCCGGCCCAGCGGCTACGCAATGTTTGATTAGACGCTCCAAGCGTCGTCCTTCAACGCACAACAGGCACCGGCGCATCCGCCTCGATCACGCCTTCGCGCTTGAGCTCCTCCCACACCGCCGCAGGAATCGCCACCCGCATCGATGCCGCATTGGCGACTGCCTGCTCGGCCGTGCGCGCGCCAGGAATCACCGACGACACCACCTGCGGCGCAGCGGCAAATTGCAGCGATACGGTGCGTAGATCCACGCCATGCCGCTCGCAAACGGCCAGCGCTTTCTGCCGCTTGGCCGGTGCCCATTCCGGCACCGTGCCGTCGTACAGATAACGCTCGCGGCCGGCCAGATACCCGGCCAGCAATGGCGCACCGACCACCACCGAGGCGCCGTGTTTGGCGATCTTCGGGAAGGTGTCGTGCAAGGCCTGCGCATGATCGAGCAGCGAGTACTGGCAGGCGAGCAGGAAGATATCCGGGTCGGCCTCTTCGATTGCGCGCAACGCAGGCTCCGGGCGATTGACGCCAAACCCCCAGGCCTTGATCAGGCCCTCCTTGCGCATCTTGGTCAGCTCCGGCATCGCGCCCTTCACCGCTTCGGCAAAGCGCTGCTCCCACGGCATGCCCAGGTCTTTCTCGTTCTCCGGCGACAGGTCGTGGATATAGGCGATGTCGATCTGGGACACGCCCAAACGCTGCAGGCTGTCTTCGATCGAACGCCGCACACCGGCCGCGCTGTAGTCGTAGCGATAGTCGAACGGCGAGGGTTGCACCCACATCGTCTTGGGCGGTTTGTCGGTGGCGGTGAGCAGGCGCCCGACCTTGGTCGACACCACATAATCATCGGCCGTGTGATTGTGCAGGTGATGGCCGGTGCGCCGCTCCGACAGGCCCAGCCCGTACCATGGCGAGGTATCGAAATAACGCACCCCCGACTCCCACACCGCGGCCAGCGTCTGCTCGCTTTGTGCGTCGCTGGTGGGCGCAAAGCCATTACCGATGGCCACGCCGCCGAAGCCCAGGCGACTGCGCGGCCGGTAGCGTGCGCCCTTGACGACGGAATTGGTCGGCAACGCGTTCGCAGCGGTTTTGCCGCGCGTCGGCATCACACTGCCAGGCGCAGAAGCCTGTGCCAGCAGCGGTGCAGCGGCCAATGCCGCAGTGCCCGCAGCGGCAGCGGAAAGAAATTGGCGACGTGTATTCATCGGGATTCCTTGCAACAACGTGGCCCACGAGGATGGCCCCGCGCGTGTGCATGCCAGGTCAGCGAACTCAGCCCAGTGCCAGCTCATGCACCTGTGCGCGTGGCGCGCCATCGCCCAGCCACAACGTGGCCACGCTGATCGGCAGACTGAAGCGACGCGGCCCGGCGCTGCCGGGATTGACGTACAACATGCCATCGCGCGTCTGGATCGCCGGTTTGTGCGAATGCCCGCTGATGACGACGTCTGTTGCAACACCCGGCGTCAACGTTTTCAGATCGTGCAGCACGTGGATGCGTACGCCACCGATCAGCACATCCAGCGTCTGCGGCAAGCCCGCTGCCCAGGGCTTGTTGTCGATATTGCCGGCTATGACATGCAGCGGCGCCAGCACCTGCAACGCGGCGAGAATGTCCGGCTTGCCGACGTCGCCGGCATGGATGATCGCATCGCTTCCCACGAGCGCGGCCACTGCTTCGGGTCGCAACAATCCATGGGTGTCGGAGATCAGGCCGATGCGTGTGCGGGCGGGCATGGCATCCTCTTGCGCGGACAGAAGCGGCACATGCTACGCACTGCACGTGCGCCGGACGTGAGGCCAGCGCGTGCAGAGGTCGCACGCCGCAGCTCAACGCCGTGCAGGTACTACACGTTCACTGCTGCACGCCTGCACCAGCAATCACCTGCGACGTTCACTACTTCATGCCTGCACCGCAATCACCCGCGGCGTAGCGTGACCAAAAAACGTAGCGAGCGGTCGTCAGATGGGTGCGGTCACCACGCTTGGAACCGCCGCGCACGCGTCGTCCATGCCGCATCGGACAGCGACCGTGCGCGCCTGGCGGTGAACGCAGTCATCTGTTCGCCGCTCCTAAGCAACCCCGCGCGCCGGCCATGCCCATACGCTATTGGGATCGCCCTGCATGCCACGGCGTTTGCTCGCAAGCGCCATGCGCCAATAGGCCCAGGCCATCAGCAGCGCAACCAGATCGACGCCGAGCACGGTCGCGCTCTGCCACGGCGCGGTCGCGCCCTGTGCGCCAATGCAGCTGGCCAGCGGAATCAGCGCCGTCAACCCGGCGCAGACCATCAAGAGCTCATACGCACCGCGTGCGGTGGGGCGGACCAGGGCCCACAGCAGCGTTGCGGCGAACACTGCGTAATAGACATAGCGCTCCTGGCCCTGCGGCAGGTACCGCGCAGCGATAAACAGCGCCGAGATGCCGGCCACACTGCCCAGGCAGACACCGACGGTGAGCCGCGCCATCGCATGCGTGCGACGCGGCTGCGCAATGGCGCGGCGCTTGCGCCGTGTTTCGATCCACAGCAGGTTGCCGCTGTAGAACAGGAACGCGCCGCCCAAGCCAAGCAGGAAGTACAGCCACTGCACCGCCACATGCCCGAAGTTGCCGAAATGCAGCGCCTGCAAGCCGCGCAACGCAGCGGTGCCGGGCGACATCGTGGCCGGCTCCAGCACGCGCAATACCTGCCCGGTGCTGGCATCCAGTGCCACGCCGCCCAAGGTGTTGAGCCGGCGCTGGTCGTGATGGCCGTAGACCTCCACCCGCGCATGGGCATCGCCGGCATCGTGGTAGGCCAGGCTTTCCGGCACGAAGCCGGGGCTGGCAGCCACTGCCTTGTGCAACAGCACCGCTACCGGCAACAACGGCGCTGCACGCTTGGCCGGCGCCACATGCGGTGCGAGTTCGAAATCCGGCTCCAGGATCTGCATCAGCTTGCCGTCGAACACCAGGAACTGGAATGGCGCCAGCAGCAACACGCCCAGGCACAGCACTGCGCCGGACCAGGCAAAGATCACATGGAATGGCAGCGACAGCATGCCCACCAGATTGTGCGCGTCCTGCCACAGCCGTTTGAGGTTGGCGCCCACGCGCAGCGCGAACAGGTCCTTGAAGAACACCGGCGCGTACAACACCACGCCGCTGACCAGCGCCAGCCCGTACAACACACTCACCACCCCGAACAGATAGGTGCCGAGCACGCGCGGCAGGCCGGCGGTGAAGTGCAGGTCGTAGAGAAAATCCGCAAAGCCCACGCGCTGCGGCAACTCCAGCAGGCCGCCATCGGGCCCTGCCTGATACTGGCGCATACCGCCGCTGGCATCGGCCTGCGCGCCATACCAATACACCCGCGCAATCGGCCCATGTTCGCCCGGCAACAGCAGCAAGAACGAATCGGCCACCTGCGGGTGCGTGGCGATGACCGTGTCCAGCAAGGACTGCGCCGCAGTCACCGGATCGGCAGGCGTCTTGTCGGCAACCGCCGGCGCACTCTGCCACTCGCTGAGCTGATGCGTGAACACGGTGATGGCACCGGCATAGAAGGCAATGAACAAGGCCATGCCGGCCAGCAACCCCATCCAGCTGTGCACTGACAGAAACGCGCGCAAGGTCGATGCTTTCATGCGCTCAGCTCCGTCCAGCCCAGTGCCTTGATCGCGGCGAGTGCGAGGTAGCACAGCAGCGTCAGCCCGCCGAGCACGATCCAGGCATGCGATGCCCGCCGGAACACGAACGGCAACGCCATCGCGCCGATCCAGACCGGAAACATCAGCAGCAACCACACCAGGGTATAGCGCTGTTGCGGCCCCGGTAGCAGCAAGGCGCACAGGCCGACCACACCCACCGCAAGCGGCAGGCCCAGCACCACCGCACTCAACCATCTAGCCCACATGGCGTGCCTGCCTGCGTTGTGCGCGCACCTGCCGCCCGACATCCAGCACCGGCAGCGCCACTGCCGCCAGCATCAGCGCCGTCACGGCGGCAAAGATGCCGGCCCACACGCCCAGCGCAAGGATGGCGCAGGCCAGTGACAACGCCAGCAACACGTAGCCACCGACGCGCAACACGCGCACCGAGGGGCGTCGCTGCAGCAACAGACGTTGATGCGTGGTTGCCAGATAAAACGCCAGGGCCGAGGCGGCAGCGGCAAGCAGATAGAGTGCGGCCATCAGCGCGCTCATGTGCCAGCCTGCATCGAGGTGAGCGAAGGCAGCGCACCGCGCTGGGCACGATGCGAGCGGCGAGTTTGCGCCCTCGCTTGCAGCGGCACCACCGTCCACACGTCTGCCTGCGCACGGCCATGCACGCCCAAAACGCAGCGAACGGCCGCAACCGGCGAAAAACCCACTGCAGCGATCAAGACGCCCACGCACACCACTCCCGCAAGAGGATCGACGGAAGGCATGGCGGCGGCTGTGCCCGGCAGCCCTCCCCGGGCTGCCTAAGAAGAAGCTGGCAATCCTGCAGCGCGGCCCGGCGGGCATGCGCGGCAGGTTGTCAGCCACTCTACGGCGCGCAATCTAACAGGTGGCACACCGCCGGACCAGCTGTCCGGCGGTGTGCGTGACGCATCAGCCGTGCGGGGTCAGCACGATGGCGCCAAGCGGCGGCAACAGCAACGGCAGCGACTGCGCATGGCCATGCATGGACTGCTGCTCTGCCGTCACGATGCCGCCATTGCCCAGGTTCGCACCGCCGTAGATGCCGGCGTCGCTGTTGAACACCTCACGCCATTGGCCGCCTTGCGGCACGCCGATGCGGTAGCCGTGCTGCACCACCGGGGTGAAGTTGATGACCACCAGGACCGGCGCATCGCCGCGTTTGCCCTTGCGCAGGAACGCCAGCACGCTGTTGGCGGCATCGTCGCCCACCACCCAGGCGAACCCGGCCGGGTCGTCGTCATGCGCGTGCAGTGCGGGATATTCCGCGTACAACCGGTTGAGATCGCGCACCAGGGTCTGCACCCCGCGGTGGCGCGGGTCGTCGAGCAGGTGCCACGGAATGCTGGCGTCGTGGTTCCACTCGGTGGGCTGGCCGAACTCGCAGCCCATGAACAGCAACTTGCGCCCCGGGTGCGTGAACATATAGCCCAGATACGCGCGCAGGTTGGCAAAGCGCTGCCACTCGTCGCCCGGCATACGGCCCAGCAGCGAGCCCTTGCCGTGCACCACTTCATCGTGCGAGATCGGCAGCACGAAGCGCTCCGAATACGCATAGACCATGCTGAAGGTCAGCTCGCCATGGTGGTAGCGGCGATAGATCGGGTCCAGCCCGGCGTAATGCAAAGTGTCGTGCATCCAGCCCATGTTCCACTTGTAGTGGAAACCCAGTCCACCGTGCGCCACATCGGCAGTGACACCGGGGAATGCGGTGGATTCTTCGGCAATCATCACTGCGCCCGGGGTGTGCTCGCGCACCACTTCGTTGAGCCGGCGCAGGAAGGCGATGGTTTCGTAGTTCTCGCGCCCGCCATGGATGTTAGGCACCCACTCGCCGGCATTGCGGCTGTAATCGCGGTACAGCATCGAAGCCACCGCATCCACGCGCAGCCCGTCCACGTGGTAACGCTGCAAGAACTCCAGCGCGCTGGCGATCAAAAATCCGGACACCTCGCGGCGGCCGTGGTTGTAGATCAGCGTATTCCAGTCGCGGTGGAAGCCTTCGCGCGGGTCGGCGTGTTCGTACAGCGCAGTGCCGTCGAAATGCGCCAGGCCATGCGCGTCGGTGGGAAAGTGCGCCGGCACCCAGTCCACCAGCACGCCGATGCCTTCGCGGTGGCAGCGGTCGACGAAGCGGGCAAAGCCGTCCGGCGAGCCGAAACGCGCGGTGGGTGCGAACAGGCCCAGCGGTTGATAGCCCCACGAGCCGCCAAACGGATGCTCGCTCACCGGCAGCAGCTCGACATGGGTGAAGCCCATATCGGCCACGTACGGAATCAGCCGGTCGGCCAGGCCATCCCAGTCCAGGTCCACGCCTTCTTCGCGCAGCCAGGAACCGGCGTGGATCTCGTAGATGCTCATCGGTGCGTCGTGCGCCTGGCGGCGCGCACGCGTGGCCATCCAGCCGTCGTCACTCCACTGGAACGGCGCCGGGTCAGCCACGATCGAGGCGGTGCCGGGCGCCAGTTCCGCGCGCCGTGCCACCGGGTCGGCCTTGGCCGGCAATTCGTGCCCATGCGGGCCACGCAGCTGGTACTTGTAGTGCGCACCGGGGCCAACGTCGGGCACGAACAGCTCCCATACGCCGGACTGATGCCGCAGCCGCATCGGGTGACGGCGCGCATCCCAGCTATTGAAGTCGCCCACCACCGCCACGCGCGAGGCATTGGGCGCCCACACCGCAAAACGCGTACCGCGTACGCCATCCACCTCGACCACATTGGCGCCCAGCGCGTCGGCTAGCTGCAGATGGTGGCCTTCGCTGATCAGGTGCAGGTCGAAGTCGCTGAGCTGCGGGCCGAATGCATAAGGATCGGCCGTTTCCTGCTCGCCGCCGGGCCAGCCGATGCGCAGCCGGTAACCGCCCTGGGCCGGCAGGTCGCCGGCAAACAGGCCCGGTTCCGGGCCGGCCTCCAGGGCGATCGTCTGGCCGTCGTCGAGCACGGCGCTCACCTGGTTGGCGCCCGGCAAATAAGTGCGCAACACGCGCCCGGTCTCGGTCGGATGCGCGCCCAAGATGGCGAAAGCATCGCCGTGGCGTGATTCGGCCAGCGCGCGTACCACGCCGGGGTCCCATCGATTGGTCACTGCTGTCATTACTCCATTCATCATGTGTCTCCTGCACCGGCACGTGCACGTTGCAGGATGCGTCGCAAGCCTTCGATCGGCACCATCAGCCAACCCGGGCGGTTGGCCGCCTCGTAACGCACCTCGTAGCAGGCCTTCTCCACCAGGAACAGCAAGGTGGCCGCGTTGAACGCCGCCGGCGCAATCCACGGGTGGGCGCTGGCGTCGAGCACGGCATGGTAAGCGTCCAGGAAGGCTTGTGTGGAGCGGCGGCGGAACTGCACCAGGAATTCGTCCAGATGCGTGTCCACCCCGACGCCTGCGCGCGCGGCCGTGCCCTCTTCGCCACGTGCCGAGACTTCGCTGGCGTAATCGAGCGAGCGCAGGAAGCCGGCCACATCGCGCAGCGGGCTGGCCTTGGCGCGGCGTTCGGCCAGCGGCTTGGCTGGCTCGCCTTCGAAATCGATCAACACCACATCGTCGAAGGCCACCAGGATCTGGCCCAGGTGGAAGTCGCCATGCACACGGGTCAGCAACGAATCGGCCAGCACGCTGGGCGCCTTGGCCAACAGGCTGTCCAGTTGCGGGCGCTGCGCCAGCACCGCTTCCAGCGCCTCGCGCTCGGTGGCGTCGTCGGTGCCTGCCAGGCGCGCATTGACCGTGTCCCACATCTCTTCGACCTGCCGCGCCACGCCGGCCACCACATCGTTGGCGGCGGGCAGGTCGATGCGCTGCGGGGCAAAGTCGGCATCGTCGCTGGCACGCGACAAGGCTTCATGCAGCTCGGCCAGGCGCTTGCCGACCACCGCGGCAAAGGCGTCGTACCCGGCAATGGCTTCGGCGCGTGCTTCGTCGGTCTGCGCGGTGGCGTACTCGTCGAAGCTGCGCGCCAGGTGATCCAGCGTCCAGCGCCAGGCATCGCCCTGGTTGCGGATGAAGCCCTGCAACAAGGCGATGGTGGTGACGGTGCCCTGTGCGTCGATCCGGCTGACGCTGCCCAGCAACGGCGCGGCGTTGGCGTAGTCCATCTCGGTCAGGCGGCGGCCGATCTCGATCTCCGGATTGGCCCCGTCGGCCACATGCCGCAGCAGCTTGAACACCGCCTTGTCGGCGACCACCAGCGAGCTGTTGCTCTGTTCGGCCGACAACCAGCGGATGTCCGGGTCGGCGGGGATCTCCAGCCTGGCCAGTGCCGGCGTCGCTTCGAAGCGTACCTGGCCCTGCTGCGCGGCATCGTCGCCATCGCGTACGTCCAGCACCGCATTGCTGCGCAGCGCATCGATCACGCCGCGCACCATCGGCTTGAGTGCGAACGCATCGGTGAGATAGCCCACCTCGCGGCCCTGGCGCACGCGCGCCAATGCCAGCTGCTCGGCGAGCGTGCTGGGGTGGTCGCGCTCCCACACGATGCCAATCGGCAGCATGTAGCGCTCGTGGCGGCCATCTTCCAGCTCTGCGTCGAGCTCCAGCAGGCTCATCGGCTCATCACCCGGCAGCGGCGTGCGGCGCGAGATGCGCACATTCTTCAATGCCTGATCCTTGGCCGAGAACCAGCGCCGCGCCGACAACCAGGCCGGCAGGATCTCGCCTTCCAGCGTGGCCAGGTGCGGCAGCAAGGCGTTGCTCTCATCGGTGTCGCTGCGCAGCACCAGCGTGCGGTAATCCGGCAACGGCACCGGGCTGGGCACATGCCAATCCGGCAACGTGCCTTCGCTCACCAGCTGGAATGCGTAGAAACCGAACGGCGGCACCGTGAGCAGATAGGTCAGCCGGCCGATCGGCGGGAAGCTGCCGCCGCCGATGATGTCCACCGGCACGCGGCCCTCGAATTCGGACAGGTCCAGCTCCACCGCCTGCAGCGTGTGCGAGAGATTGGCCACGCACAGCACGGTCTCGTCCTGATAGCAGCGCAGGTAGGCCAGCATGCGGCGGTTGCCCGGGTACAGGAAGCGCAGGCTGCCACGACCGAAGGCCTGGTAGCGCTTGCGCACGCTGAGCACGCGGCGGGTCCAGGTGAGCAGCGAATGCTGGTCGCGGATCTGCGCCTCCACATTCACCGCCTGGAAGCCGTACAGCGGGTCCATCACCGGCGGCAGCACCAGCTGCGCGGGGTCGGCGCGCGAGAAACCACCGTTGCGGTCGATCGACCACTGCATCGGCGTGCGCACGCCATCGCGGTCGCCCAGATGGATGTTGTCGCCCATGCCGATCTCGTCGCCGTAATACAGCACCGGCGTGCCGGGCATGGTCAGCAGCAACGAGGTCATCAGCTCGATGCGGCGGCGGTCGCGTTCCAGCAGCGGCGCCAGGCGGCGGCGGATGCCCAGATTGATGCGCGCGCGGCGGTCGGCGGCATAGGTCTGCCACAGATAATCGCGTTCCGAATCGGTGACCATTTCCAGCGTCAACTCGTCATGGTTACGCAGGAAGATCGCCCACTGGCAGCTCTCCGGAATCTCCGGGGTCTGGCGCATGATGTCGGTAATCGGGAAGCGGTCTTCGCGCGCGATCGCCATGTACATGCGCGGCATCAGCGGGAAGTGGAACGCCATATGGCATTCGTCGGCGTTCTGGCCGAAATACTGCTGGGTGTCTTCCGGCCACATGTTGGCCTCGGCCAGCAGCATGCGGTCCGGGTATTCGGCATCCAGCGTGGCGCGGATCTTGCGCAGGATCGCGTGGGTTTCCGGCAGGTTTTCGTTGGAGGTGCCGGAGCGCTCGATCAGGTACGGCACTGCATCCAGCCGCAGGCCATCCACCCCGCGGTCCAGCCAGAAGCGCATCACCTCCAGCACCGCTTCCAGCACTGCGGGGTTATCGAAGTTCAGGTCCGGCTGGTGCGAGTAGAAGCGGTGCCAGAAGTACTGCCCGGCCACCGGGTCCCAGGTCCAGTTGGACTTTTCGGTGTCGCAGAAAATGATGCGCGTGCCTTCGTATTCCTGGTCGGTGTCCGACCACACATAGAAGTCGCGCTCCGGCGAGCCGGCCGGCGCATTGCGTGCACGCTGGAACCACGGGTGCTGGTCGGAGGTGTGGTTGATCACCAGCTCGGTGACGATGCGGATGCCGCGTGCATGCGCCTGCGCCACCAGCTGCTCGAAATCTTCGATGCTGCCGTAGTCCGGGTGCACCGCCATGTATTCGGCAATGTCGTAGCCGTCATCGCGGCGCGGGCTGGGGTAGAACGGCAGCAGCCAGATGGTGTCCACGCCGAGTTCGGCAATGTAGTCCAGCTTGGAAATCAGCCCCGGAAAATCGCCGATGCCATCGTCGTTGGAGTCGAAGAACGACTTGACGTGCACCTGGTAGATGATGGCGTCCTTGTACCAAAGCTGATCGGCAACCACCGACGACTGCTCGGCATCGGCTTGTAACGCTGCAACTGCATTCATGCGACCTCTCCTGCGCGGATGCGCCATAACGCGAACGGTCGCGTTGCCTCTAGACGGATGTGTTGGTATTTGCCGTGCCACTCAAACCGATGCCCGTCCCACAGATCTTCTACGGCCACGGTGGCGTGATCGGGCAGGCCCAGCTCCCACAGTGGGATTTCGATATCCGCATCCTGCCCGACATGCGGGTCCAGGTTGACCGCCACCAGCACCATGCTGCGGCTGCGCGACAGGTAGCCGGCATCCAGGAACTTGCCGTAGTACAGCACCTGATCGTTGTGCGCCTGATAGAAGCGTGTGCCCAGATGCGACTGCAGCTCCGGATGCATGCGGCGCAGCTGATTGAAGCGAGTGATCTCATCGACGATGTCGCCGGGCGCACGCTCGGGCCAGGCGCGCAGCTGGAACTTCTCCGAGTCCAGATACTCTTCCTTGCCCGGTGCCAGCGGCGTGGCTTCGCACAATTCAAAGCCCTGGTACATGCCCCACAGCCCGGACAAGGTGGTCGCCAGCGCGGCGCGGATCAGATGCCCGTTGCGCCCGCTGTTTTGCAGGAACGTGGGGTTGATGTCCGGCGTGTTGACGAAGAAATGCGGGCGGAAGCATTCGCGCGGCACGCCTTCGTTCAACTCTTCCACGTACTCCTGCAGCTCGTGCTTGTGGTTGCGCCAGGTAAAGTAGGTGTAGGACTGCGAAAAGCCGCACTTGGCCAGGCGGTACATCATCTTCGGCCGGGTGAAGGCTTCCGATAAAAACACCACGTCCGGCCGGCGCCCGCGGATATCGGCAATCAACCATTCCCAGAACGGGAACGGCTTGGTGTGCGGGTTGTCCACGCGGAACAGGGTGACGCCTTCGTTGACCCAGAACAGCACCGCATCGCGCAGCGTGTTCCACAGGTCCGGCACCGCGCCGCTGGCGTAGAAATCGACGTTGACGATGTCCTGGTACTTCTTCGGCGGGTTCTCCGCATACGGGATCGACCCATCCGCGCGCCAGGTGAACCAGTCCTTGTGCTTCTTCAACCACGGGTGGTCGGGTGCGCACTGGATCGCGAAATCCAGCGCCACCTCCAGCCCATGTGCACGCGCGGCCTGGATCAGGCGACGGAAGCCCTCCAGCCCACCGAGTTCGGCATGCACCTCGGTGTGCCCGCCATCGCTGGCACCGATCGCATACGGGCTGCCCGGTTCGCCCTCGACCGCGGTGACCGAGTTGTTGCGGCCCTTGCGGTTATTCAAGCCGATCGGGTGGATCGGCGGCATGTACAGCACATCGAAGTTCATCGCGCGGATGTGCGCAAGCCGCTTGATCACATCGTCGAAGGTGCCGTGCCGCTGCGGGTCGCCGCTTTGCGAGCGTGGGAACAATTCGTACCAGCTGGCAAAGTGCGCCGCGCGGCGCTCCGATTCCACCCGGTAGGTCACCGGCGTCTCGGAGCGGAACGGCTTGTCGTCGGCCGCCGCCATGGCCTGCGCGGTGTCCGGCTCCAGCACAATGGCCAACTGCTGCAAGGGCTCGCTCTGCGCGCCGATACGGGTAAGCACCGCCTGCAGGCGCTCGGCCAGCGTGCCGTTGCTACGCGCATGCGCGGCCTGCACCACGGCGACGGCTTCCTGCACGTCCACCGGCAGCACCGTATTGGCCGCGCGCTTCTTTTCCAGGTCCGCATGCAAAGTGGCGAACACGTCGCGCCAACCTTCCACGCGGAACTCATAGGTGCCGATGCGCTCCAGCGGGAATTCCGCGCGCCAGCGGTCGTTGCCCAGTGCACGCATCGGTGCGCTGGCCCAGGTCTTGGCATCGGCCGGGCGCCACAGCACCGCCACCGCGATGCGGTCGTGCCCGTCGCAGAACGCATCGGCTTCCACACAGATGCGGTCGCCCACCGTGCGCTTGACCGGGAAACGGCCGTTGTCCACCGACGGCGTCACCGACTCGATGCACACGCGTGGCCAAGCGGCGGCGGTCTGCGCACGCGGGCGCATGCGGGGCACCGCCAGCACATGGCGCGCCGGCACGCTGCGGTACACGCGCACCTCGCCCGGTTCCAGCGCGTCGAGCGTTGCGCCGGACAAGGTGCGGCCGTCTTCGGCCACCAGCGCTTCGGCGTCGCCGAGCAGGCGCAACAGATCCGATGCCGGCACCGGCACCACGTGCCGCGTATCGCCATTGATCAATAACAAGGAGGGCAAGCCACCCAGTGGCTCCACTGCCACCGCAGTCAAGCCGGTAGCTTCGCGCAACAGCGGCCGCAACCGCATGCCCGCATTGCTGGTGGGCAAACCATCGGTGGCACGGATCGACAGCGGCAACGCGTCCAGATGCGCATCGTCCAGCAACCAGGCGCCACCCAGGGCCAGCGCCAGCTGCCAGTGCTGCTCGGGCGCGGCAGCACGCTTGCCATCGGGTGCATCCAGCACGGCAATCACCTGCGACGCCAATGCACGCAGCGCGGTGTCTTCATCGAAGAACCAACTGCCGCGACCATCCCACCATGCCAGCGACGAGAACGCCGCATCGAACCCGGCACCGGACAGCTGCTGCAGCGCCTCCAGCCCCAACCCGGGCGTCCACGCCGCAAACACCACTTCCGGAGCCTGCGCATGCACGCGGGCGATCAGCTCGCGCCAACGCTGTGCCGGCACCTGCTGCGGCTGCAACAGCCGAAACCCGGCTACACCCTGCCCGGCCCACTCCAGCAAGCGTGTGCTCCACCACTCCACCAGCGCAGCGCCCTCTTGTGCATAGCTGAAGCGCGCCTCAGCCACTTCCGGCGTGGCGCGCGGCTGACGCGGGTCCGGCACCGCCGTACTGCGTGCGCGGAACCACTGCGGGTTATCGCGCACCACCGCGCTGGCCCCGCCCACTTCATCCAGCCGCAGATCGATCAGCAGCTTCACCCCGGCACGATGCGCGGCCTGCGCCGCATCACGCAACGGGCCGTGCTGCGCATCGGCAGCACCAGCCGGCTCGACCAGCCGGCCATCCGCATCACGCTCGAACGGCGCAGCCATCACCACGTAGTCGCACCCGGCCTCACGCGCCGCCGCGCAGCGCTGCTCCAGCCCGGTGACGCTCGGGGTCGTTTCATTGAGTACACAGATCCGCATGACCGCCCCTCAGCAAGCAACGGCGCGCGAACGCACCGTCAGGGTGGACGTCACGCGGCACCCGCCGCTCCATGTCGCTGCAAGCGCTCGCTGCCAACGCGCCGGCCCTCCACCCGCTCGGACCGATGCGAGCGGCAGCGACGCATGCTGCGCCGCCGCCTGCTGCACTGATGCCCGCCCGCTCAACGCCTGGTCGACCCTGCCTACCGTGACTGCACTCATGCGCAACTCCGCAACGATTCTTGACCGATGCAGTCAAGCACCCCCCCTGCGAATTTCATGTGTCGGCCGAATTGACGAAAATCAAACAAGCCCGGCTGTGCCCAGGCAAGCAGGACTAAGCTTGGTGCTCAATCCATGGGCGCGAGACCAGCAATGAAGCTCATCGCTGCACAAATTCGTTCCACACCGGGTGAGATCGACAGGAACATTGGCAGACACCTTGATGTCATTCGCTTCGCTGCGAGCAAAGGTGCCGACGTGCTGCTGTTCCCCGAGCTTTCCCTTACCGGTTATGAGCCGGGGCTGGCAGAGGCGCTGGCGGTGGACCCGGCTGACAGGCGTTTTGACGCGTTTCAGGTGTCCAGTGACCGGTACGGCATGCTCATCGCCGTGGGCGCGCCCACCAGGGGAGCGAACGGTACCGAAATCAGCATGGTCTGTTTCCAGCCGGGGCTGAAACGCTGTACCTATTCGAAGCAGCATCTCCACCTCGACGAGTTGCCTTTTTTCACCCCAGGCGCCGAGCAGCTTGTGCTCACGCAGGCAGATCATGTTCTGGCACCCGCCATTTGCTATGAATCACTGCAGGCCAGCCATGCCGAACACGCAGCCGCATTAGGCGCTCACGTGTATCTGGCAAGCGTGGCGAAGTCCGAGAGAGGCGTCGCATCGGCCTATGGGCATTACCCGATGATTGCGAAGAAACATTCCATGACCGTGGTGATGGCCAACTGTGTGGGCGCCGCCGACACCTTCATCGGTGCGGGCCAGTCTGCTATCTGGAGCAGTGACGGAGAACGCGTGTGCAGCGCCGACGCGTCTGAAGAGGCATTGGTGGCGTACGACCCAGCAACCGGAGAAGCGGGCGTCTTCCAATTGGCTTGAGTAACGCCAGGGCCAATGACAGGCAGCCCCCCTGTGCGGCGACACTTCAGCCATCTCAACTGCCCGCTGCGTCGGCAGGCGCGTGAGGACATCCGCCCGTTGCTTCGGATTGGACGCACGACTTAGTGAGTAGGCGAAGCTGGCGACGTGCCGCTGAAACGTAAATAGGTCGCTCGTGTCGAAACGAGCGATGCATACGATCCACGCCCATTGGCGCCGCTTTCACTTATCGCGATCCTGCGATGCCGAACGGGATTTGTGCAGAGTCCTGCATCACATACCACTCACCGCCAGATTGACAACATGTTGTCAACTTGAATGACGGCAATGGCATGCAGACAGATAACGCACACGTACGCGCGCTGGCGCTAGCCGTGTTCGCAGCCAACGGCCGCTTGGTGAGCGCGGGCAACGAACTGGTTGCCCACCTTGGGCTCACCAGTGCGTGGTGGCAGGTGCTGGCCGCGCTGCGGTACGCACCCGCTCCGCTTCCCGCCGCCTCGATCGCACGCAACATGGGCCTCTCCCGGCAGGCGGTGCAGCGGATTGTCGATGTGCTTGCCGAGCAGGGGCTGGTCGAGTTCCAGCCGAATCCACATCACCTGCGCGCCAAGCTCGTAGCGCTCACCCGGGCAGGCAGTAAAGCCGTGGCCGGTGCCGAGAACGCGGTTGCGCCCGTCGACCAGGCGATTGCCGACCGGATCGGCCTCGAGCGCATCTGCGATGCCATCCGCACGCTTGAGGAGATGAGCACTGTCATCTCCGAGTGGCTGGGCGATGCGCCCAGCGCTTCCAGTTCCACCGCCAAACCGCAGGAGTAACGCAGTCATGATTCTGGTGTCAGGTGCCACGGGTGGTATCGGCGGCGAGCTGTGCAGGCTCTTAAAAGAAGCAGGCACATCGTTCCGCGCAATGTGCCGCAAGCAACAGCAGGTGGATGAGCTGCAACGCAAGGGCATCGACGCCGTGCTGGGCGACTTCGACACACCCGACACGCTGCAAAACGCGATGCAGGGGTGCAGCACGCTGTTTCTCATCACCCCGCCCACACCCGGGCAGGTGGCGCAGGAGACGGCCGCGATTGACGCGGCCAAGCGCGCTGGCGTTGGCCGGATCGTGAAAGTCTCGGCATCGGATTGCAACGTGCGCTCACCGGTACCGTGGGCGAAATCGCATGCGCTGATCGACCACCACCTGCGTGCGTCAGGCATCGCGTGGACCATCCTCAAGCCCACCGCGTACATGCAGAACTTTCTGTGGTTCAAGGATCCGATTGCCAAGGGCGTGTTCCCGATGGCGGCCGGCCGCGGCAGCGTGTCCTGGATCGACACACGCGACATCGCGCGCGTGGCCGCGACGGTGCTGACCGAAGAAGGCCACGCAGGCGCAACCTATTTCCTTACCGGGCCGGAGACACTCGATATGCAGGCGGCAACCGCGCGCCTGTCGCAGGGCATTGGCCGCAAGGTGCGTTATCTCAACCTGCCCACACCTGTGTTCCACGTGCTGATGCGTGCCACGGGCAACTCGCCCTGGATGGCCAAGGGCCTCACGGTGCAGTTCGCGGACGTGGTGGCAGGCCATCACGATATCGACCCCACCTTCGAGATCGAGCGGCTCACCGGAGTGCCACCACATACATTCGATGACTTTATTCGCGACCACCGGCAGGCGTTTGTGGGTTAGTCGTTGGGAGACCGCAGGAAACGAGCCAGGTGACTAACGCGCTTCGAAAAGCTGGATGTCATGTTCCTCGGATACTTGAGCTTCATCCCTGTCGTTGATGGATTTCGGATGTGTTAGAAGGCCCTAGCAACCGGTGTGTCGTGCGACAAAAGCATCGCAATCACGCTCACCTTGATTGCGCTATCTGATCAATTTCACACCGTTCGATGCGGCTGCACTAATGCTTGATCACGTTGCTGCTCTTGCTGTTGCTGTGGTTGTCGCTGCCGCTGCGCCTCGCTCAATGTCTGCAGCTGGGCCAATGATTGCACCACTGGCTGCGAAATGGCATCCATGGTCTTCATATACGCCATCTTGTGTGCGGGATCATTCACTGCCCCCTCCACTACAAAAACGTTCTCGCCTTGGCGGACAGAGGCGGTCTGCTCACTCAATGCAATGTGATCTATTCTTGATAGCCCATTCTCCTTTGCGAGATAGGCACTACTCGCAGCGAGGCGAGCGCTATTCTCGTCGTAGTCGCGACCAAGCCCTTTCTCGAGATCGCGGACTGCAGTTTCAGCTTGAGCTAAGAGAGGGTCCGTCTTACTTAGGTCGCTTGCTGGCATCTGATGTCGTTCAACTGACTCAGCTAGACCCGGCAGACTATGACCTTCCGGATCGCGCTGCTCCGAAATAAAGCGCTGCTCGAAAGTCTGCTTCGGCATTGGATGCTGCAACTCACTATTCAACTTACTATCGGGGAGCGGAGCCTTGATGCTCTTGATGTCTTCGACGTTAGAAAGTGGCTTCAACTGCCCTTCGAAATCCTTATCCGTCATGACAAATACGTTCCGTCGATGCAAGCCGGCCTCGTTTAATGCACTCCAGGTAAAATCAATGCAACTATTTTGTTTCCACTCATACTGCATGTTAAAACCGTGGCCGCCAGCATCTCTGCCGAAGGCCTGCAATTTCTCATACTGCCCCTTGCTGATCTCCAGCGTCCTAGAATAGTAAGGGTCTTTGTAGTCTGCAGCATCGGTTGTTGATACGCCTCCAGGCCCACTTGACTGGCCATGCGCTATCGGAGCGAACCCGTAGCTATTGTTATTTTGCCCATCGGAGATGGAGTAGTAGACGTGTCCCGCTGCGGATGTGCCGCCGCCTGCTAATGGCGTGCCGGGCGCGGCTACATAGACAGTGACCGTGTAGTGCGTTTCTGATGAATTCATTCCGTTGCTCCTCTCACTTCTTCTTTGCGCGATAAGCAACCAAGAGCTTCGCCTTGGCGTCAATCAACAACTGACGCTCATTGCCCAGCGAGAGGCCAAGGACATAGTGGCCTGATGGCAACGCATCTGCGCTTGCAAAAGATAGTTCAGTGTAAGCAACCCCTTGAGCGATCAAGCCTGCTTCCAACAAGGACTCTCGGTCTGCATCGGCCGCTTCCAGGCCGGGGACGGTACCGTCCGCAGGGATAGTGAGCCACTCCACCTTATTACGACTCACCCACCGGCTGCGCTTAAGTTCAACCTCTACGGTACGGCCTTGCTCGATTTGATAGAGCTGAACCGTTGCAGGAATCTTTGCTTTTCTAAGCGCATCGGCAGCCTCAGCCACGGAGGTTGGATCGCGCCCCTCGAGACGAACCCCAATGAAGACGGAGCGAGGTGACTCACCAGTTGTTGCCGGCACGTCAAAATCAAGTCGGATTTCGCCATCGTGGAAGGCTTCCAACGAGCGAGCCAACGGTACAGCCGTTCGGCTATCACTATTCCGGTCCGGCTGTGGCGTACTGGTCTGTTGTGGCTGCCGATGACAGCCTACCGCTGTATACATTGCTACTAATAACAGCAATACGCGTACAACTTTATGCGATCGTGACATGCCTTGTGCCTGAAGAGATTGTTTCGATCACAGCATAGGCTATTTCAACGCGTGCGCTATGGAGCAGTGACGCCAGCAAGAACATGTCAATCGCTCCGTCTCATCACATTGTGTGAAGTTGCACATTCAGTTCAACAGTGGCGCCGCCTCCAGAATGCAAGCCGTGTCGCGTCATCGCTATTCAAAGTCACCATAGGACATGATTGAGTGCGGTCTCAGGGATTTCGCTTAGAAGCGTCACACGCTTGCTCCACCCGCTGCTCAAGCATCTCGCGCACGGCATTGGCAGCATCGAAGATGGCTTGCCCGAGCGTGGGCAGCGCCTGCGCCTCCAGGCACTCCGGTTTGCTCATGGCGATCACGTCGCCATGAGCGATGAGGCTGCGTAGCAGGCGGTCGGGCTGGTCGCGTTGGTCCAGCGTGAGATGCAAGACGACGGCGTGGTGCTCCATCTGTGTTCTCCTCTGCGCGGTGAGCGGGGAACGCGCACGGTGCGGCGCTTGGCGCGTTGCGCTCGGCGCGGGGAGTGCGGGTGCGTGCTGCGCGTACGCGGCGCACCTGGTTAGTCCGTAGGTGCGACGCTGACGACCAGTTCGCCGTTGCGCATGCTTATGTTGAGTTTGCTGCCGATGGTGAAGCCGAGTTGTTCCAGCCAGCGGCCGCGTAGGCGTAGCGTGGGGATGCGTTGGTGGCTGGCGGAGTAGTAGCCGTAGCCGACGGTGCAGTGTTGGGGGGCACGCGGGTGGCCTGGGCGTGGGGGGCGGCGCTCGGTGCGGGGCTCTGGGATTGGCGTGCGCTCAAGGTACGGCGGCGGCTTCAGTGTGGGGTCGAGGGTACGCCAGACGACCTCGGTGGGCGGCGGCACCTTGGTGCGCTTGCGTGCTGATGTGGGACTGGACGTGGGTCGACGCATGGCAACGCCCTCCTTGACGAACAGGCCCCGCCGCCGGGTGGCGACGCAAAGCGCTGATAAGCATGAAAAACAATGCGACCCTGCCAATGCGGCGCCCGCACAGAGATGATGCGTGACACTCAGCTAGCGATTACCATTCACTCACTGGGCAAGCGCCCTCAACGAAGGGAGATGCCAATAATGCTTGCACAAGAGATTGAGAACACCCAAAGGTCAGTTCGCACAGATGCGTACCAGATGTCCCTTGGCGAGATTGTGGGTATGTATGAGGGAAATGAACTGACAATTAGACCCGAGTTCCAAAGACTTTTCCGATGGGACATAGGGCAAAAATCGAAACTCATCGAATCCATATTGCTCGGCATCCCTCTTCCACCAATATTTGTATTTGAGATGGAAGATGGAGGATGGGAGCTCATCGATGGACTTCAAAGGCTTTCAACTATTCTAGAGTTTATGGGTGTCCTCAGGGGCCCAGCCGGCGTCTTGATGCCCCCTTCTGCGCTTGAAGCAACTCGCTACCTCCCCTCTCTTAAGAACGCAGTCTGGGAAAAGTCAGCTGCGATAACGGGCCTTCCGGAGCAGGAACAACGACTCATCGAGAAGCCTCAGCAGCTAGCAATCAAGCGCGCAAGGATTGGCGTCGAAATCTTGAAACGGCCAAGCGATAACGACGCAAAGTATGACCTTTTCCAACGTCTGAACGCTGGCGGAACGCCCGCAAATGCTCAAGAGCTACGTAATTGCATCATGCTGATGGTGAACACGAATTACTTCCGAGCAGTGAAAGCTTCTGCCGAAAGCCAGAGGTTCAAGGAGATCACCGGCACGAGTGACGACCAAGCCGAGCGTCAGCGACATATCGAGTACGCCACTAGACTGCTGGTCCATACCCTTATTCCTTACGCGGGATTGCTCGATGTTGAAGCCTACATCGATGAAGGCATCATTGCTCTAGCTAAAGATGGTGACTTAAGCAAGGCAAACCTTGTCCTAGGGACAACAACCGATCTCCTCCATCAAGCACTCGGTGCGGATGCGCTGCGTCCTTGGGACGGCACCCGACACGTTGGTAGGGTTGGACTAGTTGGTTTGGAAGGAGTTGCGGTAGGCGTTGCTTCAAATATTGATGCGATCTTGGCTTCGGATAACCCTGTAGACTTTGTCCGATCAAAAGTCGCGGCATTTTGGCTCTCTCCTGAAGTTGCTGCTTTTAAGTCTCCTGGCTTGCGAGGGACGCAGCGAATTCAGATGACTGTTCCTTTCGGCGTAAGATTCTTTACGCCATGACTAGGCCGCATACGCCGGAACTTCTTGGCGCGCTCTTGAGTTCAGATCGAGTATGGAGAATTAGGGAACTTTCCGATCTAAAGCAAGCAATTCGACGCTCGGACTCGGTTGGGCGTCGCGTCCTTCTCCGCGCTTTGGTGACTATCGCTTACGCGCACTGGGAGGGATATGTTAGGTTGGCCGCTAAGAGCTATCTCGAGTTCGTAGCAACGCGAAGTCTACGATATGAAGAGCTTCATCCACAGTTCCTTAAAAATCTCTTTATTCCGCGATTTGCGACATTGTATTCCACTAAAAAGAACTTTAAAGACAGCTGTAAGTTAATTGATGAAATACTTTCCGGATCTTCTCTTCAGTTCGCCAAAGTTGACGACACAATTGTTAGCACACGATCAAATTTAAGCAGTGCAGTGATGCGCGAAATATGCTTGGTCTGCGGAGTTGACTCATCGCCTTACGAGTCGCAGGCGGCTTTTATCGACAGATTCCTTTTGGACCGCCGTAATGCAATTGCACATGGAGAGAACGCATTTATAGATAATGGCCAGATTGATGAAATCGTGGAAACTACAGTTATGCTCATGCGGTCGTTTGGAGACCAACTGGAAAACTCTGCTGTGACATCTTCTTATCGCGCTGCTTAGTACGCTGCCGGAAGATGGACAAATTTTTCAACAGAAATCTAGGCTGGTTATGATCTCAACTGCAATCTAATGCCTGAGTCCGCCGGACCGCTGTGCGGTACTGCGTGATAGAAGGAACGGGGTCAGGTTGACTTATTAAGTGAGCCTGCCCCCGCTCTTTTACCAATGAATAGTAGGAGTATGGGCTGCAGTCGTTACAACTCCGGGTAGAGAGATGGCATGCGACATTCGGTCGGGACCATGGTCATATGTGTCGCCTAACATTGGAGGTAAGCGGCTTGCCGTAGGCACGTCCGCTTGACCGACTGGTTAGCCCACTCGTTGTTCGGGTATATTGAATTTCTCTCTCGCTTTGGTCAGCGCCTCTTCGTCTGACACCGGCTTGTCGTCAATCTTGAATTCTGTGTTTAGATCGCGTTCTCCATCGATGAGGTCAACTGCATAGCCATCAAGCTTCCTTGCAGCTTTGTCGTTCGATTCCCTAACCATAGCAAATACACCGAGGCCTTCTTGCACATGCTTGTGCTCAAACACTTTGCACGTGTAAGCGTAGACGAGCTGCATGCGGACGATATCGATGGAGACAGTGTCGGATGACCAGGACGCACGTGTCTCTCCAGTTTGATCGAACTCGCGACCATGGATGACAGTGTGACCGGATGACTGATCGATGTATTCAATCGTGTATCGGTGTTGATCACTGTGCATATAATGACCGACCCACGTTCCTTCGAGGAAGCCTTTTCCAAGGATTAGTGCTCGAAGGCCGATGCTTTTCCCGAACAGCCAAAGGAGAGCGCTAGCTACTAGCCGATAAATACCGAGCGAAGCGACCGCGCCAGCGACAGCACCTGCTATGACGTAGGTGAACTGCATGGCCGATACCAATGGTTGCACCCAAACTATTGCGAAGAACATTAGGGCTACTGTCGCAGCAGTAGCGGCCCAGGAAAGCCGGTCGTTTAACATGCTTTACGTCCTAACGCCTGAGTTAAGCCGTGTCGCGAAGCGGCATCGGCTTGAATGAATTGTTAGGCTTAAGCCCGTGTGGTTTTCCAATTCTTTACTGGGAACAAGATTGCGGCATCACCGTCCTTGTTCCAGACCGTCTTGCCAAGCTTCCAGTACAAAGTGTGCGTTGTGCTTCCTTTGTCGTTGGCAGCGGACGTGTTCTTTCCATCTTTTGTCATGAGCCGAACCCAATCGCCTTTTTTTGCAGCAATCTTTGGGAACCAGAAAGTATGGCGAAGCTCATTAGAAATGTGATTTTCGTCTGTGTAAGTAGTGTCACAGAGGACGTAATACTGAAGACTCGGGATGTCCTCCAGAACACTCAACCACACGCACTCTTTATCAAGACCTCCCTTTCCGTCAACGCTATGTACTTTTAAGTCCGTCATAAATGCTCCAAGTAAGCCTAACGTCTGAATTCATGGTCTGCCGAAGGCAGTGGTGCACTGATAAGTTAGAGCGAACAACTACAGCCCTTAGTTTTCAGGGACCGGATAGTTAATAAATTCAATTACATTAACAATGTCTGTAGCAATGTGATTCTCAAAACTATCGTCTTAAAAATTGCCGTTTCCAATGCTAAGGATATTCATCACCAACCCTTCCGGCACATCAATTTTTGTTTGCGTGCCATTGGGATGGGAGATCCCTGCCGCAGGTTATTTTTAGCGCGGACAGTTGCCAACAAAATGTCAGTGTTGTCGCATTTAATTGCCATCGGGATTCCTCCTGAGAAAAGTGAGTGATGTGGGCTGGATGTTTTTGTAAAAACCCTGACGCGCGGGCAAAAGGGGGCAGGTTGACTTATTAATTGCACCTGCCCCGTTCTTCACATTGCTAGTTGGCCCCGAGGCAAGAAGAGGATTTTACGTACGCGAAGTCCACGCAGGTCCACTTGCCATGTCGCGATTTGCTGCATGAGGCGCTCAGCAGAGTAGGGAGAGATTTCACAGGCGGCGATAGCGTCTACAATTTCACTATTTCTGCGCAAGACAACATGACCGGCTGGCTTATGTTTTAATTTAAAGTTCTGAAGCAATCAACCACAGATCATCTGCTCTGTCCGATCTAAGGATCTTCGTCCGCGTACCACCACCAATGTAGTTGATGGCTCGAACGATTTGGAGCGACTCGTACTTTAGCGCGTAGAACTTAGACTGCTTTGCCATAAGCAAACCCTCGTAAAAACTGACGGCAGAGCCTGGCACTAGTGCCATGAGAAGGTTATACGCGAAGTTGCTCGCCATGGTGTCTAGCACCTGAGTTAAGCCGCGCTGCGGAGCGGCGTCAGCTTGAACGGATTGTTAGATCGCTGCTCGATCATCGTCCGTCAACCATGCCATGGTAGTGACCGACAGCCAGAACTGCGTTCACAAATCTCTTGGCTGTGGCCCAATCCATGATAACGGTGTTGCCATCGATGGTCAGGTAAATGCTGTCTTCTGGATAAAAGGATGATCGCCCGAGTTCAATCTCAAAGGAATGCTCTCCGCCCTGATCATTGACCACCTCGTCGAAGTACATCGTCGTTGCCATACTCTGCTCCCTTTCAGTTTGCAGCGCTTTCGATGCCGCGACCCAACCCCTGAATAAGCTGCGCCGCGGAGCGGCGTCGGCTTGAATTAATTATTTAGATCTCAACCCATGAACTTCGAGAAGTCGCGCTCGAATGCTTCCTTTCGGCTCTTAGGTAGAACCCATGCCCCAAGGCTTCCATTCCACTTTGCAACCTTCTTGATCTCGTCTTTGTGCGGCTTTGTATTTCCTTTGACTAGATAGCTATTTTTGTACTCTTCAAGATAAATAATATCGCTACCGGGCGAGAGCAGATCCGGTAAAGAAGTCGCAGGCGTGACTGGCTCCACAACTTGCGCTGCATCTTGGAAGGACTTCAAACGTGCAATCTGCATTTTAATCTGCATGCAAGCCGGGTTGAGCGCTGCCATCCAGTTGCTATCACTTCTTGAGCCCTCGTATCGGCCAGGTGTCACACCGGCAAGATCACTTGGAAGGCGCAGGTCTGAAGCGTCATCTGGGATTAGAAAAAAGCATCGCTCAGGGCCGAGTCTGCCGATGAAAAGCCCCAACTCGAAGATCACGTTATCGCGCACTGCAGTAGACGCATTTCCGCGCATGATTGTCAGATCATCAGGCGAGAATACGAAAACTCCGAAATCGGAATCTCTGAGCACACGCACTAGGTCCGTCAGAGTGTTCTGTGACAGTTGGAATACACCGTCTTTCCAGACAGTGCACTCCGCGTCATAAGTAAGATTCGCGTGTACCGCATCTGCAATATGGACGCCTTCTCGCGATGAGCCGATAAAGATCTTCGGTTTCACAGTGATCTCTCCTTGAAATCTAACTACTATTGGACCGCCCGAGCGCGGCATAACGTAATACTCGCCGACTCCTGACAGTCGTAGATCGCCACGAGCACTTGAAGCTCACCGCTTTTCAGCTATGTCCCTCTGACGCCAGGTGTTATGCCTCATCCCCGGTACGGCCACACTAAGTGCCACGATGCTCCATGCCTTGCTCAACATTTTTTATTCCCCCTGAAGAAATGTGTGGCTTTTCGGCTGCGTTACATGCTGCGTATTTTGATCCTCGCCGAGTTTTTGGGTTGCGTCAATGCGCTTGCGCGATTGATTGCTGGGTTTATCGGCTTTGCCCTCATCCGCCCTTCGGGCACCTTCTCCCGCGTGCGGGAGAAGGGATTGGTGTGTTGGGTTATTGGATGTTTTGTGCGGTTGCCGGCTTGGCTGGGGTGGGGAAAGCGAGATTATTGTTGAGGTCGGTTATCTCTGGGGCGTTGCTTTCGGTCACCACACGCAATTGCGCGGTTCTTAGATTTGTCGCGTTGGTTAGTGGCAGGCGTACCTGGGTGGTGATTGGTTGCAGATTGCGTGGTGCGGCGAGTGCCTGAAAGGCGCCCCGCGCCAGCTCCTTGCCACGCGCATCCTCCAGCACCACAAACCCGGCCGGTGCGTCGGCGTGGCCGAGGCTGTGCACGGTCACTTTAATGGCATCTGCGGTCACGCGCACGTCGCCGTGGCCGATGCCCAGGTCTGGGCGTAGTTCGACCGGGGTGGTGGCGGCAATGCGTTCGAGCTGCAGGACGGTGGTGCGGCCTGCAGGGAAGTCGATGTCGATGGAAGCGCTTTTTTCGAAAGCGCGCTCTTGCGTCTTGGCATTGCTGTCGAGCTTGCCGTCATTGCCTTTGCTCACGCCCTGGGTGATGCGCCATTGGCCCGGGGCGACGTTCCAGCCGGTCATGCTGGCGCGCTGAGTCCTGCTGGAAGTGTTGTAGACGATGACGGTGAAGCGGTCTTGCTGGGGTGCAGGGATGGCGATGGCCACTTGGGTGGCGGCTTCCGGATCGGCGAAGCGCCAGCTCACGGTGTGGCCGGGGTAGGTCTGGTTGCGCTTGAGGGCCACGCCGCCCAGGCGTGCGCGTTGCAGGTTGACCGTGGGGGATTCCACGCGGTCGCTCCACCAGTGGCCTTCGGTATTCATGTAGAAGTTCTGCAGTTTCTCGCGCGCCTCGCTGCGATAAATGGCGGCGAGATAATCCAGATTGCCGGTCTGCTCCCAGGCCACATGGTGCGGGAAGTCCGGGGCGCTGCCGTCGTCCTTATTGGCGGCATCTAACAGCTTGCCGCTCCAGTCGCTGCGCTTGCCCATGACGTCGAGGAAGTTTTCGTTGAGCAGGGAGAGGCCATTTGGGCCGCTGTTGGCGACGCGGTAGTCGATGGGCTTGAGATAACGCGCATCGCCGGTGAAGCGGTAGGCGGCCCAGAAGGTGTGCAAGGTGTCGGCGCCGCCGCTGCCTTCGAACAGTTCGCCGCCGCGGGTTTTGCCGGTTTGCCAGTTGATCTCGTTGGGCAGGGCCCAGTTGCCCTTGGCGGTGGTGTAGGCGTGGGCGAGATAGCCGTCTGCCAGGCCGGTGACGATGCGGCGGCTGTTGGGGTCGGCGTTATAGCCGCCCAGCAGGATGGCCGGGTGCACGATGGGGAAGGAATACGGTTTTTGCCATTGCCAGTTGGGCTCGCGGTAAACCTTGCGGCCGCCGAACCAGTTGCTGGCAAACAGCAGGTGGCCTTGCGGGTTGACCTGGATGATGGTGTCGAAGGCCTTGACGGTTTCCATCAGGCGCTCGACGGTGCGCGGGTCGCCCCAGTTGAGATACAGCAGGGCGCTGTTGAGGTTGATGCCCTCTTCGTACGCATGCAGCTCGTCGGTTTCGATGGTGGACAGGCCGTTGGTGAACATGCCGTTGCGGTAGTTGGCATCGGACAGCGCCAGCATGGAGGCGTTGAGCATGTCCGGGTCCACGCCCATCAGGGCGACGCCGGGCCATTGCTGCACCAGGTCCGAGTCGTCGGAGATGCCGCCGCCGAAATCGCCGTAGGCCACCTGGCGCTGTTCGATCCACCAGCGGATGTAGCGGCGGGTGGCGCTGAGGTCTTGCAGCTGCCAGAACGCCCAGGCGGGCACGCCCTTGGGCACGCTGGGCAGATCGACAGGCAACTCGCCCTGGTTGGCGTAGCTGATGTCGTTCCAGTATTCGCGTCCAAGCGCGTTGTCCGGGTCGACGCGCAGCAGGTCGGTGATGTCGGCATCCAGCCGCTTGTAGAGCAACTGGCGCTTGGAGGTGGTGTGCTCTTCCACCAGAAAGCCCCAGTTGTCCTTGACCTGGTTGAAGCGGTCGGCCACGTGCTCGGTGATGGCCTCATTGCGCGGCTTGAACACCAGCTGCAGCTGGGTGCCGTCGAGCGCGTTGGCGTCGAAGCCGGGTGCGGCGGCGGCGATGCTGAGCATCAGGCTGTCGTTGCTGAGAATTCTGTCGCGCAGGTCCAGCCACAGCGTGCGGGCCTGGCCGGGGGCGACGGCGACCGAGACATCGATCATGTCGCGTGCAGGCCAGATGGGGTCCTTGATGCGGATGTTGAGCGGGATGCTGCCGTTGTGGGTGGCCGGCAGGTTGAGCGCGGGCAAGGTGATGGCGATGCCGTCCAGGCCGTCGTGCATGTTCTCCCAGCCGTAGGACCAGCTGCGCATCAGCGCCTGGTCCGGCGGCGGGTTGCCAAGACTGGAGGGCACCAGGATGTGCACGATGGGCTGCTGCCCGCCTGCTGCGGCCTTGCCGCTGGCGCGCTTGCGGGCCGGCGCCTTGGTAGGCAGTGCGATGACGGTCTGGCGCTCGCCCGGCGGGTAGCGGCCGGCGATGACATCGCGCAGTTCGGCGAGGTTGTCGTAGTCCGGCTGGATGTCGCTGCGCACGGTGTAGCTGAGTTGCGCGCTGCCTTTGGGCACGGCGCCCGGCTGCACGTTGTAGGCCCAGATTTCCTGGATGGGCGTTTCCTGCGCGGTGTTGGCAAAACGCAGCGTGCCGCCGCGGCGCTCGGGGAACTGGTCCACGCTGCGCACCACGCCTTGTGCGCGTGCGAACAGCGGTTGCGCCTGCGCAGTGGTGGCACCGGCATCAGTGGGCGCGGTGTAGCTGGCCTGGCCGTAGGCGGCGCCGCGCAGCTCGATGCGGTTGACCGGCTCGTCCGGCAGGGTGAGGTCCAGCGCCTTGCCGCCTTCGACGTAGGTGTTCCAGTCGGGCAGCTGGAAGTAGTCGTTGCGGCCGGGCAGGCGCGAGCGGTTGTAGACGCCGGGCCAGGTGGTTTCGGCAATGCCGTCGGTGGCCTTCCACATCCATTGCTTGAGATCGCGCGCGTCGGTGAATTCCACCTTGCGGATGCCGGTGACCGGTGCGGTGAGTGCGGGCGGTGCGTGGCCATTGTCCCAACCGTAGCGGTGCAGGAAGGCGGTGTGCTGCGCGTCGCTGGTGGCGGGGACGGCGGTGGTGGGTTCCTGCAGGCGGGCGAGCGCGCTGGCGCCTGCGCCGTCGAGCATGCGGTCGTAGATGCGGATCTCGTCGAAGTCGCTGCCGCGCAGGAAGTTGTAGCGGCTCTGCACCTGGTGCGGCGACATCACGCGGCCAGCCAGGCCGAACTGATCCAGCGCGGCGTCGAAATCGAGTGCCCCGCCGTTGGCGCAGGGTGCGCCGCAGTCCACGCGTGCGGCTTCCTTGCCGTCCACATACAGGCGCACGCCCTGGGTTTCGTCCCAGGCAAACGCAATGTGGGTCCAGTCGCTGGCGGCGGGAATTTTGTCGAGCTTGAACGAGACGCGGGTGCGCGCGAGGTTGGCGTCGGTGACGAAGGCATCGAAGCCGTGGCCGTTCCAGTCGATGCGCAGCCAGGCCATGTCCCAGCTGGTGTGGTCGGCATAGCCGACGCGGAAGATCACGAACGGTGCTTCGCCCACCGGGTAGCGCGAACGCCAGAAGAAACCGAGCGTGCCGCGCTGGGTGTAGAGGTTGCCGGGCGCATTCCACGACAGCACGCCGTCGTCGGCCCATTCGATGGCGTTGCCGCGCTTGCCGGTGGGCACTAGGGCGATCTTGTCGCGGAAGTTGGGCACGCCGTCGCCGCGGGCGACGTCCGCGTCCAGGCTGCGATCGGCGGACACGCGGAACAGCAGTTCCGGTGCCGCAACGGAGGCCGCGTTTGCCGGCAACGCGATCAGACACACCACACCCATCAAAAGCTTCAGCACGCTTACCTCACTTCAAAAGACGTCGCCGCGCGGGGATGCCGCGCGGCGGGGGAGAGCGGCTAACAGAACGTAGCGAGCAGTCGTCAGGTGGGTGCGGACGGCGCGCTCAGAACCGGAGTGTACGAGTGGTACATGCCGATTCCGAGCACCGGCCGCACCCGCCTGGCGGCTGCGCAGGTGTTCTGTTGGCCGCTCTCACTGTTACAGACCGTTGGCAGTACGCCACTTGGGGATATCTTCCTTCAACAGCTTGTCCGGCCAGGTACCGTGCCAGGCATAACCGACGCGGCGTTCGTTGGGCACTTTCATGTAGTCGGTCAATGCAACGCCGTCGCGGTTGGCATAGAGCGGGCGTTGATTCTGCAGGTCGTAGAAGCGCGCCCACAAGGAGGCACCCGGTTGCGCGACCAGGATCACGTCCTTGCCGGTTTCCTGGGTGGGGTCGTCGATCTTCTTGGTGGCCAGGTCGCGCATGCGGTGGGTGTCGAACCAGACAGCGGCCGCTTGCACGGCGGTCTTGATCTTGGCCGAGGGGTTGGGCTGGCGCATCAGGAAACGCACGATGCTGACCGATTCGCCCGACGACAACGAAGCCAGCTCATACGCGCGCGCCTTGGCCGGCTTGAGGGTGACTTCATCGTATTGCGCGCCCCAGATGGTGAGCGTGCCGCCGATCTTGACCTGGGTGGCGAGCACGCATTCCAGCCCCTTGGCCACGGCCTGGATGGATTTGGCGCCGTGGCTGCCACGCAGCTGTGCGCCGGTGTCGCCCTTGCCCTCGCCGATGTCCTGCAACAGGTTGAGCACGCGCACCATGGCGTCGTCGTTGTAGGTGATCTGGTGGTGGTAGGACGACAGGTCCGGGTAGAACTGCGGCCAGCCGCCATTGGCGTACTGCGCCTTGAGCAGGTAGTCCACGCCGCGGCGGGCGGCGGCGATGTACCTGGCGTTCTTTTCGTTCTTGAACGCAGTGGCCAGATAGCCGATTTCGTAGGTGGTGGCCTTGTTGTCGATGGTGGCATCGTCCTTGCGGCCGGGCTGCTGCAGTTCGGCAATTTCTGCAGCGGTGAAGGTGCGCGTGTAATCGACCGCCACGCCCTTGTACTGCTTGGACCAGCCACCGGAGGCGGTCTGCAGCAGCAGCATGTTGTCGGCGATCTTGTCGGCCATGGCCGAGAGCGGGACCAGCAGCAGCGCGCCGGCCAATGCGAAGGTTGAGAACTTGATCATCAGAACGGCTTCCAGGTGCCGAGGATGGCGGTGCGGTCTTGCGCGGCGGCCTGCGCAGCGGTGAGCTGGCGCGACCATTTCACGCGGCGCGAGGGGTTGGCGCCGGGGCCGCTGCTCTGGTATTCGCTGTAGCGGGCGGTGGCCTCGTTGGCGGCGTTGCCCCAGTTGTTCCAGCCTTCGGGCAGGATGTGCGCGCCGAGCTGGCTGCTGATGAAGCTGACGCTGGCATACGGGCGCCACGGGCGGCCCAGGTGCACGCGGCTGACGCCGCTGGCAGCGGTGACGCGGGCATTGCGGAACACGAAGCCGCGTGCCGCCTCCTGCGGGGTGGAGGCGGCGGTGAGATAGCCGTCGCCCAGCGAATGCAGCTGCACGTTTTCGAACAGGGCGGTGCCGGCGCCGAACACGAAGTCCACGGTGCCTTCGACGTAACAGTCGAGGAAGTACGACAGCTTGGCGCCACGCAAATAGAGCGTGTCTTGGTAGCCGAGAAAGCGCACGTTGCGGAACGCGGCGCGGTCGCCATCCACGCGCACCGCCACCGCCTGCCCAACCGGGCCGGCGTGATTGCCGAAGGCCAGTTTTTCCGCAGTGAAGTCGTTGCCGGCAATGATGACGCTGGACGAGCCGGAGGTGCCGTATTCGGTGCCGGTGGCCGGATTGATGCGCGAGGCGTAGTTGTCGTAGGTGATGACGGTTTGGGTGGCGCCGGCGCCGGTGAGCTTGAGCGCCGGTGCGTTGGACGGCACCACGATCAGTTCCTGGTAAGTACCGGCGCCGATGTTGATCTGCGCGCGCTTGCCGCCCTGCACGGCGGCATCGATGGCGGCCTGCACGGTGCGGTAGCCAGCGCTACCCTGCTTGGCCACGGTGTAGACCGGGTCGGCGGCAAAGGCCACATTGCTGCCCAGCGAGAGCCCGGCCAGCACGGCGGTGGCGACGAAGGTGCGTAACACGTTCCTGCGATGCGGTTGCATGCGTTGCTCCTGTCAGAACTTGTAGCGCGCGCCGACGTAGTACTGACGCCCGGTGACGGTGTACTTGTCGGGCAGTTCCAGCGTGGAATCGACGTAGCGGCGGTCGGGGGTGTCGAGCAGATTGATCGCCTCGAAGGTCAGCGAGATGTGGTCGTTGAGCTTGTAGGACATGTTGAAGTCGACGTTTTCAACGCTGTATTTGCCGGTGACATCGGCAGTGACCAGGCGACGCCCGTCCAGGTCGTAGACGTCTTCCTGGGCGAGGATGTTGTTGATGTAGCCATCGCGGTAGCTGGTGGACACGCGCGCACTGAAGCGGCCGTCGTCGTAATAGACGGTGGCGTTATAGGACTGCGGCGAAAGGTTGAGCAGGTCGCGCTCGGTAGCGGTGGTGGTGATGCTGGTGTTGCTGTTGCCGGCGGTGCTGAACAGGTAATTGATCTTGGAATCGACCTGGGTGTAGTTGAGCTGGATGCCGAAGTTGCGCCAGAAGCCGGGCAGGAAGTCGAAGGCCTGCTGGTAGGTCAGCTCGAAGCCCTTGAGCGGGCCGCCGGGGGTATTGAAGTAGCTCTGCACGTTGAAGATGGTGTCCGGCGTAAAGCCTGCCGGCAGCAGATCCAGCGAGTAGCCCATCGCTTCCCAGGTGCTGAGCACGCGGGTGCGCTGCACGTAGCTGTCGATGTCCTTGTAGAACACCGCCGCCGACAACAGCGAGCCTTCGCGGAAATACCATTCGGCGCTGAGGTCGTAGTTGGTGGAGCGGAACGGGTCGAGCTTGGGGTTGCCCAGGTTGATCGAGAAGAAGCGCCCGTCGTCGAAGAACTGGGTGGGGCCACCGCTGACGCTGGGCGACAGATACGCCAGCGTGGGGCGTGCCATGGTCTTGGCCGCACCGAAGCGCAACACCACTTCGTCGCTGACATCCCACGAGAGGTTCAACGACGGCAGCACATCGCGGTAATTGTGGTTGACGGTGGTGGGCACCAGCAGGCGCTCGCCGGCTGCGGCGGTGGCGCTGGCCACGCCGAAGAACGATTCGCAGTTGGGCGAGATGGCGCCGGCCGCAGTGGCGGTGCATGGCGCGTAACCGCTGGCGGCGATCTGCGTCTGCACATAGCGCACGCCCAGGTTGCCGCGCAGCGCGCGGCCCCACAGGTCGGTGTTGAAATCCAGCTGCAGGTAGGTGCCCAGGCTCTTTTCGTTGACCGCGAAATTGTTGTTGGACGAGCCGAAGTGGCCGACATCGGCCAGGCGGTAGTCGCCACCGGGCACCCCGGTATCGCAGTTGCAATTGATGTTGAGCAGGTCGGCGACTTTCTGGAAATCCGGAATCACCCAGGTGGTGGGGAAGCTGCCGTTCAAGCTGCGGCCGAAGCCGTCCAGATTGGTGCTCAGGTCATTGACGCCCACACCGGCCGGCAACGCTTGCGCCAGGCGGCCGTAAGAGATGTTGCGCGACTCCGACGTGTCCATGTCGTAGTTCTTGTAGGCCAGCCCGGTGCGGAAGGTGAAGGTGGGGCTGATGTTGAATTCCAGATCCACCTTGGCGGTGTCGAAGGTGTTGCCCACCGTCTGCGGGTTGAGCCGCACCTCGCTGATGTTGGTGCCGCGCGCGGTGCCGTTGCTGTTGACCGGTACCGCGCCATAGCCCAGCCACTGCCAGTTGTTGGGGTTACCCGCGTCGAACGGGAAGCTCATGCTGGGGTAGTCGCCCCCATTGCGGCGGTCGAGCACGAAGCCGTCCAGATTGGTGTTGTCGAAACTCACCATCGAAAACTCGGGGCGTTCGTAGTCCGAGGTCGAATGGCCGACCAATGCGTTGACGCGCACCTGGTCGTTGAAGCGGTGCTGCAGGTCCAGGCTGAATTGCTTGAACTCGGTGGATTCTTCGATGTTGCTGGACTCGGTGCGGAAATCGACGTTGTCGAACACGCCGTAGGTGAGGCGGTTCTGGTCGTCCACCTGCGCCTCGCGCACGGCGATCTGGGTCTTGCCGCCGAAGTTGGCGGTGCGGTGCAGGTTGGCGCCGACCGAGTCTTCGCGCTGGTCCTTGTCCAGCTTGGAATACAGCATGTCGAAGTTCAGCAGGGTGTCGTCGCTGACCTTGAATTGCAGTGCGCCGGTGACGCCCAGCCGCTTGATTTCATGGTCGGTGCGGATATAACGCGGGTAGCGCGGAATCCAGGCGTTGGTGGCGGTTTCGTAGGCCTGGATGTTCTCCGGCGTGTTGGCCGGGCGCGGGATGCCGGTGCCGCAGTTGGCGGCGCTGATGCCGTAGCTGCCCCAGCCGTTGTTGCGGTCCTGGTTGGCCTGCGAACCGACGCCAGCGCGCGTTTCATTGGCCAGCGGGTTGCGCGGGGTCTGCGGGTTGTAGCCCACCGGCGAACAGAAACCATAGGTGCCGTTGTTGGTGGCGGTGCTCTGGTTGGAGTTGCGGTAGTTGCCGTGCTCCCAGCGCACCGGGTTGTAGCCTTCTTCGCGCAGGTGGCGCTCGCTGTAGGACACCGACATCAACGCACCGACGCGACCATCGGCCCAGATGTTGCTGATCAAACCGGAGAAACGCGGATCTTTTTCGCGCGAGAGATCGTTGTAGCCGTACTGCGTGGATGCGGCCGCTTCGAAGCCGTCGAAGTCGAACGGGCGCGAGCCGCGCAGATCGACCGTGGCGCCCAGTGAGCCTTCGTCCATCTGTGCCGACTGGGTCTTGCTGATGGTGACGCGGCTGAACAGTTCCGAGGCAAAGGTGTTGAAGTCGAAACCGCGGCTGCGGTTGACGCCATCGCTGCCGCTGCCGGCAGTGGCCAGGGCTTCCAGGCCATTGATGCGCACGCGGGTGAAGTCCGAACCCAGGCCGCGCACGGAGATCTGCTTGCCCTCGCCGCCTTCGCGGTCGATGGAGACGCCGGCGATGCGCTGCATCGATTCGGCCAGGTTCAGATCCGGAAACTTGCCGATGTCTTCGGCGTAGATGGCATCCACCTGCTCCACGCTGTAGCGCTTGGCATCCAGCGATTGCTGCAGGCTTTCGCGGTAGGTGGCCTTGACCTGCACGCGGTCCAGATCCACCGCGTCGGTGGTTGGCGCGGGGGCGGTCTGCGCCACGGCTGCGGCTGCGTGCAGTGCCAGGACAATGGCCACCGACAGACGCGCGGTGGGCAGGCGGGCGGCCGCCAATGCGGCGGGACGACGCGAACGGACTTGCATGATGCACTCACTCCGGTGGCACTGCTGCAAAGACGCATGCAGCCTCCCCACAGGCCCGCGGCGTCGAATCGAGGTGCGCCGCCGGCGACACGGCAAGCCTCATGCGATGGCGTGCGCGTGGTGCGGCAGCGGCTAGAAACAGCACGCCCACCGCGTTGCAGACGCCCACCTCGGGTGGGCGCAGACGCAAGCGCGATCAGGCGTTGAAAGAGGCCCGCTGCGCATGTGCGCAGCGGGCGGGCGACACTCAGAACTTGTAGCGCAGGCCCAGCAGGTACTGCCGGCCGGTTTCGGCGTATTGCAGCGGCAATTGGCCGGTGCGCGGCGACGACACCCACTCGTCGGAGGCTTCGTTGGTGAGGTTGATGCCTTCCAGGCTCAGCTCCAGCTGCTTGCTGATCTTGTAGCGCAGCGAGGCGTCGAGCATGGTGGTGCCGGTCATGCCGTGCACGCCGTCGACGTTGAAGCCGGCTTCCGCACCCGGTGCCTGGGTGAGGTAGTCGTCGCGGTTGGTGGCCGAGACGCGGCCGGCGAACATGTCGCCCTCGTAGAACAGCGTGGCGTTCCACGACGAGCGCGACAGGCCGAGCAGGTCGTTCTTCATCACCGGCGCGCCGCTGCTGGCCAGGTATTGGATCTGCGAATCGACCCAGGTGTAGTTGAGCTGCACGCCCAGGTTGGCCCACTTGCCCGGCAGGAAGGTGAAGGGCTGGGTGTAGTTGGCTTCCACGCCCTTCAGTTCGCCGCCCGGGGTGTTGAGCGGGATGCTGAAGGCGAAGTCGTCGTTGACGGTGGCGCCGGTGCCTTCCAGCAATTCGGCCGGCAGGCCGCTGCTGGAATACGGACGCACTTCGCGCGCGGTCTGGATGAAGCTCTCGATGTCCTTGTAGAACACGCCGACGCCGAGCATGGCGCCTTCGTTGAAGTACCACTCCAGGCCGAGGTCGACGTTGGTGGCTTCGATCGGGTCCAGGTCCGGGTTGCCGCCGGCCACGGTGCGCGCACCGCCGGCCACTGCCACGGTTACGCCGGGGGTAAGGCTGCCCAGGCCGGGACGCGACATCACCTTGGCCGCGCCAAGACGCAGCAACAGGTCCGGAGCCAGCTCGGCCACCAGGTTGAACGAGGGCAGCGTGTTGCTGTACTTGCGGCCCACCGTGGTCAGCGCCGGGGCGTTGTTGATCAGCGCGTAGCCGGTGGATTCCTGCTCGGTCTCCACGTAGCGCACACCGAAATTACCCGACAGCGGGATGGAGCCCAGGTCGGTGGAGAACTCGCCCATCAACCACACGCCGCGGTCTTTTTCTTCCACGCTGCGGCTGTTGTTGACGCGCGGGGCCACGGCGAAGGTGCCGCTGTTGCTGTAGATGCCGAACTGGTTGGCCACCGCATCCAGGTTGGGCACCACCCACGCCGCCGGGCTGCCGTTGATGCCCTTGAGCCCGGCCTGCTCGTTGAGGTCGGCCGGCACGATGCGCGTGCCATTGGCGAAGGTGGGCACGGCCAGTTCGTTGGCGCGGCGCAGTTCGACGGTGCTGAAGCTGTAGTTCTTGGCCAGCACGCCACCCTTGAGGCGGAAGCCGGGGCTGATGTTCCAGTTGAAGTCGATCTGGCCGGTGTCGAAGTCGTTGTCCACCGACTGCGGACGCAGGCGGATTTCAGCCAGCTCCCAGCCATTGGGATTGGTCGGGTCGATGCCGTAGTTCAGCACCGGCGCGCGGCTGTTGCCACGGTAGTCGTAGCTGTACCCGTCGACGTCGTACTTGTCCATGATGATGGTGGTCTGCACCGGGTTCTCGTGCGCAGAGCGCGAGGTACCAACGCGGGCATTGACGCTGAAGGCATCGTTGAAGCGGTGCTCGACATCGAAGCTGATCTGCTTGAACTCGGTGTTCCACTCGTCGTGGCGGTTTTCCGAGCGGATGTCGACGTTGTCGAATTCGCCATAGACCAGCGCGTTGTTGCGGATCTCGCCGTTGCGCACGACGGTGGCTGGCTTGCCGACGAGCACGGGGCGCGCATTGCCGCCGCGGCTGAAGGAGATCGCCTCGATGTAGTGCTCGTCGCGCTTTGCGTCGATCTTGGAATACAGCGCGTCCAGCGACAGCGTGGTGCGATCGGACGGCTTCCACTGCAGCGAGCCGGTGACGCCCAGACGCTGCTGGTCGTGGATCTGCTGGGTGTAGCGCGGGAAGCGCGGGTGGTAGACATCGGCCGAGCGCGCGGCGGCGAACGGCGAGGTGGCGCTGAAGCCGCCATTGCTGGGGCCATTGGCCCAACGGCCGGTGTTGGCGCCTTCTTCCAGCACTTCGCGCTCGGTGTAGGCCACCGACAGCAAGGCGCCGAAGGTGTTGTCGGCCCAGGTGTTGGCGATCAACCCGGCCACGCGCGGGTTGGCCTTCTCGGCCATGGCGTTATAGGCAGCCTGACTGCTGGCGGCGAAGGTGAAGCCGTTGTAGTCGAACGGACGCGCGGTGCGCAGGTCGACGGTGGCACCCAGCGAGCCTTCTTCCACGTCGGCGGAGGCGGTCTTGCGCGCGATCAGCTGCGAGAACAGGTCCGAGGCGAACACGTTGAAGTCGAAACCGCGGCCGCGGTTGGTGCCGCCGCTCTGGTCGCCGGCGCCCACGGTGGTGAGCGCTTCCATGCCGTTGATGCGCACGCGGGTGAACTCCGGGCCCAGGCCACGCACCGAAATGGCGCGGCCTTCGCCGGCCTCACGGGTGATCACCACGCCGGGGATGCGCTGCAGCGACTCGGCCAGGTTGAGGTCGGGGAACTTGCCGATGTCCTCGGCGACGATGGCATCGACCACGCCGGCTTCGCCACGCTTGATGTCCAGGGCCTTTTCCACGCTGGCGCGGTAGCCGGTCACCGTGACGGTGTCCAGGTCCACGGCGGGCTCGGCAGGTGGGGCGGCGGCGTCTTGTGCGGCGGCGTGGCCGCTCAGCGCCAGGCCGATCGACAGTGCCAGCAAGGTAACCGGTGTCTTCCGGCTGGTGGTCCGAAATTGCATGTCCTCCCCTCCCAAGGGTCCATGAACAATGTGAAATGCGGGGGTGTGAGCGGCAATGACACCGCTGGTCAAAACGACGTTACCAGCTGAATCGTCGTTCAACATCTTGCAGCGCAGCAGAAATGCGTCCGGATTTCGCCTAAATGGGGCGCAAGCCGTCACGCCGTGTCGCATAGTGGGTCTCACCCGCCGTGTTCCGGGAGGGCTAGAATGACACCGATGGTCATCCTAATGTGCAGCGGCTTCCCCACGCCGTGACGCACCACACAGCCGAGGTACTACCGCATGAGTCGAGCCCGCATCCTGTGTTTTGGAGAGTTGTTGCTGCGCCTGGGGGCGCCTGGTCATGGGCTGCTGCTGCAGCAGCCTCGGCTGGACGTGCACTGCGGTGGTGCGGAGGCCAATGTCGGCGTCTCGCTGGCGCATTTCGGCCATGAGGTGGCCATGGTCAGCACGGTGGCGGACAACCCGCTGGGCGCGGCGGTGCTGGGCGAGCTGCGCCGCCACGACGTGGACACGCGCCACGTGCGGCGAGTGGACGGCCGCATGGGCCTGTACTTCTTGACCACCGGTGCGATCCACCGCCCCAGCGAGGTGGTTTACGACCGTGCCGACTCGGCGTTTGCGCTGGCGCCGGCCGATGCCTACGACTGGCCTGCGCTGCTGGAGGGCCTGCAGTGGCTGCATCTGTCCGGGGTGAGCCCGGCGCTGGGCGCGGACGTGGCACAGGCCACGCTGGCGGCGGCACGCGCCGCACGAGCGGCCGGGGTCAAGGTGTCGTTCGACGGCAACTACCGGCCCAAGTTGTGGCAGCGCTGGCAGGGCGATGCGCGCGGCATCCTGCACCAGCTCTTCGCATGTGCGGATGTGGTGTTTGCCGACTACCGCGACATCGGCGTGGTGCTGGGCGGCGAGTTCCCGCAGGACACCCTGGAAGCGCGTGTGGAAGCGGCCGCGCAGCAGGCGTTTGCCGCATTCCCGCAGCTGCAGTTGATGGCCTGCACCCAGCGCGTGACGCACAACGTGGACCACCACAGCCTGGGCGCGATGCTGGTGCCGCGCGAAGGCGCCGTGGCGCGCGCGCCCAGCGAGGAACTGACCCCCATCATCGACCGCATTGGCGGTGGCGACGCGTTTGCGGCCGGCGTGCTGCACGGGTTGATCGAGGGCTGGCCGCTGGAGGACACGGTGCGCTTCGGCCTGGCGGCGGGTTGTTTGAAGCATTCGATTCCGGGCGACTTCAATCCGCTGTCGGTGGCCGAGGTGCAGGCGTGCGTGGGGGATGCGCGGTTTGATGTGCGGCGGTGAATCGGGAATGGGGAATCGGAAGGGCGTGAGGGCGCTGGCTTTCGGTTTGCTCGTCGCCTTGCAATACCGCTCCGGCCCGGACTTTGTTGAGATGTAGGACAGACTGATCGCTCCGCGGGGTGATCCGGCTGGAAGAGGCTCATCAAGTTGCAGCTTGGCCGTCAGGCCACGCTGGGGTGTACGCCGCTGCCCCTTCAAATCGCCGCGAACGTCTTAATGGCGTGCGCGGCGTTTGTTGATGACCCATGCCATTGCGGCACTCACCAGCACCACACAGAGCGATGCCGGCACGCTGAAACACGCGGCGATCAATAGCGCGTTCTGCCACGGCGGTGCCGAGCCGTCCTGCATCACCACGGCGCACACCACGGCCGTGGTGATTGCGAGATTGGCGAGTGCCTTTAAAGCACCATGCAGCCGCACGAAGCGCAACAGCGCTGCGCAGACAATGCTGACGAGAAAGGCCAGGACGAGATGGGCGATGAGTTTGTCCATTGGGTGCCGGGTTTGGGGAGTGATCGTTAGGGATTGGAGCGGCGGCGTTGTGGTGCGCGCCCACACTGCCGGCGTGCCGCGCTTGAGATTGCGCAGAGCACCTGGACCGATCCTTCTCCCCTCGGGACATTGTCCCCTTTATGGGGGAGAAGCTGCCGAAGGGCGGATGAGGGTACGGCCGCTCGACGTTGCGCCATCTGCCCGCGTTGACCCAATGACGGCGTTACAGGTTCGTCGACCAACTCACCGGACGCCGCGACGCAAGCACTGCACAAGCGCCTCATATCAGCGCGCGTCGATACCACATCGCGCCGCGGAGCCAAACCACCACTGCCCCGCCCTATAAAAAAAACAGCCGACATCACTGCCGGCCGTTTTTCATCTCGCTATGCGCCGGGAAACTCAAAGAATCAGGGAACCACGCTCTTGCGATTCCCGATTCCCGATTCCCGATTTCCGATTTCCGATTCCCGATTCCTCACCCCAACTCGATGCAATCGAAGGTGACATCCGTCGCCACATCGGCGTCGTAGTCCACATCGTCGCGTTCGAAGCCGAACAGCTTGAGGAATTCGTGCTTGTAACCGGCGTAGTCGGTGAGCTGGAACAGGTTGTCGGTGGTGACCTGCGGCCACAGCGCCTTGCAGGCGTCCTGCACGTCGTCGCGCAGTTCCCAGTCGTCCAGGCGCAGGCGGTTCTCGTCGTCCACCTCGGCCGGCTGGCCGTCTTCGCGGTACAGGCGCTCGCGGAACAGGCGGTCGAGCTGTTCGATGGTGCCTTCGTGCAGGCCCTTTTCCTTCATGATCTTGTAGACCATGGAGATGTACAGCGGCATCACCGGGATGGCCGCGCTGGCCTGGGTGACCACCGACTTGAGCACCGCCACATTGGCGCCGCCACCACGCTGGGCCAGGCGCGCGTTCAAGCGCTGCGCGGTGTGGTCCAGATCCACCTTGGCCTTGCCCAGTGCGCCATGCCAGTAGATCGGCCAGGTGATCTCGGTGCCGATGTAGCTGAAGGCCACGCTGCGTGCGCCGTCGGCGAGCACGCCGGCGCCGTCCAGCGCGTCGATCCACAGTTCCCAATCCTGCCCGCCCATCACGGTGATGGTGTCTTCGATCTCCTGCGCGTTGGCCGGCTCGATCGAGGCCTGGATGATGCTGTCCTTATTGGTGTCGATGGCGGTGGCGGTGTAGGTCTGGCCGATCGGCTTGAGCGCCGAGCGCTTGACTTCACCGCTGCCCGGCAGCTTGCGCACCGGCGAGGCCAGCGAATACACCACCAGATCGACCTGCCCGCCCATTTCGGTCTTGATCAGCTCGATCACCTTCTCGCGCGCCGCGTCCGAGAACGCATCGCCATTGATCGACTTGCTATACAGCCCGGCGGCCTTGGCATGCTTGTCGAACGCGGCCGAGTTGTACCAGCCGGCGGTGCCGGCCTTGGTGGCGATGCCGGGCTTTTCGAAGAACACGCCCAGCGTGTCGGCGCCGAAGCCGAACGCGGCGGTGATGCGCGAGGCCAGGCCGTAACCGCTGGACGCGCCGATCACCAGCACCTTCTTTGGACCGTCGTGACGCACGCCGCGCGCGCGCGTGGCGGCGATCTGCTCGAGCACATTGCGCTCGCAGCCAAGCGGATGCGTGGTGGTGCAGATGAAACCGCGCACTTTGGGATGGATGATCAACGTGGACTCCTGGTCAGCAAGATGCTGGCGGCATCTTAGTGCGTGTGACGCGCGCGAAACAGCCTGATGCACAACACACGCTGCTGTATGGAGACGCGCGTGGCGGCGGTGCCAGGGGCTTCTGGCCGCTTTTACCGACCGCGCCGCACTGGCGGCGCGCTGCGCACGCGCAGAGTGCATAAAGCGCGACGTTGGGCAATTGCGGCCGTCACGGCTGTGGTATTTTCGGCCCTGCCGTGCCGTGCCTGGCCGCGCCTGTTGGCGATCGTCAAGGCCCCTTCCAGTTGTGCGACCGGTGTCCGAGTGCATGTCCCTTCGTAGCGAGCGCGTCACGCAGCTGGGCTCCGTTCCGCGGTTCCGCCTGGGCCCGTTGCTGGTCGAACCCGAGCGCCTGGCGCTGATCGACGACGGCCGGACCATCACGCTGGAACCGCGCATGATGGAAGTACTGATCGCCCTGGCCGAACGCGCCGGCGAGGTGGTCAGTGCCGAGCAGTTGCTGATCGAGGTGTGGCACGGCAGCTTCTACGGCGACAACCCGGTGCACAAGACCATCGCCCAGCTGCGCCGCAAGCTGGGCGACGACAGCCGCCAGCCGCGTTTTATCGAAACCATCCGCAAACGCGGCTATCGCCTGCTGCCCACGGTGGTGTTTCCGCAGGATTATCGCGGCGCAGTGCTGGGCAGCCAGCACTGGGCGCACGGCAGCCCGTACGTGGGGCTGCAGGCCTTCGACCCGGCACATGCGCAGGTGTTTTTCGGGCGTAGCCATGCCATTGCGCAGGTGGCAGCCGCAGTGCGTGCGCAGTTGCACAGCCGGCGCGGGCTGGTGCTGGTGAGCGGCGCCAGCGGCTGCGGCAAGACCTCGTTGCTGCGGGCAGGCGTGGTGCCGTTGCTGTGCCAGCCCGGCGGGCTGGATGGGCTGGAAGCGGTGGCGGTGGCGTATTGCAACCTGGCGCAATGCCGCGGCGGCGACGTGCTGGACACGCTCGCGCGCGCACTGGGCGAATGGGCGCCGGGCGACCGTGCGGTGTTTTCGCCGGCGCAGGCGGCACACCTGCCCGGGTGGCTGCAGCAGCCCGCCCCGCTGCATGCGGCCATCGAGGAGGCCATGCACCACTGCGCCCCGGCGCGCGACAGCGTGCCGAGCCAGCGGCATCTGCTGCTGGTGATCGACCACGCCGAAGCGCTGGTGGCCACACCCGGCATCACCGACGCCGATCGCGCGGCGCTGGCCACGGCCTTGCAGGCACTGTGCGCCAGCGCGCACGTGGCAGTGCTGATGGGCACCCGCAGCGATTTTTATCCGCGCCTGATCGATGCATTGCCGGACATCGCCGAGCTCAAACGCGGCGACGGGCATGTGGATTTGTTGCCGCCGCGCGATGGCGAGATCGGCCAGATCATCCGCGTGCCGGCCGCGATGGCGGGGCTGCGCTTCGAGGAAGACCACGACAGTGCCAGCCACCTGGACGATGTGCTGCGCGATGCCACCGCGCGCCAGCCCGATGCCTTGCCGCTGCTGCAACACCTGCTGCAGGCCTTGCACGCGCAACGCAGCGCCGATGGCCTGCTGACCTTTGCGGCGTACCGCGCCCTGGGCGGGCTGGAAGGCGCACTGGCGCATCATGCCGAGCACACCTTCGGCGCACTGCCGGCAGATGCACAGGCCGCGCTCGGCGAGGTGCTGACGTTGCTGAGCGTGATCCACCCCGACAGCGATGCGGTGACCGCGCGGCGTGCGCTGTGGGCCGCATTGCCTCACGGCAGCGGCGCACGCGTGTTGGTCGATGCGTTCGTGCATGCGCGGCTGTTCGTCAGCGAACTGGTGGCCGGCGAGCCGGGCTTTGCGGTCGCGCACGAAGCGGTGTTGCGGCAATGGCCGCGCGCGGCGGAGTGGATCCATGAAAACCGCCGCCTGCTGCAGGCACGCAAACGCCTGCACCTGGCCGCGCAACGCTGGGCCGCCGAGGGCCGGCGCACCGACCACCTGCTCAACAGCGGCCGCCCGCTGAGCGAAGCGCGCGAAGCGGCGCGGCGCATGCCGCAGGACCTGGATGCGTCGGAGCTGGCGTTTCTGCGCGCCTGCGAACGCTCGCAACGCCAGCGCCGCGGCCTGTACGCCGCCGCCGCCGCATTGCTGGTGATGCTGGCCAGCGCCTCGCTGCTGCTCGGCTGGCAGGCACGCCAGGCTCAGCAGGTGGCCGAACAACGCCGCGACCAGGCGCAGCAACTGGTGGGCTACATGCTGGGCGATCTGGCCGAGCAATTGCGCACCGTGGGCAACCTGACATTGCTCGATAGCGTGGGCAGCCGCGCGCTGCGCTACCTGGAAGGTCTGCCTAGCGCGAGCATGCACACCGGCGACCTGATCAACCACGCCCGCGCCCTGCGCACCACCGGCGAAGTGTTGATGAATCAGGGCAAATTGAAAGAAGCGCATGCGGCATTTACGCGTGCCGCCGCTACCGCCGAACAGGCGCGTCTGCGCGCGCCCGACGTGCTGGAGGCACGTGCCGAAATGGGGCAGGCGGCGTTCTGGCTGGGGAGCATGGCCTATCGCGGCAAGCAGTTTCCGTTGGCGAGGACGCATTGGTCGCACTACCTGGCCACCAGTGAATGGCTGGTGCGCACCGCCCCGGATAACCCTCGCTGGCAGCTGGAGCTGTCGTATGCGCTCAACAATCTCGGCATGTTGGCCATGGCGCAGGGCGATGCCCGGACGGCAATCGGTTTTTTTGCGCGCGACATTGCGCTCAAGCGTGTGCTGATCGCACGGAGTCCGGACAACGCATCGCTGCGCTACGAGTTGATCGACAGCTTGTCGGGGCTGAGCCTGGCGCAGGAGAATCAGGGCTTGTTGGCGCCTGCCGAGCAGGGCTACCGCGACCAGATTGCGATGCTACGCGTGCTGGTGGAGACAGATCCGGATGCCCATGCCTGGCAACGGCGTCTGGCGGTGTCGCTGATCCGCGTCTCCAACCTGGCGTTGGTGCAAGGCCACCTGCTACAGGCGCAGCGCGACGCACAGGACAGCGTGCGCATGCTGCAGCCGTTGGTCGCACTGCAGCCGGACAACCAGACCTGGCGCAGCGATCTGGGGCATGCCTACGCGCAGGCCGGCTGGATCGCGGCACTGGACGGGCATTCCGATCAAGCCAGGCAGCAGCTTGGCCAGGCGCATCACACCATGACCCGCCTGCTGCAACAGTCGCAGCCGCTGCCCGACTGGCAGTTGCTGGACGCCATCATCGAGATGCGCCTGCACCGCATTCACGCTGCCAACGCAGGCGATCTCGATCGAATCGTTGCGCGCGTGGATGCATTGCATCACGCCAAGCCCGACGATCTGTCGGCCATCTCGACGTTGGCCCTGGCACTGGTCTGGCAGGGCGAACACCGCGCGGCAACCGGCAATCACGAAGGCGCGCGTGCAGCATGGCAGCGCGTGGTGACGCTGCTCGGCAAGGATGGCGGCAACAGCCGCGACAAGAACCTGCTCGACCCCTGGATTCGCGCCCACGTGCATCTAGGCCAGCGCTCTGCCGTTACGCAACAGCTCGGATGGCTGTACCAGGCGGGCTACCGCCACCCGGGGTTTGTCTCCTTCTATGCCCCGCCTCTCAAGGAACAGGACAAGTCATGACGGATTTCAGTATCAAGCTCACGGTGGCGCGGGTGGGATTTGGAGGAAATACAGGCGCTGGCGAATATTTCTACAGCTTTGCTCCGGACCTGCTGATTGTCGACAAGGACGACGGTGTCTCGACGTTGACGTATCACTTCGACGAAGACGTTGTTCCGAAGCATTTCATCATCAAGAGCCTGCTGACGACCGATGCATTCAAACAAATCGGTGACCCCGTCATTGCCCCTGACGGCCGCAGCGTCGAAGTCGTCAACGCCAACAGCGTCCCTACCCTGATTTTTCTGACCATCATCGTCGAAGACCCAACCCGCACGGACAAGAAGGGCAACAAAGTCTGGTTCAGTTGTGATCCCCAGGTCGGCAACGACCCGAAGATCAACCCGCAGGAAGTGCCGCCAATCAATAAGGGCAGATAACAAGACGACTGCGCTCAGCATCAGGCGGGCGCGGCCGGCGCTCGGCGCAGCATGCACCACGCGTCCATTGCGATGCCTGTGCGCCGGCCGCACCCACCTGACGACTGCTCACCAGGTTTTGGTCATCGCTCCAGGTGTCCCCGGCAATGCTGGCACCGCTGCCGCCTGCGGAAAAGTGCTCGCCCGAGCGGGACGGTCACAGCCAGTCCGCAGGCGCGCCCGGGCCGGACGAGACACATGGATGCCTATTGCATGCCGTGGCAGCGGCACGTCGCAGCTGCGGCGCGCCGGGCCCGACAACCATCCTCAGCACAGGGTCAACGGCCGACGGCTCGGCCAGCAAGGCTGCCTGGACCCAGGGTGCAGGCAGTTCGGCCTGGGTGGGACCCGCCCAGGCCACCATGGCGAGCAGAACGGCGCGCAGGACAATAGGAAGGGGGTGGCGCATGACGGACTCCGCAGCAGACCGGAGCGCGGCGCGTTTCCGGGCGGCTTTCGAGCCGCCGGGCGACCTTCGTGCACGGCGTCGCGGCTGACCTGACGGCAACCTTACGGTTGCTGTCCATGTCTGACGGATGCGCGAAATCCTTTACAGAACAGTTGCATAGACTTGGTGCACAGGGCGAGCTTCGTTTGCTGGCTAAAACCCCGAGTGGCTTCGCCCGTACCCTCACCCCAACCCCCGCTCCGCGCCCCAGCCCGCGTTAGCAGCGCGGGCGCTCCAAGGCACGCGCGCCAGTGGCGCGCAAGCGGTGCCTTCTCGCCCCGAAGGGAGAGGGGCTTCCCATTCCCCATTCCCCATTCCCGAATCCCGAATCCCGAATCCCGAATCCCGGCAATCAGATCACCCGCAACGTGATCGCCTTCAACACCGCCCGGGTGCGGTCGCGGGTGCCGAGCTTTTCCAGGATGGTGGAGACGTAGTTCTTCACCGTGCCTTCGGCCAGGAACAGGGTGCGGGCGATCTCCTTGTTGGAGTAGCCGCCGGCCAGCAGGCGCAGGATGGCCACCTCGCGTTCGCTGAAGGTCTCGCGCGGGGCCTGCTGGTCGCGGAACTGGTAGCGGGCACGCACCGGGTCGGTGCTGACCGGCTGCAGCAAGGTGTCGCCGGCGGCGACGCGGGCGATGGCGTCGCGCAGGTCTTCCGGGGCGGCGTCCTTGAGCAGGAAACCTTGTGCGCCGGCGTCGCTGGCGCGCAGCAGCAGGTCGCTGTCGTCGAAGGTAGTGAGCAGCAGCACGGGGGTGCGGTCGCCGCGGGCGCGCAGCTGCTCCAGCGCCTGGATGCCATCGATGCCGGGCATGCGGATGTCGCTGAGCACCACGTCCACGGTGGTGGTGGCCAGCGCATCCAGCAGGCCCTGCCCGTCGTCGGCTTCGCAGACCACGGCCACGCCCTGCTGTTGCAACAGCGCGCGCAGGCCGGCGCGGACCAGGATCTGGTCGTCGGCCAGGGCGATTCGAAGTGAACTCATTGCGGAAGTCTCGCAGTCAGGTGCATGCCGCCGTTGGGTGTGCGGCCAAGGTCGAGATGGCCGTGCAGGGCGGCCAGCCGCTCGCGCATGCCGGTGATGCCATTGCCTTCGCGGATGCGCTCGGCGCGGCGGCCGTCGTCGCAGATGTCCACGTGCAACTGGGCATCCTGATAGTGCAGATGCACGGCCACCTCGTCGGCATCGGCATGCCGCACGGCATTGGTCAGTGCTTCCTGCACCAGCCGCAGCAGCAGCTCGGCCACGCGCGCGTCGGTGATGCGCACGTCGGCATCGATCTGCAGCCGCAGCGCCGGGCGCGGGAACGGGGCGGCCAGCGCGCGCAGCGCGGTCTGCAGGTCCAGGCCCTGGTCGTCGCGCATGGACTGCACCACGTTGCGGATGTCCGACAGCAGTTCCGCCGAGAGCTGTTCCAGCACCCGGATGTCGTCGCGCTGCCCCAAGGCCGGGTCGGCACCGAGCAGGCGCAGGTTGATGCGCATGGCGGTGAGCTTGTGCCCGGCCACGTCGTGCAGCTCGCGCGCCAGGCGCAGGCGCTCGGCATCGCGGGCGCTGTCGGCCAGCAGTGCGCGGGTGGCCAGCAGGTCGGCATTGACGTAGGCCAGCGCGTCGCGTGCGCGCTCGGCACTGCGCGCATAGTGCGCAGTGAGCGCGGCAAAGGCCTGGAAGCCGGCGTAGATGCTGACGATCAACAACGCCCGCTCGAACCCGGCCTGCACCAACAACGCGTACATGCCCGCGTTCAACACCAGTGCCAGCAACAGCACGCGCGACGGCGGCCAGGTCATCCCTGCCTGCGCCACCAGCATCACCAGCAATACCGGAGCCGTGCCGGCACGCGGCTCCATCCAGACCAGCAACAATGCCAGGACCGCCTGCAACAGCGTTGCCACAGTCCGTAACGCAAGCGCCTGCGGCAGCACGGTATGCAATACAAACAACGCGGTAAAGCCGGCCAGCAGGCCCCAACGCCAGACGCCGTGGGGCGAGGCGTCGGGCATGAACGACAACGCCACTGCGGCAATGGTGAACCCACCGGCCAAACGCAGGGGGTGCAATAGATGGGAGAAGGACGAATGCATGCGGCGATGCTGACCGCCCTGCGGCCGCTCGGCAATGCTGTGCCTGCAGAAAGTGACTTCCGGCAGGTGGGATCGATGACCTGCGGCCCCTGTGGTCGATGCGGCGCGTGCGCACACTGGCATCACCAAGCCACCCCATCGCCACGGAGTTACGCCATGTCTGCTTCCAGTCTGTTTCTCGTCCTCAACCTGGCCTGGGGCGGCTATGAGCTGCTGCTCAGCCGTCGCCGCCGCGCCAGCGATGGTGGCGCGCACGACCAGGGCACCTTGAAGCACCTATGGCGGGTGCTGTCTGCGGCGGTGGCGGTTGCAGTGGTGCTGGCCTACAGCGGCCTGGCGCATTGGCCGCAGGGCTGGGATGCGTCGCTGCAATGGGCCGGCTGCGCCTTGATCGGCAGCGGGCTGGCGTTGCGCGTGTGGGCCATCCAGGTGCTGGCACGCTGGTTCACGGTGGATGTGACCATCCAGCCGGATCATCAGCTGGTGCGCCGCGGCCCGTATCGCTGGCTGCGGCATCCGTCCTACACCGGCGCACTGCTGGCCTTTTACGGGCTGGCCCTGGGCATGGGCAACGCGTTGTCGGTGGCGGCGATCGTGGTGCCGGTGACCCTGATCTTCCTGCACCGCATCCGCATCGAAGAAGCCGCGTTGCAGCGCGCGTTTCCGGTGGCCTACCCGGCGTATGCGGCGCAGAGCCGGCGGTTGCTGCCGCTGGTGTGGTAAGCGGAGCGCTGGCGTGCAGCGATCACATGCTGCTTGCCAGACGGCTCGCAACCCTCGCACTTGCGCCGGCCACTACTGCAGCCCCGTCCCTGCGTCGCACCGATCGCCTTACACTCCGGGGCTCCCCCGCCGCCGCTGTCCGTCTTCGATGATCATTTCCGCCGCTTCCGACTACCGTGCTGCCGCGCAGGCGCGTTTGCCGCCCTTCCTGTTCCATTACATCGATGGTGGGGCGTACGCCGAGCACACGCTGCGGCGCAATGTTTCCGACCTGGCCGATATCGCGCTGCGCCAGCGGGTGCTGCGCAATATGTCGGACCTGAGCCTGAGCACCGAGCTGTTCGGCGAAACCCTGGCCATGCCGGTGGCGCTGGCACCGGTGGGGCTGACCGGCATGTACGCGCGCCGCGGCGAAGTGCAGGCCGCGCGCGCCGCGGCGGCGCGCGGCATTCCGTTCACCTTGTCCACGGTGTCGGTGTGCCCGATCGAAGAAGTGGCGCCGGCCATCAGCCGGCCGATGTGGTTCCAGCTGTACGTGCTCAAGGACCGCGGCTTCATGCGCAACGCGCTGGAGCGCGCCAAGGCGGCCGGGGTGACCACGCTGGTGTTCACCGTGGACATGCCCACGCCCGGCGCGCGCTACCGCGATGCGCACTCGGGCATGAGCGGGCCCAATGCGTCGCTGCGGCGCATGTTGCAGGCGGTGACGCACCCGCGCTGGGCGTGGGATGTGGGCCTGCTCGGCAAACCGCATGATTTAGGCAATATTTCCGCCTACCGCGGCAGCCCGACCGGCCTGCAGGACTACATCGGCTGGCTGGCGGCCAATTTCGACCCCTCCATCTCGTGGAAGGACCTGGAATGGATCCGCGAGTTCTGGACCGGGCCGATGGTGATCAAGGGCATCCTGGACCCGGACGACGCACGCGACGCAGTGCGCTTCGGCGCCGATGGCATCGTGGTCTCCAACCATGGCGGGCGCCAGCTGGACGGTGTGCTGTCCAGCGCGCGCGCGTTGCCGGCGATTGCCGATGCAGTGAAGGGACAGCTCAAGATCCTGGCCGACTCGGGTATCCGCAGCGGGCTGGACGTGGTGCGCATGCTCGCGCTCGGTGCCGATGCGGTGTTGCTGGGGCGCGCGTTCGTCTATGCGCTGGCGGCCGGTGGCCAGGCTGGCGTGGAGAACCTGCTGAGCTTGATCGAAAAGGAAATGCGCGTGGCGATGACCCTGACCGGCACCCATTCGATTGCCGAGATCAGCGGCGATGCGTTGAGCCGGGTGACGCGGGAGAACGCGGTCTCGCCTTGACGGGATTCGGGATTCGTTGGTAGCAGAGCGGATGATCTGCGGCCTTGCTGCAGGACCCTTGCCCGCCTGGTGGCTGCGCAGTCGTCCCGCCGACGGCTCTTAGTGGTTGTCGTCGGCGGTGGGCAGGTATTGCTGCAACGCCAGCACCGATTTCCAAGGATCTGCGCGTTGACGCTTGGCGCGCTGTATGGCCTTGTCCATCGGGAAGGCGTCCGGGCCGCTGATCTTGCCGAGTTCTTCCCAGCGCAGCGGTACCGCGACGGTGGCCTTTTCGCGCGCACGCAGCGACCACGAACACACGCTGGTATTGCCACGCCCGTTGCGCAACCAATCCACAAAGATCACGCCGTGGCGCTTGGCCTTGCTCATGGTGGCCACGTAGCGTTCCGGTGCCTGCGTGGCCAGGGCCTGCGCGAACGCCTCGCAGAAGTCGCGCGCCCGGTCCCAGCTCGCGTCGGGCACGATGGGCACCACCACATGCAGCCCCTTGCCGCCGGACAGGCGCACCGCGCTTTCCAGCCCCACGGCGCGCAGCTTGGCGCGGATCTCGCGAGCGGCGGCCACCACCTCCGGCCAGGCGACGGCATCGCCCGGATCCAGGTCGAACACCAGGCGGTCCGGGCGCTCCGGGTCGTCGACCCGTGCGCCCCAGGGGTGTAGCTCCAGGGTATTCATCTGCACCAGCTCGAGCAGCCCGGCGGCGTCTTCGATATACAGATAGTCCTCGGTGCCGCTCTTCTGTTCGAGCGGAATCGCCTTGATGTGCGCGCCCAGATGGCGGCCCTGGTGCTTCTGGAAGAAGCAGTCGCCGCCCACGCCGTCCGGGCAGCGCAGCAACGACAGCGGCCGACGCGCCACCTCCGGCACCACCAGCGACGCCACCGCACGGTAGTACGCCGCCACATCGCCCTTGCTGATGCCCGATGCGGGAAAGACCACGCGCTCGGGATGGGTGATGCTCACCGCGTCCACGGACAGGGTGGCCGATGAGGTGGACACCGCCGACGCAGCCACGCTGGAAGACCTCGCGCCAGCTGCCGGGGCGCGCTTGCCCGCGCGTTTTTGCGTGGTCCTGGTGGCCACCTTGCTCACCGTCTTTGCAACCGTCTTGGTCACGGTCTTGCGGGTGGCGGTGCGTGTTTTTGCCGGGGTCGTGCGCTTGCCGGCCGCAGGCGCGCCTGGCGCTGCGCGGTCGCCGCCCAGATCGGTCATCGGTTTGTCCTCGCGTAGACGCTTGAAGGCGGCCTGCCGCAGCAAGCCCTGCTTGGCCCAGCCGCGGAATGCGATCTCGGCGATCAGCTGCGGGCGTACCCAATGCACATCGCGCGGGCGGCCGGGGATATGCGCAGGCAGCTCCAGCGTGGCGGTGTCGCTCTGCAAGGCCTGCAGCTGCGCGGCGATCTGCCCGAGCAGCGCGCCGTCGAAACCGGTGCCCACCCGGCCGACGTAGCGCAACGTGTCGCCGTCCGGCTGCGCCAGCAGCAAGGCGCCAAAGCCGCTGCGTGCGCCCTTGGGGTCGGTGTACCCCACCACCACAAAGTCGTCGCTGTCTTCGTGCTTGGTCTTGACCCAGTCGGCACTGCGCCCGCCGCGGTACACAGCGTCGGCACGCTTGCTCACGATGCCCTCCCAGCCCTTGCCCGCGCTGGCCGCAAACACCTCGGGGCCGCGTCCGATGACATGCTCGCTGTAGGCCAAGGTGCCCGGCTTCTCACCGAGCAGTTCGCGCAGCAGCTGCTTGCGTTGCAGCAGCGGCGTGTCGCGCAGGTCCACCCCGGCCACGCCAAGCAGGTCGAACGCGAGATAGCGCAGCGGTTGGCGGGCACTGCCATCGATGGCCCGCTGCAGTGCAGAGAAATCGCTGCGCCCGTGCGCGTCCAGCACCACCAGCTCGCCATCCAGCCGCGCGTCGCGCACCGGCAGCGCCTGCAACGCGGTGACTACCTCGGGAAAGCGCTCCGTCCACGCCTGGTCGTTGCGCGAGCGCAGCTGCGCGCTGCGGTCCACCAGATCGGCAAGCAATCGATAGCCGTCCCATTTGATCTCGTGCAGCCAGGCCTCGCCATCCGGCGCCTGGTCGCGCAGCAAGGTCAGCTGCGCGCGCAGGCCGGTGGGGCATGCGCCGTCGCGTGCGCCATCCAGCGCGAGCGCGCGGCGGCGCCATGCGGCATCGGCCGCCGCGCCAGCGCGGGGCGGGGGTGCCTGCTTGCGTGCGGGCCGGGGCGCTTGCTGTGCCACCGCCCTGGCCGGCTGCCGCTGTGCACGCCTGGCCTTGGCGCGCCTGCCAGGTGCGACGGCAGCGCTGTCGCCGGCCCGTTCTACGATGGCATCGGCATCCAGGTCCGCCGCAAACGCATCGGTGCGCTTGAACAGCAGCCACTGCGGCTTGCCGCCGCGCATGCGGGTGCGCACCAGCGCAAACCCGCCCTGCAGGTGCTCGCCCTGCAAGGTGAATTCCAGCTTGCCCGCGTCCAGTGCAGCAAGCACGTCGCCATCGCAGTGCCAGTGGCCATGGTCGAAGATCTGCACATGCCCGCCGCCGTACTGGCCTTGCGGGATGTCGCCTTCGAAGCCGGCGTAGGACAGCGGGTGATCTTCCACCTGCACGGCCAGGCGCTTTTCTCCGGCCCGCAGCGATGGCCCCTTGGGCACCGCCCAGCTCTTGAGCACGCCATCGGCTTCCAGACGGAAATCGTAGTGGCGCGCACTGGCGTGGTGGAGCTGCACCACAAAGATCGGCTGGGCACTGGCAGGCACCGGCGCATCTGCCGCCGGCTCCGGGGTCTGGTCGAAGCGGCGCTTGGCCGTGTAATCGCGCAGGCCCATCGCTTAGCCGGCCTTGCGCCGCGGCGCAGCCTTGGCAGCGGTCTTCTTGGTGGCCTTTGTCGCGGTTTTCCTGGCGGCCTTCTTGGCCACTTTCTTGGTAGCGGCCTTCTTGGCCGGCGGCTGCTCCGCCGCTGCCGCGCCGGTCTTCTTTGCCGGCGTGCGCGTGTTGGCCTGCAGGCTCTTTTGCAGCAAGGACATGAAATCCACCACGTTGGTGGTGGCGTCTTCGTGCTGGGTGGGCTCGATGTCCACCTGCGTGGTGCCGGCCTTCTCTTTGATGCGTTTGCGCAGGATCTGCTCGAGCTTGCCGCGGAACTCGTCGTGATAGTCCTCCGGCTGCCAGGTGCCGGACATCGACTCGATCAGCTGCCTGGCCATCTCCTGCTCCTTGGGGGTGATGCGGTACTCGCCCACCGCGCCGGCCGGCAGCTTGAAGTCCTGCGGGTCCACCACCTCTTGCTGGTAGCGCAGCAGCAACAGGATCAATGCATCGCCCTGCGGCATGACGGCGGCCAGATATTCACGGGTGCGGATGACCACCTTGGCGATGCCGACCTTGCCGGTGTCGCGCAAGGTTTCCCGCAGCAGCACATAGCCCTTTTCGGCCTTCTTGCCCGGCACCAGGATGTAGGGCTTTTCGAAATACCGCGGGTCGATATCGGACGCGTCGACGAAGGTTTCCACCTCCACGGTCTCGTGGCTTTCCGGTGCGGCCGAGCGGATGTCCTGCTCTTCGACAATGACGTAGCTGCCCTTGTCGTACTCGAATGCCTTGACGATCTCCTTCCACGGCACTTCATCGCCGGTGTCGGCATTGACGCGCTCGAAGCGGATCGGCTTCTTGTCGCGCGAATCCAGCATGCGAAAGTGCAGGTCCACCTTGCGCTCGCCCGACATCAGCGACACCGGCACATTGAGCAGGCCAAACGATAATGTTCCGGTCCAGATCGGTCGAGCCATCAGTGTGCCACTCCATGGACGGCAGCATCGGGAATGTGGTCCAGCGCCAGCCACGCGTCTTCGACGACAGCGCGCACGTGCGGCCAGTCCAGACGCGAGCCGCCGCGCATGCTGTCCCAGTGCGCAGCCAATGCCTGCTCGCACTGCGCGTCGGCGCCACGCGGCCAGTCTGCAGCGTGGGTGACGCGCGCAAACGCGTAAGCCGGCGCGAGATCGCCCCAGGTCGGCCCGCCGCGTCGGCGACGACGGTGATAGTCGGCACGGCTGTAACACCGGAAGTCCTGCGCCACGCCATCGGCGTCCACCGCAGCCCGTGTGCGATGCGTTCGCTTGGGCAACGTGGGGTCGGCAGACGTACTGAACAGGCGACGATCGGGACGACGGTCCAGGGGGCGCATGGTCTGCTCCACGGTGCGGCATTGGGGGGTCACATCAGTAACGCCGCTGACGTGATCCATGCGTGAGAAATCCGCATGGTCAGCGATTTGCGTGACCTTCACTGCGCGCGCGGTGAACTGGCGCCCCTCATCGACACCAGGAGCCCTGCATGTCCCGTGACCCCTTGCGCGACCAACCCGCTCACCCGGGCGAACAGCACGGCAAGCGCGATGCCGAGCATCATGAAGACCGCGGTGCCGGCGACGCACCCGAGACGCTGATTCCGGCCGACGACACCACCCCGGCCAAGAAGCCCGGCACTGCGCCGTAACGGCTCGCCGTCATGGCCGGGTGTGTGCGCCCGGCACGCGCAGCAACGGCCGTGGCGCAGGGCATCAAGGCGCAGGGCGCGCGTGACGTGGCGCAACCTGGAGCTGGCGTACCCGGAGGTGACGTGACACCTGTCCGTGGGCAGCGCAACGCGACCAGTAGTGCCGGCTTTCTCTCATCGGAGAGGTGAGGCAACAGGCGCTGGTCGAAACATCGGCGGCAATGACCGCCTAATCGTCACACCAATACCGTGGTGACGATCCACACGCCCATCCTCACACGCGCCCGGCCGCCTGCAGCTGCGCCATTTCCTCATCGCTGAACAGACGCGACCGCACCAGGAAGCGCACCCCCTCGCCGTTCTCCAGCGAAAACATGCCGCCGCGCCCTGGCACCACATCGATGATCAGCTGGGTGTGCTTCCAGTAGGCGAATTGCGGCGCGCTGATATAGAACGGTGCGCCGGCAATTTCGCCCAGCAGGACATCGCGGTCGCCCACGATGAACTCGCCCACCGCAAAGCACATCGGCGAAGACCCATCGCAGCAGCCACCGGACTGATGGAACAGCACATCGCCGTGCCGCGCGCGCAGCGTGTCGATCAACTGCGACGCCGCCAGGGTGGCCATCACCTGTGGCGGCACCTCGATGCGCGGAGTGGTGTGGTGCATCGGCTGTCTCCTGCGGCCACCTCAGGCCGCCATGTCGAGCACGATACGCCCCTCAATCGTCCCGGCGTGCATGCGCGCGAAGACAGCGTTGATGTTCTCCAGCCGGTCGGTCGACACCGTGGCCGCCACCTTGCCGTGCGCCGCAAACTCCAGCGATTCCTGCAGGTCCAGGCGCGTGCCGACGATCGAGCCGCGCACGGTGATGCCATTGAGCACCATGCCGAAGATATCCAGCGGAAAGTCGCCCGGCGGCAAGCCGTTGAGCGCAACCGTACCGCCGCGCCGCACCATGCCGATGGCCTGCTCGAACGCTTTGGGCGAGACCGCAGTGACCAGCGCGCCATGGGCGCCGCCGATGTGCTGTTTCACGAACGCCACCGGGTCGGTGGTGCGCGCATTGACCGTCACCGTCGCGCCAAGACGCCGTGCCAGCGCCAGCTTGGCATCGTCCACATCCACCGCGGCCACCTGCAGGCCCATTGCACAGGCGTACTGCACCGCCAGGTGGCCCAGTCCGCCAATGCCGGAAATCACCACCCACTGCCCCGGCTTGGTATCGGTCATCTTCAGTCCCTTGTACACAGTGACTCCCGCACATAGGATCGGCGCAACCTCGACAAAGCCCAGCTCGGCGGGCAGGTGCCCGACATACTCGGCATTGGCCAGGGCGTAGCCGGCAAAGCCGCCGTTGACCGAATAGCCGCTGTTCTGCTGCGCCTCGCACAGCGTCTCCCAGCCGCCCAGGCAATGCGTGCAATGCCCGCACGCCGAATACAGCCACGGAATGCCGACCCGGTCGCCCTCCTTGATGTGGCGCACGCCCGCGCCCACCGCAGCCACGTACCCCACCCCCTCGTGTCCGGGGATGAACGGCGGGTTCGGCTTCACCGGCCAGTCGCCCTGCGCGGCATGCAGATCGGTATGGCAGACCCCGCAGGCCTGGATCTTCACCAGCAGATCGCCGGCCTGCGGCCGCGGCACCGCCACCTCCTCGATCACCAACGGCGCCCCGAACTGCCGCACCACTGCCGCCTGCATTGTCATGTCCATCGCCACGCTCCGCACCGAGATTGCAGCCACCTTAGGCGCCTCGCCCAGGCGTGGCCTTGATCGAAGTCAAATGGCCCGACCCGCACGCCCTCCATCGAGGGCGCAAGCGCCCCCCACGCAGGCAATGTGCACGGACCGCCGCAACCGCACCGGCCCTTGCCGGACGACGCGGCGGGATGCGATCAGAAGAACCCCAGCGCCTTTGGCGAATAACTCACCAGCAGGTTCTTGGTCTGCTGGTAATGGTCGAGCATCATCTTGTGATTCTCGCGCCCGATGCCCGACTGCTTGTAGCCACCGAACGCAGCGTGCGCCGGATAGGCGTGATAGCAGTTGGTCCACACGCGGCCGGCCTGGATTGCGCGGCCCATGCGGTACAGGCGCGAGGCATCGCGGCTCCACACGCCGGCGCCCAGGCCGTACAGCGTGTCGTTGGCGATCGCCAGCGCCTCGGCTTCATCCTTGAAGGTGGTCACCGACACCACCGGGCCGAAGATTTCCTCCTGGAACACGCGCATCTTGTTGTGGCCCTTGAACACGGTTGGCTTGACGTAGAAGCCCTCGGCCAGCTCGCCATCGAGCGTATTGCGTTCGCCACCGATCAACACGTCGGCACCTTCCTGCTTGCCGATGTCGATGTAGGACAGGATCTTTTCCAGCTGCTCGCTGGACGCCTGCGCACCGACCATGGTGTTGGGGTCGAGCGGGTTGCCCTGCTTGATCGCGGCCACTCGCTTGAGCGCCTTTTCCATGAACTTGTCGTAGATGGATTCCTGGATCAGCGCACGCGACGGGCAGGTGCACACTTCGCCCTGGTTGAAGGCGAACATGACAAAACCTTCCACCGCCTTGTCGAGAAAATCGTCGTCTTCGGCCATGACATCGGCAAAGAAGATGTTGGGCGACTTGCCGCCCAGCTCCAGCGTCACCGGGATCAGGTTCTGGCTGGCGTATTGCATGATCAGCCGGCCGGTGGTGGTTTCGCCGGTGAAGGCAATCTTGGCGATGCGCGGGTTGCTGGCCAGCGGCTTGCCCGCTTCCAGACCAAAACCGTTGACGACGTTGAGCACGCCGGGCGGCAGCAGGTCGCCGATGATTTCCATCAACACCAGGATCGAGGCCGGTGTCTGCTCGGCCGGTTTCATCACCACGCAGTTGCCGGCCGCCAGCGCCGGTGCGAGTTTCCAGCAGGCCATCAACAGCGGGAAATTCCACGGAATGATCTGCCCCACCACGCCCAGCGGCTCGTGGAAGTGATAGGCGATGGTGTCGCTGTCGATCTCGGAAATGCCGCCTTCCTGCGCACGAATGGCGCCTGCGAAATAACGGAAGTGGTCCACGCACAGCGGCACGTCGGCATTGAGCGTTTCGCGCACCGGCTTGCCGTTGTCCCAGGTCTCGGCGTAGGCGAGCAGTTCCAGATTCTGCTCGATGCGGTCGGCGATCTTGAGCAGCACGTTGGCGCGCTCGGTGGTGGAGGTCTTGCCCCAGGCATCTTTCGCGGCATGCGCGGCATCGAGCGCCGCTTCGATATCCGGCGCGGTGGAGCGCGCGATCGACGTAAACACCTTGCCGTTGATCGGCGTGGTGTTGTCGAAGTACTGGCCGTTGTCCGGCGCCACCCACTTGCCACCGATGAAGTTGTCGTAACGCGGCTTGAAGATCGATTGCGGGTCGGTGCTGAGCGGCTTGGTGGCGGGTTGCGCGTTCATCGTGGTCTCCTGCAGGAAAGGCGAAGCCACGTGTATACCCAGCCAGGTGCCAGTGCAATCTCCGCGCGCGGCCTGTTGCGCTGCGTCACCACGCAGCCGGCGCAGGGCGGGGTGCGGTCACCCGAATGCGCTGCAGCGCGTCATCGCGCCGATGCGTAGGCAACGCGACGGCGCCGCAACGATGCGATGGCTATGACGCGATCGATCCGAGCACGTCACCGCCGGTACGCGGCGGTGACGGGGCGCGATCACGGTGCAGCGGTATGTGCCGTGGCCGGCACTGCATTCGGTGATGCCTTGCAATCGGCCACGGTTTTTTGCTGATAGGAGCGCAACTGCCACGCAGCCGTGGCAGCGGTCTCTGCCCACACATAGACCCAGTGGTACTGCTGATCGCCATTGCAGGCGTCGATGGTGATCTCGTCGCGCAGCTGGCCGCGTGCCGGCAGCGGGGCCACGTTACTTGCGGTGTCGGCGCGCGTGCTCAGCGGACGATCGAACAGAGCGGTGCCGATGCGTACAGGCCCCAACGCGGCGGCATCGGCCGGCGGCGGTGTCTGCCTGGGCTGCGTGCTCAGCCCGGATTGCTGCTGCAGCCAGGCGTGTATTTTTGCGATGGCGGGGGAGCCGGCTGGATAGTCGCGCACGATGCGCATATCCACGTGGTCTGCCCACGCTGCGCTGCAGAGCAGAAGGCCGGCCATCATTGCCGACACGCTCACCATTCGCTTCCAGGTCTTCATCATCATTGCACTCCATGCAGAGAATGAGTGGCAGAGGCTAGCACGCCGCTCTGGCAGTGCCTGGACTCGCTGCGGATCTACTTGGACTGGAACAGGATGATCGCCAGCAGCGCGCAGAGTGATGCGCGCGCGCACGCGGCGACCGAGCCGGCAGCCCCGCGTCCGGCGATTACCCGTTGCGCGGCGCCGCAGTGCAGTCGCCGGCCGCCGTGCGTACTGCCGCGAGCACATGCTTGCCGGCTGCCGCGCTGCCGTCGCGTGCGGCGGCGTCGTGGGGCCGGGCCTGGACATGGGCCGCCAGCCGCCGTGCAGGCAGCCTGTCGGTCTGCCTGCACGGCGGCCGGCTCGATTGCGTTCAACACCAGCAGGATCGAAAACGCCGGTAGCCGAGCGCGAACAGGTGATATCCAATCAATCGCGGTCGCCTTCGCAGAGAAGGCACCAGCTGGCGTGGCGACCATCGTGGTGCGGTATGGCGTGGCGCGGGGCGTGATCGGCAAGCCTCGTCGCGCCCCGGGGGCGCTTCTACGCGGGGACGTGCGCAGCGGCGGCGGCGGCGGCGGTGCGTGATGTGGTGAGGCTGTGGGCGTTAGCGGGGTGACTCTATCGGGAAGGCGTCATCGCGCCCGGGAGCGCTCCTACAACGGCAGGGGTGCGTGTTGTCGTGCGGGGCGCCGGTTGTTTGCTCACCCACCAAAATCCCACTGCAGCCCCACCGTGTAGGTGCGGTCCGGGCCGGGTTCGTAGTAGCGCCCATTGCCGTCGTTGACGATCACCGAGCCGACGTATTGGCGGTCCAGCGCGTTGTCGATGCGCGCGAAGGTGCGCACGGCGCCATACGTGGTAGTCCAGCGGCGCGAGGCTTCCAGGTTGACCAAGGCATAGCCGGGTGCGCGCTCGGTGGCCAGGTCGTTGACCACGGTGGCGCCGGAGGCCACCGTTTCGGCGGCGAACTGCCATTGCATGGGCTGCCATTGCCAGCGCGCAAATAGCTGCTGACGCGGCACGCCTGGCAGGCGCGACCCGCTGGCCACCGGCGCGGTGGGCACCGCGCAGCCGCTGCTGGCGCAGGTGAGGTAACCATCGCGCACGGTGGCGTCGACAAAGGTGTAGGCCAGCTGCAGCTGCTGGGTGGCGCCCACCGGTTGCTGCCAGCTCAGCTCCGCGCCCTGGCGGCGGGTGGCGCCGATGTTGCGGAAGGTGCTGCGGCCGTTGGTGTTGCTGGCCACCGCCAGTTCGTCATCGGTGTCGGCGCGGAACAACGCGAACTCCACCGCCGCGCCGCTTTGCGCGCGCCACTTGCTGCCCACCTCGTAGTTGCGGCTGGTCGCCGCGCCCAGGTCCAGCGCCAGGCCGGCGCCGCCATCGTTGCGGTAGCCCAGCTCGTTGAAGGTGGGCGTTTCGAAGCCGCGCCCGACTGAAGCATAAAAACGCAGATCTTCGTCGGCACGGAACACGATGCCGGCCACTGGCGTGGTGGCCGAGTAATCGCGTTGGCCGCTGTCGTCGGGATTGCGCCCGACGATGTAGTGGTCGTCCGAATCGAAGCGCACCTGGCTATGGCGCACGCCCAGCAGCGCGGACCAGCGCTCGCTCCACTGCCACCACAGCTGCGCGAACTGGTCGATGTTTTCCACCTGGTCACGCTGATTGCGGCGCAACGCGCCCTTGACGCCCAGTGTGTCGCCGACGAAGTTTTCGTAACCGGTGCGGTGCTGCCGCTGGCGATCGACATTGGCGCCGACAGTCAGCTGCAATGGCCGGCCGAGCGCTTCACCCTGCCAGGCCCAGCGCGCATCGGCGCCTTCGTAATTGCTGTCCAGATCGATCACGCCACCCGAATGCAGCGGGTTGCGCTGCACCGCCACCGGGATCGCCAGGAACTGCTCCACGCTGCGCTGCCCGCCATAGGCCATCAGGCGCAGCGTCTGGTTATCGAATTGCTGGGTGAAGATCGCCCCGGCCTGCGACTGACGCACCGATTTGCGGGTGTTGAACTGGGTGGCCACCGACGTGGCCTGCGCCGGGTCGGCGTTGAACTGGGCGCGGGTCAGGCCGAGCGGGTCCTGCGCATCCGGTGCGTCCAGATAATTGAGCACCAGGTCCAGCCGGCTGCCCTCGGCCAGATCGAACCCGAGCTTGGCATTGACCGATTCGCGCCTGGCGCGGCTATGGTCGCGGAAGCCATCGGTGTCGAAATGATTGGCCGCCAGGTTGTAGTGCACCGCACCCTGCTGGCCGAGCAATTGCCCGCCCACATTGACGGTGGCATTGCTGCCGTAGGTGGCGCGCAGCCGCCACGGGTCGTTTGGGGAGCCGTCCGCACTCCACAGCTGCAGCACGCCGCCGGAGGAGTTGCCGTACAACGCCGAAAACGGCCCGCGCAGCACTTCCACCCGCTGCGCGCCCAGCACGTTGAAATGCGAGAGCTGGCCCTGGCCGTCGGGCATGCTGGCCGGGATGCCATCCACCAGCAGCCGCACGCCGCGCACGCCGAAGGTGGAGCGCGCGCCGAAGCCGCGGATCGACAGCTGGGTGTCCTGCGCGTAGTTCTGGCGGTCGCGCGCCACCAGCCCGGGGATGCCGTCCAGCAGCTCGGACACCTGCGCGCCGCGGCGGTTGTCGTCGTCGGCCGACACCACGGTGAACGAGGCCGGCAGGTCGAAGTCGTCCACCCCGTGCACACGGGCAGCGTCCACCTGCACGGCGGGAAGGACCTGCAAAGGCGCCGGATCGGCGGCCAGGACGAGCGGCGCGGCGCTCGTGGCGAACAGGCCGCACGCGGCGGCCAACAAGGTGAGTCTGGGCATGGGGATAGTGTCCCTTATCCGTACTGTGGCCGCATCGTTGCGTACGGAACGAAGCATGCTACGCCGGCCATGGGCTGCTAGGATGAAGTGGTTTGGCCCAGCCGCGGCCGAGCACCCCGGAAGTACCCCACTCTTTCGTCCTTCAGCGAGTCATGCCGTGTCCTTCTTTGCAAACGTAGAACAGGTTCCAGGCGACCCCATCCTGGGCCTGACCGAGGCCTACAACGCCGACAGCCGCCCCAACAAGGTCAACCTGGGCGTGGGCATCTATTACGACGAAAACGGGCGCATCCCGCTGTTGCGCGCCGTGCACAAGATCGAGCAGCAGCTTGCGCAGGAGGCCAAACCGCGCGGCTACCTGCCCATCGACGGCCTGGCCGCGTATGACAAGGCCACCCAGGCGCTGCTGTTCGGCGCCGAGTCGGCGCTGGTGGCGTCCGGGCGCGTGGCGACCTCGCAGACCGTCGGCGGCAGCGGCGCATTGCGCGTTGGCGCAGACCTGCTCAAGAAGCTGCTGCCCACGGCCACCATCGCCATCAGCAACCCCAGCTGGGAAAACCACCGCGCGGTGTTCGGCGCGGCCGGCTTCGAGGTAGTGGATTACACCTATTTCGATGCCGCCAGCCATGGCCTGAACTTCGACGGCATGCTCGCCGACCTGGCCAAGCTGGAGCCGGGCACGGTGGTGCTGCTGCACGCGTGCTGCCATAACCCCACCGGTGCCGACCTGACCCGCGAGCAGTGGAAGCAGGTGGCCGGGCTATTGAAGGAACGTAACCTGTTCCCGTTCGTCGACATTGCCTACCAGGGCTTCGACAAGGGCATCGAGGCCGACGCCTATGCGGTGCGCCAGCTGGCCGCCGAAGGCATCGACAGCTACGTGGTCGCCAGCTCATATTCCAAGTCGTTCTCGCTGTATGGCGAGCGCGTGGGCGCGCTGTCGGTGGTCTCGGCCACCGCCGCCGAAGCCAAGGCCGTGCAGTCGCAGGTCAAGCGCATCATCCGCACCATCTACTCCAGCCCGTCCACGCACGGCGCCGCACTCGTTGCCGGCGTGCTGACCAGCCCGGAGCTGCGCGATCTGTGGGAGCAGGAACTCACCGAAATGCGCGAGCGCATCCACGCCCTGCGCGCAGGGCTGGTAGACAAACTGGCCACGCTGGGTGCGCCGGAGTTCGACTTCATCCAGCGCCAGGCCGGCATGTTCTCGTACTCGGGCCTGACCAAGACCCAGGTGGACCGCCTGCGCGACGAGTTTGCGATCTACGCCGTGGGCACTGGCCGCATCTGCGTGGCCGCCCTGAGCCAGCGCAACCTGGACTACGTGGCCCAGGCCGTGGCGACCGTCAGCCGGGTGTAAGCGGCCCCGCCGCGGCGCGCAGCCGCATCGACGTACTGCAGACCGGGAGCGCGCCAGCCTCCCGGTCTTTTTTTGCCCATCCCACCGAGCAGCTGGCGGATCGGCCGCGACGCGCCGACAATGACGACACGCTTTTCGGTCGATGTCGCTTTCCCACTTGGCGATCGCCTTGGTCTTGGTCCGCGGCGCCTGCCGGGTACCCGAAGGCAGGCGACGGCCACACGTCGCGCCCAGCGCGCCGCCTGCCATAGACAGGCGCGTCCTGCGACAGCTTCTGATCGTCGCGACCGGCCTTGGATGCTGAAAATCCCGCTTCGGTTGGGTTTTTCTAGCCCTGCCTCAAGCCGCCGGCGCGGCCACCACACACAGCGCCTCTCGCGCCACACCTCATTCCCGGCCTTTTCCCTTCCCCGATTCGCATCGCCACCCGACTCCCTTACCCGCCTCCTTCGCTGGCTTTTCCCTTCCCCCGCCTGCGGGGGGAAGGTGCCCGCAGGGCGAATGGGGGCAACCCAGTGCCATGATTCCCATCGCCACCCGACTCCCTTACCCGACTCCTTCGCCGGCTTCTCCCTTCTCCCGCCTGCGGGGGAAGGTGCCCGCAGGGCGGATGGGGGCACCCCAGCGCCATGAAGCGTTCCGCTCCCACCGCCCATTCGCACAAATTCGATCAGCCACGCTACAAACCGCGCAGCAAGTGATCGAAATCTAACGGCGCAATGGCGACAATGGCGGCCCACTTCCTACAACAGGCTGCCCGCTCCATGTCGCGTCCCTCGCTGACCCGCTTCCTGATCGAAGAACAACACGCCGGCCGTATCGATGCGGAACTGCGCCAGCTGATCACCATCGTCTCGCGCGCCTGCAAGCGCATCTCCATTGCCGTGAGCAAGGGCGCCCTGGGCGGCGTGCTCGGCGATGCCGGTACCGGCAACGTGCAGGGCGAGGCACAGAAAAAGCTCGATGTGCTGAGCAACGACATCCTGCTCGAAGCCAATGCCTGGGGCGGCCATCTGGCCGCGTGCGCGTCGGAAGAAATGGACCACAGCCAGCCGGTGCCCGACCAGTACCCCAGCGGCGATTTCCTGCTGTTGTTCGACCCGCTCGATGGCAGCTCCAACATCGACGTCAACGTCTCGGTCGGCACCATCTTCTCGGTACTGCGCGCGCCCAAGGGCACCGAAAAGCCCGGCGACGAGCACTTCCTGCAGCCCGGCACCCAACAGGTCGCCGCCGGCTATTGCATCTATGGCCCCAGCACCATGCTGGTGCTCACGCTCGGCCACGGTACCCATGCCTTCACCTTGGAGCGCGAGGAAGGCAGCTTCCTGCTGACCCAGGCCAACATGCGCGTGCCCGACGACACCGCCGAATACGCCATCAACATGTCCAACCAGCGCCACTGGGAACCGGCGATGCAGGCCTATGTGGGCGACCTGCTGGCCGGCAAGGACGGCGCGCGCGGCAAGGACTTCAACATGCGCTGGATCGCCAGCATGGTGGCCGACGTGCACCGCATCCTCACCCGCGGCGGCATCTTCATCTACCCGTGGGACAAGAAGGACGCGTCCAAGCCCGGCAAGCTGCGCCTGATGTACGAAGCCAACCCGATGAGCATGCTGGTGGAACAGGCCGGCGGTGCCGCGACCACCGGGCGCGAGCGCATCCTGGATATTCAACCCACGCAGCTGCATCAGCGCGTGCCGGTGTTCTTGGGCTCCAAGAACGAGGTGAATGAAGCCACGCGATATCACCTGGAGGCGGATAAGGCGTAAGACGAGCCTGCCCTGGAAAACCAGCAGTCATGTCACCCAAAGACGCCCGCGTATTGCGGGTGTCTTTTTACCGGGCACGCCAAGACTGCATCGGCGGGGATGCCGGCTGAAGTAACCGAAGACCCCAGGGACGTCGTGCACGCGCGCGATGTGGAGCGACGCATGGAGATCTCCCGGTTCGCAGGGCCGGCGGACAGCTGTGCATCAAGCAAAGCGCTGACCTTCCGCCTGTCTCCTGCCGATCGCCTCCTCATCGGAGAACCCGCTTACTGAGCGCGCACATCATTTTTTCTTCGAGGAAACCCGCGTGAGAGACGCACTGCTCGCAACCGCACGCTTAATAAAAGTGAGCGTGGTCATTTTGGGTTCGGTGCTATTTTCATGCGTCGCCGCAACGATTCTGAGCGGCGTCCTCATTGCTCTTATTGTGGCAATGTCGGGCAGCGGTGAAGCGGCACCTACATTTTTTCTTTACTACTGTTTTTTCGCATTCGGCATTGGCTCACCTTTCTTTCTTATTTTGGGCGTCCCAACGCTGCACTTTGTTCCTGGCCTGAAGCATGCACATCCCTATGTTGCGGCAGTCGCTGGAGCAGCAATTGTGGCAAGCCTCTGTCTACTCCTGCGCCTGATGCACGATTCTTCAAGGCCATTCGACTCATTGGCTTCCTTGGCCTCATTTGTCGCTTGCCCGGCGCTTTGGGCGGCAATTGCAAGCTGCATTTATCAGCGCATCAAACAAGTGACAGCTATCAGGTGACCGCAGCACGCGGAGGACGATTCTAGGCGCAAGAGCGATAGAAGACGCGCCAACCCACAGGACGCCCTATCGACGAATCGCATTGGAATTCTCCCCGACATGCGATAGCGGTCTGCTTTGCTACGCTTGGTCACCGGCCGCAAAGCGCCAGGCTGATTCGCTTTGAGGCTGCACTCCCGACATACGTTACAAGCAGATCGGCCGTCTCGCTGGCCGCTCACACAGTGATAGACCCATGACCGACATCAAATTCACCGACGCCGAACGTGCCGCGATCACCCGCAAGATCCAGCTGTATTTCACCGAAGAACTCAGGCAGGAGATCGGGCGGTTCGATGCCGAGTTCCTCCTTGATTTCTTCGCCGGGCAAGTCGGCGCGTATTTCTACAACCGCGGTGTCTATGATGCGCAAGCCATCATCGCCGGCAAGCTGGAAGATTTGGGTGAGGCGGTCTATCAGCTGGAGCGTCCCACCGATTTCAAGAAGTGATGAGGTGAGCTGAGTCGCCACACTATCGCGCCGAGCACGCAGGAGAATGTGCTCGGCGCAGAAGGAGCGCGAGTAATCAGCGGTCGGATGCGTCCCTTGCGATCTGCATCATTGGCACGCGGCTATGCGTGCGCCGCTGGATACCGGCTCCCACACATAGCCTTCCACTGTTTTCCCTTCGCTGATCTGGCGGCGTGGTTGGCGCTGCAGGCAGGGGCCAAAGGCATTGGAAGGCGGCACGATCAGTTGGGTGCCGTCGATCACGACCTGGCGGAAGCGGGTGACTTCGGCATCGCCCAGTTCGCGGCGCAGCAGCGCTTCGATATCGCTGCGTTCGAACGCTTTGCCGGCGTGCCGTGCGACGTAGAGCGGTCGCAGTGCGTCCAGCAAGCCGCGTTTGCCGGCCGAGCGTGCACGCAAGGCGGCATCGACACTGGCGAAGTACAACATGCCGCGCGCATACGGGATACGCCGGATGGATTCCTGCGCAAAGCCGGCCGCATCGATGCGTTGCAGCGACCAGCGCCGCGCCGGGCTGGCGTAGTACTGCTGCGCCCATGTGTTGATGGCGTTGGCGCAGGCCGCGTGTGGAAGCAGGCCGGCCGCGCATGGCAAGGTCGCCTGCACGAACACGTTGACCCCTTCCGCGTACCAGGGCTCCACGGCATTGGTGAGCTGGCCCACCCATTGGTGCCCCATCTCGTGAAAGATGGTGCTCTGCACGCTGTGCAGATCCTGGCCTGGCGAAAACACGTTGCCCACCGTGATCAGGCTGCTGCCGCCTGCCAGGCGCGCGGTGCCGGTTTCGTACGAGGCCACCGGCAACGCGCGGATCAACAGGTCGTAGCGCGGCGGCGCGTCGATGTAGCCCAACCCGGTTGCCAGCACGTCGTACGCGCGCCGTGCCCACGCCATGGTGGCTGCGGCATCGAAGGGCGGTTGGCCGATCGTGTAGGCGTTGAACACGGCATCGTCCTGCGCCTGGGCCACCACGGCCGGCCCGGCCAGCAGCCACAGATCGCCCATGACCGTTGCCGGGCCCGGCACCCGCACCGTGCCGACGCCGCCGCTGGCGACACCGATGGAGCCGGGCGCCAGTTCCGATAGATCCCACGTCAGCGTGCTGGCGTCGCTGTCCAGTTGTTCGGGCAGCAGCACGAAACTCTTGGAGCTGCCTGCCACACCCAGCCCGGCCGCCTTCATGCCAAAGGGCGGACCACCGCTATTTGCAGGCACCAAGGCGGCGCGGTAGCGCACCGTCACCTGCGGACCGACCGGCCGCTCGGTGCTCCATCGGCGCATGTCGAAGCCATCCACCGCTGCGCCTTCGGCGATCGACAGCGCCGCATCGCCATGCGCGTCGCTGACATGCAGCTCGCTGATGGCGTCTGCGTTATGCGGCACGGCTGGCAAGGCCGAGGGCAGCACCAAGCTCAGCGGCCTGCGCGCGTCTGCACGCGTGATCTGCTCGGTGACCGCCAGCCCGGTGACGGTCTCGTCCTGCGCGGTCAACGGCTTGATGGTCACGCTGAAACTGTCGCGCTCGGCAGCGGAAACGGCCTGCACATGCGCCAGCGCCCCGACCAGTAGCGACAGCGCAAGCACGCGCCCGGCAACGGCCTTGCGCAGCGCACCGGCAGGCTCGGTTGCAGCGGGTTTCGCTACCGTGGTGCGTGCCGGCGGGGACATTGCCGACGACGTGTCTGCGGTGTGTCTGGCGTGCATCGGGAACCTCACAAGAACAACTGCGATGCGTAGGCCAGCGTCGCCCACAGGCCTAGGTGATAGGCAAGTGTGCGCAAACCGGGAATGGCGAAAAGATAGCAAACCGCATGCACGATGCGCGCGCCCAAAAACACCAGCGATGCGATGACGGTGATGGTTCCGGACACCTGCAACAGCATGGCAGCGAGCACGACTGCGGCAAACGGCAGGAAGTTTTCCAGCAGATTGCGATGCGCACGCAGCGCACGTCCTGCGGCCCCGTCCGGTTCGGCAATGCCCTCGCGATTGCCGATCAACGCCTTGGTACCGACCTGGCGCGCATACAGTGCGGAAAACACCAAGGGAAGGCACAGGCACAGCACTGCCAGGGTGGCCACCACACTCAATTCGATCTGCGGGCTCATTGCGCCACCTGTTCGATCGCTGCCACCAGCGCCGCCGGTGCAGTGAGAAAGGGCGAGTGCCCGGTGTCCAGATCGATGGTCATCCGCATCGGCGTGGCGGCAATCATCTGCGACTGGAATGCGGGGCTGAGCGCCCTGTCCTGAAGGGTGCGGATATACACCCGATCCACGCTGCCGGAGCGCGCCGAGGTCAGCTGCACCGGCGTCATCATCGGCTGCACGGGCTCGTCCACCAGCATGGCCGGCACGGCGGCGCGTTGCGCGGCCGTGGCGTCGTTGGCGAACACCTCCGCGCGTGCCGACGTTGCCACCGACATGACGCCCCTGCTCTTGTCCAACGCGAGATACGGCGGCAACTGGCTGCCGGTGTCGGCCTGTGCAAGCGCCATCAGCGTGCGGCCGTCCTGCGGCACGAACGCGGCCAGGTACACCAGCGTCTTGATCCTGGCCGGCGCGGCTTCGGCCACATTGGTGACGGTCACGCCGCCAAAGCTGTGCCCGACCAGCACCACCGGTGCCGTCTCGTCCTTGATCGCGGCCAGTACCGTATCGCGATACGCCGCCAGGCTGACCGCTTCCGCTGCTTGCGAGGCGCCAGGGCGGCCGGGCAGATTCACCGCGATGACGCGGTAGCCGTGCGCACGCAGCTGGCCGGCGACCGGGCGCCAGATCGCAGCGGTTTCCCAGGCGCCGTGCACCAGCACGATGGTGGGGCGCGGCGCCGGCAGCGCCTGCACGGTGGCGGAGCACAGCGCGCATAACAGCAACGCGGCGATGGGAATGCAGGTCGTACGTTTCATGGGGCACCTCGGCTCTGTCGGAATGCACTAAGGTTCCGCTTGCGCACCGCGCGACACCATGACCCGGACACCGCCTTCCATGACCGATCCTCCAGCGCCGCAGGCGGCGGGCGATGCCCAGCCCGCGCGCGCCGACATCCTGTCGCAATTGCTCACCTTGATCCGCCTGCAGGGTGATGGCGTGTACAGCGCCGAGCTGGCGGCGGGCGTACACGCACGGGTGCCGGCCGGGCCATCGCATCTGCATTTTGTCGAGGCGGGATCGCTGTGGATCACTGCAGATGACGGTGCACCACTGCAGCTGCAGACCGGCGATCTGGTCGTGCTACCACATGGCCGTGGCCACAGGCTGTCGCAAGCGCAGCGCCCGGCACGCAGTGCGGAGGATTTTTTTGCAGCCGACCGGTTCGACCCGGCAAGTTTGAAGATCCGTCACGGCGAGGGCGCCGCGATGGCCAGCGTCATCGGCGGCATCTTTCGCTACGAGCGCCTTCCATTGCCGCCGATCATGCGGGCACTACCGACGCTGATCCATATCCCGGGCGATGCCGGACGCGTGCCCGAATGGTTGCGCCTGCTCTCGCATTTCTTGATGGCCGAAGCGCACGAGGTGCGGCCCGGTGCGCAGCTGATGGTCTCGCGCATCATCGATCTGCTGGTGATCCGCGCACTGCGCAGCTGGGCCGAGTTGCATCCACAGCAATCGCGCTGGCTCACCAGCGCGGCCGGCGAGCGCGTCGGTCTGGCCTTGCACGCCATCCATGCCGATCCGTATCGCCGCTGGAGCGTGGAGCAGCTCGCCCGGCATGCCGGCCTGTCGCGTTCGCTGCTGGCGCAGCAGTTCGTGCAGGTCACCGGCGAGCCGCCGATGCGCTACATCGCACTGTGGCGGTTGAGCGTGGCCGACGATCTGATCCGCTCCGGCAATGTCGGCGTGGGCGATGCCGCGCGCCGGGTGGGCTATCAGTCCGAAGCCGGTTTCAGCCGCGCATTCAAGGCGTATTTCGGGCATGCACCCAAGCAGGCAAAGCCCTAGCACCGCCGCCCGGGCCCTGCCTGCCAGGCAGACAGGGCCCGGGCTGGCGCGCAGTCTCGCGATGGTGTGCCGGATCTTGCGGAATGTTCGCCGACATGGGTACCAAGGCACATGAGGTACCACCGGGCACCATGATCTGCCACCACACCACCGGCGCTGTGCAAGGTGCATCGACGTTGCTGGCGCAGGCAAGCCATCGGCTCGTCGCAATCCGTTCTACGCTGCGCACTCTCCGGTCACGCGGTGCGTCGCTCATCGTCCCTCCGTTCCGTCGACGCGCCGGAAGACCGAATCGTCGCCGCGAAAGCGCCTGCGCTGTCGCTACAGGGATTCGAAGGCTCCCAGGTCCGGCGCACGCCCGTTGAATGCCGCACCGCTGTCGGCACCGGCATCGATCAACGCACTGCCGGGCGCAAGCGTGGCGAAGGTGATCACCGGAAGATCGCCGTTGGCTTGGCGCGGACGGGTGAGTTGGCGCTCATCCAGGCTGACGAAGTCACGCGCAATCGCAACCAGCGGAATGCTGAAGGAATTGCGCCCGATCTCGTTGGCCGTGGCGGCGCCCAGGTTGGCGATCTCGGTGCGCGTGCCGTAGCCCAGGTTGTTGGCCAGGGTGTGATCGTAGCCAGCCACGTCGGTGCGATTGTCCGCCAGGGTGGATAGCATGTCGAAGTTGGCGCGCCCATTGCCGATGGCGGTGTTACTGATCCAGTCCTGCCCGCCGATCTGGTGATTGGCATAAAAGCCATTGGTGCGGTTGCCGACCGCCAGATTGAACGCAATGCGATGGCGCGGCACCGGTTGCGGGTACACGCTGCCGTTGCGTCCAAAACCGCCGGCCTTGAAACCGTTGCCGTCGCCCAGCGGCGTGCCATCGGTATCCAGGCCGTTGCGGAACGCCCAGTTGTGCTCCAGCGTGACCGCTTCCCAGGCATTGATCAGATCGAACCCGTCGTCGCTGTTGTTCCAGGCACGGCTGCCCTCGATGCGGTTGCCCACGCTGCCGGCGGCGCCGGGATGCACACCGAAGCCATCGATGTTGCCGTAGGAGAACGTATTGAGCCCCTTGTTGTTGTACGCATCGACGTTGCGCACCTGGTTGTTGCTGCCTGCCACCAGATACCAGCCGATCGCCTGCCCATCGTGGATGGCCAGCCGCTCGAAGCGATTGCCGTTGCCGCCCTGCACGCGAAAGGCTTCGGACTGGGTCAGCCGGTCGGCGATGGTGATGCGCACGCCGATCACCTCGAAGCCGCGAAACACGCAGTTGCTGGCGCGGACGCGGAATGCCGCCACCCGGCGATCTGCCGGCGTCACTGCGGAAAAGTCGAACACCGGGCGCTCGTTGGCGGCATTGACGTAGCCGATGCCGTCCTTGGTGATGTCATTGACGATGGCGTAGGTGCGCTCGCTCACGCTGACATTCGCGTTGGTGGGGCGATAGGTGCCGCCGCGCAGGTACACGGTGTCGCCGCTGGCCGCGGCGGCCTGCGCCGCCATCACGCTGGCAAAGGGCGCAGCCCGCGTGCCGGCATTGCTGTCCGAGCCGGTAGGCGAGACATACCAATCGGCCGCGAGCGCCAGCGAAGTGGGCATGCACACTGCAAGTGCCATCGCCACGACGGCAAGGCGGGAGGTGGTGATCATCGGATGGGTCCCTGGAGCTGGGTAAGAGGGTGGTGGCGGCGTGAGGGGCTGCATCGCGGCGAGGGCCGCATCGACGTATCGATTGCAGCCGCGCAGACTAGCGATGCTGCGCTGTTGCCACCAGCACTCGGGTTCGGTTTTGGCGACCGATGTTCTGCCGCAGGCGCGCACGCGATACGAAACGTGCGGTAGCCGGCACTTGACCAATCCGGCGTGCGCGGTAAGTCTCGGGCAGTGGCGTGTGGAATTTCCCCACAGGCATCGATCGGAGAGACCACCCGTGGACCGTCGTACCTTCCTCACCCTGTCCGGCATCGGTGCTGCCGGGCTGCTGCTGCCGCATACGCGCCTGATCGCTGCCGAGCAGCTGCTGGCGCCAAACGATGCGGCCCGCAACCGGCGCTTGTCCGACACCGCGCTCACCACCGCCAAGGCCGCCGGTGCCAGCTACTGCGATGTGCGCGTGGGGCGCTATCTGCGCCAGTTCGTGATCACCCGCGAGGCGCAGGTGGAGAACGTGGTCAATGCCGAATCCAGTGGCGTGGGCGTGCGCGTGCTGGCCGATGGCGCATGGGGCTTTGCGGCCACCAACACGTTGACCAGCGACGGCGTGGCCACGGCTACGCGGCACGCGGTGGCCATTGCCAAGGCGAATGCGCGCTTGGGCGGCACGCCGGTGCAACTGGCGCCGGTGACGCCGGCCGGGCAGGTCAGCTGGAAGACACCGATCCGGAAGAACGCCATGGAAGTGCCGCTGCAGGACAAGGTGGCGCTGTTGATGGACGTCAATGCCGCGGCGCTCAACGCTGGTGCCACCTTTGTGGCCTCGCGCCTGTTCGCCATCAATGAGCAAAAATATTTCGCCAGCAGCGATGGCTCCTACATCGACCAGGACGTGCATCGTTTGTGGCTCCCTTTCACTGTTACCGCAGTGGACAAGGCCAGCGGCACCTTCCGCACCCGCGATGGGCTGTCTTCGCCGATGGGCATGGGCTACGAATACCTTGATGGCGATGCCAGCCAGAAGCATCAACTTCCAGGCGGGCTGATCGGCTACGGCCACAGCTACGACGCGCGCGAAGATGCGATTGCCGCGGCAAAGCAGGCGCGCGCCAAACTCACCGCGCCGTCGGTGAAGGCCGGCAAGTACGATCTGGTGATCGACCCGAGCAATCTGTTCCTCACCATCCACGAATCGGTTGGCCACCCATTGGAGCTCGACCGCGTGCTGGGTTACGAGGCCAATTACGCCGGCACCAGCTTCGCTACGCTGGACAAGCGCGATGCCAAGTTCCGTTGGGGCAGCGATGCGGTGACCTTCGTCGCCGACCGCACCCAGCCGGGTAGCCTGGGCGCGGTGGGGTACGACGATGAAGGCGTCAAGACCAAACAGTGGGATCTGGTGCGCGACGGTATCCTGGTCGACTACCAGTGCACGCGCGATCAGGCGCACCTGCTCGGCAAGACGGCCTCCGATGGCTGCAGTTACGCCGACTCGTGGTCCAACGTGCAATTCCAGCGCATGCCCAATGTCTCGCTGGCGGCAGGCAAGCAACCGCTTGGCGTTGCCGAGATGATCAAGAACGTCGAGCGCGGCTTGTACATTCACGGGCGCGGTTCGTACTCGATCGATCAGCAGCGCTACAACGCGCAGTTCGGCGGGCAACTGTTCTACGAAATCGAAAATGGCCAGGTCACGCGGTTGGTGGAAGACGGTGCCTACCAGATTCGCACGCCGGAGTTCTGGAATGCCTGCAGCGCGGTGTGCGACCAACGCGATTTCCGTCTGGGTGGCTCGTTCTTCGACGGCAAGGGCCAACCGAGCCAGGTCTCTGCGGTCTCGCATGGGTCATCCACCGCACGCTTTGACGGCATCAACGTGATCAATACTGCGCGTTCGTTGGGGTGAGCGCCGATGGATCAACCACGCTTCTATTTGCGCTGATCAATCACGTCGGACGCTGGGACTTAGCCCGTTGCATGGACTGGCTATTTCCACGTCTAGTGAGTCGAGTGCGCGGCGCCCTCACCGCTCGCGGGACACGCCGTCAACCCGTCCATGGGGGCTCGGTGGCGGCATCCATGCCGCCACACGGTCCCGCAATCGGTAAGGACACCGCACCAGACAGTTGGCTGGTGGTTTATTGAAGAACAGATGGCACCGCGCCAGACCGCTACCGGGTGCTTGTTGAAAACGTTGCGTACCGACCAACTCCACTGTTCCTTGCCCGCCCACCGTCGCGGGACCTTGAGCGGCATGGATGCCGCGCCAGAGCCTCCAGGGACGGATTCACGGCGTGTCCTGCGATGGTGGGCGGGCAAGGGCCCTGCAGCAACGGCGCAGATGATCCGCTCTCCGCCTGATCTGCCAGTATTGAGCAATCAGATGGCGACGACTGCATCGTGCGTATCGCGAGCGCTTGGTGATCTTCAAGCTTCAAGCCTGATCGAGGCGCGGCGCCCTCACCGCTCGCGGGACACGCCGCAAGTACATCCCTGTAGGCTCGGTGGCGGCATCCATGCCGCCACACGGTCCCGCAATCGGCGAGGACACCACGCCAGACAGTTGGTTGGTGGTTTTGTCGAAAAGCATAAGGTCACCGCGCAGCCAGCTTGCGAGTCGCTGTTGAGATCCATGCGCACCGACCATCTCCACTGATCTTTTCTCGCCACACCACGCCAGACAGTTGGTTGGTGGTTTTGTTGAAAATCGAAAATGTCATGTTGATGGTTTCTTTTTGAGGCGCTGCGCAAGACCATCGTGAGCGGCCCTTGCAGCAACGTGGCAGTTGATCCGGCCTGCGACGAATCGACTGCCCTGCGTGGCAAAACGATCGCGCGGTCTGCGTTCCTCCAGCGGCGCTCGCCACGTTCGCAGGCGGCCGAGCCGCACCACGCGATGCATGCCGGTATTCCACCTGCTCACGGACCCCTGCCGAAAGTCATTTGACGCAGCAATCATCGCCCGGCAAGAATCGGCGATGCCGCGTGGAGCGCTCCACGCATCACCACACCACCTGCGCGCCGCGCGGGACTATTGGGGAGTTGCCCGTGCAGCGACGTGATTTCCTGGCCCTCACCGGGCTGACCATGGGCGGGCTGATCGTGCCGGCCTATTTCGGCAAGGCGATCGCCGCCGAGCAGTTGTTGACACCCTTCGATGTGGGCCGCAAGAAGCGCCTGGCCGACGCCGGCTTGAACGCTGCGCGTCAGGCCGGAGCGAGCTATTGCGACGTGCGCATTGGCCGCTATCTGCGCCAGTTCGTGATCACCCGCGAAGACAAGGTGCAGAATGTAGTCAACACCGAGTCCATCGGGGCCGGCGTCCGTGTGATCGTGGGCGGTGCATGGGGCTTTGCCGCCACCAACGAGCTCACCGAGCAGGGCGTGGCCAAGGCCGCGGCGCAGGCGGCGGCGATTGCCAAGGCCAACGCCAAGGTGCAAGGCACGCCGGTGCAGCTGGCGCCGACGCCGGGCGTTGGCGAAGTCAGCTGGAAGACGCCGATCAAGAAGAACGCGATGGAAGTGCCGATCAAGGACAAGGTGGACCTGCTGCTCGGCGTCAACGCCGCCGCCACTGCCGCCGGCGCCAACTTCGTCAACTCGATGCTGTTCGTGGTCAACGAACAGAAGTATTTCGCCAGCACCGATGGCTCCTACATCGACCAGGACGTGCACCGCATCTGGGCGCCGATGAGCGTGACCGCCATCGACAAGGCCAGCGGCAAGTTCCGCACCCGCGACGGGCTGTCTGCGCCGATGGGCCTGGGCTACGAATATCTCGATGGCGCCGCGTCCGGCAAGTTCGTCTCGCCCAACGGCGTGGTGAATTACGGCCTTTCCTACGACATGAAGGAAGATGCGATTGCTGCCGCCAAACAGGCGCAGGAAAAGCTCAAGGCACCATCGGTGAAGCCGGGCAAGTACGACCTGGTGCTGGACCCCTCGCACACCTGGCTCACCATCCACGAATCGGTCGGCCACCCGCTGGAGCTGGACCGTGTGCTCGGCTACGAAGCCAACTTTGCCGGCACCAGTTTCGCCACGCTGGACAAGCTCAAGGCCGGTTTCCAGTACGGCAGCGACAAGGTGCACATCCTCGCCGACAAGACCCAGCCCGGCAGCCTGGGCGCGGTGGGTTACGACGATGAAGGCGTCAAGACCAAGCAGTGGGATCTGATCCGCGACGGCAAGCTGGTGGACTACCAGGCCATCCGCGATCAGGCGCATATCCTGGGCAAGACCGCCTCCGATGGCTGTTGCTATGCCGACTCGTGGTCGAGCGTGCAGTTCCAGCGCATGGCCAATGTCTCGCTGGCCGCCGGCAAGACGCCGCTGAGCGTGAACGATTTGATCAAGAACGTCGAAAACGGCATCTACATCATCGGCGATGGCTCGTTCTCCATCGACCAGCAGCGTTACAACGCGCAGTTCGGTGGTCAGCTGTTCTACGAAATCAAGAACGGCGCGATCACCCGCATGCTCGAAGACGTGGCCTACCAGATCCGTACCCCGGAATTCTGGAACGCCTGCAGCGCCGTGGCCGATCAACGCGATTACCGCCTGGGTGGTTCCTTCTTTGACGGCAAGGGCCAGCCGAGCCAGTCCTCGGCCGTCTCGCATGGGTCGTCCACCGCCCGTTTCGACGGCATCAACGTCATCAACACCGCCCGCTCGCTCGGCTGACAGGAGAAACCCACATGAGCATCCTTACCGAAGCGCAGGCCAAGGCCATTCTGGACAAGGTCATCAAGCTGTCCAAGGCCGACGAGTGCACCGCAACGCTCACCGGCTCGATCGACGGCAACATCCGTTTTGCGCTCAACAACGTGTCCACCAGCGGCATCGTCGACAACACCGACCTGCAGGTGCAGGTGGCGTTCGGCAAGCGCGTGGGCATCGCCACCATCAACGAGTTCGACGACGCTTCGCTGGAACGCGTGGTGCGCCGTGCCGAAGACCTGGCGCGGCTGGCCCCGGAAAACCCGGAGTTCATGCCGGCGGTCGACAAGCAGACCTACAAACCCAGCCCCACCTTCAGCGAATCCACGGCAGCGGTGGACCCGGCGTTCCGCGCGCAGGTGGCCGCCGATTCGATCGCACCGTGCAAAGGCAAGGGCCTGATCGCCGCCGGCTTTCTGGAAGATGGCCAGAGCTTCACCGCGTTTGCCAACAGCAAGGGCAACTTCGGCTACCAGCGTGGCGCACGCTTCGACTACACCTGCACCGTGCGCACCGAGGATGGCCGCGGCTCGGGTTGGGTGGGCCGCAACCTGAAGGATGCCGCCGACTTCAAGGCCGAGCAGGACATCCGCATTGCGATGCGCAAGGCCAGCGATTCGTCCGAGGCCAAGGCACTGGAACCGGGCAAGTACACGGTGATCCTGGAGCCGGCCGCGGCAGCCGGACTGATCTCCTTCATGATGAATTTCTTCGATGCACGCCGCGCAGATGAAGGCCGCAGCTTCCTGTCCAAGAAGGGCGGCGGCAACAAGCTCGGCGAGCAGGTCTACGACCCGCGTGTGAACATCACCGCCGACCCGTGGGATGCGCGCGCGGCGGTGCTGCCGTGGGACGAAGAAGGCCTGCCGCGCGAGAAGATGGCCATCGTGGAAAACGGCAAGATCGCCAACCTGCAGTATTCGCGTTTCTGGGCGCAGAAGAACGGCAAGCGTGCGGTCGGCGAGCCGGGCAACCTGCTGATGGCCGGTGGCGACAAGAACATCGCCGAGCTGGTGCGCGGTACCGAGAAAGGCATCCTGGTCACGCGTACCTGGTACATCCGCATGGTCGACCCGCAGACCGTGCTGCTCACCGGGCTCACCCGCGATGGCACGTTCTACATCGAGAACGGACAGATCAAGTATCCGGTGAAGAATTTCCGCTTCAACGAATCGCCGGTGATCATGCTCAACAACATCGACGAGCTGGGCAAGCCGGTGCGCGTGGCTGGCGACGAATCCAGCTTCGTGATGATGATTCCGCCGATGCGGCTGCGCGATTTTACGTTTACCTCGCTGTCGGATGCGGTGTGAGTAAGAGCCGGGAATTGCGAGTGGGGAATCGGGAATGGGAGAGCAAGAGCTGCTCCGCTCAACCTGAGTGTTCACCAGCGCTTCCGGTTCCCGGCCGCCTGCCGTCGCCGACACCGCGCCGCCACTTTCTCGGTCTGCTGCTCGGTAGCGCCGCCACGTTGGCGCTGCCGCAGCGCGCGCGTGCGGCCGGTAGTTACGATTTCTGGTTCACCCGGCTGCGCTACGACTCCGGCGATTGGGACGTGGATGCGCGCATGCCGTCCAACCTGATCACGTCATTGATCGATTACACGCAATTGCGCGTGGACCCGGAGGAACATGTGCTGGATCTGGCCGACCCGCGCATGCTGCAGGCGCCGTTCTGCTATCTGTCCGGGCACAAGCTGGTGGAGTTCAATCCGGCCGAACGGCGCAATTTCGAGCACTACGTACGCAATGGCGGCTTCGTGTTCGTGGACGACTGTAACCACGATATCGATGGCTTGTTCGCCACCTCGTTCGAAGCGCAGATGGCCTCCATGTTCGGCAAGACCGCACTGCAGAAGTTGCCCAAGTCGCATCGCCTCTACAGCGCGTTCTTCAAGTTCCCCGATGGCCCGCCGGCCACCAGCTTCGAACTCAATGGCTGGGGCGATGACCTGGTGCACGATTACCTCAAGGGCATCAGCATCGACGGCAGGCTGGGAGTGCTGTACAGCAACAAGGATTACGGCTGCGAATGGGATTACGACTGGCGCAACAAGCGCTTCCTGGCCGAAGACAACACCCGCTTCGGCGTCAACATCGTGATGTATGCGTTGACCAACTGACATCGATCCGTAGGAGCGCGCTTGCGCGCGATGAGGCTTTATCGGTAACGCCGCATCGCGCGCAAGCGCGCTCCTACAGGAATCGAGGGAGATTTTTTTCAAGGCATGACATCCACCGCCAGCCATCCGCCGTCGCATACGCCAGCCGCGTACGTCTTTGTAGGAGCGCGCTTGCGCGCGATGCCGTATCGATAACGCCACATCGCGCGCCAGCGCGCTCCTACACCAGCAGCCACATAACGAGACGTTTCCCATGACTTCCCCCAACGAAGACACCCTCAGCGCCCAGCTCTCGCAACTTGGCGCACTGCGCGCCGCGCTGGCCCAGGCCGTGGTCGGGCAGGACGCGGTGGTGGAACAACTGTTGATCGGCCTGCTGGCCGGCGGCCATTGCCTGCTGGAAGGCGCGCCGGGCCTGGGCAAGACGCTGCTGGTGCGCTCGCTGGGGCAGGCATTGGAGCTGCAATTCCGCCGCGTGCAATTCACCCCCGACCTGATGCCCAGCGACATCCTGGGCACCGAGTTGCTGGAAGAAGACCATGGCACCGGGCATCGGCATTTCCGTTTCCAGCAGGGCCCGATCTTCACCAACCTGCTGCTGGCCGACGAGCTCAATCGCACTCCGCCCAAGACCCAGGCGGCGCTGCTGGAGGCGATGAGCGAGCGCACCGTCAGTTATGCCGGCACCACCTATGCGTTGCCGTCGCCGTTCTTCGTGCTGGCCACGCAGAACCCGATCGAACAGGCCGGCACCTACCCGTTGCCGGAAGCGCAGCTGGATCGGTTTTTGCTGCATGTGCGGGTGGATTACCCCAGCGAGCAGGAAGAGCGCGACATCCTCAGCCAGACCACCGGCAGCGCCAGCGCGCAGGTGCCCAAGGTGATGGACGCGGCCAGTGTGCAGGCGCTGCAGCGACAGGTGCGCGATGTGCATGTGGGCGCGGAGCTGCTGACCTGGATCAACCGCCTGGTGCGTGCCAGCCGGCCCGGCCCGCAGGCCGGCGACGCGGTGCGGCAGTGGGTCAAGTGGGGCGCCGGCCCGCGCGCCGGGCAATCGCTGGTGCTGGCGTCCAAGGCCCGTGCCTTGCTGCACGGGCGCCTGGCTGCCACCCGCGAGGATGTGCTGGCGCTGGCAGCACCGGTGATGCGCCATCGCCTGCTGCTGTCGTTTGCCGCAGAGGCCGGACAGCGCAGCGCCGACGATGTGGTCGCCGCGCTGCTGCATGCCGTGCCGTACCCGGGCTGAGCGCAACGACATGCACGCCCCGTTGCCGGCGCTGATTCCAGCCGACGTGCGCAGCCGCCTGCGCGGCCTGCAGCTGCGGGCGCGTCAGGCCCAGGGCGGCCACGGCATCGGCCAGCACGCCAGCCGCAGCCGCGGCGCCGGTCTGGAATTCGCCCAATACCGCGCTTACGAACCGGGTGATGCGCTGCGCCAGATCGATTGGAAGCTGTACGCACGCTCTGACCGCTTTTTCGTGCGCGAAGCCGAGCGCGAAAGCCCGCTCACCGTGTGGCTGCTGCTCGATGCCACCGCATCGGCCAGGCAGGCCGACAGCGCGCGCCCGGACCACACCCGCCTGCACACGATGGCCACGCTGGCCGCCTGTGCGGCAGAGGTGGCGCTGCAGCAGGGCGATCGCGTCGGGCTGTATGCCTTGCATGGCGGCGGCCTGGTGGCGGTGCCGGCCGGTGTCGGCAGCCGCCAGCGCGACCGGCTGTGGCTGGCCTTGCACGGCCTGCGCGCCGGTGGCCGCTGGCCGGGGCTGGATGCGGTGCGTCCGTTATGGGAACGCATCGCCGCACACGACCTGCTGCTGTCCATCGGCGACGGCTTCGATGAAGAACTGGCCAGCGCACTGGAAAAATTCGCCGCCGCCCGCCGCGACGTGGTGCAGCTGCAGGTGCTGACCTGCGATGAGCGCGATTTCCCGTTTGATGGCGGCCACCGCTTCCGCGACCCGGAAACCGGCGAGGAGCTGCTCGGCGATGGCGCGGCGATGCGCGCCGACTACCTGCAGCGCTTTGCCGCCGCCCAGCGCGCGCGTCAGGCACGCTGGCAGGCCGCCGGCATCGCGCACGCCGTGCACTATCTGGATGCACCGCCCGACGCCACCCTGCGCCAGGTGTTTGCCCGGGGCATGACGCGATGAGCGTGCGGGTGCAGCGCGCCGTGCGGCGGGCGTGGTTGGCGGCCAGCCGGTCAGCGGCCGGCACCCGCTCCGCGCCGTGGCACCGTCCACGCTCGTGCAGCGTAGCCGCGGCACGGCCGTGTTGCGGCAACGCCGGAGCGTGGCGGTGACCCTGCTGCTGCTCTTTCCCGCCGGACTGGCCGCACTGGCGGCCCTGCTGATGCCGCTGCTGATCCATCTGGCGCGGCGGAGCGAGCACCGGCCCACCGACTTTGCCGCGCTGCGCTGGTTGCGGGCACTGCCGCGCCCGCGTCATCGCGTGCGCCTGGACGAGCTGCCGTTGCTGCTGGTGCGCTTGCTGCTGCTGGCCGCCGTGGCGCTGCTGCTGGCCGAGCCGGCACGGCGCGCGCCACCGGATGTCCGCCCGCGCATCGTGGTGAGCCCGGGCGTTGACCTGGCCGCCGCGCGCGCCCTGCCGCTTCCCAACGATGCGCATTGGCACTGGCTGGCGCCGGACTTTCCGCCGGTTGCCGCCGCATCCGGCAGCCGCACGCCGCAACCGGTCGCCAGCCTGCTGCGCGAGTTCGATGCCAGCCTGCCGGCCGAGGCGCCGCTGTACGTGATCGTGCCCACGCTGTGGGGCGCGCTGGATGCGCAGCGGGTGCAGGTGTCGCGGGTGCTGCAGTGGCGGGTGTTGCCCGGTCAGTCGCCGACTGCCGGCCCTGCCACAGGTGCGCCGCTGCGCCTGCAGGTGGTGGCCGACGACGAGGATGCGCCGGCCCTGCGTTACCTGCGCGCCGTGCATGCGGCCTGGACGTTGCCGGGCGCATTGCCGGTCGTGACGCCCGCGGCAGCGGCTCCGGCCCGCTGGGCGCCAGGCACGGTGGTGGCGTGGCTGTCGCACAGCACGCCGCCGGCAGCGGTGATGGCCTGGGTCGCGGGCGGCGGGCACCTGCTGCTGGAGGCGCGCAGCCCGGCCCCGCCTGCACTGGCCGCCCCGCTGCAGCCGTTGCCCGATGCACAGGGGCCGCCGCTGCTCGAGGGCGCAACGCTCGGCCGTGGCCGCGTGCTGCGCTGGGTGGCGCCACTGCAGCCGCAGCAGTTGCCCGCCGTGCTGGAGGCCGACTTCCCCAGCCGCCTGCGCGCCGCGCTGCAGCCGCCACCGCTGCCGCAGCGCGCGCCCGCTCAGACCCAGCAGCCGCAGCGCGGCGCCGGCATCCGGCTGACCACACCGCCATGGCCGCTGGCGCCCTGGCTGATCGGCCTGGTGCTGCTGCTGTTCGCGCTCGAACGCTGGCTCGCCACCTCGCCGCGCCGGGCCAACGCCGCATGAGCACGCCGGCACTGCAGCAGGCGTGGCGGGCGGCACGGCGGCGCCAAGCCGCAGGTGTGCTGCTGTTCGGGCTGCCGCTGGCGGCGGTACCGGCGGCACTGGCGTGGCGGGCCGGTGCGCCGGCAGCGGTGATTCCGCTGCTGCTCCTGGGCCTGCTGGCAGTGCTCGGCGTGGCAGCGCTGGAGGCGCGTCGGCTCGACCAGGCCTGGCTGATCCGCCGGCTGGACCGCGAGCCGGATCTGGACGACAGCAGCGACCTGCTGTTCGCACCCGCCGCGCAGCTGAACCCGCTGCAGGCCCTGCAGCGCCAGCGGCTGGAGCAGCGCCTGCGCAGCTCCCCGCGCGACCTGCGCCCGGCCTGGCCGTGGCGGCGCGCCTGGCCATGGAGCCTGCTGGGGCTGATCGCCTGCGGCACGCTCCTGCTGTGGCCGCCGCGCCCGCACCCGCCTGCCGCAGGCAGCGACCGCGTGGCCGCGGCGCGTGCCGATCGCGGCGCCCCGGTGTTGCGTCAGGCGCAGCTGCGCAGCAGCCCGCCCGCGTATACCGGCCTGCCGGCGGCACGCCTGCCTGGGCTGGATGCGCGGGTGCCCGCCGGCACCCGGCTGGACTGGCAACTGCAGGTCAGCCCGGCGCCACGCAGCGTGGCGCTGCGGCTCAGCGGCGGCCGCCTGGTCCCGCTTGCCCGGCAAGGCAGCAGCGACCACTGGCAAGGCCACTGGATCGCCGAACGCCCCAGCCTGTATCGCATCCTGATCGACAACGCCCCTGCGGACCGCCAGCTGCATCGGCTGGAGGTGCATGCCGATCGGCCGCCGCAGGTGCGTGTGCTCGCGCCCGAGCAGAGCCTGGTGCTGTGGACGCCAGCCAATGGCAGCTGGGCGTTGCGCTTCGAAGCCAGCGACGATTACGCCGTGGCCGCCAGCGCCGAGCTGCGCCTCACCCTGGCCCAGGGCAGCGGCGAAAACATCACCTTCACCACCCAGCGCCGCGCGCTCACCGGCAGCGGGCCGGCCCGGCAACGCAGCTTCGCCACCACGCTGCAGCCGCAGGCCCTGGGCATGGCGGCTGGCGACGACCTGATCGCGCAACTCATCGTCCACGACACCCGCCAGCCCGGCCCGCAAGAAGGCCGCAGCGCCAGCGTGATCCTGCGCTGGCCGCCGCCGGAGCAGACCATGGCCACCAGCCTGGAAGCCAGCGTCAAGCAGACCCTGCCGGCGTACTTCCGCAGCCAGCGCCAGATCATCATCGACGCACAGGCGCTGCTGAAGGAACAGCCGCGCCTGGACGCCGCCACGTTCCTCAAGCGCTCTGACGCCATCGGCGTGGACCAGCGCCTGCTGCGGCTGCGCTACGGCCAGTTCCTGGGCGAAGAGAGCGAAGGCGCGCCGCAAGGTCCGCCGACCGCCGACGCGCCACCCACCAGCGACGCCCCCGCCGACGATCTGCCCACTGCCGACATGCCCACCGCCGACGCGCCAAGCGCGCCCGCCGCTGCTGCAGACACCCACGCGCACGCCGGGCATGACCACGACGATCACGACAAGGCCAGCGCCGCCGAACCCGGCGCCGCCGCGCTGGACGACCACGACCACGGCGGCGGCAACGGCCGGCCCGAACGCAGCAGCTTCGGCCAAGCGGAGAACGTGCTGGCCGAGTACGGCCATACCCACGATCACGCCGAGGCCGCCACCCTGCTCGACCCGCAGACCCGCGCCCTGCTGCGCGCTGCGCTGGACCAGATGTGGCAGTCCGAAGGCGAGCTGCGCCAGGGCCACCCCGAGCGTGCCCTGCCCTTCGCCAACAAGGCGCTGGGCTTCATCAAGCAGGTGCAGCAGGCCGAGCGCATCTACCTGGCGCGGGTCGGCACGCAGCTGCCGCCGATCGACCCCAGCCGGCGCATGAGCGGCAAGCGCGATGGCATCGGCCCCGGCCCCGATGCGCTGGATGCGCGCACCCGCCCCGACCCGCAACCGATGGCGCTGTGGCAGGCCCTGGGCGAAGCCGCACCCATGCACGATGCCGCCGCGCTGGATGCCTTCGCGCACTGGCTGGCCACCCACGAGCGCCAGCTCGATGCGCCGCTGGATCTGGCCGCCGCCGTCGAGACCCTGCGTGCCACGCCCGACTGCGCCCGTTGCCGGCAGCACCTGCGCGCGCTGCTCTGGCCGGTGCTGGTGCGCCCACCGGCCGCCGTGCAGCCGCGCGCGGCCCCCGATGCCGGCGGCCAGCGGTATCTGGATGCCTTGCACGCACAGGAGCGCCGCTGATGCCCGCCTGGTTCGTCATCGTCCTGCTGGCCCTGATCACGCTGCTGGCGTGGTGGCGCCTGCGCGCTGCGCGCATCGCCGGCTGGCGCAAGGCCGCCCTGCTCGCCCTGCAACCGCTGTGCGCCGCGCTGCTGTACTGCACGCTGCTCCCGCCGCCGCTTCCCGGCCGCAGTGGCACCCTGGTGGTGGCCACCGCCGGCGCCGGCATGGCCTCGCTCGCGCTGGCGCCCGGCGACCGTCTCATCGCGCTGCCCGAAGCATCGCCCGGCCTGCTCCACGCCGAGCGCATGCCCGATCTGGCCACCGCACTGCGCCGCCATCCCGGCACCACCGGGCTGCGCATCGTTGGCGCCGGCCTGCCTGCGCGCGACCGCGACGCGGCACATGGCTGGCCGCTGCATTACAGGCCGCCACCCCCCACCCCGGGCCTGACCGAGCTGGTCACCCCGCCGCTGGCGGCGCCGGGTGACGACGTGGCCATCGCTGGCCGCATTACCGGCCTGCCCGCAGCCACCGTCGAACTGCTGGACCCGGCCGGCCGCCGCGTGGATCTGGTCGCCCCCGACAGCGCCGGACGCTTCCGGCTCACCGGCAGCGTGCGCGCCGCCGGCGACAGCGTCTTCGTGGTGCGCGTGCTCGGCCCGGACGGGCGCCCGCGCGACCGGGCCGATGTGCCGGTGTCGGCCGTCGATACGCCTGCCGCCGCCCTGTGGATCCTTGCCGGCGCGCCGCAGCCGGAGCTCAAGTACCTGCGCCGCTGGGCACACGACGCCGGCCTGCAGCTGCACAGCCAGATCGCCACCGGCGGCGGCGCACAGTTGGGCGACGCCCCACGGGTGCTGGACGCCGCCACGCTGGACCGCACCGACCTGCTGGTCATCGACGAACGTGCCCTGGCCGCGCTGTCGCGCGCGCAACGCATGATGCTGCGCGCCGCGGTCGAGCGCGGCCTAGGCCTGCTGCTGCGCCTGACCGGACCACTGGATGCCGTACAACGCAGTGCCATTGCCGAGCTTGGTCTGCCGCTGCGTGGCGATGACGCCGGCGCGCCGGTGCAGATGGCGGCTGCCCTTGCGCCGCAGCCTGCCTCGGCGATGCCGCAGCAACCCGCTACAGGGACCGAAGGGAGCGCAGTGTCGGCATTGCCCGTGCTGGAACGTCGCACCCTGGTGCCCGATGCAGACGACGTCATCGCCGTGCTGCGCGCCGCCAACGGCACGCCATCGGCGTGGTGGCGTGCGCATGGGCGCGGACGGATCGGCCTGATCACCCTCACCGACAGCTACCGCCTGGTGCTGCAGGGCCAGCCCGCACTGCACGCCGCGCTGTGGAGCCAGACGCTCTCGCCCCTGGCCCGCGCCCACCCCGCACCACGCCTGGCCACCCGCACCGGCTGGCGCAACCAGCGCATCGGCGTGTGCAACCTGGGCAGCGCAGCGCAGTTGCAGGCGCCCGACGGCACAACTGCCGCCTTGCCACCAGACCCGGCCACCGGACCGGCGGCCTGCGCCGGCCTCTGGCCGGAGCACACCGGCTGGTATCGCTGGCAGGACGCGCGACGCGGTGGTGCCCTTTACATCCGTGCCCCCGCCGACGCCCCCGCGCTGTCTGCCAACAATGAACGCGACGCCACCCTGGCGCTGGTCACCCCCAGCGATGCCACCCGCCAGGCGCAGCCCGCACCGCAGCCCGGCCCGCGCTGGCCGTGGTGGCTGGGGTTTGTAGTGGCCGCCGCGCTGCTGTGGTGGCTGGAGCGGTGGCGTGCGGATCGCCCGGTGCCTGCGGGCAGGCAGGGGTAGGCGTCACCCCGCGCGTGGCCGGCGTGCGCTGGCTTCCCGCGCGCCACTGCGGGCACGCGCGGTCGCTGTGTCGCTGCGGGCCTGGGTCGGTTCAACGCACAGCTCAGCACCGATGCCGTTTGCTGCATGCGCCGCACATCGCCGGCAGGAAGGGGTGCAGTGCGAGGCGTTCACGGCCGTCACTTGGGGCGAGAACCGCTTGCGCGGCATTGGCGCGTGTGCGTTGGAGTGCCTGCGCTGCCAGCGCGGGCCGGGCGCGGAGCGGGAATTGGGGTGAGGGTACGGGTGAAGCCTGGTTGGCACGCACTGCAGGCTTCGCCCGAACCCTCATCCGCCCTTCGGGCACCTTCTCCCGGAGGGAGAAGGGAGCGTGTGGTCGACAGCGTCGTGTGTTCGAGCACCTCGAGGCCTGCACGACACCGCGAGGGGCTGGGGTTTTCCTGGCGTGTCGGTGACGCGTTTGTGGCGCCGATGCATGGCCTTTGCTCGGAGATCGAACGGGCTTTGCATCGCTAATCCCGACGCGGCGGAGGCTACCCGCGTCGCCACACCCGGCAATGGTTGTTCGCCGGCATTGCTACGTCGTCGATCAGCTGCAACCCAACCGATGCTGCCAGCGCATCCACCGCTTCGGCATCACGGATGCCCGATGCAGGGTCGCGTTCGCGCAGCATCGCGTCGAAGGCGCGATTGCTGTCGCTGGTAAATTGCCCATTGCGATTGAACGGCCCATACACCGCCAGCACTGCCTGCGGCGCCATTACTGCGGGTAAGCCTGCAAACAAGGCCTGCACCTGCGGCCAGCCCATGATGTGCAAGGTGTTGGCACTGTAGATCGCATCGAAACCACGCTGGCCATCGGGCAGCACGGGCAAGGCCGGCAGTGGCGCCAAACCAGTCGTCGGCGTCAGCACCGCCTGCAGGACGATCGGCTGCGGCGTGTTGGGCAGCGCGGCTTCATCCAACCATTGCTGCATGCCCGGCAAATGATCGGCATGGTCGCTGGCCTGCCACTGCAACCACGGCATCGCCGCGGCAAAGTGCACGGCGTGCTGGCCGGTGCCTGCACCGATTTCCAGCACGTGCCGCCGGTCGGCGAAGTGCTGCTGCAGCACCTGGAGAATCGGGTCGCGGTTGCGCGCGGAGGCGGGGGAGAACGGTTTATTCATCGTGCTTAAGACCTTTGAAGTCCCAATTATGCGGCGAGATGCGAGGTCAAGTGACCAGTTTGACGATCAGGCTTTCTTCCCTGCCCCGTAGACGAAATGTGGACATCCATCCCATCTCTTGGCTACCCATCGCGCCACTATCGGCGAGGGGGATCTACTCACGAGGACATCTGCATGAACAAGGCCGTTACTTTTTGCACCGCAAGTATTTTATTGGCTGTTGCTAGCCTAGCCTCCGCGCCCAGCGCTCACGCGCAAGCGTCAACGGTACTGCTTGATTGCACAGGCAGCGATTACTGTTGGGCGGGAGTAGACAGCCCGGGGTCCCCCCAGCCGTTCAAATACGCCTGGAGTTTCAGCAACACTGCAGGCGCCATCTTTCCCAGAAACTGCACCAACAGTTCCGATTGCTCTTTCTACTGCCCGCGCACCAGTACCTTCATCAACGCCACGGTCATGGTGAGTGACGCGAACAACCAATTTGTCGGCTCTGCCACCGCACGGGCACTCTGCACGCCGCAACCAATCTGACTCAAGCCTGCGACAGATTGTGTCCATGGGCAGAGGATCGACCAGGCACGCCCAGCTGGTCGATCCCACCGCGCCGCACCTCACCGCGCCGCGGGCAACGCCTCATACGCGCGCCGCACTGCCTCTTCGCCGAACTGCCGTTCCAGCCGGCGCACGATGAAATGGCCGCGCGCCATCGCCTGGAAGTGGCGCATGAACACCGTGTTGAGCGTGGCACCGCTAACCGCGCCGACCAGGGGCACCGCCTGCACGGCGAGTTTTTCGCCCACGTTGACCGAGAACTTGGCAGCCACGCGCGACACCAGCGACACCAGCGCCGGTGCGCCCTTGCTGGCAAAACCGTGCGCGGCCACGTGGCGGGCGGCGGCGCTGAGCTGCTGCGCCATCGCTGCACGCACCGCGAAATAGCCCGACTCGGCGCCGTCATCCACCACGCTGCGGCCGCCGTGCGCCAGCACTTCCAGGCAGGCCAGCGCGGTCTCCGGGTCCTGCAAGGATTCGCCTTCGGCACGCGCGATGTCGGCAATGGAGCGCAGCATCACGGTGGTGGTCAACGGCAGCTCCACCATCAACCCCGGCAGGCCGAAAAACCCGCCAGCGCCGCCGGCCACCGCCACCGCCATGGTGTGGCGCGTGGTGGACGCCGGCTGCAGGGGCTCGGTCTTGCCGCGCAGGCTCAACAGCGCCGACTTCATCGCCACCTGCAGCGCGCGGCGGGTCACCCCGTCGATGCTGCGGGTCACCATCCTGGGCAGCCGCTTGGTGAGCAGGCTCTCGATCGGCGCGCCCAGGGCGTTGGCCAGTTGGGCCGCCACACCGGGGTTTTCCAGCAAGGCGTGGGCGGTGGCCAGGTCGCGCTGCGCGGCAGCGTCCATCACCGGTATCGGAAGCGTCGTCATGCCTGCTCTCGCTCGTAAGGGGCCTGGGCCGATGGTACCCAGCCGCGCGTGAGCGTCGGACGAGCGGCGTGCGCACACTCGGTTACCGCTGCAGATGCCGGCAAAATGCGCGATCATCGGCGTCCACGCAGGCAATGCCCACCAGATGAACCGTGAGATCCGCCACAGCATCGTGATTGCCGCCGCGCCGGAAGTGGTGTCCGCCGCGCTGTCCGAGCCCACCCAGCTGGCCCGCTGGTGGACCCGTGAGGTGCGGCTGGTGGACGGCCGCGTGTGCCTGGACTGGAGCGGGCACGGCTGGCAGGTGGAGCTGCGCATCGACGACGGCGCCGACCACCGGCTGGTGTGCTGGCACTGCGAGCGCTCCAACATGCTCGACACCCTGGCCTGGGAAGGCACGGTGATGCGCTTCGATCTGATCTCCACCAGCCAGGGCACGCGGGTGGAGTTCGTGCAGTCCGGGTACCGCGAGTCGCCATGCTTCGACGCCTGCTCGCAAGGCTGGCAGTATTTCCTGGGCAGCAGCCTCAAGCGCTACGTCGAAACCGGGGAAGGCACGCCCTATCCGGACGTGCCCGACCCCCGCAGCCCCGCGCGCTAGTCGCGCGCCGTGCCGCTAGGCCGTGCGCGGCTGGCCCAGTGACGGTGCCGCGGGCACCGGCAACTGCGCATCCACCGTCACCGGGCTGTCGGACTGCAGCAACGCGCGCGCTTCGGCATCGCTGGCCACCGCCGGCGGCGAACCCCGCAGCGGCAGGCCGGCGGTCTCGCGCACGAACAGCATGGTCACCAGGCCGACCGCCGCCGCACCCATCAGGTAATACGCCGGTACCAGCGGGTCGCCGGTGCGTTCCACCAGCCAGGCGGTCACCAGCGGCGTGGTCCCGCCGAACAACGACACCGACACGTTGAAGGCGATCGACAGGGCGCTGTAGCGCACCGGGGTGTAGAACAGCGCCGGCAGCGTGGACGGCATCGAACTGGTGAAGCACACCAGCGCCAGGCCCAGCAGCATCAGCCCGGCGAAGATCAATCCATCGTGGCCGCTGCCGATCAGCAACAGGCACGGGATGGCCAGCGCAAACAACGCAATGCAGGCGCCGATGATCATCGGGCGCCGGCCCAGCTTGTCGCTGAACAGGCCGCCGACGATATTGAGCGGCATCATCACCAGCATCACCAGGATGATCAGCAGCAGGCCCTTGCTCTCGGCATAGCCCATGGTGACGCTGAGGTAGCTGGGCATGTAGGTCAGCAGCATGTAGTCGGTGACGTTGAACACCAGCACCAGCCCCACGCACTTGAGCAGCTGCGGCCAGTGCAGGCGCAGCAAGGTCATCAGGCCCTGGCCGGCGGTTTCGCGCTCGCGCTGTTCCGATTGCTCGGTGTAGGCGCGAAAGGCCGGGGTTTCTTCCAGCTTCATGCGCATGTACAGGCCCAGCAGGCCCAGCGGCCCGGCGATCAGGAACGGCACGCGCCAGCCCCAGTCCAGCATCTGCGCCGGGGTCACGCTCATGTGCAACGCGGTCACGGTGGCGGCGCCGGCGATATAGCCGCCCAAGGTGCCGAATTCCAGCCAGCTGCCCATCAGGCCGCGGTTACGGTCGGTGGCGTATTCGGCAATGAAGGTCGCCGCGCCGCCGTATTCGCCGCCGGTGGAAAACCCCTGCAGCAACCGCGCCAGCAACAGCAGGGCCGGTGCCCACAGGCCGATGCGGTCGTAGGACGGAATCAGGCCGATGCTGAAGGTACCCAGTGCCATCAGGATCATCGTGGCCGCCAGCACCTTCTGCCGCCCGTAGCGGTCGCCCAGCGGGCCGAACACCATGCCCCCGATCGGCCGCACCAGAAACGCGACGGTGAAGGTGGCAAAGGTGGCGATCAGCTGCGCCGTGGGATTGCTCGCCGGAAAGAACACCTGGCCCAGCGTCACCGCCAGGTAGCCGTACACGCCGAAGTCGAACCACTCCATCGCATTGCCCAGCGCGGCGGCGCCGACCGCCCTGCGCAGCATGCTGCGATCCACCACGGTGACCTCGTCGAGGTGCAGCTGGCGGCGGCGTTTGAACCAACCGAAATGCGAACGGATCGCGCGCGTGTCGTGCATGAGCTTGGTCTCCAGACTGGCTTGCGGCCACCGCTACCCGCACGTCCCGGCACCTGCACAGGACACGGCACATCACGCATACACGGCACAGGCACATGCACTGGAGTGGCCGGAGGCATTCCCGGACGGCCGCGTCAACTCAGCGGCGCTGCGGGACAGATGACCAACGAGATGGGCGTATGCCCAAGGGCTTGATCAGTGCGCCATGTTACACCAGCGTGCAGATCGCTGCAGACGCGACTGCATATGGCGCTGGATTTAGGGCGTTTTTTGCGAGGTTTTGCAGACGGTCCACATGCACATCACTGCGCACGCGCCTGTAGGAGCGCACCCGGGCGCGACGGCGGTATCGGTAATGCCCTTCGCGCCCGGTGCGCTCCTACGGCAGTTAGCCGAGGCCAGCAATTAGCCGAGGTCGAGTGCCGACAACAGCGGCTGCAGGTCCTCGCGTGTTTGCGGGCGGACCGCGCGGGCGACTTCCTCGCCATCGCGCAACAGGATCACGGTGGGCCAGAGCTTGACGCGGAACGAGCGGCCCAGCGGGCGCCCTTTTCCATCTTCGACCTTGCGGTACTCGATCGCCTCATAGCCACCCAGCAGTTTCTGCAGCAGCGGTTGTGCGGCAATGCAATGCCCGCACCAATCGGTGCCGAATTCCAGCACCTGCACACCGCGATGCGCATCGATGTCGCTGCGCTCCGGTGCCTGCGTGGCGTAGTCGCGAACAAACCCCATCTGCACTGTCTCCGTGACGCTGAGTGAGAACACATCATTGCGCGCAGGCGCACCTGTAACGTACCGGCGCCCGGGTACCGGAGTGTACGCGGCGTACATCAGGTGCCGGGCGCCGGCGGCGTGCGTATGCGCCACCGGCGCTGCGCCTGACGCTTACGACAGCGCGCGCTGGATGTCTTCCAGCGGCAGGTTGGTCAGGTCCTTGGCCAGGTCGCCAACCAGCCGCTGCTGGGCTTCCTTGTGCAGCAGGGGGCGCACGCGGCCCAGCGTGGTCGGGTCGGCCACCAGCACCAGGTGCGTGTACTCCTGCTTCAATGCCCCATCGTTCAAGGCCTTGGACAGCTGCTTGGCAAACGTCATCTCGTCCAGGTCTGCCTCGGTGAGATCCTGCGGTGCCTTGCCGGCCGGGCCATCGTCGTCGACGTTCTGCACGTCGGTACGCGCGTGCTGGCGCAGCACGACCTTGGCTTCGTTGCCGGTATTGGTGAACCAACGCGCTTCGCCGCCGTCGGCCACCACTACCAAGGCACCCTGAGGAATTTGCAGACTCATCCGATTTCTCCTGTTTCGATGATCGGTGCGGCGTGTGCCGCACCCAGTCGGCCTCAACCTAGGTCAGCAGATGTAAGCAAGGTGCCTAGCCGGCGTCAGCGCGGCGTTAGTGGCGCTGCCAATGGCGGCGGCGGCAACCCCAGGTGGCGGCTGAAAAAGCGCGCCATCACGCGTAGTGCCTGCTGGCTTTCCGGCAAGGTCTCGGTGAAATGGAACCCGTGGCCCAGGCCGTCCCAGACATGCAGGTCCGATTCGCGCCCCAGGTCGATCAAGCGCGAGTGCGTGTAGGCGGCCGTGCTCAGCTCTGCCGCGCGTGTGGCGGTGATCAGCAAGGTGGGCGGGAACTGCCGCAACACTGCATCGGAGAACACCGGCGACACCAATGGGTCGTGGAAGTCCACGCCCTCGCCGTAGTACAGGTCTTCCATGATCGGCAACTGCCCCGCCGCGTCGGGCAGCAAGGCATCGTTGACCGCGGCGGCCACATAGCGCGAATCGCCCCGATAGCGCGCATCGCCGGCCGCGCAGAACATGCCCGCTGCCGCCGGCATCGGCAGGCGCTCCTTGGCAAACCACGCCAGCGACTCACCGGTGAGCACACCGCCGGCCGAGCAGCCGAACAGGCCGATACGCTCGGGCGCATAGCGCTGGAGCGCGGCGCGATACACCGCGGCCACATCTTCGCTGGCCGCCGGGAAGCGGTGCTCCGGGCCCATCCGGTAATCCACTGCGATGACCGTCATGCCGGTCATCGCTGCCACCGGGATGGCCTCCATCAACCCGAACGATTGCGCACTGCCCATGATGAATCCGCCGCCATGCAGCTCGATCAGCAGGCGCCGGGCCTGTTCGGGCGTGCGTGTGCGTGGCTCCACCCGCAACACCGGCACCTCGTTCCAGCGCTCGCGCGTCACCTCCACCGCATAGCGCGTGCGCAGCTGCGCAACCACGCCTTCGGCCCAGCGCTCGGTATCGGCGCGAATGCGCGGCAGCTGCTGCAACAAGGTGGCATTGTCGGCCTTGGCCAGGGGGTCCACACGCGCCACCTCGGCCTGCACATGCGCACGCGCGGCAGGGCTGAGGTACTCGGACACCGGCAAGGCGAAGGGCGCCACCTGGCGCGTACCCTCCGCCGCCGCGGCCGCCGGCGTCGCCGCGCGTTCTGCGGCGGTGGCACTCAGTGCACAGGCGGCGCCGATCAGCGCCATCAACCCACGTGTCGTCCAGCACGGTCGTGTCATGCAATGCCCTCCCAGGCGTGATCAGCCGTCGAGCATACCGGTGGGGCATGGGGCGGCACTGTGCCGGATCTGTCGGCGTTGCCACGGCGGCCCGCTGCGGTGGTGGCTGCACGCCCATAGGCGCCCGGCAGACGGCATGGCCTTGCAGCGCGTTTGCCAGGCGAGCCACATGCGGTGTCCAGCAATGCCGTCAGGCCGCTCGCTCAGCGGCCGGCGTTGGGCGTGCACCCTGCGGCCGGCGTGCGCCGTTCAGTGCGGTGTTTGCCCGGGAATGGAGGTTGGCGTGCCGAGCGCCTCTTGCACATACAGGCGCTTGACCAGCACAAACGCCACCACCGTCAGCGGCGCGGCCAGCAACACGCCGGCCGGCCCCAGCAGGATGCCGATGCCGAACAGCGAAAACAGCAGCAGCACCGGCGGCAGATCCACCGTGCGTTGCTGAATCAGCGGCAGCAGCAGGTTGCCTTCGATCTGCTGCACCACCACGAACAGGCCCGCGGTGGCCAGCGCCATCTGCGGGCTGACCGTAAACCCGAGCAGGATGGCCGGAATCGCCGCCACGATCGGCCCGACGATCGGCACGAAATCCAGCAGGCCGGCAACGATGCCCAGCGCCAACGCACCGGGGATGCCCAATGCCCACAGCCCCAGCCCGGTGAGCACGCCCACCACCGCCATCGCCATCAGCTGGCCGCGCAACCACAGCCGCAGCGCGGTGCCGCTGGCCTGCAGTGCTTCGTCGGTGGTGGCGCGTGCGTGCGCCGGCAGCAGCAGCAAGACCCCGCGCCGGTACAGCTGCGGCTGCGCGGCCAGATACACCGCGCCGGCCAGCACCAGGAACAGGTTGGCCACACCGCCGGTGATGCTGAGCGCAAACGCACCGGCGCGTGGGGCCAGGTTGGACACGCGTGCCGGCGCCTGGCGGGTGAGTTCTTCCAGTGTCGGCCCCAGGGGCCCGGCCGCCACCCAATCGTGGAAGCGCGTCCACGCCTGCGGCAACGTGCGTTGCAAGGCTCCCACTTCCGAGGCCAGCTGCGAGCCGAACAGCCACAGCAGTGCGATAAATCCCACCGTCAGCACCACCACCACCAGGGCCAGCGCCCACCCGTCCGACACGCGCGTGTGGCGCGTCACCCAGCTGGCCAACGCCCGCAGCAACACCGCCACCACGATCGCGCCGAAGACCATCAGCAACAGGTCCGACAACGTCCACAGCATCCACGCGCACGCCACCAGGGCCAGCACGATGATCACACGGACGGCAAAGGCGCGAAGGTCGGAAGAAGGCATGGGCCACTCACTGCAAAAACAAGCCCGGAGCCTAGCGAAGCCAGCGAGAAGAACGTGTCGCCACACCGTGCAGTAGCGGCGCTGTTTGAACGCACCACGCCGGCTGCGCCACAGCGTCGGCGCGTGGATATGCCGCGCGCTGTGACCGGATGACACGTTGGGCCAATGCGGCACGCTGGCGCCAGGCAGCGCCTATCTTGGGTGATGCCAACACCCGCCAGCCGCGCACGCATCGCAATGCCTGAGTCGCAAGCCGCTCTTCGATTCCCGATTCCCGATTCCCGATTCCCGCCCCAGCCTTGCGCCAAGTCTGGCTAGCGTCCCGCTGTGGCAACGCGACTCAGTCGACCGGCGCAGCCTGCTCGGCCCGCACCTGCCGCACCGCCTGCACCGCCGAGCGGGTCAGCGGCGTGGGCAGCGCATCGAGCGCAAACCAGCCGATGTCCAGCAGCACCTGCGGCTCGCACAACTGCGCCTGTTCGCTGCCATCGATGCTGGCCAGATACACCGGCGCCACCCAGTGCTGCGGCGGGTCCATGTCCGGCTCGAAGTGGCTGACCACGCACAGCACCCGCTGCGGGTGCACCTGCAGGCCGGTTTCTTCCAGCACCTCGCGCACCACGGTGGCTTCCACGGTCTCCATCCAGTCCACCTTGCCGCCGGGCAGCCCCCAGTGCCCCTGCTCCGGCGCGCGCCCGCGCAACACCAGCAGCAGGCGGCCATCGGCACGCTGGATAAAGGCGCCGCAGCCAACGCGTGGACGTAGATCGGAAGTGGGCATGGCGCATCTCGCAACAAGGCCGGCTAGTGTCACAGATGTTGCCGATATGGTCAGCGCGCGGTACAGCGATATGCGCAGCGCGGCGAGCTTTTGGGCGCGGCGCGTGCCTGGTGGTCGAAGTGCACCTGCCGGCATGCGTTGCGTTGCGGATTACGCGCGACGAACTGCACTGCCAGATGCGGCATGGCCATGCCGCCCGTGCCACGTGAGAGGTGGCATGGGTGTGGATACGCTTGCGGCGCAGTTCACATCGCCGGCGTTGCGTTGCGAGCGCAGCCGCATACCGCGTCGTCGGACTGCAATCGCACCGGCACGTGCCGGCGAAGATCTGCAGCTGCCGTTCTCGCCACTCGACAGTGCCTGATGGCGTCGTAGGTGGGCGTTCAATCACCGACATCTGTTGGCACGTCGATAACACCGCCTTAGCGCCGCGTTGGCGAGGATGACGCCCTTCCGCGCCGGTGCGGCGCGCACTGTTGGAGGTGATATGTCCCGTATTCTGGTGATCGGCGGTCATGGCAAGGTCGCGCGTTTGCTCACGCCGCTGCTGGTGCGTGGCGGGCATCAGGTGACTGCGGTGTTCCGCAACCCCGAGCACGAAGGCGATGTCATCGCCGATGGCGCCACGCCGGTGGTGTTCGACATCGAACATGCGGACACCGCGACCATCGCCGCGCAGCTGGCCGGGCATGACGCGGTGGTGTGGTCGGCCGGTGCCGGCGGCGGCGATGCAGCGCGCACCTATGCCGTGGACCGCGATGCGGCGATCCGCTCGATGCACGCGGCCGAGCAGGCACGCGTGCGGCGCTACGTGATGGTGTCGTATCTGGGGGCCGGGCTGGAACACGGCATCGGCCCGGACGACGGGTTCTTCGCCTATGCGCAAGCCAAGGCCGCGGCCGACGCGCATCTGCGCAGCACCGCATTGGACTGGACGGTGCTGGGCCCCGGCCGGCTCACCCAGGATCCACCCTCCGGCCGCATCACACCCGACCCCGGCAGCGACGCCGACGGCGGTGTGTCGCGCGCCAACGTGGCCCAGGTGATCGCCGCCGCACTTGCCACCCCGGCCAGCATCGGCAAGACGGTAGGGTTCATCGACGGGCAGACCCCGATCCAGCAGGCGCTGTCGCAGCTGGACTGAACGCCGGGTATGGCGCCAGGCGGTGCGCGCGTTCCAGGCCGGGGCGGGCTAACGATTTTCTAAAGCCGGCCCGCGCATAGTCGCGAGCGCTGCTGACTGTGGAGGTCGCTTATGTCCGCGTTCGTCTCGCCGCGCCGTGCCGGCATCCTGCCGCCCTACCTGCCCGACCGTGGGGCCCAGGCAGAGCGCCGACACGCCCGTCGCTCTGCGCTGTTGTCGCATCAGGTCACCGCAACGCGGCGCCAGCACCATGTGCTGGGCCCGCTGGCGCCGCCCGACGTGGCAGCGGCGCCAACGCGCCGGGCCACCCCTGCGGTGCAACGGTGGGTCTCCGATGCCCGGCAAGGCAGCACCCTGACCGGTACGCTGATACGCAACGAAGGTACTGCGGCCACTGCCGATAGCACTGGCAGCCCCCAGGCGCGTGCGGTGCAACAGGCCTGGCGCGCCATGGGCGTGCGCGCATGAGCCCACAACGCCCACCGGTGGACGCAGGCGTCACCCTGCGGCTGGCCCGCGAGGGCGGCGTGGCCGCCTTCCCGGCCATGCGCCGCGAGCGCCGGTTGGTGATGGATGAGATGGACGAAGCCCAGCGGCAGCAGCTGCGCACGCTGCTGGACCAATGCCTGGAGCACGCCTTGCCGCGCCCGCAGGCCGGTGGTGGTGACCGCCGCTATTTCAGCATCGTCTGGGACGGCGCCAGCGAGCCGCTGCGGATTCCCGAAGAACACGCCCCGGCCAGCATCGTGCGGTTGTGGAAGCAGGGCATCCTGTAACCCGGCGATCGCAGCAAGGCGCGCGGTGTCTGGCGCCGATTGTGGTCCGCCACCCCGTGCCGCGGTATGACGTTCCATCGACCCTTTGCCCCAGGGGGTCACACGCCGGCTCGGCCCAGGGCATCTTCCATCGCGCGTCGTACGGCCGGTGGGAGGCTCCTGTTGTCACCACCGCACACCACGGTGGCGTGGGTCGGCGCCTGCGCCGATCGGTTCCTGCGGCATGCCGCGTCATGCACGGCTGCACAAATAAAAACAGACACCGCACGCTGCACGGTGTCTGTCGAAGGTGGTCCAACTGCGGATGCCTGCACCCTTTAAGCTGCCTAGATGCTCTAGAACTGCACAGCTGGTGACGCATGGTGGGGGGCGGTGCGTTAGCGCCACGTGCAGTGCCGCGGTCAGCTTGAAGACACCTCGCTCATTGCTGCACTGCGGTCAAAAATACGCGTGCCTTGCAGCGCTTGACCGCGCGCGCAGTTGCGACGGCCGCGCAGCAGTGCAGGCAGCGGTGACTGCATGCACGCACGCTAAACGCCATCGCGGCATGTCGACCCGTCATGCGCTCCACCACTGCCGCGCCCGGCCAACGGGCTGTTGTTCGGCCACGCGGGCACGCGCCGGCGATGCCGACACTCCAGACGACGCGCGCGCCGCGGGTACGGGTGCGGGTGACCAATCGTCAGCGCCACGCGCTGTGTCAGTGCCGCACGGCAACGGCATGCACCATGCCCGGTGCAATGCAGCGCCTGCCTGCACCGGTACGCCAGCGGCGCGGCAGGCCGTGCGTCGCCAGCGCCGCTAGCAAGCGCCGCCGTTGCGCAGCGCGCCCGGTGGCCGCGCTGCGCATTGCCGCCATGCCCGCCATCGCCGATAGTCGCAGCACTGATCAGACGACTGCCTATGATGCTTGTGACCGTGGTGCTGCTTGCTGCCGGACTGATCGCTGTCGCGATGATCGTCGGTGCCCTGGTGTGGATGCACATGCGCCAACGCGCGCCCGCGCCGGCTGCCCCGGACGCGCCAACCACGCGGCCGGCCAATGCCACGGCGGCCGCCACACCCGCCGTGGCACCTCCCAGCCAGCCCCCCCACGTGCCGCAGCCAACGCACGGCGTGGCGCACTCCTCACCAACCGACCCGCCACCGATGCGGCCGCTGCTGCGGCGCATGTATGCCGCGGTGATGGCCAACCCGTCGCTGGCCGATGCCAGCCTGCCCGGCGACGCCGCCCAGCTGGCGGTGCTGGAGGCCGTCGGCAACGCACTGGCGCATGTCGATCTGCGTCCGCAGTTGTTGCCGCGTCGCCCACATCTGTTGCCGCAGCTGATGCGTGCGGTCAACGACCCCGACGCGTCCGGCCGCGGCATTGCCGCCATCATCGCGCAAGACCCGGCATTGGCCGCCAACCTGCTGCGCATCGCCAACAGCGCGCTGTATCGCCCGCAAGGCGGCCCGCTGGAAAGCCTGGAACGGGCAGTGGTGCACATCGGCACCGAAGGCGTGCGCCAGCTCGTTGCCGCAGCCGTCATGCAGCCGGTGCTGAGCCTGGACGGTGGCCTCCACGCGCGCCTGCCCGCGGCGGTGTGGGACTACGCCCTACGCACCGCCGCCGCCGCGGCCGCCTACGTGCGCGAACGCGGCGGGGACACCTTGTCGGCACAGCTGGCCGGCCTGCTGCAGGGCCTGGGCGCGGTGGTGATCCTGCGGGTGCTGCGCGATACCTACGCCGAGCGCCCGGGCCTGCCCTACAGCCTGGAGATCGCCGCCGCCCTGGTCGAGCGCCATACCGCGGCGGTGGCCAAGACCATCGCCACCACCTGGGACCTGCCGGCAGCCCTGGGCACCGCCCTGGACGAACAACGCCCCGAGCACGACACCACCCTGCTCGCCAGCCCGTTGGGCCGCGCCCTGCGTTACGGCCGCCTCGCCGCCGCGCTGGCCATGCTCGCCCGCCACGGCGCCGAGCACGAAGACCACGCCCTCGACGTCCTGGCCACCCTGGAACCGGACCGCGAGGCCAACGCTGCACTGTGGCAACGGTTGGTGGCTGCGAGCGTGGAGTGAGTTGCTGCGATGCAGCTGCAGCGGCTTTACCGAAACAGCCAGCATCTGCCGATTCAGTTGCGTGTCGACCAACCGCCCTGCGCATTCCCACTCTGCTGCGACCCACGGCCTGTGAGCGATCGAAATGCGCGAATGGAATCCTGACGATGCATCTGGCAACCTCCACGGGCTGGCATTTGCCAAACATCTTGGATGGAAAATGCACTCACTGCACACGCATGTCCAATCGGCGCGCGTTATTGCGCTCGCGGTCCTTTTATTCCTCACACCATTGACGGCGTGCACCATGCAAACGACACAAGACTTCGATGCAACCGTGTGGAAATCGCAACGCGGCGTCGGCCTTGAAGAGAACAAGCGCATTTACATGACGGAAGCGCTAGAACAGGTCATCCATGTGGGGATGCGCAGGGAAGACGTCATCGCGCTGTTGGGTCAGCCTGACTACACCGAGAAGGGTGAAACCACCTCGACGGATGCGTACTACCTTGGCATCTCGCCCTTCGCAGGCGATACACAGGAGTACGATATTCAATACCAGGACGGGAAAGTCATCAGCCGCCACACCGTCCAAGGTTAACCAGGAGCACAAGGATGTCGGACAAACCTGATTTGGATCGGATTCGCAGCCAGTTCCAGGTGCAAGCCGACCAAGTGATTCACTATCACCCCCGATTGGCGGGAATGGTGGATATCCCGTTTTCGCCTTCGATCAAGATCACCAGGACCGAAGGAAAGCTCATAGACGAGATGACCTGGAGCAGGGGCCTCCAGGGACTGTCAGAACTTAAAGAAACCCAAGACCTTGCGTTTCGCGAGAGCAAGCGGCATGTCCCGGACCAACCGGTGCCTGACGATATTCCAAAGGAGCGCGCCACAGAGTGGCAATTCAATGACGGGCACCGCGATGCCTTTCGCCATACCTACTGGAATGCGCTGCTCGCCAAGGAATTCGGCAACGAATGGGCGCAGTCGTTTGCCACCGCGCACGAAGGAATGCCGGGTAATCCTGCAAACCGCGAGGCGATGGATCTGTACAACAACCAGGTCGGTAGAGGTATCGCCGCAGCCCACCCCGGCGCGTCCAAAGAGCAGCTTGCGCAGCTGGTAGGTGACGCACTGAAAGAAGGCAAGTTGATCCTCATGGATCATGAGGGAAAGCTTGCCTGGAGTGATCAGGTAAACGTAGGGCAGCATGGTCTGTCACCCAAAGAGGCCATCCAGCCATCTCTGCAGACACCCGCGGTTGTGCCTGCGGCGCCGCGTACATCTGGCTTCTTCGGGGCGGCTGGCCCAACAGACAATGCGCCGACGCCGGACCAGCCTGGCCATCCCCGTTACGCGCTGCATCAACAATGCCGCGCAGGCGTCGCAGCGCTGGGCAATCAGGTCGGAACCGAGTCCAACGAGAAGACCGCTTGCATGACGGCAAGCCTGACCAATCTGGCGGTGGCCAATGGCCTGCAGCGCGTCGACCATGTGATGCTGAGCGAGCAAGGCAAACACGCCAATCAGGCACAGCATGTCTTCATCGTCCAGGGTGAACTCAGCGACCCCGCGCACCTGCGTGCGCAGATGCCCGCAGCGCAGGCGATCGCCACTCCCGTGGAAACCTCATTTCGGGAGCTGGCACTTTTGGAACAACGCACGCTCGCGACGCAAGGTCAGCAAGCTGTCACGCAACAGCAGGATGAGCACGTAAAAGCGGCGCATCGCGTCTAGGGGCACAAGTGGCTAGCCGACGCGCGGGGTTGCCACGCGCGCGTCAGGCCAGACACGACACTCCCGCGCCATGACGCCTAGCCGTCGAATCGGTCACAACTCGTTGCAGCGGGCTTGCACGGTCAGCATCTCGCTTCGCGTGCGCTGCCGTGGCTTCGTGTCGGCGTGGATGGCGCAACGGTCTGCTTCCACAGAGTCGACACCGGCCTGATCCGCGCGCTGCGCCAATTTTTTAGTGCATATGCGTGCCGCCCAGGTTTGCGATAACGCGGCGCAGCAGGCCGCGCACAACCGCCCCGTATGCAACGTCCTCCCGACACAGGTGCACCATGTCCCAGCGCAATGCCGGTTTCGTGCAATGCCCGCTTCTGTTCCTGTCTGGTCTGTTGCTTGCCATTGCGCCCGGCGCAGGCGCGCAGCAGCGCGTGGCCGCTGCCAACGGCAACACGACCTACGTTGATCGCATCGCCTATTCGTCCAAAGCCGACGCCGGGCTGGATGCCGGTGTGGCCAACGAGCGCTCTGCTCTGATGCACTACGTGTGGCGTGGCAACGGCCAAACGCTGCCCTATAGCGTGCGCACCGGCCACTTGATCGCGCGCAATCCCGCAGGGCAAGCGTAAGCCAGCATGTCGTATGTGGCCTACACCGCACCTGCGCGTAGCGGCAAGCCGCGGCCGCTCACGTTCTTCTATAACGGCGGGCCCGGCGCATCGGCATCGCTGTTGCACCTTGCCTCGTTCGCGCCCAAGCGCATGGCCACCGCTGCGCCCGCCTTCGGCAGCTGGCCCAATTACCCGATGGTCGACAACGCAGAAAGCCTGATCGCCAGCACCGACATGGTGTTTATCGACCCGCCCGGCACCGGCTTGTCGCAGGCGATCCTCCCCAACACCAATGCCAGCTTCTGGGGCAGCGATGCCGATGTGCAGGTGATGCGCGATTTCATCCAGCGCTATCTGCAAGCCAATCGACGCAGCGGCGCGCCGTTGTACCTGTTCGGCGAATCGTACGGCACCACGCGCTCCACCATGCTGGCGCTGGCATTGGAATCGGCCGGCGTGCAGCTCACCGGCATCATCCTGCAATCGTCGATCCTCAACTATTACGCCGATGCCACGTTTTCCGGTGGACTGTATTACCCGGATTACGCAAAAGGCATGAAGTACAGCGGCGACACGATCGGCGGCTATTTCCCCAGCTACGCAGCCGTTGCGGCGTATCACAAGCAGACCGAAGTGACGGCAAGCGATGAATTCTATGCGCTGCAGATGCGCGCCTTCGTCAGCGTGGTGCACGACGAGTTTCAGCGTTACGGGCCCACCTGGGTGCTGAGCCAGTTCGGCTTCCCCACCCTCCTGGGCAAGCCGGTGGTTCCGGATGCGCGCGTGCTGACGCGTTGGCGGCCGCTGTCGGGGCTCAGCAAACAGGCGCTGCAAGGCTATTTTTCGTTGAAATCGTTCAACCAGGGCTTGCTGCCCGGTACCACCATCGGCCGCTACGACGGCCGTGTGAGCATGCCCACTACCGATCCGCGCCTGAAGACCGATGGCGATCCCTCTGACATATTGATCGAACAACCATTGAGCAACGCACTGGCGCTGCAGTTTCCGCAGTATCTGGGCTATAGCGCGCCCAACGCCAGCTATGTGTCGCTCAACGACGACATCATCAATACCTGGGACTTTCGCCATGCAGGCAGGCTCGCACCGGACACCTTGCCCGACCTGCTTGGCGCATTGCGTCTGAATCCTGCGCTCAAGGTGCTTGCGCTCAGCGGCTATCACGACCTCGCCACACCGTTCTACAGCACAGAAAAACAGCTCGCACGGCTGCGCACCATCCGTGATTTCAACCCCAATGTTCTGGTCGCCACGTACGCAGGTGGCCACATGATCTATCTCGATGATGCATCGCGCGCGAAGCTCAAGGCCGACCTCACCAACTATTACGCCAACACAGCAATTGAAGACGCGGTACCGCTGGCGCTGCTGGACTCACCCTGGCCGGACAACCGCAACATCGGCACAGCGCCCGCCAGAACGGCCACCACCACCGCTGCAACGCGGTGAGCGTGCCGCCCTTCTCCCTTGCGAGGAACTCCTGATGCGCGTCCTACTCTCACTCTCGTGCACTGCAGCCCTGCTTGCGCTGGCAACCACCGCGGTCCGCGCGCAGTCGCTGCCCATGCAACGCGTCTCCACCGTCAGCACTGCCGCGCGTCACGGCGGCATCGATGGACCATTCCTGCCCAAGCCGCAGTCCACCGCCGAACCCGCAGCGGCAGACAGCATTGGCGACACACTGGAGAGCCAGGCCCAGCAGCGCATCAGCAGCACGCTTGGTGCCAACGGCGCGCTGGCGCACCGCAATGCCATCACCAAGCAGCAGGCGCAGGCCCAGGGCTTGGGCTTCGTCGCGACGCATTTCGAGCAGATCGACCGCAGCCACAGCGGCAGCGTGACCCTGGAAGACGTGCAGGCGTACGTGAAGCAGCAACAGCGCTGAGCTGTCATGGTGGTCGTGACATGGCGCCGGTTTGTCCACAGTCAGCGCAACGTCCGCCGCCGCGCTTTCAAGCGCGCAACTGCCGAAACAAAAATACCGGGCCACCCCAGAATGGCCCGGTGCCGAGCGAGTCCCGGCATCCGTCGCCGGGAAGGGTTGCCCCAGTGCCTTGCTCAGTCCCACTCCTTGCGAACGTGGCGCATGACGCGTTGACGATCACCTCCGTGCAGCGGCGACGGTCCCCACCGTCGCCGTTACCGCAGTGGCTTACACCTCCAGCACGGGGTCGGTACGGCGGCCGGCGCGACCGGCGGCGAAGGCGATGCCGGCGCCCAGCAGCAGCAACACCAGGGTGCTCCAGGCAGCGCGCGAGACACCACGGGCCGCCGCATCACCGGCCTGGCGGGCCTTCTGCTCGGCAGTGCGCTTGAGCGCTTCGTACTGCGCCACCGCCTTCTGGTAGCTCTGCGCATAGTTGTCGGCAATCTGCTCGGCCTCTGCGCGCGATTTACCGGTGCGCGCCACGATCAGGTTGACCAACGCATCGCGGTCGGCCGCATCGATGGCCGGCCTGGCCTGGGCACGCACGCGGTCGAACCAGGCGGCCAGTTCATCCGACGCCGCCTGCGGGGTCTGCGCCACGTCGCTGGCGGTGGCCTTGCCGTCGTTGCTCACGTGTTCGGCCTGGGTCTTCAGACGCTCGGGATTCAGCTCGGCCTTGCCGGTCTGGCGCAGCACCTTGTCCAGCTGGCCGCGCAGGTCGCCCCAATCCAGTTCGATGCCCTGCTGCTTGAGTTCTTCCTGCACGCCATTGCCCAGCGCCGGGGCGGCAGCGGCGATGCCCTGGCCGGTCAGCGACAGGCCCTTGCCGACCACACCCGACACCGCGCCCACCGCGCTGCTGGCCAGTGCGGCCACCAGCCAGGTAGTGATCAGCGAGGTCACTGCCCAGCTGAGCAAGCCGTGCAGGCCGCCACGCACGGTGGCCAGGCGGCCGGCGACAAATGCGCCCACCGCGATCGAGATCAAGGTGCTCAACGCCAGCCAGATGCCGGCGCCGGTGCCCAGCCCGCTGACCGGGTTGGCCTCACGCAGCGGGTCGATGGTGGATGCGCCGATGGCGGTGCCCAGCACGCTCAGCGTCAGATAGGTCACCAGCGCGAACGTGCAGCCGGCGAGCACGGCGCCCCAGGACATCCTGGGGGCCAGCGAGGAATGGCGGACGACCTGTGCCATGGAATGTCTCACTGCGGTTGGAAAGGGCGGCCAGTGTGTAAGCCGCGCCCCCGCGCTGCCTGAGCCGAATGCACCAGGACGGCTAGTGCATTCGCGTCAGGCAGCCGCTACCGTGTGCCGCCACTGTTGGTTTTCATCGCCGTCGTTTGCCTGAGGTAAACCCATGTCGTCAGCCAGTGAAGCGGCGCCGCCAAGCAGCCCGCCCAGTTCCACCAATCGCCGCCAGTTGCAGCAGATCATCACCGGCCTGAGCGAAGGGGTGATCCTGATCGAGCCAGACCAGTCGATCGCCTGGGCGAACGAAGCCGCCTTGGCGATGCATGGTGCAACCGAAGTGGCGGATCTGGGCGCCACGGTGAGCGACTACCGCGCGCGTTTCCAGCTGCGGTATCGCAATAACCATCGCCTGAGCGCCGGCAACTACCCCATCGACCGCGTCATCGCTGGCGAGGTCTTCAACGACGTGGTGGTGGAGGTGTTTCGCGCAGACACCGACGCGCAATGGGTGCACCGCGTACGCAGCCTGGTGCTCACCGACGCGCAAGGCCAACCGGATTGCCTGGTGCTGATCGTGGCCGATGCCAGCGATTGGGCCAGCGCCGAGCAGCGCTTCGAACGCACATTCAACGCCAATCCCGCGCCGGCCTGCATCTGCCGGCTCGAGGACAAGCGCTATATCAAGGCCAACCAGGGCTTTTTGGAAATGACCGGCTACACGCGCGAAGCGGTGGTGGGCAAGAGCGTGTTCGAAGTGGATGTGATGGAAATGGCCGACCGCCGCGAGCTGGCGCTGGAGCGGCTCAATGAAGGCGCCACCATTCCGCAGATGCAGGCCGAGCTCAGCCTGCCCGACGGCACCACCAAACTGGTGGTGGTGGCAGGCCAGCCGATCGAAATCGGCGAAGAAGCCTGCATGCTGTTTACCTTCATGGACCTGGAACCACGCCGGCGCGCCGAAGTGGCGCTGCGCCAGAGCGAAGAGCGCTTCGCCAAGGCGTTTCGCATCACCCCGGTACCCACGCTGATGTGCAATGCCGACACCTTGCAGATCGTGGAAATCAACGACGCGGTGTCGCAGATCACTCAGTACGCCACCGAAGACATCGTCGGCCGGCCCATCGATGAGATCGGCCTGTTTCCCAGCCGCCAGGCGTATCAGCAGTTCTATCGCGCGTTGCAGGAAAGCGGCAGCATGCTCAATGTGGAATACGCCATTGCGCGCAAGGACGGCGAACAGCTCGACTGCCTGATTTCCGCAGAGACCGTGAGCATCCACGGCGTGCAGTGCTACCTGCTGTCGCTGATGGACATCACCGACCGCAAACGCACCGAGATGGAACTGGTCACCGCCATCGAAGCGGTGATGCAGGACGCCTCGTGGTTCAGCCAGACCCTGCTGGAAAAGCTCGCCAACGTGCGCCGCGCCAACCGCCCCAGCCAGACCACCGGCTGCGGCATCGCCGAACTCACCGGCCGCGAACGCGACGTGCTCGGGCTCATCGCCGAAGGCCTGGCCGACAAGGAAATCGCACAGGAACTCGGCGTTTCGCCCAATACGGTGCGCAATCACGTGGCGGCGCTGTATTCCAAGATCGACGTGCACAGCCGCGGCGAAGCCATCGTGTGGGCCCGCGAACGCGGTTTTGCCGGCCGCAGTGCCAAACCCGCCACGCGCAAGAAGTAACTGCGTGCGGTTGGCACGAATGCACTAACGCGCCTAGTGCATTCGCAACTGGGCCATCCGGGCGCAAGCGCACACCATGCTCACACCGGCCCGCACAGACTGGACCGGTTCCCCAACTTACGAGAGACATCCCATGGATAAGAACCGTATCGAAGGTACCGCCAAGCAGGTCAAGGGCTCGGTCAAGGAAGCCATCGGCCGCGTCACCGGCGACAAGAGCACCGAGCTGGAAGGCGCCGCCGAAAAGAACGTCGGCAAGGTGCAGGCCAAGGCCGGCGAAGTGGCCGACAAGGTGCGCGACGCTTCCAAGTAAGCGCTGCGCCGCAGGAACGCGTGGTGTAATTAAGCGCGTTGTTGTAAGCGTGCAAACGGTTACCGCTACGGTCCCATGTCCGGCACTGCTGATGAGCAAACGCATGGTGAGGCTGCCACTGACTGGAAGCCCTTTTAGCGGGAATCGTCTGCGGTAGATGGCAGCTGCGATACCGCTATAAGGACATACCAACGCCCCGATCAAGTCGGGGCGTTGGTGTTTCACACTATCCATGTCGGGCACTTCCCTTCTCCCCACGGGGGAGAAGGTGGCCCGCAGGGCCGGATGAGGGGCGGGTGCAGCTGCATGGAAACAGCGAGCAGCCAGGTAAACAGCAGCCGCTCCGTCCAGCACACCCTAAGCGCGCGGCTTGCGCCCGCGTGTGGTCGGGCGCTTGGCAATGGTGGTGCCGTGTTCCTGCCACCATGCCGTCAGCGCCTCCATCGTCGGCCCGAGCCCACGCGCCTTTGGCGTGATTGCGTACTCAACGCGTGGCGGCACTTCGGCATACACGGTGCGCGACACCAGGCCATCGGCTTCCAGCTCGCGCAACTGCGCGGTGAGCATGTGCTGGGTAATGGTGGGAATCGCCTTGCGTAACTCGCCAAAGCGATACACCCGCTGATTGAGCAGCCACATGATTTCCAGTTTCCATTTACCCGACAACAGTGCAAAGGCACGGCGCATTTCCTCGTGCATATTGAGTGCGCCCGCTGCATTGGTCTGCTTTTTCATACTAAGCGCCTGATATTCATCCTACTTTTCAAGCGTCATCTTAGACGACATTCTGCGCGCACCTGGCAACCACCTGTCGCACCGCAGAACCCCATGAACACCCTCTACACATACTGGATCAGCACCGCGTTGCTGTCGGCGCTCTATCTGACCTCTGCCGCCGTGTATCTGGCAAAAGGCGATGGCGTGCGCAAGGCGCAGGCAGCGCTGGGGTATTCGGCGCCGCTGCTGGTGCCTTTCATGATCGCCATCAAACTGCTCGGCCCACTGGTGATCCTGTCGCGCGTCAACCTCGTGCTGAGCGAGCTGGCCTACGCCGGCATGTGCTATCACCTGCTCTTGTCCGGCATGGCCCATCTGGGCGCGCGCACCCCCAAGGGCGCCATTCCGGCGGCACTGGGGCTGGTGGTGCTGGTGGCCTCGTTCACTACCCAGAACGTCGCACGCCACCCCGCATCACCGTATGCCGCGGTCGTCGCGACGTCCCTGAGCACACCCTGATCCCCGAAGGAGAACATCATGTCCCGACTCAACGGTAAGGTGGCCATCGTCACCGGTGCAGGACGCGGTATTGGCCGGGCAACCGCCAAGCTGTTCGCCGCAGAAGGCGCAAAGGTCGCCGTGCTCTCGCGCACCCCCGCAAACGTGGATGCAGTGGTTGCCGACATCACTGCTGCAGGCGGCACGGCACTTGGCATTGTCTGCGACATCGGCGAGGCCGCTCAGCTCACCGCAGCCATCGACACGGTGGCCGCCACCTACGGCGGCATCGACATCCTGGTCAACAACGCCTTCGACCCGAGCGTGCCGTTCTCCTCGATCCTTGAACTGTCGGTGGAGCAGTTGCAGCGCAACCTTGATCTTGGCCCTGTGGCATACCTGCGCGCGATGCAGGCGGCCTACCCCTACCTCAAGGCAAGCGGCGCCGGCCGCATCATCAATTTCGGCTCGATGGCCGGCGTGGTCGGGATGGCGGGCTACGGCCCCTACAACATGGCCAAGGAAGCCATCCGCGCCCTCACCCGCACTGCCGCCCGCGAATGGGGCGCGGACAAGATCACGGTGAACACCATCCTGCCGGTTGCGCAAACGTGGGGGCCAGAGGCCAACGTCCCGGCGCCCACCAATCCGCTGGGCCGCTACGGCTCGCCGGAAGAAGACATTGCCCCGGTCGTGCTGTTTCTGGCCAGCACCGACAGCCAGTTCATTACCGGGTCGAGCCTCACGCCCGACGGCGGCTCCCTCATCGACAGCGCCCGCTGACCGAACCCCATGACAAGGACACCTGCATGAAGATCCACGCAGTCACCATCGACACCGCCCACCCGCAGGCACTGGCCGCCTGGTGGTCACGCGCCCTGAAGACCGCCGTTGCCAACGACTACGGCACGGTGGTGCAGCTGGCCGCGTCGCCAGACCTGCCGTTGTTCCAGTTTCAGAAGATCGACCACGTGCCGACCCAACGCAACCGCGTCCATGTCGATCTGAGGTCGCCTGATCTGGACAGCGAAACCGAGCGCCTGGTTGCGCTTGGGGCAACGCTCGTGCAGACCGTTGCATTGCCGCAAATCCGCTACGCGACCCTCACCGACCCGGATGGCAACACCTTCGATCTCATCGCCCAATAGCGCGCCGGCGGCTAGACGCCATGCCGAACGGCAGCGCCGGCGGCAGCACCGATCCACTGCGCGATGCGTTGGCGGAGAGTGCCGCAGGTTCCATCTCGGCGGCGCTGTCAGCGGCGGTGCCTTGGCGTCTGTTTCCTCACACCTGACAAGCGTCACTGCGTGGTACCACCGCACGGCGGGATGCGCCCCAATGGTCGGCGGCGCAATGTGCCGGCATCACTCCCCCACGGCCGCACGGCAGGCGGCCAGCGCACGGCTGATGTGTTTTTCCACCATCTTGACCGAGATGCCCATCACCGCCGCCACCTCGGGGTAGCTGAGGCCGTCGAAGCGGTTGAGCATGAAGGCCTGCCGGCACTTGGGCGGCAGCGCGGGCAGCGTGTGGGCGTGCAGGTGCTGCAGGGTGCGGCGGGCGTCCACCAGCTGGTCCACCGCCGTGCCGGCGGCGGCAAGCGGTTCGCTGTCCTCCAGCGGCACGTGGCGGGCAGCGTGCCTGCGGTGGCGCGTGCGCCAGTGCTCCAGCACCACGTTGTGGGCAATGCGGTACAGCAGCAGCTTGTAGCTGTGGATGTCTGGCGTGTTGCGGTAGGCCAGCAGGCGCAACAGCGTTTCCTGGGCAAGGTCGGCGGCGGTATGCGGGTCGCGCAGGCGCCGCCGCATGTAGGTGAGTAGCTCCGCCTGCAGCTGCACCACCGCCTGGTCGAAGCGTTCCCTGGCCGGCGCGCGCTCCTCGCGCACGTGCCAGCGTGTGGTGACGCGGCCAAGCGCGTAGATACCCGCCGCGGGCGCGCGGGCCGGCAGCTCGCGCATGGCGTAGGCGCTGCGGTGGCGCCACGGGCGGCTGCCGTAGCGCTCACCCGGCACCGCGCTTGCGGCGTGCGCGCGTGCCGCGACCACCTGGCCGATGACACCATGGCGGTCTGCACGCGACGCGCCGGTCATGCCCTCATTCATCATGCGACGTCTCCAGCAACGGGCCGGGCACATGCGGTGCGCGCATGCGCTGCGGCGTGATCAATGTGGGTCTACGACACTGATGACCAGCTCGCCATCGCGCTGGCGGATGTGCAGCTTGCTGCCGACGGCAAAGCCCAATTGTTCCAGCCAGCGGCCGCGCAGGCGCAGGGTGGGAATGCGCTGGTGACTGTCGGGATAGTACCCATAGCCAACGGTGCACTGCTGCGGCGCACGCGGCCGGCCGGGCCGCCGTGGTGTGCGGGGTTCGGCGCGGGGTTCGGGGATGGGCGTACGCTCGAGGTAGCGCCGCGGGGGGATCGAAGGATCCAGCGAGCGCCAGACAACTTCGGTAGGCGGCGGCACCGTGGCGCGCTTGCGCGATGGCTTGGGACTGGACGTGGATCGACGCATGGTAAAGCCCTCCTTGACGAACAAGCTCCGTCGCACGACGCGACGGGATGTCGGGAGGCTAGAAACCGCACACATACGGCAGGCGTTCTTCCCAAAGGGATGCGCATTCGCCGCTTTCCGACGCAAGAGTCACGCCGGTTACGCCTGCAAGAAACTGCAGGCACAAAAAACCCACCGGTCTGACGGAGGTGGGTGCCGCTGTGTGAGGAGTTTCTAGGCTCCTTGCAGCGAGATTGCTACGCGTTGGGTGGTGTGTCAACTGGTTGCGGCGACTCATTGCAGTGCTGCGCTTAGCAAGAAAATTTTTTATGTAGGCGGCTTCTCCGCACCCGGACAGTCAGCTCAGCTTGACCCTGCCTCGCGCCACCCGCACACTTCCAGCCGGAGCCTAGAAACTCCCCACACAGCGGTACCCACCTCCGATTTCTGGTGGGTTTTTTGTGCTCGGCCATCTGGCTTGGCACTGCTCGGCGTTCCTACGCCGGGAGGGCGGCGAATACAAAACCCGCAAGGGGAATAAGCCCGCCGGCTGTGTGCGGTTTCTAGCCTCCCGGCATCCCGCTGCGTTGTGCAGCGGGAGCTGCCTCACGGCAAGGAGAGCGGCATGCACAACGAACCCGGCTACTGGATGTCCGAAGGCACGCAATACCACCTGCTCCGCGTACGCGACCAACTGCAGCTACTCGCCACGCTGGCCACACCGCGCACGCGCGAGGAAGGCGCCATGGGCATGCCCGCCATTCCGCTGCAGCAGTGGGCGCATTGTCTGCAGCAGATAGCTGAGCAGGTGGATGATGTGCTGGGTGATTTAGGCTCTGGTGGGTAGTACGTTTTCTTCGATGCATGCAGGGCGCCGGTTGATCCATCCAGTGCGCGGCAACTACCAAGCGGACTGATCCACACGCGTAGGCAACGCGTGGGGCGAGGATCAGTGCGTACAGGGGGAACACCATGGACAGGATCAACATCACCACGCGATGCATCGTGCTGGCAACGTCAGTGTTGTGCGCAGCCGCGTTCGTACAGCCGGCGGGTGCACAAAACATGCGCTCTGCCACTGGCACGCTACGAACAAGTACATCGCGCCAGCGCGGCAGCCGTACAACTCGATGGCGCGCGACACCACGCCCTTCAATTGCGAGCAATACCGCGCGCATCTGCATCCGGGCATGGTGCATTACTGCCAAAGCGTCGAGAACATGATGCTGCGCAACGAAGCACAGCGTCAGGGGCGCCCTGCTCCGTCGGATTCCGACATTGCCTTACCGGGCCTAGGCACTGCAGAAGCCAAGCAGCTTGGCTATGCCTACGTGGGCGGGCAAGCGATGAGGCGGCTGCGCAATGGGTGGGAGCAGGTGTCGGCTGCTGCGGGTGGGTGGCAGCGGTGTTTGGGTGGGTAAGCAAACCTGACCCCGAATCAGAATCTGTAGACCAAATAATTGAACCTAACCCCCTTACCTGGGTAAGCAGATTCCATTATCTGCACCGATTAGAAATGACCCTAACCCCTTATTACTGACCCTTTACTACCTTAAACGGCGTCCGCCCAATAAATCCCTATCTTTCACTTCCCCGTTCCTTAATTAAAAGAGGAACTGCAACCCACTGAGGAGTGTAGGTCTTGGCTGAAAATATCCGCACATATGCGCGTACTGGAATGGAAAGATGGCTCAGCGCCGTTTTTTGCATGCGCAATAAGGTGTCTAAGCCGTGGGCGAAGTAGCTGGGATTGGAAACAAGTGCTATATCTAACCCATTTTTTCCATTGATGCAGAAGAACTGATCTTTCGCGGTTGTTATCGACTCCCCTGTGTCACGCTTTGTAAAGCTGGTTGAAGTGGAAAGAATTGTAAGTGTTCCGTGAGTCCAGCCAATCTTTGACGCCATTTTCTCTGCAAGTGCATCACCATAAATTTCAGAATCCTCCTCAAGAAAAGGCAATATCTCAGCAAGCATTTGATTAGACGATATCGCATATGAGCGTGTTTCAGTTGCAGAGAGCTCTGCCGAGAAGAGCTGAATTGAAGCGCCAGCCTTCTTCCCCTGGTTTTTTGTAATGGTTGTTTGTGGATGCATCCCAGTCAACGACTCATACATGTCAGCAATATAGCCACGATCTGCATAGATGATCGTCTCCAACAATTGGTTGCGTTGCATCACATTTTCCATATGGCACCCAAGCATTTTAGACCGACGAAATAATGCACAGTTTTGTTAACGCCGAATTGTTCGCCGCCTTATTTGTTACTGCCCAAGATCCAAAACCCCAAGCAATACATTTTAATGTAAATTACAATTTAGAAAATTATGGTCCCAATGAAACTAAAAAACCATTTCTACTTCTACAACATATCTTCCACGGCAAGCTTAGCTGAATTAACATAATCAGCTTCTCGCGAACTCTTGTCGTCAAGTTTACGCGCAAAAAAAAGCAAAAGAACCGAATAAAGTGAATCATACGACAGTGAAATTTTTTTATTTAGTTTTGCACCAATTTTAACTATGAATTTTTGAAGGTTACTCAACAAGAAGTGCCCTCTAATGATTTCAATGACAGTAAAATTATTAATAATGGAAACGGCCTTAGAAAGCTCATGCTCGGGTATTTTAGAAGCCGCAACTGTAGCGACCTGAGCGCATTTTTTAACACAAATGACATGACTACTACTGCTGGTGGTGAATCTAGATGAGTTATCACCGAGTACAGAAACGTAAGTCTTAGATATAGAAGCTGCCAAATCAAGAATAGTCAGCTCACGAAGATTACTTTGCAATTCCGCCATCCATTCCTTGACGACATCAACTGATATCTTAGGATCCCTGCATAACGACCTCAACGCATAGATAACGCTAGCTTCGCTTATCAATGAGTTTTCAATTGAATAGCCATGCGTGTATAAAACTCGCGGCGACAGTGATAGCTTTCCTTGCGCCTTGAGATAATCGCTATCTCTGGCCGCGATCGCATTAATTGATCCACTTTCGATTTTCTCGATCATCTCGTCCAAAGCGCTACAGCTGCCAAGCTGCTCAATTTCCACCTTAAACTTAGGCACGCGTGAAAATATTTCGTCCCAGAACATCAAATCATCATCACCTTCAACATAAGCGATCGCATTCACCTTATAGAAACTATTTTTTATATTTATAGCATCGTCGGAATAGCTCAGCTCAGGCATCTGCAAGGTCCTCCATATCGAGTAGAGAACTCTTGAACTTTCCAGCGACTTCAGGCGAATGAGTTGCGACTATAACCTGCGCATTTGGGTTAAGCTTTCTAATCGCACTTATTATGTTTCGCTGCCATGATATATGGAGAGAAAGCTCAGGCTCATCAGCAAGAAATATGTAAGGAACACGCCTTTGCAGAAGTGTTTCAATGAGCAGAATTAGCAACTGCTTTTCACCGGAAGACAGTTTAGAAATTGATATTTGCGGAGACCTCACTCTCAGCAATCCTGAAACAAAATCAAAAGACTTGTCTTTTATAAAGTCGGCCAATGTCTCGGTGAATAATTGCGTCTGCCTAAAAATTTCGGTTGTCTTTACCTCTGCATCCAAAGACATTCTTACAACATCTTGTGTGGAACGGAGGGCTTCGAGGGCGCCAATATCAATTGCAAAATCTTTAGATGTAGCAGGAGTAGGGCTTTTCGATACTTCTTTTAATTTCTTAACTGCAGAACCGATTGCGGCCACGTGCTCGTTAATTTTCTTTTGTACATCGCTTCCATTTAGTCCAAGTTGCTTGTACGCAGCCGTTAGAGCAACCCTCTCTTTTTCTTCATCAAAATCTGTTGAGTAACGCCGGGTTTGATGCTTATCTTTCGTAGCATAAAGCAAAGATGTCAAAACATCTTTCTGTAATGTCGCAGAAACATTTCTAGCACTGTCCGACAGCTCAAGTTGATATTGAGTCAGCTTGTTTATTAAAAGATTTAGCCGTGCATCAACTGCAGAAATACTTTTCCCACGAGGCCTTTCTCGCGCATCAGGATCGGAATCAAGCTCCGCTCTATGCACTGACAAAGAAGATATTGAAATTATCTCATCCAGATCGCTTCTGATTCGCTGCACTTGCTCTACTGATCTTTTGCGAAACATGATGGGCATAGCCCTATGATCGTCAGCGATATAAAGCGGCAAAGAGTAAGCTCTATTTGATATATGATATTCGATGAAAGGAAAAGGGAAATTTTTCTTTTCTTTCCGCTCTGCTTTTATTGTGCGCCTTCTACTTCCTTCGGCCAACGTTATTTTTATGGTGTCGAAGGAATATTCGTACATCCCTTCCGGATCAACAGCCAAAACCGACTGAAGAATGTTCATGAAGGTGGTCTTACCTGTGCCGTTTTGCCCTATTATTATGTTAACTTCCTCGTTAAAGCTTGCATCGATCTTCTTGAAACCCCAGAACCCTGTGATCTCTACATTTTGAATCTTGAACATCCTTGACTCCGCTTTAAGTTTGCATCTTCAATCATAAATATTTTAATTTTTTTAATTATCTCACGCTCAAAGGCGCGCTTCCACGACGTGGACAGCCTAGTGCATTTGCACTACCTGAATTATCTCTAGCCGCTGCAAACCATTTACCAGCACAGTCGGCTTGTCTTGCGCAAACCGCTCAGTATCTTTTGTGTCTGGTGCGACAGCAGCCGGGGCATACCGTTACGCATGGCAAAAAAGCGCCCCCCCCCCCTAGCGAGCTCAAGCGGGCATGGCAGTGACCGCAAAGCTGTAAACCCGGCACTTCCCCGTTTGCATCCCATGCATAAAACCCCCGTTTCAGTCCGCACACTACCGTTATGTAGTGATTTTGTCATCGGGGTACCCGGCATTTTGTATCAGCGGTGTCATCCGCTGTGATTGCGCGCACTAATTGCATAGCTAGAGGCGCCCGTCTTTGCGTGAGCGCCTCTACCGATTTACTGCAGCGCTCGCTTATTTCTTTTTGCCCTTCTTATCGGGCGCTTGACTCAAAGCGGACGCGGCCGCTGTTTTTGAATCCTTGCCGGTGCTACCACTTTTCAAGACCTTGCTAGCCGCCTTTGCCGCTTTGGGGCCGGTTTTCTCGTTGGTTGCCATGCGTGTGACCTCCCTCGCCACCCGAATGGTGGCTACGCGACGCTAGGCCGATTATGTCGGCCGCACAAGCCTGGTTGCAGCGCGCGAGAGGGCAGATACTGCAAGACCACTGGTGGGTTGTCTGGGCCAATTAGTTGGCAACATGCGCAGTGCTGTGCCCGTTTTTTAAGGGCGACATACGACAGCAATATGCTCGCGCGATTACTGCGCCGGCAGTATTGGCAACTTCTCCCGCGCCTCACCCCAGATAAGCACAGCATCCAACGTAGGGCACAGCGCCTGCCCCCATGGCGTCAGCCGGTAATCCACCTGCGGCGGCACCTGCGGGTAGACGGTGCGCAGTACCAGGCCGTCGCGTTCGAGCTGGCGTAGTTGCTGGGCCAGCATCTTTTGCGAGATGCCGGGCACCAGGCGTTCCAGATCGGAATAGCGCTGTACCTGGCCGTCGAACAGGTGAAACAGCAGCACCAGTTTCCAGCGGCCTTCGATGAGTTTGAGCAGGGCTTCGACATCGCAGGCGGCGGTGTCTGGGGTGTGCGGCTTTCCCATGGGTGCGTGACTTACCTTTGCGTGCGTTCTTGCGGGCGGTGATGCCGCTCCCGATGATGGCATACCCGTTTGCACTGGAGACCACGCCATGACCCCTGCCCTGCCGGATGCGGTTGCCTGCTTTTTTACTGCCAGCAATCAAGGCGATGCGGCAGTGCTGCTGCCGTACCTGACCACCGATGCGGTGGTGCGCGATGAAGGCCGTCAGTATCAGGGTGCAGCTGCAATTACGGCCTGGTTGGCGCACACGCAGGCCACTACGCCATACCGTGCGGTGCCGCATGAGGCGCGCGCGCAGGGCGATGCATTGCATGTCACCGCAGAGGTGTCGGGCGCATTCCCGCAGAGCCCGCTGCAGCTGGAGCATGTGTTCCGCCTGGTGGACGGCAAGATTGCGGCGCTGGAGATCCACTGAGCGGTCGCGTTCGCCTTGCATGGGTGCGCTGCGGGCCGCGCCCACCGTTGCCCAATCACGCCCAGGCGGCTGCCGCCGGTTTTGAGCTGATACGCCGCTGGCGCTGCGCAGCGTTGGTGCCGCGCTGTTGCGTTGGCCTGCACACACGCGTGCGTTTGCGTCTGGCCGCCTGTGTGCGTATTGCACTGACAGACATCACCTAACGCCACGTTGCGCTTGCCTCAACGCCTTGGCTTTTATTTCTTTTTGGAGCCACTGCCCATGCATGCCTTGCTTGTTGTTGCACACCCCGAGCCGCGCTCGCACACGCACGCTGTAGCCGCGCAGGTGCGCGATGCCATCGTGGGGCCGGATGCCGCGCATACGGTTGAGGTCGCCGACCTGGCGCAGGAGGGCTTTGACCCGCGCTTTACGCAGGCCGATATCGCGCTGTACGCCGGGCAAGCGGCGGCGCCGGCGGATGTGGCGGCCGAACATGCACGCCTGGACCGCGCCGATGCGCTGGTGCTGGTGTTCCCGATTTACTGGTGGTCGTTTCCGGCGCTGCTCAAGGGCTGGGTCGACCGGGTGTTTACGCTGGGCTGGGCGTTCGATGAAGACGCCAACGGCAATATCGTGAAGAAGCTGCAGCACCTGGACGTGCACCTGCTGGCGATTGGCGGGGCAGATGAGCGCACCTATGCGCGCCACGGCTATTTCGGGGCGATGAAGACGCAGATTGCCCATGGCATCTTTGGCTTTTGCGGGGCGCCGGTGCGCACCACCGAGCTGTTGACGGTGCCGGATGCGGGCTTTCCGCAATCGCACCTGGACACAGCGCGCGCGATTGGGGCGCGGGTGTTTGCTGAGCGCGTGCGTTGACGCGTGCAGCCCGGGGTACTGCGCCCTGCATGTGCGGCGTGACCAAACCGCAGCCACGCCTGCCGGCGTGATGGCTTAGTCGAACGGCCGTGGAGACGGTGGCCGGTTCTTGGCGTATGTCTGGTACAGCGAGGCGGCGCGCTCGTCTACGGCGATATGTTCGACGCCGCTCAAGCCCTGTGCTGCAAGCGCGGTAGACGCCTTGCGGTCGCCCAGCAGGTACGCCAGCCGCAGGTAGGCCGCGCTATCCACGCGATTGGTGTGCGGGGTATTGCCGGCGTAGACCTCGGACAGGCCGTAATACGCGTAGAGGTTTCCGCTGGCTGCGGCGTTGCTCAGGATGGCCAGGCCTTGCGCGAAGCGGCCGCTCAGCGCTGTCTTGACGCCGTAGCGCACCGTTGCCGCCTGGTTGCCTGCCTGCGATTCGGCGTTTAGCTGGGCCAGGCCCATGCCGCCCAGGCGGGCAGCTTCGATCTGCGAGGGGTAGCCGTGGGCCAGCAGCCAGCGCGCTTCTGCCTGCGTGTTGGCCACCAATGGCCCACTGCTGGCGCAGGCGTTGACGCCGCGCTCGCACAGGTAGGGCGTTGTGCCGGCAGCGGTGCTGGCTGCACGGTTGCCGGGTGCTGGCGTGGCCCTGCCCGGTGCGGTGGTGACACCGGCCGTGGAGGCATCGCTGCGTGGCGGTTGGGGGGTGGGCGCCGCGTCGGCCTGGGCGTGGTGCTGCGCGTTTGTGCAGCCAGCCAGGACGGCGGCGATCAGTGCCATGCGCATGCTGCGGGTTGGTGTCATCTTTACGCTCCGTTTGCGTGCGGTGGCGCAAGGCACGGCGCCACCGCGTTTGGTCGTGCATTGCTGGTATAGACCGGCCCTTGGTCCGAGTGAAGCAGGCAACCCACCTTGAGCTTGCGTCGCAACGCTGCCGATACACGGCCTGCACGACTAACGCGGTCTTGGCCCGATCGCGCATCGCCCAGCCGACAACCTACCTGGGAAAAGATCGATCACCACAGCCAGGTATGTCCAGCCCTCATGCGTGCAGATGACAGTGCAATCACTCGGCCAGGCCGGGTCTGGCTCAGTCACGCGCCCTGCCGGTCGAGCAGGTTGGCCGCGGCCTTGCACGGCGTTCCACCAAGAAGGTGCGGTTGCGACCATACCGCTTACTGCTCATGGGTACCTCCGCATTGGCATCTCCATGGCCCTGGAGATGTGTGGGGAACCATGGGGGTATCGAGCGCTGCATCGATATCAGCCAGTGATAGCGCTTCAGGCGTTGCGGTGCTGCTGAAGCCAACGGCGCACGATGCGCGCTCTTCGTTTCACGACGTTGCAGTTCGTCGGCAGGCAGCGCTGCGCTGCACACGCCGTCAATGATGGTGGTGGCCGAGCGCAGCCGGTGTTGTGATTGAAGGGTTCCATCATCCAGTGCGCCAGCGCCAGCAACGCGCCGGTGTAGCGCCCCCCCGAGAAAGGGCAGAGAACCGTATGAAGACGTTGATCGCTGTGGCGCTGACGTTTGCCATGTCCTTGCCGGCCGCTGCTCAGAACCAGCCGCCTGCTGTGCCCAAGACCACGTACATCCACGCAGGGCGCTTGCTGGCGGTTCCAGGACAGGCGCCGCGCGGGGCGTCGACGATCATCGTGCGCAACGACAAGATTGCCGAGGTTCGCGATGGCTTTGTCTCGCCGGAGGGCGGCGCGACGCTGATCGACCTGAAGGACCGGTTTGTCCTTCCCGGCTTGATCGACGCGCACGTGCACCTGCTCGGCATCGGCGGCGACCCGTTGAACTCGCGGCTGAAGGCGCTCAGTGCCGAGCCAGCCGACGAGGTTCTCTACGGGGCGGGCAATGCCCGCGCGACGTTGATGGCGGGGTTCACCACCGTGCGCGATCTGCATGACGATCCACACGGCATCCGCGCCTTGCGCGACGCGATCGAGCGCGGCGATGTCGACGGGCCGACGATCGTGAATGCCGGCGCCGCCATCTCGACGACCGGCGGCCACGGCGACCCCAGGAATGGGCTGGCCGAGCCCTATGCTCACGCCATCGCCGAGACTGCCGAGAATATTTGCGACGGCCCCTCCGATTGCACGCGTGCGGTACGGCGGCAGGTCGGGCTGGGCGCGCTGGTCATCAAGTTCGCCGCCACCGGTGGGGTGCTATCAGACGTCTCCGGTGGGCTGGGCCGCGCGTTCACCGCAGACGAAATGAAGGCGATCGTCGACACGGCGCATGGGCTTGGTCGCAAGGTGGCAGCGCACAGTCATGCTGTGGAAGGCACCAAGGGCGCGCTGGCCGCCGGGGCCGATTCCATCGAACACGGCAGCTTCCTGGACGATGAGGCGATTGCGCTGTTCAAGCGCACCGGCGCCTATCTGGTGCCGACCGAAATGGCGTCCGTCACGGTGGTGGCGCAGGCGCGTGCCGGTGTGCTACCGGCGTCGGCCATCCCGAAGGCAGAAGCGGTTGCCGCGGCGATGGTCGACAGCCACCGCCGCGCGTTTCGCGCTGGCGTGAAGTTTGCGTTCGGCACCGACAGCGGGGTTTCGAAACACGGTGACAACGCCAAGGAGTTTGCGCTGCTGGTTGAGCAAGTGGGCATGAGTCCGGCACAAGCCATCCGTACCGCCACTGTGGCCGCTGCCGATCTGCTGGGCCAGTCCAACCGCATCGGTACGGTGGAGGCGGGCAAGGCCGCCGACATCATTGCCGTGTCAGCATCGCCGCTCGAGGACGTGCGGCGCCTGGAGCGGGTGGATTTTGTGATGCACGGCGGGCACGTGGTGAAGGGGAGCGGGGCACGTTGCCCGGCATCCTCGACGGCGTGCAGCGAATGATCGACGTCGTTGACGGGATCGCCTTGGTTTATCGAGAGTAGCCAGAGATATCTTGCGCATAACCTCACGGTCGCGCACATGAACGACACCACTGAGAAGAAAGCTACCCGGATGGAGTCCCCCGTCGCTGCTGCACGTACGGGGGAGAGGCAATGTGTGGAACTGACCGAGGCCCTTAACGCACTCAGCCCTACGCGCTGGCGTCGGCCGTTGACAATGCCGGCACGCTCATCGACTGCGCCAGAAGGGCACCGTATCGCTGTAAATGCTGCTGGAAGCGGCTGGCGTAATCCGGCCCCACCGCAGAAATCACGCTCTGCCGTGCAGCCAAGGCCGTACGCCATGCGCGCACACGCGATACGTCGTGGAAGATCGGCGCGGAGATGTCCGCCTGCAGCAGGTCGAAATAGCGCAGCAGCGGCGCGAACACCACATCGACCATGCCGAATGTGGAGCCGGCGAAGTAAGGACCTTCGCCCAGCACGTCCTCGATCTTTTGCAGCTTGCTGCGGAACGCGGCGCGTGCAGCGTCGGCGGTAGCCTGGTCGCTGGCGTTGAGGAACTGCCAGCCATCGGCAAAGGTGGGCGTTGCGAACTCGATCCAAGAACGCTGCTGCGCGCGTTGCAGCGGGTCGTTGGGATACAGGCTGGGTTTGCCGCTGATGTCGTTGAGGTAGTCGCAGATCACCACGCTTTCGAACACGGTTGCCACGCTACCGTCCGGCTGGCCGATGCGCAGCAGCGGCACCTTGCCGGTGGGCGACAGCGCCAGGAACCAGTTCGGCTTGGCCGACAGGTCGACGTTGATGCGCTCGAAGGGCGCAGCGTTTTCCAGCAGCACGATCGCCGCGCGTTGCACGAAGGGACACAGCGGGTGGCTGATCAGGGTCAGGGAGGTAGACATGGGTTATCTGGGTCGCAATGAGAGGGGTGTTACAGGGGCGGCCGTGCGCAGGGCCATGGATTCGCACGTCATCCATGGCAGAAGGACGCGCAGGGCTACGCAGCGCGCGCAGACCACCGTGCATGCAGCGGAGTGGACGCCGGGCCTTGCGTGCGTGCCAGCGCGCAGGGCGCTTTGCCGGGCCTGCGCCCGCGCACCGGTCGGTTGCGCAGGCAGGCGGTCAACGCTGGCATAGCCGGCAGGAGCGGCGCTGCGCGCCCTCACTGCCGGTGCCGCAAGGACGGCGGCCATGGTCAGCCGTTGAGCAGGCGGCCGCCGTCGACCACCAGCTCCGACCCCACTGTCCAGCGGGATTCGTCCGAGGCCAGGTACAGCACGGCCTTGGCGACTTCTTCCGGGGTGCCGAAGCGGCCCATCGGAATGGTGGCCGCGATGTCCTGGTTGACCTGCGCGCGGTAGGCGTCGGGGATGCCAAGCTTGTCGTACAGCGGCGTTTCCACCGGGCCCGGGCTGACCGCGTTGAGGCGGATGCCGCGATCGAGCAACTCGCTCGACAAGGTCTTGGCCATGTTCAACAAAGCCGACTTGGTGGCACCGTACACCGACGAACGGGCTACCCCGGCGTGGGCGTTGACCGAGGTGTTGAGCACCACCGACGACGGGTTGGCCAACACCGGCAACAGCGCCTGCAGCAGGAAGTACGGGCCTTTGACGTTGATGGCGAAGGACGCGTCGAAGGCCTGCTCGGTCCAGTCCTCGATCGGAAGCCAGACCGAGACGCCGGCATTGAGGAAGGCCACATCGAGCTGGCCGTAGTGTTCCGCGACGGCCCGCGCCAGTTCCTGCTGGGCGGCGACGCTGGCCGAATCGGCGCGCAGCACCGGCACTTCGGAACCAAGAATGTTCTTGGCCTTGGTGATGGAGTCCGGGTTGACACCGGTGACGATGACGCGGGCGCCTTCGGCGAGGAACTGCTTGGCGGTTTCCAGACCAATGCCACTGGTGCCGCCGGTGATAAGGGTGCGTTTGCCTGCTAGACGGGACATGCGTTGCTCCTGGTGAGGGAGGCCGACCACATTGGCGGGCCTTCGGTAAGCGCATCATTGCCCCATGCTTGATCTGCGATAAGATCCTGCGACCGCATAACTTTCATGCTTCCCACGCATGAGTCGAAGGCAGGCATGGACCGTTTTCTGTTGATGAACTGCTTTGCCCGCGCTGTGGAAACCGGCAGCTTTTCCGCAGCCGGGCGCGACCTGGGGCTGGGGCAGCCCAACGTCAGCCGCCATGTGGCGGCGCTGGAAGAGCATCTTCAAACGCGGCTGCTCAACCGCTCCACCCGCAAGCTGGTACTCACCCCGGAGGGCGAGCGTTATTACGCGGAGGTGCGCCGCATCCTGGATGCGGTGGGCGAGTCTGAAATGTCGCTGCGCGATGACGTGCAGCCCTCCGGGTTGTTGCGGGTGGCCTGCCCTACGGCGCTGTCGCACACCTTCGTGTTGCCGCTGGTGCCGGCATTTTTGCAGCGGTTTCCGTCACTGGAGCTGGATCTGCAGATCAGCGACCGCTACGTCAATCTGCTCGACGAAGGCGCGGAGCTGGCGATCCGTATTGGTCATCTGGACAGCAGCGCATTGCGCGCACGGCGGATCGGCGCGTTTAAACGGGTGATGGTGGCCAGCCGTGCGTACCTGGACAAGCGCGGAGTGCCGACCGTGCCCGACGACCTGCGTCACCACGACTGCGTGCTGTACACCTTGCTCGCCACCGGGACGAGCTGGCGTTTCAAGGACACCGATGTGCCGGTGTCGGGCAGGTTCCGGGTCAACTCGCCCGAAGCTACGCGCGCGGCGGTCACCGCCGGGCTCGGCATCGGCCAGGGCCCGACCTGGCTCTACGAAGACGGCCTGGCCTCGGGCGAGCTGCAGACCGTGCTGGACGACTTCGCCCCACCGCCGGCACCGATGCAGATCGTCTACGCCGCCAACCGGCTGGTGCCCAAGCGGGCGATTGTGTTCATGGATTTCATTGCAGAAGAATTCGCGAAGATTCCGCAGCTCAACACGGTTGAGTGATCGATCGGCAATGCAGGTGTGTCGCGATATGTTTCATCGTCAGCGCGCGCTACGTACACACTGAAGCGGCTGCGACGCAGCGATTTTTCTGGTGCCTGTTCAACGGGTGCAGGTAGGGATCCTTCGCTGCCCCAACGCGAAACCATTCCACCGAATCGGGCGTCTTGGGCAAACGCCGCTGTCAGCGATCGTTGCCGCATGTGCGGATTGCTGAAAAACAGCGTGATGCCGCAGCGCGCGTCCTTCGCGTTCCCCGGCCTGCTCCTGGCCTGGGCGGCAAGTGTCATGCATCCGCGCCATTGATGGTCCACTGCGCCGCAAACGCGCGTTGATAGGCGGGGCGCTGTTCGCCGCGGGTGACGTAGTCCTGCAGGTTGGGATACCCATCGAGCAGGCCGGTGAGCTTGATGCGGATGAGCACCGAGATCATCAGCAGGTCGCCGGCACTGAACTCGCCTTCCAGCCAGGGGTTGCTGCCCAGGTAGTCGCCCAGGTGCTGCAGGCGGCGCTGGATGCGCTTGTGCAGCAGCGGCAGGCGCTCTGCCATCCAGGGTTTGTCGGCTTCCAGCAGCAGGGCGTTGCCCAGCTCCAGCATGGGCGGCTCGACGGTGTTGAGTGCGGCAAACATCCAGGCGATGGCGCGCGCACGGGCGTTGTCGTCGTGCGGCAGCAGGCCGGGGTAGCGCTGGGCGATGTGCAGCACGATGGCGCCGGTTTCGAACAGCGCCAGCTCGCCGTGCTCGAAGGTGGGGATCTGGCCGAACGGGTGGATGGCCAGGTGCGCGGGTTGCTTGAGCGCGCGGAACGGCAGCAGGCGTACTTCGTACGGTTGGCCCACTTCTTCCAGCGCCCAGCGCAGGCGGGTGTCGCGCACGAGGCCTTGGCCACCATCGGGCGAGCGCTCGAAGGCGGTGATGGTGATCGTCATGGTGGGCAGGCTCCCTGTGGTCGGCGGCTGAGGCCGTAGGGTACGCCTGCGATGGGCCGGCGCCATGGGCGAGGCCGGCCCCTGCGTTGCCGGCCGGCGCGGCCTGCCCCCTCTGGCGAACGGGCCGCCTTGTTCGGGACGGGCCTGGCCCATGTTGCCGGACAGGGGCTGCCTGCTGCCTCTGTTGAACGACCCGCTGTTGCTGCCGCGCCTGCAAGCGGCCGCTGCCTGCGCGTGCGGCCCAGCCCGATGCGCCCGCCTTGCCGGACGGCCCCTGCATTTCACTGCCACCGGGCGGCGCGCGCCTTGCGTGCCGGGTGCTGCGCTGCGCCGCCATTGCTGCCGACGACCGGCCCGAACCGGCCCGATTAGGCGTAAAGCGCCGGGTTCTTTGCGTAATCGGGCCGGTTGGGACGTTTTGCCACCCTCGTCTCACCTATTAGATATACCGTGCGTTCCGTCACATTTTAATGTGACGCACACCGCACTTATCGACCGGAAGAGGGAGCTGTCATGACCGATCACAGAATGGGGCTGCAGGTGCAGCCGATGGGCGCGCCGGGCAGTGCCGGCCGGGGCTGGGCCACGCTGTTGCCTGCGTTGGAAACCCCGTTTACCGACAACCGGCCGGTACGTTTGCCGCCGGCACCGGTACCGCAGCCAGACAGCCCCAACCTCAAACGGCTGCTGCGCAAAGGCGCGCGCCGCTTGGTCAGGACACTGCCGTGGCGGCATCAGGACCGGCTGTATTTCCTGAATACCTTCGGGCGGCTGCCCAACCTGTACAACCCCACCTGCTTCAACGAGAAGGTGCTCTACCGCAAGTGCGTGCACGGCGATTACCCGCTGTACCGGCGGCTGGCAGACAAGTTTGCGGTGCGCCCGTATGTGGCGGCCAGGATCGGCGAGGCGCACCTGATCCCGCTGCTGCTGGACACCACCGACCCGCAGGAGTTGCTGCGCCTGCCGCAGTGGCGGCAGACCGTGATCAAGGCCAACCACGGCGCGGCGATGGTGGAGGTGGTGCGCGATGAGCCGGATGCGCAGCACAAGCGCCGCATCATCGAGCGCTGCGACCAATGGCTGCGCACCGACTTCTCCGACAAGGTGCGCGAGATCCATTACCGCGATATTCCGCCGCGCATCCTGGTGGAGCAATACATCGGCGATGCGCAGCAGGTGCCGGTGGACTACAAGTTCCACATGTTCCGGCAGGCGGACGGCAGTTTTCAGTACGTGCTGCAGGTGATCTATGGGCGCTTCGACACGCCGAAGCTGGGCATGACCTTCTTTGTCGGCAACCTGCACGAGGCCTTCCACCGCATCCGCGACGACGGGCGCGCGCCCCCGTGCACGCCGGCGCTGCTGGAACAGGCGCTGGAGCTGAGCAAGCAGCTGGCAAGCGACTTCGATTACGTGCGGGTGGACTGGTATATCCAGCACGGGCAGGTCTATTTCGGCGAGCTGACCTTTACCCCCGGTGCGGGGCTGGTGACCGGCCTGGACCGCGGGCTGGACCGGATGATGGGCAAGATGTGGGTGCAGCAGCGTGCACCGGCGGCAGCGTGCTTTGCCACGGACGACATCCGCGTGCGGCTGCCGACGCGGTGAGGTGAGTACGGCCGCGGCACGCCGCGCGGCTGCGGGCTACGAAAAACGTCTAGCCGGACACCGCCGCACGGCGACCGGCCACACCGCGCCTGGGAGGTGTTCAGCCACGGCGGCACGCCGGTGGGCTTCGAGTACAACGTACAGGGCCGGGGCACGCTGCATTCGGTAATCGTGCTCTCCGACCGCATTGCGCCGGAGGCGGTGTTGAAGACCACGTTGTAGGGCGTGAGCCTGACTGACAACCCTTAAGTGGCGTCCCTGATCAATGGTAAAGTGGCTGCCACCTAATCATTAATTGGATAGTGCCGTGACGAATCTGGTCAAGCTGGCAACCGCACGCGCCCTGGTCGGCGCCAGTGCGGTCAGGCAGGCATCAGTCATCGGGGAAGCCGGTGCCTGGATCGTGCGGTTGCAGACCCATAACCAGACCCGTGTGCTGGCCACAAAGGCGAATGCGCCGCGCCGGTTTGGCAGCTTCGAAAGTGCGTTGAAGGTATTGCGCGAGATGGGCATGCCCTTGGACGTGCTTCACGTGGACGCTGCGCAGTGGGACGCAGAGGGCGGCAATGCGAAGCGCCGGCCTGACCGCTCCGAGGCGATGAAGGTCAAGGAGTTGGATGCACGCTATGCGGTGTCGCTACGCACCCAGACCGAGCATGCCCTGGCCGACCCCCGCCCCGCGCTCTCCAGCACGCAGGCCAGGCAGCAGATGGAGACGCTTAAAACGCAACAACGTGCGGCGCTTGAGGCAGCCCTGGCTGCAAAGGGCACGCGTGCGTGAGCGTGGCCTGGAAGCAGAGCGCGCTGGATGCGCGCACCGCATTGCTCGCCTCAGCAGTGGCGCGCGCGATCGAAATCTCCGACCCGCAGATTTATTTCGCCGCATGTGAACAGGACGACCGGATCGAAACCGAGGGCGACGCGCTGGATAGTGCCGCCACCTATCACTCTGGGCCACTGCCGGGAACGCGTTTGTACACCTGCCAGGACGGCAGATATCTCTTGATATACACATGCGACGGCGACGATGTGCTGATCCTTGCCCTCGTACCTGCGCGCTCTGATTGGAAGCCGACGTCGTCAGGCGATCAATAGATCCATGACGTGTCGATGCTACTGAGCTAGGGGCATACGCGACGGCGTAACGACATCGACAGCGCGCTACACCCCGCCCAGCGGCTGCAGGCACAACCAGATGGCATACCAGTGCGACAGCGCGCCGCCCAGCACGTGGGCGTGCCAGATGGCGCGGTTGTAGACCATCGCCTTGCGCACGTAAAACGCCACGCCCACGGTGTAGAACGCGCCGCCCGCCACGATGAGCCAGAGCACGGCGCTGTCCAGGCCGGCAATCATCTGGTTGATCACCACAATGCCGGCCCAGCCCAGCAGCAGGTAGATCGCCACCCAGAACCCCTTGGCGATACCGGGCAGGCACAGCTTGGCGAACACGCCGAACAAGGCCACGCACCAGACGCTCAGGATCATGGCCCAGCGCCAGCTGCCATCGAGCGCGACCAGGAAGAACGGCGTGTACGAGCCGGCAATCATCACGAAGATGCCGGCGTGGTCGAACTTGCGCAGCATCGGCTGGCGTTGCGGCGGGGCGAAGTTGTAGGCCGCCGAGCAGGCAAACATCACCAGCAGGCCCAGCGCATACACGCAGGTGGCCACCACCATGGTCTGGCTGGCGTGCGCGCGCCACACCATCCAGGTGCCGCCAACAATGGCCAGGAACAGGCCGGCCGCATGCACGATCACATCGGCGCGGCGGGCGGCGGGGGTCTTGTAGTGCGGAGCAGTGACGTTGGCAGACACGGGCACGGCGGTTCTTCGAGGTGGGGGAGCCCACTCACGTGCAAGGCGGCCATGACGCAGTGGGGGCAACAGGATACCCGGCTTGCTGAATCCGCTCAGTGAGGCAGGCTGGGCGCGCGGGCGCCGGTCTCATACCCTGAGACATCCTTTTTGTTTGATCTCCCGCTTTGGGAGCCTTTGCCGTATGCCTCCGTTTGCCCTCGCTCCCCGCACCGAAACCGCCGAACGCGCGCTGGCCACCACCGATGGCCGCCCCAGCCGCGACGGCGCACTGCTCACCGAGCGCCTGGAGCGCCGCTACCACGACCGCATCACCGGCAGCTTCACCATTCCCGGGCGCGAGGGAAGCTACGCGCCCATCCCCGACGATGTGCCCAGTGCGCTGGCCGATGCCCTGCACGCGCGCGGCATCAGCCAGCTCTACAGCCACCAGGCCGATGCGTGGGCGGCCAGCCAGCGCGGCGAGCATGTGGCGATCGTGACGCCCACCGCTTCGGGCAAGTCGCTGTGCTACACGCTGCCGGTGGTGAGCGCGGCGATGACCAGCGGCGCCAAGGCGCTGTACCTGTTCCCGACCAAGGCGCTGGCGCAGGACCAGGTGGCCGAGCTGTTGGAGTTGAACCGCGCCGGCGAGTTGGGGGTGAAGGCCTTCACCTTCGACGGTGACACGCCCGGGGACGCGCGGCAGGCGATCCGGTTGCATGGCGACATCGTGGTGAGCAACCCGGACATGCTGCACCAGGCGATCCTGCCGCATCACACCAAATGGGCGCAGTTCTTCGAGAACCTGCGCTATGTGGTGATCGACGAGATCCATACCTACCGCGGCGTGTTCGGCAGCCATGTCACCAACGTGCTGCGCCGGCTCAAGCGCATCTGCGCGTTCTATGGCGCTACCCCGCAGTTCATCCTGTGCTCGGCCACCATCGGCAACCCGCATGCGCACGCGCAGGCCTTGATCGAAGAGCAGGTGCATGCCATCACCGAATCCGGCGCGCCCACCGGTGACAAGCATGTGTTGCTGTGGAACCCGCCGGTGGTCAATGCGGACCTGGGCCTGCGTGCGTCGGCACGCTCGCAGAGCAACCGCATTGCGCGCATCGCGATCAAGAGCGGGCTGAAGACGCTGGTGTTCGCGCAGACGCGTTTGATGGTGGAAGTGCTGACCAAGTATCTGAAGGACATCTTCGACCACGACCCGCGCAAGCCGGCGCGCATCCGCGCCTACCGCGGTGGCTACCTGCCCACCGAACGCCGCGAGGTGGAACGCGCAATGCGCGCCGGCACCATCGACGGCATCATTTCCACCTCTGCGCTGGAGCTGGGCGTGGATATCGGTGCACTGGACGTGGTGATCCTCAATGGCTACCCCGGCAGCGTGGCGGCGACATGGCAGCGCTTCGGCCGCGCCGGGCGCCGCCAGCAACCGGCGCTGGGCGTGCTGGTGGCCAGTTCGCAACCGCTGGACCAGTACGTGGTGCGGCACCCGGATTTCTTTGCCGATGCCTCGCCCGAACATGCGCGCACCGCGCCGGACCAGCCGCTGATCCTGTTCGACCACATCCGCTGCGCGGCGTTCGAATTGCCGTTCATTGCCAGCGAGCCGTTCGGGCCGATCGACCCGCTGGTGTTTCTGGAAGCACTGGCCGAAAGCGAGGTGATCCACCAGGAAGGCGACCGCTGGGAATGGATTGCCGACAGCTACCCGGCCAACGCGGTGAGCCTGCGCTCGGTGGCCGACGGCAACTTCGTGGTGGTGGACAAGACCGACGGCAAGCAGCAGATCATCGCCGAGGTGGATTATTCGGCTGCTGCGCTCACCTTGTACGAAGGCGCCATCCACATGGTGCAGAGCACGCCGTACCAGGTGGAGCGGCTGGATTGGGAAGGCCGCAAGGCCTACGTGACGCGCACGCACGTGGACTACTACACCGACAGCATCGACTACACCAAGCTCAAGGTGCTGGACCGCTTCGACGGTGGCGTGGCCGGGCGCGGCGATTCGCACCATGGCGAAGTGCATGTGGTGCGGCGCGTGTCCGGCTACAAGAAGATCCGCTACTACACGCATGAAAACATCGGCTATGGCCCGGTGAATCTGCCCGACCAGGAACTGCACACCACCGCGGTGTGGTGGCAGTTGCCGCAGGCGACCCTGGGCAAGGCGTTTGCGTCCAAGCAGGATGCACTGGATGGATTTTTGGGCGCGGCCTACGCGCTGCACGTGGTGGCCACGGTGGCGGTGATGGCCGATGCGCGCGACCTGCAAAAGGCCGTGGGCAACGGCGACGGCGCCTGGTTTGCGGTGGCCGACCAGACCGGGCGCGGGCAGCTGCGCGGGGTGGAAGAAGGCGAGCAAGGCGCGGTGGAATTGCAGCAGGCATTCGTGCCCACGGTGTACCTGTACGACAACTTCCCCGGCGGCGTTGGCCTGAGCGAGCCGCTGTGGCTGCGCCAGGCCGAGTTGCTGCAGCGCGCGGACGAGTTGGTGCGGCGTTGCGATTGCAGCGCCGGTTGCCCGGCCTGCGTGGGCCCGGTGCTGGCCGCACATGAAGAGGGCAAGGGCGAGTCGCCGAAGTCGCTGGCATTGACGGTGTTGGCGTTGTTGTTCGATGCCGATGCACCGCTGCGACATGCCACGCAGGTGGACGACGACCTGGCGCTGGACGTGCTTGCATGAGTGTGAGTGCGGACCGGCTGCGCTTGCTGCGCCGGCAGGCCGGGCATGCGGATGTGCGTGCGCCTGCGGCGGATGCTGACGGCGATGCACTGCAAGCTGCAGTGGCATTAAATGCGAAGGAAGTGGAGGGCGCACTGGCCGGTGAGGTGACGCAGCCAGCCTCCGGCGCGGCCACGCAGGGCATGCCGCCTGCGCCCGGCGATGCTCCGGCCGTCAGCGCAGAACGTCTGCGCCTGCTGCGCCGTCAGGTCGGCGGGCTGACGCCTGCATCGCGCAAGGACGATGCGGTGATGCCGACACGTGCGCGGCGGGCAGCGGTGTCCAGCACCGCGTCATCTGCTGCACGCTTGCCATCGCGCGATACAGCCGCTGCACGTCATGACGCCGCGGCAGCTGTCCCGCACGATGTGCGCACCGCACCGGCGCTCACGCGCCGCGCCTTGCAGTCACCCGCTACGGCACCGCCTGCGCGTGACGCATCGGTGTTTGCGTGGGTGGAGCACGATGTGCGCCACAGGCCGGCGTTGCCATCGGCTGCCGATGCCGATGCCATCAGCGCGGTGGATCCGGAGGTCGCACGCCATTGGCCAATGGCGCGCAGCGCAACGACACCAACGGCAACACCCATGGCGCCGGCACCACCGCCGCAGCGACGCGCCGACATTGCCGGCCTGCGCAAGATGATCGGCCTGCGCGAGCGTGCGGTGTCGGCGCAGACACCCGTGCGCGCGCCATCGAACGACCGGCACCTGCCGGGAACCGAGATCGCCCCCGGCCTGCATCTGATTGAAGCGTTTCTGCCGCAGGCCATTCCGTGCGAGGCGCTCTCGCTGGCGTTCGCCAAACGCGACGATGCGGTCGACCCGCTGGATCTGCTGTTCTTCGACACCGAAACCACCGGCCTGGCCGGTGGCACCGGCACGCGCGCCTTCATGATCGGCGTGGCGCAGTGGTGCACCGATGCCATGCAAGGCAGCGGCCTGCGCGTGCGCCAGCTGATGATGTCCACCATGGCCGCCGAAAGCGCCATGCTCGACCTGTTCCGCACCTGGCTCACGCCGCGCACGGTGCTGTCCAGCTACAACGGGCGCTGCTATGACGCACCATTGCTGAAGACACGCTACCGCCTGGCGCGGCGCGGCGACCCGATTTCTGCGTTGGACCATGTGGACCTGTTGTTCCCCACCCGCCGCCGTTATCGCGGCACCTGGGAGAACTGCAAGCTGGCCACCATCGAGCGGCAGCTGCTGCGCGTGGTGCGCGAGGACGACCTGCCCGGCTCCGAAGCCCCGGCCGCCTGGCTGAGCTACCTGCGCGGCGGCAGCGCGCGCAACCTGCGCCGCGTGGCCGACCACAACCACCAGGACGTGGTGACGCTCTCGCTGCTGATGCAACGCCTGGTGGCGGTCGAGGCGCAGGACCGCGAGGTGATTCCGTTGATGGATGCGGTGTAGGCATCGATGCCACACCGCGACGAGGCACCGCTTTGCCTGCGTGCCGTGATCTAGCCGATGCAACGCCTGGGTGGTTGAGGCGCAGGACCGTGAAGTGATGTCGTTGATGGCCGCGATGCAGATGTCCACGCGACGGCGCGCTGGGCTCCGCACGAGCTGCAATGTGCCGCGCGCTGTGCCATGCCGTTGCATGGCCGCAGCGAAGACGATGGGGTCGGTATCCAGGTGGGTCATGGCGCTGCAACCGGTGCACTCCGAACACATGGCCGCGCTCGCGAAGCCGAGCACGTTGCCAGCGCGATAGGCGCCCTGTTGTCATATCCACGTGCTGTGATCGGCGTGCACTTGGCGCGTGCACGTCTAGTGTGCACAGCGGCGTTGTGCACGTGATCGCCACCTGCGATGCCGGACCGCCGCCCGCAGTGTGGAGGGATGCGCGCGCGACAATGCCGCGGCGGTTCTGTGCGAGCCGCTCCACACAGCATCGCCCGCAGGCAGACGTGCCACTCGCAACACCGCTTTTTGCATAACCCGTGGATTTGCCCCAAGAATCAGGACTGCGCATGCCGTCACTCATGGACACCCGCCTCAGCCGCCGTCGCCTGATGGCAGCCGCTGCCGGCACCGCGGCATTGGCGATCGCCGTGCCCGCATTGGCCAAGACTTCGCCACCGCCGGATGTGGGCCGCAAATTCCTGCGTAACAGACGGCCGATGCCGTTTGCCGGCAATACCTTCCTGGGGCATCTGGCGCAGCAGGGCGATGGCTATGACAGCTTCAACCGCGTGCTGGACATCTACCGCGAGCTGCCCGCGCACCGCTTCGCCAACAAGTTCGCGTTGCTGCCGCCGAGCAGTTATCACGTGACCTTGCTGGGCGGCGTCAACGAGATCGACCGCGCGCGCGGGCCTTGGCCGAGTGATATGGGGCGCGACATGGCGCTGAGCGAGATCAATGCGGCGTTTCTGTCACGGCTGGCGCAACGCACCGCCGCGCCGCTGGGTGCGTGCAGCTTTGTGGTCAACCCGGCAACGGCAAAGACCGGCGCCAACGATAACCTGCTCATCCCGCTGCACCCTGCGGACGCGCACACCGCGCAACGGTTGGAGACCGCGCGCCAGGCGTTGATGACCCTGACCCGGCTGCAGCGCCCGGACTACACCAACTTCCAGTTCCATATCTCGCTCGCCTACCTGTGCGAGACGCTCGATGCCGCGGAGCAAGCGGACTACCGTGCTGGAGTGGGCGACTGGCTCAAGCGACTCGCGGCAGCCGGCCCGATCACCGTCCCGCACTTCCATTTCTGTACGTTTGCCGACATGGATGCATTCCGGACGGTGCGGGAAGTTTGATGCGCGGCATGCAGCGATGCCGTTTAGCCCCTCTCCCGCCGGGAAAGGGGTTGGGATGAGGGTGCGCAATCTCGCTTGTCTACAGTGGCCAACATTCTCGATCCAAGCACGTCCGTCGACGTATTGCGATGTGGGAGCTGCGGTGCTTCCCTGCCCCGCCCCCGCTCCGCGCTGGCAGCACAGGCACTCCAACGCACGCGCACAGGTTGATGATGCACATGATCGATCACGTGCCGACACTGGCAGACACCACATACGGTGTTGCACTAGATGCCCTCATCCGCCTCCGACACCTCGGTGGCCATCTGCCACGCAGCAAACTCCTGCTCGAAGTCGTCCAGCGTCAGCAGCCCCATGCAGGCATGCGCGCCGATCGGCAGCGGCTGGCCAGCGGCAAGTTTGCGAACCAGCAACACCGCCGCGAAGCACGGAATTTCCGGCCCATGCAGCATGGGCGCGGTGAGGTCCCATTGCAGCTGCAGTGGCCGCGCAGCACCCTGCGCGGCCGTGGCCTGTCCGGTACCGCGCAGCTCCACGCGCATGCCGCCCAGGTCGGTACCGAAGCGGTCGAACCAGCGCGCGGCGTGCGCGAACACCTCGGCCAGGCGCTGCATCGGCAACGGCAGGCCGCAGCGGCGTAACCATGCGACAACAGCCAGGCAGCGCTGCAGGAACGCCACTTCCAGCGCCGCACGGAATTGCACGGTCTGCACGCCGGGATAGCGCTGCGGCAACAGCTCGTGATCGGGCACGTCGCAAGGCGAGGCCAGGCGTGGGGCGAGCTGGGCGAACCGCACCCGCGTGGGCCGTGCCCACCCCACCACCTGCTGCCAGCGACCAGCCTGCCACCAGTGGAAAGGCGTGCCGCAGTACGACAGCACCGCACGCACCGTGGCCAGGCCCAACGGCGTGCCCTGCGCGGGCGCGATGACCATGCGGATCTCCTGCAGCGCCGAAAAGCGCGGCAGCAGTGCGTCGATCACGGCGCTGGACAGTGCCGGCAAGGTGCTGGCCCCGCTGATCGCCACGCGCTGCGCCTGGCGTGCAGTGGCGTCCATCGCGCCGGCGAAGTCACGCACGAACGCACGGCCGTCGGCCAGATCGATGTAATGCATGCCGGCCTGCAGGCAGCTGCGCGCCACCGCGTAGTCCTGGCCCTGGAACGGGCCGGCGGTGTGCACCACCGCTTCGGCGCCGGTGGCGGCCAGTTGCGTGGCGAACTCACGTGCATGCGTGTCCAGCCTGCAGGTGGAAATCTGCCCGGGCGCAGCATCGGGCCAGGTCGCATGCACATCGCCCGGATGCCGGCCCGCTGCAATGACGTGAATCTGCGCCGTGGCTGCCAACGCGCGCACGATGCGCGCACCGAAGTGCCCGAACCCACCCAGCACCACTACCCGATACGTCATTGCCTGCTCGCCGTCTGTGCCTGCGCACAGTATCGGCGAGCGCCGCGTGCGCGCGATACATCCGCACGCAGCCGCGCGGCCTGTGCGGTGCGGCTAACCGGCAATGCGCGTCGCGCGGCCGCTTCGCAAGGCCTCACGCAACACCTTCAAGGCTTGCCGCGTCGCCAGCCTGGATGCACCGGCCTGCTGGCGCGCCAGCACGGCCTGCTGTTGTGCCAGGGCGTGTTGCTGCTGCGCCAATGCCTGCAGTGCGTCGGGCGTTGCCACCTGCTGCTGCGCCGAGGTGGATGCGGCGGCCGATGCGGTACCCGCCGAAGCCTGCAGCAGGCGCGGTTCCGCGTTGGCAGACAGCTGCGCGGCGAGTGCAGCTTGCCGCTCGCTCAACGCCTGCTGACGTGCGGCCAATTTGGCTTGGGCGTCGACCAATTGCTGGCTGCGCAGATGCGCCACGCCCAGCTGATGCAGCAGGGTTGGATCGCGGACCAGGTATTGCTTCCCATTGGCCCGAAACCACAGCACGCGCGCGCCGTTGCCTGCGTAGCGACGCGCCGTCTGCAGATCATCAGGCGTGCCGTGCATCACTTCGCGATCGCCGTGCACCAGCACGTAGGCGTCGCCTTCGGACGGGATGCTTGCGGTCGCGTTACCGCAGGATCTGTTCACGCTTGCAGGCAGGCGTGCGGGTGCTGCTGGTGCAACCGGTGCCGGGGGTGCGATCGGCGTTGTCGGCGCAGGTGCAGCTGGCAACGCGCGTACTGCACTAACCGCAGGCGTTGCTGATGCAGCTGCACGTGCAGACCACACGGATGCGACCGGCGCGACTGGAGACATCGCCGGCGCACGCAATGCAGAAACACCAGGCCAGGCCTGCGCGAAGGTCATATCAGGTGCTGCCGGTGCAGTCGTTGCGCTGTCCACAGGCGAAACACGCGCGATGGAGGCAACCGGCATCATCGAAGCACTGGCGGGAGCCGCCAGCGACGGCGCAGCGAGGGAGGTGCGCACCAGGGCAACCGCAGGCGCCGCAGAGGCGCTTGCGATTGCGGCGGGGCCGGTAACTGCAGCAAGCGCCAGCAGCAACGCCGAACGCAGGCACAGCACTGGAACAGTGGTCTGGATCATGTGAGATCTCCACGAAAGGCACAGGTCGATTGGTGCCGCCTGCGCAAGACGCGCCGACGGGTGGAAGCAGCGATCACGCGGCCACGGCGTTGCCGACGCTGCAGGCGTCGTCGCGCGGGAGTGCGGGCTGTGGCGGGCCCATGGTGGTGCGGTTGCTGCCTTGCCCGACGCAATGTCGGCGCATTGCACCGGCCGGTGCTGGCGTCAACGTGCTGACTGCGGCCGCCTGTCTACCGGCCGTGCAAGGCCGGAACTGGAGCGTGGCTGCACGCCACGCGTTGCCGCTGTGTAGCTACCAGTGACCCGTGCTGAGGTGACGCGCCGTCTGCAGCGACCTCACAACACTTGGCTCTTTAATGTTCGGTCGCTGCACCTCTTCGCCACTTGCAGCGGCCGGCAAGACGCTGCGAGCGGCCGTCAGCCGTGCGGATGGTGCGCTCAGCAGAGCGCTACGCCCGGAGCCGGAGCGGGCACGTGGTCCATGCCGACGCCGGGCACCGGCCGCACCCGCCTGACGGTGAACGCGGTGGCCTGGTTCATGACTCCTGGTTGTCCTGCGCCTGTTCTGCCTCTGCTTGCGCTTGTTCGGCGTCTGCCTGCGCTTGCGCCATCTCGCGTTGCGCTTGCGCGGCTTCCCGTTGCCCGCGCGCAGCCTCGGCGCGGGCCTGACGTGCGGCCTGTTTGCCCATCTCGGCCTGCTGCCGGGACACCTCAGCCGCCTGTCGCACCGCAGCGGCATAGGCGTACTGCGCCTGACGATGCTGCTGCGCCATGTCGCGGATCTGCTGCTCGGCTTCGCGCGCCTGCTGTTGCGCGTCCTGTTTGGCCTGCGCCAGCTCCGGGCCCAACGCCGCCAGTTGCTCGCGCGCTTCCTGCAAGGCGTCCTGTGCTTCCTGCATCCGGTCCTGCTGCAGTTCAAGGTCGTGGTTGTTGGCAGCGAGCGCATCGTGCACGGCGGCTTGCGCGTCACGGGTGGCATCGCGCCGGATCTGGTCCAGGTCGAGATTCCAGCCGCTCTGGGTTGGGTCTGCGTCCTCGTCGTGGAGCGGCTCGGCGCCCAGCACATCGGCAATCACACCGTGCGCAGCGGGGACGGCGGCTTCCGCAGGCAGTGCCGACGCGGGCAATGCATCCATGGGCGCGGCAGCGCCTGCGGCACTGCTGGCAGGGGCGCTTGCCGCGGTGGGCGCTACCGGGGCAGTCACCACCACCGGCCGCATGCGTGGGGACGTCGCCGGCACCGGCATGGCCACCAGACGCAATGGCAGCACACCGCAGACGGCCACCGCGGCCAGGATCATCGCAGCAGCCAGCCGCGGAAACGCGCGGGTGTCCTGCAACATCGACAACCTGCGTTTCAAACTGAGGAACGATGGCGAAGCGCTCGCCACGCCACCGCGTGGACGCGCCGCAACACCCAGTTGCAGCAGCAGGCGGCCGTACTCGTGACGGCAGTGGCGGTGCCCGGCGACCACAGCCGCATCGCAGGCGGCTTCGCGGGCAATGGCATATTCGCGCGCGGCCAGATGCACCAGCGGGTGGAAGAAGAACAGGTGCTGTGCCAACGCCGGCAGCAGGCCCCACCACAGGTCGCGGCGGCGCAGATGGATCAACTCGTGGGTCAGCGCCATGTCCAGATCGTCGTCGGCCATGTGCGGCAGGCGTGCGGCAGGCAACAGCAACACCGGTCGCCACGGGCCGATCAACTGCGGCGAATCGATCTGCGACGACAGCCGCAGGGCCGGCGGGTGCGACAAGCCATGCGCTTCAGAAGCCATCTGCAACGCCTGCACCAAGGCGCGGTCGGTGCACGGTTGCGCCGCACGTACCAAGGCACGGCTGCGCAGATACGCGCGCGCCGTGCCGGCGGCCAGCACCAGCACCCCCGCCGCCCACAGCGCCAGCACCACCACAGCGAATGGCGACCAGGCGCCAACCTGCATTGCCTGCGCGGTGGCGCCGGCATGCGCGGCCGTGGATGCCGCGGCGGCGGCGTTTGCCATCGGCGCCAGGCTGCCGGACGAGCCCAGCGCAGTGGTCACGCCATGCGCCGGCAGGACCGGCAGCTGCACCGGGTTGCTCCACACCAGGCCGACCACCGCCTGCACGCCCACCAACCACCACAGCCAGGTTTGCGTGGCCGCCGGCAACCGGCGCACGCCGCGGCACAGCGCCCATACCACCAGCACCAGCACCGCGGTCTGCACGCTGGTGGCGCCAAGCTTCCATAACACCGCTTCGATCAGGGGCGACATGACTCAATCCTCCTTGCGCTGCGATTGCAGCTTGGCGACCAATGCTTCGAGTTCGGCCAGTTCGCTATCGCTGACTTCGGCGCGCTGCGACATCCACGCCACGAACGGCGACACCGAGCCCTGCAAAGTCTTCTCGACGAACTGCCCCACCGCACCGCGCACCACATCGTCCTGGCCGGCGGTGGCGCTGTAGCGGTACATGCCGTCTACCTGCTTGCGGCGCAGAAAGCCCTTGGCACGCAACCGCTCCATCATGGTCAGCACGGTAGAGCGCGCCAACCCGCGCGGCTCGCCGAACGCGGCCGCCACTTCGCCCACGCTGGCGTGCCGCTGTTCTTCGATGTATTGCAGCAGGGCCAGCTCCTGGTCCCCGATGGTCTTGCCGCGCATGCCGCTCTCCCTGACTACAGTTGTCGCTACCATAGACGTGACTACAGCTGTAGTCAATAGGTCGGATGGCAGGGGGCCGGGCGGGCGCCGGCTGTGCTGTGGAGGGATCAGGCAGCAGCCATGAGCGCCCAGGGAACGCCGGGGGGGCTTGGGCAACAGGTGGCCTTCTCGCCTGAGCACTATTGCGTTCGAGCCCTGCGTGCACGCCGGCCATCGACGGTCCGGTCGTCATGCTGACCGGACATGGCCCCTGTGTTCGATGCCATCCTGATTGAACGACGGGGTAGCGTGGGGGCTAACTTGCATGACCAGCCCTCGAGCGGGCCGCGCCTGTCGCGTTCTCTCTGACGCATTGTCAGAACTGTCTATCCACAAGTGCCCGCATGAACTGCGCCGCATGCCCCCTGGTTTCACGACCCAAGGCGTTGGAGGCGGTCAGGCGCTCCCAAACGTCTGGATGCCGATCGTGCAGAACGCTGTCTATCACCGCAAATGCCTCTTCCTTGCTTTTGCCAGACGCCTTGAGTTCATCGATCTGCGTACGGAAGGTGTCCCAGTCGGCACTCGTTGGCACCCGCAGGTTTCGATCGCGGCTTGCCATCGCTGCGCGAGCCTCCGCTTCGTCATTCAAAAGGTCACGAATCACTTCCGGCGCAGACGTTACCGGCCATGCCGCCGTTCCCAGATAGGAGAGCACCTTGGCATCGTGTTCTTCCAGGCCACGCAACAAGGCAGTTGCCTCCTTCCGCACCGCGCGCCATTCACCCTGCCCTGGCAGGCGACCAGAGGCCGCCATCTGATGGAGTCGAAGCAACGCCGCGTGCACCTGGCTTGCGCCCTGGTGCCCCGTGACACGCTCCCGAATGGCGCTGCTCTCCAGGTAATCGACGATGACGCGCTCGGCAGCAAGGTCGTCCATGCCCTGCGGGCGAGGCTGCAGCCAGTGAACGGCGGCATCCTGTGCCGCGGCTGCAGGCAGGCTCTGGATGATAGGCGTCATGACCAAGACCATCGGTAAAGGGATCTTGGTGAGACCTGCAAACAAGGCCTCGTCTTCAGAGCCAACCGCGCAGAACAGCATCCCGCGATAGCCACCTCGATTGGCGGGGTCACCCGGGTCTGGGTAGAAGCCGCCATTGGCAACCGCGGCCGCAAACCTCGTCAGTGGCAACCCCGCGTTTTCGGCAGTTGCCGTCACTGCCCAGCCCCGATGGCCGTCTCGATCATTTCGGCTAGCGTCGTCCGTGTCTGCAGGCCGAAGAGCTGCTGCGTGACCTTTCCATCCTTTATCACCACAAACGCGGGCACGCCCCTGACACCATGAGCCTGGGCGATCTCCGGGCTTTGGTCGATATCAACCGAAACAAATGTCATCTCATCGGCATATTCGCCGGCAATGCTCTCTATGACCGGGGCAACCGCTTTGCACGGGCCACACCAACCTGCGGAAAACTTCAGTAACACGGGCACGTCGGATCTGATCACATCCTGAGCAAAGTCCAAGTCGGCAGCATTGCGAAACGTCATTGAAACCCCTGAAAAGTGGATGACGCAGTGAGTGAGGTGGCGGCCAGGCGCCTGTGACGCGCTCCAGCCAGCGCATGTGAGCAGCCCGACCGGCCCCCGGCCAGACGCGCTGGTCCAGCCCCGCCCTGCGACACGCATTCCAACTGCTCTCGCAGGGTGTCACCGCGCAGGTTCCGGGTCTTGGACATAAACATCGGTAGCAGGACAGGGACGTTGCTCACCCGTTGCTGTGCGACCTCAGGACGCCGATCAGGATGTCGCTGCACCGGCCCCCCCCAAACGATACCTGTACGAAGGCGGATCTGGCGTGCGTTTTCTGCGCGACGCCCGTTAACTTCGCGCTTCCCTTGCGCCCTACCCCGCCGAAGCGCAACGTGCTTGCAAAGCACGTAACATGCAGCCCCACCGCGACGACCCGAAGCACCCATGCTCACCAGCCGTGACCTAGCCATTCTCAACATCATGCAGTTGGACAGTGATACGCCGTTGGCTGAGTTGGGCGAGGCCGTGCACCTTTCGCCATCGGCATGTTCTCGTCGCCTGACCCAGCTGCGGGATGCGGGGTATATCAAGGGAAACGTCGCCGTGCTTGACCGTCTCAAGCTCGGGCTGCCGACAACGATTTTCGTGATGATCGGGACAAGCCAGCACACCGATGAATGGACCGAAAAGTTTCATGCCGCCTTGGCGGAGATACCTGAAATTGTTGATGCGTATCGACTGACGGGCAACGTCGACTATATTCTCAAGATCGTGTTGCCCGCAGTCGAAGACTACGACCGGGTCTACAAGACGCTTATCCGCAAGGTCGATATGACACGGGTAAGTGCCTATATCTCGATGGAGACGGTGAAGTCTTCGCAAACGCTGCCGCTGGTCGCCATCAAAACCAAGGGCGACCGATAGCACCCATCACTTTCCCTCTATCGAGCAAGAATGATCGACCTGGAATGGAATGCCTCGAGGGCGTCACGGTGAGCGATGCTGATGACAAGTGCGTCCGGCAATTTTTCATCCAGAAGCGCGTAGAGCCGCGTTTCATTGGCGGGGTCGAGCGCGCTTGTCGCTTCGTCCAGTAACACGACCTCCGGTGCATGCAGGAACACGCGTGCGAAGGCCAGCCGCTGCTGCTCGCCGGGAGAAAGTTGCTGCTGCCAGACAGCGGTGGTGTCGAGCTTTTCCGTAAGGCCCTCAAGGTGCACCCAGCGCAGTACCTGCCTGCACTGTTCATGCGTAAAGCTTCCATGAGGCGCGGGATAAGACAGGGCGTCGATCAGCGTGCCGGTGGGAACGTAACTTTTCTGCGGCAGAAACAGCGTGCGCGCGCGCGTTTGCGCGTTGAAGGACACGCTGCCTGATCCGTGCGGCCACAACCCTGCGATGGCGCGCATCATCATGCTTTTGCCAACGCCGGATTCCCCGCGCACCAGCCAGCGCTCGCCCGCGTGGAAGGCAAGGTCGCCTGGTGCTGCCAGTGCAGTGCCGTCGGGCCTGGCTAGCTGCAATCCCGAGGTCTCCAGCAAGGGACCGTTGGCGTCAGACTGCCGCTCCGTCAATGCAATCCCGCGCGCTTCCGGTTTGCCAAGTTCGGCATCGAAGGCACCGAGTCGCTTCACGGCAGAGGCCCAGATGAAGAAACTACCGCTCTGCATCTGCCTGGCGAACCACGAAAGCGCAATGGCGATTGCCATCACGGCGGCGCTGATCTGGGTGAACTTTCCGTAGTCTATTTCGCCGCGCATGTACTGGCCGTAGCCGGGAATATTCATCCCCAAGCCCACCAACCGCTGGTAGAACATGACGACAAGCATCATTGCTGCCGTCGCAATCATGATGGATCGCCAGTTGAGGACAATCCGGTCAAATAATCCGTTGAGGCGGACCGCTTCAGCCCGAGCGCCATCGTAAAGCGCAACTTGCTCGGCATTCATCCGGATGTTGGCCATTGCGAAACGATAATCCGCCTCCTTGCGCTGGCGGTCGATGTTCAGCCTCACCAACGGGCGGCCGACTGCAATCATCGTGGCCAGAAAGCCGAGCAGAATGATCCAGGTGGACCAGAAGATGCCGTTGGGCAATGAAAGAGACGTTGCCTTCCATGTCAGTTTGAGGGCGCCCCCAAGACCCCACAAGACGGTGCTGTACGCAATCACCCGCGTGATCTGGTACGCAACGTCGGAGAACAGCGCCAGCGTCTGATCGACCATCAGAAAAACATCTTCGGAGATCCGCTGATCCGGGTTGTCGACGGAGCCATCCCGCTCCATCCGGTAATAGTTGTACTGCGATAACCAGCGATCGGCAAAGTGCCGAGTCAGCCAGATGCGCCAGTCGATCTCGATCCACATGCGCAAATAGCTTTGGGAAATGTCGAGAAGGACTGTCCCCAACGTGATGACCAGCAAGACCAGTGCCGTGGATTGCAGTTTGGTGAGGTCCTTGGCGACAAGGGCATTTGTTAGAACCCCGGAACGATCATTCAGGAACACGGCGGCCTTGGCCTGAAGTAGCAGCGAGCCGACGAAAAGTGCAAGCAACACCCACGCTTTGGTGGAGGCACGCGTGCGCCAGAAGGGTGCCACCAGTTTTGCGAAGGCAATCAGCAGGTGGCGATTGCCCCCGGCCCCCTGGGCGCTAGCAGCGCCTGGCGAGATCTGGCCGCTCATGCCAGCACCTGCGAGGCTGCAGTCAGGCGAACCGACCTGGAATGGAATGCCTCAAGGGCGTCACGGTGAGCGATGCTGATGACAAGCGCGTCCGGCAGTTTCTCATCCAGAAGCGCGTAGAGACGCATTTCATTGGCGGGGTCGAGCGCGCTTGTCGCTTCGTCCAGTAACACGACCTCCGGTGCATGCAGGAATACGCGCGCAAAGGCCAGCCGCTGCTGCTCGCCGGGAGAAAGTTGCTGCTGCCAGACAGCGGTGGTGTCGAGCTTTTCCGTAAGGCCCTCAAGGTGCACCCAGCGCAGTACCTGCCTGCACTGTTCATGCGTAAAGCTTCCATGAGGCGCGGGATAAGACAGGGCGTCGATCAGCGTGCCGGTGGGAACGTAACTTTTCTGCGGCAGAAACAGCGTGCGCGCACGCGTTTGCGCGTTGAAGGACACGCTGCCTGATCCGTGCGGCCACAGCCCTGCGATGGCACGCATCATCATGCTTTTGCCAACGCCGGATTCCCCGCGCACCAGCCAGCGCTCGCCCGCGCGAAAGGCAAGGTCGCCTGGTGCTGCCAGTGCAGTGCCGTCGGGCCTGGCTAGCTGCAATCCCGAGGTCTCCAGCAATGGGCCACCGGTGACGGACTGCCGCTCCGTCAATGCGATGCCGCGCGCTTCCGGCTTGCCAAGTTCGATATCGAAGGCATCGAGCCGGTGCACGGCAGATGCCCAACGATAATATTCACCCGATGCGGCCAGGTTCAGCAGGGTCGTAAAACCATTGATGACCATCATGAACGCGAATCCCACGACATACAGATTCGCAAAACTCAGGCTGCCGTTTAAATAAGCCTGTATGCCGACCAGCGGCATGCTCAACACGAGTAACGACTGGAAGCCAGACTGGAAACCGACAAGGCGAACCTGGAAACGAATAATGCGGTGCCAGTTGTCTGCGATGGGGGCCAACAGACGCGATGTCCGCTGCAGCTCCGCGCCTTCGCCGCGATATAGCGCGATTTGCTCAGCGTTCGAGCGCATCGCCGCCAGGGCGAATCGCAAGTCTGCATCCTTGCGCTGCTGCGCCACGCTCAGCCCTACAAGAGGCCGACCAATGGCAAAGCCCAATGCGGTCACCACGATCGATATCACCAAGGCGAGCAGGAACGTGCCGCCCGGAACGACCCACGAGACGCCCAGGAACCGCAGATCCAGCGCCCCACCCAAGGAGAGAAGGACCGTGGCATAGCCCACCAGTCTCATCAGGTCCTTGCCCACAGTAGTGAACAGCAGTGTCGAGTGGTCGACGAGCTGGTAGGTATCGTCTGCAATCCGCTGGTCGGGATTGTCGGCCCCGCCTTGGCGCTCCATCCGATAGAAGTTGGCGTTGTCCAACCAGCGGCTCTGAAACCGGCCGACCAGCCACTTGCGCCAATCGATCATGATGGACTGGCGCAGCCATTCAAACAGCACGAAGTTGGCTGTCATGATGCAGACGAACAGGAAGTAGTGGCCCGCAACGCGAAGGATTTCCTGCTCATTGCGACTGACGAACTGTCCCGATAGTTCGCCATTCAACTTTGTAATCTGAACGCCGAGGGTCGCCTCGACAGCCATGCTCGCAAGAATGAACATGACCGCGACCCAGGCTTTGCGTGATGACTGCATTGTCCAAAACGGCGCCATGACGCGCCGCATGGCGCTTCCTATGCTGCGTTGTTTCGCATGGTGGTTAGGCGTTTCATCGATTACTGCGGTGGTTTCATCGGGGTTAACTTCGGACGTCACCGGTTAATTTCGCCTTTACGATCTATCTCAAATCAGCCCGACTTGGTGGTGAGTGAGCTGCGAGAATTAAAGTGATTCATTGAAATTGCGGGCTCAACTGTAGATGAGCAGATTTGCTTTATCAATGCCCGGCTCGGTTAAAAAATGGGCGGGTCCGTTATCTGCATTTTTGATTCGAAATTGGCTGGATAATGCGCAGCCGTTTGCGTGGCGACCAGAAAAACCGGCTGCGTTTGCAAGCCGTTGCCGCAATTAAGGAGTACGCACGCAATGCCGTACGCGGCAGGTCATCGGGTGAGAGGGCGATTGGTCCACTGCATCGGGGTAGCCCGATCTCCAGCGCAGGCATCTGGGGCGTGGGCCGAACGATCGACGCTTTCAAGGGTCGCTGCTGCACTCGCAGGCCCCGACCTCCCTGCAGCAGGGCGTTGGAGGCCGGAGAGACACACTGTGCGCAGGAAGCGGAGCGACGTGCGTTCATCGGCACGCCTACCCCTTCAACACCAGCGACCCCTCCGGGTATCTGTCGCACATGAAGTCCACGAAGGCGCGCACCTTGGGCGCCGCCAGGCGCCTGGAGGTGTGCAGCACCCACAGTGCCGGTTCGGCATTTGCGATCGTGCCCCACTGGATCAACTCGCCGCGCGCCAGTTGCTCCCATGCGATCGACTGCGGGAGCAGCGCCACGCCGCCGCCGGCGATGGCGGCGTCGCGGACCATCAGGAACGAGGAAAGCCGCATCCGTGGGATCGGCTCGAGGACCAGGCGCCCGCCATCCAGCGTCCAGGTGGTGGGGTCGAAGCTCGACATCACCACGCTTGCCACCTGATGCACTGCATCGCCTGACGGCATCGCGATGGACGGTGCGGCCACCACCACCAGACGGTCCCTGGCAAAGCACCGGCCGACCAGGTTGCTGTCCGGGCTGGGGTTGATCCGGATGGCCGCATCGAATTGCTCTTCCACCAGATCGACCGTGCGGTCTTCGGCCACCACCTCCAGCGTGATCTCCGGATAGGCCGCGCAGAAGTCCGCACCGATGCGTCCCATCGCCAGTTGCGAGAACAGCACGGGCGCGGCTACGCGCAAACGTCCGCGGGGGACGGCGCTGCCCTCGCGCGCAGCGGCCAATGCCTCGGCCAGTTCGAGCAGCGGCAGTTCCGTGCGCTCCATCAGCAGCTGGCCGGCGTCAGTGAGCCTGAGGCCACGCGCGCTGCGCTCCACCAGCCGCATGCCCAGCTGGTGCTCAAGCTCGGCAATGCGCCGCGACAGGGTCGCCTTCGACCGGCCACTGGCGCGGCTGGCCTTGCCCAAGCCCTGGTTGGCGGCCACCAACGAGAAGTCGGTCAGTGCATTGAGATCCATGGTGTTCCAGCTTTGAGACGGGGCGTCTACATCGTGGCGTCTTCGTCTTGGAACCGCAACGGCATAAGGTCTGTTCACCGCCACTCACCCCGAGCAATTGCCATGAACACCACAACCCAACGCGCTGTCCTGATCCGGGCTTACGGTGGCGCCGACGCCGCCGAGCTCGCCACTCTCCCCACACCGCGGGCAGCACAGGGCCAGGTGCTGGTGCGCGTGCACGCCGCCGGCGTGAACGGCATCGACTGGAAGGTCCGCGCCGGGCTGGTCCGCGAGGTCTTTACGCTGCCGCTGCCGATCGTGCTGGGCGCCGAACTGGCCGGTGTGGTCGCAGCCATCGGGCCCGGCAGTACGCGCTTCCAGGTCGGCGACCGAGTGATGGGCACGCTGGCCACGCTCGGTGCGTACGCCGAATACGTTGCCGTCGACGAGGCCAGGCTGGCCCGCATCCCGGACGGGATGGATGCTCCTCAGGCCGCCGCCCTGCCATTGGCCGCCGTCTCTGCCTGGCAGAGCCTGCACCATGCGGGGCCGCTACGGGCCGGGCAGCGCATCCTGATCCATGGCGCCGCCGGCGGGCTGGGTGGTCACGCCGTGCAGTACGCCAAGCGCGCGGGCGCCGAGGTGATTGCCACCGCCGCGACGCCGCACCTGGCGTATGTGCGCAGCCTGGGCGCAGACCAGGTCATCGACCATCGGACGCAGCGCTTCGAAACCCTCGTGCATGACATCGACCTGGTCCTGGACTACGTCGGCGGTGAGGTGCTGGACCGTTCCTGGCAGGTGCTGGCGCCACACGGCGCAATCGTCGGCACCAGCTCGCCGGACATCCTGGCCCGTACCCCGCCCGGTCGCCGCGGTCTGTGGTTCGTCAACCAGCCGGACGTCGCACTGCTGGAGACGCTGGCCGCAGAGGTCGTGACCGGCGCGCAGACCTCCACGGTCAGCGAGGTCGTCGGCTTCGCGCAGATCCCCCAGGCCATCGAACGCAATCGCACCACCTCACGCGCCGGCAAGGTCGTGGCGGACCTGTCGCGCTGAGTTCCCAGTTCCCCGCATCCACCCATCATCTACAACAGGAGAGTCACATGAGCATTCTCGTCACCGGTGCCACCGGCACCATCGGTTCCCTCGTCGTCCAGGGTCTAGCCGAGGCCGGCGCCCGGGTCAACGCGCTGGTGCGCCAGGCCGGCAAGCGCACCTTTCCCGCAGGTGTCACCGAGGTCGTGGCCGACCTCACCGACGTGGCATCGTTGCGCGCAGCGCTGTCATCGGTACGCACCCTGTTCCTGTTGAACGCGGTTACCCCCGACGAAGTGACCCAGGCGCTGATCGCCTTGAACCTTGCCAAGGAGGCGGGCATCGAGCGCATCGTCTATCTGTCGGTGATTCATGCCGACACGTTCACCAACGTGTCGCATTTCACCGGCAAGCACGCGGTCGAACGCATGATCGAACAGCTGGACATGCCCGCCACGATCCTGCGGCCTGCCTACTTCATGCAGAACGATGCCACGGTCCAGCAGACCATCCAGGACCACGGCCTCTACCCGATGCCGATCGGCGCGGCAGGTGTGGCCATGATCGATACCCGTGACATCGCCGCGATCGCCGTGAGCGAGTTGCTGCGGCGCGACCGGGCGACTGCGCCGCTGGAGCGGGTCACGCTCGAGCTGGTCGGCCCGCAGGCGCTGACCGGAACGGACGCTGCAAAGGTGTGGAGCGCGGCGCTTGGGCGCGAGATCGCCTATGCCGGGGATGACGTGGCCACCTTCGAAGCGCAGCTGGCCACCTATGGCCCGTCCTGGCTGGCGTACGACATGCGCCTGATGATGGCCGGCATCCAGCGCGGCGGCATGCACGCCGCCGACGGTGCAGTGGACACGCTGCAGGCCATTCTGGGGCGCCCGCTGCGCACCTACGAAGCGTTTGTGCGCGAGGCCACGGCGCAAGGGTGAACCGGTTGCACCGCACGCGCGTGTCGTATGCGCTTGCGGTGCACCGGCGCCTGCCAGCCACGTTGCAGATGCCCTGACGGCCTGCAGCGCGGCCGCGTTGTTTCACCACACCGCACGGTCGTGCCGGCGGCGCTGCGCAACACCGGGTGATCGATAGCGTCAACGCGCGGCGACGGGCAGCAGGCCCAGGCGCTGTACAGGGCCGACCACTGCATCAAGCATGGTCACGCGGTGGACATGCCAGCGACGGCACCACCGCGACAGCCACCTGCGTGCCCAGCCCACGCATCACGTGATGGCCAGCGCCTTCGCCAACGGCAACGCGCACCCGGGCCACACATCAGCCAATGCCGGCGCGGCCGTCTTCATGCCACACCAACAACGGCTTCTTCACGCTTGCGCCATTCTTCCGCTGGAGACGCCCGATGACTCGCACCCTCGCCCCGCTCGCCGCCGTGCTGCTGCTCTCGGCCTGTGCCTCCAACCAGGTTGCGCAGGTGCAACCCATCGATGGCGTCATCTCCGGCCAATGCCATATCGAAAAGGTCCGCGGCATCGTGGGCCTGGCTGCAGCCGCGCAGACCATCGAGCGCGCACGCGTGGACAGCGACAGCCTGCAGGTGAGCGTGCGCCGCGGCGAACGCACCACCGGCGGCACCACCGCCAGCGGCCTGGCCGACCCGGCGCAGGGTGCCAGCGAAAGCGGCGGCGACCACCTGAGCATCGAAACCGGCCCGACCAACAACATCACCGCGGTGTATTGCGGCTGAGGAATCGGGAATCGGGAATCGGGAATCGAAAAGCATCGCGGCTTTTCGGTCCCGGGTCGCTGCCGCTCACTTGCGCCTGGAAGCGCGCTTTGTCGCCGTCTTGAGCTTGGCGCGTGAGGCAGTGAGGAACTTCAGCGTGGCCGCCTCCCATTGCCGCTCGCCGCGCACGCCACTGGCCATGGCCTGCAGCTCGCCGGCGCGCCAACCTTCGAACACGCAAGGGTCGATGTAGGCCTTGCGGCACACCGACGGCGTATTGCCCAGCGCGTCGGCCACCTCGCGGATGACATCGTTCTGCACCTGCTTGAGCGCGCGCTCGCTGCTGCGCTCGGGCAACGGCAGCCGCGCCAGGCGCTGCAGCGCCGCCAGCGTGCCGCCCCAGGTGCGAAAGTCCTTGGCGGTGAAGTCCTCGCCCATCGCCTCGCGCAGGTAGTCGTTGACCTCGCCCGAGTCCACCGGCTGCAGCTGGCCATCGTCGTCGCGGTACTGGAAGAGCGACTGCCCCGGCAGTTGCTGGCACTCGCGGATCAATTTGACCAGGTGCTTGTCGTCGACCTCGATCTCGTGATCCTGCCCGCTCTTGCCGCGGAACTTGAGCCGTGCACGCCCGCCCTTGAGAAACTCCATGTGCCGGTTGCGCAGCGTGGTGAGCCCGTAGGAGCGGTTGCTGCGCGCATATTCGGCATTGCCCACGCGCACCAGGGTGTCGGCCAGCAAGGCCACCACGATCGCCAGCACCTTCTCGCGCGGGAAGCCCGGCAGCGCCAGATCGCGTCGCAGGCGCCGCCGCAGTTTGGGCAATGCGGTGCCAAAGGCGATCACGCGCTCGAACTTGCCTTCGCCACGCACCTGCGCCCAATCGGCGTGATAGCGGTATTGCTTGCGCCGCCGCGCATCGCGGCCGGTGGCCTGCAGATGCCCGTTGGGCTTGGCGCAGATCCACACCTCGGTGTACGCCGGCGGGATGGCCAGCGAGCGGATGCGCTGCAAGGTGTCCGCATCGGCGATGCGGTCGCCGTCGGCACTGCGGTAGCTGAAGCTTTTGCCTGCCTTGCGCCGGCTGATGCCGGGCTGCTGGTCGTTGACATAGATCAGCCCGGCCGCGCGTGCGGTGGCCTTGGCCTGCGCGACGGCGGCCACGGTGGCGACGGCAGCGCTGGCCACCGCCGCACCGGTGGCGACGCTGGCGAGCTTGCCGACGGTGCTGGCCGTGGTGGCGGCATTGCGAAGAACACGTTTGGCTTTCATTGCGCACACGTCGAGGGACTGGCGCCGATTGTTGGGCCGGGCAGGACTAGGCCGCGTCAACGCAACGACAACGCCGTGTGGGCACGCGATGCCCGTCGCGCGACTTTGTGCTTATGCTTGGGGCACCCCCCTTTGCTGGAGTCATCGATGCGCGCTGTCCTGCCTATTGCCCGCCTGGCCTGCACCCTGGTCGCGCTGACTGCATTGACCGCCTGCAACAAGCCGCAACCCGATGAGCAGGAAGCGGTCACCGCCACTGCCCAGCACGCGGCCGAACAAGCCTCTGCGCCTGCGCCGGATGCCGCGCCGGACGCCCCGCCGATCGGCAGTTGCGATGCCACCCAGGTGCAATCGCTGGTGGGTCAGGCGTTGACCGATGCGGTGAGCGAACAGGCACGCAGCGATGCGGGCGCCAAGTCGGTGCGCGTGCTCAAGCCCGGTCAGATGACCACCATGGAATTCAACGGCGAACGGCTCAATCTGGAAGTGGACGCCAAGAACGCCATCGCTTCGGTGCGCTGCGGCTGAGCATGCCCTGGCGCCTGTCGCCGGACAGGCGCCAAGCCAGCTGGCACAAGGGCTTTCAGCCGGTCTCGTTGCAGCTGTAACGGTGTATTGCGGCACCGCATCAACTGTGGTCTAGTCGATCATCCGGTGACCTCTTCGAAACGCTCCACGGATCGAGCGCTGCAACGTCGTCGCCGCTCTCCTAGATCGCAACGAGGCACACATGGCCCCCCGCACTCGCCAAGGGCTCCACGACTACGGTCTCTACAACAGCGTGCGCGATGAGCGCGACGCCTGTGGTTTTGGCATGGTCGCCCAGCTGGACGACCAACCTTCCCGCTCGCTGGTGGACACCGCGATTGCGGCGCTCTCGCGCATGACCCACCGCGGCGGTGTGGCGGCCGACGGGCTCACCGGCGATGGTTGCGGCTTGCTGATCCGCAAACCCGATGCGTTCTTGCGCGGGCTGGCACGCGATGCCGGCATCACTCTGGGCACGCGCTACGCGGCAGGTGTGGTGTTCCTGCCGCTGGACGAGGCCGAAGCCGCACGATGTCGCGCCGAACTGGAAACCCAGTTGCACAGCGCCGGCGTGCAGTTCCGTGGCTGGCGCGTGGTGCCCACCGACGACAGCGTGTGCGGCCAGCTGGCGCGCGACACCTTGCCGCGCATCGAACAGGTGTTTGTCGATGCCGGCGCCGAACAGACCGAAGACGGCTTCACCCTGGCGCTGTTCCTGGCGCGCCGCCGCGCCGAGCAGGCGCTGCATGCGGTCGAAAACTTCTATGTCACCACCCTCTCGCCCAATGGCATCAGCTACAAGGGCATGGTGCTGCCGGACAAGCTGAGCACGTTCTACCCGGACCTGCAGCGCAGCGACCTGTCCTCCAGCGCGATCGTGTTTCACCAACGCTTTTCCACTAACACGCTGCCGCGCTGGCCGCTGGCGCATCCATTCCGCCTGCTCGCGCACAACGGCGAAATCAACACCATCGAAGGCAACCGGCGCTGGGCGCAGGCGCGCAGCAAGGTGTGGCAAACCCCGCGTTTCGATATCGCCGAATTCGACCCGGTGATCTCCATGCACGGCTCCGACTCGCAGAGCCTGGACAACATGCTGGAGCTGCTGATCGCCGGTGGCATGGACCTGCTGCAGGCGCTGCGCATCCTGGTGCCGCCGGCGACCCAGTCGCTGGAGTTCAAGGACGCCGATCTGGCTGCGTTCTATGAGTTCTATGGCCTGAACACCGAGCCTTGGGACGGCCCGGCCGGCATCGTGGCCTGCGACAGCCGCTATGCGGCCTGCATGCTCGACCGCAACGGCCTGCGCCCTGCCCGCTGGATGCTGACCTCCGACCGTCATTTTCTGGTGGCCTCCGAAGCCGGTGTGTGGGAACTGCCCGCCGAGCGCATCACCCGCAAGGGCAAGCTGGGCCCGGGCGAGATGATGGCGATCGATCTCAAGCGCGGCGACCTGCTCGATTCGGACGCCATCGACCGCATCAACCGTGCGCGCGCGCCGTACAAGCAATGGCTGCAGCAGGGCGTGACCTACCTGCAGACCGAATTGATCGACCCCTCGCTGGTGGAAGAACCCTTCAGCGAGCAGACCCTGCGCAGCTATCACAAGCTGTTCCAGCTCAGCACCGAGGAAGTGGAACAGGTGCTGCGCCCGCTGGCGGAAACCGAGCAGGAAGCCACCGGCTCGATGGGCGACGACACCCCGATGGCGGTGCTCAGCCGCCAGACCCGGCCGTTGTACGACTACTTCCGCCAGGCCTTCGCGCAGGTCACCAACCCGCCGATCGACCCGCTGCGCGAAGGCATCGCCATGTCGCTCACCACCCAGCTCGGCAAGGAGACCAACATCTTCCATGCCGGCGCGGAGACGGTGAACCACGTCATCCTCAACTCGCCGGTGCTCAGCCAGCGCAAGCTGCGCCAGCTGCTGAAGATGGAGCAGTACGTCGAGCGCAACCGCCTGATCGACCTGTCCTACAGCGTGGAAGAAGGCCTCAAGGCCGGCCTGGAACGCATCTGCCAGGAAGTGGAAGCCGCAGCGCGCGCCGGTGCGGTGATGCTGCTGCTCTCGGACCGTTACCCGGTGCCGGACCGGCCGATGGCGCATGCGCTGCTGGCCACCGGCGCGGTGCATCACCACCTGTGCAAGGTGGGCCTGCGCTGCGACGTCAACCTGATCATCGAGACCGGCACCGCGCGCGATGCGCACCACATGGCCTGCCTGCTCGGCTTCGGCGCCACCGCGGTGTACCCGTACCTGGCCTACCAGACCCTGTTCGACCTGGGCCGGCGCGGCATCCTGCAGTTGAGCAAGGGCGGCGAGCAGTCGCAGATCGGCCGCCGCTACCGCAAGGGCATCTACAAGGGCCTATCCAAGATCATCTCCAAGATGGGCATCTGCACCATCGCCAGCTACCGCGGCGCGCAGTTGTTCGAGATCGTCGGGCTGGACCCGGACGTGGTGGAGCTGTGCTTTGCCGAGACGCCCGCCCGCATCGGCGGCGTCGGCCTGGCGCGGCTGGACACCGAGGCGCGCGAGCTCACCGCACGCGCCTGGAACGACCAGCTCAAGCCGGAAGTGGGCGGCCTGCTCAAATACGTGCACGGCGGCGAGTACCACATGTACAACCCGGACGTGGTCATGACGCTGCAGCGCGCCACGCGTACCGGCGATGCCGGCGACTGGCAGAAGTACGTGGACGCGGTGCATTCGCGCCCGGCCTCGACGCTGCGTGACCTGGTCCAGCTCAAGCGTGCCGACACCCCCACCCCGCTGGATGAAGTCGCCCCCGCAGCCGATGTGCTGCGCCGTTTCGACAGCGCCGCGATCAGCCTGGGCGCGTTGTCGCCCGAGGCACATGAAGCGCTGGCCATTGCGATGAACCGGCTGGGCGGGCGCAGCAATTCCGGCGAAGGCGGCGAAGACCCGGCCCGCTACGGCACCGAGAAGCGCTCCAAGATCAAGCAGGTGGCCTCCGGCCGCTTCGGCGTGACCCCGGAATACCTGGTCAACGCCGAAGTGCTGCAGATCAAGGTCGCCCAGGGTGCCAAGCCCGGCGAAGGCGGCCAGCTGCCCGGCCACAAGGTCAACGAACTGATCGCCCGGCTGCGCTACGCCAAGCCCGGCATCGGCCTGATCAGCCCGCCGCCGCACCACGACATCTATTCCATCGAAGACCTGGCCCAGCTGATCTACGACCTCAAGCAGGTCAACCCCACCGCGCTGGTGTCGGTGAAGCTGGTGGCGCATGCCGGCGTCGGCACCATCGCCGCCGGTGTGGTGAAGGCCGGCGCCGATCTGATCACCGTGTCCGGCCATGACGGCGGCACTGGTGCCAGCCCGGTCAGCTCGATCCGCTATGCCGGCGTGCCGTGGGAACTGGGCGTGGCCGAGTCGCACCAGGCGCTGGTGGCCAACGACCTGCGGGCGCGCACCATCCTGCAGACCGACGGCGGCCTGAAGACCGGCCTGGACGTGGTCAAGGCCGCGTTGCTGGGCGCCGACAGCTTCGGCTTCGGCACCGCGCCGATGATCGTGCTGGGCTGCAAGTACCTGCGCATCTGCCACCTCAACAATTGCGCCACCGGCGTGGCCACCCAGGACGAGCGCCTGCGTGCCGGCTACTTCACCGGCCTGCCGGAGCGGGTGGAACATTTCTTCCGCCTGCTGGCCGAGGAAGTGCGGCAGTGGCTGTCGTACCTGGGCGTGCGTTCGCTGGACGACATCGTCGGCCGCACCGACCTGCTGGAGCAATTGGAGGTCTCGCCACGCACCGGGGTCAAGGTCGATCTGTCGCGCCTGCTCACCCATGCGCGCTACGACGGCAGCCATTGCGCCGCCCAGCGCCTGTACGAATCGCCGGACAGCCTGGCCACGCAGATGGACGGCCTGCTGGCCGATGCGATCGCCAACAAGCGCGGCGGCGACCATCGCTTCCTGATCCACAACACCGACCGTTCGATCGGCGCGCGCCTGTCCGGCGCCATCGCGCGCGTGCACGGCAACCACGGCATGAGCGATGCGCCGTTGAACCTGCGCTTCCGCGGCACTGCCGGGCAGAGCTTCGGCGCGTTCAATGCCGGTGGCCTGCAGCTGGAGCTGGAAGGCGAAGCCAACGACTACGTCGGCAAGGGCATGGCCGGCGGCCGGCTGGTGGTGCGTCCGCCGCGCGGGGCGCGCTTCGAGGCGCGCAGCACGCCGATCGTTGGCAACACCTGCCTGTACGGCGCCACCGGCGGCGAGTTGTTCGCGGCCGGGCGCGCGGGCGAGCGCTTTGCGGTGCGCAACTCCGGCGCGCTGGCGGTGGTGGAAGGCGCAGGCGACCACTGCTGCGAATACATGACCGACGGCGTGGTGCTGGTGCTGGGCAAGGTGGGCCTGAACTTCGGCGCCGGCTTCACCGGCGGCTTGGCCTATGTGCTGGATATCGAACGCGACTTCGTGGACCGCTACAACCACGAGCTGATCGACATCCACCGCGTCTCCGCCGAAGGCTTCGAGAACCATCGCCAGCACCTGCACACCCTGATCAGCCGCCACCGCGAGCTCACCGGCAGCATCTGGGCGCAGCAGATTTTGGACGAGTTCCGCGACTACATCGGCAAGTTCTGGCTGGTCAAACCCAAGGCCGCCAGCATCGAGTCGCTCACTGAGTCGCTGCGGCGCGCCGCCTGAGTTGTGCTCCCCTCTCCCGCCAGCGGGAGAGGGGTTGGGGGTGAGGGCGCAGGCCCGCCACCCCTCATCCGCCCCTTCGGGCACCTTCTCCCGCATGCGGGAGAAGGACTGCAGTCGCAATGCTGGCAGCACATCGTCAGAGTCGTCGCAGTGCTCCCCTCTCCCGCTGGCGGGAGAGGGGTTGGGGGTGAGGGCGTGTGCCCGCCAACCCTCATCCGCCCCTTCGGGGCACCTTCTCCCGCGTGCGGGAGAAGGACCGCAGTCGCAATGCTGGCAGCACATCGTCAGAGTCGTCGCAGTGCTCCCCTCTCCCGCTGGCGGGAGAGGGGTTGGGGGTGAGGGCACAGGCCCCGCCGCCCCTTTTTCTGCCCCTTCGGGGCACCTTCTCCCGCACGCGGGAGAAGGGAATCAGCCACGGATTTTCTTATGAGCCGCAAGCAAGCCTTCCAATTCCTCGACCTGCCCCGGACCATGCCCACGCGCATCCCGGTGGAGCTGCGTACCTCCGGCGACTGGGGCGAGTTGTACGGCAAGTTCGACAAGGCCGACGCGCAGTACCAGTCCGGCCGCTGCCTGGACTGCGGCAACCCGTACTGCAGCTGGAAATGCCCGGTGCACAACGCCATCCCGCAGTGGCTGCAGCTGGTGCAGGAAAACCGCATCGAAGAAGCCGCCGCGCTATGCCATTCCACCAACCCGCTGCCGGAAGTGTGCGGGCGCGTGTGTCCGCAGGACCGCCTGTGCGAAGGCAGCTGCACGCTGGAGGAATTCGGCGCAGTCACCATCGGCGCGGTGGAAAAGTACATCGTCGATACCGCCTTCAAGATGGGCTGGCGCCCGGACCTGGGCAATGTGCAGCCCAGCGGCCACCGCGTGGCGGTGATCGGCGCAGGCCCGGCCGGGCTGGCGTGTGCAGACCGGCTGGTACGTGCCGGTATCGAGGCGGTGGTCTATGACCGCTATGAGCAGATCGGCGGCCTGCTGCAGTTCGGCATCCCCAGCTTCAAGCTGGACAAGTCGGTGATCGGCAAGCGTCGCGACATCCTGGAAGGCATGGGCGTGCAGTTCCGCCTGGGCGTGGAGATCGGCAAGGACGTCAGCATCGAACAGCTGCTGGGCGAATACGACGCGGTATTCCTGGGTACCGGTGCGTACCGCTACACCGACGGCGGCCTGCCCGGGCAGGACCTGAAGAACGTGCTGCCGGCGCTGCCGTTTCTGGTGCAGAACAGCCGCATCGTCAGCGGCAACGACCCGCATGGCCGGCCGATCGCCGGCTGGGAAGACCAGCTCGCCCTGCCCGACCTCAACGGCAAGCGCGTGGTGGTGCTGGGCGGCGGCGACACCGGCATGGACTGCGTGCGCAGCGCCATTCGCCTGGGCGCGGCCAAGGTCACCTGCGCGTACCGCCGCGACGAAGCCAGCATGCCCGGCTCGGCGCGCGAGGTGGCCAACGCGCGCGAAGAAGGCGTGCGCTTCCTGTTCAACCGCCAACCGCTCTCGATCGAATCCGGCGCCGACGACGAAGCCATCGGTGTGACCGTGGTGGAAACCAAGCTGGGCGAACCCGACGCCAGCGGCCGCCGCAATGCGGTACCGGTGGAAGGCAGCGAATCGCTGCTGGAAGCGGACGTGGTGATCATCGCCTTCGGCTTCTCGCCCACCCTGCCCGACTGGCTGGCATCGCAAGGCGTGGAGGCCGGCAGCAACGGGCGCATCGTCGCCCCATCCGATGGCCATGGCCGCCTGCCCTACCAGACCAGCAACCCGCGCCTGTTCGCCGGCGGCGACTGCGTGCGCGGTGCCGACCTGGTGGTCACTGCTGTGGCCGAAGGCCGCGACGCGGCAGGAAGCATCGTGCAGATGCTCGGAGTGAAGGCGCAGGTCAAGGAGCCGGCGGCGGCCTGAGATTCGGGGCCCGCGCTCAGTTGCTCGTAGCCTGTCTGCTGATCTCGACCGCCGGCACCGAGGCTTCTGCGCAGGCCTCAGCGTGTTCGGGATCGAACAAGTTGCGACTGATGGCGTGCCCCTCTCCATTGCAGAGGGAACAGACTGGCATCGAGTTCGCTGCGGCAGTGCAAGGGCACCGCAAGAGTGCCGTCTGCGCATGGCCATGCCGCCGTAGCAGATGGAAAATCCAGGAGCTTCGAGATGCCGGAGCAGTGCGCTGCGCTACCCCGCTAGCGCAATGCCACCATCTGCGTTGTATTGCAGTGCAGATGGTGGCATCACCTCCTGCTGCAATCGCGAATCAGGCCGCCTTATCCAGCGAGGCCATGTCGATCACAAAGCGGTACTTCACGTCGCCCTTGAGCATGCGCTCGTAGGCCTCGTTGATTTCGTCGGCGCGGATCGTTTCGATGTCCGAGACGATGTTGTGCTTGGCGCAGAAATCCAGCATTTCCTGGGTCTGGCGGATGCCGCCGATCAATGAGCCGGCCAGGGTGCGGCGCTTCATCACCAGGTTGAACACGCTCGGTGACGGATGCGACTGCTCGGGCACGCCCACCAGCACCATCGCGCCATCACGCTTGAGCGCGTTGAGGAACGGGTCCAGGTTGTGCGGCGCGGCCACGGTGTTGAGGATGAAATCCAGAGTGTTGTACTGCGCGGCCATCTGCGCCTCGTCCTTGGAGATCACGACCTCGCTGGCGCCCAGGCGCAGCGCGTCGGCGCGCTTGCCTTCGGAGGTGGTGAACAGCACCACGGTGGCGCCCATCGCCTTGGCGATCTTCACCGCCATGTGGCCCAGGCCGCCCAGGCCGACCACGCCCACCTTCTGCCCGGGGCCCACCTTCCAGTGCGCCAGCGGCGAATAGGTGGTGATGCCGGCGCACAGCAGCGGTGCCACCGCAGCCAGGTTGTCCGAATGGGAGATGCGCAGCACGTACTTCTGGTCGACCACGATATGGTCGGAGTAACCGCCGTAGGTGTTCTCGCCGCCGCCGAACATCGGGCCGTTATAGGTGCCGGTAAAGCCGGCTTCGCAATATTGCTCTTCGCCCTCCTGGCAGGAGGCGCAGCTGCGGCAGCTGTCGACCATGCAGCCGACCCCGGCCAGGTCACCAACCTTGAAGTCGGTCACGGCATCACCCACCGCAGTCACGCGGCCAACGATCTCGTGACCGGGAACGGACGGGTACAGGGTGTTGTGCCATTCATTGCGTGCGGTGTGCAGGTCCGAGTGACAGACGCCGCAGTAGGCAATGTCGATCTGCACATCATGCGGGCCGGGCGCGCGCCGTTCGAACACGAACGGGGCAAGCGGCTGGTCGGCGGCTTGGGCGGCAAAGGCGTGGGCTTGGCTCATGGAATACTCCGGGACGTTGCGTCACCCACAACAGATGCGGGCGACAGGAAAACAGTGGCGGTAGCTTAAGACAGCGTCCCGTCGCGCTCATGCGACAGTGCGTCTTGTGTGTCCTCTTGCGAACGCTACCGCAGGCGCATCATGCGCTGCGCCGGGTTTTTGCGCGATCAAATCCGGGGCGCACGCGTGAATGGCACGCTAACGTGCAAGCTTCTAGGCTCACCGGGCAGCCGATCGCCCTGCACCATCTCCTGCTGGCCGTGCCCTCCCCCCGCGGCCACCCACGTCGATGCCGAAGGAGGCTTCCATGTTCCGCGCTCCCCCGCTACTCCCATCCTTGCGCAATGCCGCGCTTGCACTGACCTTGCTGGCGGCCCTGCCGCTGGCGCAGGCCAAGGAACCTGGCCGTCCCGGAAAAGAGTCCACCGGCCTGAAATATGTCGGGGTCAATCTGTCCGGTGCCGAGTTCAACTCGCGCAAGAAGCCCGGCACATTGTTCAAGGACTACACCTACCCGTCCGCGTCGGACTTCAGCTACTTCGCCGGCAAGGGCATGAATACGATGCGCCTGCCTTTTTTGTGGGAACGCCTGCAGCCCGAACTCAACGGCAACCTGGACGCGGCCCAGCTCGGACTGATCAAAAAATCGCTCGAAGCCGCCAAGGCCAACAAGCAGTACTTGATTCTGGACCTGCACAACTACGCCAAGTACGGCGGCCAGCGCATCGGCACCAACGAGGTTCCCGCTGCCGCACTGGCCGATCTGTGGCGCCGGCTGGCGCTGGAGTTCAAGGACGACAAGGCGGTGATCTTCGGGCTGATGAACGAGCCCAACGGCATTTCAGCCCCGGACTGGGCCAACGCCGCGCAGGGCGCGATCAACGCGATCCGCAAGACCGGCGCCAAGAATCTGATCCTGGTGCCGGGCACCGCGTACACCGGCGCGCACAGCTGGCGCAGCACCAGCTACGGCGTCTCCAACGCCAAGGCGCTGGAAATCCTCAAGGACCCCGGCAACAACCTTGCCTTCGAAGCGCATCAGTACCTAGACAAGGACTACAGCGGCACCAAGCCGGTGTGCACCAGCGATTCGGTGGGCGAAGAAAAGCTGCGCGGCTTCACCGCGTGGCTGCGCGAGAACAAGCAGAAAGGTTTCCTGGGCGAATTCGGCACGGCCAACAATCCGGTCTGCGACAAGGCACTGGAAGGCATGCTGACGTATATGGAACAGAACAGCGACGTGTGGCTGGGCTGGACCTGGTGGGCTGCCGGCGCGTGGTGGAAGCCGGATTACCCGTTCACGGTGCAACCGGGCAAGGACGGCAGCGACAAGCCGCAGATGCGCATCCTGAGCAAGTACGCGCGCCGCGCCGGCAAGTAACCGGCCTCGCCTGCACGGGGCGGTGGCCGCAGCGCGCAGCTGCGGCCATTTCTTTTGCGCCAACGTTGCACTGCGACGCCCTAGCCGCGATGGCGATGTTCGTGGCGGCGGCACCGCCACACCGATCACCTCGACCAGTGCAGGTGACTTTTCCCGCGCCACACGCAAACACGGCAGCGTTCGCTGGCGCCGGATCGATCGCTGCATTGCGCCGCCGTGAGGCGATCGAGGCGCACATCTGAATCCATGCGATGCATCGACCGGATCGACGCGCCCGCGGCCGCGTAACTGCGATTGACCGCACAGCTTCGCAGTCCGATACCTCGCATCCGTAGTTTGCGTGTGCGCATACGCCTACTGTGGTGACGGATGCGTCATCGTGGCGCACGCGCGCCCACAACGACGCGACGCATCGCCCTCTGTCGGTCTTTAGGAGTTCCCCCATGCTGTCCCCCACTTCCCACACGCATGCGCTGCGTCGCTGCGTGCTGCCCATGCTATTGCTCGCTGCCATGCCGTTTGCGCATGCACAAGGCACGACCGGCCTGAAGTATGCCGGCGTCAATCTCTCCGGCGCGGAAATCAAGTCCTCGCAAAAACCCGGCGTGCTCAACGTCGACTACCTGTACCCGGCTGTTGGCGATTACAGCTACTTCGCCGGCAAAGGGATGAACACCATTCGCCTGCCCATCCTGTGGGAGCGTCTGCAACCCAAGGCCGGCGGCGAACTGGATCCGGCGCAGCTGGCGTTGCTCCGGCAGGCCGTCGCCAACGCCAAGGCGGCGAAGATGTACCTGATCGTGGATGTGCATAACTACGCCAAGTACTACGGCAACAAGGTCGGCACGCAGAAGGTGCCCATCGCCACGCTGACCGATCTATGGCGACGCTTGGCCATTGCATTCAAAAGCGACAACGCGGTGATCTTCGGGCTGATGAACGAGCCCTACGACATCAACCCGCAGTCCTGGGCTGCCGCCGCGCAGGCATCCATCGACACCATCCGCAAGACCGGCGCCAATAACCTGATCCTGGTCCCGGGCGCGCTATGGAGCGGCGCGCATAGCTGGTACTCCACAGTGGCCGGGCAATCCAACGCGGTGGCGCTCGCCACTCTGCGCGACCCGCTCAACCGCTATGCGATCGAAGTGCACCAGTACCTGGATACGGACTCCAGCGGCACCGTTGGCGGATGCGTCAGCAAGGAGATCGGCGTCAAACGCCTGGAAAGTTTCACCCAGTGGCTGCGGATCAACAAAAAACGCGGTTTTCTCGGCGAATTCGGCACCGGCAACAATGTCACCTGCAATGCCGCGCTGGAAGGCATGTTGAAGTATATGGAAACCAACAACGATGTATGGACCGGCTGGACCTTCTGGGCTGCGGGTAAATGGTGGAACGGGAAATACCCCTTCAACGTGCATCCGGACGCGCAGGGACGTGACAAGCCGCAGATGTCGATCCTAAGCCCGCATGCCAGGCGGGTGACCAGGACCCCTTAGTCCCACGCGGAGGTGCGAGGCACCGCCGTGACCTGCAGCACCTCGCCTCCACCGTGCGCCAGCCACGCGGCAGCGTCATGGCGCCAGTGCACTGGCGCCATGTGATCGGCAGCAAGCGCGTCCGTACGACGTTATCTCGACAATTCGCGCCGTCGCCGCAGCGGCGAAGGCGCTCGACCGCCTTGCCACAGAAGCGGGCGTATCAGCGCGCTATCACGCACAGGCCATTCGCGATCTGCGAATGCGATCCAGTGCACATATTTACTTCACATTTAATTCACATTTACTCGGCTAGGCATTTGGGCACAGCAGATGCATTGGAAGGGACAGATGCGGCGCACCTCGCGCAGATCGTCCACAGCGGGTCGCACGCATCGCCCCCCGCCGTCGAAGGAGTTGTTCCATGTCTGCTGTGCCTCTTGCGCTGCGCAATTTGATCCGTGGCGCGCTGTTGTTCTCCATGCTGTGCATTCTGCCGCTGGCCAACGCGCAAACGCGCGTGCTCACATATGCCGGCGTCAACCTGTCCGGCGCCGAATTCGCATCGTCGAAAAAGCCCGGCGTGCTCAACAAGGACTATATGTACGCCGCTGCCAGCGATTACACGTATTTCGCTGGTGTCGGCATGAATACGATCCGCCTGCCCATCCTGTGGGAACGCCTGCAACCCAGCGCGCGCGGCGAGCTGGACCCGGTACAGCTGGCGCTGGTGCAGCAGGCCGTGGCGCGTGCCAAGGCCTCGGGCATGTATCTGGTGATCGATATCCATAACTACGCCAAGTATTACGGCTACAAGATCGGCGGGCCGGAAGTTCCGGTGGCCACGTTCACCGATCTGTGGCGGCGCCTGGCGCTGGCATTCAACGGCGACAACGCGGTGATTTTCGGGCTGATGAACGAGCCGAACAATATCTCCGCCAGCGAGTGGGCGGGCGCGGCGCAGGCTGCCATCGATACCATCCGCAGGACCGGCGCCACGAATCTGATCCTGGTGCCCGGCGCGTTGTGGACCGGTGCCCACAGCTGGTATTCGCCGACCAACGATGGGTATTCCAACGCCACCGCACTGGCCTCCATCTACGATCCGCTCAACCGGTATGCGTTCGAGGTGCATCAATATCTGGATATTGATTCCAGCGGCACGTCCAGCGTCTGCGTCAGCTCCACCATCGGCGCCGAGCGCCTGCGCAACTTCACCGAATGGTTGCGCATCAATCGCAAGCGCGGCTTCCTCGGCGAATTCGGCACCGCCAACAACGCGGTCTGCAACGAGGCGCTACGCGGCATGCTCGGGTACATGGAAAGCAATGCGGACGTGTGGCTGGGCTGGACCTGGTGGGCCGCCGGCTCGTGGTGGAACCTGTCGTATGCCTACAACGTGCATCCGAACAAGGACGGCACCGACAAACCGCAGATGACCATCCTCTCGCCGCAGGCGGCACGCGCCACGCGCGCACCGGTTGCTGCCGCCCGCGTACCGGTTGCGGGTAAAACACGCTGACCAGACCCGTATCGTCGAGCCGCCGCAAGGCGGCTTTTTTGGGCACGCTGAAGTGACGGAAACTCGCTCGGCAAATCCGCCAGGCGCAGGGATGTAAATCGACAGTGCAGGGCAGGTGAAACACCCCGTGGTGATGTCAGTTAACTGAATTTCCCGCATGGAAGAGGCCGGGTTTTCACCCTGTCACGATCCGCCCGCGGCGAGCATGGTGGCACTTCACAGCAGGAGCCTCTCATGGCACATCGCATGATGACCACCGCACTGATCGGCGCGCTGGCGCTCGTTTCGCAAGGCGCCGTCGCACAGGAAGCCGCCAAGCCGGCCAAGGCACTGACCTCCAACGAAGTCACCAGCATGCTGGCCGCCAAGGGTTACACCAAGGTGCACGACGTCAAGTTCGAGCATGGTGTCTGGACGGCCGATGCCCGTAGCGGCGACGGCAAGGATGTGGATGTCCACATCGACCCGGTGACTGGCCGTGTCTATGGCGACCAGACCACCTCGCGCCTGAGCGAAGCCGATGTCCGCGCCGCGCTGTCCACCGGCGGCTATGCCGACGTGCACGACCTGAAATTCAAGGACGGCTTGTGGAAGGCCGACGCCAAGCGCAACGGGCAAAAGGTCGAGCTGCACGTCGACCCCGACGATGGGCATGTGGTCAGCGTGGATAACGACTGAGCACTCTCAACGTGCATCGACGCGTAGGCGTTTGAGCGGGTAGGGCGGTGCGCTGTTGCAAGTTGCAGCGTGCACGATGCGACAGCCATGCCGCCTAGCCGCTTTGTTAGCGGCGACTGAGCCGCCAGCCTGCGAACGGTTGCGGCGAATGCGCACGCAGTCGCTGTAAAAAAGGGCCTCCCGATCGGAGGCCCTTTGCGTTGGCGGCACCCACTGGTCATCTACCGCACAGATACTTGCCAACCATGCGCCGCCGTGGGGCCGGCAGCGCATCCGCATGACTCAGCGAGTAGGCGCGGTGTCCTTCGATTTGGCGCCTGGCGTGCTCATGCGCGCTGCGTCCGCGTCGCCATCGGCCTGCTCGGCCGCCGCCGCCGTGCCTGCGGCTGGCTTGTTGGCCATCATGCGGTCGCGGGCGGCCTTGAACGGGTTGCCGGGATACCAGTTGGGCCAGCGCTCGTCGGCGGCGACCTCCTTGCCGACGTCGTAGACCGCCTGGAGGTCTTCGATGGTGCCGTCCAGCTTCCAGGTGGCTGCGTCGTATTCGTCGCCGGGGGCATGATAGCGGTGGCGGCCGTAGTCCTCGGCCGCGGCACGTCCGGCAGCGGTGCCGCCCTCGCGCAGATCTTCGCCGCCATCGGCATACAGCGCCGGCACGCCGGCTTTGGCGAAGTTGAAGTGGTCCGAGCGGAAGTACGAGCCGCTTTCCGGGGTGGCTTCGGCGTGCAGGGTGCGGCCCTGCATCGCGGCAATCGGCTTGAGGATGTCTTCCAGCTCCGAGCTGCCCATGCCGACCACGGTGACATCGCGCGCGCGCCCGGCCACCGACATCGCATCCAGGTTGATCACCGCGGCAATCTTGTCCAGCGGGAAGCTCGGGTTGGCCACGTAGTACTTGGAGCCGAGCAGGCCGGATTCTTCCAGCGTCACCGCCACGAACACCACCGAGCGCGCCGGCTTGGGGTCCTGGTGCGCGAACGCATCGGCAATTTCCAGGATGCCGGCCACGCCGGTGGCGTTGTCCACCGCGCCGTTGTAAATGTTGTCGCCGCTTTCGCCCGGATGCTTGCCCAAGTGGTCCCAGTGCGCCATGTACAGCACCGCCTCGTCCGCATGGCTGCTGCCGGGCAGCACGCCGACCACGTTGCGCGAGGTCTTCTGCGCGATGGTGCTCTTCAGGTCCACCGACCAGCTGGCCTTCAACGGTACCGGCTTGAAGCCGCGCTTGCTGGCGTCCTTGTAGGCCTGCGCCAGATCCAGCCCGGCGTTGGCGAACAACTGCTTGGCGGTGTCGGCGCTGATCCAGCCCTGCACCGGCAGGCGCGGGTCCGGGTCGTCCTTGGCCGGCAGATCGTATTGCGGGCCGGACCAGGAATTCTTCACCACGTCCCAGCCGTAGCTGGCACCGGGCGTGTCATGCACGATCAACGCGGCGGCCGCGCCCTTGCGTGCGGCTTCCTCGAACTTGTAGGTCCAGCGCCCGTAGTAGGTCATGCGCTTGCCGTCGAACAGCTTGGCATCGCCGGTGTGGAAGCCGGGGTCGTTGACGAACATCACCACGGTCTTGCCTTTCCAGTCCTGACCGGCGTAATCGTTCCACTGCTGCTCGGGCGCATCCACGCCGTAGCCGACGAACACCAGCTCGCTGTTGTCCAGCTTGACCTCCGGCTGGCCGGTGCGGGTGCCGACCACGATGTCGGTGCCGAAGGCGAGGGTGCGGGTCTGCTCGCCGCTGCGCAGGCTCGGTGCGGTGGCCGCATCGGCGGTGGTTTCCACCATCGGCACATCCTGGAACCAGCTGTCGCCGTTGCCCGGCTGCAAGCCGATGCGCTGCATCTGGTCGCGGATGTAGGTCACGGTCTTTTCTTCGCCGGGCGTGCCCGGGCCGCGGCCTTCGAAGTCGTCCGAGGCCAGCGTCTTGACCAGCTCGGCAAAGTCGCCGGCGGCCAGCTCCGGCGAGAACGCGTGCCGGCTGACCGGTGCACTGGGTGCGGTGTCCACCGGCGTTTGCGTCGCCGGTGTGGCCGGCGTGTCGGCGGCGTCGCGCTTGCAACCGGCCAGGGCCAGGGTTGCGGCCAGGCACAACAGGATCTTGCGGGGCATCGGAACTCCTCGTGCGACGGAGTTCCGATCTTAGAGCGTGCGCGTGGTGAGCGCGTCAGTCCTTGGGCGCCACGTCCGAATCGAAGCTGCGCGCGGTGGCGCCGGTGACCGCGCCGATCTTGGCGGTGCGATGCACGTACAGGTCGACCTCGCGCTCGAACTCCAGCGGTCCGTCGACCACGGCCTTGGGACCGATCACCACCCGCGGCTTGCGCGCCGGCTTGAAGGAAAAGCCGAAGTTCGGCTTGGTCACCTTGATGCCGCCGCGCACATGCGAATCCACCCCGACGGTGATGTCGCCGTTGACCGTCTCGATCCCCTTGCCGAGTTCGGTTGCCACCAGGCCGATGCTGCCGTTGACGGTTTCCACCCCAGCGCTGATCTGGCTGCCGCGTTCGGTGAGGATGCTGCCGTTGACCGTTTCCAATCCGCCGGACACGGTCACTTTCTGGCCCACGGTGATCGAGCCGTTGACCGTTTCCACGCCGCCGGTGCGCGCGTTCTCGCCAATGCGGATGCCGCCGTTGACGGTCTCCACGTCCCTGGTCTGCGCACCGGCGCCCACCTCGATGGAACCGTTGACCGTTTCCAGATCGCCGTAGCTGCGGCCAGGTTCGGCGCTGATGCGGCCATTGACCTTGCTGATGTCCTCGTCGGCCCAGGCGCTCGTGCTGAGCAGGGACAACGCCAGGAGAAGAGATTGGGGCTTCATGCTGAACCTCGCGCGGTGGCGGCTGTCTGGGGCGTGGCGGTGATCACACCATGGGTGGCTACAATCGCGCACCTGCCTGAAGTCACTGGATCTTTCGTTGCCCCCGTTGCCCGTCCCGTTGCCGCGCCCATCGCTTGCCCCAGCCATTGGCTGCGCGCGCCATTGGCTGGCAGCCGCGCTGATGGCGTGCACGCTGCTGGGCAGCGGCGCAGTGGCGGCGCAAAGCCAGCGCGAGACCGAGCGCAAGCTGCAACAGCTGCGCGATGAACTCAAGACCATCAGCGCCGATCGGCGCGCGCTGGAAGGCAAGCGCGGCACCGCGGCCCAGCAACTGCGCCAGGCCGACGAAAAGGTGGCAAAGACCGCGCGTGCCCTGAGCGACACCGAAGCGGCAATGCGCACACAGGAGCAGCGCCTGTCCACGCTGCAGCAGGACCGCGCGCAATTGCAGCGTGGCCTGCAGACCCAGCGTGCGCAGCTGGCGGCGCTGCTGCGCGCAGCCGACCAGGTCGGTCGCAACGCGCCGCTGAAGGTGTTGCTGTCGCAGGACACGGTGGGCGATGCCAGCCGCATGCTGGCCGATCACCGCTACGTGCAGAACGCCCGCGCGCAGCGCATCCAGGCGCTGGCCACGCAGCTGGATGCCCTGGCCAGGGTGGAACAGGACATCGCCTCCCGGCGCCAGGCACTGGATGCGGCGCGCGCGCAACAAAAGGCCCAGGCCGCCACCTTGCAGAAGGACCGCTCGCAGCAGGCGGCCACGGTCGCGCAGCTGGACGATCGCTACAAACAGCGCGCCGAACGCGAAAAGGCGCTGGGCCAGGACGCCAAATCGCTGGAACAGCTGCTGGCCAACCTGCGCGCGGCTGCCGCCAAGGCGGAGGCCGAACGTCGCGCCGCCGTCAAACGCGCCGCTGCCGAAGCCGCCGCGCAGGCCAAGCGTGGCAAATCCGATCGCCCCGAGCGTCCCGGCAAGACGCCGCCCAAGGTGGTCGCCACTGCACCGGCGCCCAAGGTCGGTGGGCTGAGCTGGCCGGTGTCCGGCAACCTGCTGGCACGCTTCAATGCCACCTTGCCCGATGGCCACACCAGCAAGGGCGTGCTGATCGGCGCGCCCAAGGGCACCACGGTGACCGCGGTGGCCGACGGCACCGTGGTGTTTTCCGACTGGATGACCGGCTACGGCATGATCCTGATCGTGGACCACGGCAACGGCTACATGAGCCTGTATGCGCATAACGACACGTTGTTGCGCGACGCCGGCGCAGCGATCAAGCGCGGCGAGGCGGTGGCCAAGGTCGGCAGCTCGGGCGGGCAGGGCGTGCCGGCGCTGTACTTCGAATTGCGGCGTAATGGCCAGCCGGTCGATCCTTCGAGCTGGTTGCAACGGCGGTAGTGCTTGGCCGCGGCAGCAGCACGCGACGCACGACGATAGCCAGGCGTTCGCCGGGACATCGCTTACCGACACATCGCTGTCGCGGGCAACGTGCCTGGCGTCTCGGCGTCTCGGCGTGTCGGCGTGTCGGCGTGTCGGCGTGTCGGCAGCATGCAGGTTCACCACGTCAGTCGGATGCCGTGGTCTCCACGATGGTGCCGACGTCCTCCGATGCTGCGCTGCCTTGCCGGCTGGCGGCTGTCGAACTGCCGGCGTGGCCGGCGCGCGATTCAACGCGGATTTACCGCTGCTTCGCGCATAATCCGGTCAGCTCCGTCGTGCGGGGCGTCTTATTTCTTTGTCGGAGTGCTTCATGCGCGTAGCCGTCCTGTCCGTTGCCTTGTCGCTGGCCTTGTTCGCGTCGCCTGGTTGGGCGCAGACCGCCCGTCCCGCCGCCGCTGCCCAGGCCACTGCGGACGACCCGGAAGCCAATGAAGCCGCCGTCTCCAAGGTGCCGCTGGACGAGATCCGCCGCTTTGTAGCGGTGTACAACGCGGTCAAGCAGGCCTACGTGGACCCGGTCGAAGACAAGAAGCTGATGCACGCCGCCGTGCGTGGCCTGCTGTCGGATCTCGACCCGCACAGCACCTACTTCGACAAGGAAGACGCCGAGGCCTTCGACGAGCAGGCCAGCGGCGCCTACGACGGCATCGGCGTGGAGCTGCTGCAGCAACAGGACAACACGCTCAAGGTGATCGCACCGATCGATGACACCCCGGCCGCACGCGCGGGCATCCGTGCCGGCGATGTCATCGTGGCCATCGACGGCAAGCCGATCGATGCCAGCAAGGCCATGGAGCCGCTGCGCGGCGAATCCGGCAGCAAGGTCACCCTGACCATCGTGCGCGACAAGGCGCCCAAGCCCTTCGATGTGACCCTGCAGCGCCAGACCATCCGCGTGGCCAGCGTGCGCAGCAAGCTGCTGGAGCCCGGCTATGGCTACATCCGCATCAGCACCTTCCAGGCCGATACGGGTGCCGATTTCCAGAAGAACCTCAAGCAGCTGCAGGCCGGCGGCAAGTTGCGCGGCCTGGTGCTGGACCTGCGCAGCAACCCGGGCGGCCTGCTGACCTCGGCGGTGCAGGTGGCCGACGATCTGCTCGACAAAGGCAACATCGTCAGCACCCGCGGGCGGATCTCCATCAGCGATGCCAAGTTCGACGCCACCCCGGGCGATCTGCTCGGCGGCGCACCCGTGGTGGTGCTGGTGGACGCCGGCTCGGCCAGCGCCTCGGAAGTGTTGGCCGGCGCGCTGCGCGACAACCAGCGCGCGCGCATCATCGGCAGCCGCACCTTCGGCAAGGGCTCGGTGCAGACCGTGCTGCCGCTGGATAACGGCGATTCGGTCAAGCTCACCACCGCGCGCTATTACACGCCCAGCGGCAAGTCGATCCAGGCCAGCGGCATCGTGCCGGAAGTGCTTCTGACCCCCGAGCCGCAGCCGGGCGACGCCGATGTGCCGGCCAGCCTGACCGACTACAGCGAAGCCACCTTGCCTGGCCATTTGCGTGGCGACGACGAGGGCGAAGAAGGCTACAGCGCCGGCGATGTGTTGCCGGGCGACGGCCCGATCACCGCGGCGCTGGCCGAACTCAAGCAGCCCGGCTCGGCGGCCAAGGCACAAGCGGCCCGCAAGGCCAAGGCCCAGGCCGCCCAGAAGGCCAGGGCAGCGACCAAGCCCGCTTCCGAGGCGAAGCCGGCAGCGCCGCGCCCGGCGGCGACCGACAAGGCCAAGCCGGCAGAACCCGCCGAGAAAGCCAAGCCCGCTCCCTCCGCAGACCCGGTACCGCCGGCAGACACACCGGCTCCGGCCGAACCGGCCAAGTAAGCGGCGAGCTGGTGCAAGCGCAGGTCGGCCGATGCCCGCCTGCGCATTGGAATCTGCAATGCGCACGTGTTCACGCCTCGTCACCTGCCCGGACATGCACGCAACTTGCGCGATCACTCCTGTTCGGAGCGTGCCCAATGGTGCGAGGATGACCAGCGGCATGGGTACGGCGCCGCCTCAACGTCATGCGCGCTCAACGTCCGCGTAGACCTGCCGCGCTGTCTGCACCGCCCGATCTCATCGGCCGATGGCATCGGACCTGTGTCATCGGCTGACGTGAGCCCACTCGCCACGCATGAACCGCATCAGCGCACGATGGCCAGCGCGTCCGGATTGACCAGGTTGCGCGGCGTGCCGGCCGCAAACGCCAGCACGTTGTCGAATGCCGCTTCGAAATACAGCGCGTAGCTGTCGCGTTCCACATAGCCCAGGTGCGGGGTGGCCAGCACCCGCGGGTGTCGCAGCAGCGCATCGCGCGGGTCGAGCACCGGCTCGTGCTCGAACACATCCACCGCCGCCTGTCCGGGCCGGCCAGCATCCAGCGCGGCCAGCAGGGCGCCGGGGGCGATCAGTTCGGCGCGGCTGGTGTTGACCAGCAGCGCATCGCCACGCATGCGCGCCAGATCCTGCGCAGTGACGTCGTGACGCGTTTGCGCCGTCAGACGCCGATGCAGCGACAGCACATCGCTACGTTCAAACAATTCCTGGCGGCTGCCCGCGATCGCAAAGCCTTCGCGTGCAGCCTGCGCGCAGGACGCATCGCCGCCCCACACCAGCACCTGCATGCCGAATGCGCGTCCGAACCCGGCCACGCGTTGGCCGATGCGTCCGTAACTCCAGAGACCGAGGGTGCGGCCGTGCAGCACACGGCCCAAGCCAGGGTCACCCAGCGCCTGCCAACGGCCCTGATGCAGGGCACGCTGGTACTCGGCCAATCGGCGGCTGGCCGCAAGGATCAAGGCCCAGGTCAGCTCGGCCGGCGCCACCGGCGAGCCGACACCTTCGGCTACCGCGACGCCAGACTGCGTGCATGCAGCCACATCCACGTGCGCGCCCACGCGCCCGGTCTGGCTGATCAGTTTCAATCGCGGCAGCCGTTGCAGCAGCGCTGCATCCACCCGCGTGCGCTCGCGGATCAACACCAGCGCATCGGCGTCGGCCAGCTGCTCGGCGCGCTCGTCGGGATCGGTGGCCAGCGCCCCCAGCACCTGCACATCATGGCCCTGCATCCGCTGCAGGCAGGGCAGGTGACGCACGGCGCCCTGATAGTCGTCGGGCACCAGGATGCGCATCAGCGCGGTTTGCCCGGCAGCGGGAACGGAGTGACCACCTTGTCGCCGGTGGCCGCGTCGCGGATCACCGACTGGCCCTTCTTCTCCACTTCTTCGATCCGCACGATGCTCTGCATCGGCAGGTGCAGCGTCTTGGTGTTGCCGAACTCTTCGCGCAGGCGTTCTTCGGTGGGGTCCACCACCAGCCCGTCGTGCACGTCGAACACCAGCTCGCCGATCTGGTTGAAGCCCCACAGATGGCTGCCGGTGACCTCACGCGCGTAGAGCTCGTACACCTTGCCGTGATTGAGGAAGGTGACTTTGTACAGGGGCTTGGACATGTGCCCGATTATAGGCGCGCGCCTGACCGCCGTCGTGCGAACGTGCGTGCGCTGGTGCCGCGGGGCGTATCGATCAAAACCTGCGTGCTCGGCGAGGCGCGCGCTGTGTTCCTCAGAACCCGTGGCGCTTGCGCAGGCGGCGCGCAATTGCCGCACGCACGTACAGCCCGTAGACGATGCCGAACACGAAGCCGGCGATGTGTGCCGACCACGCCACCATGCCGAAGGCCGGGCCGATGTAGGCAAACACCACCTGCAGCAGCGCCCACGCACCGATCAACAGCGGTGCCGGCACCCGGATGAATTCCAGGAACACGCCCAGCGGCAGCACCACGCCGAGCTTGGCGCCAGGAAACAGCGCCAGGTAGGTGCCGATCAGCGCCGACACTGCGCCGGAGGCGCCGATGATCACCCGGTCCGGCGTGCCGATCGCAAAGATCGCCGCCAGGTTGGATGCGGCTCCGCCGAGCAGGAACAGCAGCAGCAATCGCCACGGCCCCAGGATGCGCTCGGCCGGCAGCCCGAAGATCAACAGGAACACCAGGTTGCCGAGCAGATGCGACCAGTCCGCATGCAGGAACAGCGCCGTGAACAACCGCAGCACGCTGCCGTCGCGCAGGGTCGCCCACCAGTCGCCCAGGTTGGAGACGCCGCTGGACAATGCGCCCCAGTCCAGCCACAGCGTATTGCGCGCCTCGCCGGGGCGGCTGATCGACCACAGATAGGCCAGCCATACCGCGGCGAACAGCAAAGGCACCGCCCAGCGTGGGGTGGGTTTCTTGCGGGAGGGGAGGGAGACGAACATCGGAGACGCACAATAGCCGGTCCACCGTCCTGAACCCAGCCCTAACCCACCGGCGCGTTCAGCGTGCCGGTCGTTATTGTTCGGTTAATCGTCGTGGGTATACTGCGTACGGCGTCGTATGTCGGGGGGGGTCTCCGGCGCGCTCCAGGCACTGGATTGGTGCTGGGCGCGGGCGCTGAACCGACCATTGCAGTCCTTACCCGGAGAGCTACAACTTATGTCTACCGCTTCCACTCTTAGCCGCGCCACCCTGCTGGCCGTTGGGATTGCCGGTGTGCTGGCCGTTGGCCAGGCGCACGGCGCCGCATTTCAGCTGAAGGAAAACAGCGCCAAGGGCCTGGGCCGCGCGTTTGCAGGCTCGGGCAGCGCCCCGGACGATGCCTCGATCATCGTCAATAACCCGGCCGGCATGCGCCAGCTCGACGGCCGCCTGTTCCAGGCCGACGTCAGCGCCATCCAGTTCTCGGCCAAGTTCCAGCCCGACACCGCGACCTACGCCAATGGCGCCCCGGTGTCCGGCGGCAACGGCGGCGATGCCGGCATGATCGCGCCGGTCCCGGCGATGTACTTCCACGTGCCGTTCGGCGAGAACGACAACATGCACCTGGGCACTTCGCTTACCGTGCCGTTCGGCTTCAAGACCGACTACGACCGTGACTGGGTCGGCCGCTACCACGGCACCAAGACCGAGCTGCAGGCAATCGACTTCAACGTGGCGTTCTCCTACGACGTGAACCCGTACGTGTCCTTCGGTGCGTCGGTATTCGCCGAGCGCCTAGATATCGAGCTGGGCAACGCAGTGGATGCCGGCTCGATCCTGGCGCGTTCGCGCGTTCCGGGCTTTGCACCGGGCAACGCCGACGGCTCGCTGAAGATGAAGGGCCACAGCACCGAAGTGGGCTTCACCCTCGGTGGCCTGTTCAGCATCGACGAGAACACCCACCTCGGTTTCAGCTACCGCTCGCAGGTAGAGCACAAGATCACCGGCGCGGATGTCGACTTCACCATCCCGCCGAATGCGTCGGCCGTGTTCGCACGTGCCGCCCCAGGCACCTTCATCGACACCAGTGGCCGCGCCACCGTCAAGCTGCCGGCCAGCGCCACCGCCAGCTTTACGCACAACGTGAATGAGCAGTGGTCGATCATGGCCGACGTCACCCGCACCGCCTGGAGCAAGTTCGACCAGGTAACGCTGGACTTCGCCTCCAACCAGCCCAACACCGTGCTGGACTTCTCGTACCGCGACACCACCTTCGCCTCGATCGGTGCCGATTACCGCATGAGCGAGACGCTGACCCTGCGTGGCGGCGTAGCGTTCGACCAGACCCCGACCACTGCCGAACACCGCGACGTGCGCGTGCCCGACAACAGCCGCAAGTGGCTGTCGGTGGGTCTGAGCTGGCGTCCGTCGCAGCAGGCCGAGTACAACTTCGGCTACACCCACCTGTTCGTCAGCGACCCGACCAGCGACACGGTCAGCGCCACCGGCGACCGTCTGGCCGGTACCTATGATGTGCAGGGCAACATCCTGGCTGCATCGGTCAACTACAAGTTCTGATCGTCGCAACCCGCGTTGGATGCTGAAAAACCCCGCTTCGGCGGGGTTTTTTTTTGTCGCGATGCGCGCGCATACGCGGCGTCAGGCCGTGCGCCGGTGTCACTCGTCCACGAATGCAAAGCGACACACGTAGCGGCAGCGCATGGGGGACAGGCGAGCTGTGCAGGGGTGCTGCAGATTGCTATGGTCGTGCGCATGAGCCAACCCGACTTCATCCAGGTCACCGACAACGCCGTCTCGCGCGCCGATTGCGCGGCCATCGTGCACCGCATGCGCGACAGCCAGCAGCTGCATCCCGGGCGCATCGGTGGTGGCGTGTTTCCAGACCTCAAGCACAGCCGCGACCTGCGCATCAGCGGCATCGCCGAATGGGCAGACGTCGAAGCGCGCCTTCAACAGGCGGTCTTCGACGGGGTGCTGAGCTATCTGCGGCACTATCCACAGGCCTTGATCTCGCCGTTGATGCTGCAGGTCACCACTGCCGACGGCACCCCGCATCGATTGGCGGCTGAAGACATCGCGCAAATGAGCGACCAGGCGCTGGGCGACCTGGCACGCACCTGCCTGCGTCCGGGCGCGATCAATCTGCAGTGGTATGCCGCCGATCAGGGCGGCTACCCGTACTGGCATTGCGAGCTGTATCCACGCGATGCCAGTGCCGACACATTGCACCGGCACCTGCTGTGGACGCTGTACCTCAACGACGAATTCGAGCAGGGCGAAACCGAATTCCTGTTCCAGCAACGCAAGGCGCGCCCGCGCACCGGCAGCCTGTTGATCGCTCCCACCGCCTTTACCCACACCCACCGCGGCAACCGCCCGGTCGGCGGCGACAAGTTCATCGCCACCAGCTGGATCCTGTTCCAGTCGGCAGGGGCCTTGTACGGCGGGGAATAGGGAATCGGGAGTAGGGAATCGCAACGGCAATAGCAATTCGCAGCAGCGCGGCTCTTGCTGTTCCGATTCTCGATTCCCCAATCCCGATTCCCCGCCCCTAGAACAGACTGCCTTGCGGCGATTGCGGTACCGGCTTGGCCGGTGGAGCGGGGCGGCGGAAGGCGCTGCAGTCCAGCGCCGGCATCTCACGCGTGTCGAAGCCGGCGCGGCGGTGGGCCAGCGCAAAACGGCGCGCCAGCAGGTCCGCATACACGCCCTGCCCACGCAGGCGGGTACCGAAGCTGCTGTCGTAGTCCTTGCCGCCGCGTAGCTGCTGGATGGTGCTCATCACGTGCGCCGCGCGCTGCGGGTGATGGGTCTGCAGCCAGTCGCGAAACAACGGCGCCACTTCGTGTGGCAGCCGCAGCAGCACGTAGCCGGCACTGCTGGCGCCGGCCTCGGCGGCGGCCTGCAGAATCGCTTCCAGCTCATGGTCGTTGATCCACGGGATCACTGGTGCCGCCATCACCCCCACCGGCACGCCCGCCTCGTGCAGGGTGCGCATCGCACGCAGACGTGCATGCGGCGCGGACGCACGCGGTTCGAGCTTGGCCGACAGATGCGGGTCCAGCGTGGTCACCGAGAAATGCACGTTGACCAGGTTCTCGCGCGCCAGCGGGGCCAGCAGGTCCAGGTCGCGGGTGACCAATGCGTTCTTGGTGATCAGCGTGAACGGATGCCGCGTCTCCCACAGCACCTCGATCAACCGGCGCGTCAACGCGCGTTTGCGTTCGATCGGCTGGTAGGCATCGGTGTTGATGCCCAGCGCGATCGGGCTGGGCACATAACTCGGTCGCGACAACTCGCGCCGCAGCAGATCCGGCGCATTGGTCTTGGCGAACAGCCGGGTCTCGAAGTCCAGCCCGGGCGACAGATTGAGGTACGCGTGCGAGGGCCGCGCAAAGCAGTAACTGCAGCCGTGCTCGCACCCCCGATACGGATTGACCGATTGCGAGAAGCCGATGTCCGGCGACTGGTTGCGGCTGATGATGCTGCGCGCGGTTTCCTCGGTGACCTGCGTGCGCAACACACCGGCAGAGAACTCTTCGCTGTCGTCCACGTGCCAGCCGTCGTCCACGGCCTGCGGTGTGGTGACCTCGAACCGTCCGGGCAGGTGGCCGGTCGCACCGCGGCCCTTGATTGCGCTTGCCATCGCGCCATCGTAGGGCGGTCGCGTCTCATCCGCCGCGACCGGGCGTTCAACACGATGAAGCTTTCAGACCGCTGCCAGTGCGGTGCGTTGGCGCCGCGGTCAGCGCAGCGCCGCGTACGCCCCGTAGAATCCGCACATGCTCGCACTGGTCCAGGGCGCGTGGGATTGGCTGGCCACCATTCCCCACCTCGAAGCGCTCCTCCTCGCCGCCTACGTGCTCTACCTGCTGTGGATCGCCGGCTGGATCGTGCTGCAAAAGCGTGAGCCGGTGGCGACGCTGAGCTGGGTATTGTCGCTGGCTGCGCTGCCCTACCTGGGGCTGCTGATCTATTACTGGCTCGGCCCGCAGAAGGTGAAGCGGCAACGCCTGCGCCGCGGCCGCTCGCGCTCGGGCATGGAAAGCTACAGCAGCGTCTGCCCGCCGGATGCCGACTGCACCGAGCTGGCCAAGATCGCCCAGTCCACCACCGGGCTTGCGCCAAGCAGCGCCACCGAAGTGCACTGGCTGGTGGATGGCGCGGCAACCTATGCCGCCATCATCGAGGCGATCCGCAGCGCACGCGACCATATCCACCTGGAGTACTACATCTTCCAGCCCGACCACAGCGGCACCGCGATCTGCGCTGCGCTGATGGAGCGTGCACGCGCCGGGGTCAAGGTCCGCCTGCTGCTGGATGCGATCGGCTCGTCGGCCATGACCCGCCGGGCGTTGCGCACCCTGCGCGAGGCCGGCGTGGAAACCGCCTGGTTCCATCCCTCGCAATTTCTCAAGCCGTTCAAACGGCCGTGGCTGAATCTGCGCACCCATCGCAAGGTGATCGTCATCGATGGCCGGGTCGGTTTCACCGGCGGCATCAATGTCACCGACGAAGAGAACGAGCAGGTGCGTGGCGATGCCTATCGCGACCTGCATGTGCGGCTGCAGGGCCACGTGGTGCGCAGCCTGCAACTGGTATTCCTGGAAGACTGGCTCTATGCCACCCGGCAGGGGCGCGCCGCCTTCCAGGGCCAGCAGTTGTGGCCGGAGGACATGCCCACGCGCGCCCAGGGCACGGTCGATGCGCAGGTGCTGGTGTCCGGCCCGGATTCCTCCTGGGAATCCATCCACCGGCTGATGGTCGCCGCCATCCACGAGGCCAGGCATCGGGTCTGGCTGGTGACGCCGTACTTCGTTCCGGGCGAAGCCGCGCGCATGGCGCTGACCTCGGCTGCGCTGGGCGGTCTGGATGTGCGCCTGCTGGTGCCGCGGGTCAGCGACTCGCGCCTGGTGACCTATGCGGCGCGCTCGTATTTCGATGAGCTGCTGGAAGCCGGCGTGCGCATCTACGAGTACGGCCCGCGCATGCTGCACACCAAGGCACTGCTGGCCGACGACGATGTCAGCATCGTCGGCAGCGCCAATTTCGACAGCCGCAGCTTCCGCCTCAACTTCGAACTGTCGATGCTGTTCCGCGACCAGGCAGTGGCCGCCGAGCTGGCCGGCCTGATCGGCACCGACCTGCAACACGCCCAGGAGGTGCGCTTTGCGCGCCATCGCCCGCTGCTGCGTTCGCGCCTGCCCGAAGCCTTTGCGCGGCTGCTGTCGCCACTGCTCTGAAACGCCCCCGGCTCACGTGGAACCGAACCGGGCGCAGCGCTACACTGCCGCCACTCATCGGGGAGCTCGTCATGCACTGGCTGTTTCTGCTTATGGCACTAGGTGCGCTGGTGCTGGCGTTCAGCACGCCGCACGTGTGGTTGCTGGTGGTGTCGCTGTTGGTGGCACTGGTGCTGTTGCTGTTGTGGACGCGTGGCTGGTTCGCCTCGCGCATGGACGACACCCAGCGCGACACCAGCAGCATGATCGACCCGGCCGAACTGCGCCGGCTGCGCGAGGTGGCCGAGGCCCGCAAGGCCGCGGCACTGGCCGCCGCCCGCGATGGCGAGCCGCAGGCCTGAGCGCACGACCGTGACCACCCAACTCAGCGTCAACGTCAACAAGATCGCGGTGCTGCGCAATTCGCGCGGCGGCACCGACCCGGACGTGGTGGAGGCCGCCCGCACCTCCCTGGGAGCCGGCGCACACGGCATTACCGTGCATCCACGCCCGGATCAACGCCACATCCGCTCCGACGATGTCCTGGCGTTGAGCGCACTCACGCGCGAGCACGGCGTGGAATTCAATATCGAAGGCAACCCGTTCGCCCCTCCGCGCACCGGCTATCCGGGGCTGCTGGAGCTGTGCCGTGCCACGCGTCCGCAACAGGTCACGCTGGTGCCCGATGGCGACGGGCAGCTGACCTCCGACCATGGCTTCGATTTCGCGCAGGACACCACCCAACTTGCCGCGTTGATCGCCGCGTTCAGGGATCTCGGTAGCCGCGTCAGCCTGTTCGTCGACGCGGGCAACCCGGACATCGCACGCGCCGCCATGCTCGGTGCAGACCGCATCGAGTTGTATACCGGCCCATACGCGTACGCGCATGCGGCCGGGCAGGCGGATGCAGCACTCGCACTGTTCGCCGGTGCCGCGCAGCGCGCCAGCGCCGCCGGGCTGGGCATCAATGCCGGGCATGACTTGTCGCAAGCCAACCTTGGCGATTTTCTCGGCGCTGTCCCGGGCGTGCTGGAAGTGTCCATCGGCCACGCCCTGATCAGCGAAGCGCTGTATCAAGGATTGGATGCGACCGTGCGCGCCTACGTCGGGCTACTGGATACCGCCCGCGCTAGCGCCTGAGTTGGGCGGGTGATGCCGGCGTTCGATCATCGCCCGGATCGATCAGTGAGCAATCTGCCGGATTGGCGGCAAGCACGTCGAGTCACGCAGCAGGCATAAAAAAACGCCACCGTTTCCGGTGGCGTTGCAGTCGCGTCATGACTGTTGTGTTGCGGTCTTGCAGATGCGTTTACTGCTGCATGAAGCCGATTTTCTTCATCTGCGAGTTCTTCGCAGCGGCCAGCACCTTCGCCATCACCTCGTACTCCGCATCCTGATTTGCATCGATGCGCAGTTCGGGCTGATTGGTCGGATCGGCCTGCACCACTTCTTCCATCTTCTGCTGCAGCTGATCCACCGGCGTCGGGCTGTTGTTCCAGAACACCTGGTTGCTGGCGTCGATACGCAGCTCGATCGGCGGCGGCGGTTCGGTCGTCTGCGGTGGCGGGTTGAGCACCCGCTGCGGCAGATCCACGGCGATCGGATACGTCATGATCGGCGCGGTCACGATGAAGATGATCAGCAGCACCAGCATCACGTCCACCAGGGGCGTGACGTTGATGTCGGCCATCGGCCCGCGGCTTCCACCAGTACTAAATGCCATGGCTTACTGCCCCTTCACTTTGGTTGCAACGAAACCGACGTCCAGCATGCCCTGACCCTGCGCGATCTTGGTGATCTCGTTGATCGTACGCATCTTGGTGGTGCGGTCGCCGCGCAGGTTGAGCGGCGGTTGCGGGGTCTGCTGTGCGGCGGTGGACAGGCGCGACTCCAGGGCTTCCTTGGAGATCGGCTCGTCGTTCCAGTACAGCGACCCGTCTTCCTTGACGGCCAGGGTGATCGGCGCGGCGCGTTTCTCCGCATCTTCCTTCTGGATCAAGTTGGCCTCTGGCAGCTCCACCTTGACCTTGTGGGACATCAGCGGTGCCGTAATGATGAAGATGATCAGCAGCACCAACATCACGTCCACGAGGGGCGTCACATTGATGTCGGCCATCGGGCCGCCGCTGTTTCCACTACTGAAGGCCATAACGGGCTCCGTCTAAATCGTTGCGAAGGCGTTCTTTACAACCGGATTAGCGAACGCGCGAACCGGTGGCGAAGAAGTCGTGCAGGTCGTGGGCAAAGGTGTCGAACTTGGCGATCACCGAGCTGTTGACCTTGGAGAAGAAGTTGAACGCGAACACGGCCGGGATGGCGACGAACAGACCGATCGCGGTCATGATCAGCGCTTCACCCACCGGGCCGGCAACGGCGTCGATGGAGGCCGAACCGGTTGCACCGATCTTGATCAGCGCGCCGTAGATGCCCCACACGGTGCCGAGCAGACCGACGAACGGCGCGGTCGCACCGACGGTGGCCAGCAGGGTCATGCCCGACTGCAGCTTGGTGCTTTCGCGGGTCACGGCCTGACGCAGGGCGCGGTCGACGAACTCCGACCGGCTCAGGCTCTCGCCCAGGCCACCGGTGCTGCCTTCGGCGCGCTGGTGGTGAGCAGCAGCCTGGGCTGCGTCCAGTGCGATCTTCGAGAACGGCTCGGAAGCCGGCTGTTCTTCCATCGCGCGGATGGCGTCCTGTGCATTCGGGGCATCCCAGAACGCGGTGGTGACGCGGTCAGCCGCGCTCTTCAGGCGGGTGGCGCGGAAGATGTTGATGACAGTCCAGTACCAGGAAGCGGCGGACATGGCGATCAGGGTGATCAACACGACCCACGACACGGCGAAGTCGCCGGGGCTGGAGGTCATTTCGGTGATCAAGTGCTCGAAGCCCATCTGCGACAGAGCGGCCGACGGATTGGAGCCCCCTGCAGCGGCGGCGATAAAGAATTCCTGCAGCATGACGCTTACCTTTGTTGTGTGTGGTGATGAAGGGTGGAGCGAAAGGAAGACAGGATCCTGGGCCGGCCGTGACCGGCCCGTGGGATCAGTTCAGAGCAAAGTTGACCGGGACGCGGACACGTCCGGCGGCTTTCTGCCCGTTGACAGTGGAGGCGTTGAACTTCCACTTGCGTGCTGCGTCCATCGCGGCACGGTCAAGGTCGCGGTTGCGGCTGGACTTTTCGACCGACACGTTGGTCACGTTGCCGCTGGCATCCACATCCACGATCAGGATGACCTCACCTTGGACGCCGGCACGGAATGCAGCCGGTGGGTACTTCGGCGGGTTCATGTTCTTGGACGAGATATCGACACTGGCGCCGATGTCACTCGGCGGTTGCGGCGGAGCCGGCGGGCTCGGCGGCGTGACGATATCGCTCGGACGCGGTTCGGGAACGTCGACCACCGGAGCTTCCGGCGGCGGCGGAACCGGTGACGGCTTCGGCGGCGACAGATTCTTGACCGGCGGTGGCGGCTTGTCTTCCGGCGGCGGCGGCGGCGGCGGCGGCGGGGGAGGAGGCGGTGCATCCACCAGGGTGACCATGGTGGTGCGCTCCTTCTCTGCCGGAGCCTTCGGCGCCACTGCAGGGATCAGCAACATCATCAGTGCAGTGAGGTGCAGGGCAATTACAAAAGCAATACCGATAATGCGGGCCCAGCTCAGACCCTGGTTCCCGGCATCATAGTCATGCCTGTGGATAACGAGTTGTTCCGTCATGCGCCAATGGCTCTTTCAGTGGGGGCCCGGATCACTGTGATGATCCCCAGGTTTTCGGACGGCTTTGACACCGCAGGAACTCCCAAGCTTATACCAATCCCGAGTCCTGTAACCACTAAAAACACAGGGATTTCGGGGGTTTATTTTCTTTTTTTACTTCAGGTTGATGATCTTCTTCGCGTCTTCTGGTTTTTTAACGCCCTTGGCGATCGCCTGCTGTGCGGCCTGCTTGGCCTCCGGGATGCGACCTTCCGAATGCAGCACCTTGGCCAGATTCAGATAGGTCTCGCCATCCTTGGAAAGCGGTGCGGCCTTCTGCCAGTTCTCGATCGCCTTCGGCACGTCCTCGCTGTAGTAATAGGACTGGGCCAGCGCAAGGTATGTCTGATAATCAGGCTTGAGGATGCCTTTTTGCATACCTTCATTGATCACCGCGATGACGTCTTTTTCCTTGTTCTCGGTGTTGGCGTAGATCGAATACAACTGCTTGTATTCCTTCTCTTCGGTCAACTGCCCGGAAGCGCGCAGCTTGTCCATCACGCCTGCGGCCTTGTCCATCTGGTCGGCCTGCATGTACATGCTGGCCAGATTGAGCTGGGCTTTCTTGTCGTTGGGCGTCTTGGCGGCAAGCGCCTCGGCGGCGGCGACGGCTTCGCCGGTCTGGCCGGCCTCGGCGTAGGACGCCATCAGCAGCTGGTTCCAGGTGTCCTTCGGCTCGGGCGAGGCGGCGATGGCCTGCTTGAGCACCGGAATCGCTTCCTTGTAGCGCTCTGCCTGGTACAGCGCCTGGCCCTTGAGGATCAGGTCTTCCGGACGCTGCGACTTGCTCTCGTCCAGATACTTGTCCAGCGTCGCCAGGCCTTCGGCCTGCTGGTCGTCCTGCATCTGCAGCTGCGCCAGCATCAGCATCGACTGGAACTGGCCGTTGTTGTCCAGCGCGTTCAGGCCGATTGCCTGCTGCAGGTAGGTCTTGGCGGCAGCGGTGTCGTCCAGGTTGTAGGCAGCCTGCGCGGCGAGCTGCGCAGCCAGCGCCTTGTCGGCCTCGTTGGCGGCGCTGTTGGCCAGGATCTCGTCGGCCTGGCTGCGCACGCCCGGATAGTCTTCGCCCTTGTTGAAGGTTTCGATCAGCTTCTGCAGCTTGCTGCTCAACTTGGACGAAGGCTTGATGGTCGGTGCCTGACGGGTCGACTGGGGGTACAGCTCTTCGGCCTTGCCGTTGCCCTTGGACTTACGCGCGGCACGCTCGGACGAGCGGTCCGACTGCGCGACCGCATCGGTGACGACAGCCCCGCCCAGGGACGCTGCGATGAACAGGGACAACAAGGCTTGCTTGCGGTTGAGCAGTTTCATGTTTCACCTCGGACGAGCCGCCGTTGGGCGGTGCGAAAAGCGGAATGGACGCTGTACGAAAAATCTGAGCCGGCAAACTTAGCAGAAAGTCTCAGTTCCCGAAAACGGTTTCCATGTTGTGGTGCGGCAAGGGAAGTTACGAAAAAAGGTCTTAGCATGGCTAACAGCAAGCGACCGCTCGCTGCGCCCGCGGCCGCAGTGTAGTGGGCGGCGCGTTGATGCCAGGTCAGTGCCGGCACGAGTCAACAAGGGCACAGCAGTTGCCGTTAGTTGCTCTAGCCACAGCGCGGCACGCGTCCGTTCTGCTTGGCCTGCTGATACACCGGTTCGAGCTGGTTGACGTCGGCCTGGAGCTCGCGGATGCGGTTGGTTGGGTCCGGATGGGTCGAGAGCCATTGCGGTTGACGACTGCCGCTGGCGGCCATCATGTTCTGCCACAAGGTCACTGCCTGTGCCGGGTCGAAGCCGGCCTGGGCCATCAGGCGTTGCCCGACCACATCGGCCTCACTTTCCTGGGTGCGCGAGCCAGGCAGCAGGAACACTGTCTGGGCGGTCATACCGCCAACCTGATTGACCGCGCTGGCCGCACCGTCGCCATAGGCGGCCCCGGCGAGCGCGCCGATGATGCCCAGGCCGGTCTGGGCGCCCAGCTGGCGGGTGATGCGTTCTTCGTGGTGGCGCGAAATCACGTGCCCGATCTCGTGTCCAAGCACGGCCGCGAGCTGGTCCTGGGTCTTGGCGACAGTGAAGATGCCGGTGTTTACGCCGACCTTTCCGCCGGGCAGGGCGAAGGCGTTGGGCTCGTCATCGACGAACAGTGCGGTTTCCCAGCGGGTTTCGCGCCACTGCGGCGGCAACTGCGCCACCAGCGCATTGACCACGCATTGCACGTAGGCGTTCTGCTTGCCGTCGGTGCTGACTTTTTCCTTTGCCTTGGTCTGCGCGAACGACTGCGCGCCAAGCTGGTCGAGCTGCTGTTGCGATACGCCCCCCACCACCTGTCGGCGGCCAGTCGGCGAAGTTGTGGTGGCACACGCCGTCAGTGCAAGGACGGCAACAACGATCAACAGCCTGGCTTTCATTCGATCCCCCTAGAACCCTGGGGACATTTTGGCAGGCTCGTCTTAACTTTTCGTCAAGCGGCCCGGAACGACCAGGAAAACGCAGCGAATCGTGCTTGGCTCGGCTTCGCTGGCACATGCGGAGGGCAGGGGTATGCGCAAACCGCTATGGGGTCTACCCGCATGGCAGGGACCTGGCCGTGCCCGTCCGTACTACCCGATGCCGAAAAAATACAACGCGGCCAGCGCGGTGGCATTGTTGATGCCGTGTGCGGCGATGGGCGCCCACAGCGTACCGGTGCGCCAATACAGCCAGGCAAAGGCGGCACCCATGCTGCCGTAGACCAGCCAGAGTTGGGCGATGGCCGCCGGGCCGTTTCCGCTGATGCCGGGCACTTCGTGCACCAGGGCGAACAGTGCGCCGCTGAGTACGATCCCCAACCAGGGGCGGCCAGCGGCCAGCAGGCGGCCGAACAAGACGCGACGGAACAGCAGTTCCTCGTAGGCCGGAGCGATCGCCACCGCAAACAGCGCCAGGGCCAGCGGCCACTGCTTGATGGCTTCTTCCATCAGCGGCAGATTGGTCGGCACCGGTTTGATGCCCAGTGCCGAGGCAGCGACGCTGACCAGATTGCTGAGCAGGAACACGCTTGCAGCGATCAACGCCGTCCAGCCCCAGGTGGACGAACGGCGCACGGCGGCGCGCGAGGCGGCCTGTTCACCGGCGGTGGCACGGCGGCGCCAGAAATACAGCAGGACAGCGGGCGTCGCGGTGCTGACCAATGCAGTGAGCAACTGCACCACCACTCCCGGCTGACCGACTGCCGCCATCACCTCGGCAGAGGAGGGCGTCAGGCCCTGCGCCTTGGCCGCCTGCACGTAGCCGATACCACGGATGGCGCCCCAGACCGCAAAACCTGCCACGCTCAGAGTCAGCAACAGGCCAACGGCGATCAACACATCGATCCCGAAGCCGGTCAGCACGGACGGCAAGGGTGGACGGCCGGCAGCATGGCGCGCTGCCGGAGGAGGGGGGAGGGCTGTGCTCATCATCGTCCTGCGATTACCGGGTCGCCGGCACAGCGCCGTGACGCTGTGCCGGTACGCAGGCGGCTCAGATATCCAGGTTGGACACCTTCAGCGCGTTGTCTTCGATGAAGTCGCGGCGCGGCTCCACCACATCGCCCATCAGGGTGCTGAAGATCTGGTCGGCGGCCACTGCGTCCTCGATGCGCACCTGCAACAGACGGCGCGTATCGGGATTGACCGTGGTTTCCCATAGCTGTTCGGCGTTCATTTCGCCCAGGCCCTTGAAGCGCTGCACCTGGCGGCCCTTCTTTGCTTCGTCCAGCAGCCAGGCATGTGCCTGCGCGAAGCTGCTGATCGGGTGGCTCTTGTTGCCGCGCACGATCTGGGCGCCTTCGCGCACCAGGTCGTGCAGGGCCAGCGAGACTTCACGCAATGGACGCAGTTCGCCGCTTTCGAACGCGCCCATCGGCAGCACCTGGGTGAATTCCTCACCCATGTGGCGACGGACGGCCACCAGCGTTGCCGGGGCGTTCTCGGTTGCCGGATCGAAACGCAACTGGTAACGGGCAGTGCCCAGCGTGCCGCGGTTGAGCACGGCCTGCAGCGCATCCAGGGTGGGATGCTGGTCGCCTTCGGCCTGCAGCTTCTCCACATCCAGTGGCGGCAGATCGATCAGGGCGGTAAGCAGCGCCGGGTCGTAGCGGTGCGCGTTACGGGCAATCGCTTCATGGGCGCTGGTGAACAGCATCAGCAGTTTTTCCAGCGCCTCGCCGGTAATCGGCGGCTCGTCGGTCGCCGGAATCAGCGCCGCGCCTTCGACCGCATTGCTGGCCAGGTAGGCATTGAGCGCCGCGTCGTCCTTCAGGTACAGCTCGCTCTTGCCCTGCTTGAGCTTGTACAGCGGCGGCAGGCCGATGTAGATGTAGCCGCGCTCGATCAGCTCCGGCATCTGCCGGTAGAAGAACGTCAGCAGCAGGGTTCGGATGTGCGAGCCGTCCACGTCGGCGTCGGTCATCAGGATGATGCGGTGGTAGCGCAGCTTGTCCGGGTTGTACTCGTCGCGGCCGATGCCGGTGCCCAGTGCGGTGATCAGCGTGCCGACCTGGTCGGACGCCAGCATGCGGTCGAAACGCGCGCGTTCAACGTTGAGGATCTTGCCGCGCAATGGCAGCACCGCCTGGTTCTTGCGGTTACGGCCCTGCTTGGCCGAACCACCGGCCGAGTCACCCTCGACGATGAACAGCTCCGACAGCGCCGGGTCCTTTTCCTGGCAGTCGGCCAGCTTGCCGGGCAGGCCGGCGATGTCCAGCGCGCCCTTGCGGCGGGTCAGGTCGCGCGCCTTGCGGGCGGCCTCGCGCGCGCGCGCGGCATCGACGATCTTGCCGGTGATGGCCTTGGCTTCGTTCGGGTTCTCCTGCAGGAACTCCTGCAGCCGTGCTCCGAAGGCGTTTTCCACCGCCGGGCGCACGTCCGAGCTGACCAGCTTCTCCTTGGTTTGCGAGGAAAAGCTGGGGTCGGGCACCTTGACCGACAGCACCGCGATCATGCCTTCGCGCATATCGTCGCCGGTCAGCGAGACCTTGGCCTGCTTGGCGATGCCGTTCTGCTCGATGTAGGTGCTGAGCACGCGGGTGAGGGCGCCGCGGAAGCCGGCCAGGTGCGTGCCGCCATCCTTCTGCGGAATGTTGTTGGTGAAGCAGTACATCGTCTCCTGGTAGGCGTCGGTCCATTGCAGGGCCACGTCCACCACGATGCCGTTGTGCTCGCCGGTCACCGAAATCACGTTCGGGTGCAGCGGGGTCTTGAGCTGGGCCAGATGCTCCACGAAGCTGCGAATGCCGCCCTCGTAGTGGAAGTCATCGCGCCGGCCTTCGCCACGTTCGTCGATCAGGGTGATCTTGACGCCGGAGTTGAGGAAGGACAGCTCGCGCAGGCGTCGGGCCAGGATGTCGTAATGGAATTCGACATCGCTGAAGATCTCGACCGCCGGTTTGAAGCGCAGGGTGGTGCCGCGCTTGGTGGAGGCTTCCAGCTGCTTGAGCGGGTACTGCGGCTCGCCCAGCGAATATTCCTGCTGGTAGTGAAAGCCGTCGCGCCAGATGTCCAGCCACAGATGCTCGGACAGCGCATTGACCACCGAGACGCCCACGCCGTGCAGGCCGCCGGACACCTTGTAGCTGTTGTCGTCGAACTTTCCGCCGGCGTGCAGCACGGTCAGGATGACCTCGGCTGCGGAAACGCCCTCTTCCTTGTGAATGTCGACCGGGACGCCGCGCCCGTTGTCGGACACCGAGACCGAGCCATCGACAAGAATCTTCACCACGATGTCGTCGGCATGGCCGGCGAGAGCTTCGTCGACCGAGTTGTCGACCACCTCGAACACCATGTGGTGCAGGCCGGTGCCGTCATGGACGTCGCCGATGTACATGCCGGGCCGCTTGCGGACGGCTTCCAGGCCTCGCAGCACGGTGATCTTGCTGGAGTCGTAGGTGCCGTTGGGTGTCGTCGGGATGTTTTGTTCGTCGGTCATGCGCGTGCCGTTGGCTCCACAACACGGGCGCCAGCGGCACCGAGCCGCTTCGCACCGTGGAAAAAGGGGGATAGCGGGGCAAATTATACCAGTCGGCCCGCGTCGCCCGTGGTCTTAGCCTGACGCCGGCTGGCGGGAGACGGCTCCGTGTTCCACGTGGAACAACGTGAGCAGGTCGCCTGCGCTGGCGAGGCCAGGCGGTACTTCTGTGGCGGTGATCATCACCTGCGCCGGCGCGGCCGCCAGGCGCTGCAGCACGCTCGCCTGGTGGCGCCGATCGAGCTCCGAGCCCAGGTCATCCAATGCAATGACCGGCCACTCGCCACGTTCATGAGCAAAATCTTCTGCCTGGGCCAGCAGGCACGCCAAGGCGGTCAATTTTGCCTGGCCGCGCGACAAGGTGTCCTTGCCGGGCAGCGCCTGGAAGCTGGGGGCCCAGTCGGCGCGGTGCGGACCTTGCGAGGTGTAGCCATTCTGGCGGTCCCGCTCGCGTGCCAACAACAATGCGTCTGCGAGGGAGACCTCGTGACGTCGCCATCCCGGTGCAAAAGTCAGGGCAGACAGGCCCAGCGACGGGGCGATTGCGGCAGCCACCGGAATCAGGCGGTCTTGCAGGCGTTCGAGGTAGCGCAGGCGTCTGGACGTGAGCGTTTCACCCGACTCGGCGAGTTCATGATCCCAAGCGTCCAGCAGTCGTGGCTGCGCGCCCTGTTTCAGCAACGCGTTGCGTTGCTTCAACGCCCGGGCGTAGCGACGCCACAGCGCCAGGAAGTCTGGTTCCACGTGGAACAAACCCCAATCGAGGAAGCGACGGCGCGGTTCGCCACCGCCGCTGATCAGCACGTGGCTCCCCGGCTCGAAGGTGACGACCGCCAGCGCTGCACACAACGAACCCAGTTGGGCGACATCCTCGCCGTCGAGCCGCCCGGTCCACTCCTGCCCGCTATGTCGCAGACCTGCGCGGCGGGTGCGTTCGGACGCTTCGCCGTTGCGCTCGCGCCACTCCACAAAGACTTCCAGATCGTTGCAGCCCTGGCGGATCAGGCCGTCTCGCACCCGCCCGCGGAAACTGCGCCCATAGGCCATCAGGTGCAGCGCTTCGAGCACGCTGGTCTTGCCGGCGCCGTTGTCACCGGTCAACAGGTTCAGCGCGCTGGCAGGGTGCAGCTCGACTGTCTCGAACCGACGCAGTCGATGGATGGACAACCGCACTACGTGCATCGCTGAGTGTGCTCCGGGCTGTGATCCGGAGCGTCCGGTCGGTGCGCAGGATACGTGATTGACCCGACATCCGCGCGGCGACGGGGGATCGATTGCTGAGGGCTGCCTGGGGATAACTTGGGGACAAAAACAGCAGCAATCGGTCGGTGGCCCCTTGTCCACAGGTTACACATCACCAAAAGCCGGTTAAACCACAGGGTTTCGACCCCAAAAATACGTTTAGAAACAATTAGTTGGCATACTTTTCGGCGAAATCTGGCCCTACCATCACCACAAAGCTCTTAAGTTATTTATAGATTTAAAAGCAGAGCAGGGTGTGCATAACTAAATCGGGGATTTCCTCGCGCTGGAAGAAGGCTCCAACCCTCTCGAGCGATTCGCGGGAATATGAACAGGTTTACGCTCCTTGGATTGTTCATAGCTCCCCCGACAGCGCGACCGGTTCTGCCAAAACACGATTCGAGATGAGTCTGCACGGGCTGGACCAGTCACGCCTTTCTGGCTGGCAGACGCAGCGGGCGGTAATCCCCTCGCTTGAGGACTGCGCCAACGGTGCTGGACAGACGGATTTCTGACCCGGAGTCGCTGGAGCAGCCGGGGGGGCAAGGCTTCCCTTGCTATGCGCATCACTCGGGCTCTCTGTCATCGGCGCATACCCGATACCTGGCACGTGATGCTTGGAGTGAAGGCGCCTGTTGGGAGTAGGCCTGTGACCAGCGGGTTCGGCGGCAAAAGCTGGCACCTCAAGAGCGCGGCTCTGCCCGTAGAAGCTGATGTACTCAACTGACCTGCGCTGTCTGCGTCGACCAGGCGACTGTCGGGAGACGCGCACGCCCAGAGCTACTGCTCCCGGGCATGACCGTGGATTGCCGCTACCCAAGTCCCCGCTCAGATCGGCTTTAGCCATAGCCCCACGGCATTTCGCTTTGTCCGCACTCGGGCAGAAAAAAGCCCGGCTTTCGCCGGGCATTTGTGTTCCACGTGGAACGCTAGGTCAGAGACGCAGCGGCATCACGACGTGACGGGACTTCTCACTGCTGGCTTCGCGCACCAAGGCTGAGGAATTTGCATCACGCAACTGAATGACAACGTGCTCATCGCGCAACGCCGAAAGCGCGTCGAGCAGATAGTTGACGTTGAAGCCGATCGCCAGATCATCCACTTTGGTGTCAGCCTCGATCTCTTCCTGCGCCTCTTCCTGCTCGGGGTTGTGCGCGCTGATCTTCAGCTGCCCCGGCGATACCTCGACGCGGACGCCACGGTATTTCTCATTGGACAGAATTGCCGCACGCTGCAGCGACGCTCGCAGGGCTTCACGGTCGACCTTGACCTCGCGGTCCGCACCGATCGGAATCACTGCCTCGTAGTCAGGGAAACGGCCGTCGATCAATTTCGAGGTGAAAGTGACATCCCCGCGCTTGACGCGGATATGGCTACGGCCAACTTCCAGCTCGACCTCACGGTCTGCTGCTTCCAGCAGGCGCAGCAGCTCGGTCACGCCCTTGCGCGGCACGATGATCTGACGCTTGGCACCGCCGGCCTTTTCCAGCTCGGTTTCGCACAGCGCCAGGCGATGGCCATCGGTGGCCACGCATCGCAACAGCCCTTCGCGCAGGTCGAACAGCAAGCCGTTGAGGTAATACCGCACGTCCTGCTGCGCCATCGCAAACGCCGTGCGCTCGATCAGCTCTTTCAGCGCTGCCTCCGGCACGCCCACGCGCTCGGTAGCTTCGACTTCGTCGACAGACGGGAAATCGTTGGCCGGCAGCGTCGCCAGGGTGAAGCGGCTGCGCCCGGCCTGCACTGTGACCTTGTCGCTAGTCTGCGAGATGGTGACCCGGCTGCCGTCGGGCAGGGCACGCAGGATATCGAACAGCTTGCGCGCCGGGATTGTGGTTTCACCATCCTGCGCATCTTCCACCATCGTGCGCGAGATCATTTCCACTTCCAGGTCCGTGCCGGTCAGCGAGACTTGCCCGTCCTTGACCTGCACCAGCAGGTTGGCAAGAACCGGCAAGGTCTGGCGGCGTTCGACCACGTTGACGACCTGGGCCAACGGCTTGAGGAAAGCTTCGCGCTGCAGTGTAAAACGCATGTGGTTCCGTGCCCCTATGCTTTAAAAAATAATGGATAAATCAAAAGCTTGGTGGTGATGGTAGGGCCGTTTTCAGCGGATAACCACCATAACTCTTTGTTCCCAAAGGAATTTCAGCACCCGAAAGCCGTTGGACTAATGCCCCTGGTCTGGTGGGAAAACCTGTGGATAGTTTTCCGCCCGGATTGCAGGGCAACGTTATCCACAGATTCTCCCGCATTTGACCCCAACTCATCCACGCTTTTTTCCACGTGGACCGCGATCGGCGTCAGTGCCTCATTCGCTGAGCTTGCGAATCAGCTTTTCCCAGTCCTCGCGGAGCTTGCCGTCGGCCTCCATCAAGGTGCGGATCTGCCGGCAGGCATGCAGCACGGTGGTGTGGTCGCGGCCGGCAAACGCATCGCCGATCTCCGGCAGGCTGTGTTCGGTGAGCTCCTTGGCCAGCGCCATGGCGACCTGACGCGGGCGCGCCAGCGAGCGCGTGCGGCGCTTGGAGAGCAGGTCCTTCATCTGCAGGCCGTAGTAGTCCGCCACGGTCTTCTGGATGTTGGGGATGCCGATGGCCTGCTGCTGGGCACGCAGCAGGTCGCGCAGCGTTTCCTGGGCGAACTCCACCGTGATCGAGCGGCCGGTGAAATTGGCGCGTGCCACCAGGGTGTTGAGTGCGCCTTCCAGGTCGCGCACGTTCGAGCGCATCTTCTTGGCGATCAGGAACGCCACGTCGTCGGGAATGTCGGCGCCGCGCTCGCGTGCCTTGGCCAGTACGATGGCCGCGCGGGTCTCGAAATCCGGCGGATCGATCGCCACCGACAGGCCCCAGGCCAGGCGCGACTTCAGCCGCGGCTCAAGACCCTCGACTTCGCGCGGGTAGCGGTCGCAGGTCAGGATGATCTGCTGGCGACCGTCGAACAGCGCGTTGAAGGTGTGGAAGAACTCTTCCTGCGTGCGGTCCTTGCCGGCGAAGAACTGGATGTCGTCGATCAGCAGTGCATCGATCTGCTGGAACTGGCGCTTGAACTGGTCCATCGCCTTGTCCTGCAGTGCGCGGATCATCGCGCTGAAGAACTGTTCCGAGCGAAGGTACATCACCTTGGCGCCCGGGTTGGCTTCACGCAGCGCGTTGCCGGCGGCAAACATCAGATGGGTCTTGCCCAGGCCGGTGCTGCCGTACAGCAGCAATGGGTTGTGCGCACGGTCGCCGGGTTTCTGCGCTGCCTGGATCGCCGCCGCCAGGCCAAGCTGGTTGCTGCGACCCTCCACGAAGTTGGCGAAGGTGTAGTGCGAATCCAGGTTGCCGGCAAACGGCACCATCGGCGCGACGCTGGGCGCACTGGGCGCGGCCACCGGTGCGGGAGCCGGCTCGGGCGCACGCGGGCGCGAACCCACCGCCAGCGCCACCTCGCCATTGCCGGCGAAGTAGGCCAGCAATTCGCGAATGCGCGGCAGGTACCGTTCGCGCACCTGGTCGACGATGAAGGCATTCGGGGCGTACAGCACGATGCTGTCGCCGCGGTCTTCGGCTTGCAGGGGTTTCAACCAGGTGTGGACATCCTCGGGCGGGAATTCGGCTTCGAGACGTTCCAGACAGCGGGGCCAAGCATCCATCAAAGTGTGATCATCAGTTGCTGGCTGCGGCGCGCAGCAAAGCGCCGTGCACGCAGCCCGGAAGTGAAAAGAGGATGGGCCAGCCTAGCACCGTGGGCAGGCTTTTCCCAGACTTATTCACAGGTCCATCCACAGGGTACATGCAAGCCCCTCATCGGCATGACGTGCAGGGAGTTGACCCGGGCTGTAGAGGTCCTATAGAATTTCCGGTTCTATTCGTCTCCATTCATGCAGAGGGCCCCATGGCCACCAAGCGTACTTTCCAACCCAGCAACCTCAAGCGAGCACGCGACCATGGTTTCCGCGCACGTATGGCAACCGCCGACGGCCGCAAGATCCTGGCTCGCCGCCGCGCCAAGGGCCGCAAGCGCCTGAGCGCTTGATTGCCGCGCCGCTCTCTGCGGCCGAGGCAAGTCCTACCGTGAACGCATCGAACCCGTGCAGGCGATTTCCTCGCTCTGCGCGGGTTCGTACGCGTGCGCAATATACGGTTGTCTTCGATACCGCACGTCGCACCTCGGACCCGCTGCTCAGCCTGCATTGGCGGACTGGCGATACGCCGCCGCGCCTGGGCATGGCGGTGTCGCGCAAGGTCGATACGCGTGCGGTTGGCCGCAACCGCATCAAACGCGTGCTGCGCGATGCCATGCGTCACCTGTTGCCCGAGCTGGCCGGCGGCGATTACGTCATCGTGGCGCGCTCGGCAGCGGCGAAGGCGACCAATCCACAGATTCGCGACGCCTTCCTGCGTCTGCTGCGCCGCGCCGGCGCATTGCCCCTGCCTGCTGCGCCCGGCACAATGCCGCCCGCCAGGACGATGCACCCATCCTCCCTTTCCCCGACAGAGCCGGAACTGTAGTTCCGACTGAGCGAGTTGCTGCCCGATGAACCAGACCCGTGTTTTCCTGATTTTTGCCTGGCTGATGGTCGCGGCGCTGCTGTGGATGGAGTGGGGCAAGGACAAGGCAGCTGCCAATGCGCCCGTTGCAGCGGCCACGCAATCGGTCCCGGCCGCGCGTGATCTGGATGCGGCAGCGCCGAGCGCCGCCAATGTGCCCGCTGCCCAGGCCATTCCGCAGGCCGGCGCGCCGGGCACGGTGCCGGCGACCAGCAGCACTGCCGCGACGCCGGCGGCTGTCGGCGCTGCACCGGTGGTGACCCTGACCTCGGACGTGCTGCGCCTGAAGCTGGATGGCCGCAGCGTGCTCGATGCCGAACTGCTGCAGTTCCCGCAGACCAAGGACGGCACCGCGCCGGTCAGCCTGCTGACTGAAGATCCGGCGCACCCGTATAACGCCACCAGCGGCTGGGCCAGCGAGCATTCTCCGGTGCCTGGCGTGGGCGGCTTCCGCGCCGAGCAGCCGGGCACCGCGTTCGAACTGGCCAAGGGCCAGAATACCCTGGTGGTGCCGTTCGTGTGGAATGGCCCCAACGGCGTGTCGATCCGCCGCACCTTCACCCTGGAACGTGGCCGCTATGCGATCTCGATCAAGGATGAAGTGATCAACAAGAGCGGCGCGCCGTGGAACGGCTATGTGTTCCGCAAGCTGAGCCGGGTGCCGACCATCCTCAGCCGCGGCATGACCAACCCGGACTCCTTCAGCTTTAACGGGGCGACCTGGTACAGCCCGCAGGAAGGTTACGAGCGTCGCGCGTTCAAGGACTACATGGACGACGGTGGCCTCAATCGCCAGATCACCGGCGGCTGGGTGGCGCTGCTGCAGCACCACTTCTTCACCGCGTGGATTCCGCAAAAGGACCAGGCCTCGCTGTACGTGCTGAACCAGGACGGCCCGCGTGACGTGGCCGAACTGCGTGGACCGGCCTTCACCGTGGCGCCGGGCCAGACCGCGACCACCGAGGCACGCCTGTGGGTGGGCCCGAAGCTGGTCAGCCTGATCGCCAAGGAAGACGTGAAGGGCCTGGATCGCGTGGTCGACTACAGCCGCTTCTCGATCATGGCCATCATCGGCCAGGGCCTGTTCTGGGTGCTGAGCCACCTGCACAGCTTCCTGCACAACTGGGGCTGGTCCATCATCGGCCTGGTGGTGCTGCTGCGTCTGGCGCTGTATCCGCTGTCGGCAGCGCAGTACAAGTCCGGCGCCAAGATGCGTCGCTTCCAGCCGCGCCTGGCGCAGCTGAAGGAGCGCTACGGCGACGATCGCGTCAAGTATCAGCAGGCGACGATGGAGCTGTTCAAGAAGGAAAAGATCAACCCGATGGGTGGCTGCCTGCCGCTGCTGATCCAGATGCCGATCTTCTTCGCGCTGTACTGGGTGCTGGTGGAGTCGGTGGAACTGCGCCAGGCGCCGTGGTTGGGCTGGATCCAGGATCTGACTGCACGCGACCCGTACTTCATCCTGCCGGTGCTCAACATCGCGATCATGTGGGCCACGCAGAAGCTGACCCCCACCCCGGGCATGGACCCGATGCAGGCCAAGATGATGCAGTTCATGCCGCTGGTGTTCGGCGTCATGATGGCCTTCATGCCGGCCGGCCTGGTGCTGTACTGGGTGGTCAACGGCGGGCTGGGTCTGCTGATCCAGTGGTGGATGATTCGCCAGCACGGCGAGAAGCCGAGCAAGATCATCCAGGCAAACGCCAAGTAATCGAAGAAGGCCCGCCGCAAGGCGGGCTTTCTGCATGCGGGCTACCAGCAGTCAGCGCCAGCGTCGCAATCCGGTTGTGTGGACTGCCGCCAGCAACCACATGCCGAAGTGGCATGTTGGCAGGAAACACCTTTAGAACCGGTCCCTCGTGCGCGACGGTCTATCGCACTGTAGGCGCTGCATGTGCCGTAGCTGGCGATTGCGCCAGGTTGCGCAGGGCGTACTCCACGTCTGTGGAGCTGCAACCGCAAGCAGCGGCGCTGTGCAGGCGCGCGCCGCTGCAGTCGCCTTGATCCGGCGACGCTGAGGAGCGGCATACAGGTGCCCGAAGAAACACGCGTGTCGAACACACATGCAGTTCGGCGCGACGCACGCGCCCGCAGTGCATCGTCGCCTGCTACCGCGCGGTTCTGAGAGCCGCGCTTATTCTTTTGCAATCCAGGTTGGAGCCAGCGCCCATGTCCTCAGCTACATCCACCATCGTTGCCATCGCCAGTGCGGCCGGGGTCGGCGGCATCGGGATCGTGCGATTGTCAGGCCCGCAATCGGTGCAGATCGCCGCAGCGCTGGGCGTTGCCGGCCTGCAACCGCGGCACGCGCGTTACGCACGCTTTTGCGATGCGCAGGGCGAGGTGATCGACGATGGCATCGCGGTGTGGTTCCGGGCGCCGCACAGCTTTACCGGCGAAGACGTGGTGGAGCTGCAGGGCCACGGCAGCCCGGTGCTGCTGCGCCAGGTGGTGGCGCGTTGCATCGCAGCGGGCGCCCGCCAGGCGCGCGCGGGCGAGTTCAGCGAACGCGCGTTTCTCAACGGCAAACTCGACCTGGCGCAGGCCGAAGCGATTGCCGATCTCATCGCCGCCAGTGATCTGCGTGCGGCCCGCGCAGCGCGGCGCTCGCTCGATGGCGTGTTCTCGCGGCGTGTGGATGCGGTGAGCGAGAGCCTGACGCGTCTGCGCATCCATGTCGAAGCGGCGATCGATTTCGCCGATGAGCCGCTGGACACGCTGGGTGGATCGCAAGTGCGTCAGGAGTTGACCCAGACACGCGCACTGCTGGCGCAACTGCTGCGTGACGCAGAGCGCGGGCGCAAGCTGCGCGACGGTTTGCATGCGGTGCTGATCGGCCCGCCCAACGCCGGTAAGAGTTCGCTCCTCAACGCGCTGGCCGGCAGCGACCGCGCCATCGTCACCGACGTCGCCGGCACGACACGCGACACCTTGCACGAGGCCATCCAGCTCGATGGCTTCGAGCTGACCCTGGTCGACACTGCCGGCCTGCGCGAGGGCGGCGATGCGATCGAGCGCGAAGGCATGCGCCGCGCCCGCGCCGAACTTGAACGCGCCGATCTGGCGCTGGTGGTGCTGGACGCACGCGACCCGCAGGCTGCACGTGATGCGATCGGCGATGCCATCGATGCAGTGCCACGCCAGCTGTGGATCCACAACAAATGCGACCTGCTGGCCGAACCCGCAGCGCTCGATCGCGATGCGGTCGCGGTATCGGCGGTGACCGGGCAGGGACTGGAGCAGTTGCACGTCCGCTTGCGCGAGCTCGCGCTGGACGACGCAACCGACAGCGTGGACGGCGAGTTCTCCGCACGCACCCGCCATGTGGAAGCGCTACGCCGCGCCGAACACCACGCAGACGCCGCCGACCTTGAGCTGGGTTTCGAGCAGCTCGAACTGGCGGCCGAAGAACTCCGCCTGGCGCATGCGGCACTCGGCGAGATCACCGGCAAGCTGAGCGCCGATGAATTGCTGGGTAAGATCTTTTCGAGTTTTTGTATCGGGAAGTGATGCGGTGCTGTGCAGCGTGCTCGCGATGAGCGATCCGCAACGGCTGGCGCAAAGGACACCGGCCTCTTTCGAGGCCGGTGTTGATGGAGCCGATGTGCAATCAAGCCATCAGAAGTCGTAACGCGCGGTCAGGCGGAACGAGCGCGGCGTCTGATAATTGCCGTCATTCAAATAGTTGGGGCTGATCACATCGCGGGATGCTTCACTGAACTCGTTGTACTCGGTGACGCGGTCGTTATTGAACAGATTAAACACGTCGAGCTTGATGCGCAGCTTGTTGTCGGCCCAGTTGGGGATGTATGCAGCCGCCAGATCGAAGGTCCAGGTCCACGGCGTACGCCCTTCATCGCCGCGCTGCCGTAACACGCGGGTGCCTTCAGCGTTCAAGCAATAGAAGCTCGAACCGCTGTAACCGCTGAGGTTGCCCTGGTCAGGCTGCGGAATGTCGTCCAGCGGGATATAGCCCTGGCAATTGACCGGACGACCGGACTGCAGCACCAGGTTCCCGCCGAACTGCCATTCCGGCGTGAGGTTATAGGCACCGAACAGCTTGAGGGTGTGCTGACGATCGTTTGGCGTCGGGCCATAGGTGCCATCGGTAAACAGACGGTGATCGAAGTCCTGCGTCAGGCCCGGATCTTCCTGTTCCAATGTGGAATTGACGTAGCCCTCAACATTGCCTCGCGTTCTGGCAAACGTGTATGAGCCCTGGAAGTTGAATTTCTCGCCGGTGCGCTCCCAGAAGAATTCCAGTGCGGTATGGATGCGTCGATATTCCGGAAGACCGAGATACGATGCCGGCAGGGTTGCCAGTTCCACTTCGCCATCGCCATTCAAGTCGACATTAAGCGTGACATCGCTGCCTGGGTTAAGGAAGTAGCAGCTCGGCACCGAACCCGGATCGAAATCGGGATAGCCGTTATCGGCGGCCCAATCGATCCAGGGATTGGTGGTGCAGGTATCGTCCATGCCCGACTTCACCTCGCGGCGAATCATGCGCACGCCTGCCATCCAGTTCTCGGTCAACTGCAACTGCCCACCGAGAATGACTTCGTCCTGATACATCGGCGAGAGATTGGTGGATGCAACCGATGCCGGGTTTGGCGCAACTAGCGAGCCGTTGGTCTGGGTAGCGCCGATCTGCGCACCCTGGCCAACCGGCCGGCCGTCGGCCTCGCTCCAGCCATTGACGAAGTACCAGTTGGACACGGTCGATTCTGCACCCGTTGCACGAATACTCGAGTTGGTTGCGACGGGGATGTAGTAGCGGCCTGCGGTGCCGAACAGCTTCAGGCTGGAATCGCCCAGCACGTCCCACGAAAAACCAAGTCGCGGGGCGAGCTTGTAGTCCGACTCCACCCAGGCGATACCATCGCCATTCTTGTTCTCGAATTTTTCGCCACGCAATCCGAGCACCGCGAGGAAGTCCTCGCTGATCTGCCAATTGTCTTCAAGATAGAAAGCGCTGTTGGTGTTTTCGTAGCTGGAGCTGCTGGTTTGATAGACGCGCGAGCGTGCATACAGTGCGCCGCGCGGCACCAGCTGACCGTTCACGGTGCGGCCCGGACGTCCGGCAAATGCGCCGGTGGCAACCGAATTATTGGGGACCAGGTAATAGGCCCAATTGATGCCGCCAGCATAGGTCTGGCCACGATGGCTGGATTCGTAGTTTTCCTGATCGACACCGAAGCGCAACCGGTGATCGCCCAGCACCCACTCGCCATCGACGCGGAAGGCCTTGCGGATGTCTTCGTCCGGCTCGGCATTCAGATCGGCGATGGTCGAAATCGTTCCCGGGTTGCAACCGATGTAGCGATCCACCGTGCTGGTGGTTAGTCCAAAGCTGTAAGCCCACGGGCACTCGCCGCCAGCCGGATTGGCCGGCAGGCGCGAGTCGATCAGGTTGCTCAGATAGCCGTACTGCGCCGACAAGGTGAAGTTGTCGGTGAAGTACCCGGTGTATTTCAGGATGCCCACCTTGCCGCCGTTTTCCATCTCATAGCTTTCGATCGGCGACTCGTGCCTGCCGACGTTGTAACGGTTATCGCCGTTGGCATCGAGGTTGTATTCGTAAGTGCGGTACTTGGTCTTGGCTTGGTTGTAGATGCCGGTGAATTCGACCAGATTGCTGTCGTTGATGTACCAATCGAGCTTGACCAGGCCTTGCGGCGTGTCATCGCGAACCTGCCGGCTCGTCAACGCGTAGAAGTTGTCTTCAGTCTCGCTGCGTCCCTCCACCATGGCGAAGAAGAACAGCCTGTCTTTGATGATGGGGCCGCTGGCATACGCAGAGTAAATGGTGCTGTCGAACTGATCGTCGCTGCGGTACTGGTACAGCGGGTCCGACGCGTCGGGGTCGCGTTCGCGGACGTTCTTACCTGCTGCCGCGCCCCAGTCCGGCGCCCATTCCACGCTGGCGCCGTAATGCCAATCATTGGAGCCGGACTTGGTCACGATGCTGACGATGCCGCCCAGCGAGCGGCCATACTCGGCGCCATAGCCACCGGTCTTGACCTGCAACTGCCCGATACCCTGGAACGGCACATTGGCAAACGACAGGAACGTGCGCATGTTGGTCACGTCGAAGCCGTTGATGTAATAGCCGTTCTCGGCCACCGACGAGCCGCCGAACGATGCGAGGTTGCCAGCACCCAGGCCGCTATCGCCTCGCACCGCACCTGGCGCCAACAGTGCAACCGAAGACACATCGCTGGCTACCGGCAATGCAATCATCTGCTCGGCGGTGAAGACCGTGGTGGATTCAACCGACGAGACATCGATGGGATTGAGCGCGCCGGTGCCGATCACGTTGACCCTGTCCAGCGTTGTGGCGTTACTTCCGAACACGACCTGCGAGCCGCTACCGACCTTGACCTCGACTTCGCGCGTCACCCCGTCGGCGGTGACCACGTATTTGCCCGGCGGCAGCTGGTTGAAGCTGAATCTGCCGTCGGACGCGGCGGTGACCGAACGGGTGACACCGGTCTGCGGGCTCTGAATGGCAATGGTGCTGCCTGGCTGCCCGCTACCGAAGATGGAACCCACCGAGCTCTGTGCCTGCACGCCACCTGCCACACACATGCCCAGGGCGAGGCTCAAGGCACTGCGCGTGATATTCCTGGACAACGAACTACGAACTCCTGGACGCGTCATTCCTCTCTCTCCTGATGAATTACGCACAACGACTTCGAAACGTGGGACTCGACTGCCCTGCAGCAGCTGAGGGGAGGTGCGCTTCAAGCGACAGCAAGCTGAACGGCTGTCATATTCCTGAAGGCTGTCTGAAGATTAACCCAGGATTTACGGGGATGTCACCAGTTGGGAACTTTCTTGTGAAACAGCGCTTTCGGGCCGGGTATCGCCGGGCAAACTCGTGTAAGCGAAGGCAACATTTGCCAGTCGTCCTCCGCTGTGGGCAGGCCGGGGGCTATCGCGGTAGCGAGTCGCTCATTCCTGAGCCGGGTGCATGTGCGGGTTTACAGCCGGACGGAGAGCATCGGTGGCTACGGGCGACCAGCGCGGCACGGCGTATGCTGCAGCTGATCTGAGGTGCAGTGTCGGTTGGCCACTGTGGCTCAGTACCGATGGAGTGGCTGTCGGCCGCAATCAGCAGCTACAGGATGGCTGTTGTGCCCAAGGGCGCAGATGCGCGGGACAAGCCGAATGGATCGAGGGAATCGGTATAAGCCAACGACGCGGCAGTCACGCACCCGAACCCGCGACGCGGGCAAACGCGAGCGCGCCAGTTGCTGATGCACTACGTGCAGCTGTTCGAATGCTATGAGCATGCTCATTGCTTTGTTGAAGCAGCATGCTCAGAGCGCACCGGCACCGTAAAAGCGTTGCAACCAGGCCCGCACATACGCCCGGCAAGGGGCGCCGGCCATTGAGCCGACGTTGCGGCGCTGGCTACATCACACCAGGCAGCGTCGTCTGCAGCGCTTGGCTTTCCGCATTGCACACGGCCACCGTAGATGCAGCCGCCTGTTTCGCCTGCGCCTTTTCGATCTCGCGACGGGCGGCGATCAGGTCCTTTTCGAATGCTGGGTTGCCGTGCAAGGCGGCGACAGTGGCGGCGCCCAGCATGCGGCCCTGGATGACATCGCTTTGCCAGTGCACATTGCAGACCAGGCGGCTGTCGCCGAAGGCGCGGCCGCGGGCGAGCAGGGCATCGCGGTGGGCGGGGGCGATTTCCGACAGGATCAGGCCCCAGGTCCAACCGATGGCGGTGTGGCCGGAGGGGTAGGAGCCGTTCTTGCGCAGGGCCGCGTCGTCGGCGGGGGTGCACATCGGTTGGTCGTTGCGCATGAACGGGCGCGGGCGTTGGTAGCGTGCCTTGGCGGCGCTGGTGCTGGTGCTGGCATCGCGCATGCTGCGCTCGAGCATGCGCAGCAGATGCGGGGTGCTGGTCGGGTCGATCTGTACGCCGAGCGCGCAGCTGAAATGGCTGGCCGCGGCGGGGAAACTCAGCACCGCGTCCTGCGCTGCCAGGTCCCAGCGTGGGGTACCGCGCAACGCCAGCATGGCCTTGGCGACGGCCTCGTCGTTGGCGAGTGCAGCGCTGCCGTCCTGCGGCGGGGGCGGCACCAAGCGCAGACTGTCGGGTAGCTGGTCCTTATCGAGGTAGCCACGCACGTCGGTGGCGAGCACCGAATCCGCCGGTGTCGCCGCTTGCCGCGCACGCGCCATGCCGCCACTGCCGGCCAGCAGGGCGATGGCGGCGAGGCCTGCCAACGTCCAGTGGAAAGGGCGAGAAAGACGGTACGACATGAGGCGGATCCTTCAGGCAGCACAACGGAAGAGTCTGCAGATTACGACGTGCAGATGACAGCCGCATGCCAGCGCAACGCAGTGGTGGCGCGGCGGGCGCAGCGGTTGTCGCCGCACTGTCATCTGTGCGTCGCATCGGCGCAAGACAGCTGTCGCACGCTTGCCGTCATCTTTTGACTCGTCCCCCGTGCCGCCCATGCCCAAGATCCATCTCCTAAGTGCTGCCGTGTTCACCGCGCTCGTGCTGTCGCCAGCCGCGCATGCCGCCGATGCAGCTGGCGCCGTGTCTGCCGATGCCTCCGCCAGCCCGGCCACCGTGCAGCAGCTCGATGCGGTGTCGGTGATCGGCCAGGGCGAAACACGCCAGGTGCAGCGCATCACCCAGCAGGACATCCCGGTGTTGCCGCCCGGCACCAGCATCCAGAAGTTGCTCAACCGCATGCCGGGCGTGAACGTGCAATCCAACGATGCGTTCGGCGCCAACGAAGAATCGCAGACGATCAGCCTGCGCGGCTTCAACGGCACGCGCCTGGGCTACACGCTCGATGGATTGCCGTTGGGCGACAATGCCTACGGCAATTACAACGGCCTCAACATCAGCCGTGCGCTGATCGCAGAAAACTTCGGCGGCGTGGAGCTGGCCTCGGGCATCGGTGCGTTGGGTACGGCCTCCACCAGCAACCTAGGCGGCACCATTCAGTACTACTCGGCCGACCCGTCCAGCGTGTTTGGCGGGCAGGTGTCGCAGACGGTGGGTTCCGATGCCAATCGCCGCACCTTCCTGCGCGTGGATACCGGCGATTACAATGGGTTTTCTGCGTATCTGTCGGGTATCAACGCAGAGGCCGACATGTGGGCGCGCCCGGAATCGCCGACCACCACGCGGCAGTTCAACGCCAAGGGTGTGTATCAGTTCGATGGTGGCAAGCTGACCGCGTTCGCGGACACCTCGCGGACCTCGCAAGCCGATTATTCGTACCTGTCCAAGAGCGGTATGGCACGTGGTCTGGGCTGGGACTGGAACCTGTACGCGCCGGACTGGAACCGCGCCTTGGCCGCAGCGTATTGCGCGCCGGCCACGCGCAATGCAGCGCGTTGCGGTTTCAGTGGTGGCGTCGACAACATCGACGATGCGTATTACCAGAGCCGTGCGTTGCGCGACGACGACCTGTTCTATGTGGCCGGCGACTTCCAGCCCAACGATGCGATCAGCCTGCATACGCAGGTGTATCACCATGAGAACAAGGGCCAAGGCCATTGGTGGTCGCCGGGCCAGGCATCGAATCCGGGCACGCCGCAGGCATTGCCGATCTCCATCCGCAGTACCAATTACTGGATCAATCGCACCGGCGGCATCGCCTCGCTCGGTTGGGACTTGGGCCCGCATCATCTGGAAGCCGGCCTGTGGTACGAGCGCAATCACCACGATGTGGAGCGTAACTTCTACTGGATCACCGGCCCGGTCAGCGACGACAAGTTCCTGCAGAACCCCAACCGCCGCCTGTTCTCACAGAACTACGTGATCACCACCCGGCAGTTCTATGTGCAGGGCAACTTCAAGTTCTTGGATGAGCGTCTGAGCCTGGACCTGGGCATCAAGAGCCCGAGCACCGAAATGACCGCGCGCGAAACGCCGGGCGTGGCAGTGGAAGCGCCGGTGGCGACCGGCTCGCTCAAGGCCAGTGAGTCGGTGTTGCCGCAGATCGGGCTGGGCTATCGCGTTGCCGAGGGCCAGGAACTGTTTGCCTCCTATGCGGAAAACATTGCCGCCTTCCAGGGCGGTGGTGCCGGTGGTCCGTTGCTGGTGACACAGGCCTCTTTCGATGCAAGCGTCGGTGCACTGGAGCCGGAGAAGTCGCGCACGCTGGAAGCCGGCTACCGTTTCGTGCGCGATCGCTTCGAGGCATCGCTGGTGGGTTACGACGTCACCTTCGACAACCGCCTGCTCTCGCTCAACCCGTGCGCCAGCATCCAGCAGGGCACCACGCCGGCCTGCACCACGCGCTTTTTCAACGTGGGCTCGGTGAGCAGCCGCGGCGGCGAACTGACCGTGATCTGGAAGCCGACCAGCTACCTGCAGTGGTACAACTCGGCCTCGATCAACCGCTCTACCTACGACGACAACTACGTGCAGAACGGCGTAACTATTCCCACCGCCGGCAAGACCACGGTGGATACGCCCAAGCGCATGTTCGCCAGCGAAATTGCCTTCAATTACGCAAACTGGAACGTCAACCTGCGCGGCAAGTACACCGGTGAGCGCTTCTACACCTACACCAACGACCAGGGCTTTGGCGGCTACACCTCATTCGATGCCGGCGCCGGGTACGACTTCGGCCAGGTCGGTGTGCTGCAGGGGCTCAAGCTTTCGTTCAATGTCACCAACCTCACCGACAAGCGTTACGCGTCCAATCTCACCGCGTTTGCCAACAGCGATCCAAACGGGCGGCAGTTGGCGTTCCATGCCAGCGCGCCGCGGCAGTTCTTCCTGACGCTGGATGCGAAGTTCTGAGGACGGGAATCGGGAATTGGGGAATCGCAAAAGCGGGTCTTGCTGTTGCCTGCCGACGCCGATGTCCGTCGATGTAACCAGTTCTAGAGTGCTGACAAGACGTCACACGTGGTTGTCAGGCGGGTAGGGACGATACAGCGGAGCGGGATGTAGAGTCGTACATGCCGCATCGCTCGTCGGCCATGCCCGCGTGGCGATCATGCGGTGGTCTGCTAGCTGCTTTTCGTTGGAGACATGCATGATGCAGTTCGGTCGTCTTTGGTTGGTGGGAGCGATGATGGTCGGCGTGAGCGGCCCCGCAGTTGCAGAAGCGCCGTTGGCGAAAACGGTGCAGATCTTTGCGCACCGTGGCGCCAGCGCGTTGCGCCCGGAGCACACCCTGGCCTCGTACGCCAAGGCGATTGCCGATGGCGCCGATTTTGTCGAGCCGGATCTGGTGGCGACCAAGGATGGTGTGCTGGTGGCGCGCCACGAGAACGAGATTAGTGGCACCACCGATGTGGCCAGTCATCCGGAGTTCGCCGCGCGCAAGACCCGCAAGACCATCGATGGTCAATCGATGGAAGGCTGGTTCACCGAAGACTTCACCTTGAACGAGTTGAAGACCCTGCGTGCACGCGAGCGCTTGCCGCAGTTGCGTGGTACGCGCTGGGATGGGCAGTTCCAGATCGTGACCTTCGACGAGATCATCGATTTTGTCGCGGCCGAGTCGGCTGCCACCGGGCGCACGATCGGGCTGATCCCGGAGATCAAGCACCCGAGTTACTTCAGTGCGCTCAAGTTGCCCATTGAAGACAAGGTGCTGGCGACGTTGCAGGCGCACGCGTATACGCGCACGGCACCGGTAATCATTCAATCGTTCGAGACCAACAACTTGCGCTATCTGCGCAGCAAGATCGGGCGCACCAGCAATATCCGTCTGCTGCAGTTGCTGGGTGGCGCGCAGATGGCGCTGCCCGATGCCGGCGTCGATAAAGCACCCAAGACCTACGGGGAGATGATCACGCTCGATGGCCTGAAGCAGATCGCCGGCTATGCCGATGCGATCGGACCGGACATCCGCAGCATCATCCCGGTGGATGCGCAGCAACGCCTGGGCACGCCAACCAGCCTGGTACGCGATGCGCATGCGGCAGGCTTGCAGGTGCAGCCGTACACGTTTCGTCCGGAGAATTATTTCCTGGCCGCCAACAACCGCAGCAATGGCGCAGTGACCGAGCGCAATGACGCAGGAGCGTTGGCCGAACTCAAGGTCTACCTGGATGCCGGTATCGATGCATTCTTTGCAGACGATCCGGGTCTGGCGCGGCGTGCGTTGAGCGAGCATGCAGTGCGTTAAACGCTGAACGCAATGCGGTCTGTAGGAGCGCGCTTGCGCGCGATGACGCCTTCCCGATGACGCCCCATCGCGCGCAAGCGCGCTCCTACGTGCCTGGTGGGCGCTCGCGTGGCGGAAAGTGCAGCACCACGTTTTCCGAGCCGTCTTCCTGGCGTTGCCACAGCACCGGTACGCGTTGCGGCGGCGGCGGTTCCAGCACATCGCGTTCGGCGTTGCTCACTTCCCAGGCGGCGTCTTCGTCCTCGTCGTCCCAGCTGTAACGTGGCCTGGCCTGTTGTGGGTCGCGCAGGCGCAATAGCAGCGCGGCGATCAGGCCGGCCACCGCGCCACCCAGATGCGATTGCCAGGACACGCCGGCTTCGTGCGGCAGGATGGTCACCAGCATGCCGCCGTAGAACAGGAAGGCGATCATGCTGGTGGCGATCGCCGGGCGGTCGCGGCGCAGCAGGCCCAGCACGAAGACCAGAAACATCAGCCCGTGGGTGACGCCGCTGGCGCCCAGATGCCGGCTGCCGGGCTCGCCCAGCAACCACGCGCCCAGCCCCGAGCCCAGCCACAACAACGGCAGCGCCAGGGCGGTGGCACGCGGATACACGCTGCCGGCCAGCGTGCCCAGGATCAGCAAGGCGGCGGCGTTGGCGCCCAGATGCGCGAGCGAGCCATGCAGCAACGGTGCGGTGAGGATGCCGAGCAGGCCGTCGGCCTGCAGCGGCGCCACCGCCCAGGCGCGCCAGTCGAACATGCCCTGAGCGGTGAACACCGCCACCAGCAGCAGCACGGCGGCCAGGCTCACATTGAAGGCACGCAAGACCCGGGAACGATCCAGGCGAGCTTGGGTGGTGGTGTCGGCGGCGGCAACTGGATGCGAGGTCATACCTTCACGGATGGCGCCACCCGGGTTTTTTTACAAGCCTATCCGGCGCGGGATAAGCAGGCCCGGCGACGGGATAATCCAATCCCGGCGCCGATCGTTGGTGCATCAGCCTGCGCCGCATCACGGATGATCTGTTGCGTGGCTGCAGGGTCCTTGCCCGCCCACCATCGCGGGACACGCTGCAAGTACGTCCATGTAGCTCTTATGCGGCATCCATGCCACGTAAGGTCCCGCGACGGTGAGCGGGCAAGGACCTGTCGAGATGGTCGGTGCGCATGGTTGGGAGCAGTGCAAGGGCGCGGGCGTTCCCAAATCCCGAGGTCCCGAATGCCCAATCCCGGCCTCTCAGTGCCCAGCCACCTTGGGCGGGCGCAGCAGGCTCAGCACGATGGTGGCAATCAGGATCGTCACCACCACGGCCAGCGAGACCAGCACCGGGATCTTGTACAGATCGATGATCATCATCTTGATGCCGATGAACACCAGGATCACCGCCAGCCCGTACGGCAGCAGGTGGAAGCGGTCGGCCATGCCGGCCAGCAGGAAGAACATCGCGCGCAGGCCCAGCACCGCGAACACGTTGGAGGTGAGCACGATGAACGGGTCGGTGGTGATCGCAAAGATCGCCGGGATGCTGTCCACCGCGAAGATCACATCGATCACCGCAATCAGGATCAACACCACGAACAGCGGGGTAAACCAGCGCTTGCCGTCCTTGATCACGCTGAGCAGGTTGCCGTGGTACTGCGGGCTCAGGCGCAGGTGGCTGCGCATCCAGCGCAGTACCGGGTTGGCTTCCAGGTCCGGCTCCTTGCCGGCGGAGAACCACATCTTGATCCCGGTCAGCAGCAGGAACGCGCCGAATACGTACAGCAGCCAATGGAACTTGGCCAGCAGCATCGAGCCGGCGAAGATCATGATCGCGCGCAGGACAATCGCGCCCAGCACACCGATGATCAGCACGCGCTGACGCTGTTCTTCGGGGACGCCGAAGTAGGTCATCACCATCAGGAACACGAAGATGTTGTCGACCGCCAGGGATTTCTCCACCAGGTAGCCGGTGAGGAACTGCAGCCCGATCTGGTCGGCCTGCGCATCGCCCAGGCTGCCCTGCAGGTACCACCACAGCCCGGCATTGAAGGCCAGCGCCAGCAGCACCCAGCCGATGCTCCACCAAGTGGCTTCCTTGAAGGTGACCTTGTGCGCGCCGCCGTGGCGCATCAGCACCAGATCGATCAGCAGCGCGGCGATCACCACGACCCCGAAACCGCCCCATAACCAGACATTGCCAATGGTTTGCATAAAGAATCCCGAAAAAGTGAAACGACCTGGACAGCCGGTTGGGCTGAGGCCTTGTGACACGGAAATCGTGGATTCCGGGTGACGGACCTTCGCCTGCGCGGCGAAGGTCTCGCTCGCAACCGGCCTGGCCGGTTGCCGTTGCACCGGAGCGCTGCACATGGCGGGCTCGTAATGACGGCGACAACGTTGGGAGCTACTCCCCTTCTGCGCCCGATTCTGCGGGCCGGAGGCAGGCACGTCAATCCAGCCGGATACAATGGGCCGATGAATACTCCAGTCCCTACCGTCCGTCTCAAGAATGCCTGGCGCTCCAGCCACCCGTGGATCTTCCAGAAGCTGGTGGAAAAGCCCGCCGCCAAGCCCAAACCCGGCACCATTGTCGAGGTGGTCGGCGTGGATGGCGAGTGGATCGGCCGCGGCTTCTACAACGGCCATTCGCGCATCGCCGTGCGCATCCTGGAAACCGATCAGTCGGTGCCGGTGGATGCCGGCTGGTTCTCGCGCAAGATCGCCGCGGCAGTGAGCCTGCGCCGTGACTGGCTCAAGCTCGACGCCGTGTCCGATGCCTGGCGCGTGGTGCATAGCGAAGGCGACGGTCTGTCGGGCCTGGTGGTGGACCGCTACGGCGACCTGGTGGTGGTGGAGTTCTTCGCCGCCGGCATGTTCCGTCACCGCGAATGGATCTACGAGGCGCTGCGCGAGCAGTTCCCGGGCTGCCGCTTCCACAGCTTTGCCGACGAACACGTGCAAAAGCAGGAAAGCTTCGATTTCCACAGCAACACCACTACGGAAGCTGCGGTGATCACCGAGCACGGCATCAAGTTCCGCGCCGACCCGGCCGGCGCGCACAAGACCGGCTTTTTTGCCGACCAGCGCGACAACCGCCAGTGGCTGAGCGAGCAGGTGGAAGGCAAGACCGTGCTGGACCTGTGCTGCAACACCGGCGGCTTCGCGGTGTATGCCGCCGCGCGCGGTGCCAGCGAGGTGCTGGGCGTGGACATCGACGAAGACGTGATCGCCATTGCCAAGGGCAACGCCAAGCTCAACAACGTGCGCCCGAAGTTCGTGCAGGCCGACATCTTTCCGTGGCTGCGCGATGCGTCCAATCGTGGCGACCAATTCGATGTGGTGATCCTGGATCCGGCCAAGATGACCCGCGACCGCGAGCAGGTGATCCCGGCGCTGAAGAAATACCTGGACATGAACAAACTGGCGCTGGGCGTGGTCAAGCCCGGCGGCCTGTTCGCCACGTTCTCGTGCACCGGCCTGGTGGCCGAGCAGGAGTTTCTGGACATGCTGCGGCGCGCGTCGTATTTCTCCGGGCGCACCATCCAGATCCTGAAAGTGGCCGGCGCCGGCCCGGACCACCCGTTCATGGCGCACGTGCAGGAATCGCGCTACTTGAAGGCGGTGTTCTGCCGCGTGGTGTAAGCGCGCTTCGCGGCTGAGGACGCGGTTTGCCGCCTTGCAGGAAGCGTCTTCAGTCGCGCGATGCGATCGCCGGCAAGTAAGGATTCAAGGTAGACATCCAACCAGGAGCCGGCAGCCGATGACGTCCAGCGACGAAGACGAACGCAAGGCCTTGCGCCGCTTGCTACGCGAGATCGAACGCCCCAATGCCAGCCTGCTGGCCAGCAACTGGCCGGTGTTCGGCGTGTGGCTGCTGTTTTCCGGGGCTTTCATGTACCTGTTCCAGAGCGGCGCAGGCTCGCCGCTGCACCCGCTGGTACTGGCGCTGGGCTCGACCTGCCTGGGCGTGTTCGGTGCGTGGATCGTGTTCCGCTCGGTGTGGGCGCGGCAGTGGCCGCACGTGCGCGAGCACATTGATGTGGACAGCGTGCGCGCGCGTCTGGCCGAACTGGAGGATTGAGCTGCAGCACGCGCGGGCTCGCACGCGTGCTGCAGGTTGCAAGCTCATCGCCCCGCTACGGACTCACCAACCCGCCGGTCGTGCGGTGATCTCCGGCACCGCCTGGCGCAGGTCGGCACCGAATTCGGGGTTACGCATGGTCTGCGCATCGGCATAGCCGTAAAACACGCCTTGCGTAGGCGTGGTGCCTTCGCGCAGCTCGATGTCGCCACGCACCTGGGTGGTGCCGGCAATGTTCACCGTGCCGAAGGCGCCCGGCCCCATGAAGCTGGTGTTGGCCTGTGCGTTGCCACCGATGGTGGCGCCCGGATGCCACACGGTGATGCCACCGAGCACCGCATTGCCCTGCACGGTGCCGCCCATGACGGTGGCGCGGCCGTCGATGCGGGCGTTGCCCAGCACGCTGCCGGCCAGCACCCGCGCACGCGGGCCCACATAGGCGGTGGAGGCGACATTGGCGGTATTGGCGACCCAGCCGCCACCGTTGGCGTGGCGACGCCCCACCGGGGTGGGCGTGGGCGCATTGGGCTGGCTGCCGGCCGGCGCGGCGTTGGTCAGCGTCACGCTCCACGGATAGCGGTAGATCGCGTAGTAGGACTGGTCCCACTTGATCTGCTGCATGCTGCCGGGCGCGCCCATCACCATCAGATACACCGCGCGGTCGCCGCTCTGCAAGGCCACCGTAACGCTGGCCTTGGCGCCGCCTTGCAGGGTGCTGTAACGCGCCTTGCCGGCACTGTCGATGGCCACCACGCCCCAGCGCCAGTCCGAATCCGGGTTGGGGATGCTGGCGGGGTCGTTGAGCAGGCCGGGCAGGCCGGTGACCGCCGGCGCGCTTTGCACCTGGCCTTCGAAGGCGACGCTGATGCTGGTGGCGCCGCTGGCAGGCATCAGCTGCACCAGGTTGTAGCCCCAACGCTGCGGTGCCCACTCGAACGGCACGCGATAGCGATTGGCTTGCCCGGATACCGGGTCGAGCACGGTCATGCGCAAGGCGCGGTCGCGGTTGTCCCAGTCCTGGGTGCGCTGCGGGTCGAAGGACAGGTTGCTGCCATAGCGCGCGCGATACACCGCGCCCTGGTCGCTGCCGTCTGGATTGGTGTAGTCCCAATTGACGTTGCGCATGGCCCAGTCGCCCAGCACATCGTTCAATTGCGCCTGCGTCCAGCCCATGTTTGTCTTGATCACCGAGAACGGATCGGCGCTGCGCCGCGCCGGGTTGTCGATGCGCGGCGACTTGCTCCATAGGTCATTGATGATCGAATAGCCGTAGCGGTTCTTCAGGTACTCCATGAACTGCCAGTTGCAGTAACGGTCGCGCGTGGAGCCCAGATACAGATGCGGGTAGTTCACCAGCATGCTCGAGCAATGCACGTCGCTGCTGTGGAATTCCGGCAGCTGGTGCGTCATCCAGTTGGCATGCGATTCCCAGATCCAGCCGGTGTACTCCGATTCCTGCAGGCCGCCGGCCTGGTACTGCAAGGCGTGGGTGAGCTCGTGCGCCAGGCCCCAGTGGTCGCGCAGCGCGGCCGGTGCCATCCACATGCCCATGCCGCCGCTGCCGGTGGCCCCGCCGCTCAGGCCGAAACTCGGATCCAGATGCAGGTTGGCCTTGTACTTGGTACCGGCGTTGCAGAACGGCTCGGGAAACTGCAGGCGGTTGATGAAGGTGTCCCAGACCGTTTCCAGATGCTCGCCGGCCGCGCGCAGGTCGGCGTCGGACACGCCGCTGCCGTTCCAGCGGAACGCAAAATGCGCGGTTTCGTAGCGCACCGGCGGCATGCCGACCTCATTGACGCGCGCCACCCAGGAACCGGCGGTGCAGGCCGCGCTGGCGCTGGCGGCCGCGCCCAGGCCGGCGGCGATCAGGCCAAGGGTGAGCAGGCGCCGGGGGAGCGCACGCGATGCAATGGACATGGTTGGATCTCGCAAAAAGAAGGGGATTGGGGCGCACACCCGCACGACACGCGCGCAAGGCGTGGCGGTGGGCGGGGATCGACGGGGTGGGGTGCCGCCAGCGACGGCCGCGCAAGTGTGCGTAGCGTCGAACGTGGCGCAATTACTTTGCTGATGTATTTTTCATAACTGCAACGTGCTCGGCGCTTACGGTGTGGCGATGGTTGGACTTGCGCGCATCACCGCGGCGCGAGCAACGCGCGGCGCGCGCAGCTGGCGCGTGGGTTCGCTGCAGCTATGATCCCGAGACCCCCACCAGCCTGCGAGCGCGCATGAACCTGCAACTGCTGTGTACGGCCGTGTTGTTGAGCCTGGCCGGCTCGGCGCACGCGCTGGAGTTCTCCAGGGCCGAACTGGCGCGCGCCACTGCCCTGCAACAACGCCTGGTCACCTTGGATTCGCACCTGGACACGCCGGCCAATCTGGAGCGCGCCGACTTCGATGTGCTGCAGGCGCATGCCGGCAACCGGCTGTCGCAGGTGGATTACCCGCGCATGGTCGCAGGCGCGCTGGATGGCGGGTTCTGGGCGGTCTACACCGGGCAGGGCGATCGCAGTGCAGCCGCGCACCTGGATGACCGCGACGCCGGTCTGCAGCGCTTGCTGAAGATCCACACCCTGGTGGCCGCGCAACCGCAGCGCTTTGCACTGGCCACCGTGCCGGCCGATGCCGCGCGCATCAAGGCCGCCGGCAAGCGCGTGGTGTACATCAGCATGGAAAACGCCAGCCCGCTGGTGGCCGACCCGACGTTGCTGCGCTTCTACTACGCGCAGGGGCTGCGCTTGATGAGCACCGTGCACTTTCTCAACAACGAGTTCGCCGACTCGGCCACCGACCCCAAGGGCGCCGAGTGGAAGGGCCTGAGCCCGGCCGGCAAACAGCTGGTGCAACAGGCACAGGCGCTGGGCATCGTGATCGATCAATCGCATGCCTCCGATGCGGTGTTCGACCAGTTGATCGCGCTGTCGCCGGTGCCGATCGTGCTCTCGCATAGCGGCGCGCGCGCGGTCTACAACCACCCGCGCAACATCGACGATGCACGCCTGAAGGTGCTGGCCGCGCATGGCGGGGTGATCCAGGTCAATTCCTACGGCGGCTATCTGGTGGACAGCGGGGCCAGCCCCGAGCGCAAGGCCGCCGAAAAGGCGCTTACCGACCAGTACGGCGGCTGGGAGCACATCAAGATCGCCGACGGCACCAGGCTCAGCGCCGCGCTGAAGGAACTGGATGCGCGCTATCCGATCAAGCGCGCGACCGAAGAAGATTTCTTCGCCCATCTGGAGCATGTGCTCAAAGTGGTCGGGCCCGAGCACGTGGGCATCGGCATGGATTGGGATGGCGGCGGTGGCGTGGTGGGGCTGGACGATGTCTCCGACCTGCCGCGCATCACCGCCTGGCTGCTGCGCAAGGGCTATACCGAACAGCAGATTGCCGGCATCTGGGGCGGCAATCTGTTGCGGGTGATGCAGCAGGCGCAGGACTACGCGGCCACGCGCGCCAGGGCCGGATAGGGATGGCCTGCGCGTTGAACGCCGCCGTATGGACACCCAACCCGCGCACGGCCGGCTGGGTGCGTCCGCCGCGGGCAGGTGCACGTCGGTGAGGGTGGTCATCGCCCCCGATGCGTACAAGGAAAGCCTGCCCGCGCCGGAGGTGGCCGCGCAGATCGAAGCCGGCTTTCGCCAGGTCTTCCCGCACTGGGACTACCGCCAGGTGCCGATGGCCGATGGTGGCGAAGGCACGGTGGATGCGCTCATCGCGGCCACCGGCGGGCGCAGGATCGAGTGCACCGTCAGCGGCCCGCGCGGTACGCCGGTGCAGGCCTTTTTCGGGATGACCGGCGACGGCCGCACCGCAGTGATCGAAATGGCCGCCGCCAGCGGGCTGGCCCTGCTGCCGCCGGCGCAGCGGGCACCGCTGCAGACCAGCACCGCCGGGGTGGGTGAGCTGATCCTGGCCGCGCTGGATGCCGGCGCGCGCCACCTGATCCTTGGCATCGGCGGCAGTGCCACCAACGACGGCGGCGCCGGCATGGCGCAGGCGCTCGGGGTGCGGCTGCTGGATGCGCACGGCCTGCCGGTCGGCCCGGGCGGTGGCGCGCTGGCCGCGCTGGCCCATGTCGAGGTCGACGGCCTGGACCCGCGGCTGCCGCACTGCCGGATCGAGGTCGCCTGCGATGTGGACACTCCATTGGTCGGCCCGACCGGTGCCTCGGCGGTGTTCGGCCCGCAGAAGGGCGCCACCCCGGCGATGGTGGCGCAGCTGGATGCCAACCTGCAGCACTACGCCGATGTGCTGCAGCGCGCGCTGGGCGTGCGCCTGCACACACTGCCTGGTGCTGGCGCGGCCGGCGGACTGGGCGCAGGCCTGGTGGCCTTCCTCGGCGCGCAGCTGTGCCCGGGCGTGGAGCTGGTTGCCCAGGCGCTCGGCCTGGAGGCCGCCATCGCGCAGGCCGATCTGGTGATCACCGGCGAAGGCCGTCTGGATGGCCAGAGCGCACGCGGCAAGACCCCGGTCGGGGTGGCGCAGCTCGCGCAGCGGCATGGCATCCCGGTGATCGCCATTGCCGGATCGATCGGCCACGCAGCTGCGCAACTGCATGGCCATGGCATCGATGCGATGTTTGCGGTGGTGCCCGGCGCCTGCCCCCTGGAGCAGGCCCTGGCCGATGCCGCCGGCAACGTCCGCCGCGCCGCGCGCAACGTGGCGGCGGCGGTGCAGCTTGGTGGCACGTTGGTGCAACCGCCTGCGGCCGCGCGCCCTGCTTGAGGACCGCGCCCAGCGCGACGCGTCCGCACCGGTCGGGGCAATCGAGAGGATCCGCTGGCTGCGTCGATGGCGCAGACCCATCGATCGTCAGCGACACCCAAGGGCGCCTGCCGCAGGGACGCGGCGCGCAGCGCATTCTGTGATTTGCCCACGCAACCCGGCAGCAGGTGCCTGTCCCCGGTCCGCTAGACTGCGGGGATGGCCCGGGGACAAGCGAGCTTTCCGTTGAATCACAGCGACACCATGGTGTCATCCACACCCAGCGAGGCGCAGCGTCTGGCGCGCCTGGCGTTATTGCAGGTGGTCGACACCGCCGCCGAACCGTTCTTCGACGCGCTGGCCGCCGCCGCGCAGGCGATCGCCGGCACCCCCATTGCGCTGGTCTCGCTGGTGGACGAACGCCGCCAGTGGTGGAAGGCCAACATCGGCCTGCCGGGCGTGTCCGAAACCCCGCGCGAACTGGCGTTCTGTGCCCACACCATCCAGGGCGATGCGGTGATGGAGGTGCGCGATGCACCGGCCGACCCGCGTTTCCACGACAACATCCTGGTCACCGAGGCGCCCGGCATCCGCTACTACGCCGGCGCCCCGATCGTGCTGCCCGACGGGCTGCGCATGGGCACGGTATGCGTGATCGACCAGCGCCCGCGCGCGCTGGAACCGGCGCAATTGCAGGCCTTGCAGCAGCTGGCCAAGGTCGCTGCCGAAGGCCTGGAGCAGCGCCGGGTGATGCTCGAGCGCGAGGCGGCCAATGCGCAGCTGCAGCAGCGCCTGCGCGAGAGCGAAGCGTTCCTGGAGCGCACCGGCCGGGTGGCAGGCGTCGGCGGGTGGGAGGTGGATGTGGCCAGCGGCACGCTGATCTGGTCGGACCAGACCTGCCGCCTGCACGATGTTCCGCCCGGTTACCGGCCCACCCTGAGCGAGGCGATCGGGTTCTACCCGCTGGAAGCGCGCTCGGTGATCACCGAGGCGGTGGAGACCTGCGTGCGGGACGGCACTGCGTGGGACCTGGAGCTGCCCCTGGTCAGTGCCGCCGGCCGCAAGTTGTGGGTGCACAGCACCGGCTCGGTGGAACACGTGGACGGGCGGATGCGCCTGATCGGCGCAGTCCAGGACGTGACCGACCGGCATCTCGCGGTGGATGCGCTGGCGGCCAGCGAACGCAAGTTCCGCAAGCTGTTCCAGTACAGCCTGGGGCTGATCTGCACCCACGAGATGGATGGCCGGCTGGTCAGCGTGAACCCGGCGGCGGCGCGCTCGCTCGGGCGCAGCGTGGAGGCGATGGAAGGCCGCTCGCTGCTGGAGTTCGTGCGCCCGGAGCGGCACGGCGCGGTGCGTGGGTACCTGTCGCGGATGGTGCTCGACGGCCAGGATGCCGGCGTGATCGAGCTGGTGGCCGGCGATGGCAGCCTGCGCCACTGGCAGTACAGCAACGTGCTCGATGTCGAATCCGACGCCACCCTGGTGCTGGCCCACGCCCAGGACATCACCAACCAGTACCAGCAGGAAAAGCTGCTGCTGGAATGGTCGTTCACCGACCCGCTGACCAACTGCTACAACCGCCGCTTCCTGGACGAGCTGGACAAGCGCGACCCCAGCGTGCGCTGGGGCTGCATCGTGGTGGACCTGGACAAGTTCAAGCTGGTCAACGACACCCATGGCCACCAGCGCGGCGACGAGGTGCTGGTGCAGATGGCGTGGTTCCTCAACCAGCCGCTGCGCACCCAGGACCGCCTGGTCCGCCTGGGCGGCGACGAATTCCTGGTGCTGCTGCATCAGCCCAGCCAGCAGCAGCTGGACGCGCTGGTGCGCGACTACCTGGCGGCCGCCGCCGACGCGCCGATCCAGTTCACCCTGGGCACCGCGCTGCGGCATGAAGGCGAAGCGCTGGCCGCGGTGGTCGACCGCGCCGACCGCTCGCTATATTCGCTGCGACGCGCCCGCCGAGGCACCGGCACCAGCGACCAGCGCTGAGCGTCCGGGCGCGGCGGCCAGTGCCGCGCATGCGTCTCCGTACCGAACCCATGTGACCGGCTCGAAAGAACGTGCTGATGAATACGCGATCGCCTATCATGTAACCGTTTACAACTACATGGATTGGAATGGATACCTTCGATCGCACCCAGCTCAGCCCCAAGTGGCAATTCCGCTTCGCCTTCTTCGACCGTCACGGCGGCCCCAAGGACCCTGCCCACAAGCAGGCGCTCAAGACGTTGCCGTTCGGCGAGAAGTTGAAGGTGGGCATGAACTTCTATGCGCTGTTCTTCGGCTTCATCTATTTCTTCATCCTGGGCCTGTGGCGCAAGGCGCTGGGCCTGATTGGCATCGGCTTGGTGGTGGGCATCATTGCCTCGTTCCTGCCCGGATCGCTGGGTAACGCGCTGAGCGTTCCGCTGGCCCTGCTGGCCGGTATGAGCGCCAACTATGCCTACTACCTGGACAAGGTGAAGGGCAGCACCAGCTTCAACCCGTTCGAAGGCATGCGCTGGTAAGCCGCGCACCGGGCGCGGACCCTCCCACCGACGCCTTGCCGCCAGGCCCGGTCCACGACCGGGCTTTTTTGTGGCGCTGCATCGTCAAGGCGTCGCGCATATTTGACGACTGCGTTTCGGCAACTCGCCACGATTCCATCAAGAAGAGCGAATTTGCTGGAAGAAGCGCGAACAACAGCTGCATCGCGCTGCGTTGCCGCGGGCAGCGTGACGAATACCACGCGTTGCGACGCTGGCTGCGCGCGCCGTGCCGCAAGTGGACGTGTGCATACGCGCCTGCCAAGCCGGAGCCTCCCTCGCAGCCATCCGCGGGCGAGCGCAGTTTCGGTTTGCAGCAGCCAATCGATCCACCGTGGTCAATGCCACATGGGCAACGCCGCTGTTCGGAATCGGCATGTTCCACTCGTACACTCGCCCTGTTCTGCGCCGTCCACGCAACTGATAAAGATTGCGCCCCGTTACTGGCCATTGCTGGTTTTGGTTCGAGTTCGGTCGTCATGCCGATTGCCGCCTGTGCAGCGGTCGGCGCGCCTCATTCCCCCTGCGGCCCCGGCCGCCCTCTCCCCGAGGTGTCTTGCATGCTCTCTGCCGTTGCATCTGATCGCTCTTCGTCGCGTCTGCCGTCAATGCCGCTGTGGCGCCGCGCTGCCGCCGGCCTGTGTCTGCTCGGCATGGTGGCCGCACCGCCACTGGCCGCGCAGGACCCCACGCAGGTCAACACCTTCATTGGCAGCAAGGACGACGGCAATACCTATCCGGGTGCCTCCGCGCCGTTCGGCCTGATCCAGGTCAGCCCGATCGGCGCCCACTACGCCGGCTGGCGCTACGACGACCCCAGCATCCGCGGCTTCGGGCATTCGTTTCTCTCCGGGGCTGGCTGCTGGGAGCAGGGCGGGCAGGTGTCGATCCTGCCGGTCACCGGGCGCATCGGCCTGGGCGGCGATTTCGATACCACCGACGCCAAGGCCTTCGACCAGAAGCGCTACGCCGCGCGTTACACGCATGACGGCGAAGTGGGCCAGGCCGGGTACTACAAGGTGCGGCTCACCGATTACGGCGGTATCGACGCCGAAGCCAGCGCGCTCACCCGCGCCGCCACCGAGCGCTACACCTTTGCGCCGGGTGCCGACACCGGCCACCTGCTGATCAACGTGGCACAGGCCAACGACCGCCATGTGGTGATCGGCAGCCAGGTGCAGCTGGTCGGCGATCGCGTGGTGGAAGGCAAACTGGTCACGCAGAGCTTTTGCGGCGGCCACGAATACACCACCTGGTTCCGGCTGGAATTCGACCGCCCGTTTACCGCGCACGGGGTGTGGGGCGAAGACGGCGGCGTGCCCGGCGCGCGTCACGGCATGGGCGGCGAGCTCAAGCCTAACGGCGCCTGGCTCAGCTTCCCGCTGGGCAAGGGCAAAGACACGCGCGCGGTGACCGTGGTCAGCGCCATCTCACATGTGGATGCGCAAGGTGCGCGCAACAACCTGCGCGCCGACGGCATGCAGGGCGGCAAGTTGCTGAGCCTGGAACAGATGCGCCAGCGCGCGCAGCAGACCTGGCGCAGCGAACTGGCCAGCCTGCAGCTGGACGGCGCCAGCCCCGACGACCGCAGCGTGGCTTACACCGCGCTGTATCACGCCCTGCTGCAGCCGCTCACCGGCAGCGATGCCGATGGCCGCTACCGCGGCTACGACGATGCGATCCACCGCGCCGATGGCTGGACCTATTACGAATACTTTTCGCTGTGGGACACCTATCGTTCGCAAAACCAGTTGCTGGCGCTGCTGCAACCGGCACGCGCACGCGACATCGGCCGCTCGTTGCTGGCGATCCATCAGCAGGGCGGCTGGCTACCGCGCTGGGGTTACGCCAATTTCGATACCAACATCATGACCGGCGATCCGGTGACGCCGTTTTTGGTCGATCTGTGGCGCTTCGGCGCACTGCAGGGCAATGAAGCCCAAGCGTATGCGGCATTACGCCAAAACGCCTTCGGCCAACCGCCGATCAACTCGCGCCACGCTGGGCGCTCGGGCAATGCCAATTATCTGTCCAAGGGCTTCGTGCAGTACGACCGCGCGTTTCCGTCCAAGGGTATGGACGTGGACCCGCACCACGGCGGCTCGGCCACGCTGGAATATGCGCTGGCCGATTGCGCACTCGCACAGATGGCGCAAGCGCTGGGTCACAGCGACGACAGCGCGCAACTGCGCGCGCGCGGTGGCAATTGGCACAACGTCTGGGACGCGGACGTGCGCGATACCGAGACCGGGTTTGCCGGATTTCCGCGCCCGCGGCTGGAAGACGGCAGTTGGTACGCACCGTCCAACGATCAGTACAGCCCACGCTCGCAACACGGCTTCCACGAAGGCACCGCCTGGCAGTATCAATGGTTGGTGCAGCAGGACATTCCCGGCATGCTGCAGGCCATGCACGGCAGCGAACAGGTCGGCAAGCGGCTGGACGCCTTCTTCGCCTACGACGACCTGCTCAAGGACCCGCTCAACGGCGCCCGCACGCATTGGGTGGTCGGGCCCTACAGCTACTACAACCAGTACCGCTACAACCCCAACAACGAACCAGACCTGCACGCACCGTGGATGTACACGCTGATCGGCCAGCCGTGGAAGACCGCCACCGTGGTGCGCGCCGCGCAGCAGTTGTTCACCAGCGCACCCAACGGTGTGACCGGCAACGACGATCTGGGCACCATGTCGGCCTGGTACCTGTTCAGTGCATTGGGCCTGTATCCGGCGGTACCGGGCAGCGGGCAATTCCTGCTGCATGCGCCGCGTTTCAAGCGGGCAACGCTCACCCTGGGCAACGGCAAGCGCCTGCGCATCGACGCCCCCGGCGCCGACGGCCGCACGCTGCAATACGTGGATGGCGTGCGCTTGAATGGCAAGCCGCAGCCGCAGGTATTCCTGGACTGGGCGCAGTTGCAGCAGGGCGGCACGCTGTCGTTCGCGCTCACCAACCGCGCCCCGACTCAAGGGTGGGGTACGCAAGCGGATGCGTTGCCGACCTCGTTCTGCGCCACGCCAGCAGCAGCGCAGTAACAACCGGCTGCAGCCACCCAGTCACCGCAAGCCTCGACGCCGCAAGCACTGACCAGCGCCGCGCAGCTCGAAAGCCCCTCTCCCCCCGGGGCGAAAAGGCACAGCTTGCGCGCCACTGGCGCGCGTGCCTCGGAGCGCCCGCGCCGCAAGCGCGGGCTGGGGCGCGGAGCGGGGGTTGGGGTGAGGGTACGGGGCGAAGTCCTGACGAATTGGATGACACGAGGGCTTCACCCGCACCCTCATCCGGCCCTAAGCGCCACCTTCTCCCCCATAAAGGAGGACAATGTCCCGTCGGGAGAAGGGGGTGCTGGCCTTGCCGCAGTGTTTTGAGAGCCTCTCTCCCGCAGGCGAGGAGGACGTCGCGACTCACCCCGCCTGATGCAACCGGCTATTGCGCCGCCCATACGCCAGGTACACCACCACACCCAGCCCGTTCCAGACCAGAAACCACAGCTGCGTCTTGCTCGGCAGGCTCCAGAACAGGTACAGGCAGCCCAGGATCGCTACCGGGCCCACCACCCACGCCAGCGGCGTGCGGAAAGCGCGCGCACGGCCGGGTTCGCGCACACGCAGCACCAGCAGACATGCAGCCACCGCAGTGAACGCCGCCAACGTGCCGGCATTGGCCAATGCGGCGATCTCATCCAGCCGTGCCACGCCCGCCAACGCCGCCACCAGCACCGCGGTGAACAGCGTGATCGCCACCGGCGTGCCGGTGCGTGCGTTGACCTTGGACAAGCCGCGCGGCAACAGCCCATCGCGCGACATCACGAAGAAGATGCGGCTCTGCCCGTACAAAAACGCCAGCAGCACGGTCGGCAACGCAATGATCGCCACCGCACCGATCACCAGCGCGGCCTTGCCGTGGCCGAGTTCGCGCAGGATCAGCGCCAGCGGCTCCGGGCTCTTGCCGAACACGGTGAAGCTCATCGCACCCACGGCTGCCAGCGCCACCAGCACGTAGATCAGCGTGCAGCCGATCATCGAGCCGACGATGCCGATCGACAGATCGCGCCCGGGGTTCTTGGTTTCTTCGGCCGCGGTGGAAATCGCATCGAAACCATAGAACGCAAAGAAGATGATCGCCGCCGCCGCCATCACCCCGCGTTCCACACCGTCCGGGCCCATCGCCTTGGAGAAGCCATACGGCATGAACGGCTGCAGGTTGGCGCTGTTGAACGTTGGCAACGCGATCGCCACGAACACGCCCAGCGCGATGATCTTCAGCACCACCAGTACCGCATTGAGCGTGGCGCTTTCCTTGGTGCCGGCCATCAACATGCCGGCCACCAGGAAGGTGATCACCACCGCCGGCAGGTTCACGATACCGCCGGCATGCGGCCCGGCAATCAGCGTCTGCGGCAGCTCCACCCCCAGCCACTGCAGGAAGCCGACGAAGTAGCCCGACCAGCCCACCGCCACCGTGCTGACCACCAGCGAATATTCCAGCACCAGGCTCCAGCCCACCACCCAGGCGATGCTCTCGCCCAGCGCGGTGTAGCTGTAGGTGTAGGCACTGCCGGCCGCCGGCATCATCGTGGCCATTTCCGCATACGCCAGCGCCGCGCAGGCGCACACGATGCCTGCAGCCACGAACGACAGCAGTACCGCCGGGCCGGCCTTGTCGGCGCCTACGCCGATCAGCGTGTAGATACCAGTGCCGACGATCGCGCCGATGCCCAGCGCGATCAGGTGCGGCCAACTCAGGCTGCGGACCAGTTGCCGGCCGGCCTCGTGCACGGTGACCTGGTCGATGGATTTGCGCCTGAGCCAAGACGACATGCGGACCTCGCGGGAATCAAAAGAATGCGCGAGTGTCGCCCAACGCAGCGCAGCAAAGCTATCGGTCCAAGGTCATGTGGCAGCGCAGGTCGGGCAGGGTAGACGCGCCTGCCTGCATCGGCGTGGCGCGTACTTCGCCTTGCCGGACCTTCGCCAACCTAACCGACGTCTGCAGTCCAGCGCTGTTACAAATCCCACATCCCAACGCACCAATCCCGCTCAATCGCTCACTCAATCGACGGACGATGCGGCGGGCGCGCGTTGCGATAGATCAGCTGCACCGCCCAGGCACCGGCCAGCCCGACCACACCGGCGGCAAACTGGCTCCAGTCCAGCAACTGCGGCGCCGCGCCATTGGCCTCATGCCCCCACAGGTTGAACCACAGCAGCACCACCGCGGTGATCCCCATGCCAATCCAGAACCACAGCCGTGTGCCCCCGATCGCGTACACCAGGAACGGCAACGCCGCTCCAATCAAAAAATGCACCGGAAAAAAATACGCCGTGCCATACGGCCGCATCAGCGACCAGACGATCACTGCAAAGGTGGCCAGAAACGCAAACAAGCCCAGGGCAAGCAGGCGGGTCTGATTGGTGGCAGTGGTCATCGGCAAGCCTCGCAGGAGCAGAGCCTCACCCTACCCATGCGCAGATCACGTTGAGGTCAATGCGTGCTGCAAGCGCCGCGGCGACATCACGGCGTGTTGCTGCGGCCGCTTTGCGCGGGCCTGCCCGCCACGCTCAAGGCGCGCTGCAGCCATGGCGTTGAAACCCGACGCGCGTGCACAGCTGCGCGTAATACGCCGCCACGGCGGGCAGCACTGGGCGCGCGATAGGGCTGGCCATCCAGCGTTGGGTCGACAGCCCCAGCACGATGTCGGCCAGGGTGAATTGCGCGCCCAGCACATACGGGCCGGCCTGTTGCAGCTGCGCATCCAGCAGCGCCATCAGCCGGTTCCACGCCTGCACGCTGTCTGCGATGCACTGCATGTCGGTATGCGCCGCACTGCCACGCACCGTGGCCATGAACGCGTACCGCCACGCCGGGTTGAGCTCGGTGGCCTGCCAGTCCATCCATTGCTCGACCCGTGCCCGCGCTGCCGGCGCACTCGGCAGCAGATCCTCGCGCCGGCTGCGTGCAGCCAGATAGCGGCAGATGGTGTTCGATTCCCACAGCACCACCGTGCCGTCGCGTAGCACCGGCACCAGGCCGTTTGGATTGAGCGCCAGGAACTCGGGCGCCTGGACCGATGCGGCGCCGCTGCCGTAGGCATGCAGGCGGTAGTCCAGCTGCATTTCCTCGCACAGCCACAGCACCTTGCGCACATTGATCGAGGTGAGCGTTCCGTAGATGTCCAGCATGTGCATCCCGACGAGTGATGTGGTGCAGGTGGCGTAACGCGCCACCAGGGGAGATAGCGCGTTGTGCGCATCGCTGCCAAGCATCATCGCAGCAGCCCAGCGGCCGTGTCTGCGCGTGAGGCAGTACAGACAGCGGGCGCTGCACGACGCAACTGCGTTGCGCCTGGCGAACGCGACGTGGGTTCGTCAGTAGTCGCGCCTGGCTACACGTCGAGCTTGCCCGCGTAAGCGTCGCGCACGTGCTGGCTGATATAGGTGCTCAGCCCGCGCCCCGCCTTGGCCAGGCGTTGCATGGTCGCCACCACGTCGGCGCCTGCACTGTCGGCGGTGTACACATAGGTCTCGCCGCTGCGGAAACGCACCGCAATCGCATCCCCGGCCAGCGCATACGCCACCACGCCGGAGTGGCCATCACGGTTGCCGTAGCGCTGCAGGGAAACCGGGTTAAGTGAGGTCATGCCGGCAGGCTAGAACCGCCACGGTGATGGGCGCTTCAACGAGCCCGGCAATGCCGGTGCGGCCTTCTGCGGTGACCTCCACATCGTCATGCACATGCGATCGCGTTGCAGCGTGCGGGCCGCATGTACCTGACAGGCAGGGCACCGAAACGCTGGCGTGGCGTGCGACATAGCGCCATCCGCGTCTTGCCTGGCGGGCTGCGTGCCAGCCGAACTCGAGCGCGTCGCCGCATCAGCCCCGGCCGTCGGCACCTTGCACCACGCGCGCAGCACGTCAGCCCTGGCCCGGCGGATACAACGCCGTCAGCGCCTGGCAGCGCTGCGCAAACAGCGCATGCAGCTGGCGCACCGCCGGCGAAAACTGCTTGCGATGCGGGCACACCAGATGCAGCGGCAAGCGGTCGCCATCGTCGGGGAACAGCACCTCCAGCCGCCCGGCCTGCACGTCGTCGCACACATCCAGCCACGACTTGTAGGCGATGCCTTCGCCGGCCACGGCCCAGCGCCGCACGATGTCGGCGTCGTCGCACAGCATCGCCCCACGTACCGGCACCACCTGGCGTCGGCCGTCGCGTTCGAACTGCCAGCGGTCGTAGGCGCGCCCTGCCAGCAGATACAGCAGGCAGGCGTGGTCGCGCAGCGCCTCCAGCGTGGCCGGCCGCCCGTGCCGCTGCAGATACGCAGGCGCGGCCACCAGCACCCGGCGGTTGTCCGGTGCCAACGGCAGCGCGACGTGGTCGGCGCCGTCGATGCGCCCGAGCCGGAACGCCACATCCACCGGCGCGCGATACAGGTCGGCCACCTGGTCGGACAGATGCAGCCGCAAGGTCAGCTTCGGATGCGCAGCGCGGAATTCGGTCAGCCACGGCAGCAGCACATTGCGGCCCAGGTCCGACGGCGCGGTGACCTGCAGCAGGCCCTGCAATTCGCTGTCGCGCCCACGCACATGCTCGCGCCCGTCGCGCAGCAGCTCCAGTACCTGGCGCGCATACGGCAGGTATTGCTCACCCTCGGCGGTCAGCCGCAGGCTGCGCGTGGACCGCGCGAACAGGCGCAGATCCAGTGCCCGCTCCAGCCGGGCCACCGCCGCGCTGACCTGCCCCGGCAGCAGGTCGGCCTCACGCGCGGCATTGGAAAAACTGCCCAGCGCCGCGGTACGCACGAACAGCGCCAGGTCGTCGAAGCGGACCATCTTCACTCCAATCGTGAAAGTGCTTGTGCAGTTTGCCGGTTTTTCTCCTAATCCCGGCAGCCGACCATGCATGTCCCCTCCCTGCATGACGCCCGCCATGAAAGCCATTGCCTACCCGCAGCACGGCCTGCCCATCGACGATGCGCGCGCGCTGGTCGAACTCGAACTGCCGCTGCCCGAACCCGGCCCGCGCGATCTGCGCGTGCGCATCCATGCCATTTCGGTCAATCCGGTGGACACCAAGGTGCGCGCCAACGCGCCGGTGGAATCGCCGCGGGTGCTCGGCTGGGACGCCAGCGGCGTGGTCGATGCGGTCGGCAGCGAGGTCAGCCTGTTCCGCCCCGGCGACGCGGTGTACTACGCCGGCGCGCTGACCCGCCCGGGCACCAACGCCGAATTCCATCTGGTGGACGAGCGTCTGGTCGGGCGCAAGCCGGCCACGCTCGACGACGCTGCGGCTGCGGCACTGCCGCTGACCGCCATCACCGCCTGGGAATTGTTGTTCGATCGGCTGCGCATCGCCGAAGGCGGCGGCCAGGGCCAGGCGTTGCTGGTGGTCGGCGCGGCCGGCGGCGTCGGCTCGATCCTGGTGCAGCTGGCGCGCACGCTGACCAAGCTGACCGTGATCGGCACCGCCTCGCGCCCGCAGACCCAGGATTGGGTCTACGCCCTCGGCGCGCATCACGTCATCGACCACACCCAGCCGCTGGGCGAAGGCCTGCAGCGGATCGGCATCGCGCAGGTGCAGCACGTGGCCAGCCTCACCCACACCGACCAGCACTTCGCGCAGCTGGTCGAGGTGCTCGCACCACAGGGCCAGCTGGCGCTGATCGACGACCCGGTCACGCTGGATGCGCTGCCGCTCAAGCGCAAGAGCCTGTCGCTGCACTGGGAGCTGATGTTCACCCGCTCGCTGTTCGAAACCGACGACATGATCGCCCAGCACCACCTGCTCAACCGTGTCGCCGACCTGATCGACAGCGGCCTGCTGCGCACCACCCTGGGCGAGCACTACGGACGCATCACCGTCGACAACCTGCGCCGCGCCCACGCCGCGCTGCAATCGCACCGCACCCGCGGCAAGTTGGTGCTGGAAGGTTTCTGACCTCGGGCCTGAGCAGCGAGGCAGCGGCTGCGCTGGCCGCTGCCTCGCAGATTCCCGGGCGCTGCGCGCGCTCGGGCGAGCGACGGTCCGCGACGCAGCTGTTGCGACAGGCACCGTTACACTGCGCGCATGTCATCCGAATCCCTGATCCTTCTCGGGCTGCTTGTCGTAGTCCTGGTGTTGCAGCTGCTCGCGCTGCTGCGACGTCCCTCCACCACTGCGCTGGAGCACGCGCTGCGGGCCGAACAACGCGACGGCCGCGGCGAACTGCGCGAGCAACTCGAAGGCCTGGCACGGCAGCAGGACGGCCGCCTGGAAACCTTTGCGCGCAATCTCACCGAACTGTCCACGCGCACCGATCAGCGCCTGGACCTGCTGCGCGACGCCCTCGGCGAAGACGCCCGCAAGGCGCGCGAAGAAAGCGCCCTGGCCCAGCAACGCACCGGCGAACTGCTGACCCTGCGGCTCACCGAACTGCGTACCCAGCTGGAAGGCTTCGGCCAGCAGCAGGAAACCCGCATCCACATGTTCGGCCAGCAACTGACCGAGCTGATCGCGCGTACCGACACGCACATGGCCGCCCTGCGCGAAGCGCTGGCCGAAGATTCGCGCAAGGGCCGCCAGGAGGCCGGCGAATCGCAACAGCGCTTCACCGAAGCGCTGGGCCAGCGCCTGACCGAGCTCACCCAACGCAATGAACTGCGCATCGGCGAAATGCGCACCACGCTCGAACAGCAGCTGGCCAACCTGCAGAACGACAACGCCAGCAAGCTCGAACTGATGCGCGCCACCGTCGACGAAAAACTGCAGACCACCCTCAACACGCGCCTGGATGCCTCGTTCAAGCTGGTCTCCGAACGGCTGGAACAAGTGCAGCGCGGCCTGGGCGAAATGCAGCAGCTGGCCACCGGCGTGGGCGACCTCAAGCGCGTGCTGACCAACGTCAAGGACCGCGGCGGTTGGGGCGAAGTACAGCTGGACAACATCCTCGAGCAGACCTTGACGATGGAGCAGTACGCGCGCAGCGTGCGGGTCAGGCCCGACAGCGCCGAAGCGGTGGATTTTGCGATCCGCCTGCCTGGGCGCGGCGACGACACGGTGGTGTGGCTGCCGGTCGATGCCAAGTTCCCGCGCGAAGACTACGAACGCCTGATCGACGCGCAGGAAAAAGGCGATCTGGAGGCGATCAAGAGTTCGACCGCGCAGCTGGAACGCGCCATCCGCGTGCAGGCCAAATCCATCAGCGACAAGTATGTCTGCCCACCGCATACGACGGATTTTGCGGTGATGTTCCTGCCCACCGAGGGCCTGTATGCCGAAGTGATTCGCCGCGCCGGTCTGGTCGATCTGCTGCAGCGCGAGCATCGCGTGGTGCTGGCCGGCCCGACCACGTTCACCGCCTTGCTCAACAGCCTGCAGATGGGCTTCCGCACGCTGGCGATCGAGAAGCGCTCCAGCGAGGTCTGGCAGGTGCTGGGCGCGGTGAAAAGCGAGTTCGGCAAGTTCGCCGGCATTCTCGAAAAGGCCGAGCGGCAGATCAGCACTGTCGGCAAGAGCCTGGGCGAAGCCAGCCGCAAGACCCGCACCATCGAACGCCGCCTGCGCGGCGTGGAAACGCTGTCCGGCGAGCACTCGCAGGCGCTGCTGGACGATGGCAGCGACGAAGGCGCCGGGGTCCCGCACGACGACAGCAGCGACGAGCAGGAGTAGCCAGCGAGCGCAGGAGGCCTGGCCGGCCGCACAATGCCCAAAAACCGACCCACCCGTAGGAGCGCCCATGGGCGCGACGAGGCGTTACCGGTAACGCCCTGTCGCGCCCAAGGGCGCTCCTACAACAGCAGGTCTGCCACGTCCTGTTCCTGCGCCGGATGTCGAGCACACCGCGCAGACATCGCCACCGCGATGCTTGCACGCACCCTATTCAAGAAGAGCATCTCATGGCGACGCGATGGATCTACGCAACGGTGTGCGTGCTGCTGCTGGGCGCCTGCAGCGCGACGCCGGCATCTCGTTCGGGCACTACCGCAGCTGATGCGCAGCCACTGCGCGCAGCCTCTGCCGATGCCGCCGCATGCACCGCAAAGGGCGGTCAACTGCGTCCGGTCGGCCGCATGCAGACAGTGCGCTGCATCGTGCCGTATGCCGATGCCGGCAAGACCTGCAGCGACAACAGCGACTGCAGCGGCGATTGCCTGGCCACCAGCATCGTGCCGACCGGTGCCGCCACCAACGGCACCTGCCAGCGCGACAGCGACCGCTTCGGCTGCCGCCAGGAAGTCATCGGCGGCAAGGGCCAGGCGGCGCTGTGCATCGACTGATGCGCGGGTAGGGCATCAGGCGCGTCGCGTCGAGATGCTCCAACGCATGCACCAGAGCAGCGCCCTACGCGTCCACCACCACGTCCGCGGTGCGACGCGGCCAGCCAAGCCGGCCGAACATCGACCCACCGGCGATGGCCAGCGCAATCCCCACCCCATACACCAGCAGCGCCGCGCTCTGTGCCAGGTAGACCTGGTGCAGGCCGCCGCCCATCCGGATCGCCACGATGCCGATCCCGGCTGCGATCACCAGGCGCAGCACGGTGGCACCGATCGGCCATAGCAGCCTTCCTGCGCCCTGCGAGGCGAAGTACATCGCCAGACCCATGCCCAGGAAGCCGTAGAACGGGCCCACGGTCTGCAGGTACAGCGTGCCGGTCTGCAGCATGGTCGGGTCGTTGCCATACAGGGACAGCCAGCCGCGCGGGAACAGCGCCGCCGCAACGCCGATGGTTTCGGTGATGGCAAACGCCATGGCCGCACCGATCCAGGTCGCGCGCAGTGCGCGCTCGCGTTTGCCCGCACCGATGCAGGTGCCCACCATCGTCAGCATCGGTGCTCCCAGGCCGAAGACCAGCGGGATCAGCACGTATTCCAGCCGCGATGCAGTGCCGTAGCCGGCAATCGCGCCGGAGCCGAAATGCCCGGCCAACGAGGTGGCAACGCCCACCGCCAGGTTGGTGCAGATCACCCCGATCGCCGAGATCAGGCCAACCCGCAGGATGTCGCGAAAGACCGCTGCACGCAGGCGGATCGCCGCAAACGACAGGCGCAGCAGGCTGCGCGGCGAACGCAGATAGGCCACCAGCACCAGCGTGCCGACGATGTAGTACAGCAGCAGCGCCAGCGCACCGCCGGCAATGCCCAGCGCCGGAATCGGCCCCCAGCCAAAGATCAGCAACGGCGACAGCGGGATCAATCCGATGACTCCGTAGACGGTGACCTTGGCCGGCACGGCCATATTGCCGGAGCCGCGCAGTACCGCCGCCAGCGAGTTCAACAGCCAGACAAACACCGCGCCTGCGAAGATCCAGTGCGAGTAGGTCAGCGCGGCATCGAGCGCGGCGCCTGTCCCGCCCATCTGCCGATACAGCCAGCGGCCGCCGGCCCACAGCGCAAGCGTAAAGAGCACCCCGAACGCCACGGCGATCACCAGCGCATGCACCACCACCGCGTTGGCATCCTCGCGCCGGCCGCCGCCCAGGGCCCGCGCGATCGACGAGGCAATGCCGCCGCCGATCGCACCGGACGACATCATCTGCATCAGCATCACGATCGGGAACACCAGCGCCATGCCGGCCAGCGCATCGGTGCCGAGCTTGCCGACGAAGTAGGTCTCGATCAGCCCGGCCGACGCCTGCGCGACCATGACCAGTACGTTGGGAACGGCCAGCCGCGCCAGCGTGGGTGCGATCGGGGCCTCCAGCAGCAGGCGGGTGCGGGCATCGAGTGCGGTCATGGAGGCAGAGCTGCTCTTAGTCGGGGGAGTCGTCGGTATCGGCAAGCCCGGCCTGTTGCAGCGTGGCCAGGGTGTCGTCGAGCAGGCCATGCAGGGCGAGCACGCGCTCGGCGCCCAGCAGCGCGGTGAGGCTGGATTGCGCCTTCTGCCACTGCGTCCGGGCCTGGGTATGCCGGCGACGGCCGGCGGCGGTGAGCGTGATCAGGCGGCTGCGCGCATCGGTGCCGTCGGTCTGTTGCACCAGTCCGGCCAGCATCAGCGGCTTGAGATTGCGCGTGAGCGTGGACGCATCCAGGCCCATCTTGCGCGCCAGATCGATCGGCCGGATCGGGCTCAGCGTGAGCAGATGCGACAGCAGCGAATACTGCGTCGACTTCAGACCGCTCGCACTCAGATATGTCGCGTAGTGGCGCGACACCACCCGCGACACGCTGCGCAGGCGGAAGTTGGTACAGCCGGTCGGCTTGCGGGGCGTGGCCATGCGGCGAGTGTAGCCAAGATACTTGCATATACAAGTGTTGAGGCATGGTGCAGCACAGGTCACCCATGCGCGCGGGGCGGTTTATGCTGGCTACCCCGCAGATCAGGACAGCCCCGATGAGCCAGACGCTGTACGACATTCCCGTGACCCGCATCGAAGGCGAGCCGGCCACATTGGCCGACTACCGCGGCAAGGTGCTGCTGGTGGTCAATGTCGCCTCCAAGTGCGGCCTGACCCCGCAGTACGAAGGCCTGGAAGCGCTGTACCGCGACAAGCATGCGGCCGGTCTGGAAGTGCTGGCGTTTCCGGCCAACGACTTCAACGGCCAGGAGCCCGGCAGCGAGGCGGAGATCGCGCAGTTCTGCCAGCTCACCTATGACGTCACCTTCCCGATGTTCGCCAAGATCGCGGTCACCGGCGGCGACACCCATCCGCTGTATCAGGCCCTGACCCATGCACGCCCGAGTGCCACCGGCGACGGCCCGATGCGCGAAAAGCTCGCCGGCTACGGCATTGCGCCCAACCCCGCACCCGGCGTGTTGTGGAACTTCGAAAAATTCCTGATCGGCCGCGACGGCACCGTCATCGAGCGCTTCGCCCCCGATGTCCCCGCCGACGATGCAAGCCTGCGTGCAGCGGTGGATGCGGCGTTGGCAGCTGCCTGAGTCCCGCGCGCCGGCCCAGACATGCGCCAGAGCAGAGCTTGCGTGCGCCCCGTACCGCGTCCGCTGCATGCGTCACTCTCCCGATGGGCAAGACACTGCAGCGCACGATCAGAGGCCGGCGCTCTCCCCCTCTCTCCCGCCAGGGAGAGGGGGATGGTATGGCGGAAGACCGCCCAGGCCGCACGCTCGACACGCAATGTCGCCGAACATCGCGGTGTATCTCCACCGCCATGCGGCAAGACGTTTCACGCACTGCCATCGCATCTGCCCCGGCAATCACGGCAACGACGCGGGAGCCGATAGACAGCGTGCAGCCGCCATCGCCGACCCGCTCCCCTCGCGCGACGCACGATCAACCGATCCCATGATCCGGCTTGATCATCGACCAAGCTAGAAATCAGGTGCACATGACGATGCGACCCGGCTGGATATGTCTCGTGCTGCTTTTCAGCGCGTCGTCGCTCGCGAAGGAGCGTTGCCACGATCTCGAAACGACCGTGGACAGCAATAAATGCCGGTCGGGAGAAGTGGACCGATCGCAGCAACGCCTGGCCGAGTATCTGGCGGCCGCGCGCACCCGGGCCATCGCCACGCTGGCGGTGTCGGGCGAGGCCTTCGACAACGCGCAGGCGGCCTGGACGAGCTACAAGACGCTTCACTGCAGCAACATACGACAGCGCTGGACGGGTGCAACGGTCGGAACGGCCAAGGCGGCCCGCTGCGCCGTCGACCTCAACGACCAGCGCGCACATGATCTGTGGAAGAGCTATCTCACCTACGAAGATCGCACCCCGCCATTGCTGCCCGAACCGGAGTGACCACCGGACATGTGACGCCAGGCGCCCGACGATATGTCCTGCGCCCGAGCCTGCATGCCACGCCATCGATGCCGGGCAAAGCGTCCAGCTTAGCGAGCAAGGCCGACAGCTGGTCGTAGCCGCTGACCTTGAGCCGCAGCCGCACGTGCGCCCTGCCGGCATCGCACGGTGTCGCTGCTGATCTCCGGCAGGTAGGCGTCATCAGGCGCAGACGGTGTGGGCGAGCCCGGCGCACACCGGCATCTGCAGACATGTGCGCTTTCCACGCAGGCAGCTGCGGCAACGACGTTGCGCTGCCCCCAAAAAAAACCCGGGATCGCTCCCGGGTTTTTCTGTTCACGCCTGGCGGGCCGGTCAACGCACCCAGCTGGGAATCGGCATCGCATCCACCGGCACCGTGTTGTCCTTGTCTTCGCGCAGATACTCCGGCAGCTCGTTGTTCTGTTCGCGGTGGCTGCGCAGGTCGCGGGTGATCTGGTAATTGCGACGCTGCATCCAGGCATCGCGGGTCAGGGCGTACTCGTCCGGCGCCTGGTCGCGTAGCGAGTCCAGCGACATCAGCTGCGCGCGCGTGTCCACCAATTGCAGGCCCTGCAACGCGAAACGCGCACCGCCGTCGTCGACCTGGCGCACCCACGACAGCGGGATGTCGCCACCCAGCCCGAAGGTGTCGCGCACCGTGCGCGGCCCGAACAGCGGCAGCTCGAAGTAGCGCGAGTTACGCCAGCCCCACACGCCCAACGTCTGACCGAAGTCTTCGCTGCGCCGCGGGATCCCCGCCGCCGTGGCCGGGTCGAACAGGCCGGCCACACCCAGGGTGGTATTCATCACGAACCGGCCCAGCGACTGCGCCGCATACACCGGGTGGCCCTGCAGCAGCTGGTTGACCATGGTCAGCGGCGTGCCGAGGTTGTCGAAGAAGTTGGTCACGCCCAGCCGCGCCGGGCTCGGCACCACCTTGGTGTAGGCGGTCGCCAACGGCCGTGCCACGCCGCGGTCCACCGCCAGGTTGAAGCGGTGCATGCCGCGGTTGTAGCGCTCCCACGGGTCGTACGCTGGCGCCGCACCCGGCTGGGCGGGTGCGCCATTGGCGCCGGCCTGTGGCGTGGTGGTGCCGTACAGGGCGCTGAAGTCGTCCTCGGCCGAGGTGGGCGCACCGGACGCGTCCGCGCCGGCATCGCCCGCAGCGCTGGTCTGTTCGGCAGGCGCCGCCGCCACCGTGGCCGGCAACGTGTCGGGCGCGGCAAACCCGGCGGTCGCCGGTTGCGCGGTCACCCCGGCGTCGTCACGTACCGGTGCCGGAGCATTGGGCGCGGTGTCGGCGCTGGCCGATGGCGGGGCAGACTTGGGCGCCTGGCTGGCACAGGCGCCAAGCAGCGACAGGCAGGCCAACAGGGAAAGGGTGCGGAACTGGGTCATGGCGTGGCGCTCAGGCCTGAAATTCGAGGGTGGGAGACAAGCGGTAGGCGGCGCGCAATTCGTCCAGACCGGACGCCTCGCCCACCACTGCCGCAGTGCCGGTGCCGCGCACGCGCGCGGCCAGTTCGGCCAGCATCGCCACGCCGGCGCTGTCCAGGCGTTGCACGCCCGACAGGTCCAGCGTGCGCACGCCATCGAGCTGTGCGGCCGCCTGCGGCCAGGCCGCGGTGACCGCGGCACGGTCGAGCACGCCGGTGACCACCAGCGTGTCGCCGTTGCGTTGCACGAAGCTGTTACTTGCCATTGGCCGGTGCCGCACCGACCTGCAGGCTGCCGCTGCGCAGGTCGGCGGCGACCTTGGCAATGCCCTTTTCGCGCAGCGGACCGTCGAACTGGCCCTTGAAGGTCTGCACGTAGGAGATGCCTTCGATCATCACGTCGAAGATCTTCCACTGGCCGCCCACGTTACGCATCAGGTAGTCGACCGGGGTCGGGTCGTTGCCGGCGCGCAGCAGGTCGGTAGATACCTTGACGCCGCGGTTGCCCGGCAGCGCGCTTTCCGACTTGGCACGGAAGGTCGGCTTGCCTTCGAAGTTGAGCAGGGCAGTGCCGTAGCGCTGCATCAGGTTGTCGGCCATCGCATCGGCGAACAGCTTGATGTCGGCATCGGAGGCGCCACGGCCATGCACGCCCAGTACCAGGCGCGCGGCGTAGTCGCGGTCGAAGGCCTTGTTCAATTCGCCGTCGATGTACTGACGCAGCGCGGCCGGGTTGCTGCGGAACTCGGCGCGGCGCTGTTCCAGCGTGCCCAGGATGCGGGTGCTGCTGTCGATGACGGTCTTGGTGGCCGCGCCCTGCGCAGGCGCACTGGCGGCGGCCGGCTGCGCCAGCACGGTGGCCGGTGCGCACACCAGCAGGGTCGAGGCCAGAATGGCAGAGAGCAGGGTGGTCTTCATTGGTGCGGTTCCGTAGAGGGAGAAGCGGGCTGGGCAGGCGGGGCGGCCTGACCGTCTGCAGCGGATTTATCACCGCCGCCACTGAACATGTACTTGCCGACCAGCTGCAGCAGATCCACCGCCGGCTGGGTGAAGCCGATCTCTTCGCCCGGCTTGAGCGTCTCCGGGTCGCCGCCCGGCTGCAGACCGATATAGCTCTCGCCGAGCAGTCCGCTGGTGAAGATGCCGGCCGAGGTGTCGGCGGGCAGGTCCTTGTATTTGGTGTCCAGCGACAGCGTCACCACCGAATCGAACTTGGTCGGATCCAGGCTGATGTCGGCCACCTTGCCGATGGTCACCCCGCCGATCTTCACCGGCGCCTGCGCGCGCAGCTGGCCGATCTGGCTGAAGCGCGCGATGAGGGTGTACTGGCTGGAACCGAAGCCCCAGCGCTGGTTGGTCGAGGCCACCGCCAGCACCAGCAGCGAGGCCAGGGTCAGCAGCAAAAAGGCGCCAACGGCGAATTCGAGTCGTGGTCCACGCATGGCCATGGGCTATCTCACCTAAACAACATTGCAGAAAGGACGAAGTTGAACATCAGCACCAGCAACGAGGCATTCACCACCGCGCGGGTGGTGGCGATGGAGGTGCCTTCGATGGTCGGCTCGGCATGGAAGCCCACGTAGGCGGCCACCAGCGCGGCGGTGCCGCCGAAGATCGCCGACTTGAGCATCGCCACGCCGAAGTCGTCCCAGAAGTCCACGCTGTTGCTCAGGCCCGACCAGAACGTGCCGTTGTCGATACCCAGCACGTGCACGGCTTCAAAGTAGCCACCGGTGATGGCCAGCGAACAGAACACGCCGGTCAGCAACGGCACCGTGAGCACTGCGGCCCAGAAGCGCGGCGCCACCGCCTTGGCCACCGGATCGATGGCCATCAGCTCCAGCGCCTTGATCTGGTCGGTGGCGCGCATCAGGCCGAGCTCGGCCGCGATCGAGCTACCGGCGCGGCCGATGAACAACAGCGCGGTCAGCACCGGCGCCAGCTCGCGATACAGCGACAGACCGAGCAGCGTCGACAACGCATCCGATGCACCGTAGGTGGTGAGCGTGCGGTAGCCCTGCAGGGTCAGCACCAGCCCGACGAAGGCACCGCCCACCGCAATGATCGGCAGCGAACGCGCGCCGACCTTGTAGATCTCGCGCACCAGCTCGGCGACGAAGTCGCGGGTGGGCAGCGAGCCACGCAGCACCGTGAGTGAAAACAGCCCGGCGCGGCCGAAGGCGCGAATGGAGTCGGCAAAGGCCATCAGGCAGCGCTCCGGTCGCGGCGTGGTGCGGCATCGAAGGCGATCGGGCCGTCCGGCTGGCCGTGCAGGAACTGCTGCACCAGCGGATCGGTGCTGTCCTGCAGGTGTTGGGGCGTGCCGGCGAACACGATGCCGCCATTGGCAATGACCACGGCCTGGTCGCTGATCGGCAGGGTCTCGTGCACGTGGTGGCTGACGATGATGCTGGTCAGGCCCAGGCTGTCGTTGAGGCGCTGGATCAGGCTCATGATCACACCCGAGGCGATCGGGTCCAGCCCGGTCAGCGGCTCGTCGTAGATCATCAGCGGCGGGTCCAGCGCCAGCGCACGCGCCAGCGCCACGCGCCGCGCCATGCCGCCAGACAGCTCGCGCGGCCAGGCATCGGCCGCCGCCAGCAGGCCCACCGCATGCAGCTTCATCTGCACCAGGCGTTGCAGCACCGGCGCCGGCAGGCGCGTATGCGTGCGCAGCGGCAGGGCGACGTTGTCGGCCACGCTCAGGTCGGTCAGCAACCCATTGCCCTGCAGCAGCACGCCGACATTGCGGCGCATCTCCAGCAGCGCCCGGCTGCCGGTGGGAATGGCATTGCCGAACAAGGTGACCGTTCCGGCCACCGGGCGCAGCTCGCCGGTCAATGCCGCCAGCAGCGTGGACTTGCCGCTACCGGACGGACCGAGCACGGCGGTGATGCTGCCGCGTGGCACGTCGAGCGATACGTCGCGCAAGATCGTCCGCCCGCCGCGATCGATGCGGACACCGGACAGTTGCACGACAGGAGAGGCGGACGCCGTCATCGAGGCCTTTAACAGAATTCCAACGCGATAGAGTAACTGTCACACGGCTGAACATAACCGAACCGCCGCGTGCAGTATTGTCGCATTCATGCGGCAGGCCATGGGGCCGCCCATGTCGCCATCTGCGTAACAGCGTGTCCCGCAACGCACGGACGATTGCGCTGCATGCGACGGCTGCCCAACGTACGCTGCAGTAGGGAGTAAGTGCATGGGCGGCCGGCGTTTCAGAACCTGGGGGTCCCGGTGTCGTCACAGTCGGATACCACGTGCACATTGCGATGGCGCCGGCCGCGTCGCTCCGATGTGTCGAGTGCGTCGCGTTGTTGGCATCGCCATCTTGTGGGGCCGGCGCGAACCACGCGACGATCCGTGCACATCGTCATGAAAGGAATCATCCATGGAGTTGCTGACGCTTGAACACTTCGCCGGCAGCGTCAACGAAACCTTCGCTGCCTCCTTGAATGAGGGCGAGGTACCGTTCGTGCTGGTGGAAGCGAGGCCATTGCAGGACACACGCAACGCGCAGCGTGCGCCGTTCTCGCTGCTGTTTCGTAATGGCTCGGCCTTTCTGTTTCCGCAACAGACCTATCAGATGCGGCACGCGCGCCTGGGCGAGATCGGCATCTTTCTGGTGCCGGTGGCGCGCGAACGCGACGGGTTTCTGTATCAGGCCGTGTTCAATTGAGCACGCTCAGCTGAGTAGTTGAGCATGGGAGTCCAGTGCATCTGCAGATGCGTCTGGGTGCTGCACCCGGCAATGAAGCCGTGACGAACATACAGCCGCTGTGCGGCAGGATTGGCGTGCAGCACATGCAGGCACACGGCGCACCCCGCAGCGCGGGCGGATGCCTGTGTGTAGGCGATCAAGTGCGAGCCAATGCCCTTGCCGCGCCAGTCCGGCAGCAGGCTGATATCCACCAGCGTGTGTTGCGTGGTGGTGCGGTGCAGGTACAGGCGACCGATACGCAATGACCCAACCTGGACGATCAACACGTCGGCACCGGCGAAATGCTGCAGGTAATGGGCGCGTTGCAACGCGAATTGCTGGTCCAGAAACGCGCGTTTGGTCTGCTCTGCCCACGGCACCTGCGCCAGTTCCTCGCGCCGCGTACTGGCGTACAGATCGCGTAGCCAGGGCAGATCGGCGGCGCGCTCGGGCCGAAGCACGCCGCCTGGCACGCCCGGTGCAGCAGGCGGTTCCAGATCGATCGGCGCGACCCTGTGACGCAGGTGCGGCATGGCCTCAGTCGAACACCGGGTAATCGCCCTGCAGCGCGATGCAGAAGTTCATGGCCAGATAGGGCTGCCGATTCTCGTGCGCCTGGCCGTTGCCGGCGGGCAGCACCATGGTCGGGGAAAACTGCTGGTCGGGTGCGACTGCGTTGAACGGCCGGTCGCTGTTGCTGTTCAAGTTCGACAGTGCGGCTCCGCTGCTCGGGGTGCCGCTTTTCTTGCTCGGATCCGCTTGCGAGAACGCATTGAAGCCGTGCTCGTGGTTGGGCATCTGCGTGCTCAACAGGCTCACCGAGGCGGAGCCGAACGCATTGCCCAGCGCATGGGGCGTCAGGCCCGGCGCCGCCCCCTGCTGGCAGCCGGCGCGGGTGGAGAAGTTCGGCAACTGGAATGTGGTGCTGCCGTTGCCGCCATAGGCCACGCCCAGCAACGAGAACAGCGCGGTGTTCTGCATGACCGGCAGGGTTGCGCCGTTGCACAGCGCCCAACCGTACGGGTTGTAATCGAAGGCAAACAATTGGATTTCGCCGAAATAGGGTTCGGTCATGCGCATTTCCTCCGGTGGAGCGATGCAGGCCGCGACCGACTCGGCGCGGCGCCGTGGATCAGGACTGCTGCGGAAAGATGCCCGTGGTGGCGATGCAGTACTGCACCGTCAGCGTCGGCATCGTGTTGTCGTGCGGCTGGCTACCCCCTGTGAACGAGGTGCTCTGCGTGGACATCGCCAGCGCGGTGGCCCCGGTCACGTCGCTGGCATAGAACAGCGTGGCACCGACCGCCGCTGGCAGGAGTCCGGCCGGTGAGGGGCTGGTTGCCGCCACCGTCGTGACCTGTGCGACATGGGTGTGCGCCGGCATCTGCGGCTCGGTCAAGGTCACCGTTTCGGTACCGCTCTTCTGGGCGAACACGTAGTTGCTCAGGCCAGGGCCCTGGCCCTGGTGAACCGGCAGGCGCCCGCGCAGATCCGGCACCCCGAAGGTCGTTTGCCCATCGCCGCCATACGAGGTGCCCAGCAGCACGTACAGCGGTTCGTATGCGGAGATCTGCAGCAGCGAGCCGTCGCATGCCTGCCAGCCCTGAGGCGTGCGGCCGAAGCCGAACATGCGGATTTCGCCGATGAATGGAGTGCCCATGTGATCCTTCCTGGTCGATGAGGCGCCGCGCGTGCAGGCGCACCCGAATGCGGTCGCGCTTAGCCGCGCGAGGGGAAAATGCCCGACAGCGCGATGCAGAAGTTGATCGTGGTGTAGGGCTGCAGATTCGGATGCGGTTGATTACCGCCAGCGGGCGCGACCGTTGCCGGCGCCAGTGGAACCGTCGTTCCGGGAGCGGCATACAGCGGCGTGGCGGCACCCGAGGTGGCCATATTGGTGGCAAACACGCGGCCGGTCGGTGTGCGGTTGTTGCCGCCGGTGCTGCTGCATTCCACCAGGTGGTTGTGCGCGGGCAGGTTGGCGGGCAGCAGGGTCACCGCCTCTGCGCCGCCCGCCTGACCGATCGGTGCAACCGGCGGCTGCCAGTTCGCGTCGGCCGACGGCGCGTACCCGACCGGCGTGCGACCGCGCAGATCAGGCAGGGCGAACGTGGTATTGCCATCGCCGCCAAAGCGGGTGCCTAGCAGACTGAACAATGCCTGGTTCTGATTGACCGGCAGCAGCTGGCCATTGCATTGCGCGAAATATTTCGGCGCGAAGGGGAAACCGGTCAGCATGACCTGGCCGATGAAAAACTCGCTCATGCAGCTCTCCCTGCGTAGGTGCGCCGCCGACATGTGTCGGGGGTCGCCGTACAGATACCCGCCGCGGCGGGGTCCCACAAGCCGGGACAATCCAGAACTGGAATGAAGTATTAATTTTTTGTTCTTTAACTGGCAGTCAGTTCCTGTTTCAATGCGCTCGCAATGCCAGGGGATGACTTCTCTAGGGCGGCATTGCCTTCAGGCACGAGGACCGTGCCGGCGCCGGGGTGGCGCTTCATCAGGGGTAGAACGTGAACAAGCCGCAGTGGCGTGGAACAGGCACCGGTGCGCTGATGCGCTGGATGGTGGCCGTGATGATCTGCGCCCTGGCGCTCCTGCTACCCGGACAGGTCTGGGCACAGGGGGCGTCGGCCTATTGTTCGACCCAGAACGCCACGATCAATCAGAGCGGTTCGGTGACGTTCGACGTCAGCAATTGTGATGGCCCCTCCAACATCGGCATGGGCGACGACCCGCGCAATCCACTGGATGCCAATGGCCGCGGTTCCACTGCCAACGGCAGCATCCAGCTCAGCTTTCAGAGTGGCCCCGGCACCCAGACGGTCACCTATACGCATGGGGGGAATTCTGCGACCTCCGATACGTTCTACCTGCGCGACGAGGACGAGAACGTCCTCACCTTCAACATCACCATTAACCCCTCGCGCACGGCCAGCATTGCGGTCAGCCCGGTCAACCGCAGCGAGGACAGCGGCGATGCCTTTGTCTACACGGTGACGTTGAGCCAGACCAACACATCGGCGACCACGGTGAACCTGGCCCGGAGCGGTACCGCGACCAGCGGCGCCGACTACTCCGGTGCGGTGAGCAGCGTCGTGGTGCCGGCCAATGCCTCCTCCGCCAGCTTCAGCGTCACCCCGATCGCCGATAGCGTGGTGGAACCGGACGAGACGGTGACCTTCAGCGTCGCCAACGGCACCGGCTATTCGCCCGGCAGCCCGGCCAGCGCGACGGCCACCATCGTCAATGACGACGTCACCACCGCCTCGATCGCGGTGTCGCCTACGAGCGTGGCCGAGGATGGCGGCACCAACCTGACCTACACCGTGACGCTCACCCAGCCGTCGGCAACCGCCGTCTCGATCGGCTTCAGCGTCGGCGGCACGGCAACGTCGGGCACCGACTTCGCGGCGGTGAACTCGCCGCTGGTGATTCCGGCCGGGCTGACCAGCGGCAGCATCGTCATCGATCCCAATGCGGACGCGACGTCGGAGCCTGACGAAACCGTCGTGATCACCCTCAACACCGGCAGTGGGTATGTGGTGGGTTCGCCCAACAGCGCCACCGGCACCATCCTCAATGACGATGTGCCATCGCTGAGCATCAACGACGTCTCGGTGAACGAGGGCAATGCCGGTACGACGACAGCCACCTTCACCGTGTCGTTGAGCCAGCCGGCCGGTGCCGGCGGCGTCAGCTTCGACATCAGCACCGCCGATGGCACCGCAAACGCCGGGTCGGATTACGTCGCTTCCAGCCTGAGCGGGCAGACCATTCCCGCCGGCAGCAGCAGCGCCACCTTCAGCGTGCTGGTCAACGGCGACAGCCTCAACGAACCGGACGAAACCTACTTCGTCAACATCAGCAATGTCACCGGCGCCAATGTGGCCGATGCGCAGGGCCTTGGCACGATCGTCAACGACGACACCGCGCCGGCGCTGTCGATCGACGACGTCAGCGTGATCGAGGGCAACAGCGGCACCACCACGGCCACCTTCACGGTGAGCCTGAGCACGGCCAGCGGCCAGACCGTCACGGTCAATTACGCTACCGCCGACGGTACCGCCACGGCTGGCAGCGATTACGCCGCCCGCTCGGGAACGCTGAGCTTCGCCCCGGGAACCACCACGCAGACCGTGGCGATTTCCGTCAACGGCGATCTTTCGGTGGAGCCCAACGAGACCTATCGCGTGGTGCTGTCCAGCGCCACCAATGCCACCATCGCCCGCGCCACCGGTACCGGCACCATCAACAACGACGATGCCGTGGTAGTCATCGCCCCGGCGTCGCTGCCGGCGGCAACGGCGGGCACCGCCTACACGCAAAATCTGTCGGCCAGCGGTGGTACCGCCCCGTACACCTTCGCGCTCAGTGCCGGTGCGTTGCCGGCCGGGGTGACCCTGAACGCCAGCGGCGTACTGTCGGGCACCCCGACCGCCAGCGGCAGCTTCAACTTCACCGTGAGCGCCACCGACAGCGGAGCGCCGACCACCGGAAGCCGCGCTTACACGCTGGTGGTTGCCGGCGCGGCCGTGAACCTGCCGGCCACCACGCTGGCACCGGGAACCGCCGGTCAGGCCTACTCGGCCGCCATCACGCCGGCTAGCGGCGGCATCGCGCCCTATACCTACACCCTGGCTGCCGGCGTCCTGCCGGCCGGGATCACGGTCAATAGTGCAACCGGTGCGCTGAGCGGCACGCCCACGGCCCCCGGGACCTACAACTTCACCCTGACGGCCACGGACAGCACCTCGGGAACGCCGTCGCAGGGCAGCCGCAGCTATGCATTGACCATCGCTGCCCCGCAGATCGTGGTCGCACCGACCACGGTGCCGGGTGCCACGCGTGGCACTGCGTACAGCCAGGCACTGAGCGCCAGTGGCGGTACCGCGCCGTACACCTACGCGATTGTCAGTGGCGTGTTGCCGGCGGGCCTGACCCTGGCCAGCAACGGCACGCTGTCGGGTACGGCGACGGTGGAAGGCACGTTCAACTTCACCGTGCAGGCGACCGATGCCAACAGCTTCACCGGCACGCAGGCATACGCGCTGACCGTGGCCGGCCCGAACCTGGTGCTGCCTGCATCCACCTTGCCTGCGGGCACGGCCGGGCAGGCGTACTCCGCCGCAATCACTCCGGCCACCGGCGGCACCGCCCCGTACAGCTATGCGCTGACTGCCGGCGCGCTGCCGGCCGGCGTGGTGCTGGATGCGGCGACCGGCGGGCTGAGCGGCACACCTACCGTGGCGGGCACCTTCAACTTCACCCTCACTGCCTCCGACAGCACGCCCAGCCCGGCTGCGCAGGCCTCGCGCAGCTATGCGCTGAGCATCGCTGCACCGCAAGTCGTGGTCGCACCGACCACGGTGCCCGGTGCCACGCGTGGCACTGCGTACAGCCAGGCACTGAGCGCCAGTGGCGGCACCGCGCCGTACACCTACGCGATTGTCAGTGGCGTGCTGCCGGCGGGCCTGACCCTGGCCAGCAACGGCACGCTGTCGGGCACGGCGACGGTGGAAGGCACGTTCAACTTCACCGTGCAGGCGACCGATGCCAACAGCTTCACCGGCACGCAGGCATATGCGCTGACCGTGGCCGGCCCGAACCTGGTGCTGCCGGCTTCCACCTTGCCGACCGGCACGGCCGGGCAGGCGTACACCGCCGCAATCACTCCGGCCACCGGCGGCACCGCCCCGTACAGCTATGCGCTGACTGCCGGCGCGCTGCCGGCCGGCGTGGTGCTGGACACGGCCACCGGCGGGCTGAGCGGCACACCCACCGTGGCGGGCACCTTCAACTTCACCCTCACTGCCTCCGACAGCACGCCCAGCCCTGCTGCGCAGGCCTCGCGCAGCTATGCATTGACCATCGCTGCCCCGCAGATCGTGGTCGCACCGACCACGGTGCCCGGTGCCACGCGTGGCACTGCGTACAGCCAGGCGTTGAGTGCCAGTGGTGGTACCGCGCCATACACCTATGCAATTGCCAGTGGCGTGCTGCCGGCGGGCCTGACCCTGGCCAGCAACGGCACGCTGTCGGGCACGGCGACGGTGGAAGGCACGTTCAACTTCACCGTGCAGGCGACCGATGCCAACAGCTTCACCGGCACGCAGGCGTATGCACTGACCGTGGCCGGCCCGAACCTGGTATTGCCTGCATCCACCTTGCCGACCGGCACGGCCGGGCAGGCGTACACCGCCGCAATCACTCCGGCCACCGGCGGCACCGCCCCGTACAGCTATGCGCTGACTGCCGGCGCGCTGCCGGCCGGCGTGGTGCTGGACACGGCCACCGGTGGGCTGAGCGGTACGCCAACCGTGGCGGGCACGTTCAACTTCACCCTCACTGCCTCCGACAGCACGCCCAGCCCGGCCGCGCAGGCATCGCGCAGCTATGCACTGACCATCGGCGCGGCCACGCTGGTGATCGGGCAGGGCACGCTGCCGCCGGCCGTCAATGGCACCGCATATAGCCAGACATTGACCGTGTCCGGCGGCGTGGCGCCTTACCGTTTCAGCGTGACCAGCGGCACCTTGCCGGCCGGGTTGACGCTGGCTGCCGACGGCACGCTGTCTGGCACGCCCAGTGCCGAAGGCGTCAGCAACTTCACCATCACCGTGACCGACGCCAGTGCTGCCAGCGCGGCGCAGGCCTACAGCGTCAGCGTGGGCAGCGCCGCGCCGGTGGCGATGGCAGACGCTGCCGTGACCATGGACGGCACCGCCGTGACGGTGGCGGTGACCGGCAACGACACCGGCACGATCACCGCGATTGCCATTACCACTGCGCCGACCAACGGCAGCGCCGTGGTCAATGGCTTGGATGTGGTCTACACGCCAAACGCCGGATTCATCGGCACCGATGTGGTGAGCTATACCGCGAGCGGCAGTGGCGGCACCTCGGCAGCGACCACGCTGACCATCACAGTCAATGCGCGGCCGGTGGCGGTGTCGGTGACCGCGGAGGCGGTGCCCGGCGAAGCGCAGCAGGTGGACATCACCCGCAATGCCACCGGCGGGCCGTTTGTGGCTGCGGCCGTGGTTGCGGTGCTGCCGGCCTCGGCCGGTACTGCCACCATCACCCGAGTTGGCGGACCTGCCACCGCCGCAGCGGCGCGCGCCTCCGGCGGCCCGTCGCCGGCCGCGGCGGCAATGGCCGAAACGCCGAGCTTCATGCTGACCTTTACCCCCAGCCCGGCATTCGTCGGCCAGGCCACGGTGCAGTTCACCTTGTCCAACGCCTTCGCGACCTCGGTGCCGGCCAATGTGGTGTTCAACATCGCGCCGCGCCGCGACCCGAGCCAGGACGCGGAAGTGCGTGGCTTGATCGATGCGCAGTCCGAGTCCACGCGGCGGTTTGCCCGTGCGCAGATCGACAACTTCCAGCGCCGTCTGGAAGCCACCCACCGTGGTGGTGGCAGCTTCACCAACGCGGTGAGCTTCCAGCCCACCTCGCATTGCCGCCAGGCCGAGCGCGGCATCACTGCGCAGCCGTGCAGCCCGGACACCCAGGACGCCGACAACGACCTCCGCGATGCGCCGGCAGCGGCGGCGGCGGGCAGCAGCGAAGGTGTGCAGGGCCAGGGCGACCTGGGCTTGTGGATCGGCGGTGCGATCCGCTCGGGCAGCTTGAACCGGCAGACCAACAGCAATGGGGTGGACTTCCAGACCGACGGCCTGAGCGTCGGCGCCGACTACCGGGTTGCGCAGTCGCTGGCGATCGGTGCGGGCCTGGGCTGGGGCCGCGACGACAGCGATGTGGGCACGCGCGGCAGCCGCAGCAAGGGCACCGCGTACACCATGGCGCTGTATGCCAGCTTCCACCCGGGCAAGGCGTTCTTCTTCGACACCCTGGTGGGTTACCAGATGTTGTCCTACGATCTGCGCCGCTTCGTCACCGACGACAGTTCGCTGGCCGAGGGCAACCGCGACGGCAAGCAGTGGATCGCCTCGCTGTCCACCGGTGCCGACCTGCAGCGCGGCGACGTGCAGATCACCCCGTATGCGCGGGTGGATGTGGCACGTGCCACGCTGGATGGCTATGCGGAAGATGGCGTGGCGCCGTTCGCACTGCGCTATGCCGACATGGATGTGGCCACCACAACCGGCAACCTGGGCCTGCGCCTGGAGTGGCGCCGCGAAGTACGCTGGGGCCGGCTGACCCCGCAGTTGCGCGTGGAATATCAGCGCGACTTCCAGGGCCGTGGCGATGCCACGCTGAGCTATGCCGATCTCAGCGGCGGGCCGTTCTATCGCACCGCGCAAAGTGCGTTCGACCGCAACCGGTTGATGGTCGGTATCGGCGCGGCATTGCTGACCGAGCAAGGCCTGTCCACGCGTCTGGAGTACCGCGGCATCACCGATGGCGACAGCAACAACGACCAGACCTGGATGATCAATCTGGAAAAGAAATACTGATCGCGGCGCAAGCCCGCTCAGCAAGCAATGCGATGGGCCGGGCGATGACCCCGGCCCATCGCAGTTGCGACGGTTGCCCGGTGGATGCGGCTGGCCCGCCGCTTGATGGCCTGCCCCTGTTCGACCTGCGGTCGCGATCACGCAGGTCGCACGCCGGCTGCCGCGCAATCGCGGCGCGGGAATATGCACCGCTCTGACTCCGGTGCTGGCCGACGCGGCGCTGCCGGGCAGCGTCGATGCGCCGGCCGGCGGGCACATCCATCTGACGTCGCGCGATCCGCATGCGGCGTCGAATGCTTGCGCCGCATGGCATTGGCAACGAGGGGCTGCATCGGATTGCAGCGCGCGCCGGCAGCACGCCTGCGCGCTCGACCGCACGGCGCACGTGCATCAGCGCCAGGGCAGATCGCGGCCAGCGCCGACAGCGCATCACGCGCGCATCCGGCACAATGCGCGCACGCATGCACGTCACCTCCGCGCCCGATTTCCGCCTTTATCCATCCAATGCGCTGGATACCCTGGCTGCCCTGCTGGCCCAGGAGCTGCGACGACCGGTACCCGGGCAGCCGCTGCTGCAACCGGAGGTAGTGCTGATCCCGCAGGTGGCGATGCGGCGCTGGCTGCAGTCCACGCTGGCGGCCGAGCACGGTGTTGCGGCGAATCTGGAATTCCTGACCCCCGGCGAGTTCGTCGCGCGCGCGCTGGAGTGCAACCTGGGCCCGGCCGACGATGATCTGGACATGGCCACCACGCAGTGGCGGCTGTACGCGGCCCTCCAATCGGACCTGGGCAGCGATGCGGCATTGGCGCCACTGGCCGGCTATCTGTCCGACGGCGACGCGCTCAAGCCGTGGGCGCTGGCCGGCGAGCTGGGCAGTGTGTTCGAGAAATACCAGGCCTGGCGCCGCGACTGGCTGCTGCGTTGGGAAGGCGGCGCCGACTCCGACGATCCGCAGGCGCGGCTGTGGCGCAGCATCGCATCGGGCCGGCAATACCGCGCGCGTCGCATCGGCCAGTATCTGGACCGCTACGCGCGCGCCGACGGGCCTTTGCCACAGGGCTTGCCGGGCCGGTTGTTCGCCTTCGCCATCCTCAATATCTCGCCCGACGTGCTGCGCGTGCTGGCCACGCAGGCGCGCGTGGGTACGCTGCATTTCTATCTGCCCACGCCCACGCAAGGCTATTGGGGCGATTTGCAGACAATGTGGCAACGCCGCCGCGAACACGGTGCGGTGCAGCTGTTCGCCGAACAGGTGCAGGAAAACCCGCTGCTGCAGGCCTGGGGCGCGGCCGGGCGCGACTTCATGGCCTTGGTGGGCGACTACGAGGTGGTGCATCCGCTGGCCGAAATCGCCGCCTATGCCGACCCGCTGGACTCCGGCCGCCGCGCGCTGGCCGATGGCGGCCTGGGCGATAGTCTGTTGCGGCGCATGCAGAGCGATTTGTTCAATCGCCGCGCGCCACGCGTACCGGCCGCGTTGCCGGCGGTGAATCGGCACGACCCCAGCCTGCAGGTGCACGCCTGCCACACGCGGCTGCGTGAGTTGCAGGTACTGCACGACCAGCTGCGCGCCTTGCTCGACGACCCGCGCTTCGATCCGCCCTTGCAGCCACGCGAGATCGCGGTGCTGTCGCCAAACATCGACCCGTATGTGCCGTATCTGGACGCGGTGTTCGGCAGCCACGGCAACGACGACGCGTTGCCGTATGCATTGGCCGATGCCAGCCCGCTGGCAAGCGAGCCGCTGGCCGAGGTTTTTCTGAGCTTGCTCGGCTTGCCGATCGCACGCTTCGGCCTGCACGAAATTCTCGACCTGCTGGCCAGCGCACCGATTGCCGAAGCCGCCGGCCTGGACGAAGCCGGGCTGGAACGCCTGCGCGGCTGGCTGCACGCCGCCGGCGCGCGCTGGGGCCTGGATGCGGCGCATCGGCGTCAACTGCAGGCCCCGAGCGACGACGCCTACACCTGGCGCTTTGCGCTGGACCGGCTGCTGCTAGGGCATGCCAGCGGTGCCGACGACGATATCGATGGCGTGGCGCCGTGGCCGCAGCTGGAAGGCAGCGCGCTGGCCGCACTGGACACCTTGTTGAAGCTGTTGCGCGTGCTCGAACGCCATCAATCGTCGCTGGCCGACGCGATGACGCCGGTGGAGTGGCGCGAGCGTCTGCTTGGCCTGCTGGAGGCGCTGATGCCAAAAGCGCCCACCGCACCGCGTGCACAGCGCGCGCTGGACCGCTTGCGCAGCTTGATCGACCAGTTCGCCCGCGATGCGGTGCGTGCCGACTACGCAGGCAAGGTGCCGGCCGAAGTGGTGCGTGCGCATTTCACCGCAGTGCTGGGCGAATCGGACACGCGCGCGCCGCTGCTCACCGGCGGCATCAGTTTTGGCCGCATGGTGCCGATGCGCCTGCTGCCGTTCCGGGTGATCTGCCTGCTCGGCATGAACGACGGCGACTTCCCGCGCCGCGACCCGGCCGCCGGGCTCAATCGGCTCACCGCCGAGTTGGGTACCGAGCGTCGCCGCCACGGTGATCGTTCCACCCGCGAGGACGACCGGTTCTTGTTTTTGCAGTTGTTCGCCTCTGCGCAGGAGGTGTTCTACCTGAGCTATCTCGGCGCCGATGCGCGCGATGGCAGCGTGCGCGAACCGTCGGTGCTGGTGAGCGAATTGCTGGGCAGCGCGGCGCAGTACCACGCCGACCCAGCGGCGTTCGACACACTGGTAGTGCGTCACCCGTTGCAGCCGTTCGCCGCCGCGGCGTTCGGCGCGGTGGGCGACGACGCGCACGCCGACCCACGCCGTTTCAGTTATCGCCGGCAATGGCGCCCGGCCGTGGACAGCCTGGCCGGGCAACGCCAGGCGCTGGCGCCGTGGGTCGCCGGCGCACTGCCGGCCGACACCGTTGCGCTGCCCGCCAACGTGTCCATCGACGACCTGCGCCGCCTGTTCGGCGACCCGGCCGGGCAGTTCCTGCGCCACCGCCTGGGCATGCGGCTGCCTGATCCGGCCAGCGAAGACAGCGACCTCGAACCACTGCTCGCCTCCACCCGCGGGCTGGACCACTACGGCCTGCAGCAGCAGGTGTTCGAAGCGGCACTGGCCGGCGACACCGAGCGGCTGTACGAGCGTCTGCGCGCGCGCGCACTGCTGCCATCCGGCCCGCTGGGGCGGCGCCAGCTCGATGAGCGGGTGGCGCAACTGCGCCCGTATGCGCAGGCATTCCGGCAATGGCGTGGCGAAGCGCCGGCGCAGTCGCGCCGGCTGCAGGTGCAGATCGGCGCGACGGAAGTGCATGGCCGCGTGCCTGGTTGGTACGCCGATGGCGTGGGGCGGGTGCAGGTCGGCGCGCTCAGCGGCCGCAGCACGATCCGCCACGGCCTGGAATGGCTGCTGCTGCGCGCCGCCGGCGAGCAGGCGCCGTATGTGCGCTTCTTCGAACACGACGATGGCCTGGGCCCGCATCCCATCGATCCCGAGCCGCTATCGCAGACGCAGGCGCAAAGTGCCCTGGCCCAATTGCTGCAGCTGTATCGCCACGGCTTGCAGGCACCGTTGCCGTTCGCGCCGTACAGCAGCTGGAAATACCACCAGGCCGCGCGCAGCGACGACCTGGACAAGGCCATCAAGGACGCCGCCGGGCAGTGGCAGGCCAGCTTCGGCTGGAGCGAGTCGCACAGCCCGGAACTGCGCCTGGTCAACCGCGGCCGCGACCCGTTTGCCGATGCGCAGCACTTTACCGAGTTCGCCACCACCAGCCACCGCGTGTACGACCTGCTCGAACGCGGCAGCACCGACACCACGCTCGACCCGGAGCGGCTGATCGACAGCTGGCGCCACTGGCACGGCGCACAGGACGACGCCGAATGAGCAGCGCTCCCGCAACCGACCCGTACCTGCACCTGCCGCTGCACGGCGTGCGCCTGATCGAAGCCAGCGCCGGCACCGGCAAGACCTTCACCCTGGCCACGCTGTTCACCCGGCTGGTGGTCGAGCGCGGCCTGCGCATCGGCCAGATCCTCGCGGTGACCTTCACCGAAGCCGCCACGCAAGAGCTGCGCCGCCGCATCCGCGAACGCCTGGTGCTGGCCGCAACGCTGGTGCCCAATGCCTCATCCACCATCGTAGGAGCGCACCCGGGCGCGACCGAACCGGCCATCGTACCGACGCCCGATGCTCCTGTAGGAGCGGCCTTGGCCGCGACCAACGTCGCCAACGACCCGTCGCGGCCAAGGCCGCTCCTACACGAAGCGCCCGACGCCCTGCTCACCCGCGCCATTCTCGAAGCGCACCTGGCCACCGGCACCGAAACCGCTGCCGCCTTGCGCCGCCGCCTGCAACAGGCCGTCGAAGAAATCGACCTGGCCGCCGTGTTCACCATCCACGGTTTCTGCGCGCGCGTGCTGCGCGAACACGCGCTGGAAAGCGGCCAGGCCTTCGCCGCACCGCAACTGCTCGCCAACGACCGCGAATTGCTGGGCGAAGTCGCTGCCGACCTGTGGCGGCAACGCGCCGCCGATGCGGTGATGGCCGAAGACCTCATCGCGCTGTGGTCGGGCGGCCCGCCCGCCCTGGCCACCGATCTGCGTGCCTTGGTGCGCCACCCGGCCATCCTGCCCGCACGCTCCGATGACGCCACCGACGATGCCGCGGCATTGCTGCAGGCCGTGCACGACGCCAGCCATGCATTGGCGGCTGCGTTCCAGGCGCACGGCACGGCGTTTTTCGACGCCATCATGGCCGCCATCGATGGCGGCATCCTGAGCAAGGTCAGCTACAAGCCCGAGTGGTTGGCCTCGCTGTGGCACTGGTTCCAGAGCTTCGCCGCGGCGCCCTCGCACGACAGCGCGCCGCATCCGAAGTTGCTCAAGTTGACCGCTGCGGAGCTGGCCACCGGCACCAACAAGAAGTTCGTCGACCGCACGCCGGCCTCGCCGATGAGCCACGAGATCGATGGCTATCTCACCGCGCTGGCAAACGTCGAACAATGGCGCACCCGCCGCCGCATCCGCCTGGTGCACGCGCTGCGCGACGATGCCATCGCACGGCTGGCGCTGCTCAAGCGTCAGCGCCGCGTGCAGACCTACGACGACCTGGTCGATGGCGTGGCGCATGCGCTGCAAGGCCCGCAGGCCGATGCCTTGGTGCAGCGCCTGCGCGCGCAATACGCCATCGCGCTGGTGGACGAATTCCAGGACACCGATGACCGCCAGTGGGCGATCTTCTCCACTGTGTTCGGCCAGGGCCCGCTTGCCCGCGCCGCCGGCCTGGAGCCGGCCCTGTTCCTGATCGGCGACCCCAAGCAGGCCATCTACGGCTTCCGCGGCGGCGACGTGCGCACCTATCTGGCTGCCGCGGTCACTGCCGAACTGGCGCCACCGCTGAGCCACAATTTCCGCTCGCGCCCCGGCGTGCTGGCCGCCATCGACGCGCTGTACGTGCAGGCCGGCTACACCGACGCCTTCCTCACCGACGGCATCGCCTTCCACCCGGTGCAGGCCGGCACCAAACGCCTGGACACCGACCTGCAATGCAACGGCGTCACCGCGCCGGCACTCACGCTGTGGCGCGCGCCCGAGCCACCGCCGGTAATGAAGGGCAAGCCCAGACCCTGGAGCGCCGGCCGCGCCCGCGAGCTGGCCACCGCCGCCTGCGTCGCGGCGATCCGCAGCTGGCTGGCCGGTGGCCGCGACGGCAGCGCCACCATCAACGGCCGTCCGGTGCAGGCCGGCGATATCGCCGTGCTGGTGCGCAGCCACGGCGAAGCTACCCGCATCCAGCAGGCACTGGGCGCGGCGGGCATCCCCGCCGTGGCCGCCGGCAAGCAAAGCCTGTTCGCCACCGACGAGGCGCTGGAACTGCTCGCCCTGCTGCAGGCCTTGCTCGACCCGGGCGACGACAGCCGCCTGCGCGCTGCCCTGGCCACCGTGCTGATCGGCGAAGACGCCGCCGCCATCGCTGCGCTCGCACACGACGGCGAGCGTCACCGCCGCTGGCAGCAGCACGCACTGGACTGGCGCGAGCGTTGGCAACGCGGCGGCCCGCTGGCTTTGATCGGCGAGCTGGGCGCCGCGCACGGGCAACGCCTGCTGGCCCTGGTCGATGGCGAACGCCGCCTCACCAACTATTTGCAACTGGCCGAACTGCTGCAGGAAGCCGACGCCCGCGCGCTCGGCCCCCATGGCCTGGTGGACTGGCTGTCGCGCCGCATCGCCAATGCCGACGACAACGACGAAGCCCAGCAGCTGCGGCTGGAGTCGGACGCGCGCCGCGTGCAGATCGTCACCCTGCACAAGAGCAAGGGCCTGGAATATCCGTTGGTGTTCCTGCCGTACATCGGCATCGGCCGCAGCGACAAGGGCGCCGGCCGCCACTGCGTGGTGCATGCGCCCGAGCTCGGCCGCCAGCTGCACTGGAAGACTGACAAAGACGACCCAAGCTGGAGCGCCGCCGAAGCGGCCTGGAAACAGGAACAACGTGCCGAAGACGCGCGCCTGCTCTACGTCGGCCTGACCCGCGCCGAGCACGCGCTGTGGATCGCCAGCGGCCCGTTCCATCAGCACGAGCGCACTGCGTTGGCCGGCATGCTGCGCGCGCTGGATGCGTTGCAGGGCGCAGCAGGCGAGGGCGCGGTGGTGGTCGACACCAGCACGCCGCCCGCCAACCTGCCACGCCTGCCGCCACCGGTCGAGGCGCAGGTGCCGCCCGCGCGCAGCCCGCAACGCCACATCGCCCCGGAGTGGTGGGTTTACAGCTTCACCCAGCTGGCCAATGCCGATGCCGGCGCCGCCACCGACCCGATGGCCAGCGCCACCGTGGTGGGCAGCGGCGGCAGCGACGAGCCGTCCGGCAGCGAGGCGATCGCAGTGGCCACCGAGGCCGAACCCTTCGACCCACGCTTTGCCGGCAACCGCTTCGGCGTGGTGATGCACGACGTATTCGAGCGCTGCGATTTTGCTGCCTGGCAGGCGTGGCGGCCCGGCCAACCCGCGCCCGACGGCCAGGCCACCGCCATCCTCGAGGCGCTGCAACGCGGCGGCTACGTCGAGAAGGAATGGGACGACGGCCTGGCCATGCTCACCGCGCTGATCGGCCACACCCTCACCGTTGCGCTGCCCGAAGGCACCCGCCTTGCCGACGTTCCCGCGCCGCAGCGTCGCAATGAAATGGAATTCCACTTCGCTATGCGGCCCACCCGCGTGGATGCGCTGCTGGCCTTGCTGCACCGGTTTGGCGTGGTAGGCGACCGCCAGGCCTTCGGCATGCGCCAGCGCCTGGAAGGCCTGATGACCGGCCTGATCGACCTCACCTACACCGTGGACGGCCGCTGGTACGTGCTGGACTACAAGTCCAACCGCCTGCCCAGCTACGACGCCGACGCCCTGGCCCGCGCCATGACGCACAGCGAGTACGAGCTGCAGGCACTGATCTACACCGTGGCGCTGCACCGCTGGCTGCGCTTCCGCCTGGGCGCTGCCGCCGAGGGCGGTGGCTACGACTACGCCCGCGACTTCGGCGGCGTGCGCTATCTGTTCTGCCGCGGCCTGGATGCCGGGCGCAACGCCGGGGGCGATGGCGTGCCTGCCTCCAGCGCCGGCCGCGTGCGCGAGTCCCTGCCTGACGACCTGGCACCCGAACCCGACCGCCGCTCGGCGCTCTACACACCCGCAACACCCGGAACAACCGGAACAACCGGAACAACCGGAACAACCGGAACAACCCAGGAGTCCGCCAGACCCGGCACCGCCCAGGACCCGGCCAGATCCAGCACCGACCAGGACGTCGCCGTACCCGGCCTTGCCCAGCACTCCGCCCCTGCAACCACCGATTTCGCACGTGTCGGCGATCCCGCCCCCGGCATCCACGCCTGGCGCTTCGACCCCGCCCTGGTGGAAGCCCTGGACGCCTTATTCGCCGGCAACGCCCCGGAGCCAATGTCCAGCAGCGCACCAACGCAACTGGTCCCCGATGGCTCAAAGCCCCTCTCCCCCCGGGAGAGGGGTTGGGGTGAGGGTACGCCCGCCACAGAAGCGCCCGACCCATGACCCAACAAACCCCACTGGCAATCAGCGCCGTGCGCAAACCGCTCCCCCCCAGAGGCAGGCAGACACCACGCGCACCCCACGCCACGCCTGCCTGGCCATGCCAACGCCACCTCGCACGGGTCGAGGTGCGGCACGAACGCCCGGAGAAAGGCACGTCCGCCATGGGAGCCATCACCCCATGAACCAGCCAACCCTGTTCAGTGCGCTGATCAAGGCCGAAGTACTGCGCACCCTGGACCTGGCCTTCGCCCAGAGCCTGCAACGCCTGGCCCCGGACACCGACCCACAGGTCCTGGCCGGTGCCGCGCTCGCCTCGCTGGCCGTCACCAGCGGCCACGCCGGGCTGGACCCTGCCCGCGCCGGCATGCTGCTGGACCAACGCGACGGCCCACTGCCGGCCCTTCCGGACCCCACTGACTGGCAACGTACCCTGGCCGCCTCGCGCTGGGTCGACCAACCGACCCCCGAAGACCCCGCCGCCGCCGACTGCCCGCTGGTCCTCGAACACGGCCTGCTCTACCTGCGCCGCTACCGCGAGTACGAACGCCGCCTGGCGCTGGGTCTGCAACGCATCGCCGCCCAGCCCATGCCGACCTTCGACACCGCCGCCCTGGCCCCGCTGTTCGCCCAACTATTCCCCCAAGCCTCCCCTCTCCCCCCAGGAGAGGGTGCCCGAAGGGCGGGTGAGGGTACGGGCCTGCCCGAGCCATCCTCCACGGACAAGGCCTCACCCGCCCCGGCCATCAACGGCATAGGCCAGTCCCAGCCATCCCATTCCCCAGACCGCCAGGCCCAGGCCGCCGCCCTGGCCCTGCGCCGCAGCCTGCTGCTGGTCACCGGCGGCCCCGGCACCGGCAAGACCACCACCATCGCCCGGCTGTTGCTGTTGCGTATTGCCCAGGCCCACGCCGCCGGCCATCCGCCGCCGCGCATCGCCCTGGCCGCGCCCACCGGCCGCGCCGCCGAGCGCATGGCCGAAAGCCTGCGCCTGGCCGTCGCCCGCGCCATCGCCGACGGTATCCACCTCGCAGCCACTCCCGGTGCCGCCCCGCTCGGGCAAGCGCAGCAGCTACCGAACCCCGCCGCTTCCCCGCTTCGTCAAGCAACGGAGCCAGCCAACCCCGCCGCTCCCCCGCTTCGTCTAGCAACGGAGCCAGCCAACCCCGCTGTTACCCCTCCCCGCCAAGCGACAGAGCCAGCCAACCTTTCCCCTCTCCCGCCTGCGGGAGAGGGTGCCCGAAGGGCGGGTGAGGGCCAGCCGTCCCCGTGGAACTCCCTCCTCCCCAACGGCGCCAGCACCCTGCACCGCCTGCTCGGCGTCATCCCGGACTCGCCGCACTTCCGCCATAACGCCGACAACCCGCTGCCATTCGACCTGATCGTGGTCGACGAAGCCTCCATGGTCGACCTCCCACTGATGTGCAAGCTGGTCGAAGCCGTCGCCGACGGCACCCAGCTGATCCTGCTCGGCGACGCCGACCAGCTGCCCTCGGTGGAAGCCGGCGACGTGCTCGCCGCCATCCTGCAGGCCGCAGGCCCCGGCGATGCCCTGCAGCCCGATGACGCCCAGGCACTGCAACCGCTGCTCGGCAGCGCGCCCGGCGACACCACGCCCGCCGCCACCCACACCGGCGGCCTGGCCGGCCACCGCGTGCACCTGTTGCGTGGTTACCGCCAGGCCGACGACTTCGCTCTGGCCCCCCTGGCCGACGCCATCCGCGCCGGCGACGCCGACACTGCCCTGGCCCTGCTGCGCAGCGGCGAGCTGGCCGGCGTGCGCTTCCACGAAGACGGCGAAGACCCGCTCAGCGACGGCCGCGACGCACTGCTCGCCCACTGGCGCGCGCTGGCCGACGCCCAAGACCCCGCCGCCGCATTGCGCGCGGCCGGCCGCCTGCGCCTGCTCACCGCCGTGCGCGCCGGCCCGCAAGGCGCGCGCGGCCTCAACGCCCGCATTGAACAACTGCTGGCAGACACCGGCTCCGGCGCCCGCCGCCTCGGCGCCGCCTCGCCCTGGTTCCAGGGCCGCCTGCTGCTGATCACCGAAAACAGCTACCGCCACGGCCTGTTCAACGGCGACGTCGGCATCTGCCTGCGAAGCGATGCGAGTCCCTTTTCGGGGCGCAGCGACGAAGGCCCGTCTTCACCGCCAAGCCAGTCCGCCGCCACCGCCAACCGCCACGCCCCAGGCACCGACAACCGTGCCCAAGGCCCGTTGGTCGCCTGGTTCGAAGGCGACGGCGACGGCCAGGTGCGCGGCTTCCACCCCGCCGCACTGCCCGCGCACGAAAGCGCCTTCGCCATGACCGTGCACAAGGCGCAAGGCAGCGAATTCGATGACGTCTGGCTGCAACTGCCCACCCGCGACGCCCGCGTGCTCAGCCGCGAACTGCTCTACACCGGCATCACCCGCGCCCGCCGCGCCCTGCACTTGTCCGGCAGCGAAGCGGTCATCCGCGCCGCGCTGACAAGGCACGCCGCACGCATCTCGGGCCTGGCGTGGCGGTTGGGTGCACAGCAGCAGCCGGCACCCGCCACGCAAGCAACAGAACCATCTACTGCTTTACCCGTGCAGGGGTCGTTGTTCTGATGGATGCGAGCTGGCGTGATGGCAGCAAGACTTACGGCAGAACAGCACGTTCGCCTATCACCGTCATCGGGCGTGCCCGGATAACCTCGTGGGTGAAGAAGGTCTGGCCGTGTGGTACCGCCAGCCTGGGAGGCATCAATGCCGAAGAAGCATGAAATCTCACTCGTCCGTTCGTCGGCGGCCGAATACCTGACCTTCGTGGCCGCAGCAGGCGAGGGCGGGGTGCAGGCGGCATACGCCGACGAGAACGTCTGGCTGACTCAGAAGATGTTGGCGCAGCTCTACGATGTCGAAACCCACACCATCAACTACCACCTGAAAAAGGTGTTCGCTGACAACGAATTGCAGCCAGATGCAGTTATTCGAAATTTTCGAATAACTGCCGCCGACGGCAAGAACTACGACACCAAGCACTACAACCTCGCGGCCATCATTGCCGTGGGCTACAAGGTCAATTCCGAGCGCGCGGTGCAGTTCCGCAAATGGGCCACCACCATCATCGAGTCCTTCACGATCAAGGGCTTCGCGATGGACGATGAGCGCCTGCAGAACGACGGTACGGTGCTGGGCAAACGCTACTTCGAAGAGCAGCTGCAACGTATCCGTGAGATCCGTCTCTCCGAGCGCAAGTTCTACCAGAAGATCACCGACATCTACGCCACCGCCCTTGATTACGACACAACGGCGCAGGCCACCCAACGTTTCTTCGCCACGGTGCAGAACAAGCTGCACTGGGCCATCCACGGGCACACCGCAGCGGAAGTCGTCTACCACCGCGCCGATGCCGGCAAGCAGCACATGGGCCTGACCACCTGGGTCGACGCGCCACGCGGGAAAATCCAGAAGTTCGATGTGACGGTCGCCAAGAACTACCTGACCACCGGCGAGATGGCGCAACTGCAACGTCTTGTTTCAGCCTATCTGGATCTGGCCGAGGACATGGCGCTGCGGCAGATTCCGATGACCATGCAGGATTGGGAAACACGTCTGAATCGTTTCATCGAAGCGACCGACCGGCAGGTGTTGCAGGACGCAGGGCGCGTCACTGCCGAGATCGCCAAAGCGCATGCGGAAAGCGAGTTCGAAAAGTACCGCATCGTGCAGGACCAGCATTTTCTGAGTGATTTCGATCGCGTCTTGCAGCAGCTTGACTCCGAAGACCGGCTTGACGCCATCGATGACGACCCGCGCGAGACGGATCTACCATGACGGCTTGCGTCATATGACGGGTTCCGTTATGGCCGCGCATGATCAGGAGCTTTACCGACAAGAAGCCGAAAAGATCTGGCTGGGTGAGCGTTCACTCCGGTTGCCGGCCGACATCCAGTAGGTCGCGCGCCGCAAGTTGCGCATGCTCAATGCCGCCGCGCACCTCGATGATCTGCGCATTCCGCCTGCCAACCGGTTGGAAGCGTTGAAGGGCGAGCGACGCGGGCAGTACAGCATCCGGATCAACGACCAATGGCGCATCTGCTTCCGATGGATGGAGGGCGATGTCGCCGAGGTCGAGCTCGTCGATTACCACTGAGCACAAGGCATCTGTCCATGACAGTCCTACCCAACATCCACCCCGGCGAAGTCCTGCTTGAGGAGTTCCTCGAGCCGATGGGCATCAGCCAGAACGCACTGGCGCGGGCCATCGATGTACCGCCGCGCCGCATCAACGAGATCGTCCTGGGCAAGCGCGGTATCACCGCAGACACCGCCGTGCGCCTGGCTGCAGCACTGGGCACCACTGAGCGCTTCTGGCTGGGCCTGCAAGCCGATGACGAACTGGAACAAGCGCATCGCGCGCTGGGCGATCTGCCGTCACGGATCAAGCGGCTGGCCGCTTGATCCGTGTAATAACGAGCGCGTGTGAGCCTACTGCGCGATGCGTCCTGCTTTGCGATCTTGAGCAAGCTCGAATGTCATACGCACTGCCGGCAACGGAGCACCTCGGTTCAACAAACGCTTAAACGTAATACCCGCCCGCCACCTCGATCGATTGGGCATTGATCCAGCGCGCCTCATCGGAGAGCAGCATCGCGATGACATCGGCCACGTCTTCGGGCTCTCCGACGCGGCCTAGCGCCGTTTGCGCGGCCAGCATCGCTTCGAAGTCCGGCGTCAGCCCGCCGCCGAGTTCGGTGCGGATGGCGCCTGGCGAGACCGCATTGACGCGGATGCCGCGCTCGCCGAACTCCTTGGCCATGTAGCGGCTGAGCACCTCCAGCCCGCCCTTGAACGCGGCATACGGCGCAACGTCGGCGAACGCCACGCGCGTGGTGGCGCTGGTGAGGTTGACGATGGAGGCACCGCGGCCCAGCAGCGGCAACAACGCCTGGGTGAGGAAGAACGGCCCCTTGAGGTGCACGTTGAACAAGCCGTCGAACTGTTCCTCATCGACGTTTTCGATCGGGTTGAACGTGCCATAGCCGGCGTTGTTCACCAGCCCGGCCAGGGTGTCCTGTTGCCAGACCGTGTGCAGCGTCTCCTGCACGGCCGACGCGAAGCCGGCAAAGCTGCGCGTGTGGCCCACATCCAGCGGTAATGCAACTGCCTTGCCGCCATCGGCCGCAATGCGTGCAACCACCGCTTCGGCCGCAAGCGGGCTCTGGTGATAGGTCAGGATGACGCCCATACCGCGGCGGGCACTGGCCAGGGCGGTGGCAGCACCGATGCCGCGGCTACCACCGGTGATGACTGCAATATTCATGGCGTTGCGCTCGTGTCTGAAGGTGTTCCCAGGTTAGGCAGCGCCGTGCCGCAGCGCCTGCCCGAAGCTGGCGCCGGCCTGCCTGATCCTGCTTTTGCGCTTGCCGGGTGCATCGCCGCGTAGTTTGATGGGCCATGAAATCGGCACTTATCGAGCTCAAGCGGCTCACCCGGCATGCCCAAAACCGCCGCACCGAAACCGGCATCCCGCGCGTGGCGATGGTGCAGGGCGAGGTGCCGGAGCACGCGCTGGCGGCAGTCTACGAGCCGATGATCAACCTGATCCTGCAGGGCGGTAAGTCGATGACGGTGGGCGACCGCACGCTGCAGTACGACCCGGCCAGCTACTTCGTCATGACCGTCGACCTTCCCGCCATTGGCAAGGTGCATGCCGCGGACGATGGGGCGCCCCAATCTTGCGGTGAGCCTCACGCTCGACCCGCAAACCATCGCCGCCCTGCTGCACGACCTGCCCGCGACGCAGGCGGCCATTCCTGCGGTAGGTGCCGACGCGTTGTCGTTTTCGGTCGCCAGCATGAGCGGCGAAATGCTGGATGCCTGGGTGCGGCTGCTGGGCCTCATGCAATGCCCCGCCGATATCCCGGCACTGGCGCCGGCCTACGAGCGCGAGATTCTGTACCGCGCATTGCAAGGCCCGCAGGGGGGCGTGTTGCGGGCCGTGGCCACGCCGGATTCCACGCTGGCACGGTTGCGCAAGGCAATCCACTGCATCCGCGCCAATTACGCCCAACCCCTGCGCATCGCCACGCTTGCCGGCCAGGCCGCCATGAGCGAGTCGGCGTTCCATCGCAACTTCAAGGCCGCCACCGCGCTCAGCCCGCTGCAATACCAGAAGCAACTGCGGCTGCTGCAGGCGCGCCACTTGCTCACCGCGCATGGCAAGAGCGTCACCACCACCGCCATGGACGTCGGCTATGAAAGCGCAACCCAGTTCAGCCGCGAATACGCACGCACCTTCGGCCTGCCGCCGTCCCAGGATGCGGCGCGCATCTTCGAAGCGTTGCGTGGGGTGGCGGTGTGACGCGTCTGCGCCAGCGTATCTCTGAGGCTATCGACGTGCGTTCAACGCGTCATTCAACTACCGCGTTGTCCCTAATCCAGGAACGCTACAGCGGCGCACGCCAGTCATTGCCGAGCGCAGCACATAGATCGAATCAAACGCCCACGTCAGCAAAAGAAGCCGAATTGTTGGCAGAGCAGGAGTATTGAAAGCCACACCATCGCGATGTGGAGTGTGAGCTACAACCTGCCGACTAGATGCACCATCAGATCCATACGCTCATGCAAGATCGCCACGATCAGCGCCGGAGCCTGCTCACGCGGCAGGCAAAAGACGTAATGATGCATGCAATGGGCCATCCGCAACGCAGGGTACAGCGCGCTGAGATCCTTGAAAGCGCCTTCCCCTGTGGCGAGACGGGCGATGCCTTGTTCCAGATCTGCAATGTACCTGCGAACCTGCGCTTGGCCCCAGCGTGTCGAGGTGTAGCGGATGATCCCGCGCAGATCGGCTTCGGCTGCGTCGGTGAGGACGTAGCCGTGCATCAACCGCGCCGGCCCTCGGCCAATTCCTCATCCAGAATGGTGTTGATGCTCTTGCTAGACACCTTGCCGGCTAGGCCTTCGGCGACGCGTTCCCCAAGCAGGGTTTTCAACTCCTGCCACGCCTGATCGGCGTTCACGTCGCCAGGGAACAGGCGTTCAAGCGCGTACTGCTTGATCGTCTTTCCCTGCAGAGCCGCCAGCGCCTTCAAACTCTGGTGCTGCTGGTCGCTCAGATCGATGGTCAAACGGCTCATGGCAAGCTCCGAAATCCGCACAAACCCACATTAGCACAGCCACTTTGGTCGGCCCGTTGATCGGTCTATAGCAGCGTTGGGGGTGCTGCCGCAGGCCATGTCAGCAGCGATTGAGAAATCTGACAGGCCGAGTTCGCAAGCCAACGCAGCGCCTGGTGCGGGCCAAAAAACCGCGAGGCCAGGCCTACGCCTGACCTCATCTGCCGTCTGGCAGGCCGGGCGGCTTACTTGCCCTTCTTTTCCTGCTTGGCCGCGCGCTTTTCTTTCAGCGTCTTGGTCGGCTCTTTTTTCTGGTTCTTCTTCTGGTCCATCCCCTTGCTCATGACACCCTCGTAGTTGCTGGATTGATCGGTCGGGCAGCGCCATGACCTGGCGTGCCTGCGCACTGTAAGGCTTGTGCGCGCTGGATGGCAGCAGATTCAGGCCGGCGGCGGGCGGAGCGGCAGGGCGGTTCCCCGCAAGGCGGGGCAGGGGCCTGCAGCCCATCGAAGCGGCCGGAAAAACCACGCTGCCAACGACCAAAACGCTCGCGTGCGCTCGTCCAGGTCCGCCCGCGGGCGTTGAGGGCATCCGGTGGCCAGCAGCAGCGTTACTTGGCCGGCACGCGCTGGTACTGCTCGCCACCGGTGTTGAGGTGGCCGTTGCTCTCGTCGATGGCGAAGTTCACTGTCTCGCCATCGTTGGTCACCTGCAGCGCCCCGTCCTTGTACACCGCCGGGTAGCTCGCGGTCTTGGGCTGGCGGCTGAAGAACTTCGGCGTGGTGCTGCGGACCATGAAGGTCTCGCCATTGCGCTCGATGTCCATGGTCTCTTCCTGCGTCTGCACGTTGACCCAGTGGCCAACGAACTGCTCGCCCTCCACCTTGGCGCAACCGCTCACCAGCAGTACCGCGGCCAGCGCGGTGCCCATCCACTTCATCATCGTGTGTTCTCCAGTTGAGGCTGCGGCGAGGATGGCGGGTGGGGGATGTAGGAAGAGTCAAGGCGTACTTGCCCGACATTCGAAGTCGAATGTCGTCGACAAGGTTGGGAGACTCAACCACCCCTTTCCCCGACGGCCACCGTCTCCTGCCACGTCCTGCGTCGCATCCATAGCACGTCGCGCAGGTTGTGCACGATGGCGAAGTTGTCGGCAACCGCCACGCTCCCACAGGCAGGACTAGATGGCCATGACCCCGCCATCAATGAACAGTTCGTGCCCCGCCATGAAACTGGACGCGTCCGAGGCAAGGAAAAGCACCGCTTCGGCAATCTCCTCTGCGTTACCGAGCCGGCCGAACGGGATCATCTGCTTGAACGCATCCTCAGCCCCTGCATTTGCTTCCAGGTAGGCCTGCATGGCAGGCGTGTGAACCATGCCGGGCGAAACCACATTCACCCGTATGCCGCGGCTCTTCAGGTCGGCCGTCCACGTGCGCGCAAAGGAGCGGATGGCTGCCTTCGTGGCGCTGTACACGGACAGTGCGCCGATCCCCTTGCTGCCAGCCACCGAGCCCGCCAGGATCACGGCGCCGCCAGTTGCCATCAGCGGCAGCGCCTTCTGCACGGTGAAGACCGTGCCCTTGACGTTGGTCGCCAGCAGGCGCTCCAGGTGCGCGACGTCGATTTCGCCAAGCGCCGCCGACTCGGAAACGCCCGCATTGGCGAAGACGACATCCAGCCGGCCGTGCTCCTGCTGGATGCGCGCATAGAGCCTGTCCATATCCTCTGGCACGCCAACATCGCCCTGCACGCCCACTGCGCCGCCACCGATCTCCGCCACGGCAGCGTCCAGCCGGTCCTGCCGTCGTCCCGTGATGTAGACCCGCGCGCCTTCCATCGAAAACGCCTTCGCCGTCACCAGTCCGATGCCGTCGGTGCCACCGGTGATCGCGACCACCTTGCCCTCGAATCGCTTGCCCATCTCGCGTCCTTTGTAAGTGGAGGTTTGCTCCACTTAGTATATGGAGGTAGCCTCCACTTACACAAGCCAGCCCGGGAATAGCCACGTTGACCGCCGACACCCCCTTGCGCGCCGATGCCCAGAGAAACCGCGAGCGCCTGCTCGCCGCAGCTGAGGAGGTGTTCCTGGAGCGCGGCGCCGAGGCGTCGATGGAAGATGTCGCAAAACGCGCCGGCGTGGGCATCGGCACGCTATATCGGCGCTTCCCCACACGCGAGTCATTGTTCGCCGCGGTCTACAGCGGGCGCTTCCTCTCGCTCGCCGCTGCCAGTCATGCCCGTGCCAGCACGCTCGATACGCTGGCCGCGTTACGCGCGTATCTCGAAGAGCTGGCGCAACACACCAGCGTCTACCGTGGGCTCGCCGCCTCGCTTGGCGAGGTGCTGCAGAGCGGCACGCCAGGGTGCGATGCCATCAGCACGGAGGGACAACGGCTGTTGCGGAGCGCGCAGAAGACCGGTGTCGTCCGGCGCGACGTCTCTTTCGACGATCTTGTCGTGGTCGCCACCGCCACCTCGCTGGCCACCGAGCAGCTCGGTTCGCCGAGAACCCGCATCGCGCACCTGATCGGGCTGTTCCTCGACGGCATCGCTACGCAAAGAACGGGTCCAGCATCGCTAAAGAAGTCAGCCTGATCCTCGCTACTCTGGCCAAGGCGAGCGCAATGCGGTGATCGCTTACGCGTGTATGCGCCATCCGCTGCAACTGCGGCGATGCCTGCGACCAAAATGACAAAGCCCGCAGTGCGGGCCTTACGGTGATGCGCTTATTTGGCCGGCACGCGCTGGTACTGCTCGCCGCCGGTGTTGAGGTGGCCGTTGCTCTCGTCGATGGCGAAGTTCACTGTCTCGCCATCGTTGGTCACCTGCAGCGCCCCGTCCTTGTACACCGCCGGGTAGCTCGCGGTCTTGGGCTGGCGGCTGAAGAACTTCGGCGTGGTGCTGCGGACCATGAAGGTCTCGCCATTGCGCTCGATGTCCATCGTCTCTTCCTGCGTCTGCACGTTGACCCAGTGGCCGACGAACTGCTCGCCCTCCACCTTGGCGCAACCGCTCACCAGCAGTGCCGCGGCCAGCGCGGTGCCCATCCACTTCATCATCGTGTGTTTCTCCAGTTGAGGCTGGAGCCGAGAATGGCGGGTGGGGGATGTACGGCGGGTCAAGAGCCAGGAATGCTCCCAGGGGAAAACCGCCGCCGTCTCGGATGCGTCATTGGGAACGACGCTCCGCCCGGTCTGATGACGGGTCAAACCCGATCTGACTTGCCAACCCTTCAGGGGCGAGCGGAAGCTAGCGGTGCCATCGCGAGCACGGTGACGTTCGCCAAGCCGTTGCAAAGACATCCTGTTGCGACCAAGCCCCGACGAAGAACAACCGTTGACCTCTCAACTACCGCCACATGAGTCGGGACAGTACAAAATGTCAAAGGAGTATTCCTTCAACGACACTCACGCTGCGCATTCATCGCCATCAGCCGGCTTGTCGCCAAGGCGGATAAGCTGGCCTCGCATCCTGCGTGTTTGTTTACTTTTTGCGCCGTTGCTCGCCATCGTGCTGTTGGCAAAGCCGATCACTTCCTCCATTGCACGATCTGCCGAACAACCAGCACCATCGTCGCCGCCTGCAGCTCTATCGAAGCAGGACGTGATCCTGATCTGGGCAGCAGTCGCTGACCAGCGGTATCCGGTCTATTCTCCCGCCTCAGAGTCTGACGAGCCCCTCGCACGTGCAAAGCGTAAACCGGTGGTGCTGCTCGATCGATCTACCCAAACTTGCGCCGCCGATACAGCGGGGCAAGTGTGCGACTCGAATCTGGATCAAAAGTTACTTTCATCCACTACTGCACACGCGTTCGTATCAGCACAGGCGCGACGGGCCCTATTGCTGGCAAATTCGGTTCCGGTGCAGGTACGGCTGCCCGAAAGCATCTATGTCCACGTGGCATCCACCGATCATGTCAACGCAGTGCTGACGGACATCAATTGGCCTGCGTTCTATAAAGCCTACCCAGGAACGGCCGGCTATCTACAACTCAGTGTGCCAGTCCCTGTCGATGGATCCCATGCGCTCGTATATGCCGAACAGCGTTGTCATGGACGGTGTGGCACCGGCATGCTCTATCTGCTCGCGCGCACCGAGAAAGGATGGAAGATCACCAAATGGCTTGAGCTATGGGTAAGCTGAGGTGGTCTTGAAGCAGCTGCCGAGATGGGTCTTTCAGATGCCACCGCCATGCCCCGGCGTGCCTGCGCACTGTACGGCTTGCGCGGGGTGGAATGGCAGCGGTAGCGCAAGGCCGGGCGACGGGCGGTGTGTCCGGCCCGGCGTCTGCGCAACGCAGCATGCGCCGGCAGCCCCCCGGCGTTGCCGGCTGGCCCACAAACGCAAACGCCCGCGTGCGACCGGCAAGGTCTGCACGCGGGCGCTGGCGACAGCGGCGGCCTTACTTGGCCGGTACGCGCTGGTATTGCTCGCCGCCGGTGTTGAGGTGGCCGTTGCTCGCGTCGATGGCGAAGTTCACCGTCTCGCCATCGTTGGTCACCTGCAGCGCCCCATCTTTGTAGACCGCCGGGTAGCTCTCGGTCTTGGGCTTGCGGCTGAAGAACTTCGGCGTGGTGCTGCGGACCATGAAGGTCTCGCCATTGCGCTCGATGTCCATGGTCTCTTCCTGCGTCTGCACGTTGACCCAGTGGCCAACGAACTGCTCGCCCTCCACCTTGGCGCAACCGCTCACCAGCAGTACCGCGGCCAGCGCGGTGCCCATCCACTTCATCATCGTGTGTTCTCCAGTTGAGGCTGGAGCCGAGAATGGCGGGTGGGGGATGTATGGGAGGTCAAGAATCCTTGCAACAGTGGTTCGAACGTAAGCATCGCTCGCAATGATTAAAAATTGACTCTATTTACGGTCAAGAAGGCCGAAGCTTGTTTGCAAGATGCGCAAAGAGAGGGCGTCAGCATCGAATAGCCTGGCGAGTGCCTTTTATAAGTCGTAGCTGTGTCTATCGTGCTTTAGGCACCTTAGCTCGCCTCATCGCTTGTTGGATGTTGAGCGGCGACCCCTCGCATTAGAATTGCATCCAGCCTTTCCGTTTGAAATTTTACGCTCTCGGGAGAGCTATAGCCCCGCTGAAGTAGAGATGTCATGATGAGGAGCATCCATGCTGTCCACTGACTCATGTCAGCAACATCACGGCTAGTAACGTGTTGATATGAGGCGCCATGAAGTGCACGACACCTCATGGCATAAAGTTTAGTAATTCTTCGCTTCAAACTCACGTACTCATCTGGTCGAAAGAAGTCCCCGCCACCGGCGACGAGCACCGTCGCCAACCCTGTTGAAACAGATCTAACTACTGATTCTTTCGTAGAGAAAAATGTTTCTACGCAACTCCAGTATTTGACAAATTGCATGACTGGTACAACGTCCCGCTGGGCATCCCAGAACCAGTACAACGCCTTCACCATAGCTTCTTCAAGTTCATTGCGTGAATCCATTTCTATAGCACGAATACCTCGTTCAAATAAACCTTGATCAAAAAGCTTTTCTTCAAAATCATTTAGTTTTAGCAGCTGACCGCTTGCAAAAACCATATGAACTGTTGCTTCCTCTGAATGCTCAGTCCAGGAGAAGTAAGTGGCCTTTCCAAGTGCTGTCTCAGATGAATATCTAATGCCGAAGCGGAAGCCTGTTGCCCCATTCTCATAGTTGGCGCCCACGAACACAGCTAGAAGACCCATAAGAAGTTCCGCCCTCGAGCGGAATCTGGCTTCTGCAACTTCTGAGGTTCCTGTGACCTGTCCAATGATCAGTGGGTCTTGTCCAAGGTTGGCTATTGACCTAGATACGAGGTTATCTTTTGAATTAGGAAGATGTTCTATGTCTACCGGAAGTCCGACTGCCCTTAAGCTCTCCATGGTTGGTGGGATGAGAGTGAAGTCTCCTAATTTGACAGGTTGATTGGCTTCTAAATGAATGCCATAGACGGATATGGCAAAGCTTCGTTTTATAACATCCGGCGCAATTTTTTCGCGTACCAACTGTACAAGCTCACTTCCATCGTCGGGTCTCTGGTCTTCAGACAGCAGAGACTCTATAACGCTCTTGGTTGCACGCCAGATGTCGCTATAGCTAGCATCTTGCCCTAGGATTTGCATCGAATGTATGTTTTTAACGATATCTTTGAACTCGCTAAACCCGGCTTCCGTGAACTCAAGAATTCTATGCCTAGATAATTGAATCATTCGAGCAAGCGCATCTCGTGAGTTTTCCGCTTCTTTGCTAAATTTAATTGGCCCTATCCCTTTATACATTCTTCCGAGAGAATGGTCGATTTTTCGCATGGCCTTATTATTGATTTTCATTTGATGCTCCATATTTTTATCCGGTGTCTCGCCGATTTGAGTGGCGGTCGATTTAAGTTCCGTTTCAGATGGTATTGATTTTCACAATGGGTTGGGTATAAGCGGACAGTGCCATGTCGTAGATTAATTTCTAGATTCGGTCTTGTTTATATTCGCGTCGCCAGCGCTCGGTCTTGGTTCAAGCCTCCCGTGTTGCTGGTAGCCAATGCTAGTTGAGGCCTTTCTAGCGTAATAGCCGTTAGACGATTCGAAATAGTCGTTCTGGTCAGGCGTAGCGAGTTGGATTAGCCCAAGAAAAACGCGGGGGCAACGCCGGGCTTGCAAACGAACTTAAGTTTTCGCTAGTCGCGCGGTTCCCGTGATGGAAAACCACCACTTGCGCGAGATAGAAATTGCATCGGTTTTCGATCTTAAGTTTACGAAAGAGTTGTTCACAGCCCCCCTAAGGAAGACGGTGTCAGGTTCATTTACGCATTTCCTTTGCACTTCGGAAACTGGCTGCAGCCTAGGAAGTTCTCGCTCGTGCGCCGGTTTCTTCTCTGTACTAGGGATGGTCTGATCAACGAGACCTGAGGATGAGCAACATGCGTTGCTCCGAGGAGTCGCGTCCGGATAGGCGGATTTACACCATTTCCGGCGCAGTCCGGAGGTCATCTCCGGATTACAGGCACACGCCTCCCGCAGTCGGCAGTAACTGCTTTCTCTTCATCCACAGGTTCGACAGCGCAAACAACGTCATCACCTGCGCGGTGTTCTTGGCCAAACCGCGATAGCGCACCTTAGTGTAGCCAAACTGCCGCTTGATCACCCGGAATGGATGCTCCACCTTCGCACGCACGCTGGCCTTGAACTGTTCCCAACGCTGCTCCCGAGCACGCTCGTGTTTGTTGCCGATGGCTTGGACTGTCGAAGGCCTGGCGGCGAT
>NZ_PRDN01000005.1:0-289859 GCF_003600855.1 Xanthomonas sp. CFBP 7698
TCATAGACCTTGAACGCGAGCGGGTTGTCGGAGTCGCGGCCTTCGAAGCCGATCTTGCCGATGCCGGGGAAATACTCTTTGGCGCCGATGTAGACGGTGTTGCTCATGGGGTGGAACTCCTGCAAGGAGGCGAGGGAAGGCAAGGGTGTTGCAAACGAGTGGCCAGTCGCACAGCGCGGCAGTCGCCCATGTGCACTGCCGCTGCGCCAGCAGCGCGCGCGGCCGGCACCAAGGGGGACTGCGCGCGCAAGATCTGACTCACACCACGCAAAATGTTAGCGCTACCACAATTGCGACCGAAAAAAGCCGCGCGATGAAGCGAAGCTGGAGATTCCATGCCGATTCCGAGTGAAGCGGTCTGCCCGACTTTACCCAGCCCGGCGCCGAAAGGCTTGCTGCGCTGCGAGATACGTAGTTTGGCGTGGCGGCTAGGTGTGGTGCTGGCCGGTTGTGGGTTGGCCGTGGCGTACGGCCCTCACCCGCCCTTCGGGCACCCTCTCCCGCATGCGGGAGAGGGAATCGCCGAGCGGGGGAGCTGCTGGGGTGAAAGGAAGCTGCCACGAAAGGGAATCGCCAGGAGAAGGAACCGCTGGGCGAGGGATAGCCAGGAGAGGGATCGCCAGGAGAGGGAGCTGCCGGGGGGAGAGGGAGTTGCCAGGAGAGGGAGCCCAGAGAGGGAGCAGCCCGGAGAGGGAGCTTCCAGGAGAGGGAGCTTCCAGGAGGGGGAGCTGCCACGAGAGGGAATTGCCACGAGAGGAACCGCCGGGGTGAGGGAGCTGCTGGGGCGTAGGGAGCTGCTGGGAGAGTGCCGCCCGGAGAGCGCCGGTGGGAGGCGTCCCCCAGAAACAAGGGCTTGCTCCCTTCCCCCGTTTACGGGGGAAGGTGCCCGAAGGGCGGATGGGGGCAGCCACCCCTGACCTCACGACCCAATCCCAATCCCCCCGGCAGCTACAATGGCCGGCTTATGACCGCTGTCCTGCCGCTGCCGCAACCCCTGGCCGACCCCGCGCCGCGCAACCCGCGCCAGCGGCCGATGCCCGAACAGCTGCGCCTGGGCAAACGCCTACAACGCCAGGTGGGCCAGACGATTGCCGACTTCGGCATGATCGAAGCCGGCGACAGGGTCATGGTCTGCCTGTCCGGCGGCAAGGACAGCTACACCCTGCTGGACATGCTGTTGCACCTGCAGCGCAAGGCGCCGGTGCCGTTCACGCTGGTGGCAGTCAACCTGGACCAGAAGCAGCCGGATTTCCCCGCCCACGTGCTGCCCACCTATCTGCGCGCGCTGGGGGTGCCGTTCGACATCGTCGAGCAGGACACCTATTCGGTGGTCAGCCGGGTGATTCCGGCCGGCAAGACCATGTGTTCGCTGTGCTCGCGGTTGCGTCGTGGCGCGCTGTATGCCTACGCGCAGGCACATGGCGTGACCAAGATCGCGCTCGGCCATCACCGCGACGACATCGTCGCCACGTTTTTCATGAACCTGTTTCACCACGCACGCCTGGCGGCGATGGCGCCCAAGTTGCGCAGCGACGACGGCGCGCATGTAGTGATCCGCCCGTTGGCCTACGTGCGCGAGGCCGACATCGCCGACTACGCGCAGGCGCGGCAGTTTCCGATCATTCCCTGCAACCTGTGCGGCAGCCAGGAAAACCTGCAGCGCCAGCAGGTCGGCCGCATGTTGCAGCAATGGGATCGCGAGCAACCCGGGCGGGTCGATCAGATCGCGCGCGCGCTGGGCGATGTGCGCCCCGAGCAACTGGCCGACCGCCGCCTGTTCGATTTCCTGAGCCTGGGCCGCGCGCCCGGGGCCGCTGCGGCCGTGCCCGACGCCAGTGACGATTGGCTGGCCGCCAGCGACACCCCACACAACAGCGACTGACGCGCCCGCCCGGTCGCCGTCGGTCTTCCACCTCCACGTTTGTCTTCATCGGTCTTACGCATGTTCTTTCGCAATCTCACGTTGTTCCGTTTCCCGACCACGCTCGATTTTTCTGAAATCGAAACGCTGCTGCCGCCAGTGCAGCTCAAGCCGGTCGGCCCGCTGGAAATGAACTCGCGCGGTTTCATTTCGCCGTTCGGCCGCGATGAGCAGGAAGTGCTTTCGCACCGCCTGGAAGACTTCCTGTGGCTCACCGTCGGTGGCGAGGACAAGATCCTGCCCGGCGCGGTGGTCAACGATCTGCTCGAGCGCAAGGTCGCCGAGATCGAGGAAAAGGAAGGCCGTCGCCCCGGCGGCAAGGCCCGCAAACGCCTCAAGGACGACCTGATCCATGAGCTGCTGCCGCGTGCCTTCGTCAAGAGCTCGCGCACCGACGCCATCCTGGATCTGCAGCACGGTTACATCGCGGTCAACACCTCCAGCCGCAAGAGCGGCGAGAACGTGATGAGCGAGATCCGCGGCGCGCTCGGCAGCTTCCCGGCGCTGCCGCTCAATGCCGAAGTCGCCCCGCGCGCCATCCTCACCGGCTGGATCGCCGGCGAGCCCTTGCCAGAAGGCCTGAGCCTGGGCGAAGAATGCGAAATGAAGGACCCGATCGAAGGCGGCGCGGTGGTCAAGTGCCAGCATCAGGAACTGCGCGGCGACGAGATCGACAAGCACCTGGAAGCCGGCAAGCAGGTCACCAAGCTGGCGCTGGTGCTGGATGACAACCTCTCATTCGTGCTCGGCGACGACCTGGTGATCCGCAAGCTCAAGTTCCTTGACGGCGCGCTGGATCAGCTCGAACACAGCGAAGACGACGGCGCGCGCGCCGAACTTGACGCACGCTTTACGCTGATGAGCGCCGAAATCCGCCGGCTGTTCCTGTTGCTGGAAACCGCGCTGAAGCTCAGCAAGGCGGAGTAACCAGGTTTCGAACTTGTGGCGGCATTTGGCAGGCGCGAGTCGATGCGTGCGTCAAAAGCGCGGTGAGTCGAGTGCGCGGTGCCCTCACCGCTCGCGGGACACGCCGTTAACCCATCCATGGGGGCTCGATGGCGGCATCCATGCCGCCATCGAGCCCGCAATCGGCGAGGACATCGCACCAGAAATTTGGCTGGTGGTTTTACTGAAGAGCGAAGACACCGCGTCGCCGATCCGCTGATCGCTGTTCTGAAAACTCTGCGCACCGACCATCTCGACTGGTCCTTGCCCGCCCACCGTCGCGGGACCTTGAGCGGCCTGGATGCCGCGCCAGAGCCTCCATGGACGGATTCACGGCGTGTCCCGCGATGGTGGGCGGGCAAGGGCCCCGCAGCAAACGCGCAGCCTCGGTCGAGTGCGCGGCGCCCTCACCGCTCGCGGGACACGCCGTTAACCTATCCATGGGGGCTCGATGGCGGCATCCATGCCGCCATCGAGCCCGCAATCGGCGAGGACACCGCACCAGAAATTTGGCTGGTGGTTTTACTGAAGAGCGAAGACACCGCGTCGCCGATCCGCCGATCGCTGTTCTGAAAACTCTGCGCACCGACCATCTCGACTGGTCCTTGCCCGCCCACCGTCGCGGGACCTTGAGCGGCATGGATGCCGCGCCAGAGCCTTATCTGTTCGGAATGTGGCAGCGTAGGTGTCGAGAGCCGGCGTGGGCTGCCGTATGAGCCTGGATCTGAGCGATCGCCTTGGAGCTTGGCACCCACGCCGGAATCTCCCTTGTTTCGCCCGAACAGTTGCCCGAGGTGACACTCGAAACGATAAGACTGGGCAGGCGAGGGAGCTCTCGACATTTCCAGCCTAGCGGAGATCTCCCATGAGCGGAATCGGGATCGATGTGTGCAAGAAGTCCCTGGATGCGGCTGTCTTTCAAGGTGAGGCCCGCCAGTTCAGTAACACGGCAAGCGGGCACTGCAAGCTCGTCCACTGGCTGAGGACACTGCCAGTTAGGCAGGTGGTGCTGGAGGCGACCGGTGGCTACGAGCTGGCCGCGCTGGACGCGCTGCATCAGGCGGGAATCCCGGTGGCACGCGCCAATGCGTCTCGGGCGCGTCACTTGGCCAACGGCTTGGGACTGGCAAAAACCGATCGGCTGGACGCGGGCATGCTGGCGTGTATGGCCGAGAAGATGGAGCTTCATCCCTATGTTCCACTGCCGCCGTGGCAGCGTCATCTGGGCGAGCATGTCCGCGCCCGCCGCCAGCTCATCGATCTGCTGAAGACGGCCAAACAGCAGCTGTTGCAGGTGGCGGACAAACCGCTACGCAAGCTGCTGCAGGCCAACGTGAACCAGCTCGTGCGCAGTGTGGCGCGGCTGGATGAACTGATCGCCGGGCAGCTAAAGACGCTGCTCATCGAGCAACCGCACCTGGCGGCGTTGAAGACGCTCAAAGGGGTCGGTCCGGTATTGCTGGCCGTGTTGGCGTGCCGGTTGCCGGAGCTTGGGACGCTCAACGGAAAGCAGATCTCCCGATTGGTGGGGGTTGCCCCGCTATCGCGCGACAGTGGCAAGATGCGTGGGAAACGAGGGATCGGCGGAGGCCGTGCCGATATCCGGCAAGCGCTGTACATGGCGGCGATGTCCTCGGCGCGTCACGAGCCTCGCCTGCGTGATTTTTATAGAGCGTTGCGGACACGCGGCAAGAAGGCAAGGTCGCGATCGTGGCGGTGATGCGCAAGATGCTGGTCATCCTCAATGCGCGCGTGCGCGATGAAAGAGCCGCCACGCAGCCAGCCTGAGCATGCTCGACGGCCATGAGCAGACGCAAAAGCGTGCCGGCCAGCAGCCGCCACCTATGGATGAACACGTCTGAAGGAAACCGATCAGAGCTCGCGGATCGAGATCCTGATCAACACAGTTGCTCCAGGGACGGATTCACGGCGTGTCCCGCGAGCGGTGAGGGCACCGCGCACTCGACATCCTTGCGTTTTCTGCAGGGTCCTTGCGCCCACCATCGCGGGACACGCTGCAAGTGCGTTCCTGTAGCTCTGGCGCGGCAACCATGCCGCTCAAGGTCCCGCGACGGTGAGCGGGCAAGGACCGATGGAGATGGTCGGTGTGTCAGTGCAGGCGACAGGTGACGTTCGCTGGCTATATCACTGGGCGCGGCCAGCTTGCAGCACCCAAACGCGAAGCCGCACCGTCTTCGCACAATGCCCAGCTTTTATAAAACCGCTGCCCAACTGTCTGGTGCGGTGGCCTCGCCGCTCCCTCGGCCACAGTGGCTTCGCTACTCCCGGGGCGGCAATACCGACAGCACTTCTTCCACCGTGGTCAGCCCGGCGGCGACCTTTTCCAGCCCGGTGCGCCGCAGCGTACGCAGGCCTTCGCCGCGGGCGGCGTGGCTGAAGCTGGCCAATTCGGTGTCCGGGCGGATCAGGGTGCGCAGGCGGGGAGTGACCGGCAACAGTTCGTACAGGCCCACCCGGCCTAGGTAGCCGGTGCGGCGGCATTCCAGGCAGCCGACCGGTGCGTGCACGTTGAGTGGTTCCGGCAGCGCTTCGCCGGGCTCGCGGATGGCTGCCCAGTCGGCGTCGCTGAGCGTGTGCGGGCGCTTGCAGTGCACGCACAGGGTGCGCACCAGCCGCTGCGCGAGCACGCCGTTGAGCGTGGAGGCCACCAGGTAGTGCGGTACTCCCAGGTCCAGCAGGCGGGTGATCGCCGAGGCGGCATCGTTGGTGTGCAGCGTGGACAGCACCAGATGCCCGGTGAGCGAAGCCTGCACCGCCATCTGCGCGGTTTCCAGGTCGCGGATTTCGCCGATCATGATGATGTCCGGGTCCTGCCGCAGCAGCGTGCGCACGCCACTGGCGAAATCCAGGTCGATGTTCTGCTGCACCTGCATCTGGTTGAATTCCGGCGCGATCATTTCGATCGGGTCTTCCACGCTGCACACGTTCACGTCCGGCGTGGCCAGGCGCTTGAGCGTGGAATACAGCGTGGTGGTCTTGCCCGAGCCGGTGGGGCCGGTGACCAGCACGATGCCATGCGGGCGCTCTACCAGCGCGCTCCAGCCGGCGGCCTCCTCGGGGCTGAAGCCGAGCTGCTCGATGCTCTTGAACGCCGAATCCGGGTCGAAGATGCGCATCACGCATTTCTCGCCGAAGGCGGTGGGCATCGTGGACAAACGCATTTCCACCTCGCGCCCGCCCGGCGAGCGGGTCTTGATGCGGCCGTCCTGCGGGCGGCGGCGTTCGGCCAGGTCCATACGGCCGAGCACCTTGATGCGGCTAACCACGGCGGTCATCACCGAGGGCGGCACTTCCAGCACCTTGTGCAGCACGCCGTCGATGCGGAAGCGCATGCGCCCGGCCTCGCGGCGCGGTTCCAGGTGGATGTCGCTGGCCCGCTGCTCGTAGGCGTATTGCAGCAGCCAGTCGACGATATGCACGATGTGGTGATCGTCGGCATTGACGTCGCCGGCGCGGCCCAGTTCCACCAGCTGCTCGAAGCTGGGCAGGCCCGCATTGGACTCGGTGCTGCGCGCATCGCCGCGCGCGCCGCGCACCGACTGGGTCACGCCGAAGAACTCCATCGTGTAGCGATGCAGGTCCAGCGGGTTGATCAGCGCCAGCTCGATGCGGCGTCGGCTCAAGTGCTGCACGTCGGCCAGCCATTCCAGCGCCAGCGGCTCGCTGGTGGCGATCAGCACGCGCTCGGCATCCAGCGCCAGCGGCAGGATGCGGTGGCGGCGCGCATACGCGTGCGAGACCACGCCGGTGACGGCGGCCACATCGATGCGGGTGGGATCGATACGCAGGTAACGCAGGCCGGTGCGGGTCGCCAGCCACTCGGTGAGCCGTTCCAGGCCGAGTTCACCGGCCGGTGGCTGCGCGGCGTGCAGCTTGAGGTTGGCCAGCAGCACCAGCGGATGCACGTCGCTGGCGTTGCGCGCGCCGGCCGCGGAGAACTGCACGCGCTCGTGCTCGTGCGCCACCACCATGCCATCGGCCAGCAACGCGGCGGCCACCGAGTCGAACATCAGCCGGCCGCGCGGCAGCAATGCCACTGCGTTATCCGGATCGGCGGTGCGCCGCTGTTCCATGCTGGTTGTCCCCTGCCGCAATCGCCCGCGGCGAAGCGCTGCGGGTGGGCCGGTATACTAGCGCACCCCTTTCGCACGGCCCTTGCTGCATGTCCGATTCCCCCCGCGTTCCAATCACGTTCCAGGGCCTGATCCAGACCCTCAACCAGTACTGGGCCGACCAGGGCTGCGTGCTGATCCAGCCGTTGGACCTGGAAGTGGGCGCGGGCACGTTCCACCCGGCCACCTTCCTGCGCGCGCTGGGACCGGAGCCGTGGAATGCGGCGTATGTGCAGCCTTCGCGCCGTCCCACCGATGGCCGCTACGGCGAGAATCCCAACCGCCTGCAGCGCTATTACCAGTACCAGGTGGCGATGAAGCCCAACCCGGACAACATCCAGGACCTGTACCTGGGCTCGCTCAAGGCGCTGGGCATCGACCCGCTGGTGCATGACCTGCGCTTTGTCGAAGACAACTGGGAATCGCCCACGCTCGGTGCCTGGGGCCTGGGCTGGGAAGTCTGGCTCAACGGCATGGAGGTGACCCAGTTCACCTACTTCCAGCAGGCTGGCGGGCTGGAGTGCAAGCCGGTGCTGGGCGAGATCACCTACGGGCTGGAACGGCTGTGCATGTACCTGCAGAGCTGCGACAACGTCTACGACCTGGTATGGACCTACGGCCCGGATGGCGCCGCGGTGACGTATGGCGATGTGTACCACCAGAACGAGGTGGAGCAGAGCACCTACAACTTCGAGCACGCCAATGTGGCCGAGCTGTTTCACCGTTTCGATGCCTGCGAAGCCGAGGCCAGGCACCTGGTCGAGGTCGGCCTGCCGTTGCCGGCGTATGAGCAGGTGACCAAGGCCAGCCACGCCTTCAACCTGCTGGATGCACGCCGCGCGATCAGCGTCACCGAGCGCCAGCGCTACATCCTGCGCGTGCGCACGCTGGCGCAAGGCGTGGCGCAGGCGTATTACGCGCAGCGCGAGAAGCTGGGGTTCCCCGGGGTGAAGAAGTAACGAGAGCCCCTCTCCCACCGGGAGAGGGGTTGGGGTGAGGGTACGGGGCGTAGCCCTCATGCACCCAAACTCCACAGAGCTTCGCCCGTACCCTCATCCGCCCCTTCGGGACACCTTCTCCCAAGGGGAGAAGGAAGCAATAAGCCCCTCTCCTGCGGGAGAGGGGTTGGGGTGAGGGTACGGGGCGCAGCCCTCACGCACCCAAACTCCATAGAGCTTCGCCCGTACCCTCATCCGCCCCTTCGGGGCACCTTCTCCCGACGGGAGAAGGGAATACGCAAAGGTCCATGTCACATGAGCGAACAACTTCCCCTGCTGATCGAACTGGGCACCGAAGAGCTGCCGGTCAAGGCGCTGCCGGGCCTGGCGCAGGCTTTCTTCGACGGTGTGCTGGCCGGGCTGGAAAAGCGCGGCGTTGCCATCACCCGTGGCGATGCCAAGCCGCTATCTACCCCGCGCCGGCTGGCGGTGTTGTTGCCGGGCGTGGCGGCCGAGCAGCCTGAGCAGCGCTCCGAAGTGCTTGGGCCGTATCTCACTATCGCGCTGGATGCCGAAGGCCAACCGACCAAGGCGCTGGCCGGATTTGCGGCAAAGGCCGGCATCGACTGGACCGCGCTGGAGCGCACCAGCGACGCCAAGGGCGAGCGCTTCGTGCACCGCGCGGTGACGCCGGGCGCGCGCACTGCCGACCTGTTGCCCGACATCCTGCGCGAAGCCATCGCTGCCATGCCGATCCCCAAGCCGATGCGCTGGGGCGCGCACGAGTACGCCTTTGCCCGGCCGGTGCAGTGGCTGGTGCTGTTGTTCGGTAATGAGGTGATTCCGGCCGAATTGCTGGGCGTGCGCGGCGATCGCATCACGCGCGGCCACCGCTTCATGCATGAAGGAGCGGTGTCGTTGGCCGCGCCGGGCGAGTACGTCGCGGCGCTACGCGCCGCGCATGTGCTGGTGGACGCCGACGCGCGCCGCTCCCGCATCGTTGAAGAAGTGCAAGCGGCCGCCAAACAGGCCGGCGGCAGTGCGCGCATCAGCGATGACAACCTGGAGCAGGTGGTCAACCTGGTCGAATGGCCGTCGGCGGTGTTGTGCAGTTTCGAACGCGATTTCCTGGCGGTGCCGCAGGAAGCGCTGATCGAGACCATGGAGATCAACCAGAAGTTCTTCCCGGTGCTGGACGACGGCGGCAAGTTGACCGAGCAGTTCATCGGCATCGCCAATATCGTCTCCAAGGATGTGGCCGAAGTGGCCAAGGGCTACGAGCGCGTGATCCGCCCGCGCTTTGCCGATGCCAAGTTCTTCTTCGACGAGGACCTCAAGCAGGGCCTGGAAGCGATGGGCGCAGGCCTGGCCACTGTCACGTATCAGGCCAAGCTCGGCAGCGTGGCCGACAAGGTCGCGCGCGTGGCGGCGCTGGCCGAAGTCATCGCCCCGCAGGTGGGCGCCGATCCGGTGCAGGCGCGGCGTGCCGCGCAACTGGCCAAGAACGATCTGCAGTCGCGCATGGTCAATGAATTCCCGGAATTGCAGGGCATTGCCGGCCGCCATTACGCCAAGGCCGCTGGCGAGCCGAGCGAGATTTCGCTGGCCATCGACGAGGCCTACCAACCACGGTTTGCCGGCGACGATATCGCACTGTCGCCGTTGGGCAAGGTGCTGGCGATCGCCGAGCGTCTGGATACTTTGGCCGGTGGGTTTGCGGCGGGTCTGAAGCCGACCGGTAACAAGGATCCGTTTGCGCTGCGGCGTAACGCGTTGGGGTTGGCGCGGACGGTGATTGAGTCGGGGTTTGACTTTGACCTCAAGAAATTGCTTACCGAGGCCAGAAATCAGATCAATCTGCAGGCAAGCGCCCGCCACTTACTCAAGACAGAAGCTGCGCTAGCAAAGGTCAGAGAAGCCGGCGCCACAGTGCCGCAACCTATCGAAAAAGATGCAAAAAGTGCGTTGGCGCAGACCAGCCAAGACGATGAAATCTTCGACTTCATCCTCGACCGCCTACGCGGCTACTACGCGGACAAAGGCGTGCCAGCAACGCATTTCAATGCCGTCGCTGGCTTGTTCTCGGTCGCGCCCGAGGGCGCTCCTACACCGCTGGGCGTAGGAGCGCACCTGGGCGCGACCCACGGCTCCCTCTACGACTTCGACCGCCGCATCGACGCCATCGGCATCTTCGCCACCTTGCCCGAAGCCGAAGCCCTGGCCGCCGCCAACAAGCGCATCCGCAACATCCTGCGCAAGGTCGAGGGCGAGATTCCCGGCGACATCGACACCAGCCTGCTGCGCGAACCGGCCGAAGAAGCCCTGGCCGAAGCGGTAGAAGCGGCCATCGGCGACACCGGCGATGCGCTGCATCGCCACGATTACGTCGCCGTGCTCGCCCGCCTGGCCCGCCTGCGCCCGCAGGTCGATGCCTTCTTCGACGGCGTCATGGTCAATGCCGAAGACCCGCAACTGCGTGCCAACCGCCTGGCCCTGCTCAAGAAGCTCGGCGACCGTCTCGGCAGCGTTGCCGCCATCGAGCATCTGTCCAGCTGATGGCAGCGTCCGCCGGCGCGGCGCACTGGCAGACCGCGCAGGCCGCGTTGGCACGGCGCGACCTGGCTGTGGCGGCGTCTGCCTTGCAGGCGCTGCTGGCGGTTGAGCCAACACATGTGGCGGCACGCGTGCTGCTGGCCGGCACCGTGTTGGCCAATGGCAGGATGCGCGAGGCGGTCACGCAACTCCGGTTGGCCGCACGCGATGTCGGCGACGATGTGACGATGCGTTGCCGTGTGGCGCAGGCCTTGTTGCGCGTGGGCGAGCACCGCGAACTGCACGCGCTGCTGCGGCATCCATCTGTGACGCAGTGTCGTGACGGTGCGACCTTGGCCTTGCTCGCGCACGTACACCAATCCTTGGGCGAACACGTCGACGCATTGGCGATGATGCAGCGCGCGCAGGGGTGTGGTTTTGATGGCCCTGACTTCCGATTCTTTCTTGCGGTGCAACTGCAATTCAATAATCGCCTCGACGATGCAGCGCAGGCGCTGGATCACGCCTTGGCACTGAAGCCTGGTTACGGGCGCGCTGCGCTGACACGTGCGCGCCTGCGCCGCCAAACCGTCAGCAGCCACCATGTCGATCAATTGCGTCAGCAGCTGCAGTTAGCCAAACCCGATGGCGAAGACCGCGCCGGGGTGGCGTTTGCGCTGTACAAGGAGCTGGAAGATCTCGGCCAGAACGATGCCGCCTGGGACGCGCTGGCCCACGGCAACGCAGTGATGCATGCGCGCTTGCGCCACGATGCTGACGCCGAAGCAACGCTATACGCGCAGTTGGGCGCGTTGGCCGAACAAGGTGTCTTCGCCGCGCAGGAATCTGCCAACGTACACGGCCCACAGCCGATCTTTGTGTTGGGCCTGCCACGCTCGGGCACCACGGTGCTGGAGCGGATGCTGGGCAACCATTCGCAGATCGTCTCGGCCGGCGAATTGAACGATTTCGGCCATCAGCTGCGTTGGGGCGCAGACCAGGCCGGCCGCAGCCTGCTGGATGCGCGCCTGCTGCAGGCGCTTCCCACCCTGGACTACGCCCAGATCGGCGCACGGTATCTTGAACAGACCCAGTGGCGTGCCGGAGCGGCGCGCTGGTACATCGATAAATTGCCGGCCAATGCGGTGGCGATCGGCGCAATCGCACGCGCATTGCCGGGCGCGTTGATCGTGCATCTGGTGCGCGAGCCGATGGCGGTGTGCTTCTCCAATTACCGCGCGCTGTTCGGCGATTCGTACGCCTACAGCTACGACCTGCACACGCTGGCGCGTCACTACCAGGCGTATCACGCGTTGATGGCGCAATGGCGCGCGGCATTGCCGGGCCGGGTGATCGATGTGGACTACGCGCAGATGGTGCGTGATCCATCCAGGGTGCTGGAGCAGTTGATGACGCAGTGCGGATTGGACATCGAGCCTGGGCAAATCGACATCACCCGCAATGCCGCCGCATCGGCAACGCTCAGCAGCGTGCAGGTGCGCGAAGGCGTGCACGGGCGCAACGTGGAAGAGTGGCGGCGCTATGCCACGCAGCTGGAGCCGTTGCGGCAGGCGTTGTTGCAGGCAGGCCTGATCGCGACATAGGCCTGCTTCAGCGGGGCCGAATACAGCGGATGAAGTGCTGCACCTGAAGATCCACGCGCCTTAACTTGCTTGCGCGCCCGGCGCGCGATGCTTCGGTATGCAGCAGGCAACCTGGCGGCGCCACCCGTATAACGTCTCGAACGCAGCTGCTGCAGGCATCCAAGCAACGGGGCCGGGACCCATCTCGCGAACCCAAAACGCCAGCGGCAGCCGTCATGGCTGCCGCTGGCGGTACGCAATGCAACGACTCACTGCGCGCCGAAGCGCCAGTTCAATTCCAGCATGTAGGAACGGCCGAACCCGGTGTAGTTGAAGATGTTGTAGTACGGGTAATCGGTGTAGGTACGATCACGTGGCGGACGGGTGTCGGCGAGATTGTTGACGGTGGCTGTCAGCGAGATGTCGTCGTTGATCGCATAGTCCAGTGTTGCGTTGACCGTGGTCCAGGCGCCGACCTTGCGTGCGCCCTCCACCGCATAGCCATCGGTGCTCTGCTGTGCGGTGAAGTTAGGGGTACGGCCGTAGCGCTGGCCGAACAAGGTGGTGGTCCATGCATTCTTCTGCCAGGTGATCGAGGCATTGGTGATGCTGCGGAACTCGGAAGAGAAGAACGGTTCGCTCAGCAGGTCGCGTACCGGGTCTTGCGGGAATTGCTGGCTTTCGTGCTTGAGCGTCAGGTTGTACTGCGCGTCGAACACAAACAGGCCCCAGGATTCGGTGGCCAGGTTGTAGGTCGCCTTGGTCAGTACGCCGGAGATTTCCTCGTTGGAGATGTTGACCGGATTGATACGGATGTTGCTCAGGCGATTGGGGACCGGCGCATCGGTGGCCGTGCGGTCGATACGCGACAGCGCGTCCACGCAGGTTGGCGAGTTGATGTCCAGCGCGCCGAGCCGGCAGGCCGATTCGTTCTGCAGTAATGCATCGGTGCTAAGGTCGCTGACCTTGTCGTCGATCTTGATGTTGTAGTAATCGGCATTGACGCTGAAGCGTGCGCTCGGCGACCACACCACACCGGCACCCCAGGACTTTGCGGTGATCGACTTCAGATCCGCATTGCCGGACCGACGGCCCTGGATGCTGCTGCCGGCATAGGTGCAGTCGGAGATCGGCACGCCGGGTTCTTCGACCGCGCAACGGTAATAATCATTGACGCTCTGGAAGAAGCCGCTGTCGCCAGCGAACGAGAACGCCATGTCCGGTGCCTTGAAGGCAGTGGCGTAGTTGCCGCGGAACAGCAGCGAATCGATTGGGCGGAATTCCAGCGCGGCCTTGTAGGTGAACTTGGAATCGCCGCCGCCGCCCTGGTTCTTGTAGTCGTCGTAGCGGCCGGACAGATTGGCGGTCAACGTGCTCAGGATCGGCACGCGCATTTCGAAGGCCGCCGCCCAGTTCTCGCGCTTGCCGCTGCCCTGGGTGCCGGTCAGCTGGTAGAAATCGCCGGCAATGACACGTTGATCGGTTGGGTTGGTCCAGTATTGATTCCCTGCCTGCAACACGCCGGCAATGCCGACCGCACCGGCCGGCAGGTTGAACAATTCGGTGTTGGTCAGCTGCAGGTTGACGTTCTGGGTCCAGGTCCTGGACTTGGTGCGGATTTCATCGTTGAAGCTGCGGTACTGCGCCGGCGTCAATGCGCGATAGAAGTTGGCATCGTTGGGCGAGTAGATCGGGTAGCCGTAGTACTCGCCTTGCTGTGCGCCAAGGAACTGTTCGCGGAAGAAATCTTCGATGCGGTCCGCCAGCGGCCACTGCTGGCGGCTATCAATACGATATTCCGAGCGCGCGTAATACGCATCGTAGGTCCAGTTGCTGGCACCCAGGCCGCCTTTCAGGCCGAGCGCGATGTTGTAGGAATCGGCAGTCTGGCGGTTGTTGTTGAAATCGTTGTTGCCGGTTTCTTCTGGCGCGAAGGTGCGCTGATACCCCTCCAGTTGCTGGCTGTCCTGGTTGTAGAACAAGCCGCCGGTGTCGACTGAGCTCTGCCAGAAGCGAGGTCCGCTATTGACCTCGACCTTTGTGCGGTTGAGCAACAGGGTCGAGTACAGCTCGGCGTTGTCGTTGAACGCATAGCTCAGGTTGGCATAGCCGCTGGCGCTGCGCTCCTTGTTGAGGATGCTGGCATAGCCTGGTACTGCGCGGCTGCTGCAGAAGTTGCCACGGTTGGCGCGGTTGTCGTACTGCACCGAACCATTGAACAGCGGGCCCAACGCAGCGCAGTTGTCTGCGCCTGGATCGACATAGCTGGCCGGGGGGCCGGGGAGGCTGTGCAGCGCGATGCGTGAACCGTAACGCAGGGTCGGGTCCGGATTGTCGTTGGTGGAGTCGAAATCGCGGCGCTGGTAGCCGTAAATCGGGTCCTGGTTGTTGAGCTGCAGGCCCCACACGATGTTGGCGCCGCCGATCTCGTTGCCGCCGGTGAGCTGGAAGCGCTGGTTGTTGCCGCCACCGCCGTCGTAGGTGCCCATGCGGTAGTTCATCTGTACGCCGTCCATGCGCTTTTTCAGGATGATGTTGACCACGCCGGCAATTGCGCTGGAGCCGTAGATCGAGGACTGGTTACCGGGCGCTACGTCGATGCGCTCGACCATGCCCACCGGCACGCTGGCCAGATCGACGAAGTTGCTCTGGCCGTTGTAGAGCAACGGGTAGTCGGCCATCGGCCGCCCATCGATCAGCACCAGGGTGAAGCCGGGATCCAGGCCGAGCAGGCTCAGCGACTTGGCGCCAGCGGTGAAGCCGTTGCTGAACTGGCCGTCCTGCACCGAACCGGTGGCCATCGGTTGCGAGCGCAGCACGTCGTAGACGTCCTTGAAGCCACGACGCTGGATGTCCTGGGCGGTGATCGAGAAGACCGGCGTTGCAGTTTCGACCTGGGAACGGGGGATCAACGATCCCGTCACCGTGACCTTGTTCAATTCGGTCACTGCATCTTGATCCTGTGCCATCGCAAGCGACGGCATCGCCAGGGCAGTGCACACGGCGGTAACCAGCAAATGACGCTTCATGAAAACCTCTCTCCAAAGGTGTAGAACGGGCGCGCGGTGATCGGGGGACGCCGCACGCGATGGGTGTCAACGAAACGTTAACAACACCCCGACTCTAACCAGTCCATTGGGCGCCGTATAGTCGCGTTTGCTCAGATTTTTTGTCCCTTCACACCGAGGCTGGGTATCCTTGGCCGATGCTTAAAGTCGCGTTTGCTCTCTCCCTGCTGTGTACCCTGCTTGTTCCGCTGCCAGCGGTAGCTCGGGCAACCATCGACAAGATCGAAATCAAGGGCTTGGACGACGGCGACGACGCCGAGATGATCGAGAACATCGAGGTCTCCCTGTCTCTGTATGAGGCCGTGGGCAAGGAGCAGGGCGAGTCGCGATTGGAATATCTGCTGGCCCAGGCCGAGCGACAGACGCGCGAGGCGCTGGAGCCGTTCGGCTACTACTCGCCGACCATCGAGCTGGCGGCGCCGCGCAACGGCGACCGGGTCACGGTGGTGATCACGGTGGACCGCGGCGAGCCGGTGCGGGTGCGCACCTCGCATATCTCCATCACCGGCTGGGCCGAGCAGGACCGCTACCTGGGGCAAGACCTCAAGCAGTTCGAGCCGCGTGAAGGCCAGGTCTTCAGTCATCCGCAGTACGAGGCCAGCAAGGTGCGCATCACCCGGCGCCTGGCCGAGCGTGGCTATTTCGATGCCGATTTCACCCAGCGCCGGGTGGCAGTGACGCGCGCCGAACACGCCGCCGACATCGATCTGAACTGGGACAGCGGCCGCCGCTACGACATGGGCAAGGTGCGCTTCGACTACGACTACTTCCGAGACGGGCTGTTCGACCCGCTGGTGTACTGGGACGAGGGCAGCTACTACCACGAGGGCAAGCTGGACCGGCTGCGCGAGTCGCTGACCAAGCTGGATTACTTCAGCAGCATCGACATCCAGCCCAAGCCCGAGGAGGCCGACGCCGATGGCCGCGTGCCGGTGGACGTCAAGCTCACCCGTGCCAAGCGCACCGTCTACACCTCGGGCCTGAGCTACGGCAGCGAGAGCGGCGCCGGTGTGCGCGGCGGCGTGGAGCGGCGTTACGTCAACTCGCGCGGCCACAAGATGGACACGCAGTTGGACTACGCGCAGAACCGCAAGAGCCTGACCACCAGCTACCGGGTGCCGGCGTTCCGCTGGCTGGACGGCTGGTATACGGCCTCGGCGCGGTTGTATGACGAGCAGACTGAGTACATCGACCTGCGCAACGTCAAGCTCACCGGCAGCCGCAGCGGCCAGATCAACGAGCGCTGGAGCGCGATCGCCTCCATCAACGCCTTGCGCGAGCGCTGGCGCTTCAGCAGCGGCAACGACTTCGAAGGGGCGGTATACGAAACCTCCACTCTGATCTATCCGCAGTTGCAGGCCAACTACGTCAATGTCGATGATCGGCTGTTTCCGCGCAGCGGCGTGTCGGCGCAGATGTTCATCCGTGGCGGCGCCGAAGGGGCGGGCTCGGACACCAACTTCGGCCAGCTGTATGGGCAGCTGCGCTGGTTCCTCGGCGCCGGCGACAACGGGCGGGTGATCCTGCGCGGCGAAGGCGGCACCACCTGGACCAGCGATCTGGTCGCGATGCCGCCGAGCCTGCGCTTCTTCGCCGGTGGCGCCAACAGCATCCGCGGCTATGCATTCCGCGAAGTGGGGCCGCGCACGCCCAAGCCGGACGAATTCGCGCTGGGTGCCAAGAATGCGGTCACCGCCAGTGCCGAGTACGAGCATTACCTCAAGGGCGGGCCGTGGGGCGGGGCGGTGTTCGTCGACAGCGGCAGCGCGTTCGACAACACGCCCGACTGGCATACCGGTATCGGCTTCGGCTTGCGCTGGCGCTCGCCGGTGGGGCCGGTGCGCGTGGATATCGCGCACGGCCTGAACGACCCCGACTCGCAGTTCCAGCTGTATATCGATATCGGTGCCAACCTGTGAGTACACCCACGCCGCCTTCCGCGCCGCGCCGCGCACGCTTCTACCGCCGGCGCCGCTTCTGGGTGGGCTCGGGCCTGACCGTGCTGGGGCTGGTGCTGCTGGCCTTGATCGCGATCTATTGGTTGCTGCAGACCGTGGCCGGGCGCGATGTGTTGCTGGCCCAGGTGGTGGCGCGCCTGCCGGTGGGCGCCAGCTTTACCTACGGCACCGTCGAAGGCCCGGTGGCGGGTCCGTTGACCTTGCGCAACGTCGACTTCAAATATCAGGACATCCACTTCACCGCCGAGCGCGTGTACCTGGAGCCGGATCTGCGCCCACTGCTGGGGCGCAAGCTGCAATTGGACGCCGTGCAGGTGAGCAATGCCACCTTGAACCTCGGCAAGAGCGACGAGCCGTTCACCTTGCCCAGCTGGCCGGAGTCGCTGCCGCAGATCAACGTGCCGCTGGCGATCCAGGCCGACAAGATCGATGTGCAGAACCTGCGCATCACCCAGCTGCAGCAGCCGATGATCGTGCTGCACACCGTGCAGGGCGGCCTGGAAGTGGCCACCGGCGAGCTGCGCACGCGCGATCTGGTGGTCGACACCGACATGGGCGACTTCCGCCTGCATGGCGACTACATTCCCAACGACGATTACCACGCCGATCTCACCGCCACCGCAGTGCTGCCGGCCGCGCGCGGGCGTACGCCGGCCAGCCTGGGGCTGGTCGCACGCGGCGATCTGGACAAGATGGAAGTGGCCATCGCCGGCCGCGCGCCGGCACCACTGCAGGCCAGCATGGTGTTCACCGGTCGCGACGACCCGACCTGGGCGTTCAAGGCCGTCACCGAGGCGCTGGACACCTCGCTGCTGATTCCGGCTGCCGATGGCGCGCCCAGCGCGCCGGCCACACCCATCGCATTGAACCTGACAGCCTCCGGCAAGGGCGGCAACGCCGACCTGCAGGGCAGCATCAAACAGGGCGAGTTGAGCGCGACCCTGCAGCCGTCGCATATCAGCCTGGCCGATCAGGTACTGACCGTCGAACCGCTGGTGATCGACACCTTCGAAGGCCGCACCCAGCTGCGCGGCACCGCCGATTTCCGCGATACCCAGAATCCGAGTTTCCGGTTTGCCGTCAACGCCAGCGGCCTGCGCTTCACCCCGACGCCGGACCCAGCCACCCCGGATGCACCGCTGGTGCCGGTGGAGTTGAAAGAGGCGCGCCTGGGCGTTGCCGGCACCTTGAAGGCCTGGGCGGCGATCGGCCGCGCCACGCTGGAGCGCGACGGCCAACAGGCCGCGCTGGTGTTCGATAGCCGCGGCAACGATCAACGCGCGCAGCTCAAGCAGGTGCAGGCGAAAACGCCGGGCGGTTCGCTGGATCTCACCGGCGAGGTGGGCTGGACGCCGGAGCTGCAGTGGGACGTCACCGCGCAACTGGCCAAGTTCGATCCGGGCTATTTCGCGCCAGGATGGAACGGCAATCTCTCTGGCAAGGTCGCCTCCAAGGGCCGGCAGTTGCCGGCACCGGCCGGCGGTGTCTCGCCGGGCTTCGAGGCCACTGCAGACATCCCCAGCCTGACCGGCCAGCTGCGTCAACGCGCGCTGTCGGCCAATGGCAAGTTCGCACTGCGTGGCGAACAAGGCGAGGGTGAGTTGCAACTGGCGCTGGGCAATAGCCGCATCAACGCCAAGGGCAAGGTGGGCGACCAGCTCGACATCGCCGCGCAGCTGCAGCCCTTGCAGCTGGACGATGTGCTGCCGGGTGCCACCGGTGTGGTGCGCGGGCAGCTGCAGGTCAGCGGCAAGCGCGATGCGCCGGACATCACTGCCGACATCGCCGGCAATGGCTTGCGCTGGGACACCTATAGCGCGCAGAGCATCAGCCTGCGCGGCCGCCTGCCGTGGCGCGGCAGCGACGGGCAGCTGGCCTTGCAGGGCACTGCCATCGAGGCGGGCGTGGTGCTGGACAGCGTGCGCGTGCAGGCGCGCGGTGCGGTGGAAGCCTTGCGCCTGGATGCCGACATTGCCAACAGCATGGCCAGCGTCGCCTTGCAGGGCGATGTGCGCCGCAATGGCGAGCGCTGGCAGGGCCAGGTCGCCACGCTGCGGATCGCCCCGGCCAAGGGCGATGCCTGGGCGCTGCGCCAGCCGGCGCAGTTCAGCACCGATGGCGCTGCATTTACCTTGTCCGATACCTGCCTGGGCGCGGCCACCGGCGGCGCGCTGTGCGCCAGCGCCAACTGGCCGCGCGAGGGCATGGTGGTCCACGGAGACGCATTGCCGCTGGCGCTGGTGCAACCGTGGTTGCCCAAGCAGGAAGGCCGGCAGATCTATCTGCGTGGCGAGCTGTCGCTGGACGGCAGTTTCAAGCCGCGCGGCAACGCCTGGGAAGGCAGCCTGCGTATTGCCTCGCCGGAAGGCGGCATTCGCCTCGGCGAAACCCGTTACGCCGCGGTGGCCGGCAATCCCAATCGCGGCGAGTTGCTGCGCTACGACCAGTTCAGCGTGCAGGCCGATTTCACCCAGCAGCAGATCCAGGCCAAGCTCGGTATCGGCTTCCAGGGCGCGGGCTTTGTCGATGCCAAGTTCAACACCGGCTGGGATGCGTACGCACCGCTCAACGGCGAGCTGTATCTCAACATGTCGCGGCTGTACTGGCTGGAGCTGGTCGTGGCTGACGTGGTGCGGCCCAAGGGCCTGGTCGAAGGCCATGTGAGCCTGCGCGGCACCCGCGACAAACCGCTGCTGGGCGGCGACGCCACGCTGAGCGATTTCACCGCCGAATACCCGTCGATGGGCTTGACCCTCAGCGAAGGCAAGGGGCGCTTCGACGCGCTGCCGGATGGCTCGGCCAAGATCACCGCATCGGCCAAGTCCGGCGAGGGCACGCTCAACATCGATGGCGGGCTGTCGTGGTTCGGTACCAGCACGCCGCTGCTGCTCAATATCCGCGGCGAAAACGTGCTGGCCTACAACACCAGCGAGTTGCGCATCATTGCCAATCCGGACATGCAGTTCGGCATCACCGACAACACGATGCAGCTGCGCGGCAAGGTCACCGTGCCCGAAGCCGACATCGATCTGGAACGGCTGGACCGCGGCACCTCGGTGTCCGAAGACGTGGTGGTGCTGGACCCGGTGGACCCGGAAGAAACGCCGGCCTCGCCGCTGGATATGGACCTGGCCATCGTGCTCGGCGACAAGGTCAACATGAGCGGCTTCGGCCTGAAGGGCGGGCTGAGCGGGCAGATGCAGATCCGCGCACGCCCGGGCCGCGAAATGACGGCCAACGGCGGGCTGGATGTGCGTGGTCGCTACAAGGCCTATGGCCAGGACCTGACCATCAGCCGCGGCCAGCTGACCTGGAACAACAACATCGTCTCCGACCCGCGCGTGAGCCTGCGCGCCGAACGCAAGATCGGCGATGTCACCGCCGGTATCGACGTCAGCGGACGTGCCGAATCGCCGCGTGCGGATGTCTGGTCGGAACCGGCGATGTCGCAATCGGAGGCGCTGTCGTACCTGGTGCTCGGCCGCGGCCTGTCCACCGCCAGCAGCGACGAAACCCAGCAGGTCAGCGCCGCCTCGGCGGCACTCTCGGCCGGCAGCAGCCTGATCGCCTCGCAGATCGGCGCCAAGCTCGGCCTGGACGAAGCCGGCGTCAGCGAATCCAGCACCCTCGGCGGCTCGGTCGTCGGCTTCGGCAAATACCTCTCGCCCAAACTCTACGTCGGCTACGGCGTCTCGATGGTCGGCAGCGGCTCGGTACTGACGCTGAAATACCTGCTCAGCCGCGGCTTCGATATCGAGGCCGAATCGAGCACGGTGGAGACCAAGGGATCGGTGAACTGGCGGCGGGAAAAATAGCAGTCAATCGCGCACCAGTGCATCACGTGGTGTGCGTGGCGCCGCATGTGTCAGGTCGAGACCTGACACATGCAGATATCAGGGATGTGCGGCCATGCGTGAGGCATCGCCAGGTTGAGCGCTGCAGTTTTATCTACAACCTCTTCAGCCGCGTTGTCGGGCGCGGCGCACCGGCATCGCGCAGGCATTACGCACTTTTTATGCCGGCGCCCTGGCATGCGAATGGCTCCTTTATGCCGCGCAGGCCTACCTTGGCACTCCCGCACTGTGGTGCGTTGAGCCAAACACGATGTGTATCCTGATTTTGCGTGGGCCTCAGGCTGACCCGGCGCAGTTGGCGCCGATGCAGTTGCCTGAGTGTGCTGGCCGCGCGTTGCGCACGCTGGCGTGTGCCGATGTGGATAGTTTGATCGCCGAGTTGCATGCGGCCGGTGGCGATGCCGAGGTGGAGCTGGTGTTGCTGGATTCGGGCGATCTGCCCTTGTCCGAGCGCAGTTGCGCGCGGGCCTTGCGGGCAGCCGTGGATGCGTTGCCCACGCCGTATATCGAGCTGCATACAGATGCCGATCAGGAGCTGGAGCCGTGGCTGCATGCGCAGCACGCGCCGCTGGCGGTAGTGATCACGCCGCACGATGCGCCGCGTGCGTATGCGATGTCGCTCGGCATTGCCGCGCGCTGTCTGCCATCGCTGCACGCGCCGTTGCGCGTTGCTGCCTGAGGAGCGCGCCATGTCGATCATGATCGTGCGTGGGCCGGAGGCATCGCTGCCGCTGGTGCGTGGGCCGCAGCCGTTGCCGCGGGCCGTCATTCGCCAGCTGGTGCAATGCGCCGGCGATGCGGGCAAGACCGTGGCATTGCGGGCCTGTGAGTCGGAGCAGGAACTGCTGGATGCCTTGCGCGTGGCGGGGCAGGCGCGGATGGAGATCGCGTTGATCGATCCGGGCAGTTGCGTGGACAGTGCGCGTCTGCACCGTGTGCTGGGCGCATTGCCGTATCCGTTCGTGGAGACCCACGACGACAGTGCGGACCGGCCGGAGCGGTGCTTGCCACCGGGGTTTGCGCCCTGCATTGCAACCGTGCGCGGCTACTGCGCGCAGAGTTATCTGCTCGGGCTGGAAATCGCGCTGGAGCATCTGGGCTGCACGGAGATCCAGGGCGATGTCCATGTCGGGACCTGAGCCGCGCCAGCTGCATTACTTTGCCGACTACGAAGGCTATTGCGATGGCCGGCCGGTGGTGTGGGGTCAATTGACGCACAGCGTGGACATGCCTGCCGATGGCGAGCTGGATGCAGCGGGATTGGTGTGCGCGCTGCGCCGTCGGGCGGCCGAGGCGCATGGGTTGGAGGCGGGGCAGATCCGGCTATGCCAGGTGACCCGCCTGTAGCGGCCCTGCCGCTACAACAGCGCGGTCGGACGGTGCGCCGATGCTTCGGCCGGCAGCCGCATGTGACCTGCGTTGGATGCGGATCAGAGGCGCGGCGTCGTTGCCTTGGCCGATCGGTATGCAAGGCGTGCGCATCGCATCGCCTGGAGGAATGAGCGTCCACACAGCAGCGGCAATTCAAAGACAGTGCCGCTGCGCTGCGGCCAATTGCACCGGATGTTAGCTCGAATGTACCTCGCTATGGCCATGCCCGAGTAGCAAGACATGCAGCATGCTCCCGCGTATCGAGCGCGAGGATCACGACAACTGCAGACACAACGACGCCACCCGAAGGTGGCGCCGTTGTCATGCCGTGCTGCGCGTCAGGCAGCGCAGAGCATCCATGTTGACCCCTACTTGCCTGCAGGGGCGTCCGGCACGAACTTGATCAACTGGTTAGCGGTGGCTGCGACGCCGAAGTTGTTGCGCGCATAGCCGGAGCCCCAGTACAGCGCACCGTCCACGATCGATGGTGCGCTCATCACCGAGCCGGTCGCCTTGTAGTTCCACAGGGTGGCGCCGGTGTCGCTGTCCAGGGCCACCATGTTGCCTGCCATCGAGCCGGCAAACACCAGGTTGGGCGACACGCTCATGGGGCCCTGGGCACCCGCCGGCACGACCGGGTTGACGGGGTTCAGGCCCGTCGCCTTGACCTGCCACAGGATCCGGCCGGTGGCCGCATCCAACGCTGCCCACGAACCGCCGTTATGGCTGACGGTATTGCCCGGCGCCAGCGTGTAGGGGGTATTCAAATTGTTGTTGATCCCCACATACACGCGCGACTTGTAGGGGTCGAACGCCGCGCCCCACTCGATGCCGCCGGTGGTGCCACCGGGGCCGACCTGCGTGGACCACACCTTGGCGCCGGTCTTGGCGTCGAAGGCCCAGTAGATGCCGCTCTTCTGGCCGGCGCCGACCAATTGCTGCAGCTTGCCATCGCGCTGGACGGAGAACAGGTTGATGCCTGCGCCACCGAAATCGTAGTCGGGCCCGGTCAGGTTGGTCGCCTGGGTATTCGGGCACAGGCCATTGGTGGGAGCGAGGATGCAGGACAGGTTCCAGGCGTCATACCCCTGGTTCCGGTTTGCCCAGACCAGCTTGCCGGTGTCCAGATTCAGCGAGACCACCGAGTCGACATAGTTATCCGGCGCCATGCAGTTGAGTTCATCCTGCACCGTCAGCTCGCTGCCACGGTACGAACGTGCGTTGGACACGCAGTTCCCCACGCTGGCAGGAATGTTGTAGTTGTTGCCGGTGCCGAAGTAGATGCGGCGTGCGATGGGATCGATGGCGACCTGGCCCCATGTCGACGCGCCGGTATAGCCCTCGGGTGCGTTGTAGAACTGCCACACCTTCTTGCCGGTAGCGAGGTCCAGTGCCACGACGCTGCCGCGGAACGAGAACCGATGGGTCGGATCAAGACTCTCGTAGTCCCTGGACGACACGCCCAGGTACACGCGGTTTCCGTAGACCACAGGGGACGAGGTGATCTGGGCCTGCGAATTGGTTTCCACCTCGCTCTTCCACAGCAACTTGCCGGTCTTCTTGTCCAAGGCCAGCACGGTGCCGCCAGCCATGTCGCCCAGGATGATGCTCTTGGGGGTAATGGCCGGGGTGGTCCGCGACAGCGACGTGCTCTTGCCGGTGTAGTCGGACAGCTTGGCCTGCCAGTTCGGCTTGCCGGTCTGGGTATCGACGCTGTACAGCGTGCCGCCCCAGTCGGGGACATACAGCGTGCCGCCCTCGATGCTGGGCGTTGCCGAGATGTCGCCGGTGGTGGTCAGGGTCCACGCCGGCTTGAGCGAGGAGACGGTGCTGCGATTGATCTTCCACTCGCCTGGCGCGAAGCGCTGGTTCAAATAACCACCGCCGGCAATCGGCCAACTGGTGGGACTGGCGAAGGGAAGTGCATTGCCGAAGCTGCGCCAGACCTCGCCGGAGCGCGCGAACGCCTGCGTATCCAGCGACGACACGGGCGCCTGCGCGGTTGTGGCGCCAGATTGGGCGAAAGCCACTGCGCTGGCGAGCAGGCAAGGGATGAGCGTCAAACTGCGTAAGCGCAAACGGCGATTGGGATTTGTCATCACGGCGTGTCCATTGATGGAAGGAAGCGCTGGATCCCCCCGGATCTGCTGGATGAAGATCGCCGATTGCGGCGACCGTGCAACACGGCCTTGGTCGCTGCATTCAGAGAGTGGTCGGGTCTGCTTGGATCTGGTCGTACCAGCTCGCAAAATTTGCGTTCAACGCGTGCGTTAATCGCACAAATGGTGATGATTCATCACTATTCAGTGTGTGTGCGATAGAAAAAATGATTCAGCCAGAAAGCGCCGGATGTCCCTGCAAATCAGCGGTTTGCAAAAAGTAACCAGGAAATGTTGCGCCACCTTGTGCGGTGAATCGACATGGCGGTGACGCCGCGAGCGCTGCGCGCTGCGCAGCGTTCTCTGGTGGCGGTGGTGGTGGCATTGCCATGCAGCACTGCACGCGTTGCGCGTTCTGATTGATCGAACGCAACGTACGCTGCGGTGAGGGGTAAGCCCACTCCCCTCTGGCGAATGGCACTGCCTGCGCGCCGTTGTCACGCGTGCCTTGGGGCACTCGCCGCCGGCGTGCGTCGAACACGTAGAGGTAAGGGGCGATGCCGCTGTGTCGTCCGCACCCACGTGGCTTGGCCTGCATCCCCATCCGGTGCTGCGCGCCGTCCTGTTCCCACGTGAGCGGGAGACGCCCGGGCGTGCGTTGCCGGGCTGCGTTAGCTGGTGCGTCAGGCGTTTTGAGGCGAGGGTGCGGCGTTGTGCACCGCAGTGGGGGCGATCAGCGCTAGCTGCGTGATCGCATCCTGCACCACCTCCGCCACCGTGGCGTCCACATCCACCGACACCACGTCGGCTTCGTCCAGCGGCAGCTCCAGGCTCTGCAGCTGGCTGTCGAGCAGGCTGGGCGGCATGAAGTGGCCGGCGCGCGCGCTCAGGCGTGCGGCAATCACGTGCGGGGCCGCATGCAGGAACACGAAGCGCATGGGTATGCCGCTGCCGCGCAGCAATTGCCGGTGCGTACTGCGTAAACCCGAGAACGCCAGCACCACCGATTCGCCGGCATGCACGCAGTCGCGCAGGGTGGCGGCCAGTAGTTCCACCCAGGGCAGGCGCATGGCATCGGTGAGCGGTTGGCCGGCGGCCATCTGTGCGCGTGCGGCCACGCTGTGGTAGTCGTCGGCATCCAGAAAGCGGTAGCCGTAATGCGCGGCGAGCGCCTGCGCGATGGTGGTCTTGCCGCTGCCCGACACGCCCATCACGACGATGGCCAGGGGCGAAGCGGACGCGGGCGTGGCGGGAACGGCGGTGTCCATCACGTCAGGTTATATCTCCGGATCGATTCGGCATTTGAGCGGATTTCACGTTGGCGACAGCCGATGCGTGGTGTAGCGTCGGCGCTCCTTGCCAGGTGAGCGGGCACCCAGCGTAACGGCGTGCCCGGCCGGGTACAACGCATGCGAAGGTCTGCCGATGACGTCACCCCCCGCAACGTCTCCTGCATCGGCGCCCCTGCGCTGGCGCGAAAAGCTCGGCTACGGCGCCGGCGATCTGGGCCTGAATCTTTACTGGGCCAACATCTCGGCGTTTCTGCTGATCTTCTACACCGACACCATGCACCTGCCGGCTGCGGCAGTCGGCACGATGATTTTGTTGACCAAGATCGCCGATGCGATCGCCGACCCGGCCATGGGCGCCATCGCCGACCGCACCCGCAGCCGCTGGGGCAAGTTCCGCCCGTATCTGTTGTGGGGCGCGGTGCCGATGGCAGCGACCGGCGTGCTTGCCTACACCACCCCGGAGCTGGATCAACACGGGCGCATGGTGTGGGCCACGCTCAGCTTCCTGGCGATGATGCTGGCCTACACGGTGGTGAGCATTCCGTACTCGGCGTTGTCGGGCGTGATCACCGCCGACAGCAAGCAGCGCACCGGTCTGATCAGCCTGCGGTTCATCGGTGCATTTGCGGGCACCACGCTGGTCAATTACTTCACGATGGACCTGGTGCGCTGGTTCGGCAGTGGCAACGATGCGCTGGGCTGGCAGCGCACGATGATGCTGTATGGCGCCATCGCGGTGGCGCTGTTCGTCGGCGTGGCCCTGACCACGCGCGAGCGCGTGCAGCCACCGCCGCAGCAACGCACGCCGGTACGCCGCGACATCGCCGACCTGTTGCAGAACAAGCCGTGGTGCGTGCTGTTCGTGCTGTCGCTGATCATCATGATCACCATCACCATGCGCGGCGGTGCGGGCGTGTACTACCTCAAGTATTACGTGCAGCGCCCGGATCTGGTCGGCTTGTTCCTGGGCTGCTATTCGGTGGCGTTGGGTGTGGGCGCGGCGATCACGCCGCTGCTGACCCGGCACTGGGACAAGCGCCAGCTGATGTGCGGGCTGATGGTGATGGTCGGCCTGCTGAGCTGTGCGATGTTCTTCGTGCCTGCCGATGCGGTGTGGGCCATCTTTGCGTTGAACATGCTGATCGGCCTGGCACTGGGGCCGAAATCGCCGCTGGCGTTTTCGATGTATGCCGACAGCGCCGATTACACCGAATGGTGTACCGGCCGGCGTGCCACCGCGATGACGTTTGCGGCGGCCACGTTTTCGCAGAAGCTTGGCGGCGCGCTGGCCTCGGCCGGCATCGCCTGGGTGCTGGCCGGCATGGGCTATGTGGCCAACAGCGCGCAGTCCACCGGCTCGTTGACCGGCATCGTGCTGCTGCTGACGGTCATCCCCGGCGCAGTGGCGCTGCTGGCGGCCTGGACCATGCGTTTCTATCCGCTGGATGACGGCTTGCTGCGCCGCATCCAGCACGAACTGGCCGCGCGCAAGCGCGACGAACCGGAGCACCCCTGACCGTGTCTGCACTGCCCACTGCTGCGTCCGACGATCTGTCCACCTTGCTGGCGCCCAGCGCCGACGGCGCGCGCTACGCGCTCTACAGCCCCACGGCCATGCCCAATGCCGGCGGGTTCCTGTGGAACCGCCGCATGATGTTGCAGCTCACCTGTCGCGGCTATGCCACCGGCCAGTTCATGCAGCCGGAGCCGTCCAAGTACGCGCATGCACCGGTGCTGGAAGCGCGCAACTTCATGATGCCGGAGCAGCCGTATTACGCGCATCATCCCGGGCGCTTTTTCTATCTCAAGGATGAAGACACTGGCGCGTTGTATTCGGTGCCGCACGAGCCGGTGCGCGCGCAGCCGCAGGCATTCGAATTCTCCGCGGGCAAGCACGATGTGCGCTGGCGCGTGCAGCACGACGACATCGTGGTGGAGCTATGCGTGGCCCTGCCCACCGACGATGCGGTGGAGCTGTGGGAATGCCGCGTACACAACGCTTCCGGGCGTGCGCGCAGGCTGAGCCTGTATGTGTATTTCCCGGTTGGCTACATGTCGTGGATGCATCAGTCCGGCGGCTACGAGCCGGCGCTGGGCGGCATCGTCTGCCGTAGCGTGGCGCCGTACCAGAAGGTGGACGACTACTTTCGCCAGCGCGATTTCAAGGACTGCACCTTCCTGTTGCACGAACAACCGCCGGTGGCCTGGGACGCGCAGCAGTTAGCCTTCGAAGGCGAAGGCGGGTTGCATGCGCCCTCCGCCATCCAGGCCGAGCAGCTGGGCAACAGCGACGCGCATTACGAAACCCCGGCGGCGGCGCTGCAGTACCGCCTGCGCCTGGAAGCGGATGCGGCGAGCGTGTACCGCTTCGCGTTCGGGCCGGCCAAGGACGATGCAGAAATCGCCGCGCTGCGTGCGCGCTATCTGTCGGAAGCAGGCTTTGCGCAAGCGGCACGTGAGTATGCGCAGTACCTGCAGGCCGGCCATGGCTGCGTGCAGATCGTCACGCCGGATGCGGCGCTGGACAACCTGGTCAACCACTGGTTGCCGCGGCAGGTGTTCTACCACGGCGACGTCAATCGCCTGACCACCGATCCGCAGACGCGCAATTATCTGCAGGACCATATGGGCATGGCCTACCTGCAGCCGGCCACCGCGCGTGCGGCGTTGCTGCACGCGCTGTCGCAGCAGGAACCCAGCGGTGCGATGCCGGACGGCATCCTGCTGGTGGAAGGCGCCGAGCTCAAATACATCAACCAGGTACCGCATACCGATCACTGCGTGTGGTTGCCGATCTTCCTGAGCGCGTATCTGGCCGAAACCAATGATGCCAGCGTGCTGGAGGCACTGGTACGCACGCAGGATGGCCAGGCGCTGAGCGTGGCCGAGCGGCTGGATGCGGCCATGCAGTGGCTGCTGGACGCACGCGATGCACGCGGGTTGAGCTTCATCGCCCAGGGTGACTGGAACGACCCGATGAACATGGTCGGCTGGCGCGGCAAGGGTGTGTCCGGCTGGCTGACCGTGGCCACCGCGTATGCGCTGCGGCTGTGGTCGGACATCTGCGCTGCGCACGGACGCAGCGCGCAGGCGGAGAGGTTTGGCCAGGCGGTGGGCGCGGTCAATGCCGACGCCAATCGCGAGCTGTGGGACGGCAACTGGTATGCACGCGGCATCACCGACGACGGTGTGCGCTTCGGCATCGCCGACGACGTGGAGGGGCGCATCTATCTCAATCCGCAGAGTTTCGCGCTGCTGGCCGGCACTGCGGATGCACAGCAACGCGCGGCGCTGCTGGAGGCCGTGCGAGAGCAGCTGCACACCCCGTATGGCCCGGTGATGCTGGCGCCGGCGTACACGCACATGCGCGACGACGTGGGGCGGCTGACCCAGAAGTGGCCGGGCGCGGCAGAGAACGGCGCGGTCTACAACCACGCGGTGGCGTTCTATCTGTACAGCCTGTACCAGATCGGCGAGGCCGACCGCGCGTGGGAGATCCTGCGCGCGATGTTGCCGGGCCCGACGCGCGAGGACGTGCTGCAGCGCGGCCATCTGCCGGTGTCGCTGCCCAACTATTACCGCGGTGCCTGGCATCAGTATCCGCGCACCGCCGGGCGGTCGAGCCAGTTGTTCAACACCGGCACGGTGGCCTGGGTGTATCGCTGCGTGCTGGAGGGTCTGTTCGGGTTGGTCGGCGAGGGCGATGCGCTGGCGATCCGTCCGCAGCTGCCGTCGCACTGGCCGCAGGCGCAGGTCACGCGCCAGTTCCGGGGCGCGCAGTTCGAGGTGCAGCTGCAGCGCGAAGCCGGACGCGTGGCGACGGAGGTGCTGGTGGATGGCGTGGTCAGCGCGGACCAGCGCGTGCACGCGGTGACCGCCGGCCGGGTGTATCGGGTGCAGGTGCGGCTGCCGGGCTGAGCGGCCCTCACCCGCCCTCCGGGCACCCTCTCCCGCAGGCGGGAGAGGGGAGCGGCCAACACCGGGTGGCCGCTGCATCATCGGCTGATCGCGACAACGGCGCAGCGCCGCCCGACCGTAACGCTGCATCGTCGCCGACCGTAACGGTGCATGCCGCCCGACCGTGCACGCTCTGGTCAGCCATGAGGCAGACGCCCCCTGCCGGCCGCCTGACCTGGTGGGCCGGAGATGCAACAGGCCAGTGCATGGCACACCGCACTGCGGTCCCTTCTCCCGCCTGCGGGGGAAGGTGCCCGACGGGCGGATGGGGGGCGTCTGACCTTCAGCCCGATGCCTCTGGCCAGCTTGGTGGGCCGGAGATGCGACAGGCGATTGCATGGCACACCGCAACCGCGGTCCCTTCTCCCGCCTGCGGGGGAAGGTGCCCGAAGGGCGGATGGGGGGCGTTTGACCTTCAGACCGATGCCCCCCTGACCAGCTTGGTGGGTCGGAGATGCGATAGGCCAGTGCATGGCACACCGCAACCGCGGTCCCTTCTCCCGCCTGCGGGGGAAGGTGCCCGAAGGGCGGATGGGGGGGCGTCTGACCTTCAGCTCGATGCCTCTGACCAGCTTGGTGGGCCGGAGATGCGACAGGCCACTGCATGGCACACCGCAACCGCGGTTCCTTCTCCCGCTTGCGGGGGAAGGTGCCCGAAGGGCGGATGGGGGGCGTCTGACCTGCAGCCCGATGCCCCTAACCAGCTTGGTGGGCCAGAGATGCGACACGCCAGTGCATGGCACATCGCAACCGCGGTCCCTTCTCCCGCCTGCGGGGGAAGGTGCCCGAAGGGCGGATGGGGGGCGTTTAACCTTCAGCCCGATGCCCCTGGTCAGCGGCTGACTCAAAGGCGCGGCGTCCCGGCAGCGCGAAACGCGTGCAACGCCTACATCACGCCACCACGCCTCCTGCAAGACGGCAGGAACTGCCCGAGGTGGCTGTAGGGCTTCGCCCTCCGCCAAACAGTCCGGCACGATTCCCCAATCTCCAATCCCACTGCGTAAACTCCCAGGCTCGCATCGCGCCGCCTGGGAACGCCCCTTGGTATCAAGCTGGATCCTGCTGCTGGTCTCCGTGGGCTATGCCGCGTTGCTGTTCGGCGTGGCGTGGTGGGGCGACCGCCGGCCGATGTATCCGGAGCGGCCATGGCTGCGGCCGGCGGTCTATAGCCTGGCACTGGCGGTGTACTGCTCGTCGTGGACCTTCTATGGCGCAGTCGGCTCGGCGGTGCGCAACGGCATCGGCTATCTGCCGATCTATCTGGGGCCGTTGCTGTTGCTGCTGTTCGGCTGGCGCATCATCGAGCGACTGGCGCTGATCGCACGCGCCGAAAACACCGTGTCCATCGCCGATTTCATTTCCTCGCGCTATGGCCGCTCGCGGCGGCTGGCGGCGTTGGTGGCGGTGATCGCACTGGTCGGCATCGTGCCGTACCTGGCGCTGCAGTACAAAGCGGTCGCAATGAGCCTGGAGGTGCTGACCGGGCATAGCAGCGCCGGGCGCGGCATCTTCGCCGACCCGGCGTTGTACGTGGCGCTGCTGATGGCCTTGTTCGCCACACTTTTCGGCACCCGCCAGGTGGATGCCACCGAGCACCATCACGGCATGATGCTGGCGATCGCACTGGAGTCGGTGATCAAGCTGATCGCCATCGTGGCGGTGGGCCTGTTTGCCTGGCTGTGGTTGAGCGACCACCAGCTGCATATCGCCGATTCGGCGCGCACCCTGTTCGAGCACACGCCATCGGTGGGGTTCATTTCGCAGACGCTGCTGAGCTTTCTGGCGGTGATCTGCCTGCCGCGGCAGTTCCATGTGGCAGTGGTGGAATGCAGCGATGTCGGCGATATCCGTCGCGCGCGCTGGTTGTTCGGGGCGTACCTGGTGATCATCTCGGCGATGGTGGTGCCGATCGCCTCGGCCGGCATCGCGCTGTTCGGCAAGGGCAGTGCGGTGGTGGACGATGCGGTGGTGCTGGCGCTGCCGCTGAGCCAGGGCAACACGGTGCTGGCGTTGGTGGCCTACGTGGGTGGTTTTTCGGCGGCCACCGGCATGGTGATCGTAGCCAGCATCGCCCTGGCCACCATGGTCAGCAACGATCTGGTGATGCCGGTGCTGCTGCGCCGCCGCGTCAGCGCCAACGCGCGTGCGGCAGTGGCCTCGCGCGTGCTGTGGATCCGCCGCGTCGCCATTTTGCTGCTGGCGCTGGTCGCCTATGGCTACCACCGCAGCGTGGCCAACGACACCACGCTGGCCGCGTATGGGTTGATGGCGTTTGCAGCGGTGGCGCAGTTTGCGCCGGGCGTGATCGGCGGGCTGTACTGGCGCGGCGCCAGCCGCAAGGGCGTGGAGACCGGCATGGTGCTGGGCTTCATGACCTGGATCTATACGCTGCTGCTGCCGGCCGCCACGCGTGCGGGCTGGTTGCAGCCGGAGTGGTTGGTGGACGGGCCATTCGGCATTGCGTGGCTGCAGCCGCAGCAGTTGTTCGGCATGCGCGGCTGGGACCCGCTGGCGCACGGCACGTTCTGGTCGTTGCTGATCAACGTCGGCGCGATGATGCTGGTTTCGGCGCGTTGGCGCCCCGGGGTGGACGAGCGGCTGCGTGCCGCGCCCTTCCTGGACCCGTATGCGCAGCGTCCGACGGTGGCCGGCGAATGGCCGGGGCATGTGCGGGTGGGCGACCTGCAGGCATTGGCCGAGCGCGTGGTGGGCGAGCGGCATGCGCGCCGTGCGTTCGTGGAGCAGGCGCAGTTGCTGGAGCGCGAGCTGCAGCCGACCGTGGTGGCCGACCGCGCCTGGGTGCAGTTCACCGAGCGCCTGCTGGCAGCCTCCATCGGTGCCGCCTCCGCGCGGCTGGTGCTGACCAGCCTGTTGCGTGGTTCGGGCATGGAGCTGGGTGAAGTGGTGGCGGTACTGGACGAGGCCGGCCAGGAGCTGCGCTTCAACCGCGAGATCCTGTCCACCACGCTGGAAAACATCAGTGCCGCGGTCAGCGTGGTCGACCCGGACATGCGCCTGACCGCGTGGAACCGGCGCTACCAGCAGTTGTTCGGGTACCCCGACGGCATGTTGTATGTGGGCCGCCCGGTGGCCGACCTGATCCGCTACAACGCCGAGCGCGGCGAGCTGGGCGAAGGCGATATCGAAGACCAGATCGACCGCCGTATCCGCCATATGCGCGCCGGCTCACCGCATGTGTTCGAACGCACCCGCAGCGACGGCAAGGTGATCGAAATGCGAGGCCAGGCGCTGCCCGGCGGCGGCTATGTCACCAGTTACAACGACATCACCGACTACAAGCGCGCCGAGCGCGCGCTGCTGGACGCCAACGAGAATCTGGAACAACGCGTGGCCGATCGCTCGCGCGAGGCCGAGCTGGCGCAGCAATCCAAGACCCGCTTTCTGGCCGCCATCAGCCACGATGTGTTGCAGCCGCTCAACGCCGCACGCCTGTTCGCCTCCGCGCTGCGCGAGAGCCACCAGAACAACGAAGAACAACGCCATCTGGCCGAACGCGTGGATGCCTCGCTGCGTGCGGCCGAAGAATTGCTCGATGGTCTGCTCGATGTCTCGCGGCTGGATGCCGGCGGGCTGCGGCCAACGGTGGAAGATTTCGATGCCAGCGCACTGATGCACGAACTGGCCGCGCAGTACGCACCGGTGGCCGCCAGCCGTGGCCTGCGCCTGCAGGTGCACAGCCGCACGATCTGGGTGCGTAGCGACCGCCGGCTGCTGCGCCGGGTGATGCAGAACTTCCTGGCCAATGCGCTGCGTTACACGCGCCAGGGACGCATCGTGCTGGGCATGCGCGGGCGCGGGCAGCAGGTGGAGCTGCAGGTGTGGGACACCGGCCCGGGCATTCCCGAACATCACATGCGGCAGATCTTCGAAGAGTTCCGCCGCTACCAGCAGCCGTTCGACTGGGGCGAGCAGGGCCTGGGATTGGGCTTGTCGATCTGCCAACGCATCTCGCGCCTGCTCGACCACGACTTGAGCGCGCGCAGCCAGGTCGGCCGCGGCAGCATGTTCTCGATCCTGCTGCCGCGCGTGGCGGCGGTACCGGTGGCGCCGCTGTTGCCGGTGCCGGCCACGCGCGCGTTGCCCAGTGGCGATTCATTGGCCGGCTTGCGCGTGCTGTGCGTGGACAACGACCGCGAAATCCTCGACGGCATGCGCGCGCTGCTCGGCCGCTGGCAGGTGGAAGTCATCACCGCCAGTACCGTGGACCAGGCGCTGGAGCGTGCGCGCGAACAACCGGACCTGATGCTGGTGGACTATCACCTGCACGACCGCCTGGATGGCCTGGACACGCTCGACGCCGTGCAGGCTGCGGCAACCGCACCGATCGCCGGCGCCTTGCTCACCGCCGACGGCCGCGACGAGCTCAAACAGCTTGCGCGCGAACGCGGCTACCGCCTGCTGACCAAGCCTGTAAAGCCGGCCTCGCTGCGCGCGTTTTTGAGTGCGTATCACGACGCGAAAACGCGCTGACGGGTGCATCCCTGCCATCACCGCGACATGCGGCGATGCAGTCGGCATCGAGTAAACATCCCACGATGCCGATCGCGCGCGGAGCGCATGCCATGCATCGTAGGAGCGCACCTGGGCGCGACGGGGCTTTCCCGGTAATGCCCGTCGCGCCCGGGTGCGCTCCTACGACAACTGCCTGCGCTTATGCAGCGCCGCTGAGGTGTTCGTAGAGGATCACGCTGCCGACGATCACCAGGATCACGCCGCCGAGGATCTCGGCGCGCTTGCCGATCAAGGCGCCCAGTGCACGCCCCAGCATGATGCCGGCGGTGACCATGCTGAAGGTGCACAGGCCCACCACCACCGCCACCACGCCGATGTGCACGTCGAGAAACGCCAGGCTGACGCCGACTGCCATCGCGTCGATGCTGGTGGCAAAGCCGGTGGTGGCCAAGGCCAGCAAACCGTGCCGCTTCGGCGTCTGGGAGGCTGCGTCTTCGGCATCGTCCGGTTCGTTGCGCAGGCCGGCCACGATCATGTGCACGCCCAACGCGCCCAACAGGCCGAAGGCGATCCAGTGATCGAAGGCCTGCAGATGGCTGGAGGCGGCACGGCCCAGCAGCCAGCCGATCACCGGGGTGATGGCTTCGATGCAGCCGAAGACCAGGCCGGCGCGCAATGCATCACGCCACTGCGGCTTGCGCATCGCCGCGCCCTTGCCGATGGCGGCGGCAAAGGCATCGGTGGACATCGCAAGACCGATCAACACAATGGAAACAGGAGACATCGACACGCTCGGGTTGGGCACGTTCACAACGGCATGCGCCCGCGCCAACCATCGTCAGGCACGCATGTCGTTGGTCTCGCCAAACCACACTGGTTGCCTGCACCACGGCGCAACGGCCGAGGATGTTGATGCAGGCGCTTTCGATGGACGAAAGCAGGCTACTCCCCAAGGGGCGCGCAGTGTAACAACGCAAAACGCGCTTTCGGGCGTTTTGCCCGCACGCGAAGGTCGGTCTGATCTTTATAGCCTTGGCTATCGTAGCGGCCGCTATGCTGGCTTCCTGCGGGGAATCACGCCGCTCGCCACTGCACGCAACAGCTTCGACGAGTACCGCGGAGGCGCTGCCCAGGCCACCGCAACGGACAGCCGCGTCGATCTGCCGCAGCCGCAGCTGAGGGCGTGCAATCACGGTCGTTCGAGTGCCATCGCAGGTACACGCGGCATTGCCCTGTCTTGTCGGTCACCCCATCGCCGGTGATCGCGCGCGTGCGACATCGCCACAAGCGCCAAGCCCGGTCTTGCCCCGATTCACCCGCCCAATGCGCGTGGCGGGTGATACATCAGCGCATCGGAAATCTCGGCCGTTGCCGCACACAGGGCTTGCAGCGCTGCGCGCGCGTTGACCAGCTCCGGGCGACGTTCGATGAAGGGCACCGTCAGCGTGTAGGTGGCGCTGCCGTGTTGCAGGATCGGGGCGGTGAGGTCGATCACGCCGACGACCGCTTCGCTGGCATGCATCGCATAGCCATCGCGACGTGTTTGCTGCACGTCCTTCAGGAACTGCGCGCGGTCGTAGGCAACCGCGCTGGCGTCCAGCGCCTCCAGCCAGCGCCCCTGCACATCGGCTTGCTGAAATGCGAACAGCACCAGGCCGGACGTGGAGTGGGCCAGCGGGCGACGATGCCCCGGGCGCACCACCAGGCCCAGGTCGCTGGGCACGTCCATCTGTGCGATCACCACGATCTGGTCGCCCGACGGCGCCACCAGATGGCAGGGCTGGCAGATCGCATCGGCCAGGCGCCGCATCACCGGCAGCGCGGCTTCGGTGACGTTCTGTACCTGCGGCTGCTGCATGCCGAGCATGAACAGCCGGTTGGTCAGCACATAGTCGCCCTCGGCGTCGCGCATCAGGTAGCCGCGTTCTTCCAGCACCTGCAGCATGCGGAAGATCTCCCCGCGCGAGCGCCCCACACCCTGCGAAATCGCCCCCATGCTCATCGGCCGCGCGTCACGCGCCAGCAGTTCCAGGATGTCCAGGCCCTTGTCCAGGGCCGGCGCGCGGTACTTGGCGGGTTCGGTGCTCATCCGTTTGCGGTTCCAGGGCAGGGTGCGGCGCGCCAGGGTACAGGCATCGCGGGCACGGGTCAGTGGGATGCTGCGCGTGCAAATATAAACAAAGATTTTATATTTGCATGGCGTTGGCGTGCGCAGTACGCTCGCTGGATTGCAACGCAAGCGCCACAGCCTTGGGAGGGGATCGGTCGCATGCATCACAGTGACATTGCCGCGTCACCGCGCGGCAACCTGGCGCGTACCGCCATGGTTCCCCTGTTGTTGATCGTCAGCCTGTTCTTTTTGTGGGGCATGGCCAACAACCTCAACGACATCCTGATCAAGCAGTTCAAGAAGGCCTTCGAACTGACCGACCTGCAGGCCGGGCTGGTGCAGAGCGCCTTTTACATGGGCTATTTCGTGTTCGCGATGCCAGCGGCGATGTTCATGCGCCGCTACAGCTACAAGGCTGCGGTGGTGCTGGGCCTGCTGCTGTATGCGTGCGGTGCGTTCTTGTTCTATCCGGCCGCTCAGGTGCATACCTACTGGCTGTTCCTGTTGGCCTTGTTCGTGATTGCCAGTGGCCTGGCGTTTCTGGAAACCACCGCCAATCCGCTGGTGACCGTGCTGGGCCCCGCCGACGGTGCGGCGCGACGGCTGAATCTTGCGCAGGCGTTCAACCCGCTTGGCTCGATCACCGGCGTGCTGGTGGGCCAGCACTTCATCTTCTCCGGCGTGGAGCACAGCCCGGCCGAACTGGCGGCGATGGCGCCAGCCGCGCGCGAGGCGTTCTTCGCCACCGAATCGGCCGCCGTGCAGATGCCGTACCTGATCATCGGCGTGGTGGTGGTGCTGTGGGCGATCCTGATCGCGCTGGTGCGCTTTCCCACCGGCGCCCCGGAGGCGGCCCCCGGCGAAGCTCCCAGGCGCGCCCGCTTTGGCGAATTGCTGCGTAACCGGCTGTTCGTGTTTTCGGTGGTGGCGCAGTTCTTTTACGTGGGCGCGCAGGTCGGCATCTGGAGCTACCTGATCCGCTACCTGCAGGATGCCGTGCCGGGCACGCCGGAAAAAACTGCAGCGACCTATCTGACCATTTCGCTGGTGCTGTTCATGGCCGGGCGGTTCGTGGGCACCGCGCTGCTGCGGTATCTGGCGCCGGCCAAATTGCTGGCGAGTTTTGCCACGATCAATCTGCTGCTGTGCGCAGTGGCCATCGCGCTGCCGGGCTGGACCGGGCTGTACGCACTGGTGGCCGCCAGCGTGTTCATGTCGGTGATGTTCCCGACCATCTTCGCGCTGGGGCTGGACGGCATGCATGACGACGCACGCAAGCTGGGGTCGTCGTTGCTGGTGATGTCCATCATCGGCGGCGCGTTGCTCACCGCGGTGATGGGCGGGGTGTCGGACATGGCCGGCATCCATTGGGCGATGGTGGTGCCGGGCGCATGCTTTGCGGTGATCCTGTTGTTCGCGCTGCGTGCCCGTCGCACGGCGCCCGTGATTGCAGGAGCCTGAGCATGCCGCGTCTTTGCTATGTGCTGGACCTGCACGACGATGCGGCGCTGATCGCCGACTACGAGCGCTGGCATCGGCCCGATGAGGTATGGCCGGAGGTCGTGGCCTCGCTGCAGCAGGCCGGCATCCGCGAGCTGGAGATCTTTCGCAGTGGCGACCGGCTGGTGATGCTGATGGAGGTCGGCGAGGACTACGACCCGGCGGCCAAGGCGGCGCGCGATGCGGGTGATCCGCGGATTCAAGCCTGGGAAGACCTGATGTGGCGGTTCCAGAAACCACTGCCGGGCAGCGCGCCTGGGGAGAAATGGCGCGAGGCGGGGCGGATCTTTGCATTGAGCGAGGCGATCCAGGCGCAGCGCTGAGCCCGCGCCCTCATCCGCCCTGCGGGCACCTTCTCCCGCAGGCGGGAGAAGGGCGGGCTCGGCGTTGGAACCGGCGCGGTGGTGCGTCTGCGCCATGCACCCCCATCTGTTTGGTGTCTGTAGTGGGCTGCGTGTCAGCCGTTCGTTGTTCCGTGCGCTGAGCCCGCGCCCTCATCCGCCCTGCGGGCACCTTCTCCCGCAGGCGGGAGAAGGGCGTGCTCGGCGTTGGCACCGGGGCGGTGGTGTGTCTGTGCCATGCACCCCCATCTGCTTGGTGTCTGTAGCGGGCTGCGTGTCAGCCGTTTGTTGTTCCGTGCGCTGAGCCCAGCCCTCATCCGCCCTGCGGGCACCTTCTCCCGCAGGCGGGAGAAGGGAGTGTTCGGCGTTGGCACTGGGGCGGTGGTGCGTCTGTGCCATGCATCCCTATCTGCTTGGTGTCTGTAGCGGGCTGCGTGTCAGCCGTTCGTTGTTCCGTACGCTGAGCCCGCGCCCTCATCCGCCCTGCGGGCACCTTCTCCCGCAGGCGGGAGAAGGGCGTGCTCGGCGTTGGCACCGGGGCGGTGGATCAGCTGCAGCTGGCGCAGCCGATCGGCCAAGATGCGTTTGCGCCATGCACTCCCACCTGCTTGGTGTCTGTAGCGGGCTGCGTGTCAGCCACCCGTTGTTCCGCCAGGCCCAAGACCTGGCCCCAGAAGCGCCGACCCGCAGCGCCAAGCCTGCTGAATCACCATCCCGCCCGGCCATGGCCGGCCTGCGCGTCTAGCCGCTGCTTCCTTCTCCCGCGTGCGGGAGAAGGTGCCCGAAGGGCGGATGAGGGGCCGTGGCCTCAGCCTTTCGCGCTGGCAGCCAGATCTTCGACCCAGAAGCGTCCGTCGGGGTAGCTGAATTCTGCAATCGAGGCAGCGTGCATTTCCGCGGAAAACCCAGGCGCTTCCGGGGCCAGATAACGGCCGTGCTGGATGCGCACCGGGTCCAGGAAGTGCTGGTGCAGATGGTCGACGAATTCGATCGCGCGGTCTTCCATCTGGCCGGTGATGGCGACGAAATCGGCCATCGCCAGGTGTTGCACCAGCTCGCACAGACCCACACCGCCGGCATGCGGAAACACGCGCACATTGAACTTGGCAGCCAGCAGCAGGATGGCGAGGTTTTCGTTGACCCCGCCGACGCGGGCGGCGTCGATCTGGATCAGGTCCACCGCGCCGGCCTGCAGCAGCTGCTTGAACACCACACGGTTCTGCGTGTGTTCGCCGGTGGACACCGGCACCGGGGTGATGCCCTGGCGGATGGCGGCGTGGCCGAGCACGTCGTCCGGGCTGGTGGGTTCCTCGATCCAGGCGATGTCGAATTCGGCCAGCTGGCGCATCCAGTCGATTGCCGGGCCCACGTCCCAACGTTGATTGGCATCGACCGCCATCGCGATGTCCGGGCCGATCGCTTCGCGCGCCAGGCGGCAGCGGCGGATGTCGTCCTGCACGTTGGCGCCGACCTTGAGCTTGATGGTGCGGAAGCCATCGGCCACCGCTTCCTTGGCCAGCCGCACCAGCTTCTCATCCGAGTAACCGAGCCAGCCTGGCGAGGTGGTGTAGGCCGGGTAGCCCTGCTCGATCAACTGCGCGATGCGTTGCGCACGCTGAGGCTGTGCAGCGCGCAGGATGGCCAATGCTTCGTCGCGGGTGAGCGCGTCGGTGAGGTAGCGGAAGTCGATGGTGTCGACCAGCTGCTCGGGCGTGAGTTCGGCAATGTAGCGCCACAGCGGTTTTTTCGCCGCGCGTGCAGCCAGGTCCCAGGCGGCGTTGATCACTGCGCCGATGGCCATGTGCATGACGCCCTTTTCCGGGCCCAGCCAGCGCAGCTGCGAATCGTTGGTGAGCCGGCGCGCGAACGCGCCGAGGTCGGCGATGACCTCATCCACGCGCAGGCCGACCACGTGTTCGGCCAGTGCGGCTACCGCAGCGGTCTGCACATCGTTGCCGCGGCCGATGGTGAACACCAGGCCGTAGCCGGCCAGGTCATCCGGCGCATCGGTGCGCAGCACGACATAGGCGGCGGAGTAATCCGGATCCGGATTCATCGCGTCCGACCCATCGAGCTCGCGCGAAGTGGGGAAGCGGACGTCGTGGGTCTCGAGGGCGATGATGGTGCTCATGAAAGTCCTGGCGATGGCAAGCGGGAAGTGAAAACGGGCGGAAAACAGATGGGTGCAAGAACGAAGGGTCAAGAAAACGACAGCAGTGAAGCGCGCTTGAGCCCCTCTCCCGCCGGGAGAGGGGATGGGGCAAGGATACGAACGCGTAGCGCTGGGGGTGTTGAGGCGCTGCAGTGACGCAGGCGTTTGCAACTCACCCCAATGAATCTATTGCACGACCAACTGCATTTTGCGATCGACGCGCTACAACGTTTAGACACTTAATGCGGCAGCAAACTCCGTGAGAGCAACGTGCGTGTGATGCGTGAGCACGAGCGTCGAAATATCAGGACCACATGACAAGTGGACTGACGTCGCGTTGCGCGCATCCGTGGCGACGTACCCTCACCCCAACCCCTCTCCCGAGGGGAGAGGGGCTTTGCTTTGCTGCACGATTCGTGTTGTGTGAGTACTTCGGCCTTCGCGTGAGAACATTCTGAGAGGTGGGACGCACTGCAATGCAGTACTCCCTCAGTCCTTCCAAAAAACCTCAACCCGCATCACGCGGATGCGCCACCACCGGCTGGCGCTGACGGCCCAGGCCTTCGATCTCCAGCTCCATCACGTCGCCCGGCTTGAGGTAGACCGGCGGCTTCTGGCCCAGGCCTACGCCCGGCGGGGTGCCGGTGCTGATCACATCGCCGGGCATCAGCGTCATGTAGCGGCTGATGTGGCTGACCAGTTCGGCCACGCCGAACACCATGGTGCGGGTGCTGCCGTTCTGATAGCGGTGGCCGTTGACCTCCAGCCACATCGACAGGTTCTGCGGGTCGGCGATTTCATCGCGGGTGACCAGCCACGGGCCGATCGGGCCGAAGGTATCGGCGCTCTTGCCCTTGACCCACTGGCCGCCGTGTTCGAGCTGGAATTCGCGCTCGGACAGGTCGTTGATCACCGCGTAGCCGGCCACATGGTTCAAGGCCTCGTCCACCGAGACATCGCGCGCCACGTCGCCGATCACCACGCCCAGCTCCACTTCCCAGTCGCTCTTGACCGAGCCGCGCGGGATGATGACGGTGTCGTTGGGGCCGCACACGGCGGTGGTGGCCTTCATGAACAGGATCGGCATCTTCGGCACTTCCATGCCCGATTCGGCGGCATGGTCGGCGTAGTTGAGCCCCACGCAGATGAACTTGCCGATGCGGCCCACCGCGGCGCCGTAACGCTGCTCGCCTTCGATCAGCGGCAGCGTGGTCACATCCAGCGCGCGCAGCTTTTCCAGGCCGGCGTTGGTGATGTGCTCGCCGGCCACATCGTCGATGACGCCGCTCAAATCGCGGATGCGGCCTTCGCTATCGATCAGGCCAGGGCGTTCGTGGCCTTCGGCGCCAACACGTACGAGTTTCATGCAGTCTTCCTTTGCAGGGGAGGAGTGGAGCGGCCGATCACACGGCGCGGACGGGTGCGGAAGGTGCGCTCGGAACAGGAATGCGGGTGATGCATGCTGCAGACAACGGTGACGCCAGGGATGAGGTGCGGCCCGGTGTCAGCGGACAGAGAGCGATCCCGCGCCTCTCAGTTCGACCAGCCGCCATCGATGATATGGGTCTGGCCGGTGGTGAACGACGATTCGTCCGAGGCCAGATACACCACCAGCTGCGCGATCTCGCGCGGGTCGCCCAGGCGGCCCATCGGTTGGCGGTCGGTGAAGCTCTTCCACACGGCCTGTTCGTCGCCGCCCAGGGCCTGCACGCGCTGCGCCAACGAGGGCGTCTTGATGGTGCCCGGGCAGATCGCGTTGCAACGCACGCCCTGCGCCACGTAGTCGGCGGCAATCGCCTTGCTCAGGCCGATCACGGCGGCCTTGGTCACGCCATAGACGAAGCGGTTGGGCACGCCCTTGATGCTGGAAGCCACCGAGGACATGTTGATGATGCTGCCGCGGCCGCGTTCGAGCATGCCCGGCAGGACCGCCTTGCAGGTGTAGTACATCGCATCGACATTGATCGAGAACGAGCGGCGCCACGCTGGCTCGTCGCAGTCGAGAATGCTGCCCTGGTGCACGTAACCGGCGCAGTTGAACAACACATCGAACGGGCCGTGCTCCGCGACCAGCGCAGCAATCGCCGAGGCATCGGTGACGTCCAGCAGCTGGGTGGTGATGGCGTCCGATTCGGCCGCCAGCGCCTGCAAGGCCGCGGCGTCGATGTCGGTAGCGATCACCTGCGCGCCGGCGCGTGCGCAGGCCAGCGCGCTTTCGCGGCCGATGCCGGCGCCAGCGGCGGTGATCAGGCAGCGCTTGCCGTGCAGGCGGGTGGTGGGTGTGGTGGGGATGGAGACTGTCATACCGAGAAGGTTCCGTGGGTGGGGGCCGCCGGCCGTGGCAGACGATAGAACGTGCGTGCGTTGTCGCCGAACACCGCATCGGCGTGGGCGGCGGCATGCCGGGTGACGAGCTGCTGTGCAAGATCGACCCAGTGCGCGTAATCGGCGCGCAGGGTCAGCACCGGCCAGTCGCTGCCCCATAGCAGGCGCTGCGCACCGAAGCGCGCGAACAGATGCGCGACATACGGCTCCAGTGCGTCGATGCCGGCGCCGCGGGCGGCTTCGGTGAGCAGGCCGGAAAGTTTGCAATGCACATTGGGATGCTGCGCCAATGCGGCCATGCCGGCGGCCCAGGCGACGAATTCGCCGGCCGCAATCTGCGGTTTGCCGCCGTGATCGACGACCACGCGCAATGCCGGATGCCGTTTCAGGCGCGCCTGCAAGGCCGGCACGTGTGCCGCGCGGATCAAGGCATCGAAGGCCAGATCGTGTTCCAGCATCGCATCGAAGGCGGCGTCCAACTCGGCGCCTGCCAGCCAGTGCACGTCGGCAATGTCCTGCACCATCGGGCGCAGGCCCTTGAGCAGGCCGCCGCCGGCGCGCACCAGCGCGCCGATGCGGGTGGCGGCGTCGGGCGCGGCAAAATCCACCCAGCCGACCACGCCCGCAATGCGCGGCGCATCATGCGCCAGCTCGAACAGGTAACAGGTTTCCGCTTCCGTTGCGGCGGCCTGCACCACGACCACGCTGCCAACGCCGGCCGCGTCCAGCGCAGCGCTGACATCGTGCGGTGCAAAGTCGCGATACAGCGGCGCAAGCTCGGGCGTCAGCCAGGCGTAGTCGCCACGCGCCAGATGCCAGAAATGCAGATGCGCATCGACGCGGTTCATGGCGTGGGCAGGTCCGTATCGAGCAGGCCGCCGTCGCGCAGGCGCTGCCATAGCGCAGGCGGAATGGTCGCCTGCAACCGTGCGGCGGCCGAGTGCACCTCGGCCACGGTGCGCATGCCGGCCACCACCGTGGTCACTGCCGGATGCGCCAGGGGGAACTGCAACGCAGCCGCGCCGATATCCACCCCGAACGCGGCGCAGGCGGCATACAGGCGCTGCGCATGCTGCAAGGTGGCGGTATCGACCGGGGCGTAGTTGTAGGTGGCGCCGGGGCCGCGTGCATCGCTGAGCAGGCCGGAGCTGTACGGCCCGGCCGACAGGATCGACACGCCGTGTTGCTGCGCCTGATCCAGCAGCGCGCGTGCGCCGTGCTGTTCCAGCAGGGTGTAGCGGCCGGCCAGCATCACGCAGTCGAGCGGAAACCGCGGCAGCACCTCCAGCGCCACGTCCTGCTCGTTGACGCCCAGGCCGATCGCCCCGCACGCACCCGACGCCTTCAACTCCGCCATGGCCGGCAAGGCCTCCTCCAAGGCCTGCTGCAGCACACGGGCGTGGTTGTCGCCGTGGGTCAGCGCGCCGATGTCGTGCAGCAGCAGCACGTCGATGTAGTCGGTGCCCAGGCGCTCCAGGCTGGAGGCGAAGGCGCGCCGCACGCCGTCGGCGCTGTAGTCGAACTCGGCGCGGCGCCCGGCCACCACAAAGCCGTCGCGGCCGGCAACGGCCTGGGCGTCGTCGTAGACGCAGCGGCCGACCTTGGTCGACAGCGTGTACGCATCACGCGGCACGCCGGCCAGGCCGCGGCCCAGGCGCGCTTCGCTCAAGCCGTAGCCGTAGTAGGGCGCGGTATCGAAATGGCGGATGCCGGCCTCGAACGCGCCCGCCACTGCAGCCAGTGCGTCGGCCTCGTCCACTTCGGCGTACAGATTGCCGATCGGCGCGGCGCCAAAGCCCAGCGCCGACAGCTGCACGTCGGTGCCCCCCAGGCGCTGCCGCGCGACGGCGCTCATGCGCACTGCTCCGAAAAGACGGCGCAGGCGGAACCGGAGTCTGGAAAGCAGCTGGGCATCGCGATGTCCACCAGCCGGCGGGTGCCCGGCTGTTCGCATATGAATATGGCAATCATCAATGAACAGATCACGCTGCAGTGCAGCATGGCAGGTGGGCTTGCAGGCAGTTGCCAGGGCGCCGCGAGCGGCGGGGCGCCCTGGGCCGGGCATCGCTTTCGTGTGGTTCCGGCCAGACGCGCGCGAGGTGTGGTTCGCTCGACCGGGCTAATGGCTCCGACACACCACAAGGCAGTTTCTGGATGCCTAGTGCAGGTGCAGTCCATCGATAAACCTCGCACAGCCTCCGGCCGGTGACGGTCCGACGAGCTCACGGTGCCGAACGCAATGACGCATCGCGCTGTCATGTGATTGCAGAAAGGAGCGTCATCCAGCCCACAACGCGCGTACACCTGCCTGCACAGCATGTGCGCGTGCATCCCGATGCCGCTGCGCAGTCCCGCTCGCTGCAACGCGCCACTGCCAGGCTATTTCAAAATCCGCATGCCGCATCACCAGTTCCTATAACGCAGGTTGCGCGGTTGCCCCAAGCCCGCGCGTAGGGCTAGATACCAGCCCTCATCCGATGAAGCGGGCACATGCCAGACACGACACGGCGAGACTTGTTTAAGGTGCTGGCCGCCGGCGCGCTGGTCGCGCCCTTGTCGGCTGCCGCGCAGGCGCCGTCCGCACCCTGCGCTCGCACCCCGCAGTGGGCGCGCGGCATCGAAGGGCAGCGCAAGGCGGACCTGGGCAACGGCACCTACCTCAACCCCATCGTGGCCGGCGATCACCCGGACCCCACCATCCTCAAGGATGGCGACGATTACTACATGACGTTTTCGTCGTTCTTTTCCTACCCGGGCATCGTGCTGTGGCACTCCACCGACCTGGTCAACTGGGCCCCGATCGGCCCGGCGCTGCATCAGGAACTGGGCACGATCTGGGCGCTGGACCTGTGCAAGCACGACAACCGCTACTTCATCTACATCCCGGCCAATCCGGACGACCACGGCTGGAAGATCTTCGTGATCTGGGCCGACGACATCCGCGGGCCGTGGAGCGCGCCGATCGATCTGGGCATCGCCGGCTGCATCGATCCCGGCCATGTGCTGGGCGAGGACGGCAAGCGCTACCTGTTCGTCAACGGCATCCGCAAGATCCGCCTGCGCGACGACGGCCTGGCCACCGACGGGCAACTCGAACCGGCCTACACACCATGGCGCTATCCCGACGACTGGATCGTGGAGAACTTCGCCCCCGAAGGCCCCAAGCTCACCTGGCACAACGGCTGGCTGTATCTGGTGACCGCTGTCGGCGGCACCGCCGGACCGGTGACCGGGCATATGGTGATCGCCGCGCGCTCGCGTTCGGTGCATGGGCCGTGGGAACACTGCCCGCGCAATCCGCTGGTGCGCACCTTGTCCGAGCAGGAGCCGTGGTGGTCGCGCGGGCATGCCACGCTGGTGGAGGGCCCGCGCGGCGATTGGTGGCTGGTCTATCACGGCTACGAAAACGGCTTCCGCACGCTGGGCCGGCAGACACTGCTGGAGCCGGTCGAGTGGACGGCCGATGGCTGGTTCCGCGCCATCGGTGGCGACCTGTCCAAGCCAATGCGCACACCCGCACGTGCAGCTGTCGGCGCTCGTGCCGCGGCCAGCGGTTTTGCATTGTCGGACGATTTTTCCAGCGACCGCTTCGGCACCCAGTGGAGCCTGCATGCGCCCAAGCCCGGCGAGCAGGCACGGGTGCGGCGTGCGAACAAGGCGCTGACGCTGGCCTGCGCGGGCACATCGCCCATCGACAGCGCGCCGCTCACCTGCGGCGTGCCCGATCGCGCCTACGTGGCCGAGGTGACGCTGGAGCTGGTCGGCACTGCCGAAGGCGGCATCGTGCTGTTCTACAACCACAAGGCCTTCGTCGGCATCGGCTTCACCGCCGACACCATGAAGACCTACGAATACTCCGAAGAACTGGTGTGGGCCCGTACACCCAACACCCACCGCCGCATCCGCGTGCGGCTGACCAACGATCACCACATCGTGCGCTTCGACTACTCCTTCGACGAGGGCCGGCAGTGGACGCGCCACCCCACCCGCATGGAAGTGTCCGGCTTTCACCACAACGTCTTTGGCGGGTTCCTGAGCCTGCAGCTGGGCATGTACGCCGCGCAGCAGGGCGAGGTGGTGTTGCGCGACTTCCGCTACCGCGCGCTGGGCTGACGGCGGACGGCTGGATCGGTGCCTAACAGGTGCCGCCTTGCTCGCGGTCAGCTGAGCGGTTGGTGCGCGGCGTCACCGCGGCAGCCAGCGTGCGCACGATGACAACGCGATGGTGGTCATCGAGGGTTGCGCGACGGTGGCCCGCATTGGCAGCGCAGCACCGCCATCGCACTGCAGAGGGCGGGGCCCGGATGGCCCCGCCGCTGACTCAGCCGCAGCAGTAGCAAACGTTGCCTTGTCCGAGATCGCCACCGAACTCCGGACACTCGGCCTTGCAGGCCCATGCACTACACGATTCGACTTTCGGCTGTGCGTTGTCCACGGCCATCACCTGGAAGGCACCGAATCCGGTGCTGGCCAGAAACGTGGCCGCCATCAACGCACTGCGCAAGCTTACCCAACGCTTTTTCATGCATTACTCCTTCACCGTTGCAAAAGCCGCTGGCGCATCCGTGCGGCGCAACGCGGCAACCAGGTCCTGCACCCGCTCCGTGGTATCGAACACGCCAAGATGGGAATGGCGAACGCGCCCGGCCCCATCGATGGCCATCAGCAGTGGCACGTTGCGCGCACGGAACAGCATCAGCGCGCGACGGTCGGTCAACGTGACCACCGGAAAATCGAACCCGTGCACATGCGCATAGCGCGCGGCCTGTGCCGCATCGCAATGGCAGACACCCAGCAGTTGCGGCCGCCCCGGTAGATTGGCCTGCAGCTCCCGTGCCGCGCGCAGCACCGTTGGCGCCGAACGCTGGCAATACGGGCAGGTGGTGGTGAAGAAGAACAGCACCTGTGCCGGGCCCTGCGGCGCACCCAGCAGGTGGCGCTGACCATCGCCATCGATCGCTTCGATCCGGGGCACGTACATGCCCTCGTAAGGGGTGCTGATGCGCGTCTGCAACCACTGCTGCTGCAGCCGCAGCTGCCGGTTCTGCCACGCCAGCACTGCAATCAATGCGCACGCCACCAACAGGCCCATCCAGAGCCACGGAAATCGTCGCGTCATGCCACCCCAACTCCAAAGCGTCCCTGGTGACCGAGCCTTGCCCAGGCATCAGCACATGGTCAATGGTGATATCGACAACTGCGATGTCGCACGGCGCGCAGCTGTGGAGACGATCACGCCGCTGCGCTTGGGCTTGCCACTGTGGAGCAACGTCGAGCAGCGTGTTTGCGCAAAACACCGCAGCAACCAGCCACGCACCAGGTGGCACGGGCGGCTGCCGCAGCGCCAGCTGCTGTGCACGGTGCATGGCATGCCCTGCACTGCGGCGCGTCGGTGCATGCCCGTCTCGGGAATCGATGGACACGCGTCACTGCCGCGCTGGCGGTGTCCTGCATCGTGTCGAGTGACTGGCAGATGCGGGCCCAGGCGTCGTGGTGCGCTTGCGCGCGACGGGGCTGTCTTGAGGATGCCGTCGCGCCAGCGCGCTGCCACAGCGGCGTGCGCGGTGTGGTGCCTGTTGTTGCGTGACCTGGCAGATGCAGGATCAGGCGTCGTCACGCGCGTGCGTGCGATGGGGCTGTATCGATGATGCCGTCGCGCCGGGGGTGCTCTCCTACAGCGGTGTGTCGGTGTGGTGCCTGTTGTTGCGTGACCTGGCAGATGCAGGGTCACGCGTAGGAGCGCACCTGGGCGCGACGGGGCTTTCCCCGTGACGCCCGACGCAGGCACGTGCCGCGCGGGTTACTCCTCTTCCGGCGGCAGCACGATGCCATCCGAATCGATGGCGAGCTTGCCCGCCATCAGCACCGCCTGGGTGCGGTTGGTGACGCCGAGCTTGCGCAGGATCGCGGTGACGTGTGCCTTGATGGTGGCTTCGGACACGCCCAGGTCGTAGGCGATCTGCTTGTTGAGACGGCCGGCGCCCAGCATCTGCAGCACGCGGAACTGCTGCGGGGTGAGATCGCGCAGGCGCTGGCCGACCTCACGTTCTTCGCTGTCGGTCGGCGGCAAGTTCTGCGCTTCTGCAGGAATCCAGCGTTCGCCATCGAGCACGGTGGCCAGGGCACGGCCAATGGTGTCCGAATCGGCGGACTTGGGGATGAAGCCGAACGCGCCATGGTCGATCGCACGCCGCATCACGGTGGGTTCTTCGCGTGCAGACACCACCACCACCGGCAACTGCGGATGCAGCGAACGCATATGCACCAGCGCGCTGAATCCCTGCGCGCCGGGCATGTTGAGATCCATCAACAGCAGATCGGCATCCGGCTGCGCATCGGCCAGCGTGTAGAGGGCATCGACATTGTCGGCCTCGAACAATTCCACCCCCGGCATCACCCGCTGCACTGCCCCGCGCAAGGCTTCGCGGAACAGGGGATGGTCGTCAGCGATCAGCAGGGTGGTCATGGTGGGGCCGGGAATCGGGAATCGGGAATTGGGAATCGCAAGAGCAAACGCTAAGAGCGACAGCGACAGCGACAGCAACAACGGTGAGAGATGGTACGTCGGGTGGCTAGGGAAAGCGGCGCGCAACAGCGGTTGACAGAGGCGGGCTAGAGACTGTTTTTACACTCCCCATGCCGCCTCTGCGCCGGGTGGCAGGGAACCACTCCAACGATTCCCCATTCTCGATTCCCTCCGTTCGCAGGGAACCGCTTCAACGATTCCCCACTCCCGATTCCCCATTTCCAACGCGCGTCAGCGCGTTAGCGCGTCAGCCTTTCATTGACCAACGAATCCACCACCGACGGATCGGCCAGGGTCGAGGTGTCGCCCAGCTGGTCCGGTGCGTTCTCGGCGATCTTGCGCAGGATGCGGCGCATGATCTTGCCCGAGCGGGTCTTGGGCAGGCCGGGGGCCCACTGCAGGTGGTCGGGCGAGGCGATCGGGCCGATCTCCTTGCGCACCCAGCTCACCAGCTCCTTGTGCAGGTCTTCGCTCGGGGTCTCGCCGGCGATCAAGGTGACGTAGGCGTAGATGCCCTGGCCCTTGACGTCGTGCGGGAAGCCGACCACGGCCGCTTCGGCCACCTTCGGGTGCGAGACCAGCGCGCTTTCCACTTCGGCGGTGCCGATGCGGTGGCCGGAGACGTTGATCACATCGTCCACGCGGCCGGTGATCCAGTAATAGCCATCGGCATCGCGGCGGCAGCCGTCGCCGGTGAAGTAGCTGCCCGGATAGGTGCGGAAGTAGGTGTCGATGAAGCGCTGGTGGTCGCCGTAGACGCTGCGCATCTGACCCGGCCACGAATCCAGCAGCACCAGATTGCCTTCGGTGGCGCCTTCCAGGATCTTGCCCTCGGCATCGACCAGCGCCGGCTGCACGCCGAAGAACGGCAGCGTGGCCGAGCCGGGCTTGAGATCGACCGCGCCGGCCAGCGGCGAGATCAGGATGCCGCCGGTTTCGGTCTGCCACCAAGTGTCCACGATCGGGCAGCGGCTGTCGCCGACCACCTCGTAGTACCAGCGCCAGGCTTCCGGATTGATCGGCTCGCCCACGCTGCCGAGCAGGCGCAGGCTCTTGCGCGAGGTCTTCTTGACCGGCGCCTCGCCGTCGCGCATCAGCGCGCGGATGGCGGTGGGCGCGGTGTAGAACAGCGTGACCTGGTGCTTGTCGATCACTTCCCAGAAGCGCGACACGCTGGGGTAATTCGGCACGCCTTCGAACATCAGCGCGGTGGCGCCGTTGGCGAGCGGGCCATACACGATGTAGCTGTGGCCGGTGACCCAGCCCACGTCGGCAGTGCACCAGTAGATGTCGTCCTCGCGCAGGTCGAACACCACTTCATGCGTGTAGCTGGCGAACAGCAGATAGCCGGCGGTGGTGTGCAGAACACCCTTGGGCTTGCCGGTGGAACCGGAGGTGTAGAGGATGAACAGCGGGTCTTCCGCATTCATGCGCTCTGGTTCGCACTCGGCCGGCTGGCCATCCACCACATCATGGAACCAGCGGTCGCGCGGTGCCTGCATCTCCACCGCGCCGCCGGTGTGGCGCACCACCAGCACGGTTTCGACGGTATTGGTGCCGGGGATCTTCAGCGCCGCATCCACGTTGGCCTTGAGCGGAATCTTCTTGCCGCCGCGCAGGCCCTCGTCGGCGGTGATGATCAGCTTGCTCTGGCAATCGATCACGCGGTCGGCGATCGAGTTGGCGGCAAAGCCGCCGAACACCACCGAATGCACCGCGCCGATACGCGCGCAGGCCAGCATGGCCACGGCGGCATCGACGATCATCGGCAGATAGATGGTGACCCGGTCGCCCTTCTTGACGCCCAGGTTGCGCAGCGCATTGCCCAGCTTGCAGACGCGCTCGTACAACTCGCGGTAGGTGACCGGGTAGGAGGCGGCATCCGGGCTGTCCGGCTCGAACAGCAGCGCGGTCTTGTCGCCGCGGGTGGCCAGCTGGCGGTCCAGGCAGTTGACGCTGGCGTTGAGCTCGCCGTCGCCGAACCAGCGGATATGGAAGTCGTCCAGCGCGAAGCTGACGTCCTTGACCTGGGTGGGCTGCTTGAACCAGTCCAGCCGCTGCGCGGCCTTGCCCCAGAACTGCTCGGGGTGCTCGATCGATTCGCGGTACAGCGTTGCGTACTGCTCGCCATTGACGCGTGCGCCCTTGGCGAACGCGGGATCGACGGGATAAACATCAGCCATGGCACCCTCACTTGCGATGATCTTGTCGGAAGAGGGCGCTGCGGCTGCCCTCGGTAGGCAATCAGTGTGCCGCATCCATTCTGTCCCGGCGGTCAACGGCGCCTTAGACCATGGTCGTAACCAGGTCAGTGCGCCAGTGCACATCCATTGCGGGCTCTGGTGCGACGATCGGTCACCTTGCGGAATGCTGCGTTGCAGCTACGACCAAAGGCGAATAGGCTGCAAACCGCGGACTGCCTCACGCTCCGCACAGCATCGCCATCAAGCGCGAGGCCTTCATCGGGGAGAGGGTTCCATGAAACACCGTACTGCACCGCTGGTGCGCCATCCATTGGCCGCCGCCTTGTTCGTGGCCAGCATCCTGCCGGGTGTGGCGTTTGCACAGACGCCGAAGGAAAAGGCGTTGGAAGCACGCATCGCCGAGCTCGAACGTCAGGTTCAACTGCTGGTGACCGCGCAGCAACAGCAGCAGGGCCAGATCGCACAGACGCAGACGCAGGTCAGCGAAGTGCGCACCCTGCAGGCGCAAGCGCCGGCAGCGGCGCCCGCGCCTGCGGTTCCGGCCGGCAAGCGGCCGATCCAGATCACCAGCATCACACCGAACGCAGCGGCGGGGACAACGTTCCGTTACGGTGGTTTCATCAAGGCCGACTTCATGACCACCCGCACCAGCGATGGTGCATTGCCCGAAGGCGCGGTGGGGCGGTACCTGTACATCCCGACCCAGACGCCGGTCGGCGGGCAGGCGTCGAGCACCGACACCGACTTCCATGCCAAGTTCTCGCGCTTCAACCTGGGCGTGGACACCGTCACCGAAAACGGCGACAAGCTCACCGGCTTCATCGAGCTGGACTTCTTCGGCAACGCGCTGGCCAACCAGGTCAACAACCTCTACGGCGGCACCCTGCGGCATGCCTACATGAGCTGGAACAACTGGCTGGCCGGCCAGACCTGGTCCAACTTCGTCGACTCCACGATCCTGCCGGAAGCGGCCGACATCGTCGGGCCGACCGACGGCGCGTTGTTCAGCCGCCAGACCCAGATCCGCTACACCCGTGGCGCCTTCAGCGTGTCGGCAGAAAACCCCGAAACGCTGACCACGCCCTACCAGGGCGGCAATACCATCCTGGCCTCGGACCACGGCGCCATGCCGGACCTGACCGCGCGCTACAACTGGAAGGGCACCTGGGGCACGTTCGGCCTGTCGGCCATCGCACGCCAGTACCGCACCCGCAGCGCGCTGACCAACGACACCGAGTTCGGCGGCGCCATCGCCGGCGGCGGCCGCTGGATCATCAATTCCAGCAACGACCTGCGCTATCAGCTCAGCTACGGCGAAGGCCTGGGGCGCTATCTGGGCCTGGGCAACGGCTCGGACGTGGAGCTGGATGTGGACGGCAACATCCACACCGTCAGCACCGTGGCCGGCTGGGTGGCGTGGCGCCACGACTACAGCGCCAAGCTGCGCAGCACCATCATGTATTCGCGGGTGGATTACGACCATAGCCTGGCCAACACCGGCGGGCTTGCCAGCAAGTCGCAGCAGAGCCTGCGTGCCAACGTCTTCTATTCGCCGCTGCCCAAGGTGGATGTGGGTGCAGAGCTGATGTACGGCCGCCGTGAAGCCGAAAACGGCGACTCCGGCGACATCTCGCGCCTGCAGTTCACCACCAAGTACAGCTTCTAAGGTTTACCCCGCCGGCCGCCCGCCACGCATGTGGGCGGGCCGTGCCGCCCGCACTCCAGGAGACAGACCATGACCGTCTCGAATGACGCACTGATCGCCAAGATCGATGCCAATCCGAAGTACCACGCGCTCAAACGCCAACGCAACACGCTGGGCTGGACGCTGACCGTGCTGATGTTGCTGGCCTACTACGGCTACATCGGCCTGATTGCCTTCGACAAGGAATTCCTTGCCAAGCCCATCGGCGACGGGGTGACCTCGATCGGCATTCCGATCGCGATCGGGGTGATGGTGTTCACCATCGTCATCACCGCCATCTACGTGCGTCGCGCCAACAACACCTACGACCAGCTGACCGCGCAGATCCTGGAGGACGCCCGCAAATGAGCAAGACTTCGCGCCTTCTCCTGATCCTGGCCGGCCTGCTGCCGGCAGGCATCGCGCTGGCCGCCGGCGGTGACATCGGTCAGGCCGACAAGCAGCCCACCAACTGGGTGGCGATCGGCATGTTCGGCTTCTTCGTGCTGGGCACCTTGTGGATCACCAAATGGGCAGCGGCCAAGACCAAATCGGCCGCTGACTTCTACACTGCCGGCGGCGGCATCACCGGCTTCCAGAACGGCCTGGCGATCGCCGGCGACTTCATGTCCGCGGCCTCGTTCCTGGGCATCACCGCCGCGGTGATGGCCAATGGCTACGACGGCCTGATCTATGCGATCGGCTTTCTGGTCGGCTGGCCCATCCTGACCTTCCTGATGGCCGAACGGCTGCGCAACCTCGGCAAGTACACCTTCGCCGACGTGGCCGGCTATCGCTTCGCGCCGACCGCGATCCGCAGCTTTGCCGCGTCGGGCACGCTGGTGGTGGTGCTGTTCTACCTGATTGCGCAGATGGTCGGTGCCGGTGCGCTGATCAAGCTGCTGTTCGGCCTGGACTACTGGGTGGCGGTGACCCTGGTCGGCGTGCTGATGATGGTCTACGTGCTGTTCGGCGGCATGACCGCCACCACCTGGGTGCAGATCATCAAGGCCGTGTTGCTGCTGACCGGCGTGACCTTCATGGCGGTGGCCATCATGTGGCACTTCAACTTCAGCTTCGAGGCGCTGTTTGCCGAGGGCGTGCGGGTGAAGACCGCGATTGCGGCCAACGGCGGTGCATCGCCGGAGGATGCCGCCAAAGCCGGCCTGTCGATCATGGGGCCGGGCGGTTTCGTGAAGGACCCGATCTCGGCGATCTCGTTCGGCATGGCGCTGATGTTCGGCACCGCCGGCCTGCCGCACATCCTGATGCGCTTCTTCACCGTTCCCGATGCCAAGCAGGCACGCAAGTCGGTGCTGTGGGCCACCACCTGGATCGGCTACTTCTACATCCTGATCTTCATCATCGGCTTCGGTGCGATCGCGCTGGTGCTGACCAACCCGCAGTTTGCGGACGTGGCCACCGGCACCATCCACGGCGGCAAGGGTGCAGCCAACATGGCGGCGGTGCTGGTCGGTAATGCGGTCGGCGGCAACGTGTTCATGGGCTTCATCTCGGCGGTGGCCTTCGCCACCATCCTGGCGGTGGTTGCGGGCCTGACCCTGTCCGGCGCGTCGGCGGTGTCGCACGACCTGTACGCCACGGTGATCAAGAAGGGCAATCCGGCACCGGGCTCGGAGCTGAAGGTCTCGCGCGCCACCACCCTGGTGCTGGGCGTGATCGCGGTGCTGCTGGGCATCGTGTTCGAGAAGCAGAACGTGGCCTTCATGGTGTCGCTGGCCTTTGCCATCGCCGCCTCGGCCAACTTCCCGGTGCTGATCCTGTCGCTGCTGTGGAAGAACTGCACCACGCGCGGCGCGGTGACCGGTGGCTTCCTGGGGCTGGTGTCCTCGCTGGTGCTTACCGTGCTGTCGCCGTCGGTATGGGTGGACACGCTGGGCAACGCGGCCGGTTCGGCGCCGTTCCCGTACACCTCGCCGGCGCTGTTCTCGATGATCATTGGCTTCGTCGGCATCTGGCTGTTCTCGATCCTGGATCGCAGCCCGCAGGCGGCCAACGAACGCGCCGCGTTCAAGGCGCAGCAGATCCGTGCCGAAACCGGCCTGGGTGCCAGTGGTGCCTCGGGCCACTGAGTGCGGCGTTGTACAGGTGATCGCAGACGCCGGCCTTGTGCCGGCGTCTTGCGTTTTGGCGATATCGCTGCGCGCCCGGTGCCGGCACGGCAGCCACGCTTGCAGCGCGACGCGCAGGCGCGCGGATGCGGCAGCCTTCATTGCTGCAACGACATACGCACGGTCTGGCGATGGAACCGCCCGGGGAGTGCGACCGCGTACGGCGGCGCCGGCTGACGTGGGCGATGCATCGCCGGAAGTGATGCGCCTCTCCGGCAGCGTCGCTGCGCCGATCGTGCAGGCGTAGCGCCTGCGCCCGGCCCCGACCAGCTCGGGACGTCTTTCGGCCCGGCCCTGAGGCACGCGCGGGCGGCGCGGTACCATTGGCGGTTTGGACCACGGCCCCCTCCATGAAAATCGCCTCCTGGAACGTCAACTCGCTCAACGTGCGCCTGCCGCACCTGCAACAGTGGCTCGGCGCGTTTGCGCCGGACGTGGTGGGCGTCCAGGAAACCAAGCTGGAAGATCACAAGTTCCCGGATGCGGCGCTGGCTGCCCTGGGCTACCGCAGCGTGTTCTGCGGCCAGAAGACCTACAACGGCGTGGCGATCCTGTCGCGCTCGCCGGCGCTGGACGTGCAGATGGGTATCCCCGGGTTCGACGACGTGCAGCAACGCGTGATCGCCGCCACCGTGGACGGCGTGCGCATCGTCAACCTGTACGTGGTCAATGGCCAGGACGTGGGCACCGAGAAATATGCCTACAAGCTGCGCTGGCTGGATGCGGTGCACGACTGGATCGCGCAGGAGCTGCAGCGGTATCCGCAGCTGGTGGTACTGGGCGACTTCAACATCGCCCCGGACGCGCGCGACGTGCACGATGCGGCGGTGTGGAACGAGCACCATATCCTCACCTCCACCGCCGAGCGCGCCGCGTTGCAAAAACTGCTGGCGCTGGGCCTGCACGATGCATTCCGGTTGCATCACGATGAAGCCGAGCAGTTCAGTTGGTGGGATTACCGCCAGGCCGGTTTCCGCCGCAACCTGGGCCTGCGCATCGACCTGACCCTGGTGTCGGAGGCCTTGCGCGCACGTGCCGTTGAATCGGGCATCGACCGCGAACCGCGCACCTGGGAGCGCCCCAGCGACCACGCGCCGGCCTGGGTGCGGCTGGCGGAGGCGGGCGCATGAGCGAGCGTCATCTGCGTCGCAGTACTCATAAGGTGGGCGATATCACGCTGGGTCCGGTGCACCGCTTGAGTTGCCATTGCGGCGCAGTGCAGATCGATCTGGAGTTGCCGCACGGCCTGCTCGACCCGCGCCGTTGCGATTGCTCGATGTGTCGCCGGCGTGGCGCCATCGTGGCCTCGGTCACCCTCGACGGCCTGCATGTGGTGCAAGGCCAGGACGCGCTGCGGCTGTATCAGTTCAACACCCATGCCGCCGCGCATTACTTCTGCGGCGTGTGCGGCATCTACACCCATCATCGGCGCCGTTCCAATCCCAACGAATACGGCTACAACGTCGGTTGCCTGGAAGGCGTCAATCCGTATGCGCTGAACATTGCGGTGCCGGTGGAAGACGGCATCAACCATCCTGCCGATCGCGCTGCCGGCGGTCGCTGAAACGACGACGCCCGGGCAGGCCCGGGCGTCGTGGCAACCGATGCTGCGCTGATCAGCGCACGCGGCCGCGGGTAAACAGGTTGACGATGGCCAGCAGGATCACCGCGCCCACCAGCGACCAGACGAAGGTCCACAGGGTGATGGCCTGGTTGATGCCACCGCCGAACAGAAAACCGGCAATCAGCGCACCCACGATGCCGACGACCACATTGAGAATGATGCCCTGCTGCGCATCGCGACGCATGATGATGCTGGCCAGCCACCCCACGATGCCGCCGACGATCAACCAGATGATGATGCCCATGTTGCCGATCTCCTCATGTCTGTGCACCGGACGTGGTGCATGGGCGCCATTGGACGCATCGCGCCGTGAAGCAGCTGTCGAGCGCGGCCGCCGGGCTGGCGAAGCAGTTGGGTTGGTGGGCGGCGCGTGACAGCGTACGCAAGCTGGCAGCACGGGCCGGTGCAGCTCTGGCTACGGCCGCACCGGCCCGGCGAACGCGGCGAGCCGCAGGCGCGGCAGCTGCTGGGTCCGGCATTGGGCCTGGATCCGGCGCAGGTGCCATTGCAACGTGACGCACGGGGCCGCCCGACCCTGCAGCCGGCCTTGCCGGACTGGGATACCGGCTGGAGCCACAGCGGCGATTACCTGCTGGTGGGGCTGGGGCAGGGCGTGCGGCTGGGCGTGGACCTGGAGCGGATCCGCCCGCGCCCGCGCCTGCTGGAGATCGCGCATCGCTTCTTCCACCCCGATGAACTGGCGCTGCTGGCCGCCTTGCCGGCGGACGCACAGCAGGCGCTGTTCTTTCGTCTGTGGTGCGCCAAGGAAGCCCTGCTCAAGGCGCATGGGCACGGCCTGTCGTTCGGCCTGCATCGGCTGGCCTACGCGCTGGCAGCCGATGGCGCCCTGCAGTTGCAGTGGTGCGACCCGGCGCTGGGCCAGGCCGCGCGCTGGCAGCTGCACGAATGGTGGGCCGCACCGCAGTGCCGCGCCGCGCTGGCGCTCTACCCTCACGCGGCCGTGCGAGGCCCCGCGCCATACGGCAGGATCGGCTGACGGAACTGTGCCACGCCATCCAGGTCGCGCAAGGTCACCGTCAGCACGCCGCTGGCGCCATCGATCTCCACCTCGCCGAAGAACTGGTACCCGGCCAACGGTGAGGTATTGGGTGCAGGCGGCGCCTTCTGGAACACCACCGTGGGGCCGAAGGTGGCATCCAGCGCGTTCGGTCCGAAGCTGCCGGCATTGAGCGGGCCGCCGACGAATTCCCAGAACGGCTCGAACTGCTGAAACGCGGCGCGGTCGGGGTGGTAGTAATGGGCTGCGCAGTAATGCACGTCGGCAGTGAGCCACACCGTGTTGCGGATGCGCGCACGGCTGATGAAGCGCAGCAGCGTGGCGATTTCCTGCTCACGGCCACGCGGCACGCCGGGGTCGCCATTGGCGATCGCTTCCCAGCGCGGGCGCCCGGTCGCATCTTCGCCATCGGGCACCTGCAGGCCGATCGGCATGTCGGCGGCAATCACCTTCCATTGCGCGCGCGAGCCGGCCAATTCGCGCTGCAACCACGCCAATTGCTCCGGCCCGAGAAACGCGGCATCGGGGCCGGGTTGCGGTTGCAGGTTGTCGCTGTTGGCGCCGCGGTAGCTGCGCATGTCCAGCACGAACACATCCAGCAACGGGCCGTACGCGATCTTGCGGTAGATGCGCCCGTTGCCATCGGCGCGCACGCCGCGCAGCGGTGCGTATTCCAGAAAGGCCTGGCGGGCGCGTCTGGCCAGCAGGTCGATGTCGCGTACTTCGTAGCGCGCATCCAGTTGCTTGCCGGACGACCAGTTGTTGGTGGTTTCGTGGTCGTCCCATTGCCAGAGCTGCGGCACCTCGGCGTTGAAACGGCGCACATGCTCATCGAGCAGGTTGTAACGGTAATTGCCGCGGAATTCGTCCAGCGTTTCGGCCACCTTGCTCTTGGCCGCAGTGGTGAGGTTGCGCCAGCGCTTGCCGTCTTCGACGGTGAGTTCGGCCGGAACCGGGCTGTCGGCGTAGATGGTGTCGCCGCTGTGCAGGAAGAAATCCGGGTTGCGTTCGCGCATGGCGCTGTAGATGCGCATGCCGCCGATGTCTGGATTGATGCCGAAGCCCTGGCCGACGGTGTCGCCGCTCCAGACAAAGCGCACGTCGCGCCGTGTCCGCGGCGCGCTGCGCAGATGCCCATGTACCGGCGCGCTCAGTACCCCGCTGTCGGCGTCTTCGAAGCGCACCCGGTAGAAGATGTCCTGATCACGCGGCAGGCCGCTCAGGTCCACGCGCGCAGTGAAATCGTGTGCAGCCACCGCCATCGGTCCATCCACCCGACGTGCCTGGCGCAGGCTGGGGCGCGTGTCCCATTCCACCCGCATCCGTGCCGGCCGATCTGCACGGCTCCATAGCATCGCGCGGTCTTCCAGCGCGTCGCCGCTCTGCACTCCGTCGGTGATCAGTGGGCGCCCGGAAGGCGCGGCCAGGGTGCGCGCGGACCAGCCGGCAGTGGCTGGCAGCAACAGGCCGGCACCCAATCCTTGCAGGAGGCGGCGGCGGGCGCGATCGGAGGCGGGCATGGCGTTCTCCAAAGCTATGGCAGCGGTGTCCATATAGCGCCGCTGTCTTACCGGCACGTGTCCATTGCGGTGGGTGCAGCGCGTGTGTCCAGCGTTGCCCAAGAGGTGTCGGCTTGGTCGGCCCGGACAACCCAGCAGCATCCTCGCCTGCACACGCGCGCCCGCACGGCACCCCAGCTGCGATAATCGCGCCATGAACGATGCCGCACTCGCCCCCGATGTCTCTGCCGCGCTCGAACGCGGCCTGCAGGCCCAATCCCTGGATGCGGCCTTCGCCGCACCGCTGCTGCGTTACCTTGCCCTGCTGGTGCGCTGGAACAAGACCTACAACCTCACCGCCGTGCGCGACCCGCGCGAGATGGTCACCCGCCACCTGCTCGATTCGCTGGCCATGCAGCCCTACATCGCCAGCGGCACCTTGGCCGACCTGGGCACCGGCCCCGGCCTGCCCGGCATTCCGCTGGCCATCACCCGCCCGCAACTGCAGGTGACCCTGGTGGAAAGCAACGGCAAGAAGGCGCGCTTCATGCGCGAGGCCCTGCGTCACCTGGAGCTGCGCAATGCGCGGGTGGCCGAATCGCGCGCCGAAGCACTGGACGAGCCGGCCGCCTACGACCACCTCACCGCGCGCGCGCTGGACACGCTGGCCGGCATCATCGATGTCGGCGGCCACCTGTTGCGCCCGGGCGGCAGCCTGCTGGCAATGAAGGGCGTCTATCCGCACGAGGAAATCGCCGCATTGCCTGCCGGCTGGACCATGAGCGAGGTGCATCCGCTGCAGGTGCCCGGCCTGGAGGGCGAGCGGCATCTGGTGGTGGTGCGCAAGGCCTGAGCCGAGGCGACGCCGATCGGCCTCAAGCGGCCCTCACCCCAGCCCTCTCCCGCAGGCGGGAGAGGGGGCAACACCGACCTCGCCAGTAATGTCAGTTGCTGCGCCCCGGCGGTAAAGACAACCAGAAACCTCGACACCGTCAGGTCCCTTCCCCCGCCTGCGGGGGAAGGTGCCCGCAGGGCGGATGGGGGCAGCGCCCGACACTCCGGCCAATCAGCGCAACAGCCCAAGCGCTCGCGCAAGTCGAAGGCTGAATGAGCACCGCCTCGCCAGTAACGTCAGTTGCTCCGCCCGGTGGAGAGACGTCAGTTGCCCCGCCCCGACGGAAAGACAACCAAACAACCCTCGACACCGTCAGGTCCCTTCCCCCGCCTGCGGGGGAAGGTGCCCGCAGGGCGGATGGGGGCAGCGCCCGACACTCCGGCCAATCAGCGCAACAGCCCCACATGCGCTCCAAGGCAGGCGAGGGAGCTCAACAGCCACCACAGGGCGCCAGCCCGCATTTGGGACTTCCGGCCCATGGCAGCGCGGGCGTGGGCTGCCATGATCGGGCGTTCGCTCCAGATCAGGCTTTCCGCACGTGACCTCTCCGCTCGCCGTCGCACTCTCGCTCGCCCTGCTGGGCACCTCGTTCGTCGCTTCCACGCAGGCCGCCACGCCGCCCGCGCCGGCCACGCTCACCGCCGAAGCGCCCGCCGATGCACGCTTCCGCGCGATCTACGAAAAAGAGTGGGCCTGGCGGCAGGCCGAAACCGGGCAGGCCGACGAAGACAGCGACACCACCGGTGACAACACGCATCTGCCGGACGTCAGCGCGGCCGCCCAGCAGGCGCGCCTGGCGGTGTGGGACGGCGTGCTCAAGCAGCTTGATGGCATCGACCCCAGGCAGCTCTCGCCGGCCAACCAGATCAACTTCGCCATCTACCGCCCACAGGTGGAAAACCTGGCCGCCGACGTGCGCCTGCGCCTGTACGAAATGCCGTTCAACTCCGATAGCTCGTTCTGGTCGAACCTGGGCTTCATGGCGCAGCGGCCGATGAAGACCGCTGCCGAATACCGCGCCTACATCGCGCGCCTGAACGATGTGCCGCGCTATTTCGACCAACAGATGGTCAACATGCGCGCCGGCCTGGCGCGTGGGTTCAGCGTGCCGCGCGCGGTGCTCGATGGGCGCGATGTCTCCATCGCCACCATCGCCGAGGTCAAGGACCCCACCGAGTCGACGTTCTACGCGCCATTCAAGCAGCTGCCTTCACAGATCCCCGCCGCCGAACAGGCGCAACTACGCGAACAAGCCAAGGCCGCGCTGAGCACGGCCGTCCTTCCGGCGTACAGCAAGTTGCTGGGCTTCTTCCGCAACGACTACATGCCCAATGCGCGCACGACGCTGGCGGCCGAAGCGTTGCCCGACGGCAAGGCCTTCTATCGCCAGCAGATCCGCGAATACACCACGCTGGAGCTGAGTCCTGAGCAGATCCACCAGATCGGCCTGGACGAAGTGGCGCGCATCCAATCGCAGATGAACGCGATCATCAAGCAGGTGGGTTTCAAGGGCAGCTTCGCGCAGTTCCTCACCTTCCTGCGCACCGACCCGCAGTTCTACGCCAAGACCCCGCAGGAGTTGCTCGATCGCGCGGCGTGGATCTCCAAGCGCGTGGACGGGCAGGTGGGCAAGTTCATCGGCACGCTGCCGCGCGGGCGCTTCACCATCAAGCCGGTGCCCGACGATATCGCCCCGTTCTGGACCGCCGGCCGCGGTGGCGCCACGACATATTGGGTCAATACCTACAACCTGCCATCGCGGCCGCTGTACAACCTGCCGGCGTTGACCTTGCATGAGTCCTCGCCCGGGCATTCGCTGCAGGGCTCGCTGGCGCTGGAGCAGGGCGAGCAGCCCGCGTTCCGCCGCGAAAACTATATCTCCGCCTACGGCGAAGGCTGGGCGCTGTACACCGAAAAGCTTGGCCAGGAGATGGGTATCTACGAGACGCCTTATGAAGAATTCGGTCGGCTCACCTACGAAATGTGGCGCGCCTGCCGGCTGGTCATCGACACCGGCGTGCACCACGACGGCTGGAGCCGCGCGCAGGCGCTGGCCTACCTGCGCGACCGCACCGCACTCAGCGAGCACGAAGTCACCACCGAGGTGGACCGCTACATCTCCTGGCCGGGCCAGGCGCTGAGCTACAAGCTGGGCGAGATCAGCATCGTCAAGCTGCGCGCCGAGGCCGAACAGCAACTGGGCGAGCGCTTCGACATCAAGGCTTTCCACGACGTGGTGCTGAAGCAGGGTTCTGTCACCCTGCCGGTGCTGGAGCAGCAGGTGCGCGCCTTCATCGCAGAGAGCAAGGCACGCCCGATCAAGTCCAAGCCAGCCGCTGCCAGCGCACCGTGATGTGCTGGTAACGGCGTCTGAGGGCATCACGTTGGAATCCCGCGAGCGGCGAGGGCACCGCGCACTCGACCGAGGCTGCGAGTTTGCTGCAGGGCCCTTGCCCGCCCACCATCGCAGGACACGCTGCAAGTACGTCCTTGTAAGCTCCGTGGCGGCATCCATGCCGCCAAGGGTCCCGCGACGGTAGGCGGGCAAGGACCAGTCGAGATGGTCGGTATGCATGGTTTTCAACGAGCAACCGGCAAGCCGCGACGTGCTCCTCGCTCTTCAACGAAACCACCAGCCAACTGTCTGGTGCGGTGTCCTTACCGATTGCGGGACCGTTGGCGGCATGGATGCCGCCACCGAGCCCCCATGGACGGGTTTACGGCGTGTCCCGCGAGCGGTGAGGGCACCGCGCACTCGACAGACCACGCTTTAAGAGCATCCGAGCAGAAAGAGCATCCAAGCCCCCCCCAACCACGCCACACCCGCATGCAATTGTGTAACCACCCTGGGCTCTATACGCTGCAGCCATGCTGCTGCGTCGCGCCCGCCTGTTGCACCCCTTGCTGCGCCTGATGGCGTTGGCAGTGCTGGCGCTGGGCGTGCTGGTGGCGCCGGTGGCCTGCGCGTTGGGCGATGTGCATGCGTTGGCGCACGACCAGATGCATCTGGAAGACACCGCGCCGCATGGCCATGATGGCGCCGACGAAGGCGATGCCGGCGAGCGCGATGGGGCCGGCCTGATGCACGCCCTGATGCATAGCGGCTACTGCCACGGCCAGAATCCGGCCGTCTTGCCGGCGCTGGCCTGGCTGCCGTTGTCCACGCACGCGCACGCCCGGCCCGTGGCCGTGTTTGCGCACTACCGCTCGCACCTGAGCGAGACCGGATTGCGTCCCCCGATCGCGGCCTGATGCCTCGCCGGCAGCTGCCGGCCTGTCCATCGATCCCGATTCCGGAGACACCCTCATGTGGTTGCGACTGACGGCGATTGCCGTCTTCGCGGTCGTGCCGTGCGCCATGGCGCAGGACGTATCGCCCAAACCCGTGCTGACCCTGGACGATGCCATCGCGCGCGTCGCCCTGCAGCACCCCGACCTGCGCCTGGCCGATGGCCAGCGTGCCGTCCTCACCGCCGAAGCCGAACGCGACGCGCTGCGTCCGCCGTTGCGCATCGGTGCCGAACTGGAAAATGTGTTCGGCAGCGGCCCGACCCGCGCGCTGGACCAGGCCGAACTCACCGTCACCCTGGCCGGCGTGCTGGAACGCGGCGGCAAACTGGATGCGCGGCGCACGCTGGCCCAGGCCCGTATCGATGCGCTGGCACCGCAACGGGCAATCGCGCGGCTGGACGTGCTGGCCGAGGTGGCGCGGCGTTACCTGGCCATCACCGCCGCCCGCCAGCGCCGCACCGTCGCGCTGGAGACCCTGGCGCAACGCCAGCGCACCGTGGCCGCCGCGCGTCAGCGGCTGCAGGCCGGCGCCTCGCCGGAGTCGGTGGTGTTGACCGCGCAGGCCTTGCAGGCACGTGCGGAGCTCGATCGCGACCGCGCGCAACTGGAAGAGGCGGCCGCACGCCGCCAGCTGGCGGTGCTGTGGGGGCAGCGTGCGCCGGACTTCGGCGATGTCACTGGCGACCCATTGCAGCTGCCGGCGATTCCCGAGTTCGAGGTGCTGGTGCAGCTGCTCGATGCCACCCCCGAACTGGCGCGCTTGAACGGCGAGCAGCGCGTGCGCGAGGCGCGGGTGCGGCTGGCACGCAGCCAGGCGCGCCCGGACCTGGACTGGCAGGTGGGCGTGCGCCGGCTCGAAGCCAACGACGCCACCGCGCTGCTGGGCAGCGTCTCGCTGGCGCTGGGCAGCGCCGCGCGCGCGCAACCGGACATCCGCGCCGCCGAAGCGGAGCTGTCGTTGCTGAACATCGAACGCCAATCGCAGGCACTGGGGCTGTACGCCACGCTGGCCGACGCGCATGGCCGCTACCGCGCCGCGCAGCTGGAAGTGGCGCGCATGCGTAGCGATGTGCTGCCCGCACTTGCGCGCGCCGATGCTGCGGCCGAGCGCGCGTACCGTGCCGGCGCCACCAGTTATCTGGATTGGGCGCAGCTGCAGGCGCAACGCAGCGATGCACGTCAGCAGCAACTGGCCGCCGCACTGGACGCGCAGACCGCGTTGATCGAGATCCAGCGCCTGACCGGGCAGCCGTTCGTGCTCGACAGCGCCGCGCAGGTGGGGCCATGAGCGCTGACGCCTTCTCATTTTTTCGCTCGGACTGCGTACGCACGGTTGCATCTGCTGCAACTGCAACTGCAGTCGCAACTGCATCATCCAGCGGCCGCGAAGCACTGCCCATGCCCGGCGCGCATGCAGTGCAAGCCATCTCCATTCGTTCGCCCGACGCACTGCATCGGCGCCAACCAGGACCCATTTCGATGACACGTTTTTTGATGGCGCCGCTCCTGTTGGCGCTGCTGCTGAGCGGCTGCGGCCGCAGTAGCGAAGAGTCTCACGACGACCACGCAGGGCATGCTGCCGAAGCTGATACCGATGCTGACGCACATGGCGAAGACGCACAAAAAGGCGCACACGGCGGGCGCCTGCTCAGCCAGGACGGCGACAGCGTGGAGTTGGCGATCGCCGAAGACGGTACACCGCCCACCTACCAGGCCTGGCTGTACCGCGATGGCAAACCGTTGCCGGCCACTGCGGGCAACGTGGAAGTGCATTTGAAGCGGCTTGGCGGCGTCGATGAAGTGCATCGGTTGCGGCCACGCGACGACGGCAGCCTGCTGGCCGACAACACCGTGGGCGAACCGCATTCGTTCGATGTGGACGTGCGCGCCACCGTGCAGGGCAAGACGCATCGCTGGCGCTATGCCAGCTATGAAGGCCGTACCACCATCGCTGCGAAAATCGCCCAGGATGCCGGCATTCGCATTGCGCCGGTGGGTGCTGGCAGCATCGCCGATCAACACGAGGTGCAGGGCCTGCTCACGCCCGCCGAAGGCGCGCAGGCGCAGGCCACCGCGCGTTTCCCCGGCCCGGTGCGCAGCCTGCGCGCCAATGTCGGCGACCAGGTCCGCGCAGGCCAGGTGCTGGCCACGGTGGAGAGCAATCTGAGCCTGACCACTTATTCGGTGAGCGCACCGATCGGTGGCACCGTGCTCGCCCGCAATGCCAGCCTGGGCAGCAACGCGGGCGAAGGCCAGACGCTGTTCGAAATCGCCGACCTGTCCACCTTGTGGGTGGATCTGCACATCTTCGGCGCCGACGCCGGTCACATCACCGCCGGCGCACCGGTGACGGTCACGCGCATCAGCGATGGCGTGGTGGCGCAGACCACGCTGGAGCGCGTGTTGCCGGGCACCGCCACGGCCAGCCAGAGCACGGTGGCGCGCGCGGTGCTGCGCAACAGCGATGGCTTGTGGCGGCCGGGCTCGGCGGTCAAGGCACGGGTCACGGTGGCGCAGCAACCGGCGGCGATGGTGGTGCCGACCGGTGCGTTGCAGCGGTTCCGCGATTGGGATGTGGTGTTCGTGCGGGTGGGCGATGTGTACGAAGCGCGGCCGGTGAAGCTGGGCGCGCGCGATGCGCAGCAGGTGGAAGTGGTGTCCGGCGTGGCGCCGGGCGACACGGTGGTGGTGGAGCAGAGCTACCTGGTGAAGGCCGACATCGAAAAGTCGGGGGCCTCGCATGATCATTGAACGCCGCGTCTCCAGCTTGCTGCTTCCTCGGCCGCACGCAGGTGCGTGCGAACAGCTCTTCCGCACTTCAGCGATACGTCTTTTCGGTCATCGACGCGGTTGCGGCGCAGGCACGCACGCACTGATCGGTGTGGCTGGGCACGCAGTTGCGCCTAGTGCGCGCGGAGGTGCGCGTCATGCTCACTAACATCATCCGGTTCGCCATCGCACAGCGCTGGTTGATGCTGGCCTTGACGGGCGTGTTGATTGCGATCGGCGCGTGGAGTTTTTCGCGCTTGCCGATCGATGCGACACCGGATATCACCAACGTGCAGGTGCAGGTCAACACCTCAGCGCCGGGCTATTCGCCGCTGGAATCCGAGCAGCGGGTGACGTTTCCGTTGGAGACGGTGCTGGCAGGACTGCCGGGGCTGGAGTCCACCCGATCGTTGTCGCGCTATGGCTTGTCGCAGGTGACGGCAGTGTTTGCCGATGGCACCGACTTGTATTTCGCACGGCAGCAGGTGGCCGAGCGCTTGCAGCAGGTCAAGTCGCAACTGCCGGCCGACCTGGAGCCGCAACTGGGGCCGATCGCCACCGGGCTGGGCGAGATCTTCATGTATACGGTCGAAGCCAAGCCGGATGCGCGCAAGCCCGATGGCAGTGCGTGGACCGCGACCGATCTGCGCACCTTGCAGGATTGGGTGGTGCGCCCGCAGCTGCGCAATGTGCCGGGCGTGACCGAGGTCAACACCATCGGCGGCTATGCGCGGCAGATCCATATCACCCCCGATCCGGCGCGCCTGGTCGCGCTGGGATTCACTCTGGACGACGTTGCCCAGGCAGTCGAGTCCAACAACCGCAACATCGGTGCCGGCTATATCGAGCGGAATGGCCAGCAGTTTCTGGTGCGCGTGCCGGGGCAGGTGGACGACATCGCGCAGATCGGCGCGATCGTGCTGGACCGACGCGAAGGCGTGCCGATCCGCGTGCGCGATGTGGCGCAGGTGGGCGAAGGACGCGAACTGCGCACCGGCGCCGCCACCCAGGACGGCAATGAAGTAGTGCTGGGCACGGTGTTCATGCTGGTGGGCGCCAACAGCCGCACCGTGGCGCAAGCCGCCGCACAGCGCCTGGACGTGGCCAACGCCAGCTTGCCGGCCGGTGTGCAGGCAGTGCCGGTGTACGACCGCACCGCACTGGTGGACCGAACCATCGTCACCGTCGCCAAGAACCTGATCGAAGGCGCGTTGCTGGTGATCGTGGTGTTGTTCCTGTTGCTGGGCAATGTCCGCGCAGCCCTGATCACGGCCGCAGTGATTCCGTTGGCGATGTTGTTCACCCTCACCGGCATGGTGCGCGGTGGCGTGTCCGGCAACCTGATGAGCCTGGGCGCGCTGGATTTCGGCTTGATCGTCGATGGCGCGGTGATCATCGTGGAGAACTGCCTGCGCCGTTTCGGCGACGCGCAATTGCGACTGGGGCGTGTGCTCGAGCGCGACGAGCGTTTCGAACTCACCGCCGAAGCCACCGCCGAGGTGATCCGCCCCAGCCTGTTCGGCCTGGGCATCATTACCGCGGTGTATCTGCCGGTGTTCGCGCTCACCGGCATCGAAGGCAAGATGTTCCACCCGATGGCGATCACCGTGGCGCTGGCACTGACCGGGGCGATGCTGTTGTCGCTGACCTTCGTGCCGGCAGCGATTGCGTTGCTGCTGGGCGGCAAGGTGGCCGAGCATGAAAACCGCGCAATGCGCTGGGCGCGCGGCGTGTATGCGCCATTGCTGGATCGCGCGCTGCGGCACGGGCGCTGGGTGGGCATCGCGGCGCTGGCAACGGTAGCGGCGTGCGCGGTGCTCGCCACGCGCCTGGGCAGCGAGTTCATCCCGAACCTGGATGAAGGCGATGTCGCGCTGCATGCCCTGCGGATTCCCGGCACCAGCCTGGAACAGGCCATCACCATGCAATCCACCCTGGAAAAACGCATCAAGCAGTTCCCGGAAGTGGCGCACGTGTTCGGCAAGCTCGGTACCGCCGAAGTGGCCACCGACCCGATGCCGCCGTCGGTCGCCGATACGTTCCTGATCATGCATCCGCGCGATCGATGGCCGGATCCGCGCAAGCCCAAGGCGCAGTTGCTGGCCGAGATCGAGCAAGCGGTCAAGCAATTGCCCGGCAACAACTACGAGTTCACCCAGCCGATCCAGATGCGCATGAACGAGCTGATTTCCGGCGTGCGTGCGGATGTGGCAATCAAGGTCTATGGCGACGATCTGGAGACATTGGTCAGGCTCGGGCAACGCGTGCAGGAAGTGGCCAGCGCAGTGCCGGGCGCGGCCGATGTGAGCCTGGAACAGGCCACCGGGCTGCCGATGCTGGCGGTGGTGCCCGACCGCGCCGCCCTGGCCGGCTACGGGCTCAATCCCGGCGTCGTGCAGGACACCGTTGCGGCCGCCGTGGGCGGGCAGGCGGCCGGGCAGTTGTTCGAGGGCGACCGCCGCTTCGACATCGTGGTGCGCGTGCCCGAAGGCCTGCGGCAGGACCCCACCGCGTTGGCGGACCTGCCGATCCCGTTGCGCGGCGATGGCGAGCGCGCCGATGCCGACGAATCCAGCCGCGCCGCCGGCTGGCGCAGTGGCGAACCGACCACCGTGCCGCTGCGTGAGGTGGCCAGGATCGAGACCGTGCTCGGCCCCAACCAGATCAATCGTGAAGACGGCAAACGCCGCATCGTGATCACCGCCAACGTGCGCGATCGCGATCTGGGCAGCTTTGTCGCCGAGGTGCAGCAGCGCGTGCGGGCGCAGGTCAAGCTGCCCACCGGCTACTGGATCGGCTACGGCGGCACCTTCGAGCAATTGATCTCCGCCAGCCAGCGCCTGGCCTGGGTGGTGCCGGGCACCTTGCTGCTGATCTTCGCGCTGCTGTACTGGTCGTTCGGTTCGCTGCGCGATGCGCTGGTGGTGTTCAGTGGCGTGCCGCTGGCGCTGACCGGCGGCGTGGTGGCATTGGCGCTACGCGGGCTGGCGTTGTCGATTTCCGCCGGTGTGGGCTTTATCGCGTTGTCGGGCGTGGCGGTGCTCAATGGCCTGGTGATGATCGCCTTCGTGCGCAGCCTGCGTGCCGAAGGCATGTCGCTGGAGCAGGCGCTGCGCGAAGGCGCGCTGTCGCGTTTGCGCCCGGTGTTGATGACCGCCCTGGTGGCTGCGCTGGGCTTCGTGCCGATGGCCTTCAACGTGGGCGCCGGCGCCGAAGTGCAGCGCCCGCTGGCCACGGTGGTGATTGGCGGCATCGTCTCGTCCACCCTGCTGACGTTGCTGGTGTTGCCGGTGTTGTATCGCTGGCTGCATCGGGACAAGGCCGGGCGTGTAGCACCAGCGGATGCCGCAGTGCCGCAACGGGGCGGAACGTGAGCGTGCCCCGCTCGCGCCGGGGCACCTCGGCGGCGCAGGGTGTGACCGGGCGGCGATGACGCGGCCGGGCGCGTGCCAATGCTGGTTCGGGGCCTGTCCCGGGAGTGCTGCGGCGTTTTCTGCTGCGGCCCGGGCGCGCGCAAGCGGCCGGTACATCGCTCGCTGCGTCTGCAGGAGAGGGCTGGCGGCGGCGACGGCAAGCGATGCGGCAGGCAGGCCGCATCGCAGGCAGCGTGCGCAAGGTGCCGCCGCACGCCACCGGCGTCTGGCCTAAGTGCTTGCAGCACAAGGGATTGCCGTGCATAATGCGCGGCTCGCTGTGCCCGGATCGTTCCGGACGGCGGCACCCAGCGCGATGTGGTGCCGGCCTCTTCCCAGCGTTAAGTGATTGATTCCCAACGTTGCGTGGCAGCCAAGCTGCTGTCGGGGCCGCCGTTTTCCTGGCTAAGGAAGACACCAAACTTTATCGAGGTGCGTAATGTCCCGCGTATGCCAAGTGTCCGGCAAGCGTGTGCAGACGGGTAACAACGTCTCCCACGCAAACAACAGAACCCGTCGTCGCTTCCTGCCCAACCTGCACGAGCGTCGCTTCTGGGTTGCCAGCGAAAACCGCTGGGTGAAGCTCCGTGTCTCCGCGCATGCATTGCGCACCATCGACAAGAACGGGATTGATGCCGTTCTGAAAGAGCTGCGTGCGCGCGGCGAAAAGGTCTGAGGAGTAAGCAGTCATGGCAAAAGGCAAGCGTGACAAGATCCGTATGATTTCCTCGGCCGCTACCGGCCACTTCTACACCACGGACAAGAACAAGAAGAACACTCCGGGGAAGATGGAAATGATGAAGTACGACCCGGTCGTGCGTAAGCACGTCATGTACAAGGAAGGCAAGATCAAGTAATCCACCGATTACGCGATCTGCATCCAAGCAAACACCCGCCGAAAGGCGGGTGTTTGCGTTTTGGGGAGTGCTGCGGGGGATGACGGCAACAATGGTTTAAATCCGCACACTTCCTGGGCCACTCCGCCTCGGCGGACTATATCCCCTCTCCTATGGGAGAGGGGTAGTGAGGGTACGGGGCGAAGCCACTCGCAGTGGTTGGAGTACCAGAGGCTTCGCACGTACCCTCATCCGGCCCTTCGGGCCACCTTCTCCCCCATAAAGGAGGACGATGTCCCGATGTGAGAAGGGAGCAATACGGCACGCGCGCCGTGCAACGCCGCAGTCAAAGCCCACGCGTCCGCAATTGCGCATCCAGCCGTGGGTACACCCGCCGCGCATTGCCTTCGAACACCTTGCGCTTGTCGGCTGCGGAAATCGCCAATGCATCGATGTAGCGTTTGGTGTCGTCGAAATAGTGGCCGGTCTGCGGGTCGATGCCGCGCACCGCGCCGACCATTTCCGAGCCGAACAGGATGTTGTCGATGTCGATGACCTCGAACAGCAGGTCGATGCCGGGCTGGTGATAAACACACGTGTCGAAGAACACATTGCGCATCACATGCGTGGACAGCGGTGGCTTGCCGAGCATGTCGGCCAGTCCGCGGAAGCGTCCCCAGTGATACGGCACCGCGCCACCGCCATGCGGGATGATGAAGCGCAAATCCGGGAAGTCGGTGAACAGGTCGCCTTCCAGAAACTGCATGAAGGCGGTGGTGTCGGCGTTGAGATAGTGCGCGCCGGTGGCGTGGAAATTGGCGTTGCAGCTGCCCGACACGTGCACCATTGCCGGCACGTCGAGCTCGACCATTTTTTCGAAGAATGGGTACCAGGCGCGGTCGGTCAGGGGCAGCCCGGTCCAGTGGCCGCCGGAAGGATCGGGATTGAGGTTGCAGCCGACAAACCCGAGCTCGGTGACACAGCGTTCCAGCTCGGCGATCGAGTGGGCGATCGACACCCCCGGCGACTGCGGCAACTGGCACACGCCGATGAAGGTGTGGGGATACAGCTGCACCACGCGGGCGATGAGGTCGTTGCAGTGGCGTGTCCACACCTGGCTCACCGCCTCGTCGCCGATATGATGCGCCATGGTGCTGGCACGTGGCGAAAAGATCGTCATGTCTGCGCCGCGTTCGCGGAGCAGGCGCAACTGATGTTGCTCGACGCTCTCGCGCAGCGCGTCATCGGAGATGGCCGGGTACACCGGCGCGGGCGCGCTGGCGTCGGTGTAGTGCGCAATCTGCGCCTTGCGAAACGCATCGTGCGCCGCGGGCGCGGTGGTGTAGTGGCCGTGGCAGTCGATGATCATGGCAATGCTCGTCGCGATGCGGAGAGAGGTAGTGGCACGCAGTCAACTGCTGCGCGCAGGGCAGGTCGGTGACGTTCACGCAAACAATTCACCATCGAACAGTTTGCGCGCAGTCCTGATCACCGCCGCGCGCACCACCGCGCCCTGTGCGTCGCACTCGATGAGGCAGTTGCTCATGCCACTGGGATGCTCCACCCCCACCTGCTGGCTGTCGCCGCCAGGCAGCTGCGCCAGCGCATGCGCAGGCGCGTCCGGCAGCAGGCAGGCGGTGGCGACGCTGACCGCGCCGAGCACGCCGATGGAGGCGTGGCAGCGGTGCGGAATGAACGAGCGCACGCAGATCGCGCCGCCGTCGCGCGGCGCGGCCACCAGCATCATCTTCGGCACCGTTGCAGCGCTGACATCGCCCAGCCGCATCAACGGGCCAGCCTGCAGGCGAATGGATTCCAACCGCGCCTTGAGCGACGCGTCTGCATCCAGGGTGGCGCGGTCTTCGTAGCCGCTGATTCCCACATCGCTGGCGCGCAACACCACGCAGGGCATGCCATTGTCGATCAGGGTGACCTCCACGCCGTCGATCGTGTCCAGCGCTCGCCCGCTGGGCAGCAGGGCGCCGCAGGAGGAGCCGGCGATGTCGGCAAACGCCAGCGCAATCGGCGCGGCGGTGCCGGGAACGCCATCGATGCGCGCTTCGCCGGCATAGCTGACCCGGCCGCCGGGCGTCTGCACGGTGGCCGTGGCCAGGGTGCCGGTGTTGCGCATGAAGATGCGCACCTCGGTTTCGCCATCGCGCGCCGGCAGCAGGCCGCGTTCCAGCGCGAATGGCGCGACACCGGCCAGCATGTTGCCGCAGTTCTGTGCGTCGCTGACCTGCGCCTGGTCCACGGCCACCTGCAGGAACAGATAATCCACGTCGGCATCGGCGCGGGCCGAACGCGACACCACGGCGACCTTGGACGTCAGCGGGTCGGCGCCGCCCATGCCATCGATCTGGCGCAGGTCCGGCGAGCCGTAGGCGCGCAGCAGGAAGGCATCGCGCGCGGCGCTGTCGGCAGGCAGGTCATCGGCCAGAAAGAAGCCACCCTTGGAGGTGCCGCCGCGCATCCACATCGCGCGCACCTGCTCAGACATAGCGCAGCCCCTTGGCTGCGAGGCGTTCGCGCATGGCGTAGATGTCCAGCCCCAGCTCGCCGCGCGCCAGGCGCTCGCGCTTGAGCAGTTCGCGCGCTTCGCGGGCCTGCGCTTCGGTCAGCACCTCGGCGGCGCGTTCGCGCGGCACCACGCACACGCCGTCATCGTCGGCCACCACCACATCGCCCGGCTGCACCAAGGCCCCGGCGCACACCAGTGGCACGTTGACCGATCCCAGCGTCTCCTTGATGGTGCCCTGCGCGCAGATGGCGCGGCTCCAGGCCGGGAACTGCATGGCGGTGAGGTCGCGCACGTCACGCACGCCGGCATCGATGATCAGTCCGCGGCAGCCACGCGCCTGGGCCGAGGTCGCCAGCAGATCGCCGAAGTAGCCGTCGCAGCAGTCGCTGGTGGGCGCCACCACCAGCACATCGCCTGGCTGCAGCTGTTCGATGGCCACATGCATCATCCAGTTGTCGCCGGGCGGCACCGACACGGTGACCGCGGTACCGGCGATGCGGCAGCCGCCGTAGATCGGGCGCAGCCGGTGATGCAGCAGGCCGGTGCGGCCTTGCGCTTCATGCACGGTGGCCACGCCGGCCTGCGCCAGCCCGTCCACGACGGCGATCGGGGTGCGCGCGATCTGGGTGACGACCTGGCTCATCCATCCATCCTCGTTAGTGCTGTGTCGAGTCTGAGCGGCGAGAGCGAGACAGCTCAAGATTCATTTGAGGTATGCGTATTGGTTTTGCTTATAGTTAGAGCATGCCGCCGATGCCCGAGCCGAACCTCCGCCATCTCCACGCCCTGGTCGTGGTGCATCGGCTGGGCAGCATCAGCGCGGCCGCCCCGCAGGTGAACCTGTCGCAGCCCGCCCTGACCCAGGCGGTGGCACGGCTGGAGCAGCAACTGGGGGTGCGGTTGTTCGACCGCCAGCCTGGCGGGATGGTGGCCACCGAGGCCACCCAGCTGGTGGTGCCGCGGGTCGAGCGTGCGCTGGCGCATCTTGGCCGCGGCATCCGGGTGGCGCGGCGTGCGCTGCGCTTGCCCGCCCGCCCGGGGCTGGAGCGGCGCGTGTCGCTGGGGCAGTTGCAGGCGTTGGTCGCCGTGGATGTGGCGGGCAGCTACTCGCTGGCGGCCGTGCAGGTGGGGGTGTCGCAACCGGCGGTGTATCGGGCGGTGCAGTCGCTGGCCGATGTGATCGAGGTGCCGCTGACCATGCGCCGCGGCAAGGCGATGCAGCCCACGCCGGTGGCCGAGCGGCTGCTGCGGCAGGTGCGCCTGGCGCTGGCCGAGGTACGCGCCGCGCTCGACGAGGTGGCGGCGCTGCGCTCGCAGCATGCCGGCCGGGTGGTGGTGGGGGTGATGCCGCTGGCACGGGCGATCCTGTTGCCGCAGGCGCTGGCGCGGTTTGCGCGCGCGCACCCGGCCGCGCGCATCAGCGTGGTCGAAGGGCCATATGCAGAATTGCTGGCACATCTGCGCGACGGCGGGCTGGATCTGCTGATCGGTGCGCTGCGCGAGCGGCTACCGGTCCGTGACGTGCTGCAGGAGCCGCTGTTCGACGACGAGCCGGTGATCGTGGCGCGCAGCGGGCACCCGCTGGCCGGGCAGTCGTATGCGTTTGCGCAGCTGCTCGACTACCCCTGGGTGATCGCCGCCGCCGGCACGCCGGTGCGCCAGCGTTGGGAGCGCATGTTCCGCGACCGCCAGCTGGAGCCGCCCGCGCTGCGTATCGAGTGCGGCGCGGAGCTGACCGTGCGCGGGCTGTTGCTGGAAGACGACTGGCTGACCCTGATGTCGCGCGACCAGTTCCTGTTCGAGCGCCGCGCCGGCCTGCTGGCCGAGATCGGCCGCGCCGGGCCGCAGCTGCGCCGGCAGATCGGCATCACCACGCGCAGCGACTGGCACCCCACCCGCGCGCAGACCGCCTTCGTGCAAACGCTGCGGCAGGTCTGCGCCGAGCGCATGCGGCCGGCAGCCTCGGAAGCGGGGCCCTTTCGCCATTGCGGACAGGCCGGTGGCGGCACGCCGTTGCGTTCACGTCCGGCCCGGTCAGAATCGGCTTCCTCATGAGAACGGAGCGCTGATGCTGCCCGACTGGTTGCAAGGGACCTGGCTGCTGGCGCTGGACTGGGTGATCCGGCTGGCCGCCCTGCTGTGGATTCCCGCCCGCACCACGCCGGGCGCGGCGCGCAGCTGGTTGCTGTTGATCGGCTTCGTGCCGGTGGTCGGCCTGCCGCTGTACCTGCTGTTCGGCCACCCGTGGCTGTCGCGCCTGCGCGTGGAACGGCAGGCCACCGCCTCGCAGGTGATCCGCGAACAGCAACTGCCCTTGCACGCATTGCGCTGGACACCGCAGGCGGACACCAGCAGTGCCGAGGTGGTGCCGCTGATCGAACGCCAGGGCGATTTCATGCCGACCCTGGGCAACGCGGTGGAGTTGCTGGACGACTACGCGCAGTCGCTGCAGGCGCTGATCGACGCGATCGATGCAGCAGAAAAGCGCGTGCATCTGCTGTATTACCTGATGTTCGACGATGCCGTTGGCGAGGCGGTGGTGGCCGCGCTGGAGCGCGCCAGTGCGCGTGGCGTGCGCTGTCGCGTGCTGCTCGATGCGGTGGGCGCCAAGCGTGGCCTGCGCCGCTATCGCAAGCGTCTGCTGGCCGGTGGCATCGAGGTGCTGGCGGTGCTGCCCGGTGGACTGCGCTGGCGCCGCAGCGGGCGCATGGATCTGCGCAACCACCGCAAGATCGCGGTGATCGACAATCAGGTGGGTTTTGTGGGCTCGCAGAATCTGGCCGATGCCGGCTTCGTCCACGGCGTGCCCAATCGCGAACTGGTGGCGCGCGTGCGCGGGCCGGTGGTCAACCATCTGGAAGCGGTCTTCGCCAGCGACTGGTTCACCGAAACCGGGCAGCGCCTGGACGTGTGGCCGGATGCGCCGGTGTGCCAGGCCAACATCGCCACCCAGCTGCTGCCCAGCGGGCCGGCGTATCCGTTCGAGAACGCGCGCGATGCCATCAACGCGGTGATCCACCTGGCGCGGCGCAAGGTGGTGCTGGTGACGCCGTATTTCGTGCCGGACGAAGCCTTGCTGAGCGCCTTGCGCATCGCCGCGGTATCGGGCGTGGACGTGCAACTGATCCTGTCGCAGAGCAACAACCAGCGTCTGGCGGCCTGGGCGCAGGAAGCCTACTTCGACGAGCTGCTGCGTTGCGGGGTGAAGATTGCGCTGTATCGCCCGCACTTTCTGCATGCCAAGCACCTGAGCATGGACGACGACATCGCGCTGGTCGGTTCGATCAACCTGGACATCCGCTCGTTTGCGCTCAACGCCGAGATCGGCATGCTCTGCTACGACCGCACCGTGGTGCAGCGGCTGCGCGAGATCGAACAGGACTATCTGGCCCACGCGCGCCAGCTGGAGCTGGAGCAGTGGCGCCGTCGCCCGGCCTGGCGCCGCAGCCGCGAAGGCATTGCGCGGCTGGCCGATGCGTTGATGTGAGGCGGGCACGGGCGCTGCGGGCTGTGCGCGACAGGGGCGATCGGCGGCGGGTCGTGGTCTTCCTGCATCTGCGGGCAGTAGCGGCGCGTACCGGGTCTGGAGCGTGGCCACGCGCGTGCCCGGCGGATGTGTCAGGCAGCAGGCGTGGCTGCTGCGGCCGGGCGTAGGTCGGGCCGGGTCGCGCAGCGGTCATCGGCGCGACGCAGGCATCGCCTACAATTGCCAGATGACTGAACTGCACAATCCCGGCGATGCGGTGATCGCCATCGTCGGTGGTGGCGCATCCGGTGTGCTGGTGGCAGTGCAGCTGCTGCAGCAGGCGACCACACCGATGCAGATCGTGTTGATCGAGCCGCATGCGGTGCTGGGCGAAGGCGTGGCGTATTCCACCACGCGCCCCGAACACCTGTTGAACGTACCGGCCGGCCGCATGAGTGCGCTGGCCGACGTGCCGCAGGATTTCGTCGACTACCTGCGCGCGCAGGGATGTTGCGCGGCGCTGGACGCTGCGCAGCTGCCGCAGCAATTTGTCGGGCGCAGGCATTACGCACCGTATCTACGCGACCGCCTGCAGGCAGCGCGTGCCGGCAGCCCTGCCACCCTGCGCGTGCACGCCGCACGCGTGCAGACCCTTCAACCCAGCGCCACCGGTGCGCTGTTGCAGCTGGACGACGGGCACACGGTACTGGCCGCTGCGGTGGTGCTGGCAGTGGGCAATGCGCTGCGTCCCTTGCCGCTGCGTGGCGCTACCGGCCTGTCGGCGGCGCAGCGGGTGGAAGCCTGGGACACCGGGGCGGTGGCCGCGCTGCCGCAGGATGCGGCCGTGTGCATCGTCGGCTCCGGGCTGAGCATGGCCGACACGGTGGTGACGCTGGCCGCACAGGCGCATCGCGGCGCAGTGCACGTGGTGTCGCGGCATGGCCTGTTGCCGCTGCCGCAGGCGCATGGCGCGGCGGCCGACTTCGACCCGCAGCCGCTGCTGGCACTGCCGTTGCGCGCGCGGCTGCGCCGGCTGCGGCAGCATGCGCGTGACGCACTGGCGCAGGGGCGGCCGTGGCAGAGCGTGATGGAGCGGATTCGTCCGTTGAGCCAGGCCTTGTGGCAGACGCTGTCGGTGGCCGATCAACGCCGTTTCCTGCGCCATGTGGTGCGCTACTGGGACGTGCATCGTCACCGCATCGCCGCGCCGGTGCATGCGCAGCTGCAGGCCATGCGCGCGCGCGGGCAATTGCAGCTGCATCGCGCGCGACTGGATGTGGCCTTCGAAGTGGGTGCCTGCGTGCGCGTGAGTGCCGGCGCCGCCAGTGCCGGGCACGCATTGCAGCTGGATGTGCAGGCGCTGGTCAATGCCACCGGTGTGGAAATGCGCGTGCAGGCCATGCGCAACCCCTTGCTGCAGCAATTGCTGGGGCAGGGCATTGCCGTGGCCGGCCCGCACGGGATCGGCGTGGATACCGCCGCCGATGGCAGCCTGATCGACGCCGACAGGCAGGCCAACCCACGGCTGCGGGTGATCGGCAGCCTGCGCATCGGCTCGCTGTGGGAGAGCCTGGCGGTGCCGGAGTTGCGCGAGCAGGCAGCGGCGATTGCGCGGGATGTGTTGGTAATGCTGGGCGTTGTTCCCTTCTCCCCTCGGGAGAAGGTGCCCCGCAGGGGCGGATGAGGGTACGGACGAAGCCTCGCAATCCCAACCCTTCATCGCAATCTCAGCCGCAGCGACGCCACAACCGGTAAAATACCGCGGTGGATGTCTCTCATTTGCTCGATCATTTAAACCCCGCCCAGCGCGAGGCCGTTTCCGCGCCGCCGGGGCATTACCTCGTGCTGGCCGGCGCCGGCTCCGGCAAGACGCGCGTGCTGATCCATCGCATCGCCTGGCTCAACGAAGTCCAGGGCGTGCCGAATCACGGCATCTTCGCGGTGACCTTCACCAACAAGGCCGCCGGCGAAATGCGTCACCGCACCGACCTGCAGCTGCGCAATGGCAGCCGCGGGATGTGGATCGGCACCTTCCACGGGCTGGCGCATCGCCTGCTGCGCCTGCACTGGCAGGACGCGCGCCTGCCGGAAGGGTTCCAGGTCATGGACAGCGACGACCAGCTGCGGCTGGTCAAGCGCGTGGTGCAGTCGCTGGAACTGGACGAAGGCAAATATCCGCCCAAGCAACTGAGCTGGTGGATCAACGAGCAGAAGGACGAGGGACGCCGTCCGCAGCATATCCAGCCCGAGCCCAACGACGATTGGACCGAGGTGCGCCGGCAGGTGTATGCGGCCTACCAGGAACGTTGCGACCGCTCCGGCCTGCTGGATTTTGCCGAGTTGCTGCTGCGCGCGCATGAGTTGCTGCGCGACACGCCGGCCCTGCTGGCGCATTACCGCGCGCGCTTTCGCGAGATCCTGGTCGACGAATTCCAGGACACCAACGCCATCCAGTACGCCTTCGTGCGGGTGCTGGCCGGCGAGTCCGGCAACGTGTTCGTGGTCGGCGACGACGACCAGGCCATCTATGGCTGGCGCGGTGCCAAGGTCGAAAACGTGCAGCGGTTCCTGAAGGATTTTCCCGGCGCGCAGACCGTGCGCCTGGAGCAGAACTACCGCTCCAGCGCCAATATCCTGGGTGCGGCCAATGCAGTGATCGCGCACAACCCCGACCGTATCGGCAAGCAGCTGTGGACCGACTCGGGCGATGGCGACCCGATCGATCTGTATGCGGCCTACAACGAAGTGGACGAAGCGCGCTATGTGGTCGAGCGCGCCCGGCAGTGGGTGCGCGATGGCGGCAGCTACGGCGAAGTGGCGGTGCTCTACCGCAGCAACGCGCAATCGCGCGCGCTGGAAGAGGCGCTGATTTCCGAACAGCTGCCCTACCGCGTGTATGGCGGCATGCGCTTCTTCGAGCGTGCGGAAATCAAGGACGCGCTGGCTTACCTGCGCCTGCTCACCAATCGCAGCGACGACGCCGCATTCGAGCGCGCAGTCAATACGCCCACGCGCGGCATTGGCGACCGCACGCTGGATGAAGTGCGCCGGCTGGCGCGCGCCAATGCCTTGTCGTTGTGGGAAGCGGCAATGCTGGCCACGCAGGAAAACAGCCTGGCCGCGCGTGCGCGCAATGCCTTGGCCACGTTCCTGAGCCTGGTCGGCCAGCTGCATGCCGAAACCGGGCAGATGGAATTGGCCGAACGCATCGACCACGTGCTGATGCGCTCGGGCCTGCGCGAGCACTGGGCCAAGGAAAGTCGCGGCGGGCTGGATTCGGAGTCGCGCACCGAGAACCTGGACGAACTGGTCTCGGTGGCTTCGCGCTTCACCCGCCCCGACGACGAAGACAGCCAGGGCATGACCGAACTGGTCGCGTTCCTGGCCTATGCCTCGCTGGAGGCCGGCGAAGGCCAGGCGCAGGCCGGCGAAGAAGGCGTGCAGCTGATGACGCTGCATTCGGCCAAGGGCCTGGAATTTCCGATCGTCTTCCTGGTCGGGCTGGAAGATGGCCTGTTTCCAAGCGCGCGCTCGCTCGAAGAGACCGGCCGGCTGGAAGAAGAGCGCCGCCTGGCCTACGTGGGCATCACCCGCGCGCGGCAGAAGCTGGTGCTGTGCTACGCCGAATCGCGCCGCATCCACGGCCAGGACAACTACAACGTGCCTTCGCGCTTCCTGCGCGAGATTCCACGCGATCTGTTGAACGAAGTGCGCCCAAAGGTGCAGGTCTCGCGCACCGCCTCGCTGGGCGCGGCGCGGGGCGGTCCGGTGCACGGCATCGTGGAGACGGCGCCGATCAAGCTCGGCGCCAACGTCGAGCACCCCAAGTTCGGCGGCGGTGTGGTCATCGATTACGAAGGGGCCGGTGCGCACGCCCGCGTGCAGGTGCAGTTCGACGAAGTCGGCGCCAAGTGGCTGGTGATGGCGTACGCCAATTTGACGGTGGTGTAATCGGGTGACGTCCATCGGCGCTGCGCCGTCCTTGAGGATGGCCGCCGGTTGCGCTGGAACACGCCGTAGCGGTCCTCGCACCGGCAGCGGGTAACGGCGCCGTTGTTGATGCGCTGCCAGCCGGCCGCTGCCATCTGCCACCTTCGTCGTGCCCCCATCTCGTCCCCTCTCCCGCAGGCGGGAGAGGGATAGCCTGCACGCGCGTGCGGGCTCCCGTGCACGCCGAGACATCAATACTGGCAAACACCCCGCATCGCTCCCTTCCCCCCGCAGGCGGGGGAAGGTGCCCGAAGGGCGGATGGGGGCAGCCGATCAGCCGGGCCAGGGCTTCCCGCATCCGTCGCCCGTAATGGCGGAGACAGAACGCTCAGCACGTCCCTGCGCATCAGTGATGTCGTTACGACGCGACAGCAAAACCCGGACAGTCGCCGTTGGTGGAGCTGGCAACCATTGGTGCATCGCTCGATGCATTCGCCGCGGCGTCCGTGCCACCCTGCAGGCCGACATCACTACCGTGGGACGCCAAACCATGCGGACCGAAAAACAGAAGATGCTGGCAGGCGAACTGTACAGCGCCACCGATGCGCAGCTGCAGGCCGATCAAGCGGCCGCGGCCGCGTGGATGCAGCGCTACAACGCGGCCGCAGTGCAGACGGCAGCACAGCGCCACGCACTGCTGCGCGAGCGCCTTGCCGACGTAGGCGACGGCGCCGTGATTCGTGCGCCGTTTCATTGCGATTACGGCTACAACATCCGCCTGGGCGCCGGGGTGTTCCTCAACTTCAACTGCGTGATCCTGGATATCTGCGAGGTGCACATCGGCGACGGCACGCAGATCGGCCCAGGCGTGCAGATCTACGCCGCCGATCACCCGCGCGATGCCGCCGGGCGTGCCAGCGGCCTGGAGTTCGGGCGGCCGATCCGCATCGGGCGCAATGTGTGGATCGGGGGCGGGGCGATCATCCTGCCCGGCGTGACCATCGGCGACGATGCGTTGATCGGCGCCGGTGCGGTGGTCACGCGCGATGTACCGGCAGGGGCGACCGCGGTCGGCAATCCGGGACGCCTGCGCGAGGTGCGCCCGGACCCGGATGCGGTTGCCACCGATTGAGCGCAGCGCGTGCCAAGTGGTGGTCTTCGTCGTCGATCACACAGGCGCCGCGCGCACCATGGAGACAGGAACAGCCGGGGCAAAGCGCTGGCGGCAACAGCGGTATTGCAACTGCAAGCTCACAAGCATCCAGCCACCCGCACGGCAACGCAATCGAAGCAACACTATCGGCAGCATCAACGCGTCCCCAGCACAGCCAGCAGCATCGCCGCACTGATCCGCATCAAGGCCCGTTCCACCCGCACATGCCACCGTGCGTTCACGCCCATCGGCAGCACTGCCACCCTTGCAGGAGGTCACCATGTACAAACGTATTCTCATCGCCATCGATGCATCCGAGCTGTCCCACCGTGGCTTGTTTCAAGGGTTGGAACTGGCCAAGGCCACCGGCGCCAAGGTCGACATCGTCACCGTGTCCGAGCCGTGGGCGATGGGCATGTACGATGCGATGGGCTGGAGCGTGGGTTACGAAGCAAGCCCGGAATACCGCACCGAGCGCGAAGCGGCGGCCGAAAAAATCCTGCGCCCGGCACTGGAACTGGCAGCGGCTGCCAACATCAAGGCGACCTCGCGACACGTGCTGGATCGCTTCGCCGCCGAAGGCATCGTGCAGACCGCCGAGGAATGCAAAAGCGACCTGATCATCATGACGTCGCACGGACGCCGCGGCATGCGCCGCATGCTGCTCGGCAGCCAGACCGTGGAAGTGCTCACGCACAGCACGATTCCGGTATTGGTGATTCGCTGAGGCACCGACGCGCTGCACTGCTGCACGCAACGCGCCCAGCGGCTTTGCCAGCAAGACGTTGTCTGCATCCGTGGTGCAACGCCATGTCCCGAGCTGTCACGCATAAGTTTCTCGTTCCACCGTAGGAGCGCACCCGGGCGCGAGGGCCTTCCCAGCAAACCCCTCGCGCGCAAGCCCATTCCTGCGGGCGGCAGCTCACGCGTCCAACGGCTCGCGCTGCAGTGTGGCGCCGGTTGCCGGCCGCGTCAGGCGGCGCAGCGCCTCGGCGTGCATCAGCGGTGCGCCATGCGCACCCGGCATGCGGTTGCGTAATGCGCTGACGGGCTGCGGTTGCAGGTCCTGGCGCAGTTCACGCATGAAGCGCCACATCGGCATGCAGTGGCCGCGGCGCGGTGCCGGCGCATGCGGCGTGGCGCGGCACAGGCGGCGCCACTGCATCGGCGGCATGCCGAAGCGTTGCTGGAACGCACGCTGGAACTGTCGCTCCGAGGCAAAGCCCATTTCGTACAGCAGCCAGGTCAGGCTGCACTCCGGGTACGCCTGAAGATAGCGATATGCGGTACGCAGGCGTTGCTCGCGGATATAGCTGGCCACCCCGCCACGCGATTGGAACAACCGGTACAACGAGGCGCGCGACAGCGCGAACGCCTGTTGCAACGACCCGGTACCAAGCTCCGCCTCGCCGATGTGCTGCTCGATGTAGGCCAGCAGATCGATCATCAGTGACGCGTGCGCCTTCGTGGCTGCGGGCGCTTGCGGAACGAAGGCGCTGTAGTAACTGATGCTCATGCGGTGCTGCCTGCGGCCCACTCCCCGGGGCCTGTCCCTGGATCAACCGAGAAAAGCATCGCCAACCCATCACGCGCCGTTCGTGAACCCAGCGTTGCGTCACGCATCGGTGCCATCGACCCCGAATCGGGCGGCCTCGCCTCGATGCATCGCGACGCTGGCGAGCCGGCTGAAGCCGGCCTGCGCGTTGGCCCGCCGCTGATGCAAGGTGTGCACCGCATCGAGATCGGCGCTGGTAACAGCCAGCACGTTCCTGTGCGAGGTCGCTGGTTCACCGAAGCAAAGGACGAGTCCTGCAGCAGACGTCGTCCGCCAGATGATGCCGAACTCACCACTGGCCAACCGCTTGCGGCAAAAGCGGCTGGACATCACAGGATCAACGTCGCGAGACGATTTGTCGGGTGACGGAAAACGGTGCTTCTAAGGTGATGCAACGGTAGACGAAACAGCCCTCGCACCCACGCCCGAGCACCTGCGAATTCATCCCGGCAGCCATCGGCATCGCGCGCCAGCCGGAGGGTCAGGCCGCTTCTTCGACGTCTTCGCTACATACCTTTTAAGACGGCGCTCCGCAGGAGACCTACATGTCGTTCAATATCATCAGCTGCGATGGCGGTGGAATCCGGGGCCTGATCACGGCGCTGCTGATCCAGGACCTGGATCAGCACAGCAATATCCTCAGTCACGTCGCTTGCTTTGCCGGCACGTCCACCGGCGGCCTGCTTGCTCTGGCATTGGTGCAAGACGTCCCGATCAGCAACATTATCGATATGTATATGACCAAGGGAGCAAGTATTTTCGAATCCAACGGTTGGCTTCTCGAGCAACAGGCCCAGGCGCAACAGCAAGGGGTAGATGCCGCGCTGGGAAGTGGGCCGGGCTTCTTCAGCAGTCAGTACAAGAATGATGGATTGATCCAGATCGCAAGTGCGCTGCTGGGCGCAACGCAGCTTGCAGATGCGAAGCGCCTCGTCGTCGTCAATGCCGCACGCCTGTGGGATGCAGGCAGTGGAAACTGGATGCCCGCAACGTTCTCCAATGGCGTGAACAATGCATATAGGCAGATCAGTATGGTCGACGCCGCATTGGCGACGTCTGCCGCGCCGACCTACTTTCCGCCTTATCGGATCGCCGGAACAAGCGACGACTATGGGTACTTCGCCGACGGCGGCGTCTTCGCCAACAATCCCGCCATGACCGCGGTGGCCGAAGCCATCGCCAGTGGCCTGGTGACCAACATCGGCGAAATCCAGCTGCTGTCGCTGGGAACCGGCAGCAGCCCGCAGGGAATTCCGGCGACTACCATCAGCAAGCCGCTCGACTGGGGCGCAACATCCTGGCTGTACCCCTGGGCCAGCGGCTCGGTTCCGGCAATGCCGTTGCTGAATCTGACCATGGACGCAACGGCCGAACTGGCAAGCATCCAGGCCGAACAGGTGCTGGCCGGCAACTTCAGGCGCGCCAACGTCGAGCTGCAACGCCCTTACGCACTGGATGACTGGAAGCATGTCGCGGATCTGGCCAGCCAGACCCAGGCTTACCTGCAGACAGATGCGTGGAAGCAGACCCGTGACTGGGTCGCCAGCCGCTGGACATAGGGCAGGTAACGGGGTCTTGCGCAGGCGCCGAGTGGAGCAAGCGGAGCGCCGCTGCGTGCTCAGGCCAACGCCGGTTCAGAACGTTTTTCCGCAGTCACTTACAACCTGCCGTGCGGGGTTTCCGGTCCAGGCGTTGACCTGGGAGCCGGACGCATCGGCATCGACATTCTCATCAGTTCCAGGTTGTAGCTGTGTTCCAGCCGGGACACCACTTGTTGATTTGCCATCAGGAGATAAACCATGAGCAGCACATCGCCACATCCGCATGATGAATCCGGTATCGAATGGACCGACGCCGTCAGTGATAAAGGCATTCCCTACCAGGTCGGGTTTCGCGGCAGCAGCCAGGAGACGGCGCAAGCCGATACTGCAGGAGAAGAAGCGAAGAAGGATTTCGGCATTGCGGTCGCTTGGCCGCTGACCGGCAACAACTGGACCGATACCACCGCCGAGGTCAAATCGATCGCTGCGATTCCCCGCTACAGTCTCGGAGCCTACGGCGGGACCTGGGCCTACATCCTGTATTTCAGCAACACCGAGCACTACGACTACTACTTCTACGACAAGACTGGCGATAGCTATCAGGTCAACACCTTTCGCAACGGCGATCACTACGTCCGGTACAACTCGAGTGATCCGGCGATTGCCTTCATCAAAGGCAGCTGATTGCCGGGCGTCGGCTAGGCGTCGGTCGCAACGCATCGATTGCGGCCGGTGCCAAAGGCAGCGCAATCCCTGCAGGTTCCGGGATATACGGTCGGGGGCTAGATCCACGCAGTAAGTCCTCTCCCATGGCAGCCATTGAAAAGTCGCATGCATCCAGGCGCCGCATCACCTGTGTTGCATGCTCTGGTGCCATTCACCACTGCACCTTCCAGCGAATCAGCGAATGTAGATTGCTACTGCAGGCGTTGATGGGCCGCAATCGAGTTCGCTTGTGACCTTGATTTAGTGAGTTTTGAGCAGGCGACAACGCCCACACGCTCTTAAGAAGATGGGCCGTTGGATCCGTCATCGTCCAGTACTTTCTCCAATCAGCAGGGAAGGACTGGAACGTGTGCGGGGTAACAGACGCTGTGGTGCGGCGCGGTACGCAAGTGTCAAGCCTCGGCCAATCGGATCCTAAGATGCGTCACCAGGATCGAACCTGCTGGCTCGGATCAGTCACCCGCTGGAAGGCAGGGCGATTCCCACCCAACTGGTGGGAATCTATGCAAGGGCAGGTGCCACAACCCGAAATCCGGCAAGACCTGCAATTGCCAAGATCAAGCGTGGGGCGGCTGGCGATTGAGCGCCGGAGCCTGCGTGGCCTTCATCCGCCAGGACCGACGCGAAGGCCGGCTTGCTGACTGCCGGATCGGGCCTCCCAACGTCTATGTGCCAGTGACGGCGCAAGCGAACCAAACCGTTCGGGCTTGAAGCGCCCGGCCGCTCGCCAATGCGGGATACTGCGCATCCACGCAGGCGAGATGGACTTCGATGCCCGAGCTGCCGATCACCGAGTTGTTGCAGGCCTGGCAGCGCGACGAGCCCGGGGCGGGCGACGCCTTGGCGCGGCAGGTCTATGAGGTGTTGCGGGCGACCGCCTTGCGCGAGCTGCGGCGCGATGCGCGTGCCGGCTTGCAGGCCACCGAGCTGGTGCATGAAGCCTGGCTGCGGCTGGAACAAGGCCAGCAGGCGTTCCGTTCGCGCACCCATTTCTATGCGGTGGCGGCCTTGCAGATGCGGCACCTGCTGGTGGATCTGGCGCGCCAGCAGGCCAGCGCCAAGAGGCTGGGGCAGGCCGTGACGCTGACCATCAGCCTGTCCGATGGCGCGGCGCGGCCGGAAGCGCTGATGCTGGTGGCCGATGCCTTCGACAAGTTGGCGCAGGTAGACGAGCGCAAGGCCCGCGCGTTCGCGTTGACCGAGCTGGTGGGATTCAGCGTGGCCGAAGCGGCCGATCAGCTGGAGGTGTCGGTGCCCACGCTGGAGCGCGATCTGCGCTTTGCGCGGGTGTGGCTGGCGGCGCAGCTGTGAGCGTGGCGGGCACCACCTGGCAACGGCTGGAGGCCTTGTTTCACCAGGCCTGCCTGTTGCCGGCCGCAGAGCGCGACGCCTTTGCGCGCGCGCAGGCTGGCGACGAGCCCGTGTTGCGCGACGAGTTGCTGGCGATGCTGGCGGTGGAATCGCAGGCCACCTTGCGCGTGCGCGCACCGCTCAAACAGGCGGCTGCGGCCTTGCACGCACCATTGCCGGAACTACCGGCGGGCACGCGCTTCGGCGCATGGGCGATCGACCGCCTGCTCGGCGCAGGCGGCATGGGCCAGGTGTACCTGGGCCACCGCGCCGACGGTGCCTACGAGCGCGAGGTAGCGATCAAGCTGGTGGCCGCCGACGCGCTGGATGCGCAGGGCCGGGCCTTGTTCGAATTCGAATGCCGCGTGCTGGCGCAGATGGTGCACCCGGCCATCGCGCAGATCCACGACGTGGGTACCGATGCGCAGGGCCGTCCGTATCTGGTGATGGAGTACCTGCGTGGCGAGCCCATCACCTGGTGGTGCGACGAACATCGGTTGTCGCTGCATGCACGCGTGCTGCTGATGCTGCGGGTGAGCGAGGCGGTGCAGCACGCGCACCAGAAGGGCGTGATCCATCGCGACCTCAAGCCCGGCAACGTGCTGGTGAGCGAGATCGACGGCCGGCCGATGCCGGGCGTGATCGACTTCGGCATCGCCATCGATGCGACCAACCCCGGCATTACGTCCGCGCATGGCCGCGGCACGCCCGGCTACATGAGCCCGGAGCAGGCGCGTGGTGTGCAGGACGTGGATGCGCGCAGCGATATCTATGCGCTGGGCGCGATGTTCTACGAGCTGAGCTGCGGGCTGGCGCCGGTAGCCGGCAGCGACGGCGTGCCGCAGCCACCCTCGCAACGGGTGGCGGCCGTGCCGGCCGATGCGCGTGCACGCATCTGCGCAGCACGCGCGACCACCCACGCGCAGCTACAGCAGCAGCTGCGCGATGGTCTGGATGCGATCGTGCTGCGTGCCCTGGCGCCGCAACCGGTGGCGCGCTATGCCTCGGTGTCGGCGCTGCTGGACGATCTGCACCGCTGGCTCGACGGCTACCCGCCGCGCGCCTTGCAGGCCGGCCGCTGGGTGCGGCTGCGCAAGTTCATTCGGCGCCATCGCAGCGGCGTGCTGGCCGGCGGCCTGGTGGCGGTTGCCTCGCTCGCCGGCCTCGGCGCCACGCTGTGGTCGTTGCAGCAGGCCGCGCGCGATGCGCAACGCGCGCGCGTCACCGGCGATTTCATGAGTTCGGTGTTGTCCAGCGTGGACCCCGGCGTGGCGCAGGATCTGGACAAGACGCTGATGCTGCGCGTGCTGGAGCAGGCCTCGCAGCGCGCCGCGCGCGAGCTGGCCAGCCAGCCGGATGCGCGCACCGATGTGGAGCTGACCTTGGGCCGCACCTTGATTGCACTGGCCAAGTACCCGCAGGCGGTGGAGCACCTGCGCACTGCGCAGACGCTGGCGCAGCAGAGCACCGGGGAGGGCAGCATGCCGGCATTGCAGGCGGCCTCCATGCTGGGCCAGGCGCTACGCGGTGCCGGTCAGCGCGAGGACGCCGCGCAGCTGCTGCGCCAGGGCATTGCGCAGGCGCAGCGTGGCGACGCGCAGCAGCAGACCATGGCCAACGACATGCGCGGATGGCTGGCCTGGACGCTGCGCGACCAGGGCCGCATTGCCGAGGCCATGACCGAAAGCCGGCATGCCTACGTGGCGGCGCTGGCCAACCCTGCCACGCGCCCGGGGCAGCGCATCAACGCGGGCAATGTCTACGCCGCCATGCTGGCCGAGGTCGGGCAACTGGCGCCGGCGATCACCCTGCAGCGCGCCCTGCTGCGCGAGCGCATCGCGCTCGACGGGCCCGAGCATCCGTTCACGCTGTCGATGCGCAACAGTCTGTCGATGTATCTGCTGATGCAGCGCGACTACGCCGGTGCAGAGGCCGAGCTGGCGCCGCTGCTGCAGGTCAGCCGCAAGCTCCATGGCGACAACGCCATCGACACGCTGACGGTGGAAGCCAACCTGGCCGGCGCATTGCGGCAGCAGGGCAAGGTGGCCGAGGCCGGCGTGCATTACCGGGCGGTGCTGGACCGCGCGCGCGCGGTGCTCGGCGACGACGCGCCCGAGACGATCGCCTTCCGCAGCAACCATGCGTTCTGGTTGCTGGACGCCGGGCAGGCAGCGCAATCGCTGGCCGAACAGCGCGCCACGCTGGCGGCTTCGCTGCGGGTGCTGGGCCGCGTACATCCGCAAACGGCAGAAATTCTGCGCGGCATGTCCGAAGCCGAGCGCACGCTGGGGCAGGCCGCCGCCGCGCGCGACCACGCGCAGCAGGCGGTGCAGATCAGCACCGGGCTTGATCGTGCGGGCTTCGAGCAACGCCCGCCCATCGCCGTGGCCTCGGCCACGCCGGTTCAACCGCAATCGCCCCCACCCCCGCTCCAGCCCTGAACGCAACGGTGCAGCGCTGAGCCACCAAGGATGGGTAGCCGATAAAGACGCTGTAGACGATGGCCGTGTGCAACACCCGGCTGCTTCCCTGCTGCAAGGCAGGGTGTCCGGCTGTCGACTCCCGGCTCACCTCACTGCGACCGGTGGCACCTCGGCCCGGCCTGCCAACCGGTCACAGCCCACCGGCATCGGCATGGACATTGCGGGCGCTGGCCTTCATCCAACTGCAATCTGCCCGCCAACCGCTGCGCGGCCGCTTGGCCATCACTGCTCCACATCCAACACGTCCAAGGTCGACGCCGCCAGCTGGCGTGACTGCCCATACCCCGGCGCATCCGCCTGCCATGCCGCGCTCAGCGACCTGCAACACCCCACCGACAGCCGGCACCGACACCAACTATGAGCCCGGTTCCATCAATCCCGATCCCGACTCCCGAATCACCAGCTATACAGCTGCCAATACACCTTGTTGACCTTGTCCTTCTCCGCGTCGGTATGCCCGTCATGGTCGCGGTCGTACAGGAAGTAGGGCGCGCCGCGCGCCGGGGTCACGCGCACCATTTCCAGCTGGCCGTTGACGCGGTATTCGTCCACCTTGTCGCCATTGCCCATGGTCTTGCTGGTGACATCGGCACCGGCCGGGATCCTGTCACCGCCAGCGCCGCCGGAGGTGGTGGCGCAGCCGCCAAGCAGCAGCAACGGCAGCAGCAAAAGACGTGCTCTCTTCATCGTTGTCATCCGTTCTAGGTCGCCGGCCAGTATGCGCTGGCACGGTGTGGCGTGGGCGTGCAGCGTAGAATTGGGCCATGAGCAGATTAGTCCTGATCGACGGGTCCAGTTACCTGTACCGCGCGTTCCACGCGCTTCCGCCGCTGACCAATGCCCAGGGCGAGCCCACTGGCGCCTTGTTCGGCGTGGTCAACATGCTGCGCGCCACCTTGAAGGAGCGCCCGGCCTACGTCGCGTTCGTGGTGGATGCGCCGGGCAAGACATTTCGTGATGACTTGTATGCCGACTACAAGGCCAACCGCCCATCGATGCCCGACGACCTGCGCGCGCAGGTGCAGCCGATGTGCGACATCGTGCATGCGCTGGGCATCGACATCCTGCGCATCGACGGCGTGGAAGCGGACGATGTGATCGGTACGCTGGCGCTGCAGGGCGCGGCCGACGGCTTGAGCGTCACCATCTCCACCAGCGACAAGGACTTTGCCCAGCTGGTGCGCCCGGGCATCGAACTGGTCAATACCATGAGCGGCAGCCGCATGGATTCGGACGAGGCGGTGATCGCCAAGTTCGGCGTGCGGCCCGACCAGATCGTCGATCTGCTCGCGTTGATGGGCGATGCCATCGACAACGTGCCGGGCGTGGACAAGTGCGGCCCCAAGACGGCTGCCAAATGGCTGGCGGAATACGACTCGCTCGATGGCGTCATCGCCAACGCCGACAAGATCAAGGGCAAGATCGGTGACAACCTGCGCGCCGCACTGCCGCGGCTACCGCTCAACCGTGAGCTGGTCACCATCAAGACCGATGTGGTGCTGGCCAGCGGCCCGCGTGCGCTGGACCTGCGTGAGCCCAATGCCGACGCCTTGGCCGTGCTGTACGCCCGCTACGGTTTCAGCCAGGCCTTACGCGAACTGGGCGGCGCGGCCGCAGCCGGGGCGCAGACCGAAGCGATGGCGGTGGCCCGCACCGAGCCCGGCCGCGCCCGCGGCACCGGGTTCGTGTCCGGCCCGGCCAGTGCGCCGGTGGACCTGGACCCGGCGCTGTCCGCCCCCGGCCAGTACGAGACCATCCTCACCCAGGAACAGCTCGACAGCTGGGTCGCGCGCCTGCGCACGGCCGGGCAGTTCGCCTTCGATACCGAAACCGACAGCCTGGACCCGCTGCAGGCCGACCTGATCGGGCTGAGTGTGGCCGCCGAGCCCGGCCAGGCGGCCTATCTGCCGTTGCGCCACAACTTCCCCGGTGCCCCGGCCCAGCTCGACCGGGCCCAGGCCCTGGCCCAACTGGCACCGCTGCTGACCGACCCTGCCGTGCGCAAGCTCGGCCAGCACGGCAAGTACGACCTGCACGTGATGCGCCGCCACGGTGTCTACCTGGCCGGCTATGCCGACGACACCCTGCTGGAAAGCTTCGTGCTCAATTCCGGCAGCGCCCGCCATGACATGGACAGCCTGGCCAAGCGCTACCTGGGCTACGACACCGTCAAGTACGAAGACGTTTGCGGCAAGGGTGCCAAGCAGATTCCCTTCGCCCATGTCAGCCTGGAAGATGCCACCCGCTACGCCGCCGAAGACGCCGACATCACCCTGCGCCTGCACCAGGTGCTGGGCAAGCGCCTGGCCGCCGAGCCCAGCCTCGAGCGCGTCTATCGCGAGATCGAGATGCCGCTGGTAGGCGTGCTGGCACGCATCGAAGCCAACGGCGTATGCGTGGACGCGGCCGAGCTGCGTCGCCAGAGCGCGGACCTGTCCAAGCGCATGCTCGCCGCCCAGCAGAAAGCCACCGAACTGGCCGGGCGCACCTTCAACCTGGATTCGCCCAAGCAACTGCAGGCGCTGCTGTTCGACGAGCTCAAGCTTCCCGCGGTGGTCAAGACGCCCAAGGGCCAGCCCTCGACGAATGAAGAAGCGCTGGAAGCCATCGCCGACCAGCACGAGCTGCCGCGGGTGATCCTGGAATACCGCGGGCTGACCAAGCTGCGCAGCACCTACACCGACAAGCTGCCGGAGATGATCCACCCGCAGTCCGGGCGTGTGCACACCAGCTACCACCAGGCCGGTGCCGCTACCGGGCGGCTGTCGTCGTCCGACCCCAACCTGCAGAACATCCCGATCCGCACCGAGGACGGCCGCCGCATCCGCCGCGCCTTCGTCGCGCCGGCCGGGCGCAAGCTGATCGCCTGCGACTACTCGCAGATCGAGCTGCGCATCATGGCGCACCTGTCCGGCGACCCCGGCCTGGTGGGCGCGTTCGAGTCCGGTGCCGACGTGCACCGCGCCACCGCCGCCGAGGTGTTCGGCCGCACCATCGACACCGTCAGCGGGGACGAGCGCCGCGCCGCCAAGGCGATCAACTTCGGCCTGATGTACGGCATGAGCGCGTTCGGCCTGGCCCGCCAGCTCGGCATCGGGCGCGGCGAGGCGCAGGACTACATCGCGCTGTACTTCAGCCGCTACCCGGGCGTGCGCGACTTCATGGAAACCACCCGCCAGCAGGCGCGCGACAAGGGCTACGTGGAAACCGTGTTCGGCCGCCGGCTGTATCTGGACTTCATCAACGCCGGCAGCCAGGGCCAGCGCGCCGGCGCCGAGCGCGCCGCCATCAACGCGCCGATGCAGGGCACCGCCGCAGACATCATCAAGCGCGCCATGGTCAGCGTGGACGGCTGGATCGCCGACCACGCGCAGCGCGCGCTGATGATCCTGCAGGTGCACGACGAACTGGTCTTCGAAGCAGATGCCGATTTCGTCGACACGCTGCTGCGCGAAGTCACCACGCGCATGGCCGCAGCGGCCGAACTACGCGTGCCGCTGGTGGTGGATTCGGGTGTTGGCGATAACTGGGACGAGGCGCACTGACGCGCCATAAGACGCTGATATGCTGAACGCACAGACCAGACATAAGCCGGTCAAACATAATGCGAATTCAGCAAGTTTGAGGGAATGAATAACCGCTAAATTCTACATTTTTTTAACAGTTATCTTCACGATCCATCAATGTAGAAAATGGTGTTATATCCCTCGACGGGCGCAACGCCTGTCGGCAGATCTCTCCCATCCCCTGGAGCAGATCTCGGAGCGGAAACTCCTCCCCAAGTTTCCGTTCCCTGGCCCCGCCGACCTCCCCCTGGTCTGCGGGGCTTTTTTATGTCCGCTGCTCAACAGCTTTCCAGCGCATGGCGCATCGCAACACACGAAATGGCTTTCGGCGCCGAGGTGCGATCAATTACAAATATAAATAGGCGCGATTAACTCGATTAATCAACACAGTGTTTCATTCTGCCAATTCAGGTTTGCATGAAGCGAGGATTCTGAATACGCCACTGAGTGGCGCTTGATTGGGCGATGGCGATAAGGCGCTGACTCTCCCCGTGGATCAGGATGTCAGCGCTTCCGTTAAACCCCCCGAAGCAGATCAGCTGGCCGCTCACGCGGCGGCTATCAGCCCAGCCAGTCGCGCGGGACCAGATAATCCAGCAGCCGTGCCTCGGCGCTGCCGGGCTCTGCGGTGTAGCCATACTCCCAGCGCACCCGGGGCGGCAGGCTCATCAGAATGCTTTCGGCACGCCCGCCGCTCTGCAGCCCGAACAGGGTGCCGCGATCGTAGACGAGGTTGAATTCCACGTAGCGGCCGCGGCGGTACAGCTGGAATTCGCGCTCGCGCTCGCCGAACGGCTCATCCTTGCGGCGCTGCACGATCGGCATATAGGCATCCAGGAAGCCGTTGCCGACCGCTTGCTGGTACGCAAAGTCGCGCTCGAAGTCCTGACCCAGATCGTCGAAGAACAGCCCGCCGACGCCGCGTGTCTCGTTGCGGTGGCGCAGGAAGAAGTATTCGTCGCACCAGCGCTTGTGCGCGGCATAGCGCTCCTCGCCGAAGGGGGCGCACAGCGCCTGGGCGACGCGGTGCCAGTGCTGCACGTCTTCGTCCACCGGATAGAACGGGGTCAGGTCGAAGCCGCCGCCAAACCAGGCGGCAACCACCTCACCATCGCGTTCGGCGCGGAAATAGCGGACGTTGGCATGCGTGGTGGGCACATGCGGGTTGTGCGGATGAAACACCAGCGACACGCCGCAGGCGCGCCAGGTGGCGCCGGCCAGTTCGGGGCGGTGCGCACTGGCCGAGGGCGGCAGGCGGGTACCCGAAACGTCGGAAAAGCCGATGCCGGCCTGCTCGAACACCGCGCCATCGCGCAGGATGCGGGTACGCCCGCCGCCGCCTTCCTCGCGTTGCCAGAGATCTTCGGAGAACCGCGCTTGCCCATCGGCTGCTTCCACCGCAGCGCAGATACGGTCCTGCAGGTCGGTCAGATAATCGCGTACACGGTCGAATTCGTTCATGGCGCAATTCTAAGCGGTGCATCGCGGCCGGTACGCCCACCCGAACGCGCCAGTTTGTCGCAGGGCGATGTGGAGAGTGGATGCCTGGCGGAGGAGGGAGGAGGGAAGAGGGAAGAGGGAAGAGGGAAGAGGGAAGAGGGAAGAGCAACTGATCTGCAGGTTGGCTGCAAGGCCCTTGCCCGCCCACCATCGCGGGACACGCCGCAAGTACATCCATGTAGCTCCTTGGCGGCATCCATGCCGCCAAGGGTCCCGCGACGGTGGGCGGGCAAGGACCAGTGGAGATGGTCGGTGTGCATGGATCTCAACCAGCGACTAGCAAGCTGGCGGCGCGGTGTCTTTGCTCTTCAACAAAACCACCAGCCAACTGTCTGGTGCGGTGTCCTCGCCGATTGCGGGACCGTTGGCGGCATGGATGCCGCCACCGAGCCCCCATGGACGGGTTGACGGCGTGTCCCGCGAGCGGTGAGGGCACCGCGCGCTCGACCAGACTGGAAGCTTGAAGATCGCCAAGCGCTCGCGATACGCGCGATACAGTCGTCCCTACCTGATGGCTCAATACTGGCAGATCAGGCGGAGAGCGGATCATCTGCCCCTTTGCTGCAGGGCCCTTGCCCGCCCACCATCGCAGGACACGCTGCAAGTACATCCATGTAGCTCCGTGGCGGCATCCATGCCGCCAAGGGTCCCGCGACAGTGGGCGGGCAAGGACCAGTGGAGATGGTCGGTGTGCGCGGTTGCAAGCAAGGCATGAGGTGCGTTGCTTGCTAACGGTGCGTCCGAAGAGTGCTAATGCAAGCCGTGCAATAGACAAGCTTTTAAGAAGGCAACCGACCAACACTCTGGTGCGGTGTCCTCGCCGATTGCGGGACCGTTGGCGNCGACCAGACTGGAAGCTTGAAGATCGCCAAGCGCTCGCGATACGCACGATGCTGTCGTCGCTACCTGATGGCTCAATACTGGCAGATCGGGCAGAGAATGGATCATCAGCGCCTTCGCTGCAGGACCACGGTCTGCGCCCAAGCGCGAGACGCTGGATGTCGAAGAGGTCATGCCCTGACCGTGGCCGGCAAGGAAATTCGCGGCTGGTGACCGACGCGCTGCTGCAGCCTCTACGCCTGGGCAAACTCCGCGCGAACGGCTGGCGTGCACAGCCGCCATGCCAATGCTGCGTGTACGCAGCCGATCGCCGCGACGCCCAGGCCGGTGAGGATGAACGCCATCTGCCGGGTTGCCTGCAAACGTGCCTGCATCTGTGGCCATTCCGGGCTCTGCAGCACATCGGCGGGTAGTAGCGTCTGCACGCCGTCGAACAACGGTCCGATCAATGCCAGCCCGCCGAAATTGAGCAAGCCGGTCACCACCAATACGATCACGAAACCGACCCTTGCCCATTCGCGCCGCTTTAGCAGCGCCCAGCTCAACCACGCGAAGGCGGCCGACAGCACCACGCCGGCGACAGACAATGACAGCGCATGGTCGATCAGCCATTGCCAGGAGTGTGGCAGGGTGATGCCTTCGGGCAGTCCTAACGATGCTGCATCCGGGGTCAGCGCGATCAGCACGATCTGCAACAGGTTGGCCAGCGCACTCACCACGCCCAGCAACAATGACACCCATGCCAGCGGCGAGACGAATCCGCCGTGCGGCTGCGGTGCTACGCGCCGTGCCGCGTTCATTGCAGGGAGGCGATATGCGCGGCGACCGCGGCCTGCCCCGGCGGGTCCAGCGCAGGCTGCAGCTGTGCGTACCAGCCGGGCAGGGCATCGGCCGGCAGGCACTGGCGCAGCAGCGGGGTGCTGCGCTCGAGAAAGGCCTCCAGGAACGGCAGGCCACGCACATACAGGAAATGACTGTCGGTGATCGACATGCCGGCATAGGCTTCGCGCAGCCACTCCAGGTGCGGCAAGGCATGTGCACCGTGGCCGGCGCGGGTCAGTGCGGTCAGGAAGCTGGTGCGTGCGGTGGCAGGCGAGGTCGATCGCTCCTGCGCGTTGAGATCGTCGAAGGTCAGCAGCCATTGCTCGCCGCGATCGATCTCGTTGCACATCACCGCCGTGGTGGCCAGCTGCAATGCGTTGTGTGCGCTCGGCTCCAACTCGTACAGCGCCAGCCAGTGGGGGTAGGCCTCGCGGTAGCGGTCCAGCGCGCTCAACGACAGGGCGCACAGGCGCTGCGCGTCCGCACCCAGGTGCAGCTGCGCCTGCGCAGCGTTGTAGGCGCCGACGTGGTCGCCGCGCTGAAACGCAGTCAATGCCGGCTGCAATGCGGGGTCGATCTCGGCCGCCGCCTCCGATGCGTGTTCGGCAGCGACGGGCACTGCGGCTGGTTCTATGCGCGGCGTCTTTGCCGCAGCGGTCTTGCGTCCAAACAAACGGTCCCACAGGCCCATCGTTTCTACCTTCCCTGCGCCACTGGTGAGTGGAAGCGCCGCCATGCCGGCGGCGCACCGGTCATTCGGCGGACCAGTAACGCGGCGCACGCGATGCGCCAGCGCGTTACCTATCCTGCGCCAAGCTTAGAGCCACTTGTGTAGCGACAGGTGAGTGCGAAGCAACCGAGCCGCGCACGTGGGGTTGCGTGCGCATTGCGGCCGGGAGTGCGCAGCCGCGGCGGCCGATAGTGGGACGGGGAAAGTTTGCACACGTGGCCAGGGCGGTTCGTCGCTGCCACGCGCCCGGAGCACTGAGAGTGCTTCGGAGCGACAAGCCTAAGTGCGTAGAGAGGCATCAGCGTGGCATCTGCCGACTTTATGCAAACCCGCCATACCCAGGTCTCGACGTCGGGGCTGGTGCTGCCAGCTGCCGTCAGGGGCCGCATAAGCGCCGGCGGTCAAGGCAGAAGATGGAGTCACCTTCTGGCCCCCAACACACGCAAACGAGGTTCTACGCGCGCGGTCAATATCCATTTCAAGACAGCACGCGCAGTTGTCAGCCGTTTACGGCTTCACCTGCTCGTTGAACAGCTTGAGGATGCGCTTGTACTCGTCCAGCCATGCATCGGCGCGGGTGAACCCGTGACGTTCCAGCGGGTACGGTGCCACCTGCCAGTTGTCCTTGTGCAGTTCGATCAGCTTTTGCGTCATGTCCACCGAGTCCTTGAAGAACACGTTGTCGTCGATCATGCCGTGGGCGATCAGCAGATGGTCGCGCAGGCCGTCGGCGTAGTTGATCGGCGAGGAGGTCTTGTACGCCTCCGGGTCGAGCTCGGGCGTGTTGAGGATGTTGGAGGTGTACTCGTGGTTGTACTGCATCCAGTCGCCCACCGGCCGCAGCGCCGCACCGGCCTTGAACGTGCCCGGGCTGCGGAACAACGCCATATAGGTCATGAAGCCGCCGTACGAACCGCCATAGATGCCGGCGCGTGCGCGATCGCCCTGTTTGGTGGCGACCAGCCAGTCCAGGCCGTCCAGATAGTCTTCCAGCTCCGGATGGCCCATGTTGCGATAGATCGCGGTGCGCCAGTCGCGGCCGTAGCCTTCGGAGGCGCGGTAGTCCAGGTCCAGCACGATGTAGCCCTGCTGCACCAGCAGGTTGTGGAACATCTGCTCGCGGAAATACGGCGTGTAGCGCTCGGACACGTTCTGCAGATAGCCGGCGCCATGCACGAACATCACGATCGGATACTGCTTGCCCGGCTCGGGATTTTTCGGCCCGTAATATTTGCCCCAGACCGTGCCGGCGCCATGCTTGGACGGCACCTGCACGTACTGCGGTGCAATCCATGGCTGCGCCTTGAATGCAGGCGTGCGCGTGTCGGTGAGCACGGTGGCCTGACCGCCGGTGGCCGGTACCACGGCCAGCTGCGTGGGCAGGTAACTGCCGGAGTAGCGCACCAGCAGCTGCTGGCCGTCCGGCGACAGGCTGAAGCCTTCCACGCCGTTCAATACGGTGACTTCGGTCAGCTGGTCGCTGCGCAGGTCGAGCTTGCACACCTCGTAGTCGCCCGGCCATTTCTGGTTGCACAGAAAGTACATGCCGTTGCCGTCGGCGCTGGGCACCGGCATCGACACCTCCCACTTGCCGCGTGTGCGCTGACGCGGTTTGCCGTTGCCTTCCACCGTGTACAGCTGCGAATAGCCCGATTCTTCCGACAGCAGCCACAGCGTGCGGTTGTCGGGCAGCCAGCCGAAATCGTTGAAGTCCCAGTTGATCCAGGCGCCATCGCTCAGGCGGTGACGCGGCTGCAGCCTGGCGTTGTCCAGGTCCACACTGGCGATCCAGCGATCCTTGTTGTCCACCGCGCGGATTTCCACCGCCACGTTGCGGCCGTCGTCGCTCCAGTGAACGGCAGGGCCGCGACCGTCGCCATCGCTTTCCACCCGCACGGCGCGGTTGCCCTTGAGCGCATCGCGCTTGGCGGCCTTGCGCAGTGCGGCGAGCGGATCGGTGGCGATGCCGGGCAATGCATCGAAGGACAGCTGCCGTGCGCTGCCTGCTGCCACATCGACCAGCCACAGCGTGTGCGCGGCCGGGGCGTTGCGGCCCACCCGGGTGCGCGCTTCCTGGAATTCCTCGTAACCGGATTCGGTCACGTACTTGGGCATCTTGCCGGCCTGGCCTTCGTCGGCGCTTTTGGCCTGCGTCACCACCAGCAGGTGCCGGCCATCCGGCGACAGGGCGCTGTCGACGATCTCGACCTCATCGCCCAGGTACACCGGCGCCGCCGCACGGGTGGCGTCTGCACGGCGCCAGGCATCTTCCTGGGTACGCAAGGCGTCGCGCTGCTCGCGGTCACGACGCAGCGTGGCGAGTGTGGCCAGTTGCTGTTCCCGCAGCACGTCGGCCTTGGGTGCGGCGTTGGGGTCGCGCTCGGCCTTGACCACGGCCACCTGCGCGGTGCCGCCGTCGGCACGCCAGTGGTACCAGTTGTTGCCCGCGCGCCAGATCGCGCCGCCATCGCTGGCGAACTGCGGACGCGATTCGAGCTCGTTGCTGCGGGTCAGCTGCGTCAGTGCGCCCGAGCGCAGGTCACGCAGAAAGATGTCGCCATTGCGTGCGAACAGCATGCGCTGACGGGTTGCGTCGTAACTGGGGTTGGCCGCATCCAGGCCGGCGCGGGCGGTGTCGGCCACACGTTCGGCAGTGCCGCCGCCGGTGCTCTGGCGATAGGTGTCGCGCACCGGGCTGCCATCGCGCTTGAGCAGGTATTGCACCTGTTTGCCGTCCCATTGCCACCAGGCCTGATCGACCGACGGCCCGATCCAGTCCGGGTCGGCCATGACCTGTTCGATGGTGAGCGGTGCGGCGGACTGCGCATGCGCGGTGGCGGCCAGCAGCAGAAGGGTCAACGGCAACAGTCTGGGCATCGGTAACAACGGGGCGCAACGGAAGAGCAGGCAAGCCTAGCAGCTTGCCTCTGCGGCACGCTTGGGCCACAGGTCATGCGTGGGCGGTGCCACGCCGCGGGCTGGGATGACGAGCGGGACTGTTGCGCCGCGGCAGATGGCGATGATCGATGCGGCGATCGTGGGCCGTGCAATGCGACGCTACGACGTCGCTGTGTGCCCGTCGATTGCGGTACCGGGATCGGGCTAAACGCTTCAGTCTGCCGGGCGCGCGTGCTTGCCTGTGCGGACCTGCGCTCGATCGCGTTTGTGCGGCGTCGCGTTGGCGCTGCGGCCGGCTGGCGCGGCGCGGCGGTTGCGTTCGAACATTGCACGCGCGTTTGCGCGTAAGCGGCGCGGCCATGCACGACGCTGGTGTCCAGCGGCAGAAAGCGGCGTGCGCGTGTCGCGTAGCGATGCCTGTTTGCGCCGATCGCGTTGCCGCAGCGATGGCTCGGTGCACGGGTAACCGATGCAAAACGGCCGCTGGCGGTCGGGTCAATGCGCGTGGTCAGTGCTTCAGGCGGCAGCCGCCAGGTGAGCGGGTGGTCGGCAAAGATGCCCCATCGGATGCGCCGACCGGCACCGCACTTGCGTGAGGTGCGGCGTCGCTGGTTGCAGCCAGCGCGCATCACGGCGGCAGCCCCGGTTGTGGTCCTGGGCCTTGCCGGCACCACGCATCTGGCAGCTGTTCCGCCGGGTGTGGCCGCGTCCCACTGCCGGAAACCTCCCGACTTGCCAGCAGCGCGGGTGGCCGCCAAGCTAGCGCGCTTTTGCGATTGTCGGTGCACATGTCCAGCCTGCCTGCTTCTGCCGTTTTCCATCCGATGGCCGTCGGCGCGCCTGACCGGCCGCTGGCGTGGCGCGCGGGGCAGTCGGTCGACCTGGCGACGTTCATCGCGCACGTGCACGGCCTGGCGCAGCAGCTGCCCGATGGCCAGCACGCGGTGAACCTGTGCGAAGACCGGTACCGCTTCATGGTCGCGTTCTACGCCTGCGCGCTGCGTGGGCAGGTGTCGCTGCTGCCATCCTCGCGCGCGCCGGCGGTGGTCGGCGAAGTGCAGGCCCGTCACGCCGATGCGTACTGTCTGGGCGATCTGGCGCTGGAGCTGGCGCCGCCGCGGTATTGGCAGCTGCCGGCCGAGCTGCCGCAGGCCGATGGCGCGGTGCCGCAGCTGGCCGACGACGCCCTGGTGGCGATCGGCTTTACCTCCGGCAGCACCGGCAGCCCGCAGCCCAATCCCAAGACCTGGGGCAGCTTCCTGACCAGTACGCGGCAGGATCTGGTTGCCCTGCAAAGCCTGTGGGCCGTGACCGACGCGGTGCCGCACGTGGTGGCCACGGTGCCGCCGCAACACATGTACGGCATGGAGCTGTCGGTGCTGCTGCCGATGGTGACCGAGCTGGCGGTGCATGCCGGCCGGCCGTTCTTCCCCGACGATGTGGCGCGCGCGCTTTCAGAGATTCCCGCGCCGCGCGTGCTGGTGACCACGCCGGTGCACCTGCGTGCATTGGTGGAATCGGGCGTGGCGCTGCCACCGCTGGCGGGCATCGTGTCGGCCACCGCGCCACTGACCCAGGACATTGCCGCCGCCGCCGAGGCGCGCTTTGGCGGAGAAGTCCGCGAGATGTTCGGCTCCACCGAAACCTGCGTGTTCGCCGTGCGCCGCACCGCGCTGGAAGCGGCATGGACACCGCTGCCCGGCGTGCGTCTTCAGGCCCAGGCCGCGGGCACCCTGGTGCATGCACCGCATCTGGCCACCCCGGTGATGCTGGCCGACATGATGGACGTGGCCAGTGATGGCACCTTCCAGGTGCGCGGGCGCCAGGCCGACTTGCTGGAGATTGCCGGCAAACGCGCCTCGCTGGCCGATCTCACCCGCCGCCTGCTCGCCATCCCCGGCGTGGTCGACGGCACCATCGTGCAACTGGCCCCGGATGCCGGCCAGGCGGTGGGCCGCATCGCCGCGCTGGTGGTGGCGCCGAGCCTGGACGAAGCCCAGATCCTGGCCGCATTGCGCGTCAGCGTCGACCCGGTGTTTCTGCCGCGCCGCCTGCGCAAACTCGCCGCCCTGCCGCGCAACGAAACCGGCAAACTGCCGCGCGATACCGTGCTGGGCTTGCTCAACGGCTGAGCGTTGCAGACGCGCGTGCAGCCAGCAAACGCTGCCTGTCGCTCATCCTTGGCAGTCGGGCGCCGCAGACAGGATCTGCGGCGGGCGTGGTTTACCTACCCGTGTACCCCATCGATCTCCACCGCCAGCTCGTCGCGGCAGATCACCGCGTGCAGCAGCAGGCGCGGGACCGCGTTACCGAAGCGTGCGTCCAGGGCCTGGGCGACCTTGGGCAGATCGTCCTGCTCGCGCACATAGACCTTCAGGCGGGTGCCGGCGCCGAACTGCGCGGGCAACGCGGGTGCGTGCTGACGCGCGGCGCCGAGCAGGGCATCGAAATTGGCAAAGGTCTCTTCCAGCTGCGCCAGCAATTGGCCGGTATGCATCGAGGCATGGCCGACCACCGCCGCGGTGCCTGACAGCAGCAGGGGCATGTCGCTGCCGGGTGGCGGCAGCATGGCGCGCGCGAAGCTCGGCGGCTGCGGGCCGTATTGGCGCGGGTAGTGGTAGGCGCTGACCTGGCGCGGGTTTTCCAGCGGGGTGCCGGCATCGGCGGCGGCCAGCCAGTAGATCTGGATGATGCGCTCGGCATCGCAGCGGCCCACCGCCGTGGCAGCGGGCAACTGCGCGGTGTCGAACGCTCCAAGCCCCCGCGCGCGGCCCACGCAGAACTGGCGATAGCGCTCGCGGTCGCCACTGCCAAGCGTGATCGCATCCAGGTAGTTCCAGATGCGCAGCAGGCGCGGTGTCGCGCTGCCGCTGACGAACGCGGTCATTTCCGCATATGCCTTAGCGGCGGCCTCTTCGATGTCGACATCCTGCTCGTCGATCTCGATCACGCCGAACTGCAGATGCCCATCGCTGGACCAGGCGATGTTGCCGTTGCGGCCACTGCGCACCGGCGCATCGGTCCGCCACACTTCCAACACGTCGGCCCGGTACGGCTGCAGCGGCACGCGCAGATAGCGCGGGTCGTCCAGGCCAGGCGCCGCGTCGCCGAATCCGAACACCGCCAGCACCCGCGGGTCGGCCAGCAATGCACTCGGGTCGGTCTGGTCGACATAATCGACCTGCAGGCGGGGATGGCGCAGCGGCTGCGCGGTCTGGGCCGGGGAAGCGGTCATTGAGGGTCTCGTTGCAAGGTGTCGCCGTCGAAACCGAGCTTGGCCTGGCGCCGTCGCAGGCGCCACGAGTGCCAGGCGCGCGGCATCATCGACAGTGTGGTGAGCGCATAGATGGCGCGGAACGCACGCAGGCGCAAGCGGACCTTGGGGCTGTCGAACACGTCGCCGGCCAGCATCGCCACCACCGCCTGTTCCAGCTGCCAGGTGTTCTGCGGCTGCGCGAACAGCGCGCGCATCGTCGGCGAGGTGAAGCGGTAGATGAACCATTTGAATTCGTCGATGCCGCGGTCCAGTTCACGCTGCAGCCTGCGCTGCAGCTTGGCCTCCTGCTGCGGCGCGCGCAGTGCGGCATCCACCATCGCCGCGCCGCGTTCGGCGCTGTGCATGGCCAGGAAGACGCCGGAGGAAAACATCGGGTCGACGAAGGTATAGGCATCGCCCAGCATCAGCCAGCGCGGCCCGGCCATGCGCGTGCATTCGTAGGCGTAGTTGCCGGTGGCATGCACCGGCGCCACCCGCTGCGCACCGGCCATGCGCGCGGCCACTTCGGGGTTGAGCGCCAGCGTGCGCATCAGAAACCCTTCGCTGTCGCCCTGACGGGTCTTCATGTACTCCGGATAGCAGACCGCGCCCACGCTCATGATGTCGTCGGGCAGCGGAATCAGCCACATCCAGCCATGCGCGTGCCGATAGATGCTGATGTTGCCGGCATCCTCGCCCGGCCGCCGGGCGACGCCGCGGAAATGGCTGAACAGCGCTGCGGATTGATGTTTGGCATTGGCGCGCTTGAGCTTGAGCCGGTTGCCCAGGAAGGTGTCGCGGCCGCTGGCATCGAGCAGGTAACGCGGGCGGAACTGCAGGCGCTGGCCGTCGGCGCTGCGTGCCTGCAGCACCGGTTGTTCGCCGTCCAGGTTCACCTGTTCGACGAGGACCTGCTCACGCGCATCCACGCCCACCGCGCGTGCGCGGTTGAACAGGACCTGGTCGAACTGCGCGCGCGGGACCTGGAAGGCGAAGTCGGCCTTGGCATCGAGCGCGTGCGAAAACCGAAACGTGTTGTAGCCGCCGGCGTCATTGGGAAAATCCGCGCCGCGCTTGAGCACGCCGATCTGGCGCACCTGTTCCAGCACGCCCAGCCGTTCGAGGATCGGCATGTTCATCGGCAGCAGCGATTCGCCGATATGAAAGCGCGGATGCTGCGCTTTTTCGAGCACGGTCACCGCCCAGCCGAGCTCGGCCAGTCTGATCGCTGCCGCACAGCCGGCCGGTCCGCCGCCAACGATCAGGACATCCGGACACTCCGGTCCGGGGGCCGGCCCGGCTGCCGGCATGGCGGTCGGGGTGGGGCGAACAACAGTGGAAGTCATCCTGGAACGAACCTGCAGCGGGCGAGCGTCAAGCAGTCATGATAGCCTGACCGGCGGCCCGGACACTGATGCGGGCCCATGCTGCACCCACTCAGGACCATGCAAGGACAGCGCGATCGCCGGATGCGACGCGGGCCGGGCGCTCGGAATCGACAGGTACGACCACGTACACTGACGAGGCGATGCGCCGCCCGCCCCGCCGATGGCCGCGCGCCGTCGCCTGCCTGCGCCGACTTTTGCCCGACCCTCACCCTGGAACTTCTGGATGTCCTCGCAAACCGCTGCCGAACGTGAACTGGCCGAACTCCTGGTCGAAAGCCTGAACCTGGAAGACGTCCAACCCGCCGACATCGATCCGGAGGCGCCGTTGTTCAATACCGGGCTGGGGCTGGATTCGATCGACGCGCTGGAACTGGCGCTGGCGATCAGCAAGCGCTACGGCTTCCAGCTGCGCTCGGACAACGACGAGAACCGTCGCATCTTCGCGTCGCTGCGCGCATTGTCGGCGCATGTCGAAGCCAACAAGACCGTCTGAGCTAGCGCCCGGCGACGCCCCGCCGTGGGTGCTCGGGCTGGGCGTGTTGCTGGCGGTGGCGTACTCGCCGCTGGCGCACTGGGCCAACGCCACCCACCGCCCTGAGCTGGCCGTCATTGCCGGTGGTTTGCTGGTGCTGATGGTGTTGATCGAACCGATGGTTGCGCGCCGGGCCTGGGCCTGGGCGCTGGCGGTGCTGACGTTGCTGGCCCTGAGCGCACTGTGGCACTCCCCGTATGCGATGCTGCTGCTGGCCGCGCCGCCGGTGGTGTTCACCGGCTGGATCGCCTGGTTCTTCGGCCGCAGCCTGCGCCGTGGGCGCACGCCCTTGATCACGCGCATTGTCGAAGGGCTGTATCGCCAGGCCGGCATGCCGATCACGCCGGAGCAATACCGCTACACGCGTCGTCTCACCCTGGCCTGGGCGCTGCTGCTGTGCGCGCTGACCCTGGTCAACCTGGTGCTGGGCCTGTGCGCCGAACCCAGCGGCGTGCTGGCGCAGCTGGGCTACGCCTCGCCGCTGCCGATCAGCGATGCGCGCGCCTCGCTGTTCGCCAATCTGCTCGCCTACGGCGTGGTTGGCGGGTTCTTCGTTGGGGAATATCTATTGCGCGGCCGCTGGTTTCCACAGCGTCCCTATCGTAATCTGCCAGACTTCTTGCGCCAGATGGCGCGGCTCGGGCCGGACTTCTGGCGCGATCTGCTGCGCTGAGTGCGTGGCCAGGGGCAGCGACGTACGTGCATATTTTCGGGGACAAGACAAAGATGCCGTTGGCAAGGATGCCGTCGCGCCTGGCGTGGGCCGTTTTCAACCTGTTGCAACTGGCCTTTACGCTGACGTTTACCGCTGGCGGCATCGTCTGTGCCCTGGTGCTGCTGGCGATCACGCGCGACGCCGACCGCCTGTTGCGCATGGGCGCCTGGATGTGGGCGCCGGTGCTGTTCCGCGGCGCGGGCGCCACCGTCGTCGTGGAAGGGCGCGAGCAGGTCGATTGGTCCAAGAACTATCTGTTCGTCAGCAACCACCAGTCGATCATCGACATCTGCGCGCTGTTCTACGCGCTGCCGGTACCGCTGCGCTTCTTGCTCAAGGAAGAAATGCTCAAGGTGCCGTTCGTGAACTGGTACGCGCGCGCCACCGGCATGCTGTTTCTGGACCGCGACAGCCGCCGGGCCGGCGCGCTGGTGCGCCGTCAGGCCGCCGCGCTGCTGCGCGAGGGCAAACAGTTGTGTCTGTTTCCGGAAGGCACGCGCAGCCGCAGCGGCGCATTATTGCCATTCAAGGCCGGGCTACTGCAGGCCGCTATCGATGCTGGCGTGCAGGTGGTTCCGGTGGCGCTGGACGGCTGCGGCAAGGTATTGCCGGTCGATGGTCTGTTCAGGGTACGCCCCGGCATCATTCGCGTGCGGATCGGTGCGCCGATCGCAGTGACCGGGCCGGATGCGCCGGACCGCCAACAATTGACCGAGCAGGCACACAAGGCCGTGGCTGCAATGCTTCAACCCAGGATCTGAGTTCTGCGCTTATGGATTTCGTCGTGCCGCATGATCATCCCTGCCTGCCCGGGCATTTCCCGGGTCGCCCCGTGGTACCCGGCGTGGTCGTGCTCGACCATGTGCTGCAGGCGGTGGAAGCGCTGCATGGTCCGCGCGCAGCCGCGCGCCTGCCGCAGGTGAAGTTCGTGCAGCCCTTGCTGCCCGGGCAGACCGCCTCGGTCACGCTGGAAGGCAATGGCCCGCGCTGGCGCTTTCGCGTGCAGCGTGAGCAGACACTGCTGGTCAGCGGCGAGCTGGTGGCGGAGGCGGCGGCATGAGCAAGCACTGGAAGCAGCGTCCGGAAGGTGGCGGGCGCTTTGCGTTGTGGCTGATCCGCGGCATCGCACGGCACGCCGGGCGTGCGGTGGGGCGCGCGCTGCTGTATCCGATCACGCTGTACTTCCTGCTGGTGCGTGCGCCCGAACGCGCCGCTTCGCGTGCCTATCTGGCGCGGGTGCTGGGTCGCCCGGCCACGTTGCGCGACGTGGCGCGGCATATCCACACCTTCGCCTCCACCATCCTGGATCGCGTGTACATGCTGTGCGGGCAGATGCAGCGCTTCCGCGTGGACATCACCGGGCTGGATCAGCTGCACACGCAGATGGATCGCGGCCGCGGCGTGCTGATCTTCGGTTCGCACCTGGGCAGCTTCGATGCGCTGCGTGTGCTGGCCACCGAGCGCCCCGACGTGCAGGTCAAGGTCGTGCTGGACAAGGCGCACAACCGTGCCATGACCGACCTGCTGGGTGCACTCAACCCGCAGCTGGCCGCCAACATCATCGACGCCGGCATGGATGCGACCTCGATCGTCATGGCGATCAAGGAAGCCACCGATGCCGGTGCGCTGGTGGCGCTGCTGATCGATCGCCCGCGCGAAGGCGACCCCGCGTTGCCGGCGATGTTCCTCGGCCGCAACGCGATGTTCCCGACCTCGCCCTGGCTGATCGCCGCCGCGCTCAAGGTGCCGGTGGTGCTGGCATTCGGCCTGTATCGCGGCGGCAATCACTACGAGCTGGCCTTCGAGACCTTCAGCGAAGGGCTGGACGTGCCGCGTCGTCAGCGCGCTCCCGTGCTGGCGGTGCTCATGCGCGATTACGCCGCCAGGCTGGAACATTACACACGCTACGCGCCGTACAACTGGTTCAACTTCTACGATTTCTGGAACACCCACCATGCCGATGTGCCGCACCCTGCCGTGGATGCTGATACTGCTGTTCAGCGCCGCACCGCTATGCGCCGCACCGCCTGAGACGCTGGACGTCGGCCAGGTGCTGCAGCGCCTGGCACGCCCCGCACCGGTCAGCACCGAATTCGTCGAACTGCGTGGCTCGGCCCTGCTGAAGACGCCATTGCGCGTGCAGGGCCACTACCGTCGCCCGGATGCGCAGACGCTGGTGCGCGAGGTCAGCGCGCCGTACCGCGAAACCACCACCTTGCAAGGCGACGAAGGCGTGCTGGAACGCGAAGGCAAACCGCCGCGACGTTTTTCGCTCCGCCGCGTGCCTGAGCTGGCGGGTCTGAAGTCCGGCTTCGGCGCGTTGCTGGCCGGCGACCGCGCACTGCTGGAACAGCAGTACCGCGTTAGCGGACAAGGCCGACCCCAAGCCTGGGCATTGACGCTGCAGCCCAGGGACGCCGCCGTTGCCAAGCAGGTGCGCGAACTGCGTCTGTACGGGCGTAACGAAGAGCTGCGGTGTATCGAAAGCGTGCCGGCCAAGGGCGACGTGCAGCGCACGCTGCTGTCTGGTGCGGCGCGCGAGGCGGCCAGCGTGACCGATGCCGCCGCGCTGACCACGCTGTGCCACGGTTCGGGCGCGTGACCGCGCGCGCGAGGGTTGCGTCGGTCGTCTGCAGAGAGATCACACCCTCAACCTTCGGCAAGCGTGTGCTGCCGCTGACCTCGCATGCCGCGCGCGTGGCGGGTGGACGTGTGGCCGCTGCAGCAGGACACGTACACCATGGCGTTTAAGTTGAACGCAAACCGCCGCATCGGCCTGGCGCTGCTGTGGCTGGCGTTGCTGGTGGTGGCCGGATTCTGGTTGAGCGAGACGCTCAAGGTCACCGGCGACCTGCGCAAGTTCATGCCCGCCCCGCGCACGCCGGCGCAGAAACTGCTGATCGAAGAACTGGGCGAAGGCCCGGGCTCGCGGCTGCTGCTGATCGCGTTGTCCAACAGCGACCCGGACACGCTGGCGAGGCAATCGCAGCAGCTACGCGAGGCATTGGTCGCGCAGCCGGCGTTGTTCGAGTTGGTCGCCAATGGCGGCACTGCCGGCCTGGATGCGATTCCCGAACGGTTGCTGCCCTATCGGTATCTGCTCAGCGACAGCTTCGACCAGGCACCGTTGGATGCATCGAGCCTGCAGGCGGCGTTGCAGGCGCGCGTGCAGGATCTGGGTTCACCGGCAGCGGCATTGGTGGAGCCGCTGCTGCCGCGCGACCCCACGCTGGAAGTGCTGCATCTGGCCGAAACCCTGCAGCCGGCAGCGGCGCCGCAGACGCGTAACGAGGTGTGGTTCGACCGGGCCGGCAGCTCGGCCTTGCTGCTGGTGCAGACGCGCGCGGCCGGGTTCGATCCCACTGGCCAGCAACTGGCCTACGACGCGGTGCAGGCGGCGTTTGCCAACGTCAGCAAGGGCACTGCCACGCGGCTGACCCTCACCGGGCCGGGCGCGTTCGCAGTGGAGATCACCGCGCGCACGCAAGGCGAGTCGCAGTGGATCGGCACGCTGGACACGGTGGGCCTGGTGCTGTTGCTGTTGATCGCCTACCGCAGCTGGAAGATTCCGGTGCTGGGCGTGTTGCCGTTGGCCAGTGCCGGGCTGGCTGGTCTGAGTGCCGTAGCGCTGCTGTTCGACGGCGTGCATGGCATTACCGTGGCCTTCGGGTTCACCCTGATCGGCGTGGTGCAGGATTACCCGATCCACCTGTTCAGTCATCAGCGGCCCGGCCTGGATCCGCGCGACAACGCGCGCCATCTGTGGCCCACGCTGGCTACCGGCGTGGTGTCGACCTGCATTGCCTATGTGACCTTCCTGTTTTCCGGCGTGGATGGCCTGCGGCAGCTGGCGGTATTCACCATCGCCGGGCTGGCGACTGCCGCCATCACCACACGCTGGTTGCTGCCGTGGTTGATCGACCCGGCGCCGCGTGACTACGCCGACTCGCGCGTGCTGGCGCTGCTGTGGCGTGGCATCGCGCGGCTGCCGCGCCCACGCCTCAGCCTGGCGGCGATCGCGGTGATCGGCATCGCGGTGATCGCCTTCGCCCCGGGGCAGTTCTGGCAGAACGATCTGTCCAAGCTCACCCCGGTGCCGCCCAAGGCCCTGGCCCAGGACACCCGGTTGCGTCAGGAACTGGGCGCCCCCGATGTGCGTTACGTGCTGGCGCTGCCGGCAGCCAGCGATGAGGCGGCGTTGCAGGCCAGCGAGCAGTTGCGCCCGCGCCTGGATGCGCTGGTGCGTGCTGGTGCGCTGATCGGTTACGACATGGCGGCACGCTATCTGCCCAGCGCCAGGACCCAGCATGCGCGTCAGGCCGCGTTGCCCGATGCCGCGCAGGCGCGCGCATTGACCGAGCAGGCCGTCGCCACCACGCCATTCCGCGGCGATGCGTTTGCGCCGTTCCTGCAGGACCTGGCCGCAGCCAAGCGCGCCGCACCGCTATTGCCGAAGGATCTGGCCGGCTCGCCGCTGGCCACGTCGGTCGGCGGGTTGCTGTTGGGCCGCGGCGATCGCAGCACCGCCCTGGTGTCGCTGACGGGCCTGCGCGATCCATCGGTGCTGGCCACCGGCTTGCAAGGCAGCGGCGCGCAGTTGCTGGATCTGAAGGACGCCTCCGAATCGCTGGTGGCGGCCTACCGTGGCCGCGTGCTGGGCGCCCTGGTACTGGCAGCGCTGTTGCTGGCGGTTACCGTGGCGGTCGCGCTGCGCAGTCCGCGCCGCATCGTGCGCGTGCTGTTGCCGATGGCGCTGACCACGGTGCTGATCCTGGCGATCCTGCGTGGCACCGGTGTGGAGCTCAACTTGTTCCACCTGATCGCGCTGATCCTGGCCGCCGGCCTGGGGCTGGATTACGCGCTGTTCTTCGATCATGCCGGTGACGATCATGCCGACCAGCTGCGCACGCTGCATGCCTTGATCGTGTGCAGCCTGATGACGTTGCTGGTGTTCGCACTGCTGGCTGCATCGAGCATCCCGGTGCTGCGCGCGATCGGCACCACAGTGGCGCTGGGCGTAATGTTCAATTTCATTCTCGCGCTGCTGGTCTCGCGTGAGCCGGCACTGGAGCGCAGGCGCGATGGAGAGCCGCATGCAGGGACGTGACGCAATTGCCGCCTTGATTCCGCACCAGGGCAGCATGTGCCTGTGGGAAGAGCTGGTCCAATGGAACGCGCAGCGCATCGTGCTGCGCAGTCATGCGCATCGCAGCGACGCGCATCCGTTACGCGCCAACGGGCGACTGCGCGCCGTGCATTTGTGCGAATACGGCGCGCAGGCCATGGCTGTGCATGGTGGCCTGCTGGGCCGTGCATCCGGCAAGCCGGTACGCCCGGGCATGCTGGTGGCGCTGCGTGGCGTTGAGCTGCATGTGACGTATCTGGACACGCTGCCGGATGCGATCGACTGCGACGCACAGGTGCTGATGCAGGGCGAGGACAGCCAGCAATACAGTTTTCGCCTGACCCACGGCGCGCAATTGCTTGCCGAAGGGCGTGCCACGGTGATGCTGGGCGCTGCACAGGCCCTGTAGGAGCGCGCTTGCGCGCGATGAAGCATCACCGCCAAAGCCTCATCGCGCGCGCTCCTGCCGAATGTGGGCGATCGATGCGGGCGCTCTATTCCTGCGCCTGCTGCCAGTCGTTAGGATGAGGCTCTTTCCGCCGTCTTTACGCGGCTTTATCGGGACTGTCATGAGCACATCCATTCCGCAGCGTCGTGCACTGGTGACCGGTGGCAGCGGCGATCTTGGCGGTGCGATCTGCCGCCAGCTGGCGGCGCAGGGGCGGCATGTCATCGTGCATGCCAATCGCAATCTTGCGCGCGCAGAAGCCGTGGTGGCCGCCATCGTGGCCGACGGGGGCCACGCGGAGGCGGTGGCGTTCGATGTGGCCGATGCGCAGGCTAGCGGTTCGGCGCTGGAGCAGTTGCTGGAAGCCGGGCCGATCCAGATCGTGGTCAACAACGCCGGCATCCATGACGACGCACCGATGGCGGGCATGAATGCGCAGCAGTGGCATCGCGTCATCGATGTCTCGCTGCACGGGTTCTTCAACGTCACCCAACCGTTGCTGCTGCCGATGGCGCGCACGCGCTGGGGCCGCATCGTCAGTGTGTCGTCGGTGGCGGCGGTGCTGGGCAATCGCGGGCAGACCAACTACGCCGCCGCCAAGGCGGCCTTGCATGGCGCGACCAAATCGTTGTCGCGCGAGATGGCCAGCCGCGGAATCGCGGTCAATGTCGTCGCGCCTGGCGTGATCGAAAGCGAGATGGTCGGCGAAAGTTTTGCGCCGGAGGTGATCAAGCAATTGGTACCCGCCGGGCGCGTGGGCAAACCCGACGAAGTCGCCGCGCTGGTCGCCTTCCTGTGTTCGGAATCTGCCGGTTACATCAATGGCCAGGTCATTGGCGTCAATGGTGGGATGGGCTGAGGGCGGCTGGCAAAACGCAGGCGCTTGGCGTTTGCCCACCATCGCAGGACACGCTGCAAGTACGTCCATGTAGCTCCGTGGCGGCATCCATGCCGCCACGGGTCCTACGACGGTGGACGGACAAGGCCAGTGAGGATGGTCGGTGCGCACAGGTTTCAAGCAGTCTGCAAGCTTGCGACGTGGCATCTTCGTTTTTCAACAAACCCACCAACCAACCGTCTGGCGTGGTGTCCTCACCGATTGCGGGACCGTGTGGCGGCATGGATGCCGCCACCGAGCCTCCACGGACGGATTCACGGCGTGTCCCGCGAGCGGTGAGGGCACCGCGCGCTCGACCAGACGTGAAGACAGCCAAGTGATCGCGACACGCACGATGCAGGCGTCGCTACCTGATTGCTTGATCCCGGCAGCAAGGCGCAGAGCGGATGGTCTGCGCCGTTGCTGCAAGGACCAGTCGAGATGGTCGGTCCGCAGGTTTTTCAATAAAGCGGCCGCCTAACTGTCCGCCAGAACTCACCGCGTATCGACGCGCTCGCTCAAGCTCACGCCGCGTCGGCGTACCACGTGGCCGTCAGGATCGGCGCGCCGCTGGCATTGGCGGTCAGCGCATCCAGGCCGTGGTCGGGCAGGTCCGGGTGGCGCTGGCGTGCCTGCTGCAGGATTTCGCGGGCCAGCACTGCCATCTGCGCCACGTTGGCGTGGATGCGTGCGACGAATGCGTCGTCGTCCAGGGTGTCGTTCAACGCGCCATTGAGTTCGTTGAACCAGCCGATCAGGTACTGATCCAGCAGGCGTCCTTCGCCGCCGGTGATGCCATGTTCGGTATTGCGCACGCCCCAGTGGTGCAGCACGCGTTGCATGGCCAGATTCATGTCGCGCGCGTAAAGGAAATCTGCCTTCATGCGCGAGAGCAGGCTCAGGTCGGCGATGCGCCCGGCGCAGAACAGCGGCGCCAGCAGCGACCAGTAGTAGGTGTAATCCCAGATCACCTTGACCGGCATGACCTGCTCGTCGCCGAACAGTGCGTACTGGTCCTGATACAGGGTCAGGGTGTTTTCGTAGAACGAGAAATACAGTTGCTGGTACAGCTCCACATACGGGCTGAGCGACTTGCCGGCGCGATCGCGGCCGATCAGTTCGCAGATGTAGGTGTTGGAGATGGCGATGAAGTCGCTGCCGGGCGAATAGAACGGGTCCAGGAACAACCCGGCCTCGCCGGTGAGCGCCCAGCGCTGCGATGAAAACACCTGCTTGCAACCGTAGGAGAACTTGCGCAGGAACAGGAAGTCCTGCAGCCGGTAGTCGGCCTTGTCGAGCGTGGCGGCCACCTGCGGTTGATGCAGGCGCAGCCAGTCCATGGCTTTGTCGTGGGTGTTCATCGTCTCCAGCGGATGCATGTCCGCATCGCAGACGATGCCCAGCGAATGCGCGCCCGAGGACAGCGGGATCAGCCAGAACCAGTAGCCCGGCCCGCACATGTGATTGGTCGAGCGCCAGCGATCGGGCGGGGTGCAGCGCTGCAACCAGCTGCTGTCCTGCGACCAGCCATTCGGGTCGATCAGCCCTTCCACGCGCCACCACACGGCGTTGGCGTTGTGCGCGTTGTCCTGCGCCAGGCCGAGCTTGCGCTTGAGCAGGCCGGCGCGTCCGCTGGCATCCACCACCCAGCGCGCGCTCAGCGTCGTCTGCACGCCCGCCTGTTCGTAACGCACCGCGTGATCGGCCTCGTCCCCGGACAATTCAACGCCCTTGACGCTGCAGCTGTCGAGAAAGGTGATGCCCTGCGCGCGGGCGCGTTCGCCGAGGAAATTCTCGAAGCGGCCACGGTCGATCTGCCACGAGGGTGTCGGCAGGATCTTGCTCACGCCCAGTTCGGTGCAGCGGTCGATGTCGTCGCGCTTGTCGGAGAAAAAGAAGCGGAAGCCGAACTTGCGGATCTGCTCCGTCTCCAGATGCTCGCGCAGGCCCAGCACATCGGCGAAATAATGCGCGCCGATTTCCACCGTGGATTCGCCGACCTTGAAGGCGGCCTCGCGCACCGGGTGCGCGCGGCGCTCCAGCACGGTGATCGCCAGCTCCGGATCGCGTTGCTTCAGTTGCAGGGCCAGGCTCAGGCCGGCCAGTCCACCACCGGTAATGACGACATCGGTACGCTGTGCATTCATGGGGACGGGTTGCTCTTGGTGACCGCCGGCACAGTAGCAAATTCGCCGTCGGCATCGTCAACGATCACCGGGTTGGCGCGCACGTTGCGGTATTCGCGCCAGATGTGCCCATACGTCCAGGCCTGGACGACCACGTGCGAGGTGATTTCCCACAGGTCGCGCACCAGCCGGAAGTGGCTCTTGCGGAAGGTGCCGGGCGCACTGCCGGCGTAGCGGGTTTCGATCGGCACCGCGACCACGCGCGCACCGGCCTGGCGCGCGGCCGAAATCAGCAACTGCGCTTCGAACACGAAGCCTTCGCCGGGCACGTCGGGCAGGGTGAACACCGAGGCTGGATAGAGCCGCTGCCCGCTCTGGCTGTCCACCAGCTGGAAGCCGCAGGCCCAGGCAATGCCCCAGTCGCCGAAGTCGTTGCCGATCCGGCGGATGGTGGGCTGGGTGGCGCGCTTGCGCATGCGTGCACCGACGATCACGCAGCCGGGATGGCGGTTGGCCGCCGCCAGCAGGCGCGGGAAGTCGGCGGCCTTGTGCTGGCCGTCGCCGTCCATGGTCATCACCGCACGCATGCCCATCTGCTGGGCGCGTGCAAACCCGCTGCGGAGCGCGGCGCCCTTGCCCCTGCGCTGCGGGTGGCGGATCAGGATGACCGGCAGGTCGGCGATGCAGTCGGCCGTGCCGTCGTCGGAGCCGTCGTCGATCACGATCACATGCGAGCAATAGGTCAGCGCATCGGTGACCACTTCGCGGATGCGCAATGCCTCGTTGAGGGCCGGCACCAGGATGGCGGTGTCTTCGCGGCTCAGGGGTACCCGGCTCATCGTTGCAGCTCCACGTGCAGCACGCGGCCAGGGCCGGCATGCAGTGCCACGGCCTTGCCAGCGCCGGCCAACAGCTCGAACAGCGGCAGCATCGGCGCCATTGCGTTGCCGGCGACATGCCGCGACAACGGTCCCTCGGCCGGCGAGGGCACGCCGTCGTCCAGCCGCGCCTGCAGTTGCGGCCTGCCGGCCTGGCCGGCACGGCCCAGCACCAGCGCGCCCCCGAGCAGGCCCTGGCTGGGCGAGATCCGGCCCAGCGGCCCGACCGAGCGCGCGTCGTAGCCGGCCAGCAGCACCGCATCCACGCCGTCGGTGAGCTGCACCAGCGCTTCCAGCAGGCCTTGCGCGAAGCTGGCCGCGTTGGCGCTGATCGCGGTGGTCGGGGTCATCGCACCGGCGCCGATGGTCCAGTAGCCGGCTGCGGCGTTGTGCACCGAGTTGTGGAACTTGGTCGGCGAGATGGCCAGCGGGTCGCTGGCCAGGGTGGTGCACATGTAATCGGTGATGGCCAGATCGCCGTGGGTGGAAGTGAAGACCGAGGGCAGGCTGGTCGGGGCGCGCCCGGCGGCCGTGCAGGCGGCCAGCGCGGCTTCCAGCGACACCGCCACCGTGTCCGGTGCGCGACGGCGTTCATTGGCGGCCAGCAGCTGCGGCGCCGGACGCGCCGGGGTGTCCTGCAGCGCGCCGCCGTGCACGAAGGCTTGCGCGGCCTCCCAGTGGGGCAGGCCCTGGGTCCAGAAGCCGATGCCTTCGATGGTGGCGGTCAGCATCAGCGTGCCCGCCCGAACAGCAGCGAGCAGTTGTTGCCGCCAAAACCGAAAGAGTTGTTCATTGCGTAATCGATCCGGGAGTGAGCAGTGTCGAAACGGATCTGCGGGCCGCAGGCCGGGTCGGGCACCTCGCTATTGAGGGTGCCGGGCAGCAGGTCGTCGCGCAGCGCCAGCAGTGCGATCACCGATTCCACGATGCCGGCCGCGCCCAGGGTGTGCCCGGTCCAGGCCTTGGTCGAGCTGGCGTGCAGGGTATCGGGGAAGATCGCCGCCACGGCGGCCGCTTCCACGCTGTCGTTGGCCGGGGTGGCAGTGCCGTGCAGGTTCAGATAGCCCACCGCGCCCGGCTCCAGGCCGGCACGTTCGAGCGCGCCGCGCATCGCCAGCTGCGCGCCCAGGCCCTGCGGATGCGGGGCGGACATATGGTGCGCATCGCTGGATTCGCCATAGCCATACAGCCACAGCGCCGCGTCCGGTGCCGCCTCGGTGCGTTCGACCAGCGCAAAACCGCCGGCCTCGCCCAGGCTCAGCCCGACCCGGCGTGCGTCGAACGGCTGGCACATCTCCGGCGCCACCACCTGCAGCGAGTTGAAGCCGAACAGCACGCTGCCGCACAGCGTGTCCGCGCCACCGACCAGAGCCGCGTCGATCACCCCGGCGGCCATCAGCCGCGCTGCCTGCGCGAACACCTTGGCGCTGGACGAACAGGCGGTGGCCACGGTGACGCTGGGGCCGCGCAGGCCGGTGGCGTGCTGCACGAAGTCGCCCAGCGAATGCGGCGTGTGCACGATCGGGCGCTCCAGATCGGGCGGGAAGCGCGCGCCGTCGGCGTCTTCCACCAACCGTGTATAGGCCTCTTCGCTGGCACCGATGCTGGAGGTGGAGGTGCCGATGATCACCGCCACGCGCTCGGCGCCGTAGCGCTGCGCGGCGGCCTGCGCCGCGTCCAGCAGGCCATCCTGCTGCAGGGCCAGCCAGGCCAGGCGGTTGTTGCGGCAGTCCCAGCCTTGCAATGCGGCGGGCAGGACCACGTCTTCCACGCCGTCGACGCGGCCGATCCAGCAGGGCAGCGGTTGCGGCCCGAAATCGTTGCGACGCAGGCCGCTGCGCTGCGCCCGCAGGCCGGCGGCCTGGGCCGCGAGACCCGCACCGAGCGCGGTGGTGGACGTGAAGGCGGTGACGGCGACCGGGGCCATCTGGGACGAATGCTGCGCTTGGCTCACGGTGGTCTGGCTGGCAAAAAGTGTTCGCAGTATATCGATGGCGTGGCTGGGCCCCGTCGATGGCGCAACTGAACGCGCCGGTCATGTCGCTGACGCAGCTGGGATTTTTCGCAGCTGCCGCGCTTTCGCCGTCGCCGCAATTGGGACACAATCCTGCGGCCCACCTCTCTTACGAGCGCGATCACGCGCGCATGCACGCCTACGTCTATAAAAGCCAACGCAAGCAGGACACCTTCGTCTATCTCGCCACGCGTGACGACTTCTCCGGTCTTCCCGCTGCCGTGCACACGCAGCTGGCGCCATTGACCTTCGTGCTGGAGGTGGCGTTGACGCCTGAGCGGCGCCTGGCGCAGGCCGATGCGGCCACCGTGCGCGAGGCGCTTGGCAAGCACGGGTTCTATCTGCAGCTACCCAAGACGGTGGTGCTGGCGGGCGAGTGCGACCATGACTGAGCCGCAGCGTGCCGCGCGGGTGCGCGCCGCCGCCCTGGCTGGCGCCGCCGGTGTGGGGTTGTCCCTGCTGGGCGGGTTTGGCGGCGGCATTGCCGCGGTGAGTCTGTGGCTGGCCCAGCCGGCCTTTGCCTTGGCGGTGTCGTGGGCGCGCGGCAGCCGCGCGCTGGCGACCCAGCCGCGTGCCATTGCCCAGACGCTGCCACCGTTGCTGACGATCTGGGGCGTCGGGCTGCTGGCGTTGGCCGCACTGATCAGCTGGCCGCTGACCGCCCTGCGCGACAGCGGCAGCCTGGCCGCGGCGCTGGCGCTGAGCGTGGCGATCAGCGCCGCGTTGCTGGGCCTGTGGCGGACCTGGCCGTTGTGGGGAGAGGTCGAGCGCGACGGTGGCGCGCTGGCGCCGCGCTGGCATGCGCTGGCCACGCAGGAATTGCATGCCTGGCGTGGCCTGCTGGCGGCCGCGCTGGTGCTGGCGGTGTGCACGCTGGGGGTGGCGCTGGCCTGGCCGGGCTGGTTGTCCGACAGCCTGCGCTGGGGCCTGGCGATTGCCGCCGCCGCGTTGCTGCCGGCCGCCCACCTGCTGCTGCAACGCACCGCCGCACCGACCCGCAGCGATGCGCCGGTGGCACGCCAGGCGGCCGATTTCTTCAATGAGGCCGCCGCCGAGCCGCGCCCGCTCGAGCCGGTGGCCCAGCATCAGCTGGTGCCCGAATTGTTCGAGGCCGCGCGCAGCGGCCGGGTGGATCGCGCGCTGCAGTTGCTGGAGGCCGGTGCCGACCCGCAGGCGATGCCGCTGCCGGAATGGCGCGACCAACGCAGCCTGCCGGCACTGGCGGCGGTGCTGCCGGACCTGCGCCTGCTGCGCGAGTTGATCGTGCGGCGCGTGGACGTCAACCAGCCGCACCGCGGCATGACCCCGCTGCTGGCCGCCACCCGCGACAGCTGGCATGGCCGCCCGGATGCGGTGATGACCCTGCTGGCCAATGGCGCCGACCCGCGCGCCAGCGACAACGACGGCAACACCCCGTTGCACCATGCGGTACGCAGTTCCGACCCCGGCGTGGCCGCGCTGTTGCGCGATGCCGCCGCCGAACTCGATGCGCTCAACAACGACGGCCACTCGCCGCTGGCAATGGCCTGCCAGGTCGGCAACTGGCGGCTGGCGAAATTCCTGCTGGAGCGCGGTGCCCATTCCGAACCGGACGGCGGCGCACCGGTGCTGCTGGCAGCCGCCGGCACCGAAGAGGACGACCCGGCCGGTGTGCAGCTGCTGCTCAAGCACAAGGCCCGTGTGGATGCGCGCGACCGGCAGCGCCGCGGCGCCCTGCACGAAGCCGCGCTGGCGGGCCATGGCGACATCGTCGAGGCGCTGCTCTCGGCCGGGGCCAACCTGGAAGCGCGCGATCTGCTCGGCCGCACGCCGTTGCTGGACGCCGCGCGGCAGGCGCGCAGCGCGGTGCTCGAACGCCTGGTGGCGCGCAAGGCCGATGTCCTGGCCGTCGATGGCGAGGGCCGCAATGCGGTCATGCTCGCCTGCGCCGCCGACAGCGTCTCGCCGGCGCTGATTCGCCGGCTGCTGGATCTGCAGGTGCCGGCCGACGCGGCCGATGTGCATGGCCGCCGCGCCGTGGACGTGGCGGCCGAGGCCGGGCGCTGGGCGATCGTGCAGTTGCTCGATCCGGCCTACCCGCTGCCGGCCGCCGTCAGCGACGCCCCGGGCGACACCCCGGGTGTGACCGTGCTGCCGGATCGCCCGCCATTGGTGCTGCTGCGCGAAGGCCTGCAGTTCGGCCAGCGTGACGGCCTGACCGCCCTGGCGCGGTTGTGCGGCCCGGAAGAACTCGGCGGCCTGCTGCACGACGCGCACCTGGCGCTCAATGCCGATGCGGTCGACTGGCTGCTGCGCCACGGCGCCGATGCCGAAGTGCGCGATGCCTGCGGCGATGTGCCCATGTTTGCGCTGCTCTCGCGCGGGGTGGAGGCGGTGCCGGCCATGCAGGCCCTGCTGCGCCATGGCGTGTCGCCGGCCGGCGCCGGTGGGCTGACCCGGCTGCTCAGTGCCTGCGTGCAGCACGACGCCGCATCGCGCGGGCTGGAACAATTCGCGCTGGAATTGCTCGACCGCGGTGCCGACCCGTTCGCGCCGTCGGCGGCAGGCGACCCACCGTTGTCGCTGGCGGTGCGGCTGGGCTGGCTGCGCCTGCAGCAGTGGCTGCTGGAGCACGGGGTGGACCGCGAAGCGCGCGACAGCCATGGCATGACCGCACTGCATCTGGCCACCGCGCTGGGCCGCGACGCGTCGCTGAAATTACTGGTCAAGCAGGGCGCCTCGCCGGAAGCGCGCGCTGCCGACGGGCAGACCCCGCTCGGCGTGGCGTTGTCGATCGGCCGCCGCGATCTGGCCGACTGGCTGGACTGGCGGATCTGGTCGCTGCCGCGCCGCACGCTGCGCGAGGCCGATGTGCCGTCCGCGGCGATGACCGGCGACACCGACGCAGTGCGTCGCCTGATCGACCTGGGGCTGCCGGTGGATGCCGTCGACGCGCAGGGCTGCACCGCGCTGCTGCGTGCGGCCGGTGGCGGCCATCTTGGCGTGGTGGCGCATCTGCTCGGCCGTGGCGCCGATCCGCAGCGCGCAGCCAACAGCGGCGCCACCCCGTTGTCGGCGGCAGTGAGCATGCGCCAGACCGAGATCGTGGCCGCCTTGCTGCAAGCCGGCGCACAGATCGAGCATCGCCTGCCGGGCGGCGTGACCGTGCTGATGCTGGCTTGTGCGCTGGGCCTGCCGGACATCGTGGCGCGCCTGCTCACCGCGGCAGCCGATGTGCATGCCACCGACGATCAGGGGCTGGCGCCGCTGCATTGCGCGGCGCTGTACGGCTTCACCGCGCGCGACAAGACCCGCCTGCTGGCCCTGCTGGATACCGTGCTGCTGGCCGGTGCCGACCCGGACCATCTGGCCGGCGGCCGGGTCAGCCCGTTGCTGTTGCTGCTGGGCGCGCGTGCCGAACCGGGCACCGCCTGCGACGAGAAGGTGGTGCTGGCCGGCGTCGAACGCCTGCTGGACGAAGACGTCTCGCTGGATGTGGCCGACCAGCGTGGCTTCGGCCCGTTGCATCTGGCCGCGCTGCACGGGCTGCCGCTGCTGGTGCAGCGCCTGCTGCGCGCCGGTGCCGACGCCGATCGTCGCGATGCGCTCAACCGCACCCCGCGCGAGATCGCCATCATGCGCGGCTTCATCGATGTGGCCGGCCAGTTCGAACCGGCGCTGCCGGGCGTGTCGTCGATGGCGCGCTTCCTGCGCGAAGGCCGCTGAGCCGGCGCGGCGGGCAACCGCTGCGGGTGCTGTTCGTGTGCAGCCGCAACCGCCTGCGCAGCCCCACTGCCGAGCGCGTGTTCGCCGACTGGCCCGGCGTGCAGCCCCAGTCGGCCGGTCTGGCTGCCGATGCCGAAGTACAGGTCACCCCCGAACTGCTGCACGAGGCCGAGCTGGTGCTGGTGCTGGAGCGCCGCCATCTGCAGTTGCTGCGCAAACGCTTCGCCGCGCATTTGCGTCATTGCCGCGTGTTGTCGCTGCAGATTCCCGACGACTATGCCTACATGGACCCGGCACTGATCCGTGGGCTGGAACACACGGTGCCACCGTTGCTGCGCTTGCCGGCGTATTCGTAACCTGATCCCGACACCGCACATGCAAGACTGCATGTTCTTTCGCCGGAAGGAAGCGCCCATACGATGAGCGTGCGTATCGAAGACCACGCCATGCTGGGCAATTGCCACAGCGCGGCCCTGGTCGACCACCGTGGCACCATCGACTGGCTGTGTCTGCCACGCTTCGATTCCGATGCGGTCTTCGCCTCATTGCTGGGCGACGAGCAACACGGGCAATGGGCACTGGCGCCCGCAGCGGACTTCCGCAGCGAACGTGCCTACGAAGACGACAGCCTGGTGTTGTGCACACGGCTGAGCACCGACACCGGCACGGTGGAGCTGGTCGATTTCATGGTGGCCAGCGAAAACGGCGAGGTGCATCAGCACCTGGTGCGCATCGTGCGCTGCGTGCAGGGCGAAGTGCCCATGCACATGCGGCTGACCTTCCGCTTCAACTACGGCCGCACGGTGCCGTGGGTGACGCGCATCGACGACGGCATCCGCGCCATCGCCGGCCCCGATCAGCTCGCACTGCGCTCGCCGCAGACGCTGCACGGCGAGGACATGGGCACCGAAGCGGACTTCACCCTGCGCGACGGCGAGAGCACCTGGTTCCTGCTCAGCCATGGCGCTTCGCACCAGCCCACGCCACCGGCGATCGACCCGGAGCAGGCGCTGCAACGAACCACCGCGTTCTGGCATGGCTGGGCGCGGCGCTGTACCGACGTCGGCCCGTGGACCGAGCAGGTGCGCCGCTCGCTGGTGGTGTTGAAGGGGCTGAGTTATCTACCCACCGGCGGCATCGTGGCCGCGCCCACCGCCTCGTTGCCCGAGCATCTGGGCGGCACGCGTAACTGGGATTACCGCTACTGCTGGCTACGCGATTCGGTGTTCACGCTGATCGCCTTGCTGCAGGCCGGCTATCGCGACGAAGCTGCCTCGTTCCGCGACTGGGTCCAGCGCACCATCGCCGGTTCGCCCGATCAACTGCAGGCGCTGTACGGCATTGGTGGCGAACGCCGCCTGCAGGAATGGGAGGCGCACTGGTTGCCCGGTTACGAGAACTCCGGCCCGGTGCGCATCGGCAACGGCGCGGTGGATCAGTTCCAGCTCGATGTCTACGGCGAGCTGATTGGCGCCTTCCATTACGCGCGCGAAAAGGGCGTGGCGCCGCCGTCCGATGACGATGGTTCTTCTGCTTCGCTGCTGGAAAAGATCCTCGACACGCTGGAAACGTTGTGGCGCCAACCCGATGAAGGCATCTGGGAAATCCGCGACGAGCGCCGCCACTTCGTGCACTCCAAGGTGATGGCCTGGCTGGCGTTCGATTGCGGCACCCGCGATGGCATCACCCATGCCACTGCGGAAAAACGCGCGCACTGGGGCCGCATCGCCGAGGAGATCCGCGCCGAAGTGCTGGAGAAGGGCGTGCACCCGGACGGGCACTTCGTGCAGAGCTATGGCTCGGACCGCCTGGACGCATCGCTGCTGCTGATTCCGATCGTCGGCTTTTTGCCGGCCGACGACCCACGCATCGCGGCAACCGCCGATGTGATCGCGCGCGAGCTCACCATCGACGGATTGGTCGAACGCTATCGCGCCGACGACAGCGCCGATGGCCTGCCGGCGGGCGAGGGCACCTTCCTGGCCTGCAGTTTCTGGCTGGTGGAAAATTTCGCGCTGGTCGGTCGTACCGACGAAGCGCGCGCATTGCTCGAGCGCCTGCTCGGACTGTGCAACGACGTGGGCCTGCTCGCCGAAGAGTACGACCCACGGGCAAAACGCATGCTTGGCAACTTCCCGCAAGGGTATTCCCACGTGGCCCTGGTCAATGCGGCACTGCGCCTGCACGGACGCATGGGCGAAGAGGAAACACATCCATGAACGAGCAACAGACCACACCGCCCTGCATCATCGTGGTATTTGGCGCGCGCGGCGATCTGACCCGGCGGCTGGTGATGCCGGCGCTGTACAACCTGCGCCGCGCCGGTGCGTTGGGCGAGCAATTCGCCATCGTCGGCATGGACCACGGCGACATCAGCGAGCGCGCCTGGCGCAGCAACATGGGCCAATCGATGACGCAGCTGCTCAGCAGCCGCGATGCGGAATTCCAGACCGACGAATTCGACACCGACACCTGGGACTGGCTGCGCGAGCGCATGCATTACCTGCGCGGCGACTTCACCGATGTAGGCGCCTACCAGGCGCTGGACGGCGTGCTGGAGAAACTGCACAAGCGCTACGGTACGCAAGGCAATGTGCTGTTCTATCTGGCCACCGCCGCGCGCTTCTTCGAGCCGGTGCTGCTCAACCTGGGCGAAGCCGGTCTGGTCAAGCAGCGCGAAAACCAGGGCTGGCGCCGCGTGATCGTGGAAAAACCCTTCGGTCACGACCTGCCCAGCGCCGTCGCGCTCAATGCCACCGTGGCCAAGGTGCTGCACGAGGATCAGGTGTTCCGCATCGACCATTTCCTGGGCAAGGAAACCGTGCAGAACATCCTGGCGTTCCGCTTCGCCAATGGCCTGTTCGAGCCGGTGTGGAACCGCGACCGCATCGATCATGTGCAGATCACCGCCGCCGAAACCATCGGCGTGGAAGGGCGCGGCCGCTTCTACGACCCCACCGGGTGCCTGCGCGACATGGTGCCCAATCACCTGTTCCAGCTGCTGGCGATGATTGCCATGGAGCCGCCGGCCGCCTTCACCACCGAGGCCATGCATCGCCGGCGTGCGGAAGTGATCGAAGCGGTACGCCCGATCAAGCCCGAAGACGTGGTACGCGGGCAATACGCCTCCGGCGCGGTCAATCGCAACGCCGTCCCCGGTTACCGCGAAGAAGACACCGTGCCGGACGACTCCGATACCGAAACCTATGTGGCGATGAAGTTGCAGGTCGACACCTGGCGTTGGGCCGGCGTGCCGTTCTATCTGCGCACCGGCAAACGCCTGCGCGAGCGCACCACCGAGATCGCGATCCGCTTCAAGCCCGCGCCACTGGCACCGTTCCGCAGCACTGAGGTCGGCGGCTACGGCCCCGACTGGCTGGTGCTGCATATCCAGCCGGACGAAGGCATTTCGCTGCAGTTCGACGTCAAGCGCCCGGGCGCACAGGTCGCACTGGCGCCGGTGCGCATGGATTTCCGTTATCGCGACTGGTTTCCCAAGGAATACACGGTGGGCTACGAGCGCCTGCTACAGGATTGCATGAACGGCGAAGCCGGCCTGTTCCAGGACGCGGCCATGGTGGAAGGCGCCTGGCGCATTGTGCAGCCGATCCTGGATGCCTGGAAGCAACCGGCGAGCGACTTCCCCAACTACGCCGCCGGCAGCGCCGGCCCTTCGGCTGCCGATGCGTTGCTGGCCATGAATGGCGGACACGCCTGGCGCGCGCTCACCCCCGGCCGTAAACCGCCACCGCGCCGGCCGCCGGAAGCGCGTGCCAGTGCTGCAACGCCGGTGAAGAAAGCCACCAAGAAGGCGGCCAAGAAAGCGACCAGGACGGGTAGCGCGTCCAAGGCAACCAAAGCGTCAACCAAGCGCGTGGCAAAAGCACCAAGGACCACCAGCAGCGCAGCAGGCAGCAAGGCCGCGGCGAAGAAATCCTCGGCCCGCACCACACGCAAGCCACGCAGCTGAGCGACGACAGAAGCGCCGCCGCCGGGCGGCGGCTGTGCACGCAGACAGCGTGCAATGAATCGCAGTCATGCAATGCAGGCGCCCGCGTAGGAGCGCGCCCGAGCGCGACGGGGCATGACCGGTAAAGCCCCATCGCGCTCAGGCGCGCTCCTACAAAAGCGCGGCTTCGCGAGTTGATGCGCGTTCGTTGTTGGCGCAACGATTCGCCGATTTTTTAAGTCGGCTATCGCCAGCGAGCGGCCGGTATTCCCTGCCTCGTAGGAGCGCGCCCGAGCGCGACGGGGCATGACCGGTAAAGCTCCATCGCGCTCAGGCGCGCTCCTACAAAAGGGCGGTTTCGCGAGTTGATGCGCGTTTGTTGTTGGCGCAACGATTCGCCGATTTTTGAGTCGGCACTCGCCAGCGAGCGGCCGGTATTCGCTGCCTCGTAGGAGCGCGCCCGAGCGCGACGGGGCATGACCGGTAAAGCCCCATCGCGCTCGGGCGCGCGCCTAAGTCAGTGCGATGTGCCGGGCTCAACGCTCGTGCGTGGTGGTGGGTGCCGGCTCGCCATCCACATCCGCCTTGACGTCGGCTTCGAACAGGTTCATCAGGTCGGCGCGGGCGTCGCGCGAGGTCTGGATCACCTTGGCTTCGTCGTCGTAGACCAGGTGCTGGCGGCGCAGCAGGTCTTCGTCGTGCTGGCGGAAGCGTTTGACGTGTTCGCGCGCATCCGCCTCGCCGAGTCCCAGCGAGGTCAATACCCGCCCGCTGAGTTCCAGGCTGGAGGCAAACACTTCGCGGAACGGTTCTGCACCCAGGTCCATCAGCTTCCAGGCGTGCTGGCGGTTGCGTGCGCGCGCCAGCACCGTGGCCTGCGGGTACAGGCGGCGGATCAGGCGCACCGTCTTGATATTGGTTTCCGGGTCGTCCACCGCGATCACGAACACCTTGATGCGGTCGGCACCGGCGGCGCGCAGCAGCTCCGGGCGGGTGGGGTCGCCGTAATACAACTGGCTACCGAAGCGGCGCAGGTCTTCCACGGTGTCGGGGTTGTGTTCCAGCGCCACGAAGGGCACGTGCCGCGCGGTGAGCAGGCGCGCAACCACCTGGCCAAAGCGGCCCATGCCGGCCACCAGCACCTTGGGCGTCTGCGCGTCGATGGTGTCGAACGGGCGCTCGGACTTGGGCGCACGCAGGCGCAGCGGTCCGTTGAGGATGCGTTGCATGCCCAGCAGCAACAGCGGCGTCAGTGCCATCGACACACCGACGATGGCCACCAGCCGGTCGTGGTTGGCAGCTTCCAGCAGGCCCACGCGGTCGGCCTCGTTGAAGACCACGAACGCGAATTCGCCGCCCAGCCACAGCACGCTGCCCAGCATCAGGCTGCTGCGCAGCGGCAGCTTGGCCACGCTGCCGATGCCGACCAGCAGCGAGAACTTCACCACCAGCAGGATCGCCACGCCCGCCGCGATCAAGCCGGGCTCGGCGACCACGCGGTTGAGGTCGATGCCCATGCCCACCGAGATGAAGAACAGCCCCAGCAGCAGCCCTTCGAACGGTTCGATCTGCGATTCGAGTTCATGGCGGAATTCCGAATCGGCCAGCAGCACGCCGGCGATGAAGGCCCCCAGGCTGGCGCTCAATCCGGCTTCCTGCATGATCCAGGCAGTGCCCAGCACCACCAGCAAGGCGCTGGCGGTGAACACCTCCGGCATGCGCGTGCGCGCCACCACGTTGAACAGGTGGCGCAGCACGAAGCGCCCGCACAGGATCACCAGCGCCAGCGCCGCCACGGCCTTGGCCACGTCCGGCCAGGCGAGGGTGGCGTTCTTGCTGCCGCCCAGCAGCGGTATGGCCGCCAGCAACGGGATCGCAATCAAGTCCTGGAACAGCAGAATCGCAAACGCCAGCCGGCCGTAGTCGCTGCCCAGCGCCTTGCGCTCGGCCAGCAATTGCAGGCCCACCGCGGTGGACGACAAGGCCAGCGCCACGCCGATGATCAGCGCGCTCTTCCAGCCCAGATTGCCCACCATGAGCAGGCCGCCCAGGATCACCGTGGTCACCACCACCTGGGTGGCGCCGGCGCCGAACACCGAATGGCGCATCACCTTCAGCCGCGCCGGTGACAGCTCCAGCCCGATCACGAACAGCAGCATCACCACACCGATCTCGGCCGCACCGCTGATGCGCTCGGCGTCCTGCACCACGCCCACGCCATCGGGTCCGAGCACCACGCCGGCCACCAGATAGGCCAGCACGGCTCCCAGACCAAAGCGCTTGAACACCGGCACCGCCACGATGGCGGCCAGCATCAGCACCAGAGCCAGTTCAAGACCACCGCTATGCATGCACGTTCTCCGTTGAGGTGCTCATTATGCCGCCGGCCTGCGTGTGCCCGCCTGGATTGGCGTGCGCTGCGTGCAACGGTGCGGGCCGGCGGTGCGCTTCGGTTCGGTGATTCACCAAGCGCTGTGAGGCGCGCAGCACGCCACCGGCAACCGGTGTCCGTCCGATGAGATGACGCGGCCGCACGGCAACGACGCCTGCCTGCGCCCGATCCCGGCATCGAGGCACGGTACGCCGCATTGCGGTCGCCAGCGCATCGCCTGTTCGGGGCCGCGCTGCAACAGGCCAGGTGAGCGCACGCTCCAGTGTCGGGTCTCCATGCGGGCATGCTGCGAGGTGCCGCCCCGGCGCGCTACGGCGCAGACGCTGGCCACTTGCACGGGGCTGCACGGTCGCTGAGCACGGCCTGCGCAGGGCATTGACCAAGCCGACTCAGGCGCGCAGACTGCGCCGCGCTGCCGCCCGGATCGCCGGTCGGTGCGCACTTTCGGAGCCTTTATCCATGTCCAGCGACAGTCACCCTAGACCCGGGTCGATGACCCAGCTGGCGCGCGCCTGAGGCGTGAGGTTCGCCGGCTGTCATCGACGACGGTCGTCACCAGGCGAACCACCATGTACAACGAAACCCTGCGCCTTGCCCAAGGCGTCGATGCACTGACCGCACCCCTGGCCGAACTCAACACGGCCGATGCGGTGGAATATCTCAACACCCTCGACCGCGACGATGCTGCGCATGTGCTGGCCGCGTTGCCGTCCCCGCGTGCAGTGAAGCTGCTCGAACAACCCGAGCTGCGCGATGCCAGCGAACTGATCGCGCAACTGCCTGCGGAACAGGCCGCCTCGCTGCTCGGGCAGATGGCCGACGACCGCGCCACCGATATCTTCCATGGCCTGGATGCCGACCAGCGCCAGCCGCTGCTGTGGTTGCTCAGTGCCGAGGCGCGGCTGTCGATCCAGGCGTTGATGCGCTACCCGCCCAACACCGCCGGCGCGCTGATGACCACCGAGTTCGTGGCGGTGCCGTCCGACTGGACGGTGGGCCGCACCCTGCAGCACATCCGCGAGGTGGAGCGCAGCCGCGAGACGGTCTACGCCATCTATCTGCTCGATCCGCACACCCGCGTGCTGCAGCAGGTGGTCACCATGCGCCGGCTGATCACCGGCGTGCCGGAGGCATCGATCCTGGATGTGGCGCAGGTCAATCCGCCGGTCACCGTGGACCCGGCGCTGGACCAGGAAGAAGTCGCACGGCTGATCCGCCGCCACGACCTGCTCGCCATCCCGGTGGTGGATGCGCATGGCCATGTACTGGGTATCGTCACCGTGGACGATGTGCTGGATGCGTTGATCGTCGAATCCACCGAAGACGTGCACAAGTTCGGCGGCATGGAGGCGCTGGACAGGCCCTACATGCAGATCGGCTTTGGCCAGATGATCAAGAAGCGCGCCGGCTGGTTGAGCGTGCTGTTCCTGGGCGAAATGCTCACCGCCAGCGCGATGCAGCACTTCGAGGATGAACTGTCCAAGGCGGTGGTGCTGACCCTGTTCATTCCGTTGATCATGAGCTCGGGCGGCAACTCCGGCTCGCAGGCCACCTCGCTGCTGATCCGCTCGCTGGCACTGCGCGAACTGCGCCTGCGCGACTGGTGGAAGGTGGCGCTGCGCGAGCTGCCCACCGGCCTCACCCTGGGCGCGATCCTGGGCGTGCTGGCGATCGTGCGTATCGCAATCTGGCAAAACGCCGGCCTGTACGACTACGGCCCGCACTGGCAGATGGTGGCGCTGACCATCGGCGCGGCGCTGATCGGCATCGTCACCTTCGGTTCGCTGTCCGGCTCGATGCTGCCGTTCGTGTTGCAACGCTTCGGCTTCGACCCGGCCAGTGCCTCGGCACCGTTCGTGGCCACATTGGTGGATGTCACCGGGCTGGTGATTTATTTCAGCATCGCCGCGGCGATCCTGAGCGGCACGTTGTTGTAGCGTCGCGATGCGTGGCGCGTGTGAGCAGCTACGCGCCGCCCTCGTTACGTCTGCAATCGTCGAGATCCGACGGTCGAGGTGCCGTATGCAGGGCGGCATTTCATACGGGGTAAGTCGCCTCTGCGTGCCACCACTTGGCGCGCAGAGGCGCTGCAGTACCCGGCCGTGCGGTTGCGGAACATCTTGCACAGCCTGCGCAGTGATGCATGGCAGACCGTGCATCACTGCGCACCGGCAACGCGGGTCAGAAGTTGACGTACACCGTGGCGCGCAGATTGCGGCCAGGCTCGCTATAGCGGCCGATGCCGTCGTCGGTGGCATAGCCGTACAGATAGAAATCGCCGCGGGTGACGTTGCGGATGCGCGCCCACTGGAAGTAACGCTCGTCGAACAGGTTGTACACGCCGAGATTGACGCGCACGTGTGCGTTGACGCGATAGCTGCCGAACAGATCGACAACGCTGTAGGCGTCGCTGAGGAACGGCTCGGCCGGCGCGCCGAAGACATCGCTCTCCACGTTGACGTCCTTGGCCTTCTTGGCGAGCGCGTGGGTGATGTTGGCAGTGATGCGCAGCCGCTCGTCCAGGCCCTGCCAGCTCAGGCCGAGCACACCGCGATCCGGATTGATGCTGTCCAGCGGGCGGCCGTCTTCCAGCTCGCCCTGGTTGTGGGTCCAGGCCGCGCGCAGCAGCCAGGCATCGCCCAGTTTGAACTGCGCATCCAGTTCGACCCCCTTGACCTCGACCTGGCCGACATTGAGCAGCGTGGTGTAGGCGTAGCCGTTGCGCGAGGTGCACACGCCGCGGGTACAGGTCTGGTAACGCGTGCCGGCATCGGCGGTCACCGTCTCGCTCTGGATGAAGTCGTCGTAGCGGTCGCGGAACACCGACATTCCCACGCGCGCCCAGTCGCTTTCCCAGCGCCAGCCCAGTTCCAGGTTGAGGCTGCGCTCTGCTCCCAGCGCGGGATTGGCGGCCACGGTCGGCACGTTGACGGTGGTGCCGGTGTCCACCCGGGTCAGCGCAGTGATGCTGGTCGGGGCGTACATTTCGGCGGTGGTCGGCGCACGGAAGCCGCGCCCGGTCTGGAACCACAGCGTCTGCTGCGGGGTGAAGGCGTAGCTGATGCCGGCCTGCCAGGTGGGCGAAGCGAACGTCACCTCGCGTACCGTGCCGGTGGTATCGATGAAGGTGGGCGACAGTGTCGGCGTATAGCGATAGTGGTCGTAGCGGGCGCCCAGGGTGAGCTGCAGGCGGTCGTCGAGCAGGCCGATACGATCGCGCAGGTACACGCTCCAGGTGTCGGCATCGGTCTGTGGCACCTGTGCCGGGTCGACGGTGGCGGTGTCCAGCGCGCCGGCGTTGTTCCAGCGGTAGTCGACCGCGCTGAAATCGATGCTGCGGCGCTGCCAGGCGGCCCCGTACAGCAGCGCTTGCGACCAGCCGTTGCCGTGCACCTGCTTGTCGAAATCCAGCGCGATGCGGTCCAGGGTCTGCTCGGTGTCGCGGTTTTCGGCGCGGCGGCATGGCAGCGCCACCGTGCAGCGCGTGGTGGCCGCAGTGGCGGGGGTGCTTGAGGTGCCGCTCTGGGTGAGGATGCGGGTAGTGCCGCGGCTGTCGGTCTGCTGGCGGTCGAGCTGCGCTTCCAGGGTGTCGAACAAGGCGTTGTCGGCGTTCCAGAGATAACGCAGGCCGTAACGATCGCGGTCGTTGCTGTCGTCGCCGATGCGTTCGGCATAACTTGGCGCGCTGACACGGCTCAGGTTGGCGACCCGGTTCTGCGAGCGGTTGCGTTCGTAGACCACGCCGAAGCGGTGCTGTGCATTCGGCACCACGTCGAGTTTGGCCAGCACGTTGTCGCTTTCGCTGTCGATCGGGTCGGGCGTGCGCCGCGCGCTGCCGGTGTCGATTTCGGTGCTGGAATACCAGCCCTCCGATTCGTGGCCGTCGCGGCGGGTGTAGGTCAGCATCGATTCGACGATGCCGGTGCGATTGGCGACGGTGACGTTGCCCAGCAGCTGGTCGTTATGACCGGTGTAGCCGGTCTTCAGACCGACATAGGTGTCGTTGCCTTGCGCCTTGAGATAGTCGTAGGGGTCCTTGGTGGTAAAGACGACCGCGCCGCCGAGCGCACCGCTGCCGGCGCTGATCGAATCGGCGCCCTTGACGATGTCCACGCTCTTGAGCGAATCCACATCCACGCCACCGCGGCCGGCACGGAAGAACTCGTAGTCACGCGCGGTCTCCACGCCTTCGGCCATCGACAGGCCGTCGATGGTCATCGCTACCCGGTCGCCTTCCAGCCCGCGGATATTGAAGCCGTTCTCGCCGAAGCGGCCCATGTCGGCGATGCTCACGCCGGGGATGTAGCGCACCAGGTCCTCCATGCTTTCGGCCTGTTCCTGCTGCAGCTGCGCAGTGTCCAGGGTGGTGACGTTCTGGTTGCTGGAGGCGCGCTTGTCGCGCGCGGCCTTCACTTCGACCGGGTCGAAGGTGGTGGCGTCGGCGGGCGCCTGTTCGGCATGCAGCGGGAAGGCCAGGCCGGCGGCGATCGCCAGGGCCAGCAGGGTCGGTGTCGAAGTCATCGTGGGGTCCACAGTCAGGAAAAGGAGGGGCGCGAAAGACGCGGACCTGGCTGCGGGCGGCACGGGGCGGTCGCGTGGCTGGGTGGTGCCCGCCAGTGGCGGGCCAGGTGGCGCGGGTGTCGATCCGCGCCGGAAAGAGCAGTTGGCCGGTTCGTCAGTCCGCCCGGGCCGGTCTAGAAGCCGGGGCAGGCGCAGGCGGCGGCAACGCCGCGTCGCGGGCATCCACCACTCCGTCGTGATTGCGGTCGACGCGGGCGAACGTGCGCAGGCCCGAGGCCTGGTATTCGGCGAAGCTCATGCGCTTGTCCTTGTCGGTGTCGAGCACGTTGAAGCGCACGTGCACCTGGCGATCGTCGGCCTGCTCGAGCGCGGTGAGGCGGCGGTTGAGGCGGTCTTCGAACTCGACGCGGTACTCGTCCATCGACAGCGCACCGTCGCGGTTACCGTCGGCGCCGGCAAACTGCGCCGCACGCAGGTCCGCGTATTCCGCGCGGCCCACCTTGCCGTCGCCGTTCTCGTCGTACAGCGCCAGGAAGCCGTCGGCCGACTGGCTGTCGGGCATGCCCGGGCGGCCGCCGTCGCGATCGAAGGCGACCGTTGGCTCGGTGGCTGCAGCGTTGGCGGCGGCCGCCAGGGCTGCCTGTCCGCGCGCCCAGTCCTGCGCGCCGGCAGTATCGAATTCAGCGCGCGAGACCTGCCCATCGCCATCGCTGTCGAGTGCGGCGAAGCGTTGCTTGCCCTGCGCGGCCTGCGCGCCGCGTTCCTGTTCCAGCGCATGCTGGCGGCGCTCGCGGAACTCGCCCACGTACTCGTCCTCATCGACCGTGCCGTCGTGGTTGCGGTCGGTGACATCGAAGCGGCTGCGGCGGAAGGCCGCGAAGTCGGCGGCGGTGATGCGGCCGTCGTGGTTGTCGTCGTGCTGGGTGATGAAGGCCTGCACATTGTTGCCGTGACCGCCGAGCAGCGGGCGCGGCTCGGATTGGGCGACAGCAACGGTAGGAAGCAGCAGCGCGCACAGACACGCGCCGGCCAGGGAGCCAGTGTTCATGGATTGCCTCGTGAGGGAAGAAAAAAGTGCCGGGCCTTGGCGCCGGTGCGACAGGCAGAGCACTGCCTGTAGACGGCCAGCTGAGCCAGGTGGATGCGTCCGCACCGGTGCGTGGACGCCGCAAGACACGCAACCGCCGCAGCGGTTGCGTGGCGCTACTGCTCCAGCACCTGGAAGGTGAGCGTGGTGCTGTTGCTGTACTCGCGCACCGGGGCGCCGGCCGGCGCGGGGGTGCGGTGGCGGGTCAATGCCAGCCAGGTGCCGGCGTGGTCCAGTTTCAGGACTGCGCGGCCGGCGGCGTCGGTGGTCACGCTGCGCACCGTCGGCTTGCGGTCGGAGGTCCACACCGCCTCGCTGATGTCCACGGTCTGCCTGGCCAGCGGCACGCCGTCGTACTGCACCGTGAAAGCGAACGTCTCGCCCACGAACAGGTCATTGGGATGGGTGACCGGCACCAGTTCCAGACCGCGGTTACGCGGCGCCAATGCAGTGCGATCGGGCTTGCCGACGCTCACATAGGTTTCGGCCAGGGTGCGCGACTGGAAGCTGGCGACCAGCGTGGCGCCCTTGGGCATGGGGACCTTCGGGTCGCGCACGGTCTCGCGCTTGCCGTCCAGTTCCCAGGTGCGGAACTGCGCGCCTACGCGCAGGCCGCTGCTGAATCGATAGGTGCCGGGCTGCTTGCCCAGCGCGTGTTCGACGACGGTGCGGGTGTCCAGCGCCTGCACCCGCGCCGGTTCGACATCGCGGCCATCGGGCCCGGTGATGCTGAAATGGCTCTGGTCGAAGGCCGCTTCGGGCACGAAGAAGGTCTCGGCGAAGGCCGCGTCCAGCGTCACCGTCTGACCGGGCTGCGGAGCGAAGGTGTTCGGCGCCAGATAAGGGGTATGCGCGGAGGCAGATGCAGCGAGCAGCAGCGCCGACAGTGTCAGCAGTTTCATGGGGGGTCCCTGTTCCGGATGAGTCGCTGGCGGCAGGGGCGCGGGGCGGCGCGGGAAGCTGGCTGACCACGGGATATTAACGAAAATAAGAATCGTTCACAACAATAGGATGTGCTGTGTCGCTGTTTCTCTGCCGCTGGGTCGATGACGCCAGCTCTGCCTGACGTGTACCGTAGCGCGATGGCTTCCGCGTCCCCCGCACCATGAGTACCTACCACCTGCAGCAGGTCTTTCGCCCCAGCACCGTGGCGGTGGTGGGCGGCAGCCCGCGTGAGCGCTCGGCCGGGCGGGCGGTGGTGCGCAATCTGCGCGCGGCCGGCTTCCCTGGCCAGATCGGTTGGGTGAGCCCGCGCTACACCGAAATCGATGGCGTGCGCACGGTGCCGCGGTTGACCGATCTGCCGTGGGTGCCGGATCTGGTGGTGATCACTGCGCCGGCGCGCATCGTGCCGCGCATCGTCTCCATCGCGGCGCGGCGCGGGGTGGCCGCGGCGATCATCCTCACTGCCGGCCTGGGTCACGGGCCTGGCTCGCCGGCTGCGCGCATGGAGGCGGCTGCGCGGGCCAAGGGCATGCGCATCCTCGGCCCGCACTGTTTGGGTGTGATCGCGCCGCACGCGCGGCTCAATGCCAGCATTGCCGCGCATTGCCCGCAGGCCGGCGACTTGGCGCTGATCTCCGAATCCAGCGCCATTGCCGCCGCGCTGGTGGAGTGGGGCGTGGCGCGCTCGGTGGGGTTCTCGGCGGTGGTGTCGCTGGGCGACACGCTGGATGTGGATTTCGGCGATCTGCTCGATTACTTCGCCACCGACTACCGCACCCGCGCGATCCTGCTGTATGTCGAACGCATCGGCGATGCGCGCAAGTTCATGTCGGCCGCGCGTGCTGCGGCACGTGCCAAACCCGTCGTGGTGGTCAAGTCCGGTCGCCAGTTCCGCATCAACCCCAATGCCGACACCCACGCCCAAGCGCTGGCCGGCTCGGATGCGGTGTATGGCGCGGCATTCGCACGTGCCGGCCTGTTGCGGGTGGGCGCGCTGGACGAGTTGTTCGCCGCGGCCGAAACCCTGGGCCGGCTCGGCAGCTTCCCCGGCCGGCGGCTGGCGATCCTGAGCAATGGCGGCGGGGTGGGGCAGTTGGCGGTGGACCAGCTGGTGCTGCGCGGCGGCACCCTGGCCGAGTTGTCGCCCAAGACGCTGGAAAAGCTCGATCAGTCGCTGCCGGAAGGCTGGTCGCGCAGCAACCCGGTGGACATCATCGTGGATGCCGATGGCGCGCGCTACGCCGCGGCGATCGAAGCGCTGCTGGACGATGCGGAGAACGACGCGCTGCTGGTGGTCAACGTGCCCACCGCCTTTACTTCCTCCGCCGATGCGGCCAAGGCGCTGACCCGCGCGCTGGACCAACGCAACCGCTACCAGCGCGACAAGCCGGTGTTCGCAGTGTGGCTGGGCCAGGACGATGCGGCCATCGCCGCGCTCAACGCCGCGCGCGTGCCCACCTATGCCACCGAATCGGACGCAGTGCGCGGCTTCACCCACCTGGTGCGCTACCGCGAGGCGCAGGCGGCGCTGATGGAAACCCCGCCCAGCCTGCCGGAAGACTTCGTGGTGGATGCCGGCATCGCCCGCACCGTGGTCGATGAGGCACTTGTGGCCGGGCGGCGCTGGCTGGACCCGGTGGCCACCAACCGGCTGCTGGCCGCCTACGGCATCCCGATCGTGCCGTTGCAGGTGGCCGCCACCGCCAACGAAGCCGCGCTGTTGGCCGACCCGTTGCTGGCGATGGGGCGCACGGTCACCCTGAAGGTGCTGTCCAGCGAGATCGCGCACAAGTCCGACGTGGATGGCGTGCGGCTCAACCTGTCCAGCGTGGCGGCGGTGCGCGAAGCGGCCACCGGCATCCTGGCGCGTGCCCGCGCCGCGCACCCCAACGCGCTGATCGAAGGGGTGATCGTGCAGCCCACCGTGCTGCGGCCCAAGGCGCGCGAGCTGATCGCCGGCATTGCCGACGACCCGGTGTTCGGCCCGGCGATCGTGTTCGGCCGCGGCGGCACCGCGGTTGAGGTGATCAACGACCGCGAGCTGGCCCTGCCGCCGCTGGACCTGCGCCTGGCCCACGAGCTGATCGGCCGCACCCGCGTCTCGCGCATCCTCAAGGCGTATCGCGACGTGCCGGCCGCCGACGAGCGCGCGGTGGCGCTGGTGCTGGTCAAGCTGGCGCAGCTGGCCGCCGACATCCCCGAGATCACCGAGCTGGACATCAACCCGCTGCTGGCCGACCGCGATGGCGTGATTGCGCTGGACGCGCGCGTGGCGGTGGCGCCGGCGCGCAAGCTGCACAAGGGTCGCGGCCATCCGCGCTTTGCGATCTTCCCGTACCCGAAGGAATGGGAGCGCCAGATCGGCCTGGGCGATGGCACCCACGCGCTGGTGCGCCCGGTGCGCCCGGAAGACGACGCGCTGTTCCGCGCGTTCTTCGCGCGCGTCACCGACGAAGACCTGCGGCTGCGTTTCTTCCAGTCGGTCAAGCATTTCAGCCACGAATTCATCGCCCGCTTGACCCAGCTCGATTACGCGCGCTCGATCGCGCTGGTGGCCATCGACCCCAAGACCGGCGACATGCTCGGCGCGGTGCGGCTGCATGCCGACGCCGATTACGAAGGCGGCGAGTACGGCATCCTGATCCGCTCCGACCTCAAGGGCCACGGCATCGGCTGGCAGCTGATGCGCATCATGATCGAGTACGCGCGCTGGTTGGGCCTCAAGCAGATCGAAGGCCAGGTGCTGCGCGAGAACCGCACCATGCTGGCGATGTGCCAGAGCCTGGGCTTCGGCGTGCGCCCGGATCCGGACGATGCGACCCTGATGGCGGTGACACTCCCTATAATGGGCGAGCCGCGCCCGGCCTGACGTTGCGTCACGCCGCGGTCCCCCATCCTCCACCGCACGCCGGATCTGCCGGGCCTTGCCCTGGCCCGTTGCTCCGGCTGTCGTCTCGGCCCGCCTGGGAGTGTCAATGTTTCGCGATTTCAGAATGTCGTTCTTGGTCACAGCGATCTGCCTGGGCCTGGCTGCCTGGTGGGGTCATACCTCCGCGATGGGCATCTGGCAGGCGCTATGGCTATGCCTGGTGCTGAGCGTGCTGGAGGTGTCGCTGTCGTTCGACAACGCGGTGGTCAACGCCGGTGTGCTCAAGCACATGAACGCGTTCTGGCAGAAGTTGTTCCTCACCGTCGGCATCCTGATCGCGGTGTTCGGCATGCGCCTGGTGTTCCCGATCGTGATCGTGTCGGTGGCCACCGGCATGGGCCTGGTGCCGGTGATGCAGATGGCGCTGAAGGAGCCGGACCGCTACAGCCAGGTGCTGACCGACAACTACCCGTCCATCGCCGCCTTCGGCGGCATGTTCCTGCTGCTGGTGTTCCTCAACTTCCTATTCGACCAGGAGCGCAAGCTGCATTGGCTGGGCCCGGTGGAGCGGCTGGTCGGCAAGCTGGGCAAGGCCGATGCGATGTCGGTGATTGTGGCGGTGACGGTCCTGCTGTGCACCAAGCTGTTCCTGCCCGATGCCATCTTCCAGAGCGTGCTGTTCGCCGGGCTGGGCGGCATCCTGCTGTATCTGCTGGTCGGCAGCGTGGATGCCTTGTTCGAGGCCGAAGAAAGCGAAGACGGCAGCATGGGCCCGGCCAAGCGTTCGGGCATTGCCGCGTTCTTGTATCTGGAAGTGCTGGATGCCTCGTTCTCGTTCGATGGCGTGATCGGCGCCTTCGCCATCACCCGTGACGTGGTCATCATCATGCTGGGCCTGGCGATCGGCGCGATGTTCGTGCGCTCGATGACGGTCTACCTGGTGCACAAGGGCACCCTGGACGAGTTCGTGTTCCTGGAGCACGGCGCGCACTACGCCATCGGCGTACTGGCGATCATCATGCTGGTGGGCACCGTCTACCACGTGCCGGAAGTGCTGACCGGCCTGATCGGCGTGGCCTTCATCGCCGCCTCGGTGTGGTCCTCGATCCGCTACCGCAAGCGTCACCACATCGGCCCGACCGAGATCTGAGGCCGCCACGCCCTCGACCGGACTTGAAGATCGCCAAGCGCTCGCGATAGGCACGATGCGGGCGTCGCTACCTGATTGCGCAATCCTGGCAGATCAGTCGGAGAGCGGATCATCTGCGCCTTTGCTGCAGGGCCCTTGCCCGCCCACCATCGCAGGACACGCCGCAAGTACATCCATGTAGCTCCTTGGCGGCATCCATGCCGCCAAGGGTCCCGCGACGGTAGGCGGGCAAGGACCAGTCAAGATGGTCGGTTTGCATAGATTTAAATAAAGCAGCCAGCAAACTGTCTAGTGCGCTGACTTCGCTCTTCAACAAAACCACCAGCCAACTGTCTGGTGCGGTGTCCTTACCGATTGCGGGACCGTTGGCGGCATGGATGCCGCCATCGAGCCCCCATGGACGGGTTAACGGCGTGTCCCGCAAGCGGTGAGGGCACCGCGCCCTCGACGTCTTTGTGTTTGCTGCGGGGCCCTTGCCCGCCCACCATCGCGGGACACGCCGTGAATCCGTCCCTGGAGGCTCTGGCGCGGCATCCATGCCGCTCAAGGTCCCGCGACGGTGGGCGGGCAAGGACCAGTCAAGATGGTCGGTGCGCACGGTAGGAGCCGCGATTGATGCGCCTTGTTCGATCATGACGCGCCGGCTCAACACCAGATGCGCAACGCGCTACAAACAGCGTTCACGCGACCACCGACCAACTGTCTGGTGCGGTGTCCTTACCGATTGCGGGACCGTTGGCGGCATGGATGCCGCCATCGAGCCCCATGGACGGGTTAACGGCGTGTCCCGCGAGCGGTGAGGGCGCCGCGCCCTCGACCAGGCGTGAAGACAGCCAAGTGACCGCGAGACGTACCGTGCGGGCGCCTTGATCTGATTGCTCCATACCGGCAGATCAGGCGGAGAGCGGATCATCTGCGCCGTTGCTGCAGTCCCCCTCATGGCAGTGGCGGCCCACTGTGACCGGCTGCAGCATCGAGACGTGCGGCAGTCGTCCCAGCCGAACCCGACCAGTCAGCAGAAAGCCGGTTTGGGCCTTGACTGCGCAGTCCACTTGGACAGGTTCGCCGGCCCGGGACGACCGTTCGTCAGACAGTTCTTTGCGCTACAAGGGTTTGCGGGTTTTTCCCACATTTGGTGTTGACCCCTCCCGGGTACCCCACTATCTTGGGGGAGTCGGTGGTTGGTCGCACAAGGCGGCCGGACCAGTGGGAGCACGTATCGCGGCGGGGCCGCGGTCGAGGGCCTCCCCGCCGCGGTCGCACTCATGACTACAGCCATCCGGGCCTCGGCTTGGGTTTGGTGATGTGGTCTTGTGGCGCCGCTGCTGTTTCGCCACCGACCACCACGCGACAGCACACCGCGCGGTGGCGGCCGTGGAATCTCCGGTGAGGAGATGGCTGGTGATGTCGATGCCGCCGCAGACGCCCGTCTTGCGTGCCGCTCGCCCTGCACCGTCATCGCTGTCCAGGGAGTCCGGATCCGGCCGCAACTCGCTCCCCGAGCGGGTTCGTGTGCCTACGCATGGAGGACGCATGACCACCAACGACACCCTTTCCGCGATCGCCGCCGGTACCGCAACACCCACCAGCGTCTCCGCCAGTGTCGCCGCGCCTGCCTGTGGCGCGCCGGAATTGACCGACCCGTCGGACATCGTGCCGCCTCCCCGCCAAGCCATTGCAATGCACGCACAGACCATCGAAGAACAAAACGTCTCCACCTGGATCACCAAGGAAGCGGGCAATCGCAAGATTCCGTTCGAGCCGGAGCGCCTGGAGCGCGCCATCGACCAGATCCATGCCGAGTTCCCGCAGCTGGACGTGGCCGACTACAAGCGCTCGGTGTTCGGCTTTGTCGAGCGCAAGGACAGCGTCAACGCCGACGACCTGGTCGACCACCTGATCCGCGAGGCCGAAGCCCGCGTCGATCTGACCACCCCGGAGTGGGAGCACTTCGCTGCGCGTCTGTACCTGCGCCGCCTGTACAAGCGCGCCAGCCGCAACCGCTTCTACGACGCCAGCCAGAAGTACGGCTCGTTCGTGGGCCTGCAGGAAAGCCTGGCCGACCGCAATGTCTATTCCAACGACATCCTGCGCCGCTATTCCAAGGACGAGCTGATCGAAGCCGGCAAGATGATCGAGCCCGAGCGCGACAAGCTGTTCGCCTATAACGGCCTGTATCTGCTGGCCACCCGTTACCTGGCCACCGACAACTCGCGCGGCGTGTTCGAGCTGCCGCAGGAGCGCTGGCTGACCATTGCGCTGTACCTGATGCAGGACGAGATCGGCACCGGCAAGGGCAGCCGCGAGCGCCGCATGCAGCTGGTGGGCGAGGCCTACTGGGCGCTGTCCAACCTGTACATGACGGTGGCAACGCCGACGCTGGCCAATGCCGGCAAGGTCGGCGGCCAGCTGTCGAGCTGCTTCATCGACACCGTCGACGACAGCCTGCAGGGCATCTACGACTCCAACACTGACGTGGCGCGCGTGTCCAAGCACGGCGGCGGCGTGGGCGCGTACCTGGGCTATGTGCGTTCGTCGGGTTCGGCGATCCGCGGCGTGTCCAATTCGTCCGGCGGCGTGGTGCCGTGGATCAAGCAGCTCAACAACACCGCCGTGTCGGTGGATCAGCTGGGCCAGCGCAAGGGCGCCATCGCGGTCTATCTGGACATCTTCCACCGCGACATCGAAGCGTTCCTGGACCTGCGCCTGAACAACGGCGACCAGCGTCTGCGCGCGCACGACGTGTTCACCTCGGTGTGCATCCCCGACCTGTTCATGGAAGCGGTCGAGCGTCGCGGCGACTGGTACCTGTTCGACCCGCACGAAGTGAAGCGGATCAAGGGCTGGTACCTGCAGGACTTCTATGACGAGAAGAAGGGCGACGCCAACAGCAGCTTCCGTCGCAAGTACGAGGAAGTGGTTGCCGACGAGCGCATCACGCGCAAGACCGTCAAGGCGATCGACATCTTCAAGCGCATCATGGTCAGCCAGCTGGAAACCGGCAACCCGTTCATGTTCTATCGCGATGAAGTCAATCGCAAGAATCCGAACAAGCACGAGGGCATGGTCTATTCGTCCAACCTGTGCACCGAGATCCTGCAGAACATGAGCCCGACGCGGATGATGCAGGAGATCATCAGCGGCAATCAGATCGTCACCACCAAGAAAGCCGGCGACTTCGTCGTGTGCAACCTGTCTTCGATCAACCTGGGCCGCGCGATCACCGTGCAGGCCGACCAGGCCGATCTGCTGGGCGCCGACGTGCTGGAGCGGTTGATCCCGATCCAGGTGCGCATGCTCGACAACGTGATCGATCTGAACCAGCTCCCCGTGCCGCAGGCCACCATCACCAATCAGAAGTACCGCGCGATTGGTCTTGGCACCTTCGGTTGGCACCACCTGCTGGCGCAGAAGGCCATCCACTGGAACGCCAAGGAAGCCGAGGACTACAGCGACGAGCTGTACGAGCGCATCAACTACCTGACCATCCAGGCGAGCATGGAGCTGGCCAAGGAAAAGGGCACCTACAGCGTGTTCCGCGGCAGCGACTGGCATAACGGCGAGTACTTCCGTGCGCGCGACTACAACAGCCCGCAGTGGCTGGAGCTGTCGGCGCAGGTGTCGGTCAATGGCGTGCGTAACGCGTGGATGCTGGCGGTTGCGCCGAACATGAGTACCGCGCAGATCGCCGGTTCCACCGCCTCGATCGATCCGATCTACAGCGCGTTCTACTACGAAGAAAAGAAGGACTTCCGTCGCCCGGTCGCCGCGCCCGGCCTGTCGCTGGAAACCTGGCCGTACTACGAAAAGGGCGCCTACAAGGTCGACCAGTTCGCCAGCGTGCGCCAGAACGCGCGCCGCCAGCGCCACGTGGACCAGTCGATCAGCTTCAACTTCTACGTGCCCAGCACCATCCGTGCGAGCACGTTGCTGGATCTGCACATGACCGCCTGGCGCGAAGGCTTGAAGACCACGTACTACGTGCGTTCCAACGATATCGACATCAGTGAGTGCGAGTGGTGCAGTAGCTAAGCGCATTCGCGCTTCGCTTCCACGGTTCGCCTTGCGAACCGTGGACCCTGCTTCACCAGCTTCCACACCCCGCGCCTTCGGCGCGCTCCCTGACTCAGGGGGCTTTCCTCCAGAATGATTGCTGCTGTCGTCCCCGCTGCACGCGCGCGACGCCTGAAACACGAGTAGAGACCCATGTCCGCAACACCGCTTGAACGCATCAAAATTCTTGAGCCGCGTCACCCGAACCGTTCGACCAGCATCATCAACGGTCAGACTTCGGGCATCCTCAACTGGAACGATATTCCGTACCCGTCCTTCTATCGGGCGTACAAGGAACTGTCGACCAACTTCTGGATCCCGGACGAGGTGGACATGAAGGGCGATGCGCGCCAGTACAACGAGCTGTCGGCGCGCGAAAAGAATGCCTACGATTCGATCATCGGTTTGCTGGCCACGCTGGATTCGCCGCAGACGCGTTTCATCTACAACGTGGCCGAATACATCACCGACCCGGCCGCGCACGCCAATGCCGCCATCATCGGCCAGCAGGAAGTGATCCATAACGAGAGCTACAGCTACGTGCTGGCCTCGATCACCGGCCTTGCCGACCAGAACCGGGTGTTCGAAATCGCGCGTACGCACCCGACCATCATCAAGCGCAACGCACCGATCATGGGCGCCTACGAAGACTTCATGCGCGAGAAGACGGCCGAAACGCTGATCCGTTCGCTGATCCAGTCTTCGATCCTGGAAGGCATCAACTTCTATTCCGGCTTTGCGTATTTCTACAATCTGGTCCGCCAGAACCGCATGACCGGCACCGGCAAGATCATCAGCTTCATCAACCGCGATGAGCTGGCGCATTCCAAGTTCATCAGCGAGCTGATTCGCGCCATCATCGGCGAGAACCAGGCATTGCAGGGCGACGAGCTCACCGACTACGTGCACAAGGCCTTCGAACACGCGATCGACCTTGAAACGGTGTGGACCGCCGAAGTGCTGGACGGCATCGACGGCATCGACGTCGACGAGATGATCCGCTACGTCAAGTACCGCGCCAACAAGATGGCCGGCATGCTCGGCATCGAGAAACTGTACGAAGGCGCCAACGACAACGTGATGCCGTGGATCAAGGCCTACGCCGACAACTTCACCGAGACCAAGACCGACTTCTTCGAGATGCGGAATGCGTCGTACAAGAAAACCAATTCGGACAACGGCTTCGACGATCTGTGAGTCATCGGGAATAGGGAATCGGGAATGGCAAAAGCAGACAGTACCGCGCTCTTCCAATTCCCCATTCTCCATTCCCCAATCCCCGCCCCATGAACATCCTGCTCGCCCTGGCCTCGTTGAGCGGTAACACGCGTGATGTTGCGCGCAGTGTGGCACTGCGCTGCGAAGCGGCCGGGCATGCGGTGACATGGTTGGAAACCGATGTGCAGCGGCTGGACCAGGCGCCGCATGCGCACGAGCCGTACGAGTTGTTTCTGCTGGGTACCTGGACCAGCAACGGCGGCCGTACGCCGGCTGAGATGAAACGTTTCATCGTCGAACTGGTCGACACGCTGGGCAAGCCGCCGCGTGTTGCTGTGTTCGGCACCGGCGAAACGCAGTGGGGCGAAGAGTATTTTTGCGGGGCGGTGCATCGCATCGCGCGCTTCTTCGACAGCCCGTTTCCCCGTTTGACCATCGAACAGATGCCCCACGGCCAGCGTGATGCGCAGGCCATCGCCGCCTGGACCGACGAGGTTCTGGCCCAATGCAAGAACGATCCCAATGCAGACCATTACCGTCACGTCGCCTGAGCACTACACCCAGACCCTGGCCGCGCATCCGCGCGCGCTGGTGGATTTCTACAAGGACAATTGCCCCGGCTGCCGGATGCTGGACATGTCGCTGGACAAGTTCGCCAACAGCGAAGCCGCCAGTGGCGTGGCCTTGCTGAAGGTCAAGCTGGAAGTAGTAGGCGAGGAATTCTTCCGCGACTTGGGCCTGCGTCAGACGCCGACCCTTGCGTTATACCGCGATGGCAGTGAGGTGGCGCGCCTGCCTGGCTTCCAGTCGCCGGCGCAGGTGGAAACCGCGGTCAGGACCAGCCTCTGAAGCATCGGTAGGTCCGAGCGCCCGCATGCCGTAATGGCGGTGCTCCCCCGGGGGAGCGACCAAGTCCACGCCGGTCGCCGCACGTACCAATGTCTCCGTAGGAACGGCCAGGCAGCGATGGCGTGAGTGGTCAACGAGTACGCACCGACGCTTTCGTAGGAGCGGCCCTGGCCGCGAGGGCTCACCGATACCACCAAGTAGCGCGCCGTCGATATCCAGCAGATGGCACGCTTCTGCATCCAGACATGGCCCGCTCAGCCGCACCTGCTCCAGGACGCCGCAGCCGCGTCAGCAAGCCCCTCACTACGCTCCCGCGCACGCCGCTGCGTCCAGCGGCCTGCCTTCCAGCGTCGCAGTTGCTGCAATCGCAGCGGCACGCACGGCATCAGCCACCAGCGCTTTCCCCAACGGATCATCACCATGTCAGACAGCTCGCAGACCCACCCGCCGATCGAAGCGCGCATGGCCGAGATCGTGTTCCCCAACCACACCAACCACATGGGCACGCTGTTCGGTGGCCAGGCACTGGCGTGGATGGACAAGGCCGCATTCCTGGCGGCCTCGCGCTATGCGCGGCGCGCTGTGGTGACCGCGCGCTCGGACCAGGTGGATTTCAAGCTGCCGATCCGCCAGGGCCAGATGGTGGAAACCATTGCGCGCGTGGTGTCGGTGGGGCGCAGCTCGATCAAGGTGGAAGTGGAACTGATCGCCGAAGACCTGCTCAGCGGCGCACGCGAACTGTGTACGCGCGGGCACTTCGTGATGATTGCGCTGGATGCCGACGGCAAGCCGACGTCGGTACCGCCGCTGCCTTCGGCCGCCGAATGACCGGGCGACGAGCGGCCGACTAGACGGCTGCGCGGCCTCCTGAGAAGCGCCGGCAATGCCGGAGCCGATGAGTGCCGCGCGTCCGCTGCGTTTGCATCGCAACGTGCGTGCCTCTTCTGGCGACCGCCTGCTGGATCAGTCCGCTGTACTTACTCCTGTACCTCGCGGTCCTCGCGCTTGGTCTCTTCCATCGCCTCCGGTTCCAGTTCTTCGGCGCTGCGATTGAGTTTGACGAACACGCCCCAGGCGATCAGCAGCAAGGCCGCGCATGAGCCAACCGCCGCGGCATACGGCAGCTTGGACGGGTCGGCGTGCATCAGCTCGAAGATGGACACCAGCGTCTCGATTGCCAGCGCGATCACGATCACCACGAAGAAACGCGACAGGTAACGCCGTACGCGCGTGGGCCCGCTGACCTTGACGTCGCGCAGGATCTCTTCTTCGAAGATGGTCTGCCCCAGTTCCAGCGTCACCAGCGCCACCGTCAGCAGGCCGACCGCTTCCAGCACGACATTGAAGCGGTCGCGCACCACCATGTCGCCGCCGGGGGTAAAGCCATGCCACAACTCCAGCCCGGCCATGGTCACCAGGCCGGCCGCGCACAGCACGAAGAACGCCAGGATCACGAAGTGACCGGCACGGAACAGGTGGCTGAGCAGTTTCATGGCAGGCGCGACAGGGAAGGGATGCAGAGCATCGTGGGCCTGACGTCGCGGCCGCGCGAAGGCTGCGCCCAACTGGCCGGCTTCATCCGGAGTGCCCTCATCCGGCGCTTCGCGCCACCTTCTCCCGCAGGCGGGAGAAGGGAACGGCTAGGTGCAGGGCTAGGTGCGGGGGGGTAAAGTGATGCGTCCACTGCTGCAGTGCTGATGGCGCCTGCCTTCTCCCGCCTGCGGGGGAAGGTGCCCGAAGGGCGGATGGGGGAGGCAGCTCACAGGCGCAGCACAGTCACCGGCCCTCAACCATCAACCATGCCGCAACACCTGATACGCCTGCAGATGCACATTGGCGGCCATCAGCAGCGGCGCATTGCGCCCGGTCTCGCGCACGCGCTTGAGCATGTCGCCGAACGATGACCGACAGGATTGCGACGTGGCCAGTACAGGTGGCTGAGCAGTTTCATGATAGGCCGCGCGTGCACCGGCACGAAGGCTGCGCCCAACTGGCCGGCCTCATCCCGAGTGCCCTCATCCGGCGCTTCGCGCCACCTTCTCCCGCAGGCGGGAGAAGGGAGGGGCTGGCTGGGCACAGGGGGCAAGCCATGCGTCCACTGCTGCAGCGCTGATGACCCTTCCCTTCTCCCGCCTGCGGGGGAAGGTGCCCGAAGGGCGGATGGGGGAGACAGCTCACAGGCCTAGTACAGTCACCGGCCCTCAACCATCAACCATGCCGCAACACCTGATACGCCTGCAGATGCACATTGGCGGCCATCAGCAGCGGCGCATTGCGACCGGTTTCGCGCACGCGCTTGAGCATGTCGCCGACGATCTGCGCCGCTTCCACGTCCTGGCCGGCTTCCAGGTCGCGCAGCATCGAGGCCTTCAAGGGCGAATCGACCTGCAACAGGGTCTGCAGCGCCTTGGCGCGCGCGCCTTCCGGAATCGACTGCCCGGCCGCATCGGCGGCCCACAGGCATTCGTTGTACAGGCCGTTGATCAAGGCGCGTCCATCGTCGGTGGCGACGATCGCCCCGACCGGCGCGCGCATCAGGCAGGTGGCCGCCGCCAGCGCGGTGAGGAAGCTGTATTTGATCCACTGCTCCTGCGCAATCTGCGCGCTGGCCACATGGTCGATACCCGCCTGCGTGCACGCGGCCGCAAACGCCTGCACGCGCGCCGACTCCGCGCCGCCATCGCGCTCGCCGAAGGTCAGCGACGCCGGTTTGCCCAGGTGCAGGATCTCGCCATGCTCGCCCTTGGTGGCGCTGATGAAGCACAGCCCGCCCAGCACCCGCGCCGCGCCGAAGCGTTCGTCCAGCGCCGCGTAGTGGCGCAGGCCGTTGAGGATGGGCAATACCGTGGTGTGCTCGCCCACCGCCGGCGCAATCGCTTCGATCGCGCTGCCCAGGTCATAGGCCTTGCAGCTGAGGATCACCAGATCGAACGGTTGCTGCGCCACCAGGGCCGGCAAGTCCTGCGCGGTGACATGCGCCACCGGCAGATCGGCATCGCCCAGCGGGCTGCGAATGCGCAGGCCTTCGGCCTGCAGCTGCGCGGCGCGCGCATCGCGCACCAGGAAGGTGACATCGACACCGGCCTGGGCCAGGCGCCCGCCGAAATAACCGCCGGTGCCGCCGGCGCCCAGGATGAGAATGCGCATGGCCATCAACTCCGCAACCCCACACCGCGCCGCAGCAGCCACAGCGCCAGCGCGCTGAGCACCGCGACAAAGCCCAGCATCAGCGCGTAGGCGACCCAGATCGGTACGTCCGAGCTGCCGAGCAGGCCGTAGCGGAAGGCGTTGACCATGTAGAAGATCGGGTTGGCGTGGGTGGCCGCTTCGGCCCAGCCGGGCAGCAATTTGACCGAATAGAACACGCCGCCCAGGTAGGTCAGCGGGGTCAGGATGAAGGTGGGCACGATCGCCACGTCATCGAACTTCTTGGCGTAGACCGCGTTGACGAAGCCGGCCAGCGAGAAGATGGTCGCGCCCAGCAGCACCGTGGTCAGCGTCACGATCGGGTGCGGGATGCGCACCGGGGTGAAGAACATCGCGATGATCAGCACGATCGCCCCGACCATCACGCCGCGCAACACCGCGCCGGAGACATAGCCCCACAGGATCACCCAGTTGGGCATCGGGCTGACCAGCAGTTCTTCCACATGACGGCCGAACTTGGCGCCGAAGAAGCTGGAAGAAATGTTGCCGTAGCTGTTCTGGATCACGCTCATCATTACCAGACCCGGCACGATGAACTGCATGTAGCTGTAGCCGCCCATCTCGCCCACGCGCGAGCCGATCAGCCCGCCGAAGATCAAGAAGTACAGCGTCATGGTGATGGCCGGCGGCACCAGGGTCTGGCCCCAGATGCGCAGGATGCGCTGCACTTCGCGGCGCACGATGGTGCCCAGCGCAATCCAGTTGCGTTGGCGGGGTGTGGCAGGCGTGGCGGACATCGACGGCTCCGAAGGACTCATGGGTGACCTGCCGGGCGCGAGGGCGCCGCTGCGGCAGGGGCCGGGGCGGCGAGGGTCTCGCCGGGCCCGGTCAGGCGAACGAACAATTCTTCCAGCCGGTTGCTCTTGGTGCGCATCGAGCGCACCCGGATGCCGGCATCGCCCAGCGCGGCGAACACGCGGTTGAGGTCCATCGCGCGCGGCATGTCCAGATCCAGCGTATGGCCATCGATGGCGGTGAGCGTGGTGCCTTCGATCGCCGGCAGCTGTGCGGGCAGGTCACCGTCGATATCGAACAGGAAGCCTTCCACGTCGAGCTTGGCCAGCAGTTCGCGCATCGGCCCCTGGGTGACGATCTGGCCGTGGTTGATGATGGCCAGGTTGCGGCACAGGTGCTCGGCTTCTTCCAGGTAATGCGTGGTCAGGATGATCGTGGTGCCGGCCGCGTTGATGTCCTTGAGCACGCGCCACATGTCGCGGCGGATCTCGATGTCCACACCAGCGGTGGGCTCGTCCAGGATCAGCAGGCGCGGTTGGGTCATCATGGCGCGGGCGATCATCAGCCGGCGCTTCATGCCGCCGGAGAGCGTGCGGCTCATCACCTGGGCCTTTTCCCACAGGTGCGCGCGGCGCAGTTCCACTTCGGCCAGCGCCTCGGCTTCGCTGCGCGGCATGCCGTAGAAGCCGGCGTAGTTGACCAGGATATCGAAGGGCTTTTCGAACAGGTTGAAGTTGATTTCCTGCGGCACCAGGCCGATCAGCCGCATCGCTTCGCTGCGATGGGCGACCAGGTCGGTGCCGAACACTTCCACCTGCCCGCCGGACAGGTTCACCAGCGAGCTGATGATGCCGATCAGGGTGGACTTGCCGGCGCCGTTGGGGCCGAGCAGGGCGAAGAAATCGCCAGGTACCACGTCCAGCGACACGCCCTTGAGCGCCTGGGTGCCGTTGTCGTAGGTCTTGCGCAGATCGCACACGCGCAGGGCGGGCGCATTGGAAGATGGGGAATTCAAGCCGGGTCCTTCGCGCCAGGGTGACGGCGCAGCAAGTTGCAGCCCGTTATTATAGAAGCCCGCGGGGGATCGCCCCGATCACAGACTGTCCCAAATACGTTCGTGCCCGTTCAATTCCCCCTCAAGCTTGTCGACCGGCGCATGATTGCGCCCACCGTAGCCCACTGCCAGTTTCTGCGTGACGACGGGCAGCCGCTGGATTTCCAGCCCGGGCAGTTCATCCAGATCCACTTCGACAACGTCGATGGCACCGCAACCAAGCGCAGCTATTCGCTGGCGACCATCCACGACCATGCGCTAGGACCGGGCGAGGCGGTGGACATCGCGGTGAGCTTCGTGCCCGGCGGCTCGGCCACGGCGCTGTTCGAAGGCCTGCAGATCGGCGACCAGCTGCAGGCCAGCGGCCCGTATGGGCGTTTCTGCCTGCAGCCGGGCGACCACAACCAGCGCTATGTGCTGATCGCCACCGGCACCGGTGTCACCCCGTATCGATCCATGCTGCCGTTATTGGCCGAGGCGATGGCCACCCGCGGCGTGCAGGTGGTGCTGCTGCAGGGCGCGCGCACGCCGGCCGAGCTGCTGTACGGCGACGATTTCCGTGCGTTCGCCGATGCGCATCCGCAGTTCCGCTACGTGCCGTGCTTCTCGCGCGAGTTGCCCGCCCAGCCGCATGCCGATGTGCGACATGGCTATGTGCAGCAGCATCTGGCCGAAGTCGCCCCTGATGCGCAGACCGATATTGCCTATCTGTGCGGCAACCCGGACATGGTGGACAGCTGCGCCGAGGCCCTCAAGACCGCCGGCCTGCCGAATGCGCAGATCCGTCGCGAAAAGTACGTCAGCTCCACGCCGCCGAAAACCTGAGCACAGGCGTCAGCTTCCACGCACTGGCGCTGTCGCCTGGCGTGGTGACTGGCGCCTGCCCCGCGCCACCCGGAAGTTCTGTGGCCTTATGACGAAGCAACGAGCTGCGCCGGGCGCCGCAACTCGACGGTGACGTGCACCAGCTCCTGGTGCACCTGCAGCGCCGTGCGCACCTGGTCTGCATCGATCGGTGCCGCCGTCACCAGGCTCAGCATGCAGGCGTAGCGCTCGCTGCCGACGCGCCAGACATGCAGGTCAGTGATGTCGATGGCATGCGGCAGTTCGGCGATGACCTGCTTCACTTCCGCCACCACCGGCGCGTCCATTTCCGCGTCCAGCAGCACCCGGCCGGTACTGCGCAGCAGGCCCCATGCCCAGACAGTCACCAGCACCGCGCCGACGATACCCATGACGGGGTCCAGCCACCTGACGCCCCACTGCATGCCGGCCACCAGGGCCACGATGGCCAGCACCGATGTGGCCGCATCGGCCACCACGTGCAGATAGGCCGCACGCAGGTTCAGATCGGCATGGCCTTCATGGCGATGACCATGACCATGGTGTGCGTGCTCATGCCCGTGACCATGATCATGCCCATGGGCGTGGCCGTGCGAATCGCGCAACCACCAGGCGCAGACCAGATTGACCAGCAGGCCGATCACCGCGATGACGGTGGCTTCCTGGTAGTGGATGGGCTGGGGCGAGAACAGCCGCTCCACCGACTGGAAGGCCATCAGGCCGGCCACGCCCAGCAGCAGCATCGCGCTGCTGTAGCCGCCCAGCACCTCGACCTTCCAGGTGCCGAAGGTGAAGCGCGCATTGCCGGCATGGCGGCGCGCGAACCGGTAGGCAAACAATGCCAGGCCCAGCGCAAGCGCATGCGAGCTCATATGCCAGCCATCGGCGAGCAGGGCCATCGAATTGAGCGCCCAGCCGCCGACGATTTCCACCACCATCATGACGACGGTCAGGACGACGGCCTTACGGGTGCTGCGCTCGGCCAGCGGGTTGGCGCTGGCAAAGCTGTGCGACTGCGCGCAGTGAGGTGCGACGTGCGTGATCGACATCGGCAGGGGCTCTGGCTACGATACCCCCGCAGGGTATCTCAGATACCCCCATGGGGTATAGTCAGTGGCACATCTGAATCACGACAAATCCAAGCTGCTCGCGCGCGTGCGCAGAATCCGCGGGCAGGTCGAAGGGCTGGAAAAAGCATTGGCGCAGGACGTGGACTGCACCGCGCTGCTGACCCAGGTGGCTGCCTTTCGCGGTGCAGCGCAGGGATTGATGGTCGCGCTGCTCAGTGAGCACCTGAAGCATCACGTGGCTGCGCCGGACGCACCGGGCGACCGCGAACAGGCCGTCGACGACGTCGCGGCCATCCTCAAGACCTATCTGAAGTGATTGTCTGAGGTGATCAGGGTGCAGTGATGCTGTGGCGCCGGGCGTGCCGGCCGCGGCGCTATGTCCAATCGCAACGCGTCACCGCGCAGTTGCGGTGGACACATTGCGTGCGGTTGCCGATCGCCGCTGTGCCTGACGCTCAGCGCGGTTCCAACGTCACCAGCACTACGTCGTTGCTGCGCATCGGTACGCTGACGTCCAGCACGCCATCGGCCCCCACGCGCACGGGCTTGTCCTGCTCGGGCGTATCGCGCGTGGCCTGCTGCAGCTGGGTCAGCTGCTTGGCGTTCAACGCCTTGGGCAGGCCCATGTCGATGTACAGCGACAGCGGGTCGTTGCGCCGGTAGCCGGTCTTGCGCACCTGCAAGGTGTAGTTTCCGGCAGGCACATGCGTCATGCGCAGGCGCAGCGGTGCGCTGTCGGTGGCTGGCACCTGCTTGGTATAAAACGGCGTATTGCTCACTGCCTGCACCGGCTGCTGCCAGTCCCACACCAACGCAGCGAGACGCTTGCCGTCCACCGCGGCCAATGCATGTGCATCGGCAAGCGGAATCTCGCGGCCCTTGAGCGCATTCAAGTACTTGTAAGCGAACCAGGCCGGCTTGCGGATACCTTCGCGATTCATCAGCCCGAACCCGCCATGGAACGGCGTGGGCGGCGGGCCGGGTTCTTCGAACAGATCGGTATAGGTCCAGTAACTCATCCCCTGCACCAGCCCTTTGACCTGCTTGAGTTTGGTCAGGACGTAGGGCGCGTTGATGTAGCTGTCGTGCACGTAATCGCGTGGCGTGTAGCTGCTGCTCCACTCGGTGAAATACAGCGGCAGATCCGGAAATGGCGAGGCCTGGATCTGTGCATGGACGCGGCGCACATCGCCAACGATGGCATCCGGCGATGCAGACAATTTGACGTCCTGCTTGCCGTCTTCATCCAGAAAGCCGCCGTCTACGCCGTAGGTATGCGTGGTCACGAAATCGATCGGCAGCTTGTTTTTCGCCACGAAGGCCAGCAGCTCCGGCACCCAGTCCGCACCGGCGGTGGACGGGCCGCCGACGCGCAGCTGCGGGTCGATCGCCTTGATGGTGCGCGCGGTGTTGGCATACAGGTCGAAATAGGCCTGCTGATCGGCGTTTTCCCAGAAGTCCTTGAGGTTGGGTTCGTTCCACACCTCGAAGTACCACTGGCGCACTTCATCGGCACCGTAGCGTGCACGGATGTGGCGCACATACGCATCGATCAACTGCGTCCACTTGGCGGGGTCCGGATGCGAGGTATTGCCCTTCCAGTAGAACAACGTCTGCTCGGAGGTCTTCATCGCGCTCGGGGTGAAGCCCAGTTCGACGAACGGGCGGATGCGTTTGGCCAGCAGCGCGTCGTAGAGCTGGTCCAGCTTGGTCCAGTCGTAGACGAGCTTGCCGTCGACCTCCTTCACCGTGCCGAGCGCATCGTGGAAGACATCGTGGAAGCGGATGTAGCGAAAGCCCAGCTCCTGCACCGCCGGCACCAGATGCGCCTGGGTATCGGGGCGGATCAGCGTGCCGGGGAAATCCGAGCCGACCGACAGATCGTAAAAACGATCGACCGGCCCGCCGGCGCTACCCAGATCCACCTGTATCGTGCGCGGCGCTGTGTCCTGCGCCATTGCAGAGGTCGCCACGCAGCACAGTGCCGCCACCAACAAAAAATCCAAACGCATTGTCGCTCCCGCTGAAGGTCGAGCATGCAGCGTAACGCAGTGCGGCAGCGCACTGCAGACCAGACAGATTGACTTGGCGCGCTGACAAAAGGGCTGCGCAGTTGCCAGGCGGACGCCGCCGGTGCTGCGAATCCTGACGTGACACTCGTACGCTGCGGTTCCTGTGCGCCGTGCGCAGCCACTGACGACTGCTCGCGACGTCTTGTTAGCCGCTCCTGGACCAGGCAACGGAGCATACGCAGATGTGTCCGCTCCAATGTGTAAAGGGTGCTTGACAGCAGGGCTCGGCAAGCGCATCTTGCCTGTCAAGCGTACTTGACAGGCAAATGCGATGCGGCGGCAGCGTAAGCAAATGGAATGCAGGCATGGCCGCGCAGCGAAACGTGCTGTGCACACCGTCGCCGGACGTATGCGCAGTGAGGATGCAGCGCATGCACCCGTTGCGCCGAGGCCGTGCAAATGACCCGCTGCAAGCGCAACGCGCTGCTGGTGTTCTTGCTGGGCCTGGTCTTGCTCGTCGTCGGGCTGCTGGGTGTGTGGCAGGTGCTGCCCTTGAACAATTACATCGCCGGGCTTAGCGCCGGTATCGGTGGCTCGTGCATGCTGCTGTCGCTGCCGATGTGGCTGGCACGCAGCGACATGCGCGACAGCACCCGCCCGGCACTGGCAAGCCGCTACTACCGCGAATTCGGCGTGCCGATGGTGGTGTACGTGGTGGTGATGCTGTTCTGGCGCTACCTGCTTGCGCACGTGGCCCCGGACTGGGCGCGGGTGCTGATCGCCTTGCTGCCGGCGGTGCTGGTCATGTTGGTGATCCGCGCGGTGGCGCGTTACGTGCGTGATTCGGACGAGATGCAACGGCGTATCGAGCTGGAAGCGATCGCCATTGCCGCCGGCCTGGTCAGCGGTGCGTACATGACCGCCGGGTTTTTGCAGGCCGCCCGGCTGATCGATGTGCCCGCGAGCGCGGCGATGCTATGGGTGTTCCCGCTGCTATGCGCGGTCTACGGCATCACCAAGGGCATCCATGCGCGTCGTTTTGCATGATTAGCCGCGTACGCGAATTGCGCGAGGCCAATGGTTGGTCACAAGGGGAGCTGGGCGAGCGGTTGGGCGTGTCGCGGCAGACCATCAATGCGCTGGAAACCGGCAAGTACGATCCCAGCCTGCCGTTGGCGTTTCGGATTGCACGGTTGTTCGGGGAATCGATCGAGCACGTCTTTCTTTACGAAGACGGGCAGTAGTTGCTGCGGTCACGCATGAGCGCATGCAACGTCAGGGGACAGGGACTATCAGGAGATAGGGTGAGTATGGTCAAGCAATCCACAGTGGTGGCGGCAGCGCTGATCGCGATGCTCGCGAGCGGCTGTCAGCGCGCACACGCGCCTGCCGACGGGAAGACCGGTGCAGTGGCGCCGGGCACCGCGCAGCCTCACGCTGCAAGCACGCAGACGGGCAATGCGGCGGGCAATCGGTATGGCAGCCTGCAGTTCGCACCGTGCACGCTGAGCTCCGGCAGCGCCGCCGGCAATATCGAAGCGCAGTGCGCAAGCCTGAGCGTCCCGGAGAACCCGGCCGCGCCGAGCGGGCGCAGCATCGCCTTGAACATCGCCTGGCTGGAAAGCGATGCCGGTGCGGGCAGCGCGGCGGACCCGGTGTTCTTCATTGCCGGCGGGCCCGGGCAGTCGGCCACGCAGGTGGCGGCGATCGTGGACATGGGCCTGCGCGAGGTGCGCAAGCAGCGCGACCTCTTTCTGGTCGATCAGCGCGGTACCGGTGGCTCCCACCCGCTGCAATGTCGCACGGCCGCCGGCACACCTTTGGAGATGCCAGGCGGTGCCGCAGCCAGCGTGACCCAGCTCACCGACTACGCGCGGCAGTGCGCGGCCGGCCTGCGCAACGATGCCGATCCGCGCTACTTCACCACCACCGAGGCCATCGCCGACCTGGATGCGGTGCGCGCCGCCCTGGGCGTGCAGCAGCTCAACCTGGTTGGGGGTTCGTATGGCACGCGCGTGGCGCAGCAGTATGCGATGCGCTACCCACAGCACACCCGCAGCGTGGTGCTCGATGGTGTGGCGCCCAACGATCTGGTGATTGGCGGCGAGTTTGCACGCACCTTCGACGATGCGATTGCGCTGCAGGCCAGGCAATGCGCCTCCACGCCGGCCTGTGCGAAACGTTTTACGGTCGACACGCGCACCCAGCTGCGGCAGGTGGTCGAGCGCCTGCGCCAGGCGCCGGTGGCGGTGGACTATCGCGACCCGCGCACTGGCGCGCTACGCCACGAGCAGGTGACCGCCGATACGGTGGTGGGGCTGGCGTTCGGGTTTTCGTACGCACCGGAAACCGCCTCGTTGCTACCGTTGGTGCTGGACGAGGCGGTGGCAGGCCGTTACGCCTCGCTGATGGCGCTGGCGCAGATGAGTGCGTCGGACATGTCCGACCAGATGAATCGCCCGATGCAATGGTCGGTGTTGTGCAGCGAAGACGCCGGCCGCTATCGTGCGCCGCGTGACCAGGACGCCACCTTGCTGGGTAACGACGTGGCAGAGATGTTCTTCGCGCCATGCAAGGTGTGGCCATCGAAACCCGCGCCGGCCGGGGCCTTCAAGCCGTTCGAATCGACGCTGCCGGTGCTGCTGCTGTCCGGCGAGCTCGATCCGGTCACGCCGCCGCGCTACGCCCAGCGCGTGCTGCAAGGCCTGCCCAATGGCCGCCATGTGATCGCGCCAGGGCAGGGGCACGGTGTGTTCCGGTTGGGGTGCATGCCCAAGGTGCTGAGCCAGTTCCTGCAGACCACCGACGCCAAGGCGCTGGATACCACCTGCGTGGCCAGCCTCACCACCGTGCCTGCGTTCACCTCGTTCAACGGATGGGAACCATGAGCCGCATCGACCACGCCACGGAGGCGCACGCATGATCGTCGTCGAGAACCTGCATAAATCCTTCAAGACCAAGACCGGGCTGGTGAGCGCGGTGGACGGGGTCAGCTTCAGCGCCGCCGATGGGCAGATCACCGGTTTGCTCGGGCCCAACGGTGCCGGCAAGACCACCACCTTGCGCATGCTCTACACGCTGATGTCGCCGGACCAGGGCCGCGTCACCGTCGATGGCGTGGACGCCGCGCACGACCCGGTTGCGGTGCGCCGTGCGCTGGGTGTGTTGCCGGATGCGCGCGGCGTGTACAAACGGCTGAGCGCCCGCGAAAACATCGCCTACTTCGGCGAGTTGCATGGCCTGTCGCGCACGCAGATCGCGCAGCGTACGCAGATGTTGTCCGCCGCGCTGGACATGGACGACATTCTCGACCGCCAGACCGAAGGCTTCAGTCAGGGCCAACGCACCAAGACCGCCATTGCACGCGCGCTGGTGCACGACCCGCGCAACGTGATCCTGGACGAACCCACCAACGGCCTGGACGTGATGACCACCCGTGCCATGCGCGGCTTCCTGCAGCAATTGCGCGCGGAGGGGCGCTGCGTGATCTTCTCCAGCCACATCATGCAGGAGGTGGCGGCGCTGTGCGATCGCATCGTCATCATCGCCAAGGGCACGGTAGTGGCCTGCGGCAGCGCCGACGAACTGCGCGCTGCCACCGGTGAAAGCAACCTGGAAGATGCCTTCGTCAAGGCGATCGGCTCGGAAGAAGGACTGCACGCATGAGCAAGACCACCCTGATGGCCACGCTGTGGACGGTGCTGCGCAAGGAACTGCGCGACATCTCGCGCGACCGCCGCACCCTGGCACTGGCATTGCTGCTCTCGCCCCTGCTGTATCCCATCCTGATTCTCGGCATGGGCGCCTTGAGCGAAAGCCGCGTGCGCACCCAGATCGACAAGCCGCTGGACATCCCCACGCTCGGTCGCGAACACGCCCCCAACCTGGTGCGGTTTCTCGCCGCGCAGGGGCTCAACGCGGTGGATGCACCTGCAGACCTGACTGCCGCCATCCGCAACCAGGATGTGGACGTCGCCCTGCGCATCAGCGACAGCTACGCCGAGGACTGGCGCGAAGGCCGTCCGGCGTTGGTGGAGGTCATCAAGGACAGCACGCGCCGCGAAGCCGACGTGCCGAGCATGCGCCTGCAGGCGGCATTGAGTGGTTATAGCCAGCAGGTGGGTGCACTGCGGTTGCTGGCGCGCGGTATCGATGCGCAGGTGGGCCGTCCGCTGGAAGTGGCCGCACAGGACCTGGCGACCGCCGAAGCCAAGCGTGGTCAGGTCATGGCGATGCTGCTGCCGGTCTTACTGGTGATCACCTCGTTTCTGGGCGGCGCCTCGTTGATCCTGGATGCCACGGCCGGCGAGCGCGAACGCCAATCGCTTGAGCCGTTGCTGGCCACGCCCGCGCCACGCAGCGCGATCGTCAGCGGCAAGATCGCGGCGGCCTGCGTGATCGGCATGGTGTCGTTGTTGCTCACGTTGTTGGCCTTCAAGCTCAGTGCGCAATTGTCCTCGTCCAATCTGGGACGCCAGCTCAACGTGGGCTTCGTGCCGATGTTGCAGATGCTCTTCATCCTGGTGCCGATGTTGTTTGTGGGCACCTCGTTGCTGACGTATCTGGCGGCGGCCGCCAAGAGCATGAAGGAAGCGCAGGCCCACATGACCTGGCTATTGCTGCTGCCGATGCTGCCGGGTTATGCGTTGATGGCGTATCCGTTGAAGACCCAGCTATGGCAGTTTGCGGTGCCGTTTCTGGCGCAGAACCAGATGCTGCTCAAGGTGATCCGCCACGAGACCATCAACGCGCAGACCTGGGCGGTGTATCTGCTGGCCGGTTTCGGGGTGGCGGCAGTGCTGTGGTACGCAGCAGTCCGCCGGTATCACCAGGAGCGCCTGGCGATTTCTGGGTGATGTGCCTTCTCCCGTCGGGAGAAGGTGCCCGAAGGGCGGATGAGGGTACGGGCTCGCGTGCAGGTTCAGCAGCATTTGCAACCACCGCTGCTCCTAGGTGCACAACCATCTAAACGTGTCGGCGCACCAGCCTCCACAACGCATCACCGCCACAACGCAAAAGCCCGCATCGCTGCGGGCTTTTGCGTTTCCTATGTCATCACCGATCCGCCATCAGCCGCCCGGGTTGAACGACAGCGTGCGGCGGGTGGTCACCGGTGCGGCCACCGGCTCGAACCGCCAGCGCTTGACCGCATTGAGCGCTTCGCGGTCGAACACGCGCGGCGGGTTGGCACGCAGCACGCGCGAGGCGGTGATCGAGCCGTCGGTGCCGACGGTGATCTCCACCAGCACTTCGCCGGAGGTGCCGGCGCGCAGGGCCTCGGGTGGGTAGCGCGGTGCCGGGGTGCTGATCGGACGCAGCGACTGCGCGGCCGGTGCGGCGGCCGCGGCGGCTGCCGGGGCCGGACGTGGCGCCGCCGGTGCGGGTGCCGGGGCCTCGGCCTGACGGCGCGCAGCGGCCTGGCGCTCGGCGTCGGCGGTCTGCTGGCGGGCGGCTTCCTGCTGGGCGGCAATCTGCTGGGCAGCGGCGGCCTCGCGGGTCTGCTGTTCGGCCAGACGCTTCTGCTCGGCGGCCTGCTTGGCCTTGTCCTCGACCAGCTTCTTGGCCTGCTCGGCATCCTGCTCGGAGCGGTTGGCGGCGGTCTTCATGGCCGTGTCCAGGCCGCTCTTCAGGCGCGGCAGTGCCGGTGCCTTGGGGTCGACCTTTTCGATCAGTGCGATCAGCCGCTGCGCCTCGGGGAATTCCTCGCGGCTGATGCCTTGTTCGGCGGCGATCAGCGTGTAGGGCAGCAGGTCGGTCAGCGCGCTGTTGACGGTGGCGTCCTGCGGCTGCTTCTCGCGCAAGGCCAGGTAGTACTCCACCGCGTTGTCGCCGGCCGGCGCGTACATGCGGTTGTCCTGCAGCGCCTTGGTGGCCGATGCGCGCAACTGGTCGGCGGCCATCGACTGCACCTGCGGCGAGACCGCGGTGGCCGGCGTTGCTGCCGCAGCCGGTGCGGCCGGCGTGGCGCCGGTGGCTGGCGCGGTGGTGGCGGCCTTGTCTTCCTGCTTGGAGCAGGCGGCCAGGCCCACCAGCAAAATGACCGGCGCGATCCGGCGTGCCATACGGCCCTGTGTCAGATCCAACATGCGTCCCCCTTACCCCGAGTGCGAAAGATTACGTTGCTGCGGCGAGCGCCGGCCATTGTTCCCGCAATGGACGGCAGTGCCGCAATCTAGCATTGCTGGGGCGTTGGAAGCCAAGGGTTGCAGCGCCAGGAGGCGAAATTCATCCCGCCGGGGCCGCCATGGCGGCTACATCGGCCGGTGTGCATGCGGCAGGGTCGGGCAGCGGGACGGCCGGGCAGTGGTGACGCAGGAACTGTGCATGCGGCGGCAGGCTGGCCACGGTGGCGTCCACGCGCTGGCGGATGCTCTCCAGAAAGTGGCTCAGCTCCGCATCGCCCATCAGGTCGGCTACCGGGTGATGCTGCTGCGGCACGATGCCCTGGCCCAGCATCACCTGCACCCAGGAATTTTCTGCAAACAACTCGTTGCCCTGGTGGAACACGCGCCCGCTTTGGCGGAACAGCTCCACCCGGTGACGTAGCGAGTCGGGGATGTCCATCGCGGCGCAGTCGCGCCAGAACGGCGTATCGCGGCGGTCGGTGGCGTGGTAATGCAGGATCACGAAATCGCGGATGTGCGCAATTTCGTCGGCGGCCTGGCGGTTGTATTCGGCGATGTCCACCGCGTTGATGACCTGCGGAAAGGTCTGCAACAAGCGGACGATGCCGCGCTGGATCAGATGGATGTTGGTCGACTCGATCGGCTCCAGGAAGCCGCTGGCCAGCCCCAGCGCCACGCAGTTCTTCTCCCACACGCGCTGGCGCTGGTTGGGCGTGAAGCGCAGTGCGCGCGGCTCTGTCAGCGCGCGTCCCTGCAGGTTGCGCTCCAGCACGGCCCGGGCGCTGTCCTGGTCGGTGTAGCGGCTGGAATACACGATGCCGTTGCCCACCCGGTGCTGCAGCGGAATGCGCCACATCCACCCGGCCTGGTCGGCCCGCGCCCGCGTATAGGTCACCGGCGGGCCCACCGATTCGGTCTGCACGGCCAGCGCGCTGTCGGCAAACAACCAGCGCGACCAGTCGTCGCTGTCCACACCCAGGGTCTTGCCAATCAGCAATGCCGCAAAGCCGGTGCAATCGATGAACAGGTCGCCTTCCACGCGGCTGCCGTTGTCCAGTGTCAGCGCGGTGAGGAAACCGCTGTGCGGGTCGGTCTCGACCTGGCCGATGCGTCCTTCGATGCGCTGCACCCCGAAGCCTTCGCTGAAGCGACGCAGGAAGCGTGCGTACAGACCGGCATCCAGGTGGTAGGCGTAGTTCATGCCGCCGTTGGGCAGATGCGCAAACCGCCCTTCCTGGGTGGCGCGCAATTCCAGGCAGTAGTCGCCGAAGTCGCGCGCCACGCCACGCTGGCGGCCCTTCAACCAGAAATGATGAAAGCCCGCGCTCCAGTGATCGGTGCCGGTATGGCCGAAGGAGTGGATGTAGTGCCTGTCCACGTCGCGCCAATGTTCGAAGGCGATGCCGAGCTTGAAGGTGGCCTGGGTGGCGGCCATGAACGCGGCCTCGTCGATCTCCAGCAGCCGGTGGAAGGTGACCAGGCTGGGGATGGTGGCCTCGCCCACGCCTACCGTGCCGATCTCGTCCGATTCCACCAGGGTGATCTGCAACTGCCGGCCCAGCAGCTTGGACAACGCGGCGGCGGCCATCCAGCCGGCGGTGCCGCCACCGGCGATGACGACGCGACGCACCGGGCGCTGCGCAGGGTCTGGGGAAGTGGTGTGGGCCATGGGTCAGTCCTCAGCGGTTCAAGCGTTGCAGCAAGCGCGCGCGCAGGCTGCGCGCACGGGTGTCGTCCATCGGGGCCAGCACGCCACGCGCCACGTCCGGCACGTGCGCGGCGGTGCGCTCATCGGGTTCGAACACGTAATGGCGAAACACGTCCTGCCAGATGGCGCGTTGTTCGGCGGGCAGGTCGCGAATGGTGAGCAGCGACAGCATCAGCGCGTTCATCGGCGAGTCCATGTAGGCCGGGCTTTGCCGCCACCAGAAATTGACCAGCACGTTGAAGCCTTCCAGCGCCTGGACGTGATGCCACCACATGCTGGGAATGAACAGCGCATCGCCCGGCTCCAGCTCGGCAACGCACGCGTGCTGCAGTGCCTGCGCATAGCGCGGAAAGCGCTGCAGGTCGGGCGCGGCGATATCCACCAGGCTGACCGGCTGGCCGGCCGGGGTCAGGTCCAGCGGGCCGATATACAGGTTGGCCAGCTGGTCCGGCGGAAACAGCGTGAAGCGGCGGCGCCCGGCCACCACGCAGGCCAGGTTGTCGGGCAGGTCCTGGTGGGCGGCGATACGGGTGCGGTTGCCGATCCAGATGCTGGCCAGCGGCTCGGCCTGCGGCAGCGCGATCGGATTGGCCGCGCGCAGGCCGGGCAGGTAGGTGTCCAGGGTGGTGGAGCCGACGTAGATCGCCGGCGGCTGTGCGTCGTGCAGGCCGCGCAGCAAGGTGTCCAGCACCACGCCCAGCGGCACGCGCTCGGGGCGGAAATTGAAGCCGGTCATGTCCGCGTTGTAGAAGAAGCGCCCGCCGATCTCCGGCGGGCCGACCTGCGCCACCACTGCCTCGCCGCGATCGAATCCACGCAGGTAGGCGGCGGCCGCCTGTGCAGAGCTGGCGCCGGCGCGTGCCAGCGGCCAATCGCGCACCAGCCCGCGCAGCACCAGCGGCGTGGTCGAGCGCAGAAGGGCCGGGTCCAGCTGCTGCGGATCCAGGCCATGCCGTTCCTCGATGGCGCGCGGCTCAACCGGCATGGCGGCGGTTGAGGCGTTCGAGCAGGTGACGGAACTGCGCAATTGAGGCCACTGCCATGTACAACGGTTCCAGATCGCCGTGGCGGTGCAGGTCCAGCAAGGCGGTATTGCCGAGCGTGCGCAGGCGTTCTTCATGCACGGTGTGCAGGCCGGCCAGTCGGCATTCCAGGCCGTTGTCCAGGGTGGCTTCGAACACGAACGGCTCCAGCAGCTCGTAACCCAGCAAGCGTTCGACAAACGCATCGCTGGCCGCCAGCCCGTCGTGCAGCGTGCGCAGCAATTGGCTGATGTGATACAGAAAATCGGTGGTACCGCCATGTTCGCGAAACAGCAGCTCGCCTTCATCGGCGCTGACGCGCGGGCTGTCCAGGTCCACGTGCACCATTGGCCCCTCAGGCTGCTGGCCGATCAGGAACGGTTGCCGCTGGATCGCCAGCGGGATGTACGGCGCGTCCCAGCGCGCACCGTCCAGGAACAGGTTCTCGCCCAGCCGCAGTCCCAGCAGCGCCAGCGGCTGAAAACGGCCGTTCTCGTTGCGATGGAACACGATCGGGTACTGGCCCTGCAGCTGGCGGAATTCCTGCGGGAAGGTGGCCGCCGACATCACGTCGTCGCCATAGGCGGCGCCACGGGCGGTGATCACGCGCAGATCGCGGTGATCGAGATTGTTCAACAACACGGCATTGGTCATGGGGGTCGCTATATCACGCGGGGGCGCGTGGCCCATGCTTGGACAATCCCCTTCGCACGGCAAGTGCCGGAGCATGCAGCTCCGGTCAGCACGCAGGAAGGTCGTAACCACGTCCCGGCAGCCAGGCTGCCGGGACGTGCGGTGCATTGCCTAGATCACCAGAACTTGTAGCGCAGGCCCAGCATGTAGCGCGGGCCGGTCTGGGTGGCATACACGATCTGGTTCGGGTGCCGGCCGTGCTGACGCTGCACCTCGTCGGTGAGGTTGATCGCCTCCAGGCTCAGCGACAGGTTCTCGTTCCACTGGTAGCCGATGCTCAGGTCCAGCTGGCCGTAGGCTTCGGTATAGACCGGATTGGGCTGGCCGCTGCCGTCGAAACGCGCGGCCAGGAATTCGTCGCGCCAGTTGTAGGCCGCACGCACCTGCCACTTGTCCTTGTCGTAGAAGCCGACCACGTTGGCCGAATCGCTCAGCCCTTCCAGCGCGAACTGCTCGCCGATCACGGCGTTGTTGTAGGTCAGCCCGGAGTCGACCATGGTGTAGTTGGCCGACACGCCGAAGCCGCTGGCGCCGAACATGTGCTGCAGGTTGAATTCCCAGCCGTCCAGCGAGGCCGAGCGCTGGTTGGCCGGCGCGGTGATGGCGAAGTTGGCCACCGGGTCGCCCGGCTGCCCGCTGATCACGCCGGTGGCATTGCCGTTGGCATCGGCCGCGCGCACGACGCCCGGCGAACCGTTACGGTTGCGGAAGATGTAGTTGCGGATGCAGGTCAGGTCGGCCGAGGCGCAGCCATTGGCCAGCGCTTCGTTCCAGTACGTGCCGCCAATCGGGGTATTCAAGCCCAGCGAGGTATCGTTGCGCGTGGTCACGCCGATGTAGTTGTCGATGTTCTTGCGGAAGAAGCCCACCGACGCGTAGCTGGCATCGCTGTAGTACCACTCCAGCGACAGGTCGATGTTGTGCGAGAGCAGTGGCTTCAGGCCCGGGTTGCCTTCCCGGCCGGTGCCGCCTTCCACGCGCGCGATCTCGCTGAGCGTCTGCCCGCCCTGGATATCTCCCCAGCCGGGACGGCCAATGGTTTCGCCGTAGCTGCCGCGCAGCACCAGATCCTCGGTGAGCTTGAAGCTCAGGTCCAGGCTGGGCAGCCAGTATTCGTACTTGCCGCTGGCGCCGGAAAACGCCGAATTGGCCACACGAATCGGCAGCTCGTTGTTGGCGACCCAGTCGATACCCACTGCCACCGGCACCAGTGCCTGCGCATCGACCTTGGTTTCTTCGTAACGCACGCCGGCGGCCAGGCTGATCGGCACGCGCAGATCGTCCCAGCTGTTGTTCCACTGCAGGTAGGCGTTCTTGGACTTTTCGGTGACGCGGCGGTCGGTGGTGAACACCGGCGAGATGCGGTACAGCGCGTCGTCGCCGGCGGCTTGCGCGGCGGCCTGGCGGGCACGTTCGAAATCGAACAGGAACAATTGGTTGAACTGCGCCGGATTGCCGCTGCCATCGATCGCATCGAAATACTGCGCAAACGAACTGGGAATCCACAGGTCGTCCGGATAATCGGCCGCGGTGCCGTTGCCGCCCCAGGTGTCGCGCTGCACGTTGGAAAATGCCGAACGGTTCTTGACCTCGGTGCTGCCGATGCCGAACTTCAACTGCGAATAGTTTTCGAAGGTGAAGTCGCCGTTGACCTGCGCCTGGTCGATCTCCGACTTCATGTAGCTGTTGCGGAACGCCGAGCCGGTGACCAGCGTGCGCGACGGGTCCAGCCCGGTCAGCCCGAAGCCCAGCTGCTGCTGCAACACCGGGAAATCCTTGCTGAAATCCACCACCGAGGTGCCGCGGTAGAACCCGGACACGCCCAGCGAATTGCTCGACCCGTACGGGCTGTCCGCGCCGGCTTCGGCGGTGGAGCGGTGGATGTCGAAGTTGAGCTTGAACTGATCGTTCACCGCCCAATCCACGTTGAAACCCAGCGACTTGTTCTGGTTACGCGTGGCCGCCTTGGAGCCGGCGGTGGCCAGATCGCTGGTGGCCGGGTCGACGATTTCCGAATAGGTGATCGGGCCGGCCACCGGCCCATTGGTCCAGGCGCTGGCAGACGGGCCGTAGTTGAACCACACCGACATCTCGTTGCGCTGCTGCTGGATCTTGTTTTCCGAGTAGGTGTAATCCAGCGTGGTGGTGATGTTGTCCAGCGGCTTGTACTGCAGCACCAGCTGCCCGTTGGTGCGCTGGCGTTCGACCCCGACCACGCGGTAATTGAGGTTCTGCGGTACCGAATAGATATCGTTGGGGCCAGGACGGTTGACGATGTTTTCCGAGCCCACCGTGCCCGGCTGCGGAATGGTGCCGTAGGCGGTGGAATCGCCACGGAACGAGCGCCAGCCGTTGGGCACACCGACTTGGCTGTAGCCGAAGTCGCGTTCCTGGTAGCTGCCGCTCAGCGACACGCCGAAGCGCCCGTCCGCCGAGGTGTTGCTGAAGATGCCGGAGATTTCCGGCGTCAGCGAATCGCCTTGCAAACGCCCGGGCAGGTTCTCGTTGGACGCATCGTGCACGCCCTTCAGACCCACGTTGGCATGCATGCCGGGGTTGTCCAGCGGGCGGGCCGTCTTGATGTTGATGGTCGCGCCGATGCCGCCGGTAGGCGTGCTGGCACGGCTGGTCTTGAACACCTCGATCCCGGAGATCGACTCGGACGCCAGGTTGGCGAAGTCGAACGCACGCGAGTTGGAGGCATTGGATTCCTCGATGCTGGCGCCCGGCATCTGCCGGCCGTTCAACAGCACCAGGTTGAAGTCCGGGCCGACGCCGCGCACGGTGACGCGCGAGCCTTCGCCCAGCGAACGGTCGATCGACACACCGCTGATGCGCTGCAACGATTCGGCCAGATTGGTGTCGGGGAACTTGCCGATATCCTCGGCCACGATGCCGTCGACGATGCCTTGCGCATCGCGTTTGACGTTCATCGACGAGGTGAGGCTGCCACGGATACCGCTGACCTGGACGGTATCGAGGGTGGCGGGATCGGCCTGACTGGAGCCCGGGACGGTGGATGCCGATTGCGGCGCCGGCGCGGTCTGCGCGGCCAGCGGCGTCGACAATGCGAACAACAGGGCAGACGTCAGGCGCCGCGTGCGCGGCAGGGTGCGTGTCTCTCTCACGGTGATTGCTTCCCCAAACAAAAGATAAGGCCGGGCCCGAGCGGGACAGGCAAAGGTCGATCGAACAATCGAGCATTTGTTAGCGCAGGCTTAACAAAGTCAATTTGCACTGCAGCATCGGCCGCAAGCCAATGGCGTCACACATCGTTCCAGCAGGGGCAGTGACGGTGCACGCGCGTACAACAGCGGGGGCCGTACCATCGGCGTGGATGGCATGGTCCAGCGCTTGGGATCGGTCATTTCGGGACGGGCAATGCGTGCACTCCTCATGCGCTTGTTCCGTTCCGAAGGCGTCTCATTGCGACCGACAGGGCGGCACGCGTGCACCGGTGAACTGCCCTGGCTACAACGCGGTTGCCGACCTCGGACACGCGGCCGTGCACGCCGAGGAATTCGGCGTCGTCCGGTCGCGCATTACCCCTCACCTACCGGAGCACCCATGATCGACCTGTATTACTGGCCCACCCCCAACGGCCACAAAGTCACCCTGTTCCTGGAAGAAGCCGGGCTGGACTACACCATCAAGCCGGTGGACATCGGCAAGGGCGAGCAGTTCGAAGCGGCGTTCCTGCAGATTTCGCCCAACAACAAGATGCCGGCCATCGTCGACCATGCACCAGCCGATGGCGGCGCGCCGCAGAGCGTGTTCGAGTCCGGCGCGATCCTGCTGTACCTGGCCGAAAAGACCAGCCGCTTCCTGCCACGCGATGCGCGTGGGCGGATCGCCGCGCTGGAATGGCTGTTCTGGCAGATGGGCGGGTTGGGCCCGATGACCGGCCAGATGGGTCACTTCAACGTCTATGCCCCGGACAAGATTGCCTACGCGGTGGATCGCTACAACACCGAGGTGCGCCGCCTGCACGGCGTGCTGGACAAGCGCCTGGCCGAGCACGCCTTCCTGGCGGGCGAGGATTACAGCATCGCCGACATGGCCAGCTACCCGTGGCTGGAGGTCTATGCGGACATCCGCCCGGACTACGCCGCGTTCCCCCACCTGAAGCGCTGGCATGACGCCATCGCCGCGCGCCCGGCCACCCAGCGCGCCTATGCGCTGAAAGAGCAGGTGAACCCCAACGCCGGCAAGCCGCTCAGCGAGGAAGAGCGCAAGCATTTGTTCGGTAAGCGCTGAGGCGTAGGGCTGAGGCAGAGCGCGGAAACATGGTGCTGAGGCGTCGTGCTGCTGGGGCTGAGCGCCGCAGGGCCTGTCTTGCATGGGGATGTCCTGGAGTGGATCGCCGTGCGCACTAGCGCGGTCAGACACCGCGCTACGCAGCGGTTCCAAGCGCAAGGCCGGGCTGCGCCCGACCCTCATCCGGCGCTACGCGCCACCTTCTCCCGGCGGGAGAAGGAAGCTAAGCCCCTTTTTCTCCCGTTGGGAGAAGCAAGCCAGCCCCCTCTCCCTCCCGCTGGGAGAAGCAAGCCAGAGCCCCTCTTCCCGCGGGAGAGTGGTTGGGGTGAGGGTACGGCTCCGCATCACAGTCGCAGCCACCGGTCACCCGCGCTGCGTCAGGCCCGTGGTAGCCCGCCCGCATCGCACTTCGGCATCGAGCAGAAAGCACATACGCTGGCCTGTTCGCGACCCGGCCTCGACACCACCAACCACCCCCCATAGATACCCGTCGCCACGAACGCGCACGGCCGCCACGCTTCTCAAACACCGCACGCACCCGCATCCTGTGCGCAGTCTTCAGACAGGATCTTCAATGCGCGCCCCATCCGCCGACCTTGCCCTCATGCCGACTGTGCCGCCATCAAACCAACGCGGCCGCTGCTCGGAATCGGCATGGACTCCTCGTACACTGCGGTTCCTGCGCGCCGTCCACACCCGTCTGTTGACTGCCCGTTACGTGTTGTTAGCTGCTCTTATCACCATCCCCATGGCCCACGCCGAAAAACTCACCCTGGAGGCCATCACCGGCCCGTTGCCGCTGTCCGGCCCGACGCTGATGAAGCCCAAGGTGGCGCCCGACGGCTCGCGGGTGACCTTCCTGCGCGGCAAGGACAGTGACCGCAACCAGCTGGATCTGTGGGAATACGACATCGCCAGCGGCCAGACCCGCCTGTTGGTCGATTCCAAGGTCGTGCTGCCCGGCACCGAGACCTTGAGCGATGCCGAAAAGGCCCGGCGCGAGCGCCAACGCATCGCCGCATTGACCGGCATCGTCGATTACCAATGGGCCCCGGATGCGCAGGCGTTGCTGTTCCCGCTCGGCGGCGAGCTATATCTGTATGACCTGCGCAAGACCGGTGCGGCCGCGGTGCGCAAGCTCACCCACGGCGAAGGTTTCGCCACCGATGCCAAGCTCTCGCCCGAGGGCGGCTTCGTCAGCTTCGTGCGCGAGCGCAATCTGTGGGTGATCGACCTGGCCAGCGGCAAGCCATTGCAGCTCACCCACGATGGCAGCGAGACCATCGGCAATGGCGTGGCCGAATTCGTCGCCGACGAAGAAATGGATCGCCATACCGGCTACTGGTGGGCACCGGACGATTCGGCCATTGCCTTCGCGCGTATCGACGAAGTGCAGGTGCCGGTGCAAAAACGCCCGGAAGTGTATGCCGACCACACCGAAGTGATCAGCCAACGCTATCCGCAGGCCGGCCAGCCGAATGTGGCGGTGCAATTGGGCGTGATCGCACCGCGCGCCAAGGCGGCTCCGCGCTGGGTCGACCTGGGCAAGAACCCGGATATCTACCTGGCACGCGTGGACTGGCGCGATGCGCAGCGGCTGACCTTCCAGCGCCAGTCGCGCGACCAGAAAACCCTCGAGCTGATCGAAACCACGCTGGCCAGTGGCGCGCAGCGCACGCTCATCACCGAGACCTCGCCCACCTGGGTCCCGCTGACCAACGACCTGCGTTTCCTCAAGGACGGTCGCTTTCTCTGGAACTCCGAACGCAGCGGGTACGAGCACCTCTACCTTGCCTCCGAAGACGGCCGCACGCTGACGCCGCTGACCTCCGGCGACTGGGTGGTGGATGCCTTGCTCGCCGTCGATGAGCAGGCCGGCACGGTGTACTTCTCCGCCAGCAAAGAGTCGCCGACCCAGACCCAGATCTACGCGGTACCCTTGGCCGGCGGTGCGATCGAAAAGCGCTCCAGCACCCGCGGCACGCACGTGGCCAGTTTTGCAAACAACGCCAGCGTGTATGTCGACACCTGGTCCAACACCACCACGCCGCCGCAGATCGAACTGTTCCGGGCCAATGGCGAAAAAATCGCCACCTTGCTCACCAATGATCTTGCCGATCCGCAGCATCCGTATGCCCGCTACCGCGACGCGCAGCGCCCGGTGGAGTTCGGCACGCTGACTGCCGCCGACGGCAAGACGCCCTTGCAGTACCGCCTCACCAAGCCAGACCATTTCGATCCGGCCAAGCGCTACCCGGTCATCGTCTATGTCTACGGCGGCCCGGCCGCGCAGACCGTGCTCGATGCCTGGCCCGGCCGTGGCGATGCCTTGTTCGATCAATACCTGGCCCAGCGCGGTTACGTGGTGTTTTCGCTGGATAACCGCGGCACCCCACGGCGCGGTCGCGACTTCGGTGGCGCGCTGTACGGCAGGCAGGGCACCGTCGAGGTGGACGACCAGCTGCAAGGCGTGGCCTGGCTCAAGCGCCAGCCCTGGGTGGATGCCAGGCGGATCGGCGTGCAGGGCTGGTCCAACGGCGGCTACATGACCTTGATGCTGCTGGCCAAGCACAGCGACGCCTATGCCTGCGGCGTGGCCGGCGCGCCGGTCACCGACTGGGGCCTGTACGACACCCATTACACCGAGCGCTACATGGACCTGCCGGCCGGCAATGCCGACGGATATCGCGACGCACGCATCGCCACCCATCTGGACGGCCTGCGCGCCAGGCTACTGCTGATCCACGGCATGGCCGACGACAACGTGTTGTTCACCAACTCCACCGCGCTGATGAGCGAGTTGCAGCAACGCGGCACTGCGTTCGAGCTGATGACCTATCCCGGTGCGAAGCACAGTGTTTCAGGCGCCACTGCACTGCATCGTTACAAGACCGCCGAAGCGTTTTTGAAGCGCTGTTTGATGCCGGCTTCGACCCCTGACATCTAAGTGGGATACGTTTGTTGAAGACTGTCGATAGCTCAGGAAAACAGGGAGTAGTGACTACTCCCTGATACAGAGATTTTAAGTCTTCGCTTTAATAACAAAGCAGACGTCTCAGTGTGTATTTTTTAAACCCGGCCGCTTTTATATGACGAAGCGATCGCATGTCAATGCACGGTTTAGGGATGTGATAGTGCAGCGCTCGCAAGAAGCCTCGCGATTGCCGCATTTTAAAGCCGAGCGGTACTCAGAGTGCGCTGCTTAATGATCAAACGGAACCTTTTCAGGTCGTTGCTTTCCTTTCCACTGGCCCTGTTTCTTCGCATGCGGACAAATACTCACGTACTGGCCCACTGCGGTGACGGCGGTCTGTGTCCACACGTTGAAACAGACATTGCCCACGCAACAGGGTCCCGTACTCGTTGGCCATGGGCAATAGCCCGGAACAGCGACCCAGGTGCCAGAGATCGGGTCAACCGGTGTCCAGTTTTTGTCCTCGTCTTTGCACCCCTGGGTGCAAAACACAAAGGGATCATTGCTGCGGCATACGAGCTCTTGATAAACACTTTGTCCCGCTGCGCTAGCCGCCTGAGAGAATAGAAGAACTGCAAACATCCCTATCCAGCGTTTCATGACGATTCCTTGGGTGCTGATTCTTGAAGTGTACGTTCCATCCATGGTAAGTCAAAGCTGGAGCTGGCGCAGCTCGCCCGACGTTGACTGAAATCTCGGGCGAGCAGAGGCGAAGCGGAAACTGGTGAGTGGCCAGCTGACGTCGAACCCGAATTCACGAACCGCTTCGTCCGCCTTTTCGCGTCGATTCTTCGCCCGACGCACAGCAATAGGCTGTGGCGGCCGGCACGATGACCTTCGGCAGGTTGTCGACACCGCGCTCTCCGCGTACGGTCGCGCATCGCCCTGTTGGAATCTTCCCGATGAAGCCTCTTGTGATTGCCGTCGCCCTGGCGCTCTGCACTTGTCTGCCGCTGCAGGCGCAGACCAGCCCAAATACTGCTAAAGCTCCCGCCAGCCCGGCCTGGGTGCAGACCAGCAACGGCTATGCGCAGATCCTGCTCAACGCGCAGGCGCCGTTCCAGCCCGAATACGCCAGCTTCTTCGGCGTGCCTGGTTACGACGATCAGGTCGTCGACCTGGGCCCGGACAACGCTGCGCGCTATCGCGATGCGATGCAAAAGGCGCGCGCCACGCTGCAGGCCAAGCTGGCCACCGAGCGCGATGCCAACGTGCGCCAGGACCTGCAGATCATGATCGGCGCGGCCGCGCAGAACATCGAAGGCAGCGAGCTCAACGAGCGGTATCTGTTGCCCTGGAGCGACGCTCCTGAGGCGGTCTTCAGTGGCCTCAATGGCCTGCTGTCCGACCAGACCGTGCCCGAACGCCGCGCCAAGGCGCTGGACCGCCTCAAGCGTTACGTCGGCCTGGTGCCGGGCAGCACGCCCACCACCACGCTGGCGCGCCAGCGCTACGAAGAAAAGCTGGGCAACACCGCACTGCTGCAGCCCACCCAGCGCGAAGTGGAGCAGGCGCTGGCCAATGTGGACACCTACGTCGCCGGTATCGGCGAGTTGTTCGCCAAGTACAAGATCGCCGGCGCCGACGAGGCGCTCAAGGCCATGTCCACCCAGCTCAAGGACTACGCCGCCTGGACCCGCAGCACGGTGCTGCCCAAGGCGCGCAAGGACACCCGCCTGCCCGAGCCGCTGTACGCCTTCCAGCTCAAGCAGGTCGGCATCGACATCGCCCCGCAGCAGTTGATCCAGCGCGCGCAGCTGGAATTCATGGAAACCCGCTCGGCCATGCGCCAGCTTGCGCCGCTGGTGGCCAAGGCCAAGGGCGTGCAGGGCAGCGATTATGTGCAGGTGATCCGTGCGCTCAAGGGCAACAAGATTGCCGACGACCAGCTGGAGACCCACTACCGCGGCGTGATCGACCAGATCGACCCGATCATCCGCCAGCAGCGCATCGTCGATGTGCCCAACCGCCCGATGCAGATGCGCCTGGGCAGCGCCGCCGAAAGCGCCGCGCAACCGGCGCCGCATTTCCTGCCGGCGCCGTTGATCGGCAACACCGGCCAGCAGGGCCAGTTCGTGCTGCCGCTGGGCAACCCGACCGCCGACGGCGCCAAGAAGGAGCAGTACGACGACTTCAACTTCGGCTCGGCGGCCTGGACGCTCAGCGCCCACGAAGGCCGCCCCGGCCACGAGCTGCAGTTCACCGCCATGGTCGAACGTGGCATCTCGCTGGCGCGCAGCCTGTTCGCCTTCAACTCGGTCAACGTCGAGGGCTGGGCGCTGTATGCCGAAGCCGAAATGGTGCCGTACGAACCGCTCGACGGCCAGCTGATCGCCCTGCAGTTCCGCCTGCTGCGCGCCGCCCGCGCCATGCTCGACCCGATGCTCAACCTGGGCCTGATCGACCGCGAACGCGCACGCCAGGTGCTGGAAGACGACGTCGGCCTCTCGCCGGCCATGACCCGCCAGGAACTGGACCGCTACACCGTCCGCGCGCCCGGCCAGGCCGGCAGCTACTTCTACGGCTACACCCGCATCCTCGAACTGCGCATGCGCACCGAACTGGCACTGGGCAAGAAGTTCGACCGCCTGGCCTTCAACAATTTCCTGCTCGACCAGGGCTTGTTGCCGCCCGACCAACTGGCCAAGGCGGTGGAGACGCAGTTCATTCCCGCGCAGCAACGCAAGCGCTAACAACAGCGTGCTGGATAATGATCAACAAACTGGTCCGCCACGCCTGCATGCCCGCGTGTGGCACAGCCTCAGTGCTCAGTGCTTGAACGGCACCATTTCCGGCTGCTTGGTGCCTTTCCACTTTCCTTCCTTCAAAGCGCCGGGGCAGATCGACTGATACTGGGTCAGGGCGGCGATTGCGATCATCGTCCACCCTTTGCAGTAATTCGTCGATGTCGGAGTTGGGAAGGGGCAGTACGGCGCAACAGGGGTCCATGTGCCTGAAATCGGATCTAGCGGCTTCCAGTTGTAGTCCGGTGAATCACAACCTTTTGAGCAGAACAAAAAGGGGTCATCCATACGGCAGACCAAGGTCTGGTGCGGCGTCGACGCCAACGCGGTGACCTGGATCCCAACAAATCCGACTAACATCCATATCCAGCGTTTCATTAGGAATCCTTCTGTCAATGAAGATATATACCGTGCGCTTAGACTAGCAACACTGGCTGATGAGCTTGCGTGCTCTGCCACTAGCTTGGCAGGCCCTCACGACGCTCGCAACCAAGCGCCGAAGTAGAAGATCAGGTACGGGTCAACACGACGCCTCATCTGCCGACCTTCCCTAGCCCATAACAGCGAGCCGAGCGAGAAAGCACTACCTACCGCCAGCCAATGGCTGCGTCTTTTTTATTTGATCGGAATCTCCAGCGGCTCTTCAAGGCAGTCGCGGGTGAAACGGTCAAATCCGCTCAGCGCTCGTGCGGTGCAGGGGGGGGCGACTGCGCCCCCGCAGGCACCCAGATCGCCATGCCAGCCGCGCGCTTCTGGGTGGTCGGGATGCCGATACCCAGCCCGCCACCGACGCGGCCGCCGTAGCTGCCGCCGCCCACCGACAGGCCGCCGCCGGAGCGCTCCGAGCCCACCCCGACGATGACCACCCCGTTTGCGCCGAGCTTGGCCGCTTCGCGCTTGAGGCGCTCCACGGCGGCATCGGTCTGGCCCTGGGTGCCGAAGCCGGCGGCGCTGGTGGATTCGAGCTGGGCGATCTCCACCGAGCCGACCGGGGCGTTGGAATACACCTGCACCTGCGCGGGGTCGATTGGCGCGCGGGCCTGGCCCAGCATCACCTTGGAACTGCTGGCGCAGCCGGCCAGCAGCAGGGCCAGCGTGGCGCCGATGACGATGTGCTTGTTCATGCAATAGCCCCCTGTTGACGACAGTGACAGCGATGATCCGGTGGCCGAACTGAAGAGTGGCTAACAACACGGCGCGGGCGGCCGTGGTGCGAGTGGTTGCGAAGTGCACCGGAGTTTGACGCACCCTAGCCACGCCCATGTGAGGCTGCCGCCAAGCCGCCATTGGTCAGGGTGACCACCCGCCCACGGCGTCTTGGCAGGCGCACCGTTAAGCTGCGCCTTTCTTCGACGGACGAGGTGGCACGTGGGACTGATCAGCCTGCTCTGGGGCATTGTGGCGCTGCTGTGGATGGTGCTGGCCTTCATCCCGCTGCTGGGGTGGGGCAACTGGTTCCTGATTCCGTTCGCGGCGGTCGGCGCCATCATCGCGGCGATCGCGCTGTTGTTCACCTCGGCAGGCAACCGTGGGCGGGCCAAGACCGGCCTGCTGCTCAACGGCCTGGTGATCGTGGTCGGGGTGATCCGCCTGAGCCTGGGCGGCGGGGTGATCTAAGCCGTTGCAGCGCTGCGACAGTGCGTCGCAGCGCGTCTGCGGCAAGGCGGCGGGCGTAGACTTGTGGGCTGTCTCCAGGAGCCTTGTCATGGCCCATCCGCACTATCGCCCCCGTCGCATGCGCCACGATGCGTTTTCGCGTCGGTTGATGCGCGAAAACACGCTGACCATCGATGACCTGATCTGGCCGGTGTTCGTGCACGAGTTGCCTGGCCGCGCGCCGATCGCCTCAATGCCGGGCGTGGAGCGGCTGTCGCTGGACGAGTTGCTGCGCGAGGCAGAGAACGCCCTGGAACTGGGCATCCCGGTGATCGATCTGTTTCCGGTGATCGACCCGGCCGGCAAGAGCTTGGACGCAGCCGAAGCCTGGAACCCGGACGGCCTGGCGCAGCGCGCGGTACGTGCGCTCAAGTCGCGCTTCCCCGAGCTGGGCGTCATGACCGACGTGGCGCTGGACCCGTACACCACGCACGGGCAGGACGGCATCATCGATCACAAGGGCTATGTGCTCAACGAGATCACCGTCGAGGCGCTGGTCAAGCAATCGCTGTCGCATGCGCAGGCCGGTGTGGACATCATTTCGCCTTCGGACATGATGGACGGCCGCATCGGTGCGATCCGCCGCGCGCTGGATGCCGATGCGCATCTCAACGTACGCATCATGGCGTATTCGGCCAAGTACGCCTCGGCGTTCTATGGCCCGTTCCGCGATGCGGTGGGCAGCGCCGGCAATCTGGGCAAGGCCGACAAGACCACCTACCAGATGGACCCCGCCAACGGCGACGAAGCCTTGCGCGAGATCGCGCTGGATCTGGAAGAGGGTGCGGACATGGTGATGGTCAAGCCGGGCATGCCGTATCTGGATGTGGTGCGCCGGGTAAAGGACGAATTCCGCGTGCCGACCTTCGCATATCAGGTCAGCGGCGAGTACGCCATGCTCAAGGCGGCGGCGGCCAACGGCTGGCTGGACGAGCGCAAGTGCGTGCTGGAAGCGCTGATGGCCTTCAAGCGCGCCGGTGCCGATGGCGTGCTGACCTACTTCGCCCCGCAAGTGGCGCGTTGGTTGCGCGAAGACGCACGCTGACCCGCACGGCGCGGCTGCGCCACGGCGACGCAGCCGCACGCGCTGAATGCGCGACTGACAGAGCCGTGGGTGGAGCCGAGTGCGGGAGTAAACCCCGCGCAGGAAGAGGCTAAAGCGCGCCGGTTCCAGTCACCCATCCGCGGCGAGCGGCCGCGCGGATGGGTTGAGTGCACTCGACCCGCAACGACATCATGGTTCGATGAGCGGCACGTTCCGAACGTTTTGCGGTGCGACCGAGTCGGTTCCCTGCGGTGTCCAACCCGCACGCACCGGGATGCACTGCGGCGTGGCCAATGCCGTTTCAAACAGCATCCAGGTGCCACGAAAGTCACTGCGATGACTGCGATCACTGCATCTGGAGCATGGCGATTCGGTGCGTCGTGTTCAGATGCAGCACGACCCGTTCCAGATCGCTCCAGGCGCTGTGCAGACACTTCCTGCCACGCCGGTAACGCCATGCGGATCGCGCTGTGTTGCCGATTTGGCCACATGCGATCGATCACCGCGTCGCACGCCGCATGCTGCACGGTCGTCGATCGAGAGCATCCAGCAGTCCCACGTGCGGCTGATGACGGTTGGACCACATGCGCCGCCGTGGCGCCGAGTCACCCATGCGGCGGCGCATGCGAGACGCATTCTCATCTACAATGCCGGGCCGTCACTGATCTTCTGCCGTCTTGATCAAAACGCTGCTGTTCCAGCTGCACTGGTTGCTCGGCATCACGGCCGGTCTGGTGCTGTCGGTGATGGGGCTGACCGGCGCCTCGATGTCCTTCGAGAACGAACTTGTTCGGCTGGCCAATCCGCCCCTCGTGCAGCTGGCCCAGCGGCACGCGGCAGGCGAGCGTGCGTTGCCGGTGGATGTGCTGCTGCAGCGGCTGGATCTGGCACCGACCACGTCCGGGCCGCCGCCGGTCACCCGGATGCTGATCGACCCCACCGGTGAGCGGCCCTCCAATGCGCGGCTCGCCGCCAAGGGCAGTGCACGTGTGTATTTCGACCCGTATACCGGTGAGCGGGTGGCGGCGCCGCGGCTGAGCAGTACGTTTGCCTTCCTTGAGGATCTGCACCGCCATCTGGCGGCGGGCAAACGCGGCCAGGCAGTGACTGGCGCCTGCACGCTGATCCTGCTGTTTTTCTGCGCATCCGGGCTCTATCTGCGCTGGCCACGCCGGTGGTGGAGCCTGCGCACCTGGTGGGTGGTGGAGTGGCGCCGGCAGGGCCGCAGTTTTCTGTGGAGCCTGCACGCGGTGTTCGGCACCTGGTGCCTGCTGGTGTATCTGCCCATCGCGTTGACCGGCCTGACCTGGTCCTATCCCTGGTACCGCGACGGCATGGCGGCCGTGCTCGGTGGCGAGCCCGCGGCGCGCGACGACCGGCGCGACCGGCGTCCGGCAACGGTGGATTTTGCGCGCGTGCAACGCACCCTGGATGGCATCCCGGCAACGCATCACGCCGCGCTGGATCTGCGTATTCCAGCGCGTGCCGGGCAGGCCTTGAATGTGCGGTTTCTGCCCGATCACGCGGATCACGACCGCGCCTTGAACGCCCTGGACCTCGATGCCGCCAGCGGTGCCGTGCTGCGCCGGCAGGACTACGCGGCAAGGCCGCGCGGGCAGCAGTTGATGGTCAGCATGTTTGCGCTGCATTCGGGCAGTTTCTTCGGCTTGCCGGGGCGCATCGTGGTGATGCTGGCCAGCCTGGGCATGTCGGTGTTTTTCGTCAGCGGCTGGATGCTGTATCTGGACCGGCGCGGCAAGAAGCGCGCGTTGCGCGCCGCCCGGGTGATGCTGCAAAGCGCCCCGCCGGCGTCGCAGGTCGAACCATGGTTGATTGCGTTCGCCAGCCAGAGCGGCTTTGCCGAGCGGCTGGCCTGGCAGGCGGCCGGGCATCTGCAGGCCGCCGGCCTGCCCGTGCAGGTGCGCCCGCTGGCACAGGTGGATGCGCAGCACCTGCAGGGCACGCGGCACGCCCTGCTGGTGATCAGCACCTTCGGCGATGGCGAGCCGCCGGATGCAGCACGCGTGGTCGAGCGTGAGCTGCTGCGCCAGCAGATCGCCTTGCCGCAGCTGGCCTATGCGGTGCTGGCACTGGGCGACCGCCAGTACGCGCAGTTTTGCGGGTTCTCGCGGCGTGTCGAACAGTGGCTGGACGCGCAGGGCGCCCGCGCGCTGTTTGCAACGGTGGAAATGGACAACGCCGATCCGCAGGCGCTGGCGCAATGGCATGCGCAGCTGGAGCAGATTGCCGGCGCACCGGTGGCCGCCGCGACCCTGGCGCGACCACGCCTGAGTTCTTGGACATTGCTGGCGCGCGCCCATCTCAATCCGGGTAGCGAAGGCGCGCCGATCTGGCGCATCGACCTGCAGCCACCGCCCGAGGCGCACTGGCAGGCCGGCGACATTCTCGAAGTGCAGCCCGCGCATGCCGACGCGCAGGTGCGGGCCTGCCTGGCCGCATGGAGCCTGCCGCCCGGGGCGCTGGTGCATGTCGATGCGCAGTTGCTGCCGCTCCATCAGGCCGCCGCCGAGCGTGTGCTGCCGCAGGCGCCCGCCACGCCGCCAGCGCAGCATCCGGATCCACAGGCCTGGCTGGATGCCTGCGACTGCTTGCCCACCCGCGACTATTCGCTGGCCAGCGTGCCGGCCGATGGCGTGGCGAGCGCGGTGGTCCGGCTGACCACGCGCAGCGACGGCAGCCCCGGCCTGGGCTCGGGCTGGCTGATCTGCCACGCGCCCGTCGGCACGCCGCTGCGTGCACGTCTGCGCACCAACCCGGGCTTCCATCGCGTCGAAGCGGCACCCATGGTGTTGATCGGCAACGGCACCGGCATCGCCGGGCTGCGCGCGTTGTTGCGCGAGGCCGAACTGGCCGGCGTGCATGGGCACTGGCTGTTGTTCGGCGAGCGGCAGGCCGCGCACGACCAGTTGTTCGCCGATGAGCTGCAGGCCTGGCAGGCCAGTGGGCATCTGCAGCAGCTGGACCAGGTGTTCTCGCGCGACCAGCCGCAAAAACGCTATGTGCAGCATCGGCTGCACGACACCGGCGAGGCGCTACGGCACTGGATCGATCGCGGTGCGGTGATCCATGTCTGCGGCAGCCTGGACAGCATGGCGCGCGCGGTGGACGCCACGCTGCGCGAACTCCTCGGCGAGGCACGCGTGGAATCACTGACCGCCGCCGGCCGTTACCGGCGCGATGTGTATTGAGCCAGCGCGGTTGCCGACTGCCTGCGTGAGGCAGCGCGCTGCGCACGGTGGCTGGATGGGGCCACCACATCGTGCGATACGGCGATCAGCACGACGGTGCGAGATCGTGTGCCGCGATGATGCGGCCTCGCCGGGGAGTGGTCCTACGTTTCAGCCACCCTGCGCGGCGCCGGCACAAGATCGTGCGTTGATCCGGCGATGAAGCCTCCACGCGTGCCACCGTGGCGCGCGCTCAGCGGCAGCTGGTATCGCCGTCCACCGACGGCGCCTTCATCCGGTACAGATCCAGTTGCCCTGCGCGTGGCGCGCGGGCACTGCCGGTGACCAGGAGTTCGCCCGGTTTGGCGACGTCCACCACTGCACCAAATGTGCGCTCCTGCGGGCCATTGAACGACAGCGGCACTGGCTGACCGTGAGCGTAGTGCCCGTCCTTGCAGGCAGCCAGCAGGAGCTGGCTGGGGCCTGCACTCTTCCCGCGCGTCCACACCAGCCCACGCCCGTCGCCGAGCCAGGCCGCATCCAGCTCGTCGGCCGGCGTATTGATGTCGCCCAGCGGTGCCGGTGCGGAGAATGCGTGCCCATCCCAGCGCGCCACGAATACATCCAGGCCACCGGCGCCACCGGCGCCACCGGCGCCGCCGTGGCCATCGCTGGCAAACAGCAGGCGCGTGCCATCCAGCGACAGGCTGGGCGCGCGCTCATCGCCGCGGCTGTTGATCGCGGCACCCAGCGATTGCACCGCACCGAGCTTGCCTTGCGCATCCACCGGCACCCGGTACAGATCGCTGCCACCGGCGCCGCCAGGCCGCGCCGAGGCAAACAGCAGCCAGCGTCCATCGGCACTGAACAGCGGCGAGGTATCGTCCTGGGCGCTGTTGATCGGCAGCGCTTGCGCATCCTGCCAGCGCCCACCGCGCAGCTGTGCCTGCCACAGGTCCCAGCCGCCGGCGCCACCGGCGCGGTCGCTGGCCCAGACGATGCGCTGCCCGTCCGGGCTGAGCGTGGCGTGCGCCTCGTTGGCCGCCGTGGACACCACGCCCATGCCTTCGATCCCGAATTCAGCAAGCCCCGAAGCAGACGGGACGCAGAGTAAACTCGCCGCCAGCGCGAGCAGTGTCCATCGATAGTGCATGCGGTGTTCCTGCCTCATCTTGCGCACAGTCTAGTCAACCAGAGAGCGTTTCATGCCCGTATCCCGTTATGCCGTATTCGGCCACCCCGTCGCCCATTCGCTGTCGCCGGCCATCCATGCCGACTTCGGGAAGCAGACCGGCATCGCGTTGGACTACACCGCCATCGACGCACCGCCGGAAGAGTTCACCGCCGCGCTGGAGCGCTTTGCCGATGAAGGCGGCAAGGGCGCCAACGTCACCCTGCCGCTGAAGGAAGCGGCCTGCGCGCTGGCCGGCAGCCTGAGCGATCGCGCGCGCCTGGCCGGAGCGGTCAATACGCTGGTGCGGAACGATGGCCAATGGCAGGGCGACAACACCGACGGCGTCGGCCTGGTACGCGATCTCACCGATCGCCATGGCCTGGATCTGCGCGGTCGCCGCGTCCTGCTGCTGGGCGCCGGTGGCGCCGCCCGCGGTGTGGCTCCGGCGCTGCTGGATGCCGGCATCACTGAAATGGTGGTGGTGAACCGCTCGCCCGAGCGTGCCGACGCGTTGTGCGATGCGCTGGGCGAACCCGGGCGCGTGGTGTCGCGCTACATCGAAGACCTGCGGGATCTGGGCGACTTCGAGTTGATCGTCAACGCCACTGCTGCGGGCCGCGACCGTGAGGCCGGCGCGTTCGCGCTGCCGCTGGGCCTGGTCAACAGCCTCACCGCAGCGGTTGACCTCAACTATGGCCCCACCGCCATCGCCTTCCTGGCCTGGGCGCGCGCGGCGCAATGCCGCTACGCCATCGATGGTCTGGGCATGCTGGTGGAGCAGGCCGCGGAAAGTTTCTCGCTGTGGCATGGCGTGCGTCCGCAGACCGACCCGGTCTACGCCGCGCTGCGCGCGCGCGAGGCGGTGCTGGTCAGCGCCGACTGAGCCGGCGGCGATGAACGTCACCGAGATCCTGCTCAGCCTGATCACCAGCCTGCTGTCGCGCGCACCGATGCTGATCGCACTGTTGCTGGGCCTGGTGTTGCTGTGGCGTGCCCCGCGCGGGCGCCTGCGCGGCGCTGCACTGGCCGCGCTGTGGGTGCTGCTGGGCTGCGTGCTGGCCGAGGTCGCCCTGCAGGCAATTCCGATGCTGCTGCTGCAGCAGGGCAACGTGCGCCAGATCAGTCTGGTCATGGGCATCGGCCGCTTCGTGCTGACCGCCGTGCAGGGCGTGGGGGTCGGGGTGCTGGTGTGGACCCTGGCGCGCAGCCTGCAACGACTGCCGCCGGCAGCCGGGCCGCGCGCATGATCCCGATCAAGCCGCTGGCGCTCGTGCTGATTGGCCTGCTCTGCGCAGGGCAAGGCGGTTGGACACTGCTGCACCCGCAGGCACTGGCCGCCGTCAACCGCGGCGGCCTGCTATACGAACGCTTCGGCCCGGCCGGCGTGGGCGTCGGCATGCTGGTGATGGGTGTGGTGACCTTGCTGATCGGTAGCGTGTGGGCGCGCTACGCCTGGCCGCGCCGCAGGGCGCGCGGCTGACCGGACACGTGGTCTTCGGCCGTCGCCTGCCCGGCCGCTGATCTCGCTCGCACGGCGCAGCACTGGTTCTTTGCTGCGTTGCCCGCACCCAGCCGCCGCCCGGCCACGCCGCCATGCGAGCGGCATGGCCGCAGCTGTGCCGGTGCACCGGACAAACACGTTCAGCTGCCCAACCGGCCGGTCGCAGGCGTTGCGCCGGTCCGTGCGAAAATAGCGCGATGACTGAAGTTGCCCCACCGGCCGGGCCGTCCGCGCCCGTTCCCACCCAGCGTGTTCTCACCGACCCGATCAAGGCCGGCATCCGCGATGCCTACGCCAAGCTGCAGGCCAATACACCCGGCTTTGCCACGCGGCGTGCGCAGAGCCAGATGATCGGCCTGGTCTCGCGGGCACTGGCCACCTCCGGCGGCATCGGCATCGCCGAAGCACCCACCGGCGTGGGCAAGAGCCTGGGTTATCTCACCGCCGGCGTGCCGATCGCGCTGGCCACCAAGAAGAAGCTGGTCATCAGCACCGGCACCGTGGCGTTGCAATCGCAGCTGGTGGAACGCGACATCCCTGCCTTTCTCAAGGCCACCGGGCTGGAGGCCACCGTGGCGCTGGCCAAGGGCCGCACCCGCTACCTGTGCACCCGCAACGCCGCCGAGCTGGAAGGCGACACCAACCAGAACGCCATGTTCGAAGACGAGCAGGGGCTCTACGACCGCCCGCTCAGCCCGGTGGATGCCGATCTGGCCAAGCGGCTGGCCAAGGCCTATGCCGCGCGCACCTGGAACGGCGACCTGGATGACGCGCCCGAGCAGATCTCGGTGCCGCTGCGCATGCGTATCACCACCCCGGCCTCCGGCTGCGCGGGGCGGCGTTGCAGTTACGCCGCGCAGTGCCCGGTGCTCAAGGCACGTACCGATGTGCGCGAAGCGCAGATCGTGGTCACCAACCATGCCTTGCTGCTGTCGTCGCTGTCGCTGGGCGATGCCGAAAACGGCCAGCCCTTGATCGCCCCGCCCGCCGACATGCTGCTGGTGCTCGACGAAGGCCACCACATCGCCGGTGTGGCCATCGACCAGGGTGCGGCCAGTCTGCCGCTGGACGAGATGGCCAAGCGCACCGGCCGCATGCAGATCCTCATTGCCGCCGCGTACCGCGCGGTGGACAAGGACAAGATCGGCAACCTGCTGCCCAACGAGGCCATCGAGGTGGCTGCGCGCGTTTCCAAACTGCTCAAGGCCTTCCATGCCGAAGTCGAGCGCCTGTGGAAGCCCGAGCCCGGCGAGCGCGATCCGTTGTGGCGTGCGGCCAACGGCAAGCTGCCGCCGCAATGGGGCCCGGCCATCGAAGAACTCGGCGAAGACACCCGCGCGCTGTTCAACTGGGTGCACGCTGCGCATAGCGCGGTGGCCAAGGGCAAGCAGGACGATGCGGCGCGCGAGCGCCTGCAGCGCAACCTGGGCCTGGCGCTGGAGATGGCCGAGCAGCAACACAATCTGTGGAGCGGCTGGCGACGCGAAGACAAGGAAGGCCAGCCGCCGATGGCGCGCTGGATCACTCTCTCGCGCGACGGCGACCTGATCTGCCATTGCTCGCCGGTCTCGGCTGCGCAGGTGCTGCGCACGATGATCTGGAACGAGGTGGATTCGGTGGTGATGACCTCGGCCACGCTCACCGGTGGCGGCGATTTCCAATCCTTCGCCATCGACAACGGTCTGCCCGAGCACGCCGAAATGGCCTCACTGGCCTCGCCGTTCGACCTGCCCAATCAGGCCGAGTTGATTGTGCCCAATTTCCCGGTCACGCCCGACGACCGCGAAGGCCACCCCAAGGAAGTGGCCAAGTATCTGGTGCGCGAACTGGACTGGACCGCCAAGGGCAGCATCGTGTTGTTCACCTCGCGCTGGAAGATGGAAAAGGTCGCCGACCTGATGCCGCTGGCGCAACGCAACCGCGTGCTTGTGCAGGGCGAGGGCAACAAGTCGCAGCTGATCACCGAACACCTGCGCCGCATCGCGGCAGGCGAGGGCTCGGTGCTGTTCGGCTTGAACTCGTTCGGCGAAGGGTTGGATCTGCCCGGCGAAGCCTGCACCACCGTGGTCATCACCCAGGTGCCGTTCGCCGTGCCCACCGACCCGCAAACCTCCACCTTGAGCGAATGGCTGGAAAGCCGCGGCCATAACGCCTTCAACCTGATCGCCATCCCGCATGCCTTACGCACGCTCACGCAGTTTGCCGGCCGCTTGATTCGTAGCTCCAACGACCATGGCCGCGTGATCATCCTTGATTCGCGCCTGCTTACCCGTCGCTACGGCAAACGCATCATCGATGCCTTGCCGCCGTTCAAGCGGGTGATCGGTTAATCCAGCCAATCAGGGTTTCTGCTGCGGATAGGTCGATATGACGGAATATCGTTATGCGACGCAGTGCGCTTTACAGCACTCATTTTGCTTGGACGACAAGTGTTCCGGAATGGAGATCGCGAGTAAATTTTGTTCCTTTCTGGTTTATGGTCAGACCAGTAGGTATCACGAATTTCCACGCTTATCCGAGAGACCCGTGGTGCTCCAGGGTGAGGCAGTTATCGAACGCGTTCCAGCATCGGGGGTTGCGTGCTCATGAAGACCGTGGTGATGGCGTTGCTGCTGTTGTGGCAGGTAGCGCTACCGGGGCAGGGTGTTGCCACAGACAGCAAAGCGCTGCAATCAGGGCATCAGTCCATGAATGCGTCCTACCGTGAACAGCTGTTAGCCCTGGCCGACGCCGATCAGAAGATCCGCGAACAGATTCGTGGCGCAGTCACGCCGCAGCAATTGCAGGCCAATCAGGGCGCGGCGAAGGAGGTGGCAATGCGTCTGGTCGCGTCGCAACGGGAAAACCAGGTGGCGCTGTCCGCCTTGATGGACAAATTCGGCTTTCCCGACATTGCCTCGGTCGGTCAGGACGGCGCACATGCGGGGTTTTTGGTTGCGCAACACTCCACTGATCGCGAGTTCCGCGATGCCTTCCTGCAGAAGATGCAGGCCGCATCAGAGCGTGGGTCCTACAGCACTGCCGACCTTGCGTTGTTTGTAGATCGGAACCTCGTCATGTCGGGCAAACCACAGCGCTACGGTACGCAACGCAAGGCCGACGGCAGCTTGTTCGAGTTGGAGAATCCTGCCCAGCTGCGGCAGCGCAGGACAGAGGCGGGTCTGCCTGACGAGTAGAGCGGCACCGGGGGGCACTGATCCGAATACGCTGCCATGGTCGCTGGGTGGCGCAGTGGGAGTACGCCTGCATTCGTGCGGAATCGGCAGCCTGTGTCCTGTCCCCTTGCGTGAGTGCGTGGACCCCCGCTATCGGCCAGACTAAGGGTCGGCGCAGTGCATGCTGTATCTGCTTGGCTCATGCAGCATGACGGCCGGAGCGGGTACTGTGCGGCAGCGTTCCGACAGGATGATTGAACGAGACCAGGTGCGTTCTGATCCACTGGATGTTAGATAGCGCGGACGCACTTGCACGCCGTGCACCACAACGCTCCACGGATTGTCTGTTCTTTTGCGTTGCACTATTTTTGTTGCTGTTGCCATGTGAGCAGATTTGGCGTGACGCTGCTGCTTAGGGAGCCTCAGCGAGATATTGCTACGATCTGCAACAGACGGTCACCCTTTAACGCGATGTGTATCACGCAACGCAGTCATCATCATGTTCGCCTATCGAAGCGATCAGAACTAATGACTTCTCACGCTTCGGTCTGCTGGCCATGATTCAGCTCCCTCAACACGAGCTGACGCCATGCGCCCTGGATCCCTCATGGTGCTAGCCCTGCTAGCCCCCACGCTGATCGCTCCGCCGGTCTTCGCCCAATCCGTCCTGACCCGCGACAACGGCGCCAAGGTTGGCGACAACCAGAACTCGCAGACTGCCGGTGCCAACGGCCCGACCCTGTTGCAGGACGTGCAGCTGATCCAGAAGCTGCAGCGCTTCGATCGCGAGCGCATCCCCGAGCGCGTGGTGCATGCGCGCGGTACCGGCGTCAAAGGCGAGTTCACCGCCACCGCCGATCTGTCCAACCTGACCAAGGCAAAGGTGTTCAGCGCCGGCGAAAAGACGCCGGTGTTCGTGCGCTTCTCCTCGGTGGTGCACGGCAATCATTCGCCGGAGACGCTGCGCGACCCGCATGGCTTCGCCACCAAGTTCTACACCAGCGAAGGCAACTGGGACCTGGTGGGCAACAACTTCCCCACCTTCTTCATCCGCGATGCGATCAAGTTCCCCGACATGGTCCACGCGTTCAAGCCGGATCCGCGCACCAACCTGGACGATGATTCGCGTCGCTTCGATTTCTTCTCGCACGTGCCCGAAGGCACCCGCACCCTGACCCTGCTGTATTCCAATGAAGGGACGCCGGCCGGCTACCGTTTCATGGACGGCAATGGCGTGCACGCCTACAAGCTGGTCAACGCGCAGGGCGAAGTGCATTACGTCAAGTTCCACTGGAAGACGCTGCAGGGGATCAAGAACCTCGATCCCAAGCAGGTCGCTGCGGTGCAGGCCAAGGACTACAGCCACCTGACCAACGATCTGGTCGGCGCGATCAAGAAGGGCGATTACCCCAAGTGGGACCTGTACGTGCAGGTGCTCAAGCCGGAAGACCTGGCCAAGTTCGATTTCGACCCGCTCGATGCCACCAAGATCTGGCCGGACGTGCCGGAGCAGAAGGTCGGCCAGATGGTGTTGAACAAGAACGTCGACAACTTCTTCCAGGAGACCGAGCAGGTGGCGATGGCGCCGGCCAACCTGGTGCCCGGTATCGAGCCGTCTGAAGATCGTCTGTTGCAGGGCCGTATCTTTTCCTACGCCGACACCCAGCTGTACCGCATCGGTGCCAACGGCCTGAGCCTGCCGGTCAACCGTCCGCGTGTGGCGGTCAACAACGGCAACCAGGATGGCCAGGGCAATATCGGTCAGACCACCAGCGGCGTGAACTACGAGCCGAGCCGTCTGGAGCCGCGTCCGCAGGAGACCGCCGCGCGTTACAGCGAATTGCCGCTGTCGGGTACGACCCAGCAGGCCAAGATCACCCGCGAACAGAACTTCAAGCAGGCCGGCGAGTTGTATCGCTCCTACAGCAAGAAGGACCGTGCGGACCTGGTGCAGAGCTTTGGCGAGTCGCTGGCCAACACCGACACCGAGAGCAAGCACATCATCCTGTCGTTCCTGTACAAGGCAGACCCCGAGTACGGCACCGGCGTCGCCCGCGTTGCCAAGGGCGACCTGGCCCGCGTCAAGCAGCTGGCCTCCAGCCTGCAGGACTGATCCACCCCGACGGCATCGCGGCCACGCCGCGGTGCCGTCCCCGTTTTCAGGAGAGCGATATGCGCACTCTGATGTTGGTTCTGCTGAGCGCGGTGTGCGCGCCGGCCCTCGCTGCCTCGCCGTCGGCGCCTGCCGCCGCGTCCACCTCGGCGGCCGCCAATCCCGAACAGGTCAAGCTGCAGCTGCGCGAGTACTTCTTCGATGCCGCGCGCGAAGGCCGGCAGGACATGCTGGCCGAGTTCATCCGCTCGCATTACGACCTCAACACCCGCGACGAAAAGGGCTATACCGCCCTGATCCTTGCTGCCTACCACGGCCAACGCCCGGCAGTGGAACAGTTGCTCAGCGCTGGTGCCGACCCCTGCGCGCAGGACAAGCGTGGCAACACCGCGCTCATGGGCGCCATCTTCAAGGGTGAACTGGGTATCGCCAAGCGCCTGATGCAGGCCGATTGCGCGCCGGACCAACGCAACAACGCCGGCCAGACAGCGGCGATGTACGCAGCACTGTTCCAGCGCACCGACGTGCTCAAGGACCTGGCCGCCAAGGGCGCCGACCTCAGCCTCAAGGATGGCCAGGGCAACGATGTGACCAAGCTGCAACGCGGCGAGTTCGCCACGGCACCGGCGCGCTGAGCGCAGCGATCGCGCGTTCCACCACGCGCTGCGTGCCTCGTCAGTGGCTCGCTCGCCGGGGCGTCGGCCACACTTCGCGCATCGATCCACTAGCGCTGCGCTCAGGCTGGGCGCAGCAGGTGCCTGCAACCTCGAGCAGGGTTCTGCTGCGCAGCGATGCACGGCGCCACTTCGCATCCGCGAACGGGTGGCCACGCTCCGACCTGAAGCGACCGGCACATCCTTGGACCGCCTGGTCAGTGGCCAGGCGCGCCGCGGACCGCCGTAAGCCGTCTTGCTCCCGGCAGGGCCTACCGGCGCAATGACCGCATCACGGACGCCCCGCATGACGCGATCGCCATGCCCCGATCCGGGGGCACGAGAGGACGCAGGCAACTGCTGCGGCCGCCGCACGCACGGCAACGTGGCCCGTATTGGGGAGACGTTTGCAGGAATAAGAAACGGCGAGGTAGAGCCGTGCATCGCATCCAACGGATTCCCCCGGGCCCCCGCACAGCACAGCCCACGGTGTCTCAGCGCCCGGCAGGCACGTGGGCACCAGCGCCGCTGGCAGGGCATCGGCAGACCGCACACGCCGCTCCACCAGGGTGGCCGTCCCATGCCGCGTCCTGCGAACGGTCGGTGCGCATCGCGATTGTGCAGCGCAGCATCGCGGTTTTGGCCCTGTCGGTTTTCCGCCACACCTGCGTTGGAACTCTGGCGAATGTGGTGGTTGAACCGGCGCGGCGTCAGGAGATTTCCGACGCGCAAAGCCTTGTGCGCCAAGGCTTTGACATAAAACTGAGCGCGCGCTGACCCGCTTGGGATTCGCTTGGAAAAAGCGCAGAAAACAGTTCAAGAACGGGCCGGGAACGCCGATGCTTCAGCCATCGCAGCTTGGAACCCCCGCCATGAAGATCGATCCCTCCCTCCCTTTCCTGATGTCGCTGTTGGCCATGGTGCTGTGCACCGCCACCGCCGTCGTCGCCCTGGTGTTTGGCCAGATCCACGTTCTGGCGACCTCGTGGAGCTTCTATGCGGTGATGGGCACGGCCCTGATCACGCTGGCGGCCTCGTACCACGCCCTCGGCAAGCCGCTGAGCGCCGAAGAGCGTGTGGGTTTCCGCAACCCGTAATTCCATCTGTGTCCTGTGCAGTGCGCGCCGCGCCTATGCCAGCACCGGACGCAAGAAGCTGCGTTCGTAACTGATGATGCAACGCGTTCGCTCGGCATAGGCGAACGCCGACAGACACGCTGCATCCTGCAGCGATGCCTCGCGATAACGCTCGTACTCGGCAAGCGAGGGAAACGAAAACAGCGCCAGCGCGATGTTGTTCGCCCCTTCCGAGGGAAGAAAGTAGCCGTGATGCTGGCCGCCAAAGCGCGTCACCAGCGGAATCCACAGCCGCGCGTAATGCTCGAATTCGGCCAGTTGATAGGGGTCGATCACGTAGCGCAGCGAACAGGTGATCATGGAGCGGGTCCGGCAGGCGGGGAGCTTCAGCATGCCATGCCGCACTGCCGCAGATTCATCGGCGCCCGTGTAAGCTGCTGATCCTGCTCCGTATTGCAATGGCTGCTCGCTGCGGCCAACCGTCGATGACCGCTTCCGCCGATCGCTACGCCGCCTCCCTGCGCCTGTCCGTCGCTCCGATGATGGACTGGACCGACCGCCATTGCCGGGTGTTCCACCGCCTGCTCGCGCCGTCCGCACGCCTGTATACCGAGATGGTGCACGCCAATGCGGTGATCCACGGCGATCGCACGCGATTGATCGGTTTCGACCCGGTGGAGCACCCGCTGGCCCTGCAGATGGGCGGCAGCGAGCCGGCCCTGCTGGCGCAGGCGGCGGCCATCGCCCAGGACTGGGGCTATGACGAAATCAACCTCAATTGCGGCTGCCCGTCCGATCGCGTGCAGGCCGGGCGCTTTGGCGCCTGCCTGATGCGCGAGCCGGCGCTGGTGGCGGAGTGCGTGGCGGCGATGTGCGCCGTCACCGACCTGCCGATCACCGTCAAATGCCGTTTGGGCGTGGACGACGATGACGACTACGCGGTGTTTGCCAGCTTTGTCGACCAGGTGGTCACCGCCGGCGCCGCGATGGTGGTGGTGCATGCCCGCAACGCCTGGCTCAAGGGTCTGTCGCCAAAGGAAAACCGCGAAGTGCCGCCGCTGCGGTACGACTGGGCCTACCGGCTCAAGCAGCAGCGCCCCGACCTGCCGGTCGTGATCAATGGCGGCATCGCCGCCGTCGACACGGCGCTGGCCCACCTGCAGCACACCGACGGCGTGATGCTCGGCCGCGCCGCCTATCACGACCCGTATGTGCTGCATCAGCTCGATGCCGCGTTGAACCGGCGCCCCGAGCAGTCGCGCGAGTCGTTGCTGCGAGCGCTGGAGCCCTATGTCGTCACTCAGCTGCAGCAGGGTCTGGCCTTGAAGCACATCACCCGTCACGTGCTGGGCCTGTTCCATGGTCAGCCGGGCGGGCGCGCGTTTCGGCAGGTATTGAGCGAGGGCGCACACCGCCCTGGCGCCGGCTGGGAGCTGGTGGAGCAGGCCCTGCAGCGGACCGACACCCGGCCCTGGCGCGTAGTGGCCTGAACTGGCCCGGCGCTTGCATATGCTGAATGGGCAGGTGGTATTCCGGAGTGGTATCGGCAAAGGCGTCGCTCCTTGGGCCTTTTATGGCAGCCGATGCGGAAGCCAGACTATTCATTTGACTGAACGGTGTTAACACCAAGCTAAAAAGTTCAGATCGGATTCACCCCGAAAAATCAAGAATTTGGCTCGATTTCGGGGTCCGACCACACCGTGACGTATGCCCGCTTTCACGGATTTTGAATGCTCCTGAACAACCCGCTAGGATTCGTTTGTGACCCAACCGCTATGCCGCGCTCGCCAAGTCGCTCTGGTTGCCCTCTGGGTCGCCATGGCCGCGCCATCGGCCTGGGGACAGGGTTATCCAATGGTGCAGGGGCGCGGGGGGGCGTCTGCCTCGTCACGCGACCAAGGCCGCACCCTGTCTGAAAACATCCGGCTGGTGCAGCAGAGGACCGGTGGAGAAATTCTTGCCGCTGAACGCGTGCCTTTTGGTGGCGGTAATCTCAATCGCGTCAAGTACATGAAAGATGGACGCGTACACACCGTGTATGAGCCGGAGCAGGCGCCGGCCACGCCGCCGCGTAACCCGCCGCCGCCTGATGCGCCGCCACGCGACGATAACCACTGAACGTAGATACTTCTGCGTTCAGTCTCATAAATTCTCCGGCCAGTGGCCGACAACGTAAGTAGGGAGAGTGCATGCGTATCCTTTTGGTCGAAGACGAAGCTCCGCTGCGCGAAACCCTGGCGGCGCGCCTCAAGCGCGAGGGCTTTGCGGTCGACGCTGCACAGGATGGCGAAGAAGGCCTCTACATGGGCCGTGAGGTGCCGTTCGACGTCGGCATCATTGATCTTGGCCTGCCCAAGATGTCGGGTATGGAGCTGATCAAGGCGCTGCGCGACGAGGGCAAGAAGTTTCCGGTGCTGATCCTGACCGCGCGTTCGAGCTGGCAGGACAAGGTTGAAGGCCTCAAGCAGGGCGCCGACGATTACCTGGTCAAGCCGTTCCATGTCGAAGAGTTGCTGGCGCGCGTCAATGCGCTGCTGCGGCGCGCGGCCGGCTGGAGCAAGCCGACCCTGGAATGCGGGCCGGTGGCCCTAGATCTGGCGGCGCAGACGGTGAGCGTCAATGGCGCCAACGTCGATCTGACCAGCTACGAGTACAAGGTGCTCGAGTACCTGATGATGCATGCCGGTGAACTGGTCTCCAAGGCCGACCTCACCGAGCATATCTATCAGCAGGACTTCGACCGCGACTCCAACGTGCTGGAAGTATTCATCGGTCGCCTGCGCAAGAAGCTCGACCCCGATGGCGAGCTCAAGCCGATCGAGACCGTGCGTGGTCGCGGCTACCGTTTCGCCATTCCGCGTACCGAAGGCTGAGTTCGCACGGCGGCAAGCAGGACGATCGGGTGCCGGTGCGCTCCAAATGGTACAAACGCTGGCGCCCGCGCTCCCTGCAGGCGCGCCAGCTGCTGGCCGCTACCCTCAGTCTGGTAGCTTTCCTTGCGCTGGCTGGCTACGCGCTAGATGTAGCGTTCGCCGATACCGCCGAACGCAACCTGCGCGAGCGGCTGAAGAACTACGCCTCTGCGTATGCTGCCAATATCGATTTTGTTCGCGATGGATCGCTGTACATCGGCGGGCAGCCGCCTGACCCACGGTTCGACGTTCCCGGTGGCGGGCTGTATGTCGAGGTCGTGCGCCCGGACGAGAGCTGGACCTCGATGTCGGCGGAAGGCCCGAACATTCCGCATGGCCGCATGCTCGAACCGCGGCAGGAAGAGTTCATCGGCCCGCTGGAAATGACCCAGATCGATGGCAGCCTGGGCCAGTTGTATCGTTACGGGCTGGGTGTGAGCTACGTCGAGCGCGAACACGGCGGCGAGATTCCGTACACGATCTACGTGATGGAAGACGCGCGCTCGATGGGCGCGCAGCTGCGCGTGTTCCGTGGTGCGGTGTGGTTCTACCTCGGTAGCGCCGGCGTGGTGCTACTGGTGTTGCAGGCCTTCATCCTGCAGTGGAGCTTGCGCCCGCTGCGGCGGGTCATCAACGAACTGACCAAGGTGCAGCGCGGCGAAATCCAGCGCATGAGCGAGCAGCATCCGCGCGAGCTGGAGCCGCTGACCGACAGCATCAATGCCTTCATCGAGAGTGAGCGCGACAACCTGGAGCGTCAACGCAACACGCTGGCCGACCTGGCGCATAGCCTCAAGACACCGATCGCGGTGCTGCGCACGCAACTGGACAGCGGTGCCTCCGAGCGCGATCTGCATGCGGAAATGGACGTGCAATTGCGGCGCATGAACGATCTGGTGTCGTACCAGCTCGCGCGTGCGGCATCCAGTGGCCACAAACTGTTCGCCGCGCCCTTGCCGATCGAGCCCAGCGCCGAAGAAATCGTGCGCGGGCTGGAGAAGGTGTACTCGGTCAAGGGCGTGCTGTGCGAATTCGACATTTCACCGGAGGCGCGCTTCCACGGTGAGCCTGGCGATCTGCAGGAACTGCTCGGCAACCTGCTGGAAAACGGCTTCAAATGGGCACGTAGCCGCGTGTTGCTCACGGCCCAGCCTGGTCCCACCACCGGTAGCCGGCGTGCCGGCCTGATCCTGTCGGTGGAAGACGATGGCCCCGGTATCGCGCCCGAGGATGTGGCCAAGATCCTGCAGCGCGGCGTGCGGGGCGACGAGCGCGTGCAGGGCCATGGCATCGGTATGTCGATCGTGCAGGATCTGATCAAGGCCTACCGCGGCGAACTGCAGGTGGTGCGCTCGCAGGAACTGGGCGGTGCCCGCTTCGATGTCACCCTGCCGGCGGGGCTGTGAGCGGCCGTCTGGCCCGATGAACCCATGGGCAATCGCCCACGCGGCTCCGACAACCGTTTAACGCCTCGAACGTTGGCTTGCCCATACTGGTCCGGTTGCAGGCAGTTGCGATGGAGAGCCGTATGGTCGAGCACGTTGCACAGCGTCCTTGCGTGAAAACACGTGCCAACCGGCAGCTGCGCCGATGGCGGCTGCCGCTGCTGGCTGCCGGCTGCGCAGTTGCGCTGCTTGGCCATGCCGCCGAGGCGGCGTTGACGCCGACCCAGGTGCGTTGGCTGCAACGTGCCAGCTACGGTGTGAATGCCGATGGCGCGGCGCAGTTGCAACGCCTTGGTCCCAGGCGCTATGGCGCCCTGTTGTTGCAGCCCAGCGACGATGCGGCGCTGCCGGCACCGGTGCGTGCCCAACTGCAGCGCTTCGATGCGCTGCGCACGCCGCTGGTGACCTTGCTGACCCAGTACGAGGCCGACAAGATCCGCTTGCAGACCATGCCCGATGGCGATGCGAAGGCAGCCTTGCGCAAGGACTGGCAGGCGCGCGGCGGACAGATGCTGACCCAGGCGCGGCAGGCCCAGTTGCTGCGTGCGGTATATGCGCCGGACCAGCTGCGCGAGCAGCTGGTGTGGTTCTGGCTCAATCACTTCAGCGTGTATGCCGACAAGGGCCGGGTGAAGTGGATGGCCGCCGACTACATGGAACACGCGATCCGCCCCAACGCCACCGGCAAGTTCGCCACGCTGGTCATGGCCACGCTGCAGAGCCCGGCGATGCTGGAGTACCTAGACAACGCCAAGAACGCCAAGGGCAAGGTCAACGAGAACTACGCACGCGAGTTGATGGAGCTGCACACGCTGGGCGTGCACGGCGGCTACACCCAGCAGGATGTGCAGCAGCTGGCCCTGATCCTCACCGGCGCCGGTTTGGTGCCGGTCAAGGCCGATGGAGCGCCGCCGGTTCCGATGGCCGTGCCCGGCCAGCCACCGGCGGTGCGCAAGGGCCTGTTCGAGTTCAACCCGGCGCGTCACCAGCCCGGCGACAAGGTCCTGCTGGGGCAGCGCATCGCCGCTGGCGGGCTGGATGAAATCGAACATGCCGTGCAGTTGCTGGTACGTCAGCCGGCATGCGCGCGCTTCGTGTCGCAGCGGATGGCCGAGTACTTCGTCAGCGATACGCCGCCGCCGGCGCTGGTGGCGCGCATGGCCAGCACGTTCGAGCGCAGCGACGGCGACATCGCCAAGGTCGTGCAGACCATGCTGAGCTCGGCCGAATTTGCACAGGCGCAACCGCGCAAGTTCAAGGACCCCAACCGGTTTGTGGTGTCGGCCATGCGGCTGGCCTACGAAGACCAGCCGGTGATCAACGCCGCGCCCATGGTCAGTTGGGTGCAACAACTCGGCCAGCCCCTGTTCGGGCGCATCACGCCGGACGGATGGTCGCTGCAGTCGCGGGCCTGGACCAGCTCCGGGCAGCTGGCGCGCCGGTTCGAGGTGGCGCGTTCGCTGGGCAGCGGGCCAAAGCAGGTGTTCCGGCTCGATGGCGACAGCGACACGCCGGTCCCGCCGCTGACGCAGATCGATACGCGCACGGCGTATCGCTGGATCGCGCCCTCGCTCTCCGGCGCGACGCGTCAGGCGCTGGAACAGGCCCGTTCGCCGGCGGAATGGAACGGGTTCTTGCTGTCCTCGCCGGACTTCAACTACCGCTGATTCTGTAGTTTGCGATGCGGTGATCGCCGCAGGAGTGCACCATGCAACGACGTCAATTTCTGCTTGCCTCGGCAGCTGCCGCGAGTCTGCCGTGGACCGGCCGCCTGTTCGCTGCCCCGCGCGAGGGCGCGCGCATGCTGGTGGTGTTTTTGCGCGGCGGCTACGACAGCAATAACCTGCTGGTGCCGCACGCCAGCGATTTCTACTATCAATCGCGCCCCACGCTGGCGATCGCGCGGCCGGACCCGTCCAACCCCGACAGCGCCATCGCGCTGGATGCGCAGTGGGGGCTCAACCCGGTGATGCGCGATGCCTTGCTGCCGCTGTGGCAACGCAATCAGCTGGCATTCGTGCCGTTTGCCGGCACCGATGACACCTCGCGCAGTCACTTCGAAACCCAGGACGATATCGAATCCGGGCAGGCTGGCACGCACCGCGATTACCGCTCGGGGTTCATGGCGCGGCTGTCGGGTGTGCTCAGCGGGGTGCCGGCCATTGCCTTCACCGATTCGCTGCCGTTGACCTTTCAGGGCGGCGCGGATCTGCCCAACGTCTCGCTCAAGGGCATCGGCAAGGGCGGGCTGGATGCACGGCAGGCGCAGATCCTGGCGCAGATGTACGACGCCACGCCACTGGCCGCCGCCGCGCGCGAAGGTCTTGCCTTGCGTCAGCAGGTCACCGCGCAGCTGCGCGAAGAGATGGAACAGGCCGGCCGCGGCGCTGCCAGCGCGCGGACCTTTGCCGATGAAACCCGGCGCATGGCCACCCTGATGCGCGAGCGGTACCGCCTGGGATTCGTCGATGTCGGTGGTTGGGACACGCATGCCAACCAGGGCAGCGTCGCGGGCGGGCTGGCCAACAACCTGCGCAACCTCGGCGAGGGGCTGGCCGCCTATGCCGATGCGCTGGGTCCAGCCTGGAACGACACCGTGGTGGTGGTGATTTCCGAATTCGGGCGTACCTTCCGCGAAAACGGCAGCAAGGGCACCGATCACGGGCATGGCACCACTTATTGGGTCTTGGGCGGCGGCGTGCGCGGCGGCCGCATTGCAGGCGAGCAGGTGGCTGTAGAGCAGGCGCACCTGCTGCAGAACCGCGACTACCCGGTGCTGACCAACTACCGCAGCCTGTTCGGCGGCGTGCTGCAGCGTCTGTGGGGCCTGTCGCCAGCGCAACTGCAGCGTGTGTTTCCCGGTGCGACACCGCGTGACCTGGGCCTGGTGTGAGCGGGCAAAACACCCTGTGGTGCGCGTGACATCACGGGCATCGATGTGGAACGACGCGCGCCATCACCCGACAGGTCGCGCCGCACTCATCGCTGTGCAGCCGACGCAAACGGCGATGGGCCGTAGACCCTGGTCAGATGTGCGGCGACCGCCGGCATTGCACGCTCCAGGACATGCGGTGCCGAGAAGTGGTATTCGCTGACCACGGCAAAGAACTCTTCCGGTGCTTCTGCAGCGTACGGGTCGATCTCGGTGTGCTGACCTGCATCCACCCGTTGGCAGAACGCATCGTAGGCCTGCTGAAAATCCTGCGCCCAGCGGCGTTGCACCGCACGCGGCAGGGGCGGCGTGCCGTCGAGTGCTCCATCCAGGGCATCGAGCTTGTGCGCCATCTCATGCACGATCACGTTGAAGCCGGCGTTCGGGTCGTCCAGATCCGCTTGCACGTCGGCCCAGCTGACGATCAATGGACCCTGTTCCCAGGCTTCGCCAATCAAGGTGTCGTCCCAGGCATGCATGACGCCGGCGGCATCGACGTGGGTACGCTGCACCCGAAATGCGTCCGGGTACACGATCAGTTGCGACCAGCCGCGCCAGCCAGCCGCGCCGATTTCCAGCAGCGGCAGGCAGCAGGTGGCCGCCAGCAACACGTGGTCCTGCGGCTGCAGCTGCAGTCCATCGACCGGCGAGATGGTTTTTTGGTGCAGGAACTGCGCAGTCAGCGCACGCAGGCGGTGCTGGCGGTCCGTATCGAGCGCAGCGATCCAGGCACACCCGGTGCAGACCGGTTGCCACAACGCATCGTCGATCTGAAGCGGCGGCCGGCGCAGCCAGCGCGTCAACCACTGGATCAGCGGAACATGCCCGGCAGGAAGCTGTGCCAGCGCGGCATCATGCGCATGCGCGGAAACAGGCCGTCGCCATCGTTGCCACCGCCGCCGGTTGCCGGTGCGGGCTTGTGCTGCGGCGCGCGTGCGGGTGTGGCCGGCTCGCCGTTGGGCGTCCTGCCGCGCGCGGCCGAATTGGTGCTGACGCAGCTCTCATGATCGCCGTCGACCAACTGGTCCGATGCCAGTGCGGCAAGCGGAGCCAACAACAGAAGCAGGCAAACCGTGAGTCGGCGCATCGTCCACATCCAGGGCAAGCGGCGTGAGTCGCCGATCATAACGCGGTTTTCACTGCCTCACGCAAGCCGCGCTGGGCGGCCGGGAAGCCTTGGCGCATACTTTCACGGATCGATTTGGGAACCGTTGCCGTGGACGACCGCGCGTTGCTGGCCAAACTTGCAAGCGGCCGGCTCTCCGGCGATGCGCTGGCGCGCGATGCGGGGCTGACCCGCGCTGCGGTGTGGAAGCGCATCCAGAACCTGCGCGCCGCCGGTATCGCCATCGAGGGGCGGGCCGGTGACGGCTACCGTCTGGCCACGCCGCTGGACCTGCTGGATGCCGCGCGCATTCGCGCCGCCATGCCCGCCGACGCCGCTGTCGGCCTGGCCGGGTTGGAGGTCGCCTGGACCCTGGAGTCCACCAACACCACGCTGCTGGCGCGTCCGGCCCCGGAGCAGGGCGTGGAGGTGTTGCTGGCCGAGCGCCAGACCGGCGGGCGCGGGCGCCGTGGCCGGCAATGGGCCTCGCCGCTGGCTGCGCATATCTATCTGTCGGCGTCGCGCCGGTTCAGCGGCGGACTGGGCCAGCTGGCCGGGCTCAGCCTGGCGGTGGGCGTGGCGGTGGCCGAGGCCTTGCGCGGCTGCGGGTTTGCCGACGTCGGCCTGAAATGGCCCAACGACCTGCTGGCACGCGAGCGCAAGCTGGGCGGCCTGCTGATCGAAGGCGGCGGCGAGATGGCTGGCAACGCACGTGCGGTGATCGGCCTGGGCTTGAACGTGCACATGCCACCGGCCGCCGCGGCCACGATCGACCAACCGTGGGTAGATCTGCAGATGCTGGCCGGCCGCGCGGTGTCGCGCGACACCGTGGTGGCGGCGGTGTTGTCGGGTCTGCTGCCGGCACTGGACCTGTTCGAGGCGCAGGGGCTGGCGCCGTTTCTGAGCCGCTACGCGGCGCTGGATGTGTTGCGCGGCCGCACCGTGCAGGTGGAAGAAGCCGGCACGCTGCATCAGGGTGTCGCGCTGGGTCTGGCCGCCGACGGGGCGTTGCGCGTGCAACTGGGCGATGCCGAACGCCTGTTCCATTCCGGAGAAGTCAGCGTGAGACCTGCATGAGCGCGTGGTTGTTCGACCTGGGGAATTCGCGGTTCAAGTACGCGCCGCTGCAGGGGCACCGTGCCGGCGACGTGCAGGCCTGGGCGCACGGTGCCGAAGCGATGGACGCCGCCGCATTGTCGGCGCTGCCGTCCGGACGCGTCGCGTACGTGGCGAGCGTGGCGGCCCCGGCACTGACGCAGCGGATGCTCGGCTGCCTGCAGGAGCGCTTCGCGCAGGTCCGCGTCGTGCGCACCAGCGCCGAGTGCGCCGGCGTCCGCATCGCTTATGCCGATCCCGGCCGGTTCGGGGTGGATCGCTTTTTGGCCCTGCTGGGCGCGCGCGGCGATGCGCCGGTGTTGGTGGCGGGGGTCGGCACCGCGCTGACCATCGACGTGCTCGGCGCCGACGGGCAGCATCACGGCGGCCGCATTGCGGCCTCGCCCACCACCATGCGGCAGGCCCTGCATGCGCGTGCGGTGCAGTTGCCGGCCAGTGGCGGCGAGTATGTCGAGCTGGCCAACGACACCGACGATGCCCTGACCTCTGGCTGCGATGGCGCCGCGGTGGCGCTGATCGAGCGCAGCCTGCAGCACGCGCAGCGCAGCCTGGGCACGCCGGTGCGGCTGCTGCTGCATGGCGGCGGCGCGCCGCCGTTGCTGCCGTTGTTGCCGGATGCCAGCTTCCGTGCCGCGCTGGTGCTGGACGGGCTGGCAACCTGGGCGACTGCGTCGGCCAGCCCGTAGAATCGGGGCATGTACGTCCGCGCGCTGATCGTTGTCCTGCTCATCCTCAATGCCGGGGTGGCGTCATGGTGGGCGGTGCAGCCGCCACCGGCGCCACCGGCCGCGCCGCCGCAGCCGGCCGGTGTGGCCCGGTTGGACGTGCTGCCGCCGCGTGCCGCCGCCGCGATGCCGCGGGCGCAGGAGACCGCTGCCGCGGCTGCGGATGTGCCCCCGGCCGCTGCGCCCGTCCCGCCGCAAACCGCGCCGACTGCGGTGGTGGCGCCCGCCTCGACGCCGACGCCCGCCACGGCCAGGCCGGTGCCTGCGCCCACCGACAGTGCGGTACCGGCGAAGAGCACCTCCACCGCTGCCAAGGTGGCGACTGCAGCTGCAATGCCACCGACAACACCGCCACCGACTACACCACCGAATCCCGAACGCTGTGCCAGCTTCGGGCCTTATGCGGCACGTGGGGATGCCGACGCGGCCCTGACGCGCCTGCGTGGGCAGGCCGCCCGCGCCAGCCTGCGCGAGGACAAGGACGCCGGTGTCAGCACGTTCCGGGTGATGCTGCCCAATGTCGGCGACCGCGCGGCGGCGCAGGCGCTGGTCAAGCGCATTGCCGCCGCCGGCATCGGCGACTATTACGTCATCGCGCAGGGCGAGGACAACACCGTGGCCCTGGGGCAATACCAGAGCCGCGAGCGCGCCGAGCGGCGCCAGGCGAGTCTGGTGGGCGCAGGCTTCCCGGCGCAGCTGGTGCCCAGCGGTACCGGCCAGTCGCGCTGGTGGATCGATGTCCGCAGCGCGGCCACGGCCGCCGCGTTGCAGGGCGCAGCCGGTGCAACGCGGCAGCGATCGCTAGATTGCGCCGCGCTGCGCTAGAATGCGCACCGGCGCGCAATGCGCCTGCCTTTGCCGGCATAGCTCAGTTGGTAGAGCAACCGCCTTGTAAGCGGTAGGTCCCCAGTTCGAATCCGGGTGCCGGCACCATCCTGCAGAGATCATCCCCCAAAGTTCGACCACGCTGATCGTGCACGCGTGTGGGCTGTGCCATGCCGGATTCCGCAGCGGCGGGTCCGCGTGCGATGCGGCGGGCCTGGCATCGCAGGCGTCCTGCTGGCATCGACGTGATCGAGCGGCCTTGCCCTGGCCAACCTGCACGTGCGAGGAGCCGGCGTGGTTCATGGCGTGAGGTGTGTCGGTTGGACGTTGCCGGCGCGGTTGGCCAACGTGTTCGCACAGACGCGTGCTGCATGGACAGACACCCCGACCTCTCTGCGCTACAGCACCACTGTGGCGGCGGCACAGTGGGCAAACGCCCGGGTCCAGGATCTCCAACGCGCGGTTCTGACAGGCCGGGCTGTGGCGCCCCTGCGACAACCGCCAGGTGCAGGCTCGCCGTGGCATCGATGCACGCCTTTCCTCATTCTCACCGACCCGTCTCCCCCTTCTGCCGAAAGACAGGACCTGGTCACGACGTGGTGCGTGTCCCAGCTGCGCGAGATGTGACCCGGGTCGGCTGGGCCGCCCTGTCTGGCCTGAAGCGCGCAGCCCCCGCGCTGCGCCCAGTGATCAGGCGGGACGGCCGGCAGAGAGCAGCTGGAGCGCAGCCGTGCCGGCGTCGCCGCTCACGCGCTCGGCCAGGGCGGCTACGACAATGGCGAGGGCGCGGCGCAGCACGCTGTCGGCGTCGGCGCTGGCGTCCAGCACGTGTTTGCCCGGCAATTCCAGTGCGGCAAAAATCGCGCGGCAGCGCTCCAGGTTGTCCTGGGTTTCGAAATGGTTGGGTGCGTCGCCACGGGCGCGGATACGGGCCAGGCCGGTGGGCGGCGGCAGGTCGAGCAGCAACAGCACATCCGGGCGCGGGGCGAAGGCATTGCGTTCCAGCAGTGCGTCCAGTGGCAGGCCGGCGGCGCCCTGGTAGGCGACCATCGAAGGAAAATAGCGGTCCAGGATCACGATGTCGCCGCGCGCCAGCGCCGGCGCGATCAGATTGTCCACGTGTTCGTGGCGATCGCGGATCAGCAGCTCGGCCTCGTCGTCCGCGCTCAGGCGCCCGGTGGCTGCGGATTGACGCAGCTGGGTGCCCCAGGGGCCATTGGTTGGCTCCTTGCTGGAGACCACGCGTGCGCCGGCGGTCTGCAAGCTAGCCGCCAGGCTGCGCGCCAGCGTGGTCTTGCCGGCGCCGTCGATGCCTTCGATGGCGATCAATAGCCCGCCGGGCTTCAGTTCGATTGTCATCGCGCTACTTTATCTGATCGTGACGATGGACCAGTAGCCGCAGCGCGGCGGCAACGCCGGCCCGGGCGCTGTCGATGCTGGACGAGCGAGCACCTGGCGATACACGATGGCCACTGCCGCGGGCGCATGCCTGCAATGAGCAGTGGACGCCGCGGTGCGGCGGCTTCGAGGGCATCCCACGCGCCATCCCGAAGCTCATGACGCATCCCTAATCGCCAATCCCCAATCCCCAATCCCCAATCCCCAATCCCCAATCCCCAATCCCCAATCCCCAATCCCCAATCCCCAATCTCGAATCCCGGCCCTATTGCCAAATACTTATTACCGATATGTCCAGCACGATGTCGGAATCGTCCCGATGTCCCGGCCGCTGCCCCCTGGGCATACTGAACAAGTCAGACGTAGCGCTCATTCGTGTCATGACTGAGTCGCGTTTCTGGCTTCAAGGAAGAAGGACGCGTCGCCGCCACCCTAGAGGCGGCATCCCCCGCGTGACGCCCTCTCAGGCCCGTCGTGACCGGATTCCTTGTTCTTATGGTGCGGTTTATCGGTACGTGCACGGCACGCGCGCGCCTTACGGCCGATCACGTCGCCGAGGTATAGCGATAGGACAGCAGTGATTTCACCAGGAAGGTGATCTGGGTGGCCGAGCGCGCATCCACGCGCATCACCGGGATGCGGAAGCCTTCGGCCACCAGTGCCTCGCGGAACGGCGGCACCAGGAAATCCTCGACCTCGTCGGTCATGGTGATGCCCACCGCCAGGCTGGCCTCGGGCGCGATTTGCGAAAACTCGCGCAGCAGGGCCAGGGTGGCCTCGAGCATCTGCGGATCGCGCGCATTGGTCAGCACGATCACGCCCAGCGCACCGTCGCAGACCAGCGGCCACATGAAATCCAGATATTTCTGCCCGGGCACGCCATAGACGTGCAGCAGCTCGCCGTCTTCCAGCTCGATCGAGCTGTAATCCAGCGCGACCGTGGTGTAGGTCTTGTCGCCGTAGGCATCCTGGCTGAGCGGCATTTCGGTGCTGACCGGCTCCACATCGGAGATGGCACGTACCGCCGTGGTCTTGCCGGCGCCCATGCCGCCAACGAACACCAGTTTGTTGGCTGGAAGACTCATGACTGCGCCTGAAAGAGTGAGAGGCCAAACCGACGTGCGACCCAGGAAAAGAACCGGGAATTGCTGCTGTCCGGACGACGCGGCGTAGAAGGCACGGGAATCTCCGCAGTCTGGGCAAGGCCGCTGGCAAGTGCAGCGGCGAACAGGCATTCCACCGTTTGCAGCGGGAGCTTGCAAGCATTGGCCAGGGCCTGCGGACGCCACGGGCGCGCATGCAGGTGGGCGATGGCCAGCAGTTGTGCGGGCGAGCTGGTGTCGGCACTCAGCTCGGGCCACTGACGCAGTTGCAACGCATGCGCCGGCTCCACCGCCGGCAGCGCGGGACGCAGATGCTCGGGCAGGGCGAAGTACAGCGCTTCGAAGGAGAGCCGTTGGGGCAGCGCGACGTCGGCGTCGTCGGCCACGCGCTGCCAGCCGGGCCGGTCCAGGGCGGCCACCAGCGCGGGCAAGCCGATGCCGGCCGGCAGATGCACGCAAGCGTTGGCCGGGTCCACCCGCACCTGCAGGCTCGCATGCCGCACCATCACCGTGCCGGGTCCGAATTCACCGCGGCAATGACGCAGCAGCAGTGCCGGTTCGGCCACCTGGGTGGTGTGCGGGGAGGACAGCAACAGGCGCATCTGCTCGTTGAGTTCGCGCACCGTGGCGCCATGCTTGAGCCAGGCGCCGGCAACCGGTGTGCGCGAGACCACCAGCACCCGCACCGGCTGGCCCTGCAGCGCCTGCCACGCGGCCAGGCCGTCGGCGGTTTCCAGACCCAGCACCACCACGTCGGCCGCATGCTGCGGCCATTCGCCCAGCTGCACGTCGATGCGCTCGGCAAGCAGCAGCGAACATGCCAGTTTCAGGCGCGTGGTGTGCAGCAGGTCCAGGCCGGCCGTGGCGACCCGCATGGCGTGAATGGGTGTGGTCATGAGTGGGCGCCGTCGTGGCGCAATGGAGCGACAACGCCTGCCGGTACGTACCGGCAGGCAGGGCAGGCGACGCGCAGGCGCCGCCCGTGGGGCATCAACCGAAATCCAGGGTCTTTTCGAACGCCTTGAGCTCGTGGCGGGCCATCGCCAGATTGGCCTTGGCGCGGTCCAGCACGACGTACAGGAACAAGGTGGGGTTGCTCTCCAGCGGGCGCAGCAGGTGGTACTGGCGCGACAGGGTGATCAGGATGTCTTCGATGGTGTCGTTCAGGCCGAGCTGCTCGGCGATGCGGCGCTTGGCACGCACCACGTCGGTATTGCCGGCCGCGGCCAGCTCGAGGTTGAGCTCGGTGCCGCCGGTCATGCCCAGCGCCATGCCGCTATCGCTGTCGACCAGCGCGGCGCCCACGAAACCGGCGAGCGAATGCAGTTGTTCCAGAGTGAGTTTTGACATCGGTGGTCCCCTTCCAAACGGTGAGAAAAATCGGTGCGCTCAGGCAAGCACGAACAGTGCCAGGCCTCAGCCGGCCGGCTGTGCCAGGGCGGTGGCCAGGCGGCCGGCGCAATCGCGCGCATTGAACAGCAGCGCGGCGGCATTGAGGTCAGGCCCGCCCACCGCCGTCAGCGTCAGCGGCTTGTCGGCGCGGATGCGGATCAGCACCAGCTGCCCCCCGCGGGTGCTCACGGTGGCGTAATCGGCCTCGCTCAGGCGCGATTCGCGCGCCAGGGTCTCGCCCAGGGTGAGGAACGAGTTGGCCATCGCCGCCAGGCGACGTCCATCCACGTCCAGGCTGGAGTGTTCGGCGATGGCGCGGCCATCGGCGGTGGACAGCATCAGCAGGCGGATGCCGGGCTCGCGTTCGATGGTCTGCGCAAATTCGCGCCCGATGCGCTGCAGGTCGTACTGATGCGACGCGCGCGCGACTTCACCCACGGCGGCCTTGACGACCTGGTTGACGGCGTTGTGCGGCATGAAGATCCCCTGTTGCTGATGGCCCGAGCGCGTGCGTGGTGCATGTCCTGCGCTGGCCGGCGCACCATACCATCCAGGTATAAGCGCACAGTCACACCAGCCACAGCGGTTTCACTGGGCGGTCAGACAAGCAGAATCTGCAAAGTCCAGCGCGCCACAAACTGCCGTGGCACGTCACAGTAGCGGCGCGGCGAGGCAGATCTAAACCCCTCGCCTCGGCCAGCTGCGTGAGGCCGGCAAGCCGATGCAGGCACATGCCGTGCTGCGCTGCCGCGCGTCAGCGCCCGGGCGCGCCACTAGACTGCACGGCTTTCTCGATGCTGGAGCAATGCATGGCAACGCAGTACCTGCCGGTTTCCCTGATAGGCGTTCCCACCGACATCGGTGCCGGCCACCGCGGCGCACGGATGGGGCCGGAGGCGCTGCGCATTGCCGGCTTGCAGGAGGCCCTGATCGGCCGTGGCGTGGAGGTGCGTGATCTGGGCAACCTGGATGGCCCGCGCAATCCCTGGCAGCTGCCGCAGGCCGGCTACCGGCATCTGGACGAGGTGGTGGCCTGGAACCAGGCGCTGATGGACGCCAGCTATGCCGAACTGCAGGCCGGGCGGATGCCGATCATGCTCGGTGGTGACCATTGCCTGGGCATCGGCTCGATCACTGCGGTGGCCAGGCACTGCCGCGAGCAGGGGCGCCCGTTGCGGGTGCTGTGGCTGGACGCGCATTCGGATTTCAACACCAGCGAGGTGACCCCGTCCGGCAATGTGCACGGCATGCCGGTGGCCTGCCTGTGCGGGCTGGGTCCGCAGGCGCTGACTCACCTGGGCGGCAGTGCGCCGGCGCTGTTGCCCGAGCAGGTGCGGCAGATCGGCATCCGCTCGGTGGATCCGGAGGAGAAGCGGCTAATCAAGCAGCACCGTATCGACGTCTACGACATGCGGTACATCGACGAAGCCGGCATGAAGCGCACCATGGAGGCCGCGCTGCAGGGCATGAGCGCCGAGACCCACCTGCATGTCAGTTTCGATGTGGATTTCCTCGACCCGAGCATCGCGCCGGGCGTGGGCACCACGGTGCCCGGTGGCCCCAACTACCGCGAGGCGCAGCTGGTGATGGAGATGATTGCCGACACCGGCCGCATGGGATCGCTGGACATCGTCGAACTCAATCCGGTGCTGGACAACCGCAACGCGACCGCCGAACTGGCGGTGGATCTGGTGGAGAGCCTGTTCGGCAAGTCGACCCTGATGCGAGATTGATCCAGCGCTGAACGTGGCGTGCTGCCGTTCACATCAAATCCACGTGCGCGCAGTCAGATTTGGCGCCAAGCGAGGTGCGACCGCACCGGGCGCAGACCGAGGAAGACCGATGAAGCGACTGCTGACACTGATGGTGCTGGGCCTGTTTTCGGCCGGCGTAATGACTGGCTGCAACACCATGGCCGGCGCCGGCAAGGATATGCAGGGTGCGGGCGACAAGGTCGAAAAAACGGCCGAAAAATGCAGCGACGGCAAGTGCTGATCCCAACGTCTTGCGTGTGATGTGTTCGATTTGATTGATCTGCGGCAACTGGCCGCTTACCTACGAAGGAGTCTGTTATGAAGCGTGCAATTGTGCTGCTGGTGCTGTCGGTGTTGTCGGTCGGTATGCTGTCGGGTTGCAACACCGTCGCAGGTGCCGGCAAGGACGTGCAGGGCGCCGGCGAGAAGGTGGAAGACGCAGCGCGTAAGTGATCTGACGCCGCATGCAAAAAAACGGGCCGCAAGGCCCGTTTTTTTTTTGCGCCCAGCCTGGGCCAGCGCGACGGTCGCACCGCAGCTGCGCGATTGCCAGATCGGTTGACGGTATCGCGCGTCGGCAACGGTTCAGTGCGGTGATCGCCGGCTTGACACCTCTTGATGAGCAACGAACGCATCCGTGGGCACCCTGATCCCACGGTCAATCGCGGCCGCATCGCAGCGGAGTCAACGCAATGAACACTGACATCATTTCCGGCAAGTGGACCCAGCTCAAAGGCAAGATGCAGGCGAAATGGGGCGACCTCACCGACGACGATTTCAAGGTTGCCGAAGGTAACGCCGAATACCTGCAGGGCAAGCTGCAGGAACGGTATGGCTGGGACCGCGACCGCGCCCAGACCGAAGTTCGCGCCTTCGAAAAATCCTTGCGCGACGACACCTGATCCACAACGCGCCGCTCCCGGCGGCAAGCGACGTCGCAGACCACGGGCCGCCACTGCGGCCCGTTTATGCGTGTGTGGGCAGGTGACAGGAATCCGGTGGCAGCAACACACCGCTGGCAGCTACCCGATAGGCACGGCGCGGAACCGCTAAACTTGCACGCTGACTTCCTGGCACTACGCAGATGACCACTCGCGTCCTCACCGGCATCACCACCTCCGGCACCCCGCACCTGGGCAATTACGTCGGTGCGATCCGCCCGGCCATCCAGGCCAGCGCCGCCGCCGATGCGGAAAGCTTCTACTTCCTTGCCGACCTGCATAGCCTGATCAAGGCGCAGGACCCGGCGCGTACCCAGCGCTCCACGCTGGAGATCGCGGCCAGCTGGCTGGCCTGCGGCCTGGATCCGGACAAGGTCTGGTTCTATCGGCAGTCCGATGTGCCCGAAACCACCGAGCTGATGTGGTTGCTGACCTGCGTGGCCGGCAAGGGCATCCTCAACCGCGCGCATGCCTACAAGGCGGCGGTGGACAAGAACCGCGCCGACGGCGAGGACGACGATGCGGGTGTGACGGCCGGGTTGTTCATGTATCCGGTGCTGATGGCGGCCGACATCCTCATCTTCAATGCGCACAAGGTGCCGGTGGGGCGCGACCAGATCCAGCACATCGAGATGGCGCGCGACTTTGCGCAGCGGTTCAACCATGTGTACGGCCGTGATTTCTTCACCTTGCCCGATGCGGTGATCGACGAGCAGGTGTCCACCCTGCCGGGCCTGGACGGCCGCAAGATGAGCAAGAGCTACAGCAATACCATCCCGCTGTTCGGCTCGCGCGAGGAGCTGCGCAAGCTGGTGTTTTCCATCCTCACCGATTCGCGCGCGCCGGGCGAAGCGAAGGACACGCAGGGCTCGGCGTTGTTCCAGCTGTATCAGGCATTTGCCACGCCGCAGGAAACCGCCGGCTTCGCGCAGGCCTTTGCCGATGGCATCGGCTGGGGCGATGCCAAGCAGCAGCTGTTCGAGCGGATCGATCAGGAGATCAGCCCGTTGCGTACGCGCTACGAGGCGCTGATGGCCGAGCCGGCCAAGATCGAGGCGATCCTGCGCGCCGGGGGCGCACGCCTGCGTGCGCGCTATGCCACGCCGCTGCTGGCCGAGCTGCGGAACGCGGTGGGTCTGCGCGACCTGGCCGATCAGGCCGGCCCTGCCGTTGCGCAGGGCGGCGACAAGCTCGCCTTGCCGGTGTTCAAGCAATACCGCGAACCCGATGGCCAGTTCTATTTCAAATTGAACGATGGCGCAGGTGCACTGCTGCTGCAGAGCGACGGGTTTGCCTCGCCGCGCGATGCCGGTCAACTGATCGCGCGGTTGAAACAGGCCGAGCAGGTCAGCGATCTGCAGTTGCCGGGCGTGCATGCGCAGGTCGAGGCAGCGCTGATTCTTGCGGCGATGCGGGCACTGCGAGAGGCATGATCGACGCACGCGCGCAAGGGGTGGCGGCCTTGCGCGCCTTGTTGACCACATCGCGCACTGCGTGCTGGCCAAGCGCGCGCCGGCCCTGGGGTGGAGGCTGTTAATTCGTCGTTGCCTGGAACCGGCGGCACAGCATCTGCGTAATCCCTGCGCCTACACTGCGATGGTCCAGGGAGCGACGGGGTAGGAATGACAGCAGTGGCCGATTCCAGCATCCACACCATCGATACCGGTTTTGGTGGTGTGCAGTTCGATGCGGCGTATCTGATCGTGGAGGCGCACCGCGCGGCGTTCGTCGATTGCGGGACCTCGCACTCGGTGCCGCACCTGCTGGCGGCCCTGCAGGCAGCGGAGCTGACGCCGGCGCAGGTGGAGTGGTTGATCCTGACCCATGTGCATCTGGATCACGCCGGCGGCGCCGGTGCATTGCTGCAGTATCTGCCCAATGCCCGCGTGCTGGTGCATCCGCGCGGCGCGCCGCACCTGGTCGACCCCACGCGGCTGATTGCCGGCGCCACCGCGGTGTATGGCCAGGCCGAGATGGCGCGCAGTTATGGCGCGATCGTGCCGGTGCCGGCCGAGCGCGTGGTGGAAGCGGCCGATGGCCACTGCGTGCAGTTGGGCGAGCGCGCGCTGTTGACACGCGACACGCCCGGACATGCGCGCCACCATCTGTGCGTGTGGGATGCGCGTAGCCGCAGCTGGTTCACCGGCGACACCTTCGGGCTGTCGTATCGCCAGCTCGACAGCGCGCAGGGCGCCTTCATTCTGCCGACCTCCTCGCCGGTGCAGTTCGAACCGGAGGCGATGCTGCAGTCGATCGCGCGGTTGATGGATACCGAGCCGCAGGCGATGTATCTCACCCACTACGGGCGGGTCGAATCGCCTGCACCGTTGGCGCAGGCGCTGGTGCAGCAGATTCATGCGATGACCGAGATTGCAGTGGGCTGTGCCTCGCGTGCAGACCGCCACCGTTGCCTGGTGGCCGCACTGACGGAGCTTTATCTGGAGCGCGCACGGCAGCACGGCTGCCTGCTGGACGATGCGGGCGTGGAGCAGTTGCTGGGTACCGATATCGAACTCAACGCGCAGGGGCTTGCGTGCTGGCTGGACCGCGCCGCACGCTGAGCCGACGACCTTGGCGCTGATGGTCTTGCGTGTATGGGGAGCCGGCCAGCGCTGCCGATGACGCGCCTGGCATCTGTGTCGATTGCGGCGCTGGCCGCATTGCGCGATGTCTGCAAACTGCTTCGCACCGATGGCCGATGCCTGATCGCTGCCGCTGATCATGCCACCGTGGAGCCGTGGAGCTGCAGCACGTACGCGCAGTGGTCAGCGTCTGCGCACGCCGGGTTTGCAGCGCTGCCGCGCGCGGGAGCTAACCGGTGTCTGCGGTATCGCGCTCCCGATCGGGCCGCGCGCTTGTAAACTGTCTGTCATCCGTCCGTTGCAAGGCCTCACCGTGAATCCGATGCGCATCCTGCTGTTGTCCGCCTGCCTGTTTGTGGGAGGTGTGGCACAGGCCGCCAACGATCTGCCCGGTGGCGGCATCGATGCCGAAGCGTTGTCGCGGCATGTGCGCCTGCTGGCATCGGACGACTTCGAGGGCCGCGCGCCGGCCAGCGCCGGCGAGCAACGCACCGTCGATTATCTGGTCGAGCAGTTCAAGGCGGCCGGGCTGCAACCGGGCGGCGAGCAGGGCAGCTGGACCCAGGCAGTGCCGCTGGTGCGCGCGCAGGTCGATGGCCCCGTGCGCGCGCGCCTGCGCGTGGGCGGCAAGACGCAGACGCTGGTCAACGGCACCGATGTGACCTTGCAGAGCCTGCGTCCGCAGGCCGCAGTGGCGCTGAAGGATGCGCCGCTGGTGTTCGTGGGCTACGGCATCAGCGCGCCGGAGCGGCAGTGGGACGACTACAAGGGCGTGGATCTGCGCGGCAAGATTGCGGTGGTGCTGATCAACGATGCCGACTTCGAGAGCGCGCAGCCGGGTGCGTTCGATGGCAAAGCGGTGACCTACTACGGCCGTTGGACCTACAAGTACGAAGAAGCCGCGCGGCGCGGTGCGGCCGGGGTGCTGATCGTGCACGAAACTGCGCCGGCCGCGTACGGCTGGGCCACGGTGCAGAGTTCGGGTCTGTCGCCGCTGTTCGATATCGAACGCAGCGACGCCGATGCAAAGGCGCAGCACGTGCCGGTGCGTGGCTGGATGCAGCGCACGCTGGCGCAGACGCTGTTCAAACAGGCAGGGCTGGATTTCGAACAGGCCAAGGCGCGCGCGCAGCAGCGCGATTTTGCGCCCGTCGCGCTGGGCGATGCCACGCTGTCGGTAGAGTTCAAGCTCAAGCGCGAACGGGTGGTCACCCATAACGTGGTGGCCAAGCTCACCGGCAGCCAGCACCCGGACGAGACGGTGATCTTTTCTGCGCATTGGGATGCGTTCGGGATCGGCAAGGCCGATGCCAGTGGCGACACGATTCGACGCGGTGCGGTGGACAACGCCACTGGCGTTGCCAGCGTGCTGGAACTGGCGCGCGTATTCGCCGCCGGCCCCAAGCCGCAGCGCACGCTGTACTTCATCGCGTTGACCGCAGAGGAAAAGGGCCTGCTCGGTGCCAACTACTACGCGGCGCATCCGCTGGCGCCATTGGACAAGACCGTGGCGGTGCTCAACATGGAGATGTTCAGCCCCGATGGCCCCACCCGCGACATCGCCTCGTGGGGGCGTGGACGGGTGTCGCTGGAAGGCGACCTGGAGACGGCCGCCAAGGCACGTGGCCGCACGTATTCGCCGGACCCGAATCTGGAGGCGGGCTTCTTCTACCGCGCCGACCATTTCGCGTTCGCGCGCATGGGCGTGCCGGCGATCACCGCCGGCCCCGGCCTGGACATGCTCGAAGGCGGCGTTGCTAAGGGCAAGGCGCTGCGTGACAAATACTTCGCCGATTGCTACCACCAGCCCTGCGACCGCTGGACGCCGCAGTGGGATGCCAGCGGGCATGCCGCCGATACCACCCTGGTCTATGACGTGGGCGTGGCACTGGCCAACGGCCGCCAGTGGCCGAGCTGGCAGGATGGCTCGGAGTTCAAGGCGATCCGCGCGCGCAGCGATGCGGCGCGCAGGTAAGGGCCGCCAGAAAACGGCTGCGCAGCCAACAGGCGGGCGCGGCGGTTGCCTGGAATCGGACTGCGCCACGCAAACGCTCCGGTTCTAAGCGTGCTGTCCGCACTCCACACTGGCCGCACGACGGCTCGTGCGCCGCTGCAGAGCGTGACGCCTAGGTGACCGCCGCGTTTCGCTAGCGCGGCCTTTATGCCTGCCTTGCGTTGGTGCCGCTGCTGAGGGCATCGGCGCAGCACGGCCTCATGCAGCGCTTTGCAGCCGACTTTCCTGCAAGCGTTCTACTTGCGGCACGGATAGCGTTTGGCCAGCACCTGGACGATCAGGCCAGGTGCTGGCTCATCCAGGCGCGCATCGGGCAATGCGCTGAGATCGGCCAGCACCACTTGCAGATCCGGCGGGCCTGCCTTGCCTGCAGGCATGCACCACTGCGTGCGGTAACTGGCGCTGGCCACGCCCAGCAGGTAGGCGCCGGCACGGCTGGCCGACACCATGACCTTGAGTTCGGGCTGCCCGGGTGCGTCGATCTCCGGTGCCAGCGAGCCGTCCAGCCCGGCATCGATCAGCGCATGGCCGGTGAGCTCCCAGGGCTCGGGTGCGCGTGCGGCGGCTGCGGTGGTGGAGAACAGGGCAAGAGCGACCAAGGCCGACCAGGGAGTGCGACGTGGCATGGGCATTCCATCGTGATGAGCGTCGAGCGCACCATACCGCGTGCGCTGCGCACCGTCTGTGCGGTGTCGGCGCGTGCAGGTGATCTAGAATTGAAGCTTCCGCTGCAGTTGGCAGGTCCGATGTCTTCCTCTCACGACGCTGCCGCACCCGCGCGCAGCGGGCTGGTCGTTCTCGCGTTGTTGCTGGTGTATGTGGTCTGGGGCTCGACCTATCTGGCGATCCGCTTCGCGCTGGAAGGCGGTGCGCAGCCGTTGACGATGGTGTCCGGCGCGCGCTTCATCGTCGCCGGCAGCGTGCTCTACGGCGTGCTGCGCTGGCGCGGCGTGGCGGCGCCCACGCGCGCGCAATGGAAAAACGTGGCCTTGATGGGCGCGGCGCTGTTGCTGTTGGGCAACGGCATGGTGGTGCTGGCCGAGCGCAGCGTGTCCTCCGGCCTGGCCGCCACTGCAGTGGCCTCGGTGCCGTTGTGGATGGCCTTGTTCGGCGCCCTGCGCGGGCAGCATGCCAGCGGCGGCGAATGGTTGGGCATCGTGATCGGATTCCTGGGCGTGGTGTGGCTCAACGCCGGCAGCAGCCTGACCGCAACGCCGGGCGGGCTGGTGTTGCTGCTGATCGCGCCGATCGGCTGGGCATTCGGCTCGGTGTGGTCGCGTGGCCGCGACCTGCCATCGCCGTTCATGACCGCCGCCGGGCAGATGCTGTGCGGCGGCGTGTTGCTGGTGAGCACCGGCCTGTTGATCGGCGAGCGGCCGCAGGCCTGGCCCACTCCGCAGGGGCTTATGGCGGTGGCGTACCTGTGCGTGTTCGGCTCGATCGTGGCATTCACCGCCTATGTCTGGCTGCTGCATCACGTGCGCCCGGCACTGGCCGGCAGCTATGCCTACGTCAATCCGGTGATTGCGGTGGCATTGGGCGCGTGGCTGGGGCACGAGCGTTTCACCGCCCACGACATCGGCGCGATGGCGGTGATCCTGGCCGGCGTGCTGGTGGTCACCCTGGCCAAGGCGCGCCGATGAGCGCGGCCGTGCCGGTGTCGGCGGTGGAGGCGCGGCGCGGTCTGTTGATGACCGCCGCGAGCTTCGTGATCTGGGGACTGGTGCCACTGTATTGGCACCTGCTCAAGGTGGTGCCGTCGCTGCAGATCATTGCGCACCGCATCGTGTGGAGCGCAGTGCTGGTCGTTGCGTGGCTGGTGGCGACCTCGGGGCTGCATTGGTGGCGCACGATTGCTGCGCAGCCGCGCGCGCTGTGGATGCTGGCCGCCAGCAGCGTGGCGATTGCCTTCAATTGGGGCCTGTATATCTGGGCCATCAATGCCGGGCATGTGATCGAAGCCAGCCTGGGCTACTTCATCAATCCATTGCTGAGCGTGTTGCTGGGCGTGCTGGTGCTGAAAGAGCGCCTGCGTGGCATCCAGTGGCTGGCGGTGGCGTGCGCTGCCGCAGGCGTGCTGTGGCTGACCATCGATGCCGGTGCACCGCCGTGGATTGCGCTGGGGCTGGCGATCTCGTTCGGCCTCTACGGGTTGCTGCGCAAGCTGGTGTCGGTGGACCCGGTGGCCGGGCTGGGTGTGGAGAGCGTGTACCTGTTCGTGCCGGCACTGCTGCTTGCCGCATGGGGCGAGCAGGGCCATGGCGGCGCGTTCTTCAGCGGCTGGGACCTGCGAACCGACCTGCTGCTGATCTTCGGTGGCGTGGTGACGGCGGTCCCGCTGATCGGGTTTGCGTACGGCGTGCGGCGGATCCCGCTGTCGCTGGTGGGCATCCTGCAATACATCGGGCCGAGCCTGCAGCTGTTGCTGGGCGTGTGGTTCTTCCATGAGCCGTTCGACCAGGGGCGTGCGATCGGGTTTGCGGCGATCTGGCTGGGCTTGCTGCTGTTCGTCGGCGACAGCGTGGTGCGTTCGCGGCAGCCGGTGGTCACGCGCTGAGCAAGCGCCGCACTGCAGGCAGTGCGTGTGGCCTTGATCAGCGCGACGGCCTCGCATCGGCGCGCCGCGCTGGCCGCGATCAACTGCGCGGCATTGCCAATGGGCTGGTCACTGCCAGCGTGGAAGCGGGCAGCGCCGGCGGTGCAGGGCAATGGCCGGGGTCGCGTTGCACCTGCGCCAGCCAGTGATCGATCGGCCCGCCGAGCAGGTCCAGCCGTAGCGGCAGGCTCAGATGGTTTTCGCCGGGAAGCTCGACGTAATGCGCACGCGCACTGGCCAACGCCAATGTGCGGCCATGCGCCACCGGAATGTGCTGATCGGCATCGCCATGCAACAGCAGCACGCAGCTGCGCGTGTCGGCCAGGGCGTGCGCGACATCGACATGGTCCAGGTCCAGCTTGAGTTGCGTATCGGCGGCGGCGATCACCGCGTCGATATTCTGGTCGGCATAACGCCAGCGCGCATAGGCAGCCACCGCCTGCCCGCGCCACCCGTGCGGCTGGCTGGCGAGCAGATGCGGCACCATGTCGCGGATGCCGCGGCCGGCATTGGCGAACGATTCCATCGCCACCACGCCGGCCACGCGCGGGCCGAGCTTGTCGGCCGTGAACAGTGCGGTGGCCGCGCCATAGGAAATGCCGAACAGATACAGCGGCCCGGCAATTTCGCCGCGCGGTTGTAGCGCATCGAGTACATCGATCACGTCATCGGATTCGCGCGTGCCGTAACCGGACGGCCCGCCGCCGGAATGGCCGTGGTTGCGCAGGTCGATGGTGACCACCCGGTAGCCGGCCTGGGCCAGCTGCAGCGACCACGGCAGCAGCGAATCGCCATCCATCATCCAGCCATGCAGCAGCACCACGGTGCCACGCGGCGCCGGCGGCGGCGTGGTGGGCACGGTGAAGCCGAAGTCCACGTCCAGCGCATGCGCCGGGTCGTTGCGCTGGCCGAGGTAGCGGTACTGCATGGCGTACTGGCCGGGATCGATCGCCCGCCAGAAGATCGGTACCTGATCGCGGGTCACCACATGGCCGCTGCGGTTGGGCACCGTGGCGATGGTGGCGGCGATGCGTTCTTCATCCAGCAACGGCGACACGCCACCGGGCGCGACCAGGCGCTCGCTGAGCGAGGTGGAGGACGAGGAACAGCCGGCCAGCCACAGGCAGGCGCAGGCCAGCAGAATCAGGCGCGTCATGGCGAAGATCGATGGATGCAACGGCCGGGCAGGCTACGGCCTGCCGGCCCGCGCAGCTACCGCGCTGCGGTGACAAAACCATGACAGCCTGCAATACATTCAGCTGCAGCGACGCGCTTACTCTGCTTTGGCTGTTACCATTCCCCACTCCCGATTCCCCATTCCCGGGTGGGCCAACGGCCCGCCTACACCTCACGCAATGCCGTGGTGATCGGCAACCGCGCCGCGCGCAGTGCCGGGAACAGCCCACCCACCAGCCCGATGCCCAGCGCCCATTTCAGCCCGCTCCACAGCAGCTCCGGCGAGACCTTGAACTGGAACACCACCTGGCTGAAGTTGTTGCCCAGCGTGGAGACGGTGTAGCCGTTGAACACCGCCCAGGCGATCAGCCCGCCCAGCAGCCCGCCCAGCAGTGCCAGCAGCATGGTTTCCAGCATCAGCGCCATGATCACCGGCGTGCCGCGAAAGCCGATGGCGCGCATGGTGGCGATCTCGCGCGCACGCGTGGCCACTGCCGCATACATCGTGTTGAGCGCGCCAAACACCGCGCCCACCGCCATGATCGCGCCGATCACCGTGCCCAGGATGCTGATCAACCTGTTCAAGCCGCCGCCCTGTTTGCCGTAGTAGGCGCGGGTGGTTTCCACATCCAGCTTGAGCCGCGGGTCGGCGGCCATTGCCGTCTTGAACTGCTCGAAGCCGGCCTTGCCGCTGGTGCGCGCGGTGATCGACTGGTACGCACGGCGGTTGTAGGTGGTGGCCAGCGTCTGCGCATCGGTCCACAGCTCCGAATCGTGCGCATCGCCGGAGGCGAAGACACCGACCACCGTCCATTGCTGGCTGCCCAGGGTGAGCGTCTTGCCCAGCTCCAGCCCGCGGAACTGATTCAACGCGCCCTTGCCGACCACGATCTCGCGCAGGCCGGTGTTGAAGCGGCGGCCCTGCACGATCCTGACCTTGGGGTGCACCGCCCAGGCCTGTTCGCCCACCCCGCGCAGCTGCGCGTTGACGTCGGTGCCATCGGAGCGGGAGGCGACGTTGACCACCTGCGACAACTCCGGCGAAACCATCGGGCGCCCGTTGGCATCGGTGGCAATGCCCGGCAGGCTGCCGATCAGCGGCACCAGGTCGCGGGTGATCACCGAGTTGGTCTCGGCCTGCGAGCCGCCGCGCAGGACAATGGCGGTGGTGTCGTCGCCGGTGCTATTGAGCGTAGCCTGGAAGCCCTGGCCCATCGCCAGCATTGCCACCAATACACCGACCACACCGGCAATGCCGACCACGATCACCGAGGTGGAACCCCAGCGTTGCGGCAGGCTGGCGATGCCGATGCGTGCAGCGGCCAGCGACAGGCGGCCACTGCGGGTGGCGACCAGCCACACCGCCAGCAGCACCGCGACCGGCGCCAGCCAGATCCACGGCAGCGCGATCCACAGCCCCAGGCCGAGCGCCAGCAGCACCACGGACACCACAGTGACGCCACGATCTTTCCATTTGCGTTGCATGTGCATGCTCCTGTCAGCGGCCGGCGAGGGCATCGACGATCTTCAAGCGCTGCGCGCGTAACGCCGGCAGCACACCCACCACCAGGCCGATGCCGACCATCAGGGCCAAGCCAACCAGCCAGGTCTGCAGCGGTACGCTCTGCGTGGGCATCAGCCCGCCGCTGCGCGCGGACACCGCCGGAATCACCAGTGCCGCCAGGCCCATGCCGATCAGCCCGCCCAGGCCGATCAACAACACCGACTCGATCATCACCAGGCTCAGCACCGTGCGGTCCTGGAAGCCCAGCGTCTTGAGCGTGGCCAGCTCCGGGATGCGCTCGCGCACCGCCTGGGCCATGGTGTTGCCGGTGAGCAGCAGCAAGGTGAAGAACACCGCGGCCATGATCGAGGTGACGATCAGGCCGATATCGGCGAACTGCTTGACGAAGGCCTGCTGAAACGCCGATTCGGTTTGCGACTTGGTTTCGTGATCGGAGTTGGCCGACAACGCATCGATGGCCTGCGCCACGCGCGAGGCCTGGTCGGGGTTGCTCAAGGTCACCGTCAGCCAGCTCACCTGGTTCTTGATGTAGTCGTTGGATTCGTCGAAGTATTTCCAGTTCATCATCAACTGGCGTTCCTGATTGGCCGCCACGGTGCGGTCCTTCATGCGAAAGATGCCGACCAGCTGCAGCGGCCAGTCGTTGCTACCGCTACGCGGAAAGATGGTGGCCTGCAACGGGATGGTGTCGCCGATCTTCCAGCCATGCTCCTTGGCCAGGGCTTCGCCGACCACCGCGCCGGTGCGCGTGGTCTGGAATGCCTTGAGCTGATCCTTGGGCAACGCGTATTCGCTGTAGACGTCGAAGAAGTTGGGCGCCACCGAAAAATTGGGGAAGAAATTCTTCGGGTCACGGTAGATGCCGCCAAACCACATCGCCGAGGTCACATCGCGCACGCCAGGCACGCTACGCACCTGCGCTTCCAGGCGGATCGGCAGCGATTGGGTGATGGACAGGCGCGAGGCCACTACCAGCCGGTTGACCCCGCTGACGCTGCCGCCGGAGGTAAACGCCACCCGCACCGAATCGAGCATGCCGAACAGCAGGAAGGCCGCCACCACCGACAACAGCGTCAGCAAGGTGCGCGTCTTGCTGCGGAACAACTGCGCCCACACCAATGACAGATACTTCATGGCAGCGTTCCTTCAGAGTACGAGCGGCGCATCGGCCAGCTCGCCCTTGTCCAGATGGATGGTGTGGGTGGCGTATTCGGCGGCCTTGGGGTCATGGGTGACCATGACGATGGTCTTGCCATGTTCGCGATTGAGTTCCTGCAACAAACGCAGGATCTCTTCGGCGTTGTGGCGGTCCAGGTCGCCGGTGGGCTCGTCGCAGATCAGGAAGGTCGGGTCGGACACGATGGCGCGTGCAATGGCCACGCGTTGCTGCTGGCCGCCGGACAATTCGCTGGGCTTGTGGTTGCGGCGTTCCTGCAGGCCGACCAGGGTCAAGGCGATCTCGGCGTTGCGCTTGCGTTGCGCCGCATTGAGCGAGGTGAGCAGCAATGGCAGCTCCACGTTCTTTTGCGCGGTGAGCATCGGCATCAGGTTGTAGAACTGGAACACGAACCCGACGTGGTGGCTGCGCCAGGTGGCGAGCTGGCCGCCGCTCATGCGGTCGATGCGCTCGCCTTCGATCTCGATCTCGCCGCCGCTGGGGGTATCCAGTCCGCCGATCAGGTTGAGCAAGGTGGTCTTGCCCGAGCCAGACGGACCCATCAATGCCACGAAATCGCCGCTGGCGATCTCCAGATCGATGCCGTGCAGCACCTGCACCTGCTCGGGGCCGCGTTGGTAGGTCTTGGTGATGTTGCGCAAGCTGACGAGAGCGGTCATGGCGACTCCTGGTGACGCAATGGATGAGAGAGCGGTACGGCACGGCGACGGCGACGGCGAGTGCATGCGGGCGGTGCGGAGGCACGCGCCGCAGCGACGACGGTGAAGCGATCAAGCAATGGCGTGTTGCAGCGTGTGACGGGTAGCCAGATGCACCAACCCGCTGTGCAACCGTCGCGCGGAACCTCCGTGGTCCATCGCGGCGGCGTCGCGCTCAACAGCGCGCAGCGACTCCTTCAGACAGCGGTTTGAAATGCACTGACGACAATGTTTCGTTTCCGCTTGGAACAGCCGATGCAGCCCGTAGCGATGACATGCCTGCCACGCAAGCGCGCGACCCGACACCGCAGCGCACTGCACCGCCTTGGCCATCACTGCGCAGCGTCCGCCTCGGCCTCGGCCACGGTGTCGCCATCCTTCAGCGCCTGTGGCGGATTCACCACCACGCTGTCGCCGGCAGCCAGTCCCGACAGCACCTGGCGGTCTTCGCCCATGCGCATGCCGGTCGTGACGGCGCGCTCGCTGACGGTATTGCGCTCGCCCACCACGAAGGCCACGGTGCGCGTGCCGCGTTCGACCAACGCCGCAGCGGGCACGCGCACGCCTTGCGGCTTGGCCGCCTCCTGTGGCCTGGCCTGCTCCAGAAAGCTCACCCGCACGCCCATCTCCGGCACGATGCGCGCATCCTTGACCTTGAGTGCCACCCGCACCTTCACCGTGGCCTTGCCACGGTCGGCCGTGGGGATGATGGCGATCACCTCACCGGGGATCTTCCACTCCGGATACGCGTTGAGCACCGCCTCCACCGGCATCTTCGGCTGCACGCGGCCGATGTAGGACTCGCCGACCTCCACTTCGATTTCCAGCGATTCCATGTCCACGATGGTGCCGATGCCGGTGCGGGTGAAACCGCCACCGGCCGAGAGCGGCGACACGATCTCGCCCGGCTGCGCGGCCTTGGCGGTGACCACGCCGGCGAAGGGAGCGCGCACCACATTGAAGTCCGAGCGGATGCCGGCAATGGCCAGCTGATCGGAGGCCACCTGCACATTGCGTTGCGCGTTCTGCAACTGTGCACGCAGTGCGTCGCGCTGCGCGGTGGCCTGTTCGTACTGCGAGCGCGATACCAGCTGCGCGCCGACCAGCGATTGCAGTCGCGCGGCATCGGCATTGGCCACGGCCAGCTGCGCCTGCATGTTGTCGACCTGGCTGCGCGCGGCCGACAGCTGCGAGGCCGACAGCGTACGCTGCGCGTCGGCGTCCAGCGGGTCCAGCGTGGCCATCACCTGGCCCTGTTCCACCCGCATGCCTTCTTCGATCATCACCTCGCGCACCTTGCCGGTCACCTGCGCCGACACCGTGGCCATGCGCCGCGCCACCACGTAGCCGGAGGCATCCAGCACCGAGGCGCTGCTGCTGCCGGCGCTGATCGCCACCACTGGTGCGGTCTGCACCTTGGCCACCGGAGTGCGGGTGAACCACCACGCGGCAGCGGCCAGCGCGATGACGATGACGATGGCGGCGATGATCCAGCCGGCGCGGCGCGCCGGTGGCGGCGTGGCAGGACGCTGGCGGTCGATGCGGAGTTGTTTGAGCAGATCGGCGGAGGTGTTCATCGAGAACCAGGACAGAAGGCTGCGCAGAATGTGACTGCCTGCAAGGCGCGCCGCAAGCTGCCGGAAGTCACCACCTGCAAGGCGGCGACAAACGGTAGGATCTGCCGGGCTGCTGCGATTGCGCTGCAGCATGCAATCTGGCGACGGCACTCACCAGTGACAGCTGTCACCTGCACGCCATGACAGGTGCGACTGTGCGGCCTACCTGCAGGCGCGCACGCTTGCCTATCGATCAAGCCGGTACCTGCGTATGTGCCATCCCCACCGCATGTGCTGCCCAGGTGCGGCGCATCACGACGGTCATTGCACCTGGTGGCAATGCTTGAGGTTGCTGATCCATTCCGCAATGCATTGCGGCACGCCCAGGCGAGCGCGGCAATGGCAGAATCCACTCACTTCTCCGGATCCATCCCGATGCCTCTGACGCTCCCGGCCTGGCTGCGGCCGGCTCCAGATTCGCAAGTGGCCGCGCGCCTGGCGCAGGGCCAGTCGCCATGGATGGACTGCGTGCACCTGCTGTGGTCGGCCTGGGTGTTCGTGGTGCCGGTGTTCTCCTCGCGCGGTTACGATGCGACCTGGCTGTTGTGCACGGCGCTGTCGTATCCATCGTTTCTGCTGCTGTACGCGCGCATGTTGCTGGCACCGCGCGGTACGCTGTACCGCTATGCGTGGGCGATGGGCATGCTCAGTGCGGCGCTGCTGCCGGTGTACGCCTCGGGCATCAGCTACTTCGTGTTTGCCTGCCTGAGCCTGCGCCCGTCCACGCGACATGCGCTGTGGCGGCATTTCGCCATCCTGCTGCTGATGAACGCGTTGTACCTGGCCTGGGCGCGCTGGCTCGGAATGGCCTGGCAGGGGTTAGCGTGGTTTCCAGTGTCGGTGCTGGTCATGTCCGTGGTGATGGCGGTGTACAGCATCAATGAACGCAAGGACGCATTGCTGCGCCTGTCGCAGGACGAAGTGCGCCGGCTGGCGGCCACCGCCGAGCGCGAACGCATCGGTCGCGATCTGCACGACCTGCTGGGTCACACCCTGTCGCTTGTCGCACTCAAGTCGGATCTGGCCGCGCGCCTGATCGAACGCGACCCGCAGGCGGCACGCAACGAAATCGACGCCGTGGCGCAGATCTCGCGTGACGCGCTGACGCAGGTGCGCCGTGCTGTTACCGGCATCCGCGCCGCCGGGCTGGTGGCCGAGCTGGCCTCGGCAAAGGTGCTGCTGGACATGGACGGCATCGTGCTGGAACACATGCTGGACGCGTTGCCTCTGCCACCCGAACATGAAACCGCGTTGGCGCTGGTGGTGCGCGAGGCGGCCACCAATGTGCAACGCCACGCCCAGGCCAGACGGGTCCGGGTCAGCCTGCGCGCGCAGGACGGCCGGGCGGTGCTGGAGATCACCGATGATGGGCGCGGCGGGGTGATCGTGCCCGGCAATGGCCTGGATGGCATGCGTGCGCGCCTGCAGGCCCTGGGTGGCGCATTGGACGTGGATGCGCTGCCCCGCGGCATGCGCCTGCGCGCCAGCGTGCCGTTGCCGCACCCCATGCCGGATGCGGCGCACCCACCGTTGCCGCTGCCCTTGGTGCCGCAACCGCGCTGAGCGCTCACCGGCCCGACCGCTGCACGTCGCCGGCCCGCGCTGTTATCGTGCGCAACCGTTGCACAGAGGCGAGCGCGAGCGATGATCCGGGTGTTATTGGCCGAAGACCAGGCCCTGCTGCGCGGCGCGCTGGTGGCCCTGCTCGGGCTGGAGGATGACATCGAGGTGGTTGGCAGTGCGGGCGATGGCGAAACCGCTTGGCGCGAGCTGCAACGTCTGCAGCCGGACGTGCTGATCACCGATATCGAAATGCCCGGGCTCAGCGGCCTGGAACTGGCTCAGCGCATCCAGCGCCAGGCGCTGCCGGTGCGGGTCATGATCGTCACCACCTTTGCGCGTCCCGGGTTCTTGCGGCGCGCGCTGGATGCCGGCGTGTCGGGTTATCTGCTCAAGGACGCGCCGGCCGAACAACTGGTCAGTGCCGTGCGCCAGGTGCAGCGCGGCGGGCGGGTGATCGACCCGCAGCTGGCCATCGATGCCTGGGTGGAAGCGGACCCCCTGAGCGAGCGCGAGCGCACCGTGCTGCGCCTGGCCGGCGAAGGCCGCTCGGCCAGCGAGATCGCGCAGCAGCTGCAGCTCTCGCATGGCACCGTGCGCAACTACCTGTCCGAATGTATCGGCAAACTGGGCGTGGCCAATCGCATCGAGGCGTATCGGTTGGCGCGGCAGAAGGGCTGGTTGTAACGCCGTCAGTCGATGCCTGGCGTGTGCGGTCAGCTGGAGTTTGCGATAGGTGAGACTGCATGCGCTTGAGCAGCGCTTGAGCAGCGCTTGAGCAGCGCTTGATCGACGCGATCGCGCGACGAAGGCATGGCATCACACGCATCACCCACCCATCCGGCAGCTATTCCAAACGCGTGCGAAGGCATGCGATTTGCACGCAGGTACACTGCGCAGCATTGGAAAACACGGCGAGCAATGCATGAAATCTCTGTGGCTGTCGGGCCTGCTGTTGATGTGCGCTTTCAACGCATCGGCCGAGCAATTCAAGATACTGGTGGCAGCCATTCCTAACCAGTATCACCACGACTATATCCCTGTGGCCAAGCCGCAATTCGAGGCGATGGCGCGCAAGCATTATGTCGAGATGGTGTGGGCATGGAATGCCAAGGCGTTCGAAGGCGATCTGTCGCAATACGCGGCCATCGTGTTGCTCAATACGCCGGCGACCGATCTGGACCCGGCGCAGCGGGCCAACTTTCAAAACTACGTGCGCAATGGCGGTGGCGTGGTCGCCGTGCACAAGGCCTTTGCGATCAAGCGCGGTGACTGGGAATGGTACGACCACATGATCGGCCGCTCGTTCCGCACCCATCCATACATGCAAACGGCGATGGTGGATGTGGTCGATGCCAATTTCCCGGCCACGGCCGGCCTGCCCAAGCGCTGGGTGTGGAGCGACGAGTGGTACGAATACGATCCACCGTACAGCGATGACCTGGTCACGCTGCTCACCGTCGACGAAAGCAGCTACGACCCCACCCTGATCTGGCCAGGCCAGGTCGCCAGGGGCATGGGCAAACAGCACCCGGTCGCGTGGTATCACCACTTCGAAGGCGGCCGCGTCTTCGCCACTGCGTTGGGTCATCTGGCCGAGGCGTACAACGATCCGCGCTACCTCGATCACCTGTACGGTGGCATCTATTGGGCGGCGACTGGCAAGGGCATCGAAGCATCTGCGCCAGCGGCCAAAACAAAACGCCAGCGTTAAGCACTAGCCCCTCTCGCGGCGGGAGAGGGGCCGGGGTGAAGGTACGGAGCGCAGCCACATGGAAGGGAGCATTGCGAGGCTTCGCCCGTCCCCTCATCCGCCCCTGCGGGGCACTTTCTCCCATAAAGAAGGGCAATGTCCCGGCGGGAGAAGGGACAAGCTCCCCTCCTATTGAAAAGGGTGCGTGGTGGAGGGTGCATCCGCGCAGCGAAATCACTCTGCACAACACGTTATCCATCCCAGCTCCACCCCATCAACGCGCCGACCGCTCCCCACGCGCCATGATGGAAAACACGCCGTCCCGGCGCACCCAGGCATGAAACAGCGCTGCGCTCAGATGCGCCAGCACGGTGGCGAACAACAGATACGCCAGCCAGCCATGTGCGCTGCGCAGCCAGGCATACAGCGCCGGATCATGCGGGGCGATCGGCGGCAGGTTGGCGCCTGGCCATAGCACGATCGGGTAGCCACCGGCCGACAGCATCGCCCAGCCGATCAGCGGCATGCCCAGCATCAACGCGTACAACAGCCAATGCGAGGCGATCGCCGCGGCCTTCTGCCAGGCAGGCAAATCCGCAGGCAATGCCGGCGGGCGATGGCGAAGACGATTGATCAGGCGCAGCACCGCCAGGACCAGAATCGCGATACCCAGTGGACGATGCAGATCGATCAACCACGGCCGTTGCGTCACCGAGGCGACCATGCCGACGCCAACGAACAGCATGGTCAGGATCATCGCGGCCATCAGCCAATGCAGCACGCGCGCGGGAAGATTGAAATGCGTCGGACGGCTCATTGACGTGCTCCCTGGCCGGTGGCGGCGCTGCCTGTGCCGTTGGCGATTTCGCGCTCGCGGCGATTGAACGACTGCGAATACACCGACGAGCGCGCTGCCAGGATCGGGTCCTTGGACGCAGCAAGGCCCTTGGGCAGGATCAGCGGGTCGTAATTCAGATCGCGGCAGGGGCCAGTGGCCTGCGGCTGCGCATGATCGATCGACAGCGTTCCGGCCACGATCTGCTTGCGGCTGGCCGGCCATGGCTGCGATGGGTCGTCCACCGCATCGCCGGGTTCGGCGATGGTCAGCACCATGTCCCAGCGCAACGGCCCCTGCGCCAGCCGCGTGTCCAGATCGGTGGCGAGAAAATCGCCATCGGCCTGCTTGCGTTGCTCGGCGCTCAATTCCTTGAACGGCGTATGCGGGCGCATCGACCAGCGGATGTAGCGTTCGCGTCCATCGGCGGCAATCGCACGGAAGGCGTTGACGCCGTTGTACTGCGTGTTGGCCCAGCTGTCCGACCATGGCGCGGTCTTGGCCCACTGCTGGAACTTGGCCGCTTCCGGATACTGCTTGCCGAACGCCGCCAGTTTTTCCGGGTCCGGCTTGCCGGTGGCCGGGTCGGGTTTGGAGGCCACGTTCAAGGCCTGGAAACCGGCCGGGGTGGCCACCACGAAGAACGGAAAGCTGTTCATCGCCGTACGCCATTCCTGCCCGTCGTCGCTGCGCAACAGCAGCGCCATGCTGCGTACGCGCGCGGCACCGTCGGCGCCGTGCGGGTCGCCGCCGCCGATGGACATGCGCCCCAGCACCGGCGTGCTGGCCTGGCTGAAGATGCGCGCCGACGACACCCAGGTGGCCTTGCCGCTGGACTGGAACTGCCCGCTCACGCACACGCCCTTGGTATGCGCGCGGCGAAAGCCCGGATGCGGCGGCCCGCTGGATTCGATGGTGTCGGTCATGCGCGCGGCGGTGAGCCGGTCGCCGCCGATCCAGCCCGCCGTCCAGGCGAATGCGATGGCAACGCCGCCGGCAATGGCGGCAATGCCCAGCAGCGGCAGCACAGGGCTGCGCGCGCGTGGGGGCGAGGGAGGTGGCAACGTCATGGCTGGCTCCGGTGGTCGATGCGGTGAGTGGTCGATGCAGTGAGACGCCGTGTAAGACGGGTTATTCCGCGATTGCGAAAATACGTGCTGCACGCGCACGAATCGTGGGAATAGTCCACGCTCCAGTGCGTCTACTGTGTGATGTCACTACCAAACCTGCCAATGGATGCTCTGGACGATGACCAACTACGTGCCGTGCTGCCGGCGCTGCGCCGCTTCGCGCGGTCGCTGAGCGGCGAGGCCGCCAACGCCGACGACCTGGTGCAGGCCACGCTGGAACGTGCCCTGCGGCGTTGGCGCACCCGGCATACCGCCGACGCTGTGCAACCCTGGTTGTTCGCCATCCTGTACCGGCAGTTTCTGGATGGGCAGCGCCGTGCCGCGCGCTGGCAGCGCGTGGTGGGCCTGTTCGCGCCACAACAGCCCAGCCAGTCCGCCTCTGCCGAACAGGTGCACGACGGCCGTGCCATGTTGGCCAGTCTGGCGTTGTTGCCAGCCGAACAACGCGCCTTGCTGCTCCTGGTCAGCGTGGAGGGCTTCAGTTACCGCGAGGTGGCCGACACCCTCGGCATCCCGATCGGCACGGTCATGTCGCGCCTGTCGCGTGCGCGCGAACGCTTGCGCGCAGTGAACGAGGGCCACGTGAGCCACACACCTGCATTGAGGATCCTCAAATGACCACCACACCGCCCGACGAGCATGCCTTGCACGCCTACGTCGATGGCCGCCTGGCACCGGAGCAACACGCAGCGGTTGCGGCGTGGCTGCAGGCACACCCTGCGCAGGCCGCGCGCGTGGCAGGCTGGAAGCGCGATGCCGAAGCGCTGCGTGCCGCGCATGCCGGCCTGCCCCCAGAGCCGGGCACAGGTGCGCTGACGCCTGCGGCGATTCGCCGTGGCCTGCAGCAACGCCGCCGGGCGGTGTTTGCCACGGCCGCCAGTTGCGTGTTGGCACTCGGCCTGGGCACCGGGCTGGGCTGGCAGCTGCACGAGAGCCGGATGACCAGCCAGCGGATTCCGATGGCCGATGCCGTGGCCGCGTACCGGCTGTTCGCCGAGACCGGCGCGCAGCAGGGCGCTGCGCTGGAGGTACAGCGCCGTACCGAGCTGGAGCCCTGGTTGCGCGCGCATTTCGGCAATGCCGGTGTCGTGCCGGATCTGCGTGCGCAGGGCTACACGCTGCGCGGCGGGCAATTACTTTCCACGCCGGAGGGCGCGGCCGCCATGCTGATCTACGGCGATGCCGACGGCGCGCGCATCGGCCTGTATCTGCGTCCACGCAGCGGCCCGATGCCGACCGGCGAACGTCGCGATGGTGGTCTGTTGGCGCAGTACTGGGCCGAAGGCGACACCGCGTTTGCGCTGGTCGGCCCGGCGACGCAGACACGCCTGCGCACGATCGCACCGTTGCTGCGTCCCCAGGGATGACCAGCGCAGCTGCAGGCGGCTGGCACTCGCCGGCGCGTGGTGTGACTGGCCGCGCTTACCCGGCGTAACGCTGCTGCAGCATCGCAAATGCCGAGCGCAGGGCCAGCGCTTCGCCACCGGCCGGGCGGCCGGGGCGGTCGCTGTCGTTCCAGGCGTACACGTCCAGATGTGCCCAGCGTTGGCCTGGGGCCACGAAGCGTTCCAGATACAGCGCGGCGGTGACGGCGCCGGCCATGCGCGAGCCGGCGTTGGCCATGTCCGCCACGTGGCTGTTGAGATAGCGCAGGTACGGGCGCCACAGCGGCATGCGCCAGACCGGGTCGCGGGTCTGTTCGCCAGCGCTGATCCAGGCCTGCGCCAGCGCATCGTCGTTGGCGAACAGGGCCGGCAGATCCGGGCCCAGCGCGATGCGCGCGGCCCCGGTGAGCGTGGCGAAATCCAGGATCAGGTCCGGCTTCTGTTCGGTGGCATAACTCAAGGCATCGCACAGCACCAGCCGGCCTTCGGCATCGGTGTTGTCCACTTCCACGCTGACACCGGCACGGGTGGTGATGACCTCGCCGGGGCGAAAGGCTTCCGGGCCGACCGCGTTTTCCACCGCGGCAATCAGCAGGGTCAGCCGCACCGGCAACCGCTGCGCCATCACCAGGCCGGCCAGCGCCAGCGCATGTGCGGCGCCGCCCATGTCCTTTTTCATGTTGCGCATGCCATCGGCGGGCTTGAGATCCAACCCGCCGGTGTCGAAGCACACGCCCTTGCCGACCAGTACCAGATGCGGGTGCGCCACATCGCCCCACTGCAGCTGGATCAGCCGCGGCGCACGGTGCGAGGCGCGTCCCACCGCGTGGATGGTGGGGAAGTTCTGCGCCAGCAGCGCGTCGCCCACGATCGCATCGACCTGCGCGCCATGCGCCTGCGCCACCGCACGGGTGGCCTCTTCCAGATGCTGCGGTCCCATGTCTTCGGTGGGCGTGTTGACCCAGTCGCGTACCTGCACGCAGGCCTCGATCAAGGCGCGTGTCTGCGCCGACGGCGTGGCCGCCAGTTCGGCCGGTGCGCGTGGCACCTTGCGGTACCGCGCGAAGCGGTAGGCGCCCAATCCCCAACCCAGGTGCAGCAACGCCTGTTCGGCATCGCTCAAGGCGTTGGCCAGCGTCCAGCGGCTGGCAGGCGGCAATGCCATCGGCGCGTGGGCATAGGCATACGCGTCGGCGCGGTCGCCGATGCCGACGATGGCGCCGGCCAGCCCGTGGTCGCCGGGCAGCAACAGCACGCTACCGGGCGCGGCATCGAATCGCTGCGCCTGTGCCCACGACAACACGCGCGTGGGCTGCTCGGCGCACCAGCGTGCAAAGCCCTCGCGGTCGAGCACATACAGCGGCAGGGCCGCGGCGTTGGAATCGGTGAAACCGGTGAGGTGCGACATGGAAATCCTCGAATGCGGCGCCATGCGCCGAGCAGAGTGGGCTCAGGCGGGAATGCTGATGCCGGCGCGCGTGGGGCCGGGATGCGGCTGCTGCGCATCTAGCCAATCGGCCAGCCCGGTCATGCTGTCGAATTCCAGGTCCGGCTGCTGGGTGGGGTGCGACCACACTGCGCCTTCGCGATTGATCCAGCACGCGCGCAGGCCCGCATCCAGCGCGCCCAGCACGTCCATGCGCACGTGGTCGCCCACATGCAGCACCTGTGCCGGCGGCAGTTCCAGGCGTGCGCATGCGGCGTGGAAGATGCTGGCGTCGGGCTTGGCACTGCCGTGTTCGCGCGAGCCCAGCTGAAACGCGAAGTGATGCATCAGCCCGATGCGTTGCAGATCGGCATTGCCGTTGCTGAGCGCGGCCACCGGCACATGCGTGGCAATGCGCGCCAGCGCGTCGAGCGCATCCGGATAGCATTCCACCTGGTTACGCGCGGCGTAGAACACTTCATAGGCTGGCTCAAGCAACGCCAGGTCGCCACCGCTTTCGCGCAACGCCATTTCCAGCGTTAAGCGCCGCAACGCGCTGAGGTCGTGGTGCAGGTGCGGGTTGTCGGCAAAGCTGCGCTCGCGCAGCTCCCGCATCGCTTCCACCGGAAACCGCTCGGCAGTGACCGGGCTGTGTTCACGCATCCAGTCGTACAGCACCTGATCGATGCGCGCCCCGATCGGCGCGAAAGGCCACAACGTGTCGTCGAGGTCGAGAGTGATGGCGCTGATGTGGAAGCTCATCGCGAGATTTTACGGTCTTGCGTTGGGAATGGGGAATCGGGAGTGGGGAATGGGTAGAGCAACGCCACTGCTCTTGCGATTCCCGATTCCCGATTCCCGGCTATTCCAACAGCCTGGCCCAGCGCTGCATCCCCTCTACCCGGCTCAGCACCATCTTGATGCAGACCAGTAGCGGCACCGCCAGCAGCAGGCCGACCATGCCCCACAGCCAGCCGAACAGCATCAGCGCCAGGATCAGCATCAGCGGCGAGATCGCCATGCGGCGTCCCAGCACGATGGGGGTGACCACCTGGCCTTCGATGGTGTGCAGCGCCAGGTACAGGATTGCCGGCAGCAGAGAGGACACCGTGGTGCGGAATTCCACAAAGCCCATCAGCAGCATCAGCATCACGCCGATCAATGGGCCCACATAGGGCGCGAAATTCAGCAGTGCCACCACCGTGCCCCACAGGATCGCTTCGGGCAGCGGGATCTGCAGCACATACAAGATGCCGGCAAATACCAGGCCGACCAGCGTGTTGATTACGCTGATGGTGAGCACGTAACGCGAGACTTCGCGTTCGATGTCCAGCATGATTTCGGTGGTGAAACGTTGCTGCTGACGGTTCGGTAGCAAGGCGATCGCATGCCGCTGCAGGCTCTCGCCATACACCATGAAGAAGAACGTCAGCAGCACCACCGCCAGCACCGACGCGGCCAGTTTGGGCGTGCGCACCAGCGCCTTGTAGGGGTCGTCCATCTGCGTGCGCACGATCTGCACGCCGCGCTGGCCTTCGCCACCGGCCGCGCGTGCAAAATTTTCTGCGGCCTGGTTGGCCTGCATCACCGGCTTGGTGAGGTCGCGCACATCGCGCGCAATCTGGCGCATCTGCCGCGGTGCCTGCTGCGCCCATTCGGCAGCCGGGCCGGCCAGCTGTGCCGCCAGGGCCACGGTGCCGGCCAAGCCCAGGCACAACACCAGCAAGGCACCGACAAACCGCGGGATGTACAGCTTGCGCAAACCGCGCAGGATGGGGTTGCCGATGAGGGCGAAGAACGCCGCCAACATGACCGGCAGGATGATCGTCTGCGCTGCCCACAGCGTATAGCCAACAGCGAGCGTGGCCAGCACCACCAGCGAGGCGGGTGCGCGCGGACGCGGGGCCGGTGGTGGCGGGAGCGAATCTGCCGCGACGGCAGCATCCAGCGGATCGAGAGGAAGAGACATGCGTGCCCTGGCAGCAGACTGGCGTGCCGCCAGCGGTGCGCCATTATCGGCACAACGCGTCAACGGCGCGCACAGGGTCTGTGCGCGCGGTGTCATTACGAACTGGTTGATGCAGCGGGCTCAGCCGCAGGTGTAGCAATGCGTGCGGCGTGTGCCCGCACGCTGGGTCAGGCGGCGTGGTCGGCCGGCACCTGCACCACCGTGACCGGCGGGTCGGCGGCCACTTCTTCGGCATTGTCGGCAGCGCGTTCGGCCTGTTCGGAGGCTTCCTGTGCGCGATGCGCAGTGAACAACGCGGAGATGGTGCTGATCATCTGCAAAATCTTGGGGATGCCACCAAGCTTGCTGGCAATGCTGCCCAGCGCAGCCTGCGGTTCGTTGCGACCGGTCACAAAGCCCAGCCCGAAACCGACTGCCAGGATGCGCACCGGCGACCAGCCGGCGCGCCAGGTCTGGCGCAACTGAGCCCAATGCGAGCGCGTTTCCTGCGCCCGCCCTTCCACCAGGAATTCAGCGCGTTCGACGCGCTGACGCAAGGCGCCAAACTTCATGAGCGTGCTCCATTGGCGGCTGTGGCCGTGTCGTCGTCACTGGAGTCATCGAAGATGCCCAGCTTGATCAACTGCCGCCGCGTGGCATTCATGCCGGTGTGATCGAAGTAGAAGAACACCCGCCACGCCGCGATGCCGGTGACCAGCAAACTGGCTAACGCGGTGAAGAACATCGCCTGAAACCACGACAACCCGGCGCGTTGCAGCAACGCAATGATGGCGCCCGCCAGCAACAGCCAGGACGAGGCGCCAAAAACGACCGCGACACAGGCCCATGCAAGGCCACGCCCGAACGCACTGCGTGCCAGTTGCAGATCGGCCGACACCAGCCGGCGTAACGCGCGGCTGGTGTCCTTGGCCGAGCCCAACGTCGCACGGCCGGCGGCACCGACCGCGCGTACGCTTTCGTCCAGTCCTGGCGTTTCCGGGCGCGCGTCTGGCGCGCCGGAGCCGGCAGCTGTAGAGGCCTGATCGCTCACGGTTTAGTTATCGTTGCTGCGTGCCAGCTTGGCGATGACCCAACCCGCTGCAAATGCCACGCCGAACGCGGCGAGCGGACGCTCGCGGATCAGGTCGGTGGCGCTTTCGAGCAGATCGTTGCCCTTGGCCACCAGTACGTCCATCTGCTCTTTGGCAGCGGCGCCACCAAATTCGGCGGCGGCCATGCCGGCAAGCGCGGTGTCGGAGAGTTCGGCCTTGACGTTGGCGCGGCCCAGCTTGAGCTCGTCGCCTGCAGCGCTGGTGGCGCCCTTGACGGCTTCGCCGGCAGCGCTGGCGGCCGACTTCAGGTGGGTGCCGGCTTCGCTCAGGTTTTCCTTCAGCTGATCGGTGTTGGTGGGGCTCATGCGATATCTCCTTGGGTCATTGAGGGCAGCCGTCACTCACGTGCGGTCGTGCGGTAGCAATAGCATCGGGGGGGTGTAGGAGGCGTTAGTGGACGCAGCCCGCAGTGCACATCGCGTCAACGCATGAGCGCGTCGTATTGCGCGTTGCCACGCAGGATGCGCACTACCAGCTGTTGTGGTTTGCGCTGGAAATTGGCGCGCCAGCTGGCAAGGTCGGCGAACTCGCCGACGCTGCTGGCCACGATCACGTCACCGGACACCAGGCCGTTGGCCGCAGCACGGCCACCGCGTTTGACCTCGCTGACCATTACCCCGGTGATACCGGACTGACGCAGCGATTCGGGCAGGTCCACGAAGGTGGCACCGCTCAGGCGCGGGTCGAGCATGTCGCCGGTGACCGCGCGGTCCTGCTCCTTCAAGGTGGCCTTGAGCTTGAGCGGTTTGCCGTCGCGGCGGATTTCCAGGGTGACCGCACTGCCGACGGCCTGCAGGCCCTCGTAGTTGTGCAGCGCCTCCGCACTGTCCACGCGTTGATCGTTTGCTGCCACCACCACATCGCCGGGTTGCACGCCGGCCGCGGCGGCCGCCGAGCCTGGCAGCACGCGCGTCACCAGTGCGCCGCGCAGCGAGTCCACGCCCAGCCCCTGCAACATCTGCTGGGTGAGGTTCTGGGTTTCCAGGCCCAGGGTGCCGCGCACCACCACGCCCTTGGTCACCAGTTGCTCGACCACGTTGCGCGCCAGGTTGGACGGAATCGCCAGGCCCAGGCCGATATTGCCGGCCATGCTGCCCTGCGGATTGAAGCTGGCGGTGTTGATGCCGACCAGTTGGCCTTGCAGATTGACCAGCGCACCGCCCGAGTTGCCGGGATTGATCGAGGCATCGGTCTGGATGAAGTTCTGGTAGCCCAGGCCGCGAATTCCGCTGCGGCCCACCGCCGAGACGATGCCGGAGGTGACGGTCTGGGTGAAGCCGAACGGGTTGCCGATGGCCACCACAAAATCGCCCACGCGCAGTGCGTTGCTGTCGGCCAGTTTGATATCGGTGAGGTTGTCGGCCTTGATGCGGATCAGCGCGATGTCGGTGTCGGCATCGGAGCCGATGAAGTCTGCCTTGACGGTGCGCCCGTCGCCGAGCGTCACCTGCACGTCGTCGGCATTCTCGATGACGTGGTGGTTGGTCAATACATAGCCCTTTTGCGCATCGATGATGACGCCCGAGCCCAGCGATTCGTTGATGCGATCCTGTGGCACCTGCGGGAACAGCCGGCGCAGGATCGGGTCGTTGAAGAACGGGTTGCGCACGCGCACCACCTGTTTGGTGTTGACGCTCACCACTGCCGGCATCGCCTGTTGCAGCATCGGTGCCAGCGAGGGCACCGGCTGCCCGGCGACCGACGCCGGCAACGCCGCCGCCGTTGGCAGGGTGAAGGTGGCATTGCCGGCCGGCGTGGCCTCGGCGCGGTTGTCCAGCCAGGCATTGATGCCGGTGGCGGCAAAGCCGCCGAATGCGGCAGCCAGTGAGAGCGTCAGCAAGGTGGGAAGCGGTCGCATGGAGCGTCTGTCCGGGTTACGCGGTGGAAGAGGAATAGGGCGTCTGACTGCGTAAATCAAGCTGAACGAGAGTGCCAGCGAGCAATTTAACTGCCGGTGAAAGCGCGGCGCAGGCCTTGCCGCCGCTGCGTTGACAGCCCGTTGAGCCCGGCGTAGCGTCCGCTTGATCCGATGCCTGTTCAGCAGACGCATGCTCTCGCGCATCGCCCGCGTTTCCCGCACTGATGCCCTTAAGGAGGGTCTATGAGCAACGGCAATGGTGTGACGGCAACCCTGTCCGACGCCGTCGATAGCGTAAAGAGCACTGCCACCGAACTGACCGACAGCATCGCCAGCACCACCAGCGAGGCGGTCGCCAACGTGCAGGAAGCGGCCGGCGCGGCGGTGCAGGAGGTCAAGGTACGTGTCGCCAAGGCACGCAAGGCGGTGGTCAAGGCGGAGCAGGACGCAGCCAGCAAGGCTGCCGACGCAGCGGGCGCCGTCAAGCGCCGCGTGGCCAAGACCAAACGCTCGTTGACGGCTACCAGGGACGCAGCGAAGGACAAGCTGGTTGCGACCAAGGACGCCGCCAAGCAGAAGCTCGTCGCCACCAAGGACGCGGCGAAGCAGAAAATCACCTCCACCAAAGAGGCGGCCAGGCAGAAGCTGAGCAGTACCGGTGCCGCTGCCAAGAAGAAGATCACCGACACCAAGGCCAACACCAGACAGAAGCTGGAAACCGCCAAGGCCAATGCCAAGGCCGACGCGGCCGCGCTGAGTGCCAAGACCGCCGCCAAGAGCGCGGCACGCAAGACCGCTGTGGCAACGGTGGATGCGCGCACCGCGGCGAAGAAGGCTGCGGCCAAGTCGGTGTCGGTCAAGAAGGCGGTTGCCAAGAGCATCGCCAAGAAGGCACCGGTCGCCAAGCAGACCGCCACACGCCAGGCCGCCGTGAAGAAGGCCCCGCTGAAGAAGGCAGTGACCAAGACCGCCCTGAAGAAGGCGGCCAAGGTGACCAAGACCCCGGCAACGCGCGCAGTGGCCAAGACCACCGCCGCCCGCAAGGCGGTCGGCAAGAAGGCCGTAAAGCGCGTCACGCGCTGACGCTGGACGCCAACACGTGATGCGCGCGCCAGGTAAGCGTGCATCACGCGAGGTGCAAGAAGGCCGGCGCTGGGCTGCAGCGCCGGCCTTTTTTGATACGTCAAAAACGCATGCGCTTGCGATGGCACCGCGCCGCGTCGCGCGTGGCCAGCTGACGGAGCAAGGGGCTGGGCAAGGGCAGGCGCGAGGTGCGATGTGCGCTTTGCGCGAGGCTTCGCTCGGACCCTCATCCGCCCCTTCGGGGCACCTTCTCCCGGCGGGAGAAGGGAAGGCGCTGCAGACTCACAGGACACGCGCAACCCGTTCAAGCACTACGTCCGCCTTTAGCCTTCCGCTTCCCGCTTCCCGCTTCCCGCTTCCCGCTTCCCGCTTCCCGCTTCCCCATTCCCGATTCCCGATTCCCGATTCCCGATTCCCGAACTATTCGATCCCCTCGAGCAACTGCTCGGCCCCCTTGCGAATCCCGGCCTTCGCTGCGCCGTAGGCGCCCAGGCTGGCCTTGATGTTCATGGCGCTGGGATACTGTTTCTCGACATAGGCGGCGAGCAGGCGGTCGCTTTGGGCGTCGAAGATCTCCACCGCATAGCTGACCGAACCGGAAAATGCACCTTCCTTGCCGCGTGCGGCCTGCACCGCGTTGTAGGAGCCGCCGCCCAGGTCCACCTTCATGACGGTGCCCAGTACGCGCTTGCTGGGCTTGGCGCCGGTGAGGGTGAGGCGCACCCGCACGGTATCGCTGCCGGCCACCGTGGTCGGGCGCCAACGCCGTGCAAGGGCGTAGCCAAATTGCTGCTGCATGTCATCGGCAAGCATGCGCCTGTCCTGTTCGGGCACCTCTTCGAACTGCGCATCCGGCCCGCGGTAGATGGCTACCGGTTCGACGATGGCCGCCCGGTAACGCGTCCAGTCCACGTTGCTGTGATAGGCGTACGGCATGCGGTCTCCGCGGCTGCCGTCGTGTGGGCGCAAATAACTGGACGACGGCAGTTGGCTGTACGGCAACGGGCGGGTGCTGGAGCAGCCGATCAGACTGATGCCGACAACGGCAAGCGTGCAGCAACGAGTGACGAAATGGACAGACATGACAAAGACCTGGATAGAGTGAGGACGGTGGAAGGGCCAGTGCGGGCAGCGAGGTTCAGTGCAGCAGCACGCGCGCCAGTGCCAATGCAAATGCAAGGCCTGCCGCGCTCAACAGCACGCTGCGTGCTGCCCAACGTGGCAGTCGGCGGACGTGGCGCGCGCTGCGGATATCGGGCAAGGCGCACCAGATGTCGCGGTTACGTGTGCCGGTGCGGCCACAGCGACATGCTGGCGACGCGGCAATGTGACTGACCGTCATGCCGACGCTGTCGTTGGCTGCGGCGTGCGTGGCCCACGGCGACAGGGCGGCGATGGGCGAGGTGGAGCGGGTCGAGGAAGTCATCACCATGCAGCCTGGATGCGTGTGGTGCGTGCACTCTAGGCGGCCAGGATTGGAAACTTATTGGAGGTGCCGGGCCGCAGTACCGTCCGCCCTGGGTGTTCACGCCGTGGTCGGCGCGCGGTCATCGGCGAACACCACGCGCACGCACAGGCCACGCCCGTCGTTGCCTTCGCAGGTTTCGATGGTGGCTCCGTGCAGGCGGGCAATGCCCGCCACCAGCGACAGTCCGATTCCGCTGCCCTGCACCTCGCTGCCGGGCACGCGATAGAACCGCTCGAAGATGGACGCATGCGCCGCGTCCGGTACGCCGGGGCCGTCATCGCTGACCTGCACGAACGGGTGCAGTGCATCGGCGCGCAGGCAGTAGCCGCAACTCACTTCCACGGTGCCGCGAACGCGTCCGTAGCGGATGGCGTTGTCGACCAGGTTGCGGATCAGGATGCCCACTGCATCCACATCGCAGCGCAGCAGGCAGGGTGCCGCCTCCACGTGCAGATTGAGCTGGCGGGCATCGGCCTGCACGCTGAATTCGTCCAGGACATGCGAGATCAGTTCGCCCATCTCGACCTGTTGGTAGGCAGCCGAACTGATGCCGGCATCCAGCCGCGCCAGATCCAGCAATTGTTCGGCCAAGCGATTGCTGCGGCGCGCGGTTTCCAGCAACTGGCGCAGGGCAGCGTCCTTGTCCTGCAGCGTAGATGCGCGCAAGGCGACTTCGGCGTAGGCATGCAGCGCCGAGAGCGGAGTGCGCAGTTCATGCGCGGCGTCGGCGACAAAATTGCGCTCGGCCTGCACGGCCTGTTCCACCCGTGCCAGCAAGGTGTTGAACGCGGCGATCAGCGGACGGATCTCGTCGGGCACCCGATCCAGCGGGACGGGGTCGGTGTCCAGCCCGGTGCGTTGCGCAATGGCGCAGGAGACGCTGCGCAACGGCGCCAGCGCGGTACGTACCGCCCACCACACCAGCACGCCAAGCACGCCCAGTTGCACGGTGTTGAGCACCATCGCGATCAGGGTCTGCTTGAAACTCATGCGCGAGGACGCATTGCCGATCGGCGTTTCAAGGTCTGCGCCGTTGGCCGGCGCTGACGGGCTGTCGAAGCGGTGCTGCAGCGCTTCGGGCAGGATGCCGACCAGGTGGTCGCCCAGCAGGTTGAGCTCCTGCTCGAACACGCTATGGTGACCCTCGGTGACCAGCGCCACCAGGATCCACAGCGAAGTGGACCAGCTCAGCAGGACGATGGCGGCCAGCGCCGCCAGCATGCGTGCCTGCAGGGACTTCATGCGGGGGACTTGCCGACCATGTACCCCTGGCCGTAAACGGTGGAGATGAGCTCTTCGCCCAGCTTGCGGCGCAACTGATGCACATACACCGCGATCATGTTGCTGCCGCCGTCGGACGGGCCGCCATACACGCCTTCTTCCAGCTGATCCTTGGTGACCACGCGCCCGGCACGTTCCATCAAGGCCAGCAGCAGTCGATATTCGTGCGCGCTCAGCGCCACCCATTTGCCGGCCCTGGTGACCTTGCGGCTGCTCGGGTCCACGCAGACATCGCCCTGGCTGAGCAGCGGCACCACGCGGCCCTGGCTGCGCCGGGTGACCGCGCGCAGCCGTGCCATCAGCTCATCGAACTGAAAGGGTTTGACCAGGTAATCGTCGGCGCCGGCGTCCAGGCCGCGGATGCGGTCGGTGAGCTGGCCGCGTGCGGTCAGGGCGATCACCGGGGTCGGGTCGTAATGGCTGCGCATGAAGCGGAGTACCGCCAGCCCCGACTCGCCGGGCAGGCCGATATCCAGCAGGACAGCGGTGTAGCGATGGTCCACCAGCGCCGCCCTGGCGGTGGCGGCGTTGCCCACGTGGTCGATGGTCCAGCTGTGCTGGCGCATGCCGTCGCAGATGGCGTTGGCCAACAGGGGGTCGTCTTCGACAAGCAGCAGGTGCATCAGGGTTCCGCCGGGCGCCGGGCCATTCCAAGATCCGCAGCACTGTCGGAGATGCGCGTTAGGCAAATATTAGTGCATGCGCAAACCTGCCGGGCAGGCGAACCGAGGAGCGGCAGGTTTGCGCAGGCGAGCTGCCTGCGCGGCCGGCTCAGCGCTGCAGAATCGCGCGCAGGGCCGGCTCCAGCTGCTCGTGGCGGAAGCCGAACCCGGCAGCGAGCGCACGCTGCGGCAGCACGCGCTGGCTGATCAGCAGCAGGTCGGCCATTTCGCCAAAGCCCAATCGCAGCAGCCCGGCCGGCAGCGCCAGCAAGGCAGGGCGGTGCAGGACCTTGGCCAGGGTGCGGGCAAATTCCGCATTGGTCACCGGGTTGGGGGCGGTGGCGTTGTAGGCGCCGGGCTGCCCGTGCTGCAGCAGCCATACCAGCAGCGCGACCATGTCGGCGCGGTGGATCCAGCTCATCCAGTGCCGCCCATCGCCGAATGGCCCGCCGCCACCCAGCCGGAACGCCGGCAGCATGCGTGCCAGTGCGCCGCCGTCGCGGTCCAGCACGATGCCGGTGCGGACCCAGCTTACGCGTGGGCCAAGCGCGCCGATGCGGGCGGCGGCGGCCTCCCAGTCGCGGCAGAGTACGGCCGAAAAATCCTCGCCGGCGCCGTCCGCTTCGGTCAGCGCCGCGTCGCCGCGCTCGCCGTAATAGCCCACCGCCGAACCGGACACCACCACTGCCGGGCGCTGCTGCGCCGGCTGCTGCGCGATCCAGTCGTACAACCGGTCAGTGGTGCCCAGCCGCGACTCGCGAAAGCACTGCTTGCGTGCATCGCTCCAGCGGCCGGCCGCCAGCGGCTCACCGGCCAGGTTGATGACGGCCTCGGCCTGCACGCCGTCCAGCGTCTCCACGGCGGTGATGCCGGGCAGGCTGCGGCTGGCGCGGCCGGTATTGCGGGTCAGGACGCAGACCTGATGGCCGGCCTGCACCAAGGCCGGGCACAGCGCCTGGCCGATGAAGCCGGTACCGCCGGTGATGAGCACGCGCATGAGAAGTTCCTGGCCGGAGGGATGCGGCACCATAGGCCAGTGCGGACTGGAGCGCAGTGAAGCCGACGCAGCAATACGGCCAGCGGCCGGTGACGCGCGGCATCAGGCGCGCCGGTCCGGCGCCGTGATGCAGCGCCGGGTAGCCGCCTCATCCCCAAACGCAAACGCGCCGGACAGGCCGGCGCGTTTGCAAGGTGCTGGGTGCAGCGTATTTATTTCGACGACGACACCGCATGGGCGCGTTCGAAGTGTGCCGACACTACACGACGGGTTTCTTCCAGGTGCTGCTTGACCGGTGCGCTTTCGGCGGCGGGCAACAGCTCCGAATCCAGAATCTTGATGGTGTCGCCATGGTCGATGACCATGTTGCGCATGAAGGCATTGCGGTACGCATCCTTGCCATCGGGCAGCGTCAAGGTCTTCTCCAGCGCCTCCACTGCGGCCTTGCCCTTGGCGCGCACCGCGTCGGCGCGCGGGCTGTCCTTTGCGCCCAGGGCCTTGGTCTTCTCGAGGTTGGCCTGGTGGTCGTGCAGCATCTGCTCGGCAAACGGGCCGGTGGAGCCGCCCAGGTCCTGCCCGATGGCCTGCTTGGCCAGCGCAATCTCGTTTTCGTCAATGGCAGCCAGCACGCCCAGCACTGCACCGTCGCCCTTGGCCAGCTCGGTCGCTCCGCTGCCGCTGACCGGCGCGGCAGTCGGTTCCGGCGACACCGCCGGTGCAGTGCGCGAGGCATCGCCACCAGGGCGATCGCAGGCGGTGAGGGTCAGCATGGCAAGTAGTGAAACGGCAGCGAGAGTGGATTTCATGGAGGTCCTGAGGTGAGTCGGCAATGGCCGACGATGAAATGCAAAGGAGCCGCTAGGCGGCTCCGGTGATGCGTTGGTCAGGCCCACTGCGGCTGGGCGACCGGGGCGATGCCCATGGGTCTGACCGGCGCGCGAACCGCGTCCTGCGCCGTACGGCACACGCGTGCCATGCGCGCGGTGCGCTCACGAATGATGGCGTGCTCGCTGGCAGGTGCGCTGCCGAGCAGGCTTGCCACATGGAAGCCAAGGATTTCCTCCGCGCGGTCGCCCTGGTCGCTGATGATGTGCGGAACCAACCGCTCCAATCGTTCCAGCTCCTGCTGCACTTGATACGGGGTTTTCATGACGATCTCCAATGAATAACGGGTCTTGCTCAACGCCGGCGTTACTGGCGTGCTCAACTATTGCGCGTGCCCAGACGTTGCCAGCAGTCGGTCGCCAACTGTTCGTAGTTGGACTGGGTGCTGGATGAAATGAAGTGGTGCTCAAGGCGATCGCGAAACAGCCGCAGACGTTCCTGATCGCTCGAACGCGGTGCCTGCAGGTAGATGTCGCAGGCCATTTTCACCACCGGGGACAATTCGCTGAACTTGCCGCTACCCAGGTTCCCCTGGGCGTGCCGCGCCTGCCAATGCGCGATTTCGGCTTGTACATCGATAACGGATGGGTCTCTGCTCATGGCTTGGGGCGTTCCGGATTAAACAAACTTGACGTGCAGGGTAACTGCGGGTATGTCAACGAATGATCATCGAACGCGACAATAGTGCGTTAATGGGAACACCAACACTTAATTGCTCAGGCTGCGTCGGCATCTCTACACGCTGTGCATGCATCCTCGTTCGCCTGATTGATGTTGTTCGGCGTGATGGACTCTGTTCGATGGACGAACATGTCTAACCCGCAGCGCGATGCAGCACGACGTTGCGATCATCACAGTCGCACTGCACGGCGCGGCTTCCAGATTTCACGCAATCGCCTGCGTGCAGCGCCGCATTTCACGGAAGATTCTGAACCGCTCCACACCTGTGTAACGTCTGATCCTTAAGGTAGGCAACGACGTATAGGAGAGAGTACTCAGGATGCAGGACAGCGAAAGCAGTCATCGTAAGCCGCACCATGCCAGCGGAACACCGGAAGCACGTGTGTGGTGGCACGCCCTGTTGGAGCTGCGCGGGGGCCGGGTGGCCATCAGCCTGATCGTGGTGGTGTTGATCGTGGTAGGTCTGTATTTCGCCATGAAATAGACCTGGTTTCAGGGTTTACAGCGGCGCGTTCCGGCACGCAGCGGGAGGCGCCCGATGTGGCACGGGCACGAGCACGGGGACAGCGGATGGCAGAGCCACGGTACTTGCAGGTGCTCGGGCATACCACGCGTGCCGTGGCCGAGCACGGCCACGAACGGGCCACCCATGCCTGGGTGTGCAGCGAGCTTGCGCGCCTGCTGGGCGCGCATGATGCAGGCCTGGACACTGTGATTGCGTCTGCCGCAGGCGACCAACATGCTGCGTTGCATGTGCCCGACGATACGCTGACTAGCGAGCAGGCCCGTGCGCTTGGCATCGATGGTCGTCACGGCCTGCTGGGCGGCATCGTGCCGCATGCATTTGTGGCCACCAAGGTGATCGGCCACCCCTTGATCGATCCTGCGGCAACGCGTATCACCGGTTGGAATCAGGCGCTGGCGCTTGCGCTGATCCCGACCACCTTGCCAGGCTACACGGTGTTCTCGCGGGACGATGCCTTGCAGGCGTTGGACCGATTGCTGCCCGATGGCCAGGTGCGCCTGAAGCTGCCCACCGGCGTCGGCGGCAACGGGCAGTGGCGCATCGCCGATGCGGCCGCGCTGGCAGTCGCACTCGACGGGTTGCCCGAACACTATCTGCAAACCCACGGCGCAGTGCTGGAGCGCAATATCCTGCAGCCGCTGACGCACAGCGTGGGCGAGCTGTGCGTGGCTGGCGTGCAGATCGCGTACTACGGGACGCAATGCAGCGTGCGCAATGCCGAGGGCGAGGATGTCTATGGCGGCTCGTCGCTGCGCGTCCATCGCGGATCGCTGGAGGCACTGTTGGGCACCGGGCTGCCGCCGCTGCAGCGCCGCGTGGTGGAGCAAGCGTGCCGGTACGATCGCAGCATTGCCGCTGCATTTGCGGGCCTGCAGGTGTCCCGGCGCAATTACGATGTGGTCAGCGGTGAAGACCCGCACGCCGGCGCGGTGTGCGGCGTCCTCGAGCAGTCCTGGCGGATCGGTGGCGCCACCCCGGCCGAACTTGCGGCCATTGCCTGTTTTCAGCAACATCCGGGGCTGCACTGGGTGCGGGCATCCACCCACGAGATCTATGAAGGCGAGCCGCCGGCTGACGCACAGGTGTACTACCGTGCAAGCCGCCCCGACGCCGGCCCGCGCTACAAATACCGGAGGGTTTCAACCGACTGATGGAAGCCAAACTTTCCAGTATCGACATCGCAGTCGATCACGATGCACTCAGCGGCACCTTGCTCACGCCCACCGGTATTCCGGCGGTGCTGTTCGTCCACGGCTGGGGCGGCAGTCAGCACCACAGCCTGGTGCGTGCGCGCGAGGCGGTAGGTCTGGGCTGCATCTGCATGACCTTCGATTTGCGTGGGCATGAGGGCCATGCATCGATGCGGCAGACCGTCACCCGCGCGCAGAACCTGCGCGACATCATTGCCGCCTACGACCAGTTGGCGGGCCTGCCGTATGTGGATCCGCAGTCGATTGCGGTGGTCGGCCTGAGCTACGGTGGTTATCTGTCCGCCCTGCTGACACGTGAGCGCCCAGTGGAGTGGTTGGCACTACGTTCGCCTGCGCTCTACAAGGATGCGCAGTGGGACCAGCCCAAGGTCAGCCTCAATGCCGATCCGGATCTGATGGCCTATCGGCATCGCACGCTGACGCCCGACGACAACATTGCGTTGGCGGCATGCGCTGCGTACACCGGCGATGTCCTGCTGGTCGAAGCCGAGCGCGATGTCATCGTGCCGCAACCGGTGCTGCGCAATTACGCAAATGCCTTTGGCAAGGCGCGTTCGTTGACCTCGCGGGTGATCGCCGGAGCCGACCACGCCCTGAGCGTCAAGGAGCATCAGCAGCGCTACACGCGCGCACTGATCGACTGGTTGACCGAAATGGTGGTGGGTCGCCGGATTGCGCTGGCCCGTGAAGTGGTGGCAGCGCGCAAGCAGCTGATCAAGCAGCAGGAAGAGGCGCCATCGGCGGGAGCCGACGCTGCAGTGTTCCGCGGCGACATCCGCGCGGTGGAGAAGACGTCCGGGTAGTCGATCGCGCACCTGTCTGCCAGCGCTTGGCGGCACCGTTGCGCTGGATGGATCGCCACTGAAGAACGCGTCATGCGGGTGAGCGTTGCGATCTGCTTGCAGCGCGGTTGTCTCAATTACTCTGGCGCCGCCACAAACTCACAACAAACGAAACGGGCCCATCGGCCCGTTCGTTTGCATCATGCAGTGACGCGGTTGACGCGCCAGCTTGCACCCCAGAAAGCCGTTACACGCGTGGGTCGGTCGGGTTACGACGCGCAGCGTCGCCGTGATGATCCGAATCGAAGGCTTCCCGCACGGCGTGCTTGGCCTTTTCCCAGTTCAGACGCGAATCGGCCTTGAAACGGTCCCAGCCATCGCCCAGATCACGTTCCAGATGGTCGTCCCACTGGCGGCCGGCGTGCTGCTGGCGCGCCTGCATGCCGTACCGGTAGGCCGGGCGATAATCGTCATACGAATATTCGGCGTCACGGTAGCTGGCACTATCGAAGCGACCAGCGTAATGGGTATCGCCGTCGCGATACACGGTGTGGGTACGGTCGGCGCGGTCCCAGGCATCACGCGCAGCGAGGCGGGCATCGTCCCACTCCAGGCGCGATTCACCACGGTTGCGGGGCCATTCGCCGGCCAACGTGGCTTCGGTTTCTTCCCAGGTGCTGGTCGGGCGTGTTTCGCGCGCCTGCAGGCCGAACCCGTACACGGTGGCGTAGTCGCGGTCGTAGTCGGTGCCTTCCTTGTAGTAAGGACGGTTCCGGTGCTCCTGGCGCCAGTATTCGGTTTCCACGGTAGGGTCGAGGCGTTCGGCCACACCCTTGCCTGCCGCCGCGCCGGCAACCACGCCGGCCGCCGCGCCGATCAAGGTGCCCAACGGACCGAACACCGTGCCTGCCAGCGCACCTGCCGCTGCACCGCCGGCGATGCCGCCCACGCCCACACCCACCGGGTGCGAACCGGGTGCGCCAGAGATCGGGTCGCGGTTCAAATCCTTTGCTTCTTCCTTGCGTTCCTGCTTGTCGAGATTGCTCATGCCGCCTCCGGTTGCCTGGTGATGGGTGCGCCCTGCAACGCAGGCCGCGAATGTGGCGCAACGATGGCGTCGCGAGAGTGAAACGCGTGTGCTTGGATGTGAGTGCGATCGCGACATGACTGAACTGTGCAGTGGCGTTGCGGATGAGGTCGCTGACCGGTGTTGCATGCAACTTGCAGAGCAAGGGCCGCTGCTGCGGCCCTTGCTCTACCCCTTGATGCACACCACCTGGCGCAACGTATGCAGTACTTCGACCAGATCCTGCTGTGCTGCCATCACTGCCTCGATCGATTTGTAGGCGGCCGGCGACTCATCGATGACGGCGGCATCCTTGCGGCATTCCACATGCGCCGTTGCCTGGCGATGCTGGGCGAGGGTGATCTGTGCACGTGCGGCCGTCCTGCTCATCACGCGGCCTGCGCCGTGACTGCAGCTGTGAAAACTCTCCGCGTTACCCAACCCGCGCACGATGTAGCTGCGCGTGCCCATGCTGCCCGGAATGATGCCCAGCTCGCCGGCGCGTGCGCTCACCGCGCCCTTGCGGGTGATCAAAAGCTCCTCGCCCGCGTGCGTCTCCTTTTGCACGTAGTTGTGGTGGCAATTGACCGCGAGCTTTTCCAGCTGGAATTTCGGCAAGCGGTGACGCATCTCGGCCAGCACGCGCGCCATCATCGCCTCGCGGTTTTCGCGTGCGTAATCCTGCGCCCACGACACCGCTTCGACGTATTCGTCGAACAGGGGCTCGCCCTGCATGAAGAACGCCAGGTCCTTGTCGGGCAGATGAAAGCCCAGCACGCGGTGCGCCAGTTGCTCACGTGCGCGCTCGATGAAGTAGCTGCCGATCAGGTTGCCGGTGCCGCGCGAGCCGCTGTGCAGCATCACCCACACCGCATCGGTTTCGTCCAGGCAGAGTTCGATGAAGTGATTGCCGCCGCCCAGCGTGCCGATCTGGCATTCCAGCTTGTCGGTGCGGATGCGCCTGTGCTGCTGTTTGATCGCGTCCAGACGTTGCACCAGCCCCGAACGGGCGATGCGGGTTTCGATGCTGTCGGGCAGCGTGCGGTGTTCGCCGTCGCGACCGTTGCCCACCGGCACGCTGCGCTCGATGCTGGAGCGCAACTGCGCCAGATTGTCCGGCAGATCACTGGCACGCAGCGTGGTACGCACGGCGGCCATGCCGCAGCCGATGTCCACGCCCACCGCTGCCGGGATGATGGCGCCACGGGTCGGGATCACCGAGCCCACGGTTGCGCCCTTGCCCAGATGCACGTCGGGCATCACCGCCACCCAGGGGCCGACGAACGGCACCGCGGCGATGTTGCGCAACTGCGCATGCGCCTGCGCTTCCAGCGGCACGCCGCGCACCCAGCCCTTGATCGGGGTGGTGCTGCCTTCGGCATGCAGTAATTCAAAATGTTGTGAGGTACTCATTGTCGTCATTCCCTTGCGGCAGCGCGTGGCAGATCCTTCCGCCACGCGCAGCCTTCATTGCCTGATCGTCACCAATTGCTTCAGCACGCCATCCAGGCCGCCGAACACGGTGAGCTTGTCGATCTTTTCGGTGACCTTTTCCAGCGCCTCCAGTTCCTTCAAACGCATCAGCACCGGGCTGTCTTCGATCAGCTTGGCGGTGTTGAGCAACGAACGCGTGGCGTTGGCCTCTTCACGCCGGCGGATGACGTTGGCTTGCGCCTGCTTCTCCGCCTGCACGACCGCATTGAGGATCTCGCGCATTTCGCCCGGCAGGATCACGTCCTTGACGCCGACGCCCAGCACTTCGATGCCGAAGCCGCTCACGCTGCCACGCACATACCCGAAGATATCCGCATCCAGGCAGGCCTTGTCGCCCAGCAACTCGTCCAGCGTCTTGGCCGACACCGCACGGCGCAAGCCGTATTGCAACTCGCGGTACAGATATTCGCCGGCCTTGGCCACGCGCGTGCGCATCGCCACGGCATCGGTGACGCGCATGCTGGCGGCCAGGTTGACCCGCAACGACACCTTGTCGCGCGTCAACAGCTCCTGCCCGTAGACCTCGACCGACTGCACGCGCAGATCGATCACCTCAGTGGCGATGTTCTTCTGGAAATTCCAGAACGCGTATGCCCCCGGGCCGAACGGTGCAACCAGCTTGCCATCGATGAACACCAGCCCTTGCGACTCGGCGGGCACGTCCATGCACACTGCCACCCGCGACAGCGTGCCGAGCTGACGCAACCTGCGCTGCACATCGGCAGGCACCTGCAGCCCATCGCCCAGCGGCAGGGTCTGCACCTCGATCGCTGCCGGCCCACGCCAGTACAGCGCGCGCGTGCCCGGTGGCAGCACCTCCTCAAGCTTGCCGTTGCGGATCAGCAGGCCGACCTGCGCGGTCCCGATATCGGCCAGCACGAAGTGCTGCGGCAGGGTGCTGCCGAGCGTGTCGATCAGCATCTCCGCATCGGGGCCGACGTAGGCGCCCTGAGTGATTGCGTGGACGATGACTTCGCTGCGGCCCAGTGGGTCGAACAGGCGATAGACACCGGGGACGAGCACGCGCTCGAACCGACGGTTGCGATACACCAGGCCGCGCTCGCCGTCACCGATCACGACCCTCTTGGTCCAAAACATGGCACTCCTCCTTAGAGCAGCGAACAACACTACTGCGCGGCCGCCAGGCGGGCGCGGGCGGTGCTCGGAATCCTCATGTACCACTCGTACACTCCGGTTCCTGCGCGCCGCCCGCACCCACCTGACGACCACTCGCTACGTGTTGTTAGCCGTTCTTAATCTGGCTCTGGTGGTCCGATCCAAAGTGACTGCCGTCGCGCCGCCCGGATCGGACTGCTGGCGAGACGTGTGCCGATGCAACGCGGCGTTGAAAGGTGGAAACGCCGGTGACGGCGGCCGTGCGGGGCGCGATGCGCTGTTGGCGCCTGCATGCGCGTTGCCGCCGCTGTGCGATGTAGTGCGCAGCGGTTGCGAACGGTGCAGCGTGCGCGTCCAGGGCAAGGGTCCGGCCACGGCGCCGCTGCTGCAGGCAGTCACGCGATGGGTTGCCTGTTTGCCTGCGGCATGGGCGTTTCCGTAAAGGGACTTGCGTCCCGAGAAATGACCGATAAGGTCATGCATGGAGCGGGATTCGAACCCGCGACAGACAGATTACAAATCTGTTGCTCTACCCAACTGAGCTATCCAGTGGTGAGTATTCCGGAATCGAACCAGACCTGCGGATTGCGCCGCCGCTCCACCAGGAGCCGATACCCGTAACGAGAAACATGAGAAAGGCTTCGGTATACGCCACGGCACAGCCGCGCGCACCAGCTGGAATAAACTCCAGGCCGCTGAATCTCTTTCACAGTGTTTCTGATCACCGTTTTATTCAAACGGTACTCTTGTATGTGTATGACCACGCGCCGCCCGTGCCCGACACCTGGGCACAGCGCTTTCGCGCCTGACCGCTTTGCAACGTCCATGTGGTCGGGCAATCCATGCCCGGGTGCCTGGAAGGTCATCCACACGATGCGATGCGAACGCATAACGAAAAACGCCCCCGGATGCAGCATCCGAGGGCGTTCGCTTGCCTCGGAGATCGGGTGACCGATCTCCTTGTCAGGACATCAGTCGAATCGGGTGATGCGCACGGCTGCTTTCTTCGTGCACACAAACGATGCCGCGCGGTGTGCGCTGGGCAGTCGATTGAATGTGGCGGAACGGAGCAGGGGCATGAGGTCGGTTCGTTGAAAATGCAGGCGTACCTGCCGAGGGCGCGAACATTACCTGCGTCCTTTTCATTGCGCAAGCACTTTATGCAATTATTTTTCGGATTATCTTTCGGATAGTCGAAAGAGAATGCAGCTGTGTAACGACCGCAAGGCGGTATTGGATTTGAATGCGGCGGTCGGTATCCGGCGCTGACCTGATGTCAGGCATTGCAGAGGAAGCACGCCGACAGCACGTAGCAAGCATTTGTCAGACGGTATGTACGGCGTGCTCAGCATCGGCGTATGCGCTGGTCCATGCGCCGATGCCGCTGCTCGTTCGCGGCAACGCCATCGCCAACGCGAACAATCAGCCGCCGTGCGTGCCCAGGGTGCGCGCGCCGGTGAGGATCATGCGCAGCATCTGCGAGATCTGTTCGACCAGCTCGGGATCTTTTTCCGGCGGGGAGTCCATCGCCACCGCGCCCATCGCAAATACCAGCCGGGTGATCGCCTTGGACACCAGCGCCGGCGCATGCAGCTTGGCATTGTCGGCGGCCGCCAGGCGGATCAGGTCCACCCGCAGCTCGTCTTCGAAGTAGGTGAGTTCGCGCTCCACCGCCTGCTTGAAGGCGTCCGAACCCACCGCACCTTCGCGCAGCAGCACGTGCAGCAACTTGTCGTCGGCGCGCAACTGCTCCATGAAGGCTTCCACCGAGACGCGGATGACGCTGCGGTCGGTGGAGGTGGCGCGCTGGCGCGCCTGGCCGATGATGGTGCGCAGCGAGCGCCCGGCCAGGTCGATCAAGGCCACGGCGAGCTCGTCCATGTCGCGGAACTGGCGGTAGAAGCTGTTCGGCGCGATGCCGGCCTCGCGCGCCACTTCACGCAGGCTCAGGGTGGACAGGCTGCGGTGCGGGCCGATCAGCGACAACGCCGCGGCGATCAGGTCCTCGCGTGAAATCGCCGGCTTGCGTGACGGCGGCGCGTCGTGGGAAGGCAGGGCGATGGAGGTCATGAGGCAGCAGCCGGGCGTGGGCATGAATCATAGCGCTTCCGGCCGATATACAACTGTATACACGTGTGTGCATGCACGCGTATAGTGCGCCCTATGAGCCTGGCATCCACTTCCAAGTCCAAGTCCCCCCTGCCTGCACGGCTGGCGCGCCGCCTGGTGTCGCCGCAGCTGTTCGATTTCTGGGCAACCCGGATCAACCCGCTGTGGACGCTGGAGCGGCCGATGGCCCGCCTGGTCGGGCGCAGCGCCGCCAGCCGCGATGCCGTGACGCTGGTATTGCAGCCCAATGGCCATTGGCAGGGTCTGCAGGCCGGTCAGCACGTCAGCGTTGGCGTGGAGATCGATGGCCGCCGCCTGCTGCGCAGCTACAGCCCGACCGTGCTGGCCGACGGCCGCCTGGCGATCACCGTCAAGGCGATCGAAGGCGGGCAGGTCAGCCGGTACCTGGCGCGCGATGCAGCGCTGGGCACGGTGGTGTCGCTGGACCCGGCCTTTGGCGACATGCTGCTGCCGGCTACCCCCACCCCGTTGCTGTTGCTGGCCGCCGGCTCGGGCATCACCCCGATGCGCGCGCTGCTGCAGGCCGCCGCGCAGGCCGGCATGCCGGTGGACGTGGACCTGCTGTACTGGGTGCGCCAGCGCGACGAAGCCTGCTTCATGGATGAGTTCGAGGCGATGGCTGCGGCGCATCCGCGCCTGCGCGTGCGCCTTCTCACCACTCGCGAGGGCCAGACACCGGCCGCGCGCGTGGACAACTATCCGCTGGAGCAGATTGCCGCGCTGGACCGGCGCCATGTGATGGCCTGCGGCCCGGGCGGTTTTGTGCAGGCGGCGCGCGAGCGCTTGCAAGGGCGCGTGGCCGCCTTTCAGGCCGAAGCCTTCAGCGTGCCGGCACTGGACGAAAGCGAAGCCGGGCAGGTGCAGGTCCAGCTGTCACGCAGCGGCCGTACGCTCACCCTGCCGCGCGGCCAGTCGCTGCTGGAAGGACTGGAAGCCCAGGGCCTGCGGCCGAAGCACGGCTGCCGCATGGGCATCTGCAACAGCTGCGCCTGCGCGCGCCAGGCCGGCACCACGCGCCACCTGCTGACCGGTGAGCGCAGCAACGAACCCACCGCACAGGTCCGCCTGTGCATCAGTGCCCCGAGCACTGACCTGATCCTGGATCTGTAAGGAACCCTCATGAGCCGAGTCCACAACCGTGCCCTGTCCGCTGCCGAACTGCAGTCCTTCGGCGACGAACTCGATGCCATCCGCGCCCGCGTGCAGCGCCAGGTGGGCGCCGACGATGCGCGCTACATCCGCCGCATCGTGGCGGCCGTGCGCTGGACCGGCGTGGCCGGCCGTGCGCTGCTGTTTCTGGGTGCGTTCGTGCACAGCGTGCTGATCCCGGCCTGGATCGCCGGCGTGGTGCTGCTGACGTTGTCCAAGATCCTGGAGAACATGGAGCTGGGCCACAACGTCATGCATGGCCAGTACGACTGGATGGGTGACCCGCAGCTCAACGGCAACACCTACGAGTGGGACATCGTTGCCACCGGCGACAACTGGCGCAAGACGCACAACTTCAAGCACCACACCTACACCAATGTGCGCGGCATGGACGACGACATCGGCTACGGCCTGCTGCGCATCTTCCCCGAGCAGCGCTGGCGCCCGTTCTACCTGATGCAGCCGTTCATCGCGGTGGTCTTTGCGCTGCTGTTCGAATGGGGCGTGGCGATCCAGGACCTGCGGCTGGGCCGCTGGTTCGCCGGCAAGATGAAGGCGGCCGAATTGCGCGCCTCGTTCCTGCCGGTCGGCCGCAAGATCGGCCGCCAGATGCTCAAGGACTACATCGTGTTTCCGGCGCTGGCCGGCCCGTTCTTCCTGACCGTGCTGCTGGGCAACCTGGCCGCCAACGTGCTGCGCAGCATCTGGACCTTCGTGATCATCTTCTGTGGCCACTTCACCGCCGATGCGGAAGTGTTTCCGAAGGAATCGATCCGCAACGAGTCGCGTGGCCACTGGTACCTGCGTCAGCTGCGCGGTTCGTCGAACCTGACCGGCGGCAAGCTGATGAACGTGCTGTCGGGCAACCTGAGCCACCAGATCGAACATCACTTCTATCCGGACCTGCCGGCCAATCGCTACGCGCAGATTGCGGTCGAGGTAAAGCAGATCTGCGCCCGTTACGGCCAGCACTACAACACCGGCTCGCTGCCGCGGCAGTTTGGCCAGGTGATGTGGCGGATCGTGCGGCATGCGTTTCCCAGCCGGCCCAAGCCGGTGCGCGAACGCAGCGGCGCATTGCAGAGCGCCTGATCGGGCGCGCTGCCGCTATCGGAAGGCCGCCATTGGCGGCCTTTCTTTTTTGCAGGTAGGGCGCGTGGCAACGGTGGTGGAGGTGTCCAGCCCAGGGTTCTCGCACGCAGGCTGGTGCCTGGTTCGGCCATGGGCAGCGCCCGTCGCTGTCTTGCGGCGATGGTGGCCAACACTTGGGCGCGCAGCTGGAGCAGGATGCGCTGCGCACGCAGCCTGGTCGGGCGCAGCACCGACTTTCCCGTCGTGGTTGGATGATCGGCTCGCGCGTGTCTGTCGATGACGCGCACAGCGCCAGCCCATATCGGTCGGCGATGGGCGCGCGACGCGGCGGCAAATCTGCCTTCGACCCACCGCTGCAGCGAGCCGACCCGGCACGTGCGGGTGATGCCGCCGAGTGGATCAGTGCGCCGCGCTGCGGGTCTGCGCGTGGTAGGCGATAAAGCCGGTTGCCGGCAGCGCGCGCGAGAACAGCCAGCCCTGCGCCAGGTCCACGCCATGCGCGCGCAGGTAATCCAGCTGTTCCTGGCGCTCCACGCCCTCGGCGATGGTGCGCAGCTGCAGCGTCTTGGCCATCTCGATGATGTGCGCGGTCACCGAACTGGTGGCCGAGTGGGTGCCGATGGTGTCCACGAACGACTTGTCGATCTTCAGCGCATCCAGCGGCAGCCCCTGCAGGTATTGCAGGCTCGAATAGCCGGTGCCGAAATCGTCGATCGACACCGTGTGGCCGGCGCCGCGCAGGTGGGTGATGGTGGTGCGCGCCGCGTCGATATCCATCAGGCTGCGCTCGGTCGCCTCTACCCACAGTTGTCCGCTGTCCACCCCGGTGCCTTGCAGCGCCTGCGCCAGGACCGACTGCACCCGGCCGCTCTTGATGTCGTCTGCCGACACGTTGATGGCCACATGCAGGGTCGGGTCGGCGGCCAGGGTGGGGCCGAGCTCGCGGATGACCTCGGCCACCACCAGATCGGTGATCGGCAGGATCAACCCGCTTTCTTCGGCCAGCGGAATGAAGGCATCCGGCGGCACCAGCACGCCGTCGGGTTGCTGCCAGCGCACCAGTGCCTCGGCACCGACGCAGTGGCCGCTATCGAGCGAGATGATGGGCTGGTAGTGCACGATGAATTCGCCGCGCTGCACCGCAATCTCCAGCCGTGCCAGCGGCGAGAGGCGGCGCCGCGACACCCACAGCACCAGGCCCACCAGCAGCACGGCCACCGCGATGCCGGCTGGCATCACCTGCAGGCGTGCCGCAGCCAGCGGCCCGCGCAGATAGGCCGCCGGCTCGGTCACCACCGCCGCCCAGTCGCCACGGCGGTCGCGGCCGTGCAGCACCTGTGGCTGGGTGTCGCCGTCGGTGCGGGACGTGGCGGCGTCGGCGGGCGGCGCCACCAGCAACTGTTCGGCCGCGGTGCCGGTGCTGCTGAGCACCTGGCCGTCGGGCGTGCCGATCGCCAGCTGCAGGCCCGGCGGGATGTTGATGTCGGCCAGCGTGTTCGGATTGATGAGGGCGTTGTAGTTGCCCAGCTGCAGCGCCATCAACGGATGTTGCGGATTGGCCAGCGGCAGCAGCCGGGTAGTCACTGCAATGCCGCGCTTGACCACGAAATCCGGAGCGGTCTGCGGGATGTTGTCGGGAAACTGCCCCCACGAGGTGCAGCGCAGCCAGCGTTGCCGAAAGTGGCCCAGCTCGACGATGTAATGGCTGGTCAGCACCAGCGCACGCATCTGCGCCAGATGTGCGGGCGAGCAGGGCGGCGCCTGCGAGGCGGCCATGCTCAACAACGCGCCATGCGCTTCGTCGAAGGCCGTGTCGGTACGCCGGATCGACAGCGCCGCCAGTTGGCTGAGCCTGCTCTCCTCGCGCGACAGCGCCAGCCGCCAGGCCAGGTAATACGACAGTCCGATCGGGAGCGTTGCGCACAGCACCACCAGCAGCACGGTCAGACTGATGATGCGTTGACGCTTCATGTCCTCACCCGCATCGACATACAGGCCAGCTCACGCACACGGCCTTGCATGATGCCGGTGGCGCAGCACGCATCGAGCCAGTGCCATGGCACTACCACCGCGCCAGGCAGTGCGCCGTAACGGCGTTAGGTGAACAACGGAAGTGGACGGATGAGGCTGCACGTCGCGAATGTACGACACACGCGTGCATTGCGCGCGTCCGTGGAGCGAAGTCGCTGTGATTTTCTTGCGGCGGACCATGTACGCACAGGGGGGCCGCTGCGTTGTAGGGATTCACGCGCCTGCACGCACGGGCGCGCTAGGGTCGGTGCGTCTGTGCTCGCCACCGCGGGCTGCGGGGCCAGCCGGTCCCCTGCAAGGCGCTCTCACTGGAGGAATCACCATGACAACGCAGAAAGAACGCGTCGGCGGCACCGACGCAGTGCCGATCTTCAAGATGCACGAAACCACGCGCGACGGCGAACTGATCAAGTACGTGGTGGGCGATACCGGTGTGGCCTTCGATAGTCTGGAAGGTGCGCAGGCCGCGGCCAAGGATCTGGGCACCCTCAACGGGTAAACCGGCCGGGCGGTATGGCCGCCCATCGCGCGCATGAACCGGTGCGGCCGGGTCAGGATGGCGGTGCCGATCTGGTAGTGCTGGTCCGGGCCCGGCCGTTCTCATAAGGCTGCCGGCGGGAGAGGAAGGGTGTGGTCCGGCATGCGTCAGCTCGCGCCGCGGGCTGGACGACGCTGCGGCGGCTGTCGCCGCAGTCAAGCCGGCGCGCCCGCGTAGTCTGGGGAGCGTGCCGCCGAGTTTGCTTGCGCGGTGTTGCGATCGCCCGCTGCTGACTGCTGGTCGGGAAATCCGAATGGCGTGGCGCCGCATGCGCCAGCTCGCGTCGCGGGCTGGACGACGTTGCGGCGGCTGTCGCCGCAGCCAAGCCGGGGCGCCAGCCGAGTCCGGGCGACATGCTGCAGCGTCGCATGTGCGGCGTTGCAAGCGTGCGTGCGTGGCGCGGATGCTGCGCCGTCGAACGTGCCACGGATCAGTTGGCTATCCGTTGCACGCGCTTGCACTCAGGCGCTGCAGGAGGCAGGTCGAACGGGGCACCGTGCAACCGCTCGGCTATCGCGCAGCAGCGCTGGTACCTCGCGGGGTTTCAGGGAAGCGGTTGTTCGGTCAATCGTCCGGTGTGTGGGGTGTGGATCAGCGGCGCCAGATCGAACCCCTGCTCGCGCGCCTGCGCCAGATAGGCCTGGGCGATGTTCTCATCCAGCTGCGGCAGCCGCGCCAGCAGCCACAGGTACTTACGATCGGGGCTGCCCACCAGGGCGGCGGTGTACTCGGGATCGATCCGCATCACCCAGTAATCGCCCTTGGTGAAGGGAATCCAGCGCAATCCTTCGGGCAGGAACGTCACTTCCAGCCGGCCGTGCGTGTCGTCGATGGCGCGGGCCTCTCCCACGGCCTCTTCCAGCTCGCCCGCCGCAGTCAGGCAGCGGTTCTGCACGCGCACGCTGCCGTCGTCCTGCAGCGAATAGTGCGCCGACACGTCGGTGCAGTCTGCATCCTCGAAGCGGATCGGCAGCCGTGCAATCTCGTACCAGGTGCCCAGATAGCGGTTCAGATCCAGCGACGGAACGGTGGTCAGGTCGGGATGTCGGCTCATGACGGCCTCTGCGCAATGGAGTGGCCGACGTTGTACGCGGAGCGCCATGAAGTGGATGTTGCGATGTCCCGCCTTGCGCTCGATGCGGCGACCAAGCATCGCGCGGCGCTGCCCGCAGTCGCGTATCACTGCCCGCAGTCGCACATCACTCAGGGCGTGCGGAAGCCGCTTGTGTTGCTCCAATCGCCGCAGCACGGTTCCGGCATTACGGCCGCCCCGCTAGGCCGCGCTGGCAGGGGCAAGCGCGCGATCGAGCTTGCGATAGCCGATGGCTTCGGTCAGGTGGCGCGTGGCGATGACGGCACTGTCGTCCAGGTCGGCGATGGTGCGCGCCACGCGCAGGATGCGGTGCATCGAGCGTGCGGACAGTTGCAGGTGCTCGATCGCGCGCTCCAGCAGCAATTGGTCGTCGCCGTGCAGGCGGCAGTGGCGATCGGTGTCCGGCTGGTCGAGGCGTGCGTTGGGCAGCGGGCCGCGCGCAAGCTGGCGCTGCCGCGCGGCGACCACGCGTGCACGCACGCTGGCGCTGTCCTCGCCCGGGTTGCCACTGCGCAGCGCTTGCGGCGGCAGGCGCGGTACATCGACATGCAGGTCGATGCGGTCCAGCAGCGGCCCGGAGATGCGGCTGCGATACCGGCGGATGCTGTCGCTGCTGCAGCGACAGCGCCCGCTGCCATCGCCGGCCCAGCCGCACGGGCACGGGTTCATGGCGGCAACCAGCTGGAACCGTGCCGGGAAATCCACGCTGCGCGCTGCCCGCGAGATCGTGACCAGCCCCGATTCCAGCGGCTCGCGCAGGACCTCGAGCGTCTGTCGTTGCCACTCGGGCAGCTCGTCCAGAAACAACACGCCGTTATGGGCCAGCGAGATCTCGCCGGGGCGCGGATGCGTGCCACCACCGACCAGGGCGACCGCACTGGCGGTGTGATGGGGGGATCGATAGGGCCGCTGCCGCCAGCGCGCCAGATCCAGCCCGCGCCCGCTGATGGAGCGGATGGCGGCGGTTTCCAGCGCCTCGGCATCGCTGGCGTCCGGTAGCAGGCCGGGCAGGCGCGAGGCGAGCAGGGTCTTGCCGCATCCGGGGCTGCCCATCAGCAGCAAGTGGTGGCCCCCCGCGGCGGCGATCTCCAGTGCGCGGCGTGCGTGCGGTTGGCCGCGCACATCGGCCATGTCGGGCAGGGCCGATGTGCCCAGGGCGGCCACCGCCAGCGCGGCGGCTGGTGCCTGCTGGGTGCCGTTGAGCGCGGCGCACACCTCCAGCAGGGTGCGTGCGGTAAAGGCCTGGACATGCCCGGCAATAGCGGCTTCGGCGCCATTGGCCAGCGGCACGATCAGCCGCCGCCCGGCCTGTGCGGCCGCCAGGGCCGCCGGCAGCACGCCGTCGACGCCGCGCAACTCGCCGGTCAGCGCCAGCTCGCCTAGGAATTCGTACTCGGCCAGCGCCTGCCGGTCGATCTGCCCGCTGGCAGCCAGGATGCCAAGCGCAATTGGCAGATCGAAGCGACCGCCGTCCTTGGGCAGATCCGCTGGCGCCAGGTTGATGGTGATGCGCCGCGCCGGGAATTCAAACTGGGCACACAGCAGGGCCGCACGCACGCGTTCGCGCGATTCGCGCACCGCCGCCTCGGGCAGGCCCACGATCTGGGTGGAGGGGAGACCCCCGGAGAGATGCACTTCCACCCGGACCTCGGGCGCTTGCACCCCTACGCGGGCACGGCTGTGCACCAGCGCCAGACTCATGGTGGGCGGCTCAGCTCAGGGACTGTCGGCGCTGGCAGCGGCGCTGGGCGGTGCGCCCGCTGCGCGCGCTTCCAGTGCGGCGACGGCCTGTTCGAGCGCGTCGAGTTTTTCGCGCGTGCGCAGCAGCACCGCGCGCTGCACGTCGAATTCTTCGCGGGTGACCAGGTCCAGCTTGCCCAGGCCGGCCTGCAGCGCGCCCTTGAAGGTGCTCTGCAGTTCTTCGCGCGATTGACGCAGGCCCGGTGGCACCAGGTCGCTGAGGCGGCGGGCGAGGTCGTCGAGCTGATTGAAATCGATCATGGTGTTCTCCGCAGGTCCGTAGGAAGCCTAGTGCAGGCCGGGACACGCGGGACATCGGCAAGGCAGTCGGCAGGCGGTAAGGATAGTCCCATTCGGCTGTGGTCCGCGGTGACGGCGCTGCCGCATTAGATGAGTGTTGCCTGCGTCCACGGTATGCTGCGCGGCCGTCATGCCCTGGGATCTGCACCGATGAAAATGATCATGGCCATCGTCAAACCGTTCAAGCTCGACGATGTGCGCGAAGCGCTCGCCGGCTGCGGGGTGGCAGGCATCACGGTGACCGAGGTCAAGGGCTTCGGCCGGCAGAAGGGTCACACCGAGCTGTATCGCGGCGCCGAATACGTGGTCGACTTCCTGCCCAAGGTGAAGATCGAAGTGGCGGTGACCGACGACCAGGCCGAGCGCGTGGTCGAAGCCATCGTGGCGGCGGCCGGTACCGGCAAGATCGGCGATGGCAAGGTGTTCGTCTACGACCTGGGCACGGTGGTGCGCATCCGCACCGGCGAGCTGGATAGCGACGCGCTGTAGGAGTGAGCGCACGCCGTAGGCCGAGCCTGCGGCGGCGTTGCCGGTCTCCGCGCGACCGTGATGCCTGGGTCGAAGGTGTCGGCATCAACGGGCCCGATCGACGACAAGCCGGCCCAGCCCGTGATGCCAAACGGTTCGCGCGACGGGGTCTGCGGCTGCCTGACGGCTGCCTCCTTAAGCGACGTACCAGCCAGCGGCGCCCCTACCGGTACCGACAAGTATCCGTTGACCGCGAGTCGGCTGTTGCTCTGAGCCGCGTAGCCATCTCGCCTCATACCATTTCAATACCGCAGCCTGCAGGCTGCGCGGCGCCGGTCCTGTATTGCGGGAATGCCTCGCGACAGCAGCTTTCGTTACGCGCAAAACGGACTCGACCTATGGCAAGGCGCTGCTCTTGTCCCCGCGTAGCGACTTGCCTACTCTAGGCGTTAATACCATTCCAATACCGGAGTTCGGACATGAAGCGACGCAGTGGCAAGTCGGGCTTGCGCCTGCTCCCGATGGTGGTGGCGCTGGGCCTGGCGACATCGGCGCTGGCCGAGTCGGTCACCCAGCCGGCGATCTTTCCGGCCCCGGTATCGATCACCCTGGATGGCGAGACGATCAGCCTGGGCCGGTCCGTGGTGCTAGTGGTCGCGCCTAGCGCGGACAAGGCCACAGTCGCGCTGGTGCGCAGCATCCTCACCACGGCCGGCGTCAGCAACATTGCCACTGCCACGCGCCTGCCCGCCACGCTGGACCGCCCGCACATCGTGCTCGGCACCGGCGATGCAGCAGTGGTGCACGACGCGCTGACGCGCAGCAAGGCCGTGCAGGACACGCACAAGGAGGGCTACACGCTGGCCAGCGTTGCCCTCGATCGCGGCAGCCTGATCACCCTTGCCGGCCACGACGGCGATGGCCTGTTCCACGCCGCGCAGACGCTGCGCCAACTGCTCGCGCGGCCGGCCATCCCGACGCTGACGATCCAGGATTACCCGGCCATGCCGATCCGCGGCACGATCGAGGGCTTCTACGGCGCGCCGTGGTCGATGGCCGATCGCAGCAAGCACATCGATTTCCTCGCCCGTACCAAGGCCAACACCTACATCTACAGCCCCAAGGACGATCCGTACGCGCGCGACCGCTGGCGCGAGCCGTATCCGAAACCGACCTTGAAGGCGCTCGGCCAGCTGGCTGCCACCGCCAAGCGCAATCACGTCGATTTCGTCTACGCGATCTCACCGGGCCCGACCGTGTGCTTCTCAGATCCCGCCGACGCCAAGGCACTGCTGCGCAAGTTCGATGCGTTCCGCGCGCTGGGCGTGCGCAGCTTCTATGTGGCGCTGGACGACATCGAATACACCAAGTGGAACTGCGAACGCGACAAGGCCACCTTCGGTGAGTCCGGCGCGCAGGCGGCGGGCATCGCGCAATCGCACCTGCTCAATCTGGTGCAGGCCGATCTGGTTGCGCGGCACGATGCAGCGTCGGAATTGATCATGGTGCCGACCGAGTATTACGACGCCAAGGAGAGCCCCTACAAGGAAGCGCTGCGCAAGCATCTGGACCCGAAGATCGTGGTGCAGTGGACCGGCACCGACGTGGTGCCGCCGGCCATTTCCATTCCCGATGCGCGCGCCGCCACCAAGGCGTTCGGCCGCAAGACCTTGTTGTGGGACAACTACCCGGTCAACGATTTCGAAACCTCGGCCGGGCGCCTGCTGATGGCGCCGTACGCGCGGCGCGAGGCCGGCCTGTCGGCCGAGTTGTCGGGCATCGTCTCCAACCCGATGAACCAGGAAGTGCCCAGCCGCGTGGCGGTGATGGGCTTGACCGCCTTCGCCTGGAACGACAAAGGCTACGACGCAGAACGTACCTGGCATGCGGCGGCGCGCGATCTGGCCGGCGGCGATGCGCGCGTCACCGCGGCATTGCTGACCTTCTTCGACACCCAGCACCTGGCGCCCACCTTCGGCAGCCAGCCGTGGCAGGAACAGGCGCCACGGCTGAAGGCCGTGCTCGACCATGTGCGCGAAGCGATCGCGCTGGGCGATACGGCAGCGTGCACGCAGGCGATTGCCGAGTTGGCGCATACGGCCGACGAGCTGGCCGCCGCACCGCAGATCATCCGCGACGGGGTGGCCGACAAGGGCTTTGCCGCACAATCGCGTCCCTGGCTGGAGGCGATGGAGGGCTGGGGCCGCGCGCTGCAGCAGACCGCAGCCGGGCTGGATGCTGCCAATCGCGGCGCCACCGAGGCACCGGCGTTGTTTGCGGACGCGGCTGCGCTTGCAGCCAAAGCGGCGGCCATCCCATCGATTCCCGGCGCCACCCGCTTCGGCGGCCCGGTCAAGATCGCCGACGGCGTGCTCGACCGCTTCGTCACCGATGCACCGAGCTTGATCGCCTATCGCGCGCCGGCAGTTGCCGCTTCGGCAGCAGCAAAGTGATGGGTTAGTGCGCAGGCACCGCGACGCGTAGGGGTGACGGTTCGCGTCGCAGTGCAGGCAAACGCGCGAGCGCCATTGCCACTGCATCGCAGCACGTGGCATGCACAGAGCACTCGGGGATGTTCCGCGCTGCAGATCAAACCGATGCAATCAGCGCAGCGGATGACGTCACAACGTTGGCCAGCCGCTCCAAGAACGGCTCCCGGCCAGCAGCGCGGGTTACGCAGTGCCTTTCAGACGCCGATACAGCCGCTTCCAACCGCTGCGAATGGCATGCACCCAGCGCGGTTCGGCGCTGCGTGCGGCTTCGTCGGCCGTCGGTGCAATGCCGGCCAGGCGCTGGCGCATTTTCTGGAAGTTGGCCACGTCGCTGCGTTGCAGCTGACGCGCCAGCGTGCCGCGACGCAACCAGCGCGGGAATCGCCACGCCGAAGTGAAATCGATCAGCACCGGCACGCCCGCACTGACCACCACATTGGTGCCATGCAGATCGTTATGCGTGATGCCGAACGCATGCAGCCGGCGCAAGGCCTGCTGCAGTTGCTGGAAGACCTCCTGGCCCACCACCGCGCTGGCGCTGAGGGTGTCGCCGGGAATGAATTCCATGCCCAGTGCCAGCCCGCCCAGCGTGCCGAGCAGGGCCGGCGCATGCCGCCATCCCTTCAGCTGTTCCAGCATCCTGGCCTCATGGCGCACCATCAGCCGCGCGACCGGCGCCAGCAGCGTGCGGCGGTAGCGGCCGTAGTCCTTGACCACCGCCAGTTGCCCATCCACGTGGGTGCGGTAGACGTCGGGTTCCAGCAGGCGGGTGCCCTGCTTAAGCAGAACGGGCGTGACGAGATGCAGGCTGGACACGTCCAGCGGCTGGTAATGCATGACAGTTCTCCGGACCTTGGCGGCGCGGAGATGTCACGCGTTGCGCAGGTTCACGATGATCGGGAGGGATCGGTCCGCGCAATTTTAGAACTTGTGAGTATTGAAATTACAGTTGTTTAACAAATGAAATGTTCCGGAGGTGGAACGGCATTGCTAATCAATTGCTTGGCGGCCTCGTCCCGAAAGGTTCGCGGGCATCGCGTGGAGCCGCGCGTGCGCGGGCAGAAACTGGCGTCGGCGGTGCCCTCTGCCCGCTTCGATCAGCGCCTGACTTGCGATCGCTTCAACCAGGCGCGGGCGATCACATCTCTTCTTGACAGCTGCTGAGACTCCAGACACTGTGCCGGCTGCGGTCAGGGGGCTGCATCACGCGTTAGTACGGGCACGTTCTCAGGGGCGGCGCCTGGATCGATGTCGCACGACATCCGGTGATGCCGGGAAAGCCCCCGAATTCGACAGCAACTGCGCCACTTCCAGACGCCGTCAGGTGACCCCTGCGTGCGCAAGGATGCGGGAACGATGGAGTACGACTCATTGGGGGAAGCGATGAAAAGGACCGCAACACTGCTGTTGGCCTGCACGGCCTTCGGCGTCACGGCACAGGCCTCGGCGCAATCGTTGTCGCGCGGCTGGGACAGCTATCGGCAACAGCAAAAGCAGCAGACCGGCAGCCAGGACGCGAGTGCGCCGGCGGCGCAGTCATCGCGCACCTCGCAAGCCGGCATCGGCGGAGCGCCGGTTGCCGTCGGTGGAAGCGGCACCAGCCAGACCGGTGAGGCTGGCGGATTCAGTACGGTGGCCGAGCAGGCGTCGGTAGTGGCGGCGCCGGTCGCGCCGGCCTACGTACCGCCGCTGCCGCGCGAAGAGGAGCAGCGCCTCAAGAGCGGCCTGTTCCTTGGCGTGCAGAGTGGCAAAGCCAAGGTGTTTGAAAACGGCAAGCAGGATATGCAGGGCTTTAACGTTGGCTACCGCTGGCGCGCAGGTCCGGTCACATTGATCGGCATCGAAGCCGCAACCGGGAAAGTGGATGGTTCCAAGGATGCGGATGGCTTTGTCGTCATTCCCAATGTGGATTTTGGCAGCATCGGTGGAACGGCGCGCTTCAACCTTGGCGATGTTCCCCTTTTTGCGCTCGTGCGGCTGGGCTATTGGGGCGGCAAAGCGAAAGGTGAGGACTACAACGAGCGCGTCTATGGCGCCTACGTCGGCGCCGGTCTTGGCGTAGATATCGGCAAGCACGTCAGCTTGAGCGCGCTTTACACGAATTATGTCTACGCTGACGAGTATTACGATGACTACGAAGACCTCACGATCAATCGTGCCGAAGTGCTGAGCTTCGGAGCCGAAGTCCGCTTCTGATACGGGTCGATGGTCACGAAGAGCGGGCGGCAACGTCCGCCCTTTTTCGTGAGCTAGCGTCGCATCAGCTGCGCAGTGGAACGCAGCGCAGGTGACGCCGTGCCGCCGGAGCTCATCGGCATTGCATAGCCATCCATGCGGGTTGTTGTAGTGTCGTGGTCAACGCAGTGAGTCAGCCGTTGGCGAGGGCCTATGGACGCAGTGGCGCAGTTTTTGACAGACGAGCAGGATCCGGTGGCAGTCGGCAAGATCCTGCCCAAGGTCAGTGAGTTGCTGACCCGCGACGAGCAGGTCGAGTACATCGCGGTGCAGAAGAAGATGGTGATGAACCTGTCGCCGGATGCGGTGGTGCTGACCAACCGAAGGTTCATCGTGGTCTACCCCAAGTTGTTCGGCATGACATTCCGCGACTTCCCCTGGCGCGAGGTGCTCGATGTGCACATGAGCGAACAGATGCTCGGGGCGACCATCATGTGCCGCACCACTCAAGGCACCTCCGCCTCCATCGATAGCCTGCCCGAGAAGCAGGCGCGGCGCGTCTATGCCTATGCGCAGCAGGTGGAAGAATCGGCCTACGAAAAGCGCCAGCAGCTGGAGGTCGACAAGTTGCGTGCGGCGGCCGGCGGTGTGGTGGTGCACGCGCCCACTGCGCAAGGCGCGGTGCCGCCGCAGGCCAATCCCGCACCTGCCGCTGACGACCCGATGCAGGTGTTGAGCAAGCTCAAGCAACTGCTGGATGCGGGGCTGGTCACGCAGGACGAATTCGACGCAAAGAAAACGGAAGTCCTGGCCCGGTTATAGGCTGCGCGGTCACATACATTGGTCGGCATGGCATGGGCAGCGGCATCGACGGCAGCGTGACGCTGCAATGGCGCGCAAGACCGATGCATCCCGCGCACGGCTGCACTGTCGATCGATTGCCGTTCAAGGGAATGTGAGCGGCGCATCGCCGCACCATCGGCATCGGTGCGCCAGCACACCAGGCGCAACGCACTGGCAGATCAGCCCGCGCGCTGCAGGGGCGCAGGCAGTCTCGTCAACGGGCGGCTGCCGACAGCCTGGGCGTCACTTCCAGGCTGTTGCGGCCGGTGTCGTCAATCGGCCGCAACCATTCAAGCATCGCGCCTGCGCGCGCGGTCCGCGCCCGCAGGCGAAGGGTTGTTCGCTGCGCTTACTCGCCCAGTGCCTTGGCCACGAAGGGCGGGGCGACCAGCACGCCGGTGTGCAGGTGGGCGGTGTAATACAGCGTCTCGAAGCCCTTGGCCTGCGCGGCGTCCTGACGGAACGCGAAATCGGCCTTGGCCTGCTTGCTGGCCATGGTCACGCTCCACCAGCCGGTGGGGTAGCACGGCTGCGGGAACGGCAGGGTCTTGAACGACTGGAAGCCGGCCTTGCCCATTTCGGTGCGCATTTCGTTGATCAGGTCCAGCAGCGCCAGCGGCGATTCGGACTGCTGCACCAGGATGCCGTCGTCCTTCAACGCCTTGAAGCAGCTCTCGTAGAACGCCTTGTTGAACAGGCCCTCGGCCGGGCCCACCGGATCGGTGGAGTCGACGATCACGATGTCCACGCTGCCGGCCGGGCAATTGGCCATGTAGGCCACGCCATCGTCGAACAACAGTTCGGCGCGCGCATCGTGGTTGGAATCGCACAACTCGGGAAAATACTTCTCCGACATGCGGGTGACCTGCTCGTCGATATCGCACTGGGTGGCGCTTTCCACGCCGGGGTGCTTGAGCACCTCGCGCAGGGTGCCGCAGTCGCCGCCGCCGATGATCACCACGCGCTTGGGCGCGGGGTGGGTGAACAGCGCCGGGTGGCTGATCATCTCGTGATAGAAGAAGTTGTCGCGGCTGGTCAGCATCACCGCGCCGTCGATGAGCATCAGCTTGCCCCAGTCCGTGGTCTGGTAGATCTCGATCTTCTGGAACGGGGACTGCACCTCGTCCAGCTTGCCGCTGATGCGGAAGCCGATCGCCGACCCGGTGGGCTGGAAGTGTTCGATGTACCAGTTGTCGTTGGCGCTCATGCAAAAATCCTGAAAAGAAGGGGAGCTGTCCCTTCTCCCACCGGGAGAAGGTGGCGCAAAGCGCCGGATGAGGGTCGGGCGCAGCCTGGTGCAGTCACCTGCGCAGCGGCTGAACCTGCATTCCACCCCGCTCCAGCAGGAGAGGGGCGTGAAGTCGGCGCGGATTGTAACGGACCCTGCGCATGCCAGGCGTTACACTTCACGCCCTTTTTTATTCCAGCCGAGACAGCGAAATGAGCGATTGGTCCCTCGACCAAGCCCGCAAGACCTACTCGATCCCGCATTGGGCCGATGGGTATTTCGATGTGAACGCCGCCGGCCACGTGGTGGTCAGCCCGACCGCCGACGGCCCGTCGGTGTCGCTGCCCGAAGTGGTGGACGCCGCGCGTGCGGCCGGCGCCAAGCTGCCGCTGCTGGTGCGCTTCCCGGACATCCTGGGCCAGCGCCTGGGCAAGCTGCAGGCGGCCTTTGCGCAGGCGCAGTCGGAGTGGGATTACGCCGGCGGCTATACCGCCGTGTACCCGATCAAGGTCAACCAGCACCGCGGCGTGGCCGGTACCCTGGCCGGCCACCACGGCGACGGCTTCGGGCTGGAAGCGGGCAGCAAGCCGGAGCTGATGGCGGTGCTGGCGCTGTCGCGCCCGGGCGGGCTGATCGTGTGCAACGGCTACAAGGACCGCGAATACATCCGCCTGGCGCTGATCGGGCGCAAGCTCGGCCTGCAGACCTTCATCGTCATCGAAAAGCCCTCCGAGCTGAAGCTGGTGCTGGAAGAAGCACGCGCGCTGGACGTCAAGCCGGGCCTGGGCGTGCGTATGCGCCTGGCCTCGCTGGGCGCGGGCAAGTGGCAGAACAGCGGTGGCGACAAGGCCAAGTTCGGGTTGTCGCCGCGGCAGGTGCTGGACCTGTGGAAGACCTTGCGCGACACCGAGTACGCCGATTGCCTGAATCTGCTGCATTTCCACATGGGCTCGCAGATCTCCAACGTGCGCGACATCGCCAACGGCATGCGCGAGGCCACCCGCTATTTCGTGGAGCTTTCGCGGCTGGGCGCCAAGATCAGCCATGTCGACGTCGGTGGCGGCCTGGGCATCGATTACGAAGGCACCCGCTCGCGCAGCTATTGCTCGATCAATTACGGCCTGCATTCGTACGCCAGCAACATCGTGCAGCCGCTGGCCAGCGCCTGCGAAGAGCACGGCCTGACCCCGCCGCGCATCGTCACCGAATGCGGGCGCGCGATGACTGCGCACCATGCGGTGCTGATTGCCAATGTCTCCGAAGTGGAGCAGGCGCCGGAAGGCCGCGTGCCCGATGCGCACGACGATGAACCGGCAGCCATCCGCCACCTGCGCGAGATCCACGACGAACTGGATGTGCGCCCGGCGGTAGAACTGTTCCAGGAGGCGCAGCATTTTCATGCCGAAGGCTTGAGTGCCTACGCCCTGGGCCAGATCGACCTGACCCATCGTGCGCGTATCGATGATCTGTTCTATGCCATCGCGCACGGCGTGCGTGCGCGGTTGAGCTTCGACGAAAAGAGCCACCGCCCGGTGCTGGACGAGCTCAACGAGCGGCTGGTGGACAAGTACTTCGTCAACTTCAGCGTGTTCGAGTCGATTCCGGATGTGTGGGCGATCGACCAGGTGTTCCCGATCGTGCCGATCGAACGCCTGAACGAAGCGCCGCAGCGGCGCGGCATCATCGCCGACATGACCTGCGATTCCGATGGCATGGTCAAGACCTATGTCGAGAACGAGAGCCTGGACAGCTCGTTGCCGTTGCACACGTTGAACCCGGGCGAGAGCTACCGCATCGGCTTCTTTCTGGTCGGTGCCTACCAGGAAATTCTCGGCGACATCCACAACCTGTTCGGCGATACCGACGCGGTGGAAGTGGCGGTGGAGGGCGATGGCTATCGCATCGTGCAGCAGCGTCGCGGCGATACCACCGACGTGATGCTCGACTACGTGGGCTATCAGCTGGATACGCTGCGCGCGACCTACGCCGAACGCATCGCCGCCGCGCAGCTGCCACCGGAGCGCGCAAAGGAACTGACCGACGCGCTGGAAGCCGGGCTGACCGGCTACACCTATCTGTCCGACGAACCGTTGGGCTGATCGTGCACGCGCTGCGGCACTGCCGTGGCGCGCAGTAGGGCGCTGAAGCCGTGTCACGGCACTCGCCTGGAACGGCAACGGCAGCAACTGCTGCGATGGCGCGACGATCGCGGTGCCGGTGTCGTACCCCCACCAGGTTGACCTGCACCTGCGTTGCCGCTGATGGATGGCGATGCGCGCAGCGCCGGCAGGGACCGTCTGCTGGCGCATGGCATGCCCGGGCGGCACTGCCCGATGCAATGGCAATGACACGACCGCCACATCCCGGCGCCATCACACCGGCCATGCGGCACAATCGACGTCCTTCGGTCATCGAGCGTGCGCATGCGCTATCCCGCCTTGGACCTGCTGCGTGGCATCGCCATCGTCTGGGTGATGCTGTTCCATTCGTTCGTGGTCGGCGGGCTGGGGCCGGACTGGGCGTGGCTGTCGCGCTATGGCTGGATGGGCGTGGACCTGTTCTTCGTGCTGAGCGGCTTTTTGATCGGCAGCCAGGTGCTGACGCCGCTGGCGCGCGGGCAGGGGCTGGACTTCACCGATTTCTACCTGCGTCGCGCCTTCCGCATCCTGCCGGCATTTCTGCTGGTGCTGATCGTCTACATCACATGGCCGGGGTTTCGCGAAGCGCCCGGGTTGGCGCCGTGGTGGATGTTTGCCACCTTCACCCTGAACCTGTTCGTCGATTACGGCCAGCAGGCTGCGTTTTCGCATGCCTGGTCGCTCTGCGTGGAGGAGCATTTCTATCTGGTGTTTCCGCTGCTGGCCATGGTGTTGCTGCGGCGCCCGTCGGCCGGGCGATTTATCGCGTTGTGCATGGCAGTGGTGGTGGCAGGCATCGCCTTGCGCACCAGCGTCTGGCTGCATAACACCGCGCTGGACCAGATCGGCGGTGGCCAGCAGCGCAACTGGTTCGTCGAAGATATCTACTACCCCACCTGGAACCGTCTCGATGGCCTGCTGGCCGGTGTGATGCTCGCGGTGCTGAAGGTCTTCCGCCCGCAGACCTGGCAACGGCTGCAGCAGTACGGCAGCGCGTGGTTGCTGGCGGGCGTGGCGGTGCTGGCGCTGGCGATGTGGTTGTTTCGCGAGCGCACCGGCCTGATCGGCAATGCCGTGGGCTGGCCGGTGCTTTCGCTGGGCTTGGCATTGCTCGTGCTGGCCGGCACTGCCACCGGCAGCGCCTTCGGCCGGCTGCGGGTGCCGGGCGCAGCGTGGCTGGCAGCCATTTCCTACAGCCTGTATCTGACCCACAAGGCCATGTTCCATGTGACGCAGGGCTGGCTCGGCGCCGCGCTGGACGGCCACGGCCTGCTCGCATTTGCCGTCTATGGCGGGGTGGCGCTGCTGGTGGGCGCGTTGCTGCACTACGCGGTGGAGCGGCCTTTCCTACGCCTGCGTGGAATGGTGCTGCGGCGGCACGCCAGGCCGGACGGTGGTGCCGAGTCGGCATAGCGCGCTCACGCCGATCAGCACCACTGCTGCTGCGTGCGCTCTGGTCGGACTTCGTCCATCGATCCCATGCCGATGATTGCTTGGCAAACGACGCTACGCGGCATCGCCGTTGCCACGCGCGTGCCTTGGTCGCATGAAGGCGTTCCTGGAAGAAAGGCCGCGCAGTGCGCGGCTTCTCAGGCATTGCGCGATGGCGTCCTGCATCCGTGCACGCTCAGCCCTTGCCGATGCATGCGTCCAGCATGCATCGGCATGTCACTGCGCGTCGCGCGCCACCTGAAATCCGGCGAACGATTGCGTCACCGGCATGATTTCCAGCCGGTTGATGTTCAAGTGGGCCGGCAGGCTGGCGACATAGAAGATCTGCTCGGCGATGTCGTCGGCGGTCATCGGGGTGGCACCGCGATACAGCGTGTCCGAGGCGGCCTGGTTGCCGCCGGTGCGCACCAGGGTGAATTCGGTTTCGGCCATGCCGGGTTCGATCGAGGTCACGCGCACGCCGGTGCCGTGCAGGTCCGCGCGCAGCCCCAGCGAGAACTGCTGCACGAAGGCCTTGGTGCCGCCATAGACGTTGCCGCCGGTGTATGGGTAGGTGGCCGCGACCGAGGCGATGTTGATGATGGCGCCGCGGCGCGCGATCAGCGCCGGCAGCAGGCGATGGGTGAGCGTGACCAGCGCGGTGACATTGGTGTCGATCATCTGTTGCCACTGGGCCAGGTCGGCCTGCTGCGCCGGCGCGGTGCCCAGCGCCAGGCCGGCGTTGTTGACCAGCACATCGATGTCGGCAAACGCCGGCGGCAGCGCGTCGATGGCAGCCGACAGGGCCTGCGCATCGCGCATGTCGAACGCGGCGGTGTGGACCTGGCCGGCCGGCAGCTCGGCCGCCAGCGCCTGCAGGCGCTCGGCGCGTCGGCCGGTGGCGATGACCTTCCAGCCAGCGGCGGCGAAGCGGCGCACCGCAGCGCTGCCGAATCCGGAGGTGGCACCAGTGATCAGGACGGTCTTGGACATGCGGAACTCCAGGGGGACGGGGGATTCAGGACTCACTGCAAGGCAGTTTCAGAGCGCAGGGGGAGGACTTGCCATTGCGGCACGCCGCGCACGCAGCATCTCTTCGGTCAAGCTCTCGCGCGAGACGACATGACCACGGCGCAGCCGCAGCACCACGTAGGCGCCCGCTGCGTGCGTGGCAGGCGTCGCGGTGGACGGCAGTGCGACGATCACTTCGCCATCCACCCACACGGCCGGCACTGGCGCTGGCTGGCCGGGGAACAGGACCTCCAACGGCAAGGTCGGTGGCGCATCGGCGCAGGCGCCCAGCACGACGCGATCGAGCACCAGTTGCTGCGCGTCCAGACGCCAGTCCGCGCGATAGCCGCGCCAGTTGGCGGTGCAGCTGCCCATCGCACTGCGTGCGTGCGCCACGAAGCGCGTCCAGGTGGCCGGGTCATCCAGGGGCCCGGACAACGGCTCGGCCAGCAACGTTGCCTGCTGGCCGTCGATCTGGATGCGGTCGCGGATCTGATCGGTGGCCTGCGCCGCGCCGGTCAGTGCCAGCGTTCCCAGCAACAGCCCGGCGCAGCGACGCAGCATGCGCGCTTACTGCGCCTTGATCGCAATGGCCGGTAGGCCGCTGCCGGTGAGTTTCTGCTTGGCCTCGGCCAGTTCGCCGGCGCTGCCGTAGGGCCCCATACGCACGCGGTATACGGTTTTCCCGCTGATTTCGGCCGATTCCACGCGTGCGGCCAGCCCCATCATCGCCAGCTTGGCCTTGGTGGATTCGGCATCGCCGGAAGCGCCGAACGAGCCGGCCTGCAGGATGTAACGGGTGTTGTCGGTCACCGCCGCTGCAGCGGGCGAGGGCGCTGCAGCGGCAGGCGTTGTCGCAGGCTTCGGCGCCGTGGCCGCGGGCGTGGTGATGGCCGCAGTGCCGGCCGGCGCCTGCGTGGCTGCCGGCCGGGCCGGAGCGGTTTCCGGCAGCGGTTTGGGTGCGCTGGCGGCAGATTCGTTCAAGGGCACCGGCACGCTGGCGGCTGGCGTAGCAGCGGCCACGCTTGCGGCCGCACCGGGTGCTGGCGGCACCGGCTTGCCTTCCAGCGCTGCGCGCGCACGCGCGGCCTCTTCGGCGCGTGCGCTGGCGGCCAGCTCGGCATCGGACATCTGCACTTCCTTGCCGGGCAGCAAGGTATAGAAGTCGTACTGGGTCTGCGCATCGCCGGGCTTGGGCTGCGGCTTGGCAGGCGGCGTGCTGGGCTTGGGCAGTTCGGCCGGGGTATCGGTGTCGGCGTCGGCCACCGGTTCGGGCTGGGCGTCCGGGTTGGCACGCGGGCCCACGCGCAGGAAGCCGTCGCCGTCCTTCTTGAACAGGTTGGGGGCGGCCAGGAAGATCACTGCCGCAATCGCGGCGCCCGCCACCAACCACACCCAACCGGGGGTGCCATTGCTGGTGTTGCGTCGTGCCTGGCTCTTACCGCGTCGTGCTGCCATCTACCACTTCTCCGAATCATGTCGTTGCGGGCCGTGGAAGGCCCTGCGTGTAGCGCGCGCGATCCGCGTCGCCGTCAGGCGGTTGCGCCCGGCAGGTGGCACGGCCCGCGCGCGCTGCGACCGCGCGGGCCGCGCACGCCCAGTCGATCGCCGCGCCTGTGTTTTCCCGCAGCGCTTACATCTTTTCCGGGGCGCTGACGCCGAGCAGTTCCAGGCCGTTGGCGAGCACCTGTTGCGTCGCGACCGCCAGGGTGAGCTTGGCGTCGCGCTCGGCGGCATCGTCCACCAGCACCTTGCTGTTGTGATACCACGTGTGGAAGGCGTGCGCCAATTCACGCAGGTATTGCGCGATCTGGTACGGCTCCAGTGCCTGACCGGCGATTTCCACCACTTCCGGGTAACGCGACAGCTCCAGCATCACGGTGAGCGAGTGCTCATCGTCCAGCCGGGCGAGCTGGGCAAGACCGTGGCCCTGCTCGTATTTGTAGCCCTTTTCCTGCGCCTGGCGCAGCACGCTGCACACGCGCGCATGCGCGTACTGCACGTAGAACACCGGGTTGTCGTTGCTCTGCGCGCGCGCCAGGTCGATGTCGAAGGTGAGCTGCGAATCGGGCTTGCGCGCAATCAGGAACCAGCGCACCGCATCGGCGCTGGTTTCTTCGATGAGGTCGCGCAGGGTGACGTAGCTGCCGGCACGCTTGGACAGCTTCACTTCCTCCCCGCCACGCATCACCGTGACCATCTGGTGCAGCACGTATTCCGGCCAGCCCTGCGGGATCCCCAGTTCCAGCGCCTGCAGGCCGGCGCGCACGCGCGTCAGCGAGCCGTGGTGGTCGGCGCCCAGTTCGGTGATCGCGCGCTCGTAGCCGCGCTGCCACTTGGTCAGGTGGTAGGCCACGTCCGGCACGAAGTAGGTATAGGTGCCGTCGGACTTGCGCATGACGCGGTCCTTGTCGTCGCCGAAGTCGGTGGACTTGAGCCACAACGCGCCGCCTTCCTCGTAGGTGTGTCCGGAGGCGATGAGCTTCTGCACCGCCTCTTCGACCTTGCCGTCCTTGTACAGCGAGCTTTCGAGGAAATAGATATCGAAGTCGACGCGGAAGGCGGCCAGGTCGTGGTTCTGCTCGTTACGCAGATAGGCCACGGCGAAGCGGCGGATCGATTCAAAATCGGCCGGATCCTTGGTGCCGGTGACCAGGTGGCCTTCCAGGTCCACGGTGTCGCCGGCCAGGTAGGCGTTGGCCACGTCGGCGATGTAGTCGCCGCGGTAGCCGTTCTCCGGCCAGCCCGCGCTGTCGGGGGTCAGCCCCTGCGCGCGTGCCTGCACCGACAACGCCAGGTTTTCGATCTGCACGCCGGCATCGTTGTAGTAGAACTCGCGCTTGACGTTCCAGCCATTGGCGTCGAGCACGCGCGCCAGGCTGTCGCCGATCGCCGCTGCGCGGCCGTGGCCGACATGCAGCGGGCCGGTCGGGTTGGCCGAGACGTATTCCACGCCTACCGAGCGCCCGTTGCCGGCCAGGCCGCGGCCGTAGTCGTGGCCCTGCTTGATCACATTCGCCACTTCGCGCTGGTAGGCCGTGGGGGCGAGATGGAAGTTGATGAAGCCGGGGCCGGCGATCTCGACCTTGGCCACGTCCTCGCTGGCCGGCAGTGCGGCCACCAGCGCCTGCGCCAGCGCGCGCGGATTGCTGCGCGCCGCCTTGGCCAGCAGCATCGCCGCATTGGTGGCGAAGTCGCCGTGTTCGCGTGTCTTGGGTCGCTCGACCACAAAATCCGGCGGCAGGGTGTCGGCAGGCAGGGTGCCGTTGGCGCGCAAGGCTTCGATGCCTTGGCCGATCAGTGCGCGGAGTAGGGCTTTCACGTGGGATCTGCTTGGAACCAAACCAGCGATTTTACCCGACCGCGGGCCCTGGGGTCCGGGTGATGGTTCAGGTCAACGCGGCGGCCTCATTGCAGCCAGCCGCGCTCGGCCAGTGAGACGGGGCGGCCATCGCCGATCACGAAATGGTCGAGCAGGCGGATATCCACCAGTTCCAGGCCCTGCGACAGGCGCACCGTGACTGCATGGTCGGCCTCGGACGGCTCCGGATTGCCGGAGGGGTGGTTGTGGCCGACGATCACCGCTGCAGCGTTGTGCAGCAGCGCCTTGCGCACCACTTCACGCGGATGGATATCGGCGCCGTCGATGGTGCCGGTGAACAGCTCCTCGAAGGCGATTGCGCGATGGCGATTGTCCAGGAACAGCGCCGCAAACACTTCGTAGGGCCGCGCGCGCAGCCGCTGCGAAAAATAGTGGCCCACGCTGAGCGGGTCGCTGAGCACGTCGCCGCGCTCCAGCTCGCTCATCAGATGACGATGCGCCAGCTCCATCGCGGCGCTGAGCTTGCACGCCGAGGCCGGGCCCAGGCCGCGCAGCCGCGCCAGGACCTTGGGCGGACGATCCAGCAGCGGGCGCAATGGGCCGTGGCGATCCAGCAGATCGCGCGCGGTCTGCACCGCATCCTGGCCGCGCAGCCCGGAGCCGACAAAGATCGCCAGCAGCTCGGCATCGGAAAGCGCAGCGGCACCGCGCGCCAGAAGTTTCTCGCGCGGACGTTCGTGGGTGGGCCAGTCGTGTATGTGCATATGGCGAGATTGCCGGTGCTCATCGCCGACGCCCATCAGGCCAAGCGGGGGCATCGGCTAATCTAGTTGTCCTTGTAACCGTAGGACGACCCCGACGTGATCGGCTCCACTCAGGCCCGCCCCCTGGACGGACAGCGTTTGCTGCTGTGCGTCGGCGGAGGCATCGCCGCTTACAAATCGCTTGAACTGGTCCGTCGCCTGCGCGATGCCGGCGCACAGGTGCAGGTCGCCATGACCGCCGGCGCACAACAGTTCGTGACCCCGCTGAGCTTTCAGGCGCTGTCCGGGCACCCGACCCGCACCACGCTGTGGGACAGCGCCGCCGAGCAGGCGATGGGGCATATCGAGCTTGCCCGCTGGGCCGACCGGGTGGTCGTGGCCCCGGCCACCGCCGACCTGCTGGCGCGCCTGGCGCACGGTCTGGCCGACGATCTGGTCACCACCCTGTGCCTGGCCACGACTGCGCCGCTGACCGTGGCCCCGGCCATGAACCATCGCATGTGGCTGCATGCGGCCACCCAGGCCAACGTGGCGACGTTGCGCGCGCGCGGCGTGGCCGTGGTGGGCCCGGACGACGGCCCGCTGGCCGAAGGCGAATCCGGCCCCGGCCGGCTGGCCGAGCCGGCGGCGATCATTGCGGCACTGGCGAGCGATGCCGCCACGCTCGCCGCCGCGCCCTCGGTCAGTGCTGCGCCGGCCTTCGTGCCCAGCAGCGCGCAACTGGAGGGCCTGCGCATCGTGATCAGCGCCGGCCCCACGTTCGAAGACCTCGATCCGGTGCGCTACGTCGGCAATCGCAGCAGCGGCAAGATGGGCTATGCCCTGGCCGCCGCCGCGGCCCGCCAGGGCGCCGAGGTGGTGCTGGTCAGCGGGCCGGTGCACCAGACCACGCCGGCCGGCGTGCAGCGCATCGACGTGCGCTCGGCCGCGCAGATGCGCGATGCGGTACTGGGTGCGTTCCCGGCAGACATCTACATCGGCGCCGCCGCGGTGGCCGACTACACCCCCAAGCGGGTGGTCGCGCAGAAGATCAAGAAGACCGGCGAAACCCTGACCCTGGAACTGGTGCGCACCCCGGACATCCTGTCCGAGGTGGCCGCGCAGACCGGTGCGCTCAAGCTGGTGGTCGGATTTGCGGCCGAAACGCACGACGTGGAGCACTACGCGCGTGGCAAGCTGGCAGCCAAGCGGCTGGATCTGATCATCGCCAACCAGGTGGGGATCGAAGGCGGCGGGTTCGAAAGCGACAACAATGCCGCCACCGCCTATTGGCAGGGGGGCGAGCGCGTGTTTCCCAGCAGCAGCAAGACCGAACTGGCTGACCAGTTGCTGGCCCTGATCGCGGAGAGATTGCAGGCATGAGCATCCCGACCCAGTCCTTGCAGGTGAAGCTGCTCGACCCGCGCTTCGGCGATCTGTGGCCGCTGCCGGCCTACGCCACCGAAGCCAGCGCGGGCATGGACCTGCGCGCGGCCCTGGAAGCGCCGATGACGCTGGAGCCGGGCGATGCGGCGCTGATTCCCAGTGGCATCGCCATCCATCTGGCCGACCCGCAGGTGTGCGCGGTGATCCTGCCGCGCTCGGGGCTGGGCCACCGGCACGGCATCGTGCTGGGCAACGGCACCGGGCTCATCGATGCCGACTACCAGGGGCCGCTGCTGATCAGTACCTGGAATCGCGGCCGTGAGGCCTTCACCATCGAGCCGGGCGACCGGATTGCGCAATTGGTGATCCTTCCGATCGTGCGCGTGGGCTTGCAAGTGGTGGATACTTTCGTCGACAGCGCGCGGGGAGCGGGTGGATTCGGCCACACCGGCGTGCGCTGACGGGGGAGTCACATGAGCAAGGCGAACGAGCGCAGGCAGTCGATGTCCAGCGTGCGTACGAGTGGTCCGGTGCTGGGGGGCGTGCTGGTGCTGCTGGCGGCCTGGTTTGGCTGGAGCAGCTACACGCAATGGCGTGAGGATGCGATTGCGCACGACCTGGAACAGGCGCGCGATCGCGCCGTGCAGGGTGTCAGCCAGGCGATGTCTGCGCAGGCCAGCCAGCTCGACGCGGTGCTCAAACAGCCACCGGTGGCCGCTGCGTTGGCCAACGGCGATGCGCTGGCCGCCGCCTCGGCAATCCGCGAGCGCTTCAAGGGCGCCGAGGACGTGCAGGTGCTGCCCGGCGATCTAGCTGCCGCCTATGCCAATCCCAAGGACTTCGGCTATGCGCGACTGAGCCTGCTCGAATCGGCGCTGGTGGCCGAGCGTGCACAGGTCCATGTGGTGCGCGATGCCAGGCAGGTGCGTTTGGGCGTGGCCGCCGCAGTACGCCTGGGCGCGCAGCCGGCGGTGGCGTATGCCCGGCTGCCGCTGCTGCGCCTGACCGGCCCGCTGGATGCGATTGCGGTACCCGGCAGCGCCTATCTGGCCTTGCGCCAGGGCAGCTACAACGTGGCCCAACAAGGCGACGTGGGCCTGGCCGATGCCGCCGAGACCCTGGCACGCCCGCTCGGCACCAGTGGCTTGCGCGTGGCCGCTGCGGTACCGCAGAGCGACAACGGCCCATTGGGTCTGGGCGCGCTGGGGTGCGCCATCGTGGCCGCCTTGCTGCTGGCCATCGCCGTGTTGCTGGTGCTGGCCAGCCGTGGCCGGGTGGCACTGCCACGTCGTCGCGTTGCCGGCGACACTGCGGCCGACGAACCCACCTTCAGTCAAAGCCTGCAGCACGACGCCAGCCTTGCCAGCGACGCGCGTGCGCTGGACCAGGCGGTATCGCCTGCACCGCCGCCGCTGTTGCCGGTGGTCCAGGTCGCCACCGAAATGTTCCGCGCCTACGACATCCGCGGGGTGGTCGAGAAGGAGCTCAATCCCGGGGTTGCAGCGCTGATCGGCCAGGCCATCGGCAGCGTGATGCAGGCGCAGGGGCTGCGCGATGTGGTGGTGGGCCGCGATGGGCGGTTGTCCGGGCCGGAGCTGACCACTGGCCTGATCGAAGGCCTGCGGCGTGCCGGCTGCAACGTGACCGACATCGGTCTGGCGCCCACGCCGGTGGTGTATTTCGGTGCCTATGAACTGCGCGCCGGCAGCTGCGTGGCGGTGACCGGCAGCCATAACCCGCCGGACTACAACGGCTTCAAGATCGTCATCGGAGGCGAGACGCTGTCCGGCGCGGCCATCACCGAACTGCATCAGCGCATCAACGAAGGCCGTCTGCATACCGCGGCCACGCCTGGCGACCTGGAGCAGCGCGACATCAGCGACGCCTACATCCAGCGCATTGCCGACGACGTGCAGCTCGACCGCCCGATCAAGGTGGTGGTGGACGCTGGCAATGGTGCGGCCGGCGACATCGCGCCACGCCTGCTGGAGGCCATCGGTGCCGAGGTCGTGCCGCTGTATTGCGATATCGACGGCACCTTCCCCAACCATCACCCCGACCCGAGCGAGCCGCACAATCTCGACGACCTGGTGAACATGGTGCAGCGCTTCGATGCGGACATCGGCGTGGCCTTCGACGGCGATGCCGACCGCCTGGGCGTGGTCACCAAGGAAGGCACTGTCGTGTTCCCGGACCGCTTGCTGATGCTGTTTGCCGCCGACGTGCTGCAGCGCAATCCCGGCGCGCTGGTCATCTACGACGTGAAGTGCACCGGCAAGCTGTCCGACTACGTGCTGCGCAACGGCGGCAGCCCGCTGATGTGGAAGACCGGGCATTCGCTGATCAAGTCCAAGATGCGCGAGACCGACGCCGAACTGGCCGGTGAGATGAGCGGGCACTTCTTCTTCAAGGAGCGCTGGTACGGATTCGACGACGGCATCTATGCCGCCGCACGCCTGCTGGAGATCCTGGCCCAGCGCGAGGAAACCCCGTCCGGGGTGCTGGACGCGCTGCCCGAGAGCGTGTCCACGCCGGAGATCAAGGTCCCGGTGGACGGCGATGCGCATGCGCTGGTGGCACGGTTTGTGGAGCGTGCGCAGGCCGGCGAAGAATCGCCGTTCGAATCGGCGCGCCTGTCCACGATAGACGGATTGCGCGCGGACTTCGTGGACGGCTGGGGCCTGGTGCGCGCCTCCAATACCACGCCGATCCTGGTGCTGCGTTTCGAGGCCGACAGCGAGGCCGCGCTGGAGCGCATCCGCGCGCTGTTCCGCAGCGAACTGCAGGCCCTGCTGCCGGAGCACCCACTGGCGTTCTGAACACCGCACGCTTGCGGCGCACCGCCCTGCCTGTAGAACGCCAGGGTGCGCGCCGACGGACATCGATCGCCTGCCTTGAGGGAGCGCACCGGCGTCGACGCGGCTCACCGCGCGCCACCTGTTGCCGCCAGCTGCGCTGGAGGGTGGGGCGCACGCAGTGGTGCAGGGTCGCGCTGGTCGTGCAACCACACCGCATCCCAATACGGATACGCGCCGATCCGCTCGGCCAGGCCGGCGCGCAACGGCAAGGCCACCAGGCTGCGCGCAAAGTGGCGGTGGTCGGCCTGCGGCGCAAGCGCGGTCGCTTCGATGTCCGGCTGCCAGACCGTGCCGCCGCGCCCGCGCGCACGATTGACGGCATCGCCGGCGGCCTGTCGTGCAGCAAGCGCCAGCTGCAGCACGGTGGCCTTGCCCGGTGCCTGCACCAGGGCGCACCACCGTTGTGGCAGCAATACCCAGCACAGCAGCCGTGCGCCAGGCCACTGGCCCGGCAGGGCCAGACTGGCGGCTGCAGCACGCGCGCAGCGCCAGTCTGCAAACAAGGGCACACCCTGATGTGCATGCAGGCACAGCGACCAACACGCCGCAGTGGGCGCCGGCAGGGGCAGGGGAAAGTGGCGCGCGCTGGACATGCGCATAGCCTGCCGACGGGGTGATGGCGGCACTATCGGCCAGCTGCCCGCACGCAGGTCGGTAAGCTTCGCAGCCTTGTGTACGACTCGGCTACCGAGCGCCGGCGCTCGCGCGTGACAACCCGCTATGACGGATCCATCCGATCGCCACACAGTCGGCACACGCACCGGACCGCGGCAGACGCCACGCGTCTGGCTACGCGCCCGCATCACAGCACATGCCAAACGTCGGTCGCGCCCTTAGACGTCCATCAACCCCTGCTGCTTGGCGACGCCCATCCCGACCGCAGGGCCATCGCCAGCGCCGGTGACCGTGCACGTCCGCAATCCCGGCAACACATCAATGTGCCGCGCGATCGCGCTTCCAGCCGCGATGCTTCACGTCCAGATACAGGCTGTAGAACGCGGTAAATGCCGGGAACAGGTTCTGCAGCACGCCCACCGAATCCTGCTTGGCCGAGAACACGAAGTAGCTCAGCGTCATCAGGCTGCCGACCACGCTCATGTACCAGAACAGGCGCGGGATCACCGGCTTGCCGGCGCGCTTGGAGGCCACGAACTGCACCAGCCAGCGGCCGCCGAACATCAGCGCGCCCACATAGCCGATCAGCTTCCAGCCGGTGACGTGGATGCCGGTCCAGTACAGCCAGGTCAGCTGTTGGTCGAGAAACGACGGTTCCATCAACGTTCCTCCACCACGGTGCGCTTGCTGCGGGTGATCAGCCACGCCACGCCGCGCAGGTCGCGGATACCGACCAGGGCGCGATTGAGGTTGTTGTACTTGGACACGCCGGCGGTGCGATGGCGGTGGTTCACCGGCACGCTCACCGTGCGCCAGCCGGCGCGCTGCATCAGGGCCGGCAGATAGCGGTGCATGTGGTCGAAATAGGGCAGGTCCAGAAACGCCTCACGCTCGAACAGCTTGATGCCGCAGCCGGTATCGGGCGTATTGTCCTGCAGCATGCGCGAGCGGATCGCATTGGCCCACTTGCTGGCCCAGCGTTTGGAGCCGGAGTCCTGCCGGTTGACCCGCCACCCGGCGAACAGTTTGACCTGTGCCTGTGCCTGGCTGCGCGCGATCAGCAGCTTGGGGATGTCGGCCGGGTCGTTCTGGCCATCGCCGTCGAGCGTGGCAATCCAGCTGGCGCGCGCGGCCTTGACCCCGCTGCGTACCGCCGTGCTCTGGCCGCTCTGGGTCACGTGATGCAGCACGCGCAGCTCCGGCGTGGTGGCCTTCAGGCCTTGCAGCACCGCCAGGGTGTCATCGCGCGAATGGTCGTCGACATAGATGATTTCGAAGGCCACCACCCCGCGCAAGGCGCGCGTGATTTCCTCGACCAGGGCCGCGACGTTGTCGCGCTCATTGAACACCGGGACGACGACGGAAAGCTGAGGTTGGCTCATGGATTCGTGGTGGCCGGATGAAGGCTGAGCGAAAAAGATCGCGCATTGTGCCCTGACTGTCTGAGTCAGGCATGAAGCAAGCACACCTCATGTGCCGGGCTGCGACCCGCAAGCGGCCTGTAGCGTGTGGTTGGGCGCGAGCAGAGACGGCAACGGCACGGGCGAATACCCGGATCATGCCGTTTCAGCGCAGCCACGCCAGGGTCTTGCACCGCGATCTGCCCTGCGATCAGCCGCTGCGCGGGCGACGAGAGGCGGCAAGATGGCCATGCGATGTCGCCTCGCAGCCCAAAACCACACCGGTCGGCCACCGCAAGCCATGCGGCGCGCCTCCGGCAGCCGCCAACACACCGATCCCGACCAGGGGCCGAGAGGGGCAAGACCTGGTGAACGGTGAACGGTGGTCAGGTGGGAGTGGACAGCGCGCAGGAACCGGAGTGTACGAGCCGACCATGCCGATTCCGGGCACCGGCCGGACCCGCCCGGCGGCTGCGCAGCAGCGTTGTCAGCCGCTCTAGGCGCGCTCGCCGAAGTAGCTGCGGCACCAGTCCACCACCTGCGGCAATCCGCGTTCGACCGGCGTGGCCGGGTCGAAGCCGAACGCCGCCTGCGCGCGCCGGGTGTCGGCCATGGTGCGGATCATGTCGCCCGGCTGCATCGGCCGGTAGACCTTGTCGGCCGGCCGGCCGGCGGCCTGGGCGATCACGTCGATGAAATATTCCAGCTCCACCGGGGTGTGGTTGCCCAGGTTGAACACCCGGTGCGGTACCGGCTCCCCGCTCGGCGCGTCCAGCGCGCCGAGCACGCCGGCCACGATGTCGTCCACGAACGTGAAGTCGCGCTGCATCCTGCCGTGGTTGAACACCTCGATCGGGCGCCCGGCCAGCACCGCGCGGCTGAAAAGCAGTGGCGCCATGTCCGGCCGGCCCCAGGGGCCATACACGGTGAAGAAGCGCAGCCCGGTCGCGCGCAGGCCGTACAACTGCGCGTAGGTGTAGCCCATCAATTCGTTGGCAGCCTTGGTCGCCGCATACAGCGAGCGTGGCTGGTCCACGCGCTGGTCTTCGGAGAACGGCGGCGTGGCCGAATCGCCGTACACCGAGCTGCTGGAGGCATACACCAGGTGCTGTACGCCGCGGTGCCGGCACAGCTCCAGCATGTTGACGAAGCCGGCCAGGTTGCTGTCGACGTAGGCATGCGGGTTTTCCAGCGAGTAGCGCACCCCGGCCTGCGCGGCCAGATGCACCACGCGGGTGGGCCGGATCTCGTCGAACAGCGCCGCCAGACCATCGCGGTCGGTCAGATCCAGCGTGCGCAGATCGATGTCCGGGCACAACGCGGCAACCCGGTCGTGCTTGAGCTGCGGATCGTAATAGCTGTTGTAGTTGTCCAGGCCGACCACCGTGTCGCCACGCGCGGCCAGCGCGCGGCAGGTGTAGGCACCGATGAAACCGGCGGCGCCGGTGACGAGGATGGTCATGGCTGTGATCCTGAAAAATGCGGAAACAAAAGGCCGGTGCGACTGATCTGCATGCGCCAGCCGCCACAGGCATGGCTGCATGCGGCGCCGGCGGGTTGATGCTGCTGACGCGTCTGCAGGGCGCAGCGCGCCAGTCTCGGCTCGCAGTGGGCGCGGCTCATGCGGTGCTCCAGGGAAGGACGGCAACGCGCCATGCGTGGTCGTTCACCGCAGGGCGAGCGGCGCTTCGCTGGCGAGCTTGGCCTTGCGTTCGGCACTGAACTTCCACCACGGCTGCGCCGGCTCGCCTTCCATGAAACGCAGGATCGACAGGAACACATCGATCACGCAGGGGTCGTGCAGCACGCCCGTGCGCAGGCAGAGCTGTGCATGCATGTCGTAGGCATCGCGACCGCGCAGCTGCGCAGGCACGCGGATACCGATCAGGCGCAGGTCCTTTTCGCAGGCCGGCCCGACATTGGGCAGGTCGGTCAGCTGCAGCAGATGCTGGCGGTCCACCTTGGCGGGATTCATTGCCGACGAGGATCCTGTTGGATTGCGGCCGCGATCAGCCGCGCTGCGCGCGCAGGCGTTCCAGGACGCCTTCCAGGGTGTCCAGATCGGTGTAATGGATCACCAGCTTGCCCTTGCCGCCGCGGCCATGGTTGAACACCACCTTGGTGCCCAGCGACTCGGACAGTTCGGTCTGCAGCGAGGCGATATCGGCCTGCGGAGCTGCGGCCACCGGCTTGCCCTTGCGCAGCGAACCGGGCACCTTGCCGGCGGCGAATTGCTGCGCACGGTGTTCGACCTCGCGCACCGACCAGCCCTGGTCGGCCGCTTCCTGTGCCAGCTTGCTGGCCAGCTCCGGTGCCAGCGTGAGCAGCGCCCGCGCATGGCCCATTTCCAGGCGGCGGGTTTCCAGCAGCACCCGGATCGCCACCGGCAATTCCAGCAACCGCAGCAGGTTGGACACCGAGGCCCGCGAGCGGCCCACTGCCGCGGCGGCCTCGGCATGGGTCAGCGAAAATTCGTCGATCAGCCGCTGCAGCGCCTGCGCTTCTTCCAGCGGGTTGAGATCCTCGCGCTGGATGTTTTCGATCAGCGCCATCGCGATGACGGTGCGGTCGTCCAGCTCGCGCACCACCACCGGCACCTCGGTCAGCCCGGCCAGCTGCGAGGCGCGCCAGCGGCGTTCGCCGGCCACGATCTCGAACTGCCCCGGCGCCAGCTCGCGCGCCACGATCGGCTGGATCACGCCCTGCGCCTTGATCGACTCCGCCAGCTCGGCCAGCTTGACCTCGTCCATCTCCTGGCGCGGCTGGTACTTGCCCGGTTGCAGCTGGCCTACCGGCAACTGGCGCAACGTGTCACCCGGCTGCAGCACGTCGTCGCTGGTGGCGCCGGGTGCCGTTGCCGCTGCTGCGCCCTTCGGGCCCAACAGCGCTTCCAGGCCACGGCCCAGGCCGCGCTTCTTCGCCAGAGGCGGCTTGCTCATCAGACGGTCTCCACGGGCCGGACGGCCTTATTACGGTCGTTCTGGCGGCGCACGATTTCGCCGGCCAGCCCCAGGTAGGCCACGCCACCCCGGGAGCTGCGGTCGTAACCGACGATGCTCTGGCCATGGCTGGGCGCCTCGGCCAGGCGTACGTTGCGCGGCACGATGGTGCGGAACACCTTGTCGCCGAAATGCTCGGTCAGCTCCGCCGACACCGCGTTGGCCAGGTTGTTGCGGATGTCGAACATCGTGCGCAGCACGCCTTCGATTTCCAGCGCCGGGTTGAGGTTGGCGCGCAGCGCTTCGATGGTTTCCAGCAGCGCGGTGAGCCCTTCCAGCGCGTAGTACTCGCACTGCATCGGCACGATGATCGAATCGGCCGCGGTCAGCGCGTTGAGCGTCAGCAGCGACAGCGCCGGCGGGCAGTCGATCAGGATGAAGTCGTACTCGTCGCGGATCGGCGCCAGCGCGCGCTTGAGCCGCTGTTCGCGCTCGCCCTGGTCCATCAGCTGGATCTCGGCGGCAGTCAGGTCGATGTTGCCCGGCAGCAGGTCGAAGCCTTCCGGCGCGGTGACCCGGATCTCGGCTGCGGTGTTTTCGCCCAGCAGCAGATCGCAGGTGGACGCGGCTACATCGCGCTTGTCGATGCCGCTGCCCATGGTGGCATTGCCCTGCGAGTCCAGATCCACCAGCAGCACACGCTTGGGCGCGCGCGCCAGGCCGGCCGCCAGATTGACTGCCGTCGTGGTCTTGCCGACGCCGCCCTTCTGGTTGGCAATGGCGATGATCCGGGCCATGCGGGAGAGCCTCGTGGGCAAGGAGTAAGACCGGCCATTATGCGGGCAGGGCGTCGGATCGGGAAATGCCGCCCGCCGCGGCCGTGCGCCTGGACGGGAATGACGGCCGCCGCTCAGCCGGCGGGCGGAGCGCCGCCGGGCGGTTCCTTCATGGCGCGGTAGCGCTGCAGGATGTCGGCGATCTCGCCGTCCAGCGCCACCCGTTGCTGCTCGAAGCTGGTCTGCAGGCGCAACTGCGCCATCAGTTCGCGATGGCGTTGCTGAATGTCGCCAGCCAGCTTGTCGGCCACGGCCTGGCCGGCCAGTTCGCGGTCGCCGGCCGTGCGCAGCATGCTGGCCAGCCCTTCGCGCAGGCTGGTCACATTGAAGCGCGCGGTATGGATGTTGTTGTCGACGATGGCGATGCGCTCGTGGAAGACCCGGCGCAAGTCGTCTTCGCTTTGATACGACATCAGCATCGCCTGGTCGGTGCGCTGGCGCATCTGCTCGGCAGCCAGATCGGCCTGGCGTTGCTGCTCGCTGGCCGCAGCGGCCGCACGCTCGTCGCTGCTCATCGCGCGCTGCACCTCGGCGCTGCGCAGCCCGCTCTTGACGTTGAACTCGTCGCGCGCCTGGTTCACCGCCTCCGGTGGCAGCGTGTCGCTGCACACCCGGGCGCCGTTCTGGTTCCAGCAATACAGTTTCTTGGCCGTCGGCTTGTCCTGCGCCAGGCCAGGGGCCACGACGACGGCTGCCGCAACGGCAGCGAGCAATGCCAAACGTGTGTGTCTCGGCATCATCGCAGCCCCCTGTCGCCTGCCGTCAGCCTGTGGTGTCGGTTCCGTAGCGGCCACGATAGGCCAGCAGCGGTTCCCGGTAGCCAACAAGGTCGGCGTTTCCTTGCGCAAAAGCAAGCAGATCGGCAAGGTTGGCCACTGCGATCACCGCAATACCGGCCTCGGCCGCCACCGCCTGCGCCGCCGACCGGCGATCCTGCTCGGAGGCGATCTCCTGCCGGTCCAGCGCCACCACGATGCCCGACGGCGTACCGCCAGCGGCGCGGATGATGCCCAGGGCCTCGCGGATGGCGGTGCCGGCGGTGATCACGTCGTCCACGATCAGTACCTTGCGCCCGGCCAGCGGCGCGCCGATCAGGGTGCCGCCTTCGCCATGGTCCTTGGCCTCCTTGCGGTTGAACGCCAACGGCAGGTCACGCCCACGCCCGGCATAGGCACAGGCCAGTGCGGTGGCCAGCGGGATGCCCTTGTAGGCCGGGCCGAACAGCAGGTCGAACTCCACGCCGGCCGTATCGATCGCATCGGCGTAGCACTGCGCCAATTCCGCGGTCTTGACCCCGGAATCGAACCGCCCGGCATTGAAGAAGTACGGGCTGACGCGCCCGGACTTGAGCGTGAACTCGCCAAAGCGCAGGGCATCGGCGCCCAGGGCCAGCTGCAGGAAACGGGTGCGGTGGTTGGTCATTGGACGGGAATGGAGAATCGGGGATCGGGAATGGTAAACGCATCGCGCGCCGGCAGCCTTCCGCACGCGCCTGGGGTAGGCTTTACGACTCTCTATTCCCGATTCCCCATTCACGCCCATGCGCATCATCAGTTTCAACGCCAACGGCCTGCGCTCGGCCGCCAGCAAGGGGTTCTTCGACTGGTTCGCCACCCAGGATGCCGACGTGCTGTGCATCCAGGAGACCAAGGCGCAGGAGCATCAGCTGGCCGGGCCGGAATTCTTGCCGGCCGGTTACAAGGCCTGGTTTCGCGATGCCAGCACCAAGAAGGGCTATAGCGGCGTGGCGATCTATGCCAGGCGCGAACCCGACGAAGTGCGCACCGCCCTGGGCTGGCCCGAGTTCGACGAAGAAGGCCGGTACATCGAGGCGCGCTTCGGCAACCTCAGCGTGGTCTCTTTCTATATCCCGTCCGGCTCTTCGGGCGAGCTGCGCCAGGGCTACAAGTTCCAGGTGATGGAATGGCTGCGGCCGATCCTCGACGAGTGGCTGGCCAGCGGCCGCCAGTACGTGTTGTGCGGCGACTGGAACATCGTGCGTACTGCGCTGGACATCAAGAACTGGAAGTCCAACCAGAAGAATTCCGGCTGCCTGCCGCCCGAGCGCGACTGGCTCAACGGCCTGTGCGCCGACGCGGCAGACGACGCCAACCCCGCCGAAGGCCGCGGCTGGATCGATAGCTACCGCGTCCTGCACCCGCAAGGCCAGGACTACACCTGGTGGAGCAACCGCGGCGCGGCGCGCGCCAACGACGTCGGTTGGCGCATCGACTACCAACTGGTCACCCCCGGCCTGCGCGACACCCTGCGGGCCTGCTCGATCTATCGCGAAGAGCGCTTCTCCGACCACGCGCCTTACATCGTGGATTACGCGCTGTGAGTCAGCGCCCGCGGCTGGCTGAAGTGGGGCAGCGCCACGGTGCCGGGGCGACCAGGCAGTCGGCTGCGCGCAGTCCGCAGGTATCCGCAACGAGAAACATCGCGCCGCTTGGGCGCCGCCGTTGCGCCGTGGGCCACGTTGCCCTCGCAGCTCCTCCGGTACCGAGCGCAATGTTCGCTTCCGCCAACGCGGCCCGCGCAGGTGCTGGCCACAATGGCGGCGTCGTCTCGTTCGCTTACCGCATCCAGCGGCTGCACGCATGACCAAGCCTGCACAACGTTACGAAGGCCTGCGCGGCATCCGACAGGCCTTCACCACGCCATCGGCGGCGACCATGGCGCTGCTCGGCTTCGGCAGCGGGCTGCCATTTTTGCTGATCGCCTCGCAGACCTTGTCGACCCGGCTGCGCGATGTCGGCCTGGACCTGGGCAGCATCGGGCTGATCAGCCTGGCCAGCTTTTTCTATCTGCTCAAGTTCCTCTGGGCGCCGCTGATCGACCGCTATGCGTTTCCGCTCACCGCCTTCCTGGGCCGGCGCCGGTCCTGGCTGCTGGTCGCGCAGATCGGCGTCACCATCGGCCTGGCCGCGCTGGCCTTCTCGCGTCCGGAGTTGAGCGTGACCGGCTTGGTGAGCTGGGTCCTGTTTGCCTCGTTCTGGGGCGCCACCCAGGATTCGGTGGTCGATGCCTATCGCATCGAGATCGCGCCGGAAACCGCCCAGGCGGCATTGGCGGCGACCTACACCTTGGGATATCGCGTGGGCCTGATCCTGGGCGGCGCCGGTGCGCTGTACATGGCCGAATATCTCGGCTGGACCTGGGCCTATGTGGGCATGTCGGCGCTGATGCTGCTGCCGATCATCACGACCCTGGTCTGCCGTGAGCCGGACCGTCCGGACACCACGGTGGTGCGCCGCATCGATGTCGCCGGCGCATTCTGGCAACCCATTTCGAGTTTTTTTTCCAGCAATGGTCTGGCACTGGCGATCGTGCTGTTGCTGTTTGTCGGCCTGTACAAGTTCCCCGACCAGGTGATCGGGGTCATGGCCGGGCCGTTCTATCTGGACTCCGGCTACACCAAGGCCGACATCGCCACCGTCTCCAAACTCTTCGGCGTCTGGGTCGGGATCGTCGGCGCCTTTGCCGGCGGTGCGGCGGTGGCCGCATACGGCTTCCGGCGGATGTTGCTGGTGGCCACCCTGGGCGTGGCGTTGTCCAACCTGGCCTTCCTGCTGATGGCGCACAACCCCGGCAAGCTGTGGGCGTTCTATGCCGCGCTCAGTGCCGACAACCTGTTCCAGGGATTTGCCGGTACCGTGCTGGTGGCCTTCATGTCATCGCTGACCAATCGCAATTTCACCGCCACCCAGTACGCCTTGCTGGTGTCGCTGGCCAATCTGCCGGGCAAGTTTGCCGGCGGCGTTTCCGGCTTTCTGGTGCAGTCGACCTCCTACAGCACCTTCTTCATCCTCAGCGCCCTCACCGTGATTCCAACCCTGGCACTGCTGGCCTGGCTATGGCCGCGCCTGTTGGCCCACGACCGCCGACCGGATTGAAACGTCCGCCAAGGTTGCCGATGATGCCGGCGGGGCAATCCATCGCACGAGGAAGGGCATGACCGATCTGGTATTGCGTGACATCGATCCGCTGCTGGTGGACCGCATCCGTCGCATTTCCGTTGCACGTGGCTGGACCCAGCACCAGACCGTCATGCATCTGCTCGAACAAGGCCTGTTCGCCAGCGAATACGAAGTCACCGGTGGCCTGCAGCATCCGGAGGTCGATGCCCTGGCCGAAGCGATTGCAGCACTCAAGGCGCTGCCGGCGGGCAACAACCCCTGACAGCGGATGCCGGTGGTGCTGGCGCGGACCATACGACGCCGAGCCGGAAGACGGACGATCGGCGATGGCGCTGACAGGGAGCCTGCCTCCCGGCCGCTCGCGCAGCTCAAGCAGCCAGACGGACAGACCATCGCCAGCGGCTTGCCGCGTCAGCCGGATTCCTGTCCAGCGGTAGCGTCGGTTGATAAATCAGGCATGCACCTGCGCGAGCAGCCTCCACCGGCGACGCGGCGCGGCCGTTCGGCCCGCTGTTGCGCTTAAGCCGGATAGATAGCCCCCAGCAGCCGTGGCCCCGCCGCCCCAGTCACCGAGGGCAGATTGGCCGGGCGTCCGGCCAGCAGTTCGGCCGCCAGCCAGGCAAAGCCCATCGCTTCCAGATAGTCCGGATCCAGCCCGCGCCGCGCGCTGGATTCCACCACCACGCCCGGCAACCGGGCTGCCAGGCGGGCCATCAACACCGGGTTGCGTACGCCGCCGCCGCACACCAGCACGCGCCGGGTCTGCGGCTGCAGCCGCAGCAAGGCCTCGGCCACCGTGGCCGCCGTGAGTTCCAGCAAGGTGGCCTGCACATCTGCCGCCTGCAGCGCCCTGCCGCCCATCGCCTCTTGTACCCAGGCCAGATGAAATTGCTCGCGCCCGGTGCTCTTTGGCGGTGCCAACGCAAACCACGGGTCGGCCAGCAGCGCCTGCAGCAGGACGGAATCGACGTGGCCACTGGCAGCGAACAGGCCATCGGCATCGAAGGCCGTGCCGCGGTGCTGCTGACACCAGCTGTCCAGCAACGCATTGGCCGGGCCGGTGTCGAAGCCCCGTACCGTGCCATCGCGCGGAATCAGCGTCAGGTTGCCGATGCCGCCCAGGTTCAGCACCGCGCGATCCTCATCGCCCGCACCCAGCATGGCCAGATGAAAGGCCGGCATCAGCGGCGCGCCCTGGCCACCGGCAGCGACATCGCGGCGGCGGAAATCGGCCACCGTGGTCAGGCCGGTATGCTCGGCAATCCGGCTGGCATCGCCAATCTGCCAGGTAAACGCCGGTGCGCTCGTCGGTCGATGGCGGATGGTCTGCCCATGCGAGCCGATCGCGCGAATATGCTTCCGCGCAATGCCGCTCTCTGCGATCAACCGGTTGGCGGCGTCTGCAAAGGCCAACCCCACCTGCGCGTCCAACTGACCCAGCGCATCGATGGCCACCGTCTCGGCGCCCTGGCCCAGTGCGATCAGGGCATCGCGCAGCGGCGGCGCCCATGGCACGGTCGTGCCCGCAACCAGTTCGCAGCGGCGGTGGCTGTCATCGGCAAAACGCACCAGGGCCGCATCGATGCCATCGGCGCTGGTGCCCGACATCAGGCCAAGATAGAGCGGAGAGTCAACGCGTTCCAGGACAGACATGCCGAAGCCAGAGATGCACGGTCGGCCAGCTTGTGCAGCCGGGCCAGGTCCGTCAACCGGTCTTGCACGCGACGCTGATGCGCGATACCCGCATCGCCACCGGACCTCACCTCGGGACGCGTGCCGCCAGGACCACGGCGGCGCGGAGTTTCCCCCCCGCAGATCTCAGGCCTCTGCGGCCATCGCACCTAGGCAACGGCGGAGGGTGGTGAGACCAGTGCAGGGTGTGGAAGCTACCGGCGCTTACAACACCAGCAGACCACAGCGGTGGCTGCAGACGGATCAGCCACGCAGCATGGCCGCAGCCGCTCAACCGCGCGACTTGCCCTTGGCCGGCTTGGCGGCGTCGGCATAGATCAACTTTTCCATGCCTTCGATACGCGCCAGGGCCGGCGCCGTCTGCGCCCGGAAGGCCGCGAGCTCGGCACCTTGCAGCGGCTCCGGCGGCGGCATCGTCACCGACATCGGGTTGCGTTGCTGCCCGGCCACGCGGAATTCGTAATGCAGATGCGGGCCGGTCGCCAGGCCGGTCATGCCGACATAGCCGATCACCGTGCCCTGGTTGATGCGCTGGCCGGCCTTGATCTTGCCGAAGCGCGACATGTGCCCGTACAGCGTGCTGTAGTTCTTGCCGTGATCCAGGATCACCACATTGCCGTAACCGCGCTGGGTGCCGACAAACACCACCCGCGCATCGCCGGCCGCCATGATCGGCGTGCCCGAAGCGGCCGCATAGTCCACGCCCTTGTGCATGCGCATGGTGCCCAGCACCGGATGCTTGCGCGCACCGAAGGTGGAGCTGATCCGGCTATAGGCCACCGGCATGCGGATGAAGCTCTTCTTCAAGGGCCGGCCGGTGATGTCGTAATACTCGGCCGGCTTGCCGGCGCGCTCGAAGCGGAAGCCGGTGTACGTCTTGCCACCGGTGGTGAAGGTCGCCGCCAGGATGTCGCCGGTACTGATCCGCTCGCCCTCGCGCCAGGTCTCGTCCATCACCACACTGAAACGGTCGCCCGGCTGCAGGTCTTTATCGAAGTCGATGTCGTATTTGAAGATTTCATCGGTCATGACCGCCACCGCCGCCGGCGACAGCCCGGATTTCCCGGCAGAGGCATACAGTGAGCTGCTGATCTCCCCGCTGGCCACCACCGTGCGCGTCGTGGTCGCCCGCTCGGTCACATTTTCGCGAACGCTGTCGCCCAGCAGGCGCAGTTCTACCCGGTGGCTATCATCGCGATCGAAGCGCAGCGCCCGCAGCTGGCCGGGCGTCGGCATGTCAAACGCAATTTCAGTACCGGGACGCAGCTTGGTCAGCGCCTCCTTGGTGCCCGGATGCGCCAGTACCTGGTACATCACCGCCGTCGGAATCCCCAGCTCGCCGAACAAGGTGCTCAGCGTCTGGCCCGACTTGACCTGCAGAATCTCCCAATCGGTGCTTGGCGCCAGTTGCTTGCGGATGGGTACCAGCGGCGGTAACGGCAATGCCAGCGTCGAATGACTGGAAAGTGGCGTATCGATGGCGTTGGAAAAGCCCGGCACAATGGTGGCCACCAACGCACCGATGGTGGCGAACAGGCTGGCGTGGATCCAATGGCGGCGTGTCCAACGGTCGTTGAAGGCCGCCGGAAGATGCGCCTTGAGCTTGCGATGCAGTGCAGTGTCGTGGAGGACGTGGAGGCGTTCGTGAAAGCGCCGCTTGCGTGCACGGCCCTGCTCTGAGTTCTGCATCGTTCAAATTCCTCGCTGGCTCGAAGTGCGAGCCCAATCGCCGGTACCATAGACAGCCTGTAACAGCGCGTCAAACCATTGAGCCTGTTCGTTATTTTCACTTGGCGCGAAATTAACCCGCGTTTAACATCATTCACGTTTTTGACGGCAAGCGCCGCTGGAGTCTGTGGTTGGCCACTATCGAAGAATCCCTCGCACTCATCGGCCGTGGCGCCGAAGAGATCCTCAAGCTCGATCAGCTCGAAGCGCGACTGAAATCCGGCGTGCCGCTGCGGGTGAAGGCCGGCTTCGATCCCACCGCGCCGGACCTGCACCTGGGCCACACCGTGCTGCTCAACAAGATGCGGCAGTTCCAGCAGCTCGGCCATCAGGTCATTTTCCTGATCGGCGACTTCACCGGCATGATCGGCGACCCCAGCGGCAAGAACGTCACCCGCAAGCCGCTCAGCCGCGAGGACGTGCTGGCCAATGCCCGTACGTATGAGGAGCAGGTCTTCAAGATCCTGGACCGCGAACGCACCGAAGTGCGCTTCAACTCCGAGTGGTTCGGCCAGATGAGCGCGGCGGACATGATCAAGCTGTCCGCCCAGCACACGGTGGCGCGCATGCTCGAGCGCGACGACTTCGCCAAGCGCTTCGGCGGCCAGCAGCCGATCGCCATCCACGAATTCCTCTATCCATTGGTGCAGGGCTACGACTCGGTCGCCTTGAAAGCCGATGTCGAGCTGGGCGGCACCGATCAGAAGTTCAACCTGCTGATGGGCCGTGGCCTGCAGGAGCACTACGGCCAAGCGCCGCAGATCGTGATCACCATGCCGCTGCTGGAAGGCCTGGACGGCGTAGCCAAGATGTCCAAGTCGCTGGGCAACTACATCGGCATCAACGAGCCAGCCATCGACATCGTCACCAAGACCATGAAAATCGGCGATGAGCTGACCTGGCGCTGGATCGACCTGCTGTCCTTTGAGATCAGCATGGCCGAGGCCGCGCGTCTGAAGGAGCAGGTTACCTCCGGTGAGCTGCACCCGCGTGAGGTCAAATTACGTCTGGCGCGCGAACTGGCAACGCGCTTCCACGATATGGCCACCGCAGAGCAGGCCATTGCCGGCTGGCACGCTGTGGTGACAGGGCAGGGCGACACCAGCCTATTGCCGCTACAGGAAGTGGTCGTGCCGCCCGAAGGCCTGCGCATCGCCAGCTTGCTGACAGCCGCCGGCCTGACGCCCAGCAATTCCGAAGCCACCCGCAAGCTCAAGGAGCGCGCGGTCAAGATCGACGGCGAAGTGGTGGAAGATGCCAGCCGCGTCTTCGCCCACGGCTTCGAAGGTGTCATACAGGTGGGCAAACGCAATTTCGCCCGGGTGTCGCTCGTGAGTGCCTGACTCAAGACTGGCCTGAAGCGCGTCGAGGTCGCTGCAGGGCGGCAACCTCGACGGTTTTACGAACCACGCCATTAGATAGAGAGTGAATTCGTAGATGTACGAGAGGCTGATCCGCGGTTGAGTGAGCCATAGCGCAAGTTTCTGGCAGCTTAGTGAAAAATTTTTCACAAAACCCTTCCCAAAACCCTTCCCAAAACCCTTCTCTGGGCATATAGTTCGCCTCCCCCGACGCAACGGCCCGCAAACGCGGCGCCAAAGCAGAAAGGGTTCGAAAACTCCTTGAAATTAAGGTGTTGACGAAACGAAAAAGCCGGCTATGATGGGCGGCTCGCTACACGGAAAGACGCTACGGCGGATTGAA
>NZ_PRDN01000006.1:0-217430 GCF_003600855.1 Xanthomonas sp. CFBP 7698
TCATGGAACCTCCTCGGAAAAGGGTACGAGAAAATTCCACTTCTGGCGTCAGCTAACCTGTGGGGGGATTACCCTCTGAGAGCGAGGCTTTGCTATTTTGTTAGTTATACGATTTAGTCTACTCTCAAGCTACTTTGACTTGCACTCTCAAGCATCCACCGCAACGTGTCTTCCAGTGGCGGGCAACGCCACTCACCGATCAGGCTCTGCAATTTCGCATTGCTGCCAAGCAGTTTCTTGACTTCGTTCTGACGAACAAATGCGGGGTTCACCTGCACATCGATCCGGTGTCCGGTGATTTCCGAGCAGATCCTGATGATGTCACCCAACGAACTGGCAGCCCCGGAACATACATTGACGGTTTGTCCATCGGCATCAGGTGTCTGCAAAAGCTGCCGATAGGCCAGCACGACCGACCTGACGTCTCCGAAATCACGCCACACCTCGGTATTGCCGAGCTCTATTGCAGGAGCTCGCGATGCGAAGTGGGAAACAATTTTCGGCACTAGAAAATTGGCTGACTGACCGACGCCGGTGTAGTTGAACGGGCGCGTGATCACCAACGGAAGACGCTCATGCCACAGCCTTACCACGTATTCCATGGCGAGCTTGCTTACCGCGTAATCGTTCGCCGGAGCTGGCTTTACCGATTCCTCGATGACACCCTCGGTCGCATTACCATAGACATTTGCGCTACTGGCAATCAGCACCCTCTCTGGACGGCGTCGGGCGGAGGCCAGCGCCTGCAGTAGGTTACGCGTTCCGATCAGATTGACATGATAGAAATCGTCGGCCTCGCCATGTCCGACGAAGGCCACCGCAGCCAAGTGGACGACGTAGTCGGCGTCAACCTCTGCAACGACGCGCGCAACATCCGCCGCATCGCGCAGGTCCATCGGCAGAAACTCGTCTGTAACGGCCGAACCCGCGCTTTCCGTACGGGTTCCCACTCCGATCACGGTGCAGCCCTGCTCTTTGAGTTCCTGGGTCAGATAGCGCCCGGTGAACCCGGACGCTCCGCTGACCAGGACGCGCTTGCCGTTCAGATCAGAACGAGAAGCCATGCGCGTTCCTCTTGAGGTCGGCCTCGACCATCATCTGGCAGAGCTGCTCCAGCGTGGTTTCAGGCTTCCAGCCGAGGACGCGCGTCGCCTTCTCAGGATCGCCGATCAACAGGTCCACTTCTGCAGGGCGGTGGAATTTCGCGTTGATGCGCATCACCACCTTGCCGGTAGCGACATCCACTGCAGTTTCATCTGCATCCTTGCCGCGGAATTCAACATCAATTCCGGCTCCCTTGAAAGCCATACTGACAAAATCACGGACGGTTTCAGTGCGATTTGTTGCCAGAACAAAAGTGTCCGGCTCAGCGGCCTGAAGCATGCGCCACATCCCTTCCACGTACTCGCGCGCAAATCCCCAATCGCGCTTGGCATCCAGATTGCCCAGCTCTAGGCATTCCAACCGCCCGAGTTTGATCTTGGCCACCGAATCGGTGATCTTGCGCGTCACAAATTCGCGGCCGCGCAGCGGGCTTTCATGATTGAACAAAATCCCGCTGGAGCCGAAGATGCCATAGCTCTCACGATAATTGACCGTCATCCAATGCGCATACAGCTTCGCAACGCCATAAGGGCTGCGAGGATAGAACGGCGTGCTTTCGATCTGCGGGACCGCCTGCACCTTGCCAAACATTTCCGATGTCGAGGCCTGGTAAAACCGAATGTCCTTGTTCACCTGCCGAATGGCTTCCAGCAGGTGCACCGGGCCGATACCGGTGATGTGCGCGGTCGTCGTCGGCTGGTCGAACGACACGCCCACGAAACTTTGGGCCGCCAGGTTGTACACCTCGGTGGCGCCCGTGCTTTCAAGCATACGGATGCTCGAACCAAGGTCGGTCAGGTCGTACTCGATCAGGTGCAAATTGGGATGGTTTGCAATTCCCACCTCTTCGATTCGCCAGAAATTGACCGAACTGGTACGGCGATATGTGCCGAACACGCGGTAGCCTTTATCCAACAACAGCTGGGCCAAGTAGGCACCGTCTTGGCCGGAAATGCCGGTAATCAACGCAGTTTTCATCATCCCTCTCTTGTTTACTTATAAATTCTGGAATCAAGCCGAGAATTAACGCGGCTCTTTCCTCTGATCGTGGAGTCTCAGCGCGTGGCCAAAGGCTTTCCGCCTGCACCGCAAACCGTTTCCTTGCCCTGGTCCTGGCACGAAGTCAGGGGACCATAATCGAGCGAATCCACCTTGAAGTCGCTATACCACGCCACCGATTCCTGGACGAGGCCGAATCGCAGCGTTTTCCCAATCACTGCCTGGCTGGGTACATCTGCGACCACCTCAGCGGAACCACCCGCCGGAATGCCCTCGGCAGGAAGCGGCGCGCGCAGGAAGTCCCGATTCGAGAAATTGCCGGAATCATCCACCAGGGAGATGGCGAGATTGACCGGCAGTGTACCCTTGGAGTTGATCACGACCTTGCCCGAATTGGTGACAGACACCGCAATCCGCACCAGTTCGCCGTTATTGACCAGTACCGGTTCCGAGGCAATGGCGTAGCGTGCGCCGACCTGCTCTTGCGTCAGCGGAGTCGACATGCCGCCGGCCTCGGTAGTCTGGGCAGCCTGCTGCGGCTCAGCCTTCACTGGCTGTTCTGCCTCCGGGGCCTTTGAGCAGCCAGTGAACGCGATTACCGTTGCAAGTACGGCAACTGAACCGAAGGAAACAGGGGATTTCATACTATTTTTCATGGATAAGGACCTGTGGTGGATGAGTGCGCCGCTCATTATTGAGCGGCTTCTACTCGAATGAGAAGTCGGGCCGGTGAGAAGCCACGGCTTTTGAACCAGCAGACCGACTCCTGGACTAGATCAATCTCCAGGTAATAGTCACCTGCAACTGCCGGAGCGCGGACGGTGAGATCGTGGACCGAAGAAGACATCGGCGCGACCGCATCGAGAATAAAATGACGAGGCTGCTCGGCTACTGCCGTCGGTGTTTCTGCATGAATCCAGAAGTGTCCAAGGTAAATGCCGAACGGCCGCAGTACGTGACCGAGCGGACTGAACCAGGAGTATGCGCTGTTGTTGGTCAATTCGACACGCAAGGAGATTATGCTGGACGGCTCGGCAACTAGCACCTCCTGCTCAGCAACGACAGCTTGCCCCTGAAAGGCCTCTTCCGGCAGTGGCTCACTGTAGGGATAGGGTCCCACTGTTGCCCCCACTACACGCGCATGCGAATCCAGTTCTTGATCCTTCAATGCTGCCAGGGCTGGGTTAACCCAGCGGTCCCCACGCAGGCTGCTCAGCACATCAATTCGATGCAACTCTTCGGCAAGCGGCGAGTCGATTTCGACCTTCAGGCTCACGACTGCATCGGCAACCCGGTCCCTGAAATCGGAGACGACACAATGCCGTCTCAGCAGGCGTGCATACTGCTTGGTAGCGACATATGGATCTAGCGCCGGCCGCCTTGCTGCATCGGAGCACTCTTCAGCCCATGCGGCGTAAGCTGCCGGGTCAAGTGCCAGTTGGCGCAGCAATGCGGCAAGGGCCTGCGGGCACTCCGTGTCCGGCGCGAGCTTCCTGACCGAAGCGGGCAGTTCTGCGTACCACCCGTGATCGGATACGACGCTCGGAAGGCCAGCTTGCATTGCCTTGCACACGACTGCCGAAGCCTCGCCCATCGTCGGTTGGCGCAACGCTATCATCAGGTCCGCGCGCTCGAATACCCCCCAGAACTGATCATCATCGACATGACCATGGTTGACCAATCGCACGTTGCGCAGGTCGGCAAGAGTTTCCAACTGTAAGAGTACGGCCGCTTCCACCTGGCCGGCAATCTCCAGCGTGATGGGTTTACCCAGATCGGCGTCGATCATCGCCAGTGCCTGCACGACCCAGTCGAAGCGGCGATTGGCCTGTCCACCACCTAATAATGCGATGGTACGAAGGCCGTCGCGGACGCGGTGCGGAGCAACGACTGGGTACAGCTGTGGCACTACCGTGACGGGAAGCCAGGGAAAATCTCTGTTGACGCGATCGGCCGCATACTGTGAATGAACCACCACCTCGATGGCCAGCTTCGTCGCCACTTGGTGCAGCGGGAAACGAACTACGTCTTCCCGATTCCATACAGGCGATCCACTACGAAGCGCCAGACTCGCGGTCCGGACATCAGTGACCGAGCACCACTTATCCAGCAGACCCAGATAGTCGCCGTTGAGTAGACGGCCTTCGTCGTTTAGCACTCCGGCCGCCATGTGATGCAATACGAGGTCATGCAAATGCACGATCCCCGGCGCTGCTGCCATCAAGGGCAGCATCCAGCCGTGAAACGCCGGGTGGTTCCCCATTTGGTAAACGATCGCATCTGCGTCAAGCAATCTGCCGACGGCGACGCTCACACCGAGGCGAGTAAGATCTTCCAGGGTAAATGCATCGACTTGCATGCCCTGGTCGCGCAGCAAATTCGACAGTCCTGCCGTGTACTCAGCAATGCCTGAGCGTTCCGGAGGATGCGGCCCAACCATCGCGATGCGAAACGGCGTACTCAAAGCCGGCTCTCCACCAGATTGCTTATCACGCGATCCCAGGTAATGGAGGTACTCATGTGCTGTCCAGCCTCGGCCAATGCACGAAGTTGCGCCGGTCCTTTCTCATAACAATCAAGCAGGCTTTCAGCGATCGCCTCTGGCGTAGGACTTGTGACCCAACCGCTGCCGGTGGACTCGACGATCCTACCCACCTCACCGCTATCGTCAACCGTAATGACCGGCTTGTAGGCGGCGAAACTTTCCAACGTCGCAAATCCGTAATCCTCATCCACCGGCGAGTAGAAGACCGCACGGCAGTTGGCAATCAGCTCGAGCAGCTTCTCGTCTTCCACGAAACCTGCAAGTTCGACGCGATCCGTCAGGCCCAGCTCGCGGATCAGCGGTGCCAGAGAGTGGGCATACTCGCTGGCACCGGTTCCGGCGATGACCACCTTGGCATGGGGGACATGCTTCGCGGCCCGGATCAGCAGGTCGGGACGCTTCATCAACTCAAGACGACCGATACACAGCACGTAGTCGCCATAGTCTCCCGAGGTGATGAATGGCGCCAGCTTCGACGGCGGATAGAGAACCTCGGAGCCCAAACCGCTGTACTGCTGCAGACGGTCGGTAACCGTCTGAGAAATGGTGTAGCGCGGCTCGATCTCCGCCAGCAGCTCGCGATCGGAGGCGCGCAGGGCATCACGCACCGCTGAATCCTTCGCGGTCAGGTGGGGCTGATCGAACCGCGTGCGTTCCAGGTCGTAGAGCACCCGATGCTGATGCACGAGCCAAAGCGCCTTATTGGCATGCGAGGCGGCATAGGTCGGATACTTGGTGCAGATGCACAGGTCGATCTTCTGACCATTGCTTTCGTTCAAATTCAACAGTCTCCATGCGAGCATGGAAGACAGAATTTCTGTTTCTGGATACCACTTATAAGGCAACTGCACCAGCTCTGCGACGACCTGGCGCTGTTTGCCCCACAGATTGATCTGCTTGACAAGCTCTTCGTTAAGCAGCTCCGCGCCGCCTCTGATAAATGGCACCTGCGCGCCAAGCACAATAACTCTCTTCACCTACATTCCCCTTCATGATGTCCTTGCCGGTACATTGCAATCCCTGTCCTTATTTCTTCGATTTCCTGATCCGGCTACCCAACTGATCCAGCGCTGCCAGCTGCTTGTCGATTGCCACATCGGCGGGCGTTGCCACCTCATCCTCCACAAGCACAGGCTCTGTGCGTTCCAGGCGCTGTGGTGCATGAACCACGAGAGGTCCGCCACGCTTGGTCACCTTCATGGTGACCCATCTCAAAGGTGCTGTCACACGCCATGAGCGACTCGTATGAAGCTCTCCGATCTGGCCCTCCAGCATATCCACTGCCAACTCAAGTTCACGAATGCGGCTACGTGCGTCCTCGAGGGCCTTCAAGCGATGGGACAGATCCAGCTGCAGCTCCTTCACCCTGCGTGCGTCCGTGGCGCCGGCAGTCTCCGACCTATTGATGCGCTCAACCAGAGAAACAATTTTCGCCTGCAGTTCGTCGATGGTTGACTGCTGCTGCGTGTTGACGCGCTCCATCTCCGACATGCTGGCCTGCATGCCATCGCGTTCCTCAACCAGTCGACTGAGGTCAGCGGCAAGCAATTCCGACAGTTCACGAACCCGTTGACGCTCTTCCAGCTCGGACTCGAGCACCGAAATCTGCGAGACGAGCCTTGCGTTCTCGGCCTCGCGATCCGCCATGCCCTTATTGAGCTGCTTCTCCCTGTCCTCGGCTTCGGCAGTGCGCTTTTCCAGATCTTTTGCCCACTCCTGCAGTTCGCTACTAACCTTTTCCAGATCGCGGTAGCGGTTATCGGCTGTCTCTGCTTCCAGCTGAAGGGTTGCAAGCTTGTCCTGGGCCTGCTTAGCACCGACTTGCAGGCGCTCAATCAAGGATGCGCGTGCCGCAAGCTCAACACGGTCATGCTCATTCTGCGTATAGAGCGCTCCAAGGCGTGTGTTGTAGCTCAGCAGCGCCTGTTGCATGTGGCTATAAAGCGAAGTCCACTCTGGCGCATGTAGCGCGACGGATTCGGAACGCGCTAGGCACTCCTGGAGCTCTGCAAACGTCCAGCGCGCTTGATCACTTCCGAATGCCTGGATGAATGCATTGCGATAACGCGGCGGAAGCGTCATGAAGTCCAGGGCCGGCTCCCGACCGGGGCTGGCCGGGACGATGCGACGCTGCAGGATTTCCTTGACCGTAATCAGGAAAGACAACAACAGATCGCCGAGCCAGGAGCAGTCGGTGGCTTCGGCAGAAATGGCGCCGTAGTCGATCAGAACTGCCTTGCCTTCCTGCGTAATCAGAACATTCCAGCAGCGCACGTCATTGTGATAGAGACCCACGCGCTCGAGCATTACCAATTGCTCAAGCAACTCGGAGACCACTTTATCCGGATCATAGGGAGAGCCGTCATCAATCAACTCCGAAAGCAGGCGTCCGTCGTCCATCTCCCTGACGAGGAACAAGTCCGATGCATCGTCCAAGGCCGCGATCAGCCTTGGTACGGGATACGATGCAGGAGGATTTCTGAGAAACTCGACCTCATTATTGAATTCCTGCCAATTTATTTCGGCGCGACCACCGATGCCCATCGTCATCTTCTTGACGAACACCTTGTCGCCGAAATAATAGCGCCTGCTGTACTGATGCGTTCCTCGTCCATAGGCATGCGCCTCGCCCGACCAGGAACTGAACCTGCCGACAGCCTCACCCACATACCAGAACTTGCTGCTGGCGAAGTACAGCGGCCTGGAAATCGAAGACAGATGGGTTGCCTGCCTCGACAACAATCTGGTGAAAGCATAATCGGTCAACAGCTCCGCGGGGTCGTGCGGCAAAGAGGGGCCCCAGTACAGCGGCTCCTCACGCAATGCCAGCTCGAAGATTCCGGCGTCCGTGACTTCGGAGAGCTTGCGGCATAATCCAGCCACCCGGGCAATTCCCTGGGAATGCACCAGATGGTGAAAGACACTCAACCCAAGGACGAAGTCGTACTGGTCTGGATCAAGCCGCGCGATAACGTCTTCTACGGTACCGTGCTCGAAAGACGCAGCGAACATCGGATGTTCCTGGGCCAACGCTTGGCACACATCGACGTTGAGATCCAGAAAGTCCACACCGTGAACCTGATGCCCGTCCGCCGCGAGGCTGAGGGAAAAAAATCCCTGCGCGCAGCCCAGATCCAGCACCCGCAGCGGGCGACCAAGCTCTCCCTGGAGCTTTTGCGCGCACTCGCGAATCAGCACGAACCTGTCTTCGCAGCCGCGCGAACTTCCCTCCGAAAGCTCGGGGTGTCCGAAAATCGGCTGATATTTCTCAGGCAGAGCTGCCACCCGCGCGCCAATATGCATTGTTTCAGTCATGACTGATGTTCTCTGATGTGTTGGTAGATCCTGACGCCGTCATGACAACGCTTCTACGATTTCGAAATCGGCCTTGAGGTCCATCATCCCCCAGAACTGCATCCCTCTTGCGACATTCAGCACGATGGCGTCGTAACGACGATCCAGCGGCGTCAATTCCACGAGAGGGTCACCACTGGAAATGCCGAGCGAGACCAGATAGTTCGCTTCATTGAGGTCGAGAGGCATGCTGAACTTGCAGACGATTACCTGCCCTGCTTTTACCGAAATCCCGGACCGCCCCTCACTGGAAAGGAAGGAGTTGGTGCCATAGAGGAATAGACCCTCGAGGGTTTTGATCAAAAACCCCGGCACTACACTGTCAAAATCCTGATCGAAGGCGATCTTGACGTAAAATACCGTCCTGGTACCGCTCTCTACGCGAGCAGGAAATTCCTCCCCGCCGCTGACAACGACATAATCAAGTATTCGCGCACCGCCCTGCCCCCAGCGATGTTCACCGGCATTGTAGTAAGGGCGCGTATGGAAGATATCCTCGTTACCAGCCTGCATCTGGCCTGGTGCATCATCTGCCTGTGCTTGAAGCGATGCAGGCTTCTTGCCGAACAACTCGTCCAGATAAAGGTTCGACACCTCACGCGATGGACCATCGGCATGAACGCTACCGTCCTTGATCAAAATGGCACGATCGCAGTGTTTGACAACATCTCCGACCGCGTGACTGACCAGGATGAGTGTCATTCCCTCGTCCTTGTAAGACTGGATGCGCTTGAAACACTTCGCCTGAAAATACGCATCGCCCACCGACAATGCTTCGTCGACAATGAGTATATCGGGCCGAAATGCGGTGGCCACCGCAAACGCGACGCGCACCTGCATACCGCTTGAGTAAGTGCGTACCGGCTCATCGAAGTATTCCCCGATCTCGGAAAACTCCTGTATCTCGGGCAACACCTTGTCGATTTGTTCCAATGTGTAACCCATGAGCCCGGCAGAATGCCTGGCATTCTCCCGGCCACTCAGGTCCGGATTGAAACCCATGCCGAGCTCAAGAATCGCGGCGATGCGGCCATGCCGGACGATTCGTCCTTCGGTCGGTTGCGACGTACCGGTGATCAGCTTGAGCAATGTGCTCTTTCCGGCGCCATTGCGCCCCATGATTCCGATCGACTCGCCCGGAGCGACCGAGAACCCGACATTCCGCAGAACCCAGTGCTCCTCTCGCGGCGTGACCTTCAACCCGAACCAGTTGGCAGCGCGTAGCCACTCGCTACCCCAAACCCGGTAGGATTTGCCAAGCCCTTCAACCATCAACACCGGGCTCATAGGGCATCCACCATTTCGGCGCTCGCGCGGCGAAAAACAACCAAGGACAGGACACATAGGACGAGGGTCGCCACCATGAGCGGGACAAGCTCGATCCACGCCGGGGAACGTCCGTAAAGAAGTACTCCCTGATAAGCGCTGACAAGCGGGAACAGGGGATTGAGCTTGAAGAGTTCCTGGGTCTGCGCGGGAAGGATATCGATGGTGTAAACGATAGGCGTCACCCAGAACATTGCCTGCAGAACGACCGGCACGACCTGCCCGATGTCACGCACGAAGACATTGAAGACGCCGAGCAGCAATCCAATCGACATCGAGAAAGCCAACGTCAGCAGCATCAGCAGCGGCAGCCAGGCTGCCTGCGGCCCCAGGGTGTGCCCCAGGATCGCGAACACGATGATGATTGCCAGGAACAGCAACAGGTTGTTCACCATGACGGTGCCGCCGGCAATGAGTGGGAGACATATCCGCGGGAAGGCCTGCTTCTTCATCAAATTGCCGTTATCCACGAACAATGAAACACACTTGCCAATGCATTCGGCAAACAGGGTCCAGCAAAGCGTTCCGGCCATCAGATACAGTGCGTAAGCAAACTTGTTATTGACCCCTGGCAGCTTCGCGGCCAGCACCTCGGAAAGAATCGTCGCAAAGATCAGCACCTGCATGAGCGGGTGGATGATCATCCACAATGCACCGAGTTTGCTGCGCAGGAAGCGCAGACGCAGGTCATTCCTGATCGACGACAGGATGAAGTATCGGAAGGCCCATACGGACCGGATCATGTCCAACGTTGCTACCTCTGAAAGTGTTCACTACTTTGGTGAAGCGGGGTAATCAGATCGCTACATCACAGGATCGACAAAAAAGTCACCGTCAGTGCGTTGACGCGACCACGTTCGCAGCCCTTGCAAGTAGATGCTCCGCTACGCTTCGGGGAGCAAGCCTTGTGGAGATATCGGCCCTGGCTGCTTCGCCCAGCCGCCGCGACTGTGACGGGTCGTCCGCGAGCCGACGCATGGCAGCTGCCGCAGATGCGATGCTCGGCTCTGCCCAGCGCGCGCCATCCGACTCCGGATATCGGCCCGCAACCGGCACAAGGTCGTAGTCTACGAGGCAGGAGTTGCTGTCCGTCATGAACTCCATGTTGCCCGACCAGCCCGTCGCGATGACCGGCTTGCCGAGCGACATGCACTCAGCAAGCCCCAACCCGAAGCCTTCGGCCCGATGCAGCGATACATATACGTCACAGCATCGCTGCAGCGCGCGCACATGCATCCTGTCGATCACCTCGTCCCGCAGCAGGATCCGCTTGTCTGCCGCGACCAGGCTCAGGAGTTCTGCCATCTGTTCGGGGTACATATGGCCATTGCTGGATTTCACGACGAGACACACATCGTCACGATCGTCGGGAAACGCATGCCTGAATGCATTGACCACGGCCTGGGGATTTTTCCTGGCCACGAAAGAGTGGAAATCAAAAGTGAAAAGAAAGACGAAGGTTTCTGGCTCCAGCCCAAAGTCCTGTCTCTGCAATCCACTATCACGCTGATCGGAGAGCGGCAGCGGGAGTCGTATGATCGGTTTGTCAGTCACGCTGCGGAATGCATCCTCTATAAATCGTGAGGCCACCATGATCTCGTCCACCAGTGCAATGGCGCTCAGCCAACTTGGCGGAATCACCTCAAGTTCCCAGAACCAGCATGCAATGACGTAATGTCCTTCCATGCGGGCCCGGCCGATCTTCTCGAACGCGGCTTCCAGGTAGTCGGGATTGACGAAGACGACGGTGACCTGATGCGGCATGCGCTGGTCGATGAGACCATCCAGGCTCCGGTCGTCCCAGGAGTGCGGAAGCCCCATGTCTAGGTCATACAACGATACGGGCACGCCAGCGCTGATCAGCGCACGCGCATACATCCTTGCACTCTCCGCCAACCCGAAGTCGCCACGGAGATAGCCGACAATGTTGATCCCCACCGATGGAATCTCGGTGACGGAGAAATCAGCGTTCATCGGCGGGGGAGCGTCAGCGCCTTTTGAGTTCAGCTTCCAGGCATCCGTGCGCTGGAACCGCGTTTGAACCAAAGAGCGGGCGGATAGTGTGGAAGAAACGCGGTCACGCCACTTCTGCGGAAAAACGCGATAGATCCGCTGCAACCAGGACTGTTGGCGTACCCACGACTGCAGGCGAAGGCCGGCCAGCCCGCTCCGCCAGTAAGCGAAGAAGTCCTGTCGTTGCGGCGACGCAGTCATGGAGAACGGAATGCCTCAAGGGCCCGCTCCAAATCCCCCCGCAAATCCCCCACATCCTCAACCCCCACACTCAGCCTTACCAGCGCATCGCTGATACCAAGCTGGTCGCGGCGGGCCACGGGGATGGAGGCGTGCGTCATGACGGCTGGATGGTTCACCAGGCTTTCCACGCCGCCCAGCGATTCGGCCAGGGTGAACAGTTCGGTCTTCTCGCAGAAACGCTTGGCCGCGTCGAAGCCGCCCTTGAGGACGATCGAGACGATGCCGCCGAAGCCGTACATCTGGCTTTTCGCGAGCGCGTGCTGCGGGTGCGAAGGCAGGCCGGGGTAGATCACCTTCTCGATCGCGGGATGCGTCTCCAGCCACTGCGCCAGCGCCAGAGCGTTTTCGCAATGCGCGCGCATGCGCAGCGGCAACGTCTTCAATCCACGCAACGCGAGGAAGCTGTCGAACGGGCCCTGGACGCCGCCGATGGAGTTCTGCAGGAACGCCAGTTGTTCGGCCAGTTCGGTGTTGTCGCCGACCACGGCGATGCCGCCCACCATGTCCGAGTGACCGTTGAGGTACTTGGTGGCCGAGTGCACGACGATGTCGGCGCCCAGGCTGAGCGGGCGTTGCAGCATCGGCGAGGCGAAAGTGTTGTCGACCACGATCAGCAGACCGTGCTTGCGCGCGATCGCAGCGATGGCGGCGATGTCGACCAGCTTGAGCATCGGGTTGGTCGGGGTTTCGATCCACACCATCTTGGTGTCGGGGCGGATCGCGGCTTCGAAGGCGGCCGCGTCGGTCAGATCGACGAAGCTGAAATCCAGGCCGGCGGTGCGACGGCGCACGCGCTCGAACAGACGGAAGGTGCCGCCGTACAGATCGTCCATCGCTACGACGTGGTTGCCGGCATCCAGCAGTTCCATCACCGTGGAGGTGGCGGCCATGCCGGAGGCGAAGGCGAATGCACGCGTGCCCCCTTCCAGCGATGCGACACAGCGCTCATAGGCAAAGCGCGTGGGGTTGTGGGTGCGCGAGTACTCGAAACCCTGATGCTCGCCCGGGCTGGACTGCGCATAGGTGGACGTCGCATAGATCGGCGGCATCACCGCCCCGGTGCTGGGATCCGGCGACTGCCCTCCATGGATCGCCAGCGTCGCGAGCGACAGTGCGCGCTCGCCATCATGGCTGTTGGTGGTGCGATTGGACATGGAGGTTCCCGGAAAAAGTGGCGGATTGTAGCAAGCAGGTCTGAATGGCCGGTGCCGCGCGTCTCATCCGGGCGCGCGGCGCTGGCTGATCACTGCATGCGATCACTGCACGCGGCGGCGCAGGTAGTTGAGCAGGTCGATACGGGTGATCAGGCCCAGGAACTGCTTGCCGTCCATGACGATGGCGACCTGGCCGCGGTCGAACACCGGCAGCAGCGCTTCGATCGGCGACGCGACATCCAGGCGATCGAGCTTGCTGACCATGGCAGTGGAAATCGGGTCGCGGAAGCGCGCTTCGTCGCCATACACATGCAGCAGCACGTCGCTCTCGTCGACGATGCCGACCAGCTCGCCGTCGTCGATCACCGGCAGCTGCGAGACGTCGTACAGCTTCATGCGCTGATACGCGGTGGTCAGCAGGTCCTTCGGGCCGACCACGACGGTGTCGCGCTTGTTGTACGGACGCAGGATCAGGTCGCGCAGGTCGCCGTGCTGCGGGCGTTCCAAAAAACCGTTGTCCAGCATCCAGTAGTCGTTGTACATCTTCGACAGGTACTTGTTGCCGGTGTCGCAGACGAACACCAGCACGCGCTTGGGCGTGGTCTGCTCGCGGCAGTACTTCAGCGCAGCGGCCAGCAAGGTGCCGGTGGACGAGCCACCGAGGATGCCCTCCTTAGCCAGCAGCTCGCGCGCGGTATGGAAGCTCTCCGCATCGCTGATGGAATAGGCCTTCTTGACGCGCGTGAAGTCGGAGATATCCGGCAGGAAATCCTCGCCGATGCCTTCGACCAGCCAGCTGCCGGACTTTTCGCTAACCGTGCCCTCTTCGATGTACTGGGTCAGGATCGAGCCGACCGGGTCGGCCAGCACCAGTTCGGTGTGCGGCGAGGCGCTGGCGAACGCGCGCGACAGGCCGGTCATGGTGCCGGAGCTGCCGCAGCCGAACACGATCGCGTCCAGCTGGCCGTCCATCTGCGCCAGGATTTCCGGGCCGGTGCCGAATTCGTGCGCGGCCGGGTTGTCCGGATTGCCGAACTGGTTGATGAAGTAGGCGCCCGGGGTCTCGGCGGCGATCTTGGCGGCCAGGTCCTGGTAGTACTCCGGGTGGCCCTTGGCCACGTCCGAGCGGGTCAGCACCACGTTGGCGCCCATGGCCTTGAGATTGAAGATCTTCTCGCGGCTCATCTTGTCCGGCACCACCAGGATCAGCTGGTAGCCCTTCTGCTGCGCCACCAGGGCCAGACCCAGGCCGGTATTGCCGGCGGTGCCTTCCACCAGGGTGGCGCCGGGCTTCAGGTCGCCGCGCTGCTCAGCTGCCTCGATCATCGACAGGCCGATGCGGTCCTTGATCGATCCGCCGGGATTGTTCGCCTCCAGCTTGAGGAACAGCTCGCAGACGCCGGTGTCCAGGCGCTGGGCCTTGACGATCGGCGTGTTGCCAATCAGTTCGAGTACGGAGGAATGAATCGCCATCGGGATATCGTCGCTGCGCCGCGCGGGCTAGACCGGTCATTATCCGACGAACCGGCGGGGAATGCTCATTCAGGCGTGAAGCGATTGCGCGCCCCCATGAACAAACGTGCTCAACCGCCCTGGCAACATGCAACAACCGGCGCTGGCCAAATAAAGACGCGGACGGTGGCAAGCCGACGAGGAGGCCGCCACCGCCCGCGACGGTGAACTTGTTCTAGCGGTGGGGAAGGATCAGTGCGTGAGCTGGTCGTACATCCGGGTGAGCTTTTCTTTGGCCTGCAACTTCTCGCGTTTCATCTGGCCCAAGGTCACGTCGTCGATGGGGAGCACCCCAAGTTCGGCATCCATGCATTTCTTGTTCAAGAGCTTGTGGCGTTGGTACAGCTGCTTGAACTCGGGATCGGACTTGATCAATGCGTCGATTTCGGTCTGCGGTTGCCCTTCGAACATGGCGTTACCTCCTTCACTTAAAACAAGAACGCCCCGGCCGCGGGCGGCACGGGGCGCTGCTTGGGGATGGAAGACCCACGAGTCACGGTGGCAAAGGTGACAACGGCACACGCACTGGCGAGACCACCTGCTCTTCCACCACGTTGCGTCGCTGCGTGCCCTTGCGTCACTGGCCCGGCCCTCCGTACTTTCCAGGCAGCGGAGTTGCTGCCTGGAGGTACGACCCTACGCCGGTCGCGCAGGGGGTTCAAGGCCGAAAGGGCCGCTCCGCCGCTTCTTGGCGTGAATCAGTGACCGCGGTTCAACCGGGCGTCATGCCGGAGTTAAAAAACCTTAACTTCCAACCACTTGCCATCAGGGCGCAACAACGACCTCGGCTGCCCGCGTCTTGCTGGCGGCACCCTTGGCGCCGCTGACCTGCAACCGGGACGCAGCCACCCCGCCGGCCACCAACGCATCGCGTACCGCCTCGGCACGCTTCTTGGCCGTGGCCGCGTCGCTGTCGAAGCCAACGATGCTGACCCGGCCCTTCTTGCCGATGTTCAGGTATTCGGCCAGGGCCTTGGCCTGCCCGGCCGCATCACCGGACAACGCCGTCTTGCCACCGAAGGCACCGCTGCCCAGGGAAAAGACCTCGCCACGGCTATCGAACTTGGCGGCCGGCAACTTGGCCCCGGCCACCAGTTCGGCCTCCTCGTGTGCCAGCTGCACGGCCTTCTGCTGGGCCGCATTGAGCTTGGCGGTCTGCTTGCCGGCCACGCTGGTCAGCGCCAGCTCGGCGTCCTGCCGGGCCAGGGTTTCCTGCTCGGCCGCCTGACGCATGCGCTCGGCCTCTTCGGCCTGGATCTGCGCCTGCACGCGCAAGCGTTCGGCCTCCTGGCGCGCACGCGAGGCGTCGCGACGGCTGGCTTCGATCAGCAGATCGTTACGGGTGCCTTCCAGCCGATCCAGCTCACGCCGCGCCAGTGCGGTGCGGGCGGTGAGTTCGGCAATTTCGACCCGGCGGTCGGCCAGGAACACCAGCTCGTCGCGGTCGCGGCGCTTGGCCTCGGCCAGTGCGGCCACGCTTTGCTGGGCCTGCAGCCGCTCGAAGCGGGCCAGGTCGCTGGTCTGCGGGTCGTTCTGCAGCGCGGCCAGGCGCCGGTTGAGCGCGTCGGCCTGCGGGTCGTCCTTGGCCGCCATCGCCAGCGGCGGCACGCTGGCCAGGCTCAATACACCGATGTAGAGCAGCGGGCGCAGTTTCATCGGCCGCCCTCCCCGGTGTTGAGGCTGTTCTGCAACTGCGCCACTTCCTTCTTGCGCTGTTCCAGCTGGGCGGTGACCACCGCCTCTTCGCTGCGGGCCTTGGCCAGATCGGCGTCGGCCGCTGCGCGCAAGGCGATCTGCGGCACCTGCTTGCGCTGGCGCTTGTCCAGTTGCGCCTGCTGGGCCTGCATCAATTCCTGGCGTGCCAGGTTGACCAGATCCGGTGCGTATTGGTCGGCATCGGCCTGGGTGGCGCGTTGCACGGCCTGTTCGGCGGCGGTGAGCTCCGGGGCCACCTGAGCGGCGGCCGGAGAGGAAAGAACCATGAAACAGGCGATGCCATACAGGGATCGCCGCAAGTATGCGAAGCTAGCCGTCATTAGGGGAGCCGTAGCGAGGAAGTCTCGAGCACGGCCATTGTCGGAAGCCTGCGGCGGACTTGCAACGAGACGCTGCTGTTTGTTGGGGAACCATTGCGCATGGATATCGGCTACTTCCTGAAGCTGATGACCGAAAAGAATGCCTCGGACATGTTCTTGACCACCGGCGCGCCGGTGTACATCAAGATCGAAGGCAAGCTCTACCCGCTCGGCAATACGGGGTTGCCGCCGGGAATGGTCAAGAAAATCGCCTATTCCTTGATGGACGAGGGCCAGGTGCCGCAGTTCGAGCGCGAGCTCGAGCTCAACATGGCCATCGCCCTGCCCGACGCGGGCCGCTTCCGCGTCAACGTGTTCAAGCAGCGCGGCGAAGTGGGCATGGTGATCCGTGCCATCCGCAGCCGCATCCCGAGCATCGAAGAGCTCAACCTGCCGCAGGTGCTCAAGGACGTCATCATGACCCCGCGCGGGCTGGTGCTGGTGGTGGGGTCCACCGGTTCGGGCAAGTCGACCTCGCTGGCGTCGATGATCGACCATCGCAACAGCACCACCACCGGGCACATCCTCACCATCGAGGACCCGATCGAATATCTGCACAAGCACAAGATGTCGATCGTGAACCAGCGCGAGGTGGGCCTGGATACCCACGCCTTTCAGAGCGCGCTGAAGAACGCGATGCGCGAGGCGCCGGACGTGATCCTGATCGGCGAGATCCTGGACGCCGAAACCATGGAGGCGGCCATCGCGTTCGCCGAAACCGGCCACCTGTGCCTGGCCACGCTGCACTCCAACAATGCCGACCAGACCATCGAGCGCATCCTCAATTTCTTCCCCGAGAGCGCGCACAAGAACGTGCTGATGAATCTGGCGCTGAACCTGCGCGCGGTGGTGTCGCTGCGCCTGGTCAAGGGCGTGGACGGACGCCGCCGGCCGGCGACTGAGGTACTGCTCAACACGCCGATGATCCGCGACCTGCTGCGGCGCGGGCAGGTGCACGAGGTCAAGCAGGCGATGGAGGAGTCGCTGGAAGAAGGCATGCAGACCTTCGACCAATGCCTGTTCCGGATGGTCAAGACCGGCGAGATCGAGCAGGAAGAGGCGCTGCGCGCCGCCGATTCACGCGATGGCCTGGCGCTGAAATTCCGCCTGTCGGAAGGTGGCTCGGGCGAGCACGACCCTTACGCGGATTACGAAGCGGCAGCTTCGCCGAAGATCAGTCACGGGTTCATCTGATCGGTCTGGCGGCGAAGGTCGGTCATTGCGGCGCTCGGGTTGCCGGCTCCTGCACTGTCAGGCGGACGCTGCGACGAGCCCCTCATTCGCGACATCGATGCGACAGGCGCCCTCATCCGGCGCTGCGCGCCACCTTCTCCCGCATGCGGGAGAAGGGACACCAGCGAGCGTGCGGTGCCTTGGCGCTGGCCTTTGAACCGTACGGGTTTGCGTCGCAACATCAGCCAGCATCGCAACGGCCCGGATCGGGCCAGACGCCTGGCCTGCCCTTCTCCCGTCCCACGGGAGAAGGGACACCAGTGAGCGTGCGGTGCCTTGGCGCTGGCCTTTGAACCGTACGGGTTAGCGTCGCAACATCAACCAGCATCGCAACGGCCCGGATCGAGCCAGATGCCTGGCTTGCCCTTCTCCCGTCCACGGGAGGATGGACACCAGTGAGCGTGCGGTGCCTTGGCGCTGGCGCTTTGAACCGTACGGCTTTGCGTCGCAACTTCATCCAGCATCGCAACGCTGGGATCGAATCAGACGCCCGCCTGCCCTTCTCCCGTCCACGGGAGAAGGTGCCCGAAGGGCGGATGAGGGCCTCGATGCGCAGCCCTCACGCCACCGCATCCACCTGCATCTCCGGCCGTGCCGCGTCGAAGGCCGGTAACGCCAGGCAGGCCTGTTCGATGCGCTGCAGGGTGGGATACGGGCCCAGATCGACCTCGAACCGGTGCGCGTTGTAGAGCTGCGGGATCAATACCCCATCGGCCAGGCCTGGCACATCGCCATGACAGAAGCGGCCAGTGAGCGGGTCGCGTGCCAGCTGCTGTTCCAGTGCGGCAAAGCCGCGCTCCATCCAGTGCCGCGTCCAGTGCTGGCGTTGCGCCGCATCCAGCGCGAACTCGCGCTCCAGCAACTGCATGACGCGCAGGTTGTTGAGCGGATGCACATCGCAGGCAATGACCTGCGCCAGCGCACGCACGCGGGCGCGCTCGGCAGGCGCTGCCGGTAACAGACGAGGCGTCTCGGGGAAGGCATCTTCCAGATACTCCAGGATCGCCAGCGATTGCGCGATCACCACCGGGCCATGCCGCAGGGTGGGTACCAGTTCCTGCGGATTGAGCTGCGCATAGGCCGGCGCATGCTGCTCGCCACCGCCGCGCACCAGATGCACCGGATGCGCACGATAGTCCAACGCCTTCAGATGCAGGCCGATGCGCACGCGATAGGCAGCACTGGAGCGCCAGTACGAAAACAGCTCCAGCGGCGTGCTCATGCGCGGCCGCCGGTGGCGACATCACGCGACGCGGCAACGCAGTTCACGGCAACGGCTGCCGTTCGACGCGCTGCTCAATCGCCCCGAAGATGCTGGCGCCGTCGGCCGCGAACATCTCGATCCGCACCACGTCGCCGAAGGCCATGAACGGCGTGCTGGGCTTGCCGTCGCGCAGGGTCTCGACCACGCGCTGCTCGGCAAAACACGAGGCACCCAGGCTGGTGTCCTGGTTGGCAATCGTGCCCGAGCCGACGATCGTGCCGGCCGACAACGGGCGGGTCTTGGCGGCATGGGCGATCAGCTGGGCGAAGTCGAACTGCATGTCGTTGCCGGCTTCCGGCGCACCGAACCAGGTGCCGTTGACGTGGGTCACCAACGGCAGATGCACCTTGCTGTCGCGCCAGGCATCGCCCAGCTCGTCCGGGGTCACGAACACCGGCGACAGCGCCGAGCGCGGCTTGGATTGCACAAAACCGAAGCCCTTGGCGAGCTCGGCCGGGATCAGGTTGCGCAGCGAGACATCGTTGACCAGGCCGACCAACTGGATGTGCCCAGCCGCCTGCTCAGGCGAAGCGGCCATCGGCACGTCGTCGGTGATCACCACAATTTCCGCTTCCAGATCGATGCCGTGCTCTTCGCTGATCACCTTGATGGCATCGCGCGGGCCGTAGAAGCCGGCGCTGGTGGCCTGGTACATCAGCGGGTCGGTGTAGAAGCTCTCCGGCACTTCGGCGTTGCGCGCGCGGCGTACGCGCTCCACGTGCGGCAGGTAGGCACTGCCGTCGACGAACTCGTAGGCGCGCGGCAGCGGCGCGGCCAGGGCCTGCATATCCAGATCGAACACGCCGTCGGCGCTGCCGTCGTTGAGCGAGGCCGACAAGGCGTTCAGACGCGGCGCCACATTGCTCCAGTCTTCCAGCGCGCGCTGCAGGGTGGGCGCGATGCCGGTGGCGCGCACGGCGGTGCGCAGGTCGCGCGAGACCACGATCAGGCTGCCGTCGCGGCCGCCTTCCTTCAGGGAACCTAGCTTCATGACCATCCTGTGCTGTGGCTGATCGGGCGATTGTACGGCCTGCCGCCGCAGTGGTTGCAGTTGAAACAACTGACCGGTACCACAACCGCAGTGACGAGATTTTGTGCAGCGCGCCAAACGCGGGTACACTTGCCGGGTCTGCATGCGGCCGTCCGTTTCCCTTAGGGACAGCCGGCGAGGCCAGGATCGATCGATCCGCTCGCCCGCCCCACCCGACGCCTTTCGTGGTGCCGACAAACCCATCGCTCTTTGATCGGGTTGTTCCACCATCTCGCAGCGCGGTTCACGGGAACGCTCCGAGCCTCACCTTTTTGCATCTGCAATGCGTCTGCGCTCCGGGCTGTGCCTGGCGGCGACGCTTTACTTGGAGCTTCCTGATGTCTTTTGAATCCCTGGGCCTTGCGCCCTTCCTGCTGCGCGCGTTGGCCGAGCAGGGCTATGAAACCCCTACCCCGATCCAGCAGCAGGCGATCCCGCTGGTGCTGGAAGGCCACGACCTGCTGGCCGGCGCACAGACCGGCACCGGCAAGACCGCCGCGTTCGGCCTGCCGCTGCTGCAGCACCTGGGCACCTCGCCGCAGCCGGTCAACGGCCCGCGCAAGCCGCGCGCGCTGATCCTGACCCCCACCCGCGAGCTGGCCACCCAGGTGCATGACAGCCTGCGCGGCTATAGCAAGTACCTGCGCATTCCCAGCGCGGTGATCTACGGCGGCGTGGGCATGGGCAACCAGCTCGACGCGCTGCGCCGTGGCGTGGACCTGCTGATCGCCTGCCCGGGCCGCCTGATCGACCATATCGAGCGTCGCAGCGTGGACCTGTCCGGCATCGAAGTGCTGATCCTGGACGAAGCCGACCGCATGCTCGACATGGGCTTTTTGCCGTCGATCAAGCGCATCCTGACCAAGCTGCCGCGCCAGAACCGCCAGACCCTGCTGTTCTCGGCCACCTTCGAAGAGAACATCAAGCAGCTGGCGCTGGAGTTCATGCGCAACCCGATGCAGATCCAGGTCACCCCGAGCAACACCGTGGCCGAGAGCATCACCCACCGCGTGCACCCGGTCGATGGCGCGCGCAAGCGCGATCTGCTGCTGCACCTGCTGGCGCAGGACAGCCGCGAGCAGACCCTGGTGTTCGCGCGCACCAAGCATGGCAGCGACAAGCTGGCGCTGTTCCTGGAGAAGTCCGGCATCAAGACCGCGGCGATCCACGGCAACAAGAGCCAGGGCCAGCGCATGCGTGCACTGAGCGACTTCAAGGCCGGCCGCGTCACCGTGCTGGTGGCCACCGACATCGCCGCGCGCGGTATCGATATCGACCAGCTGCCGAAGGTCATCAACTACGACCTGCCGATGGTGGCCGAAGACTACGTGCACCGTATCGGCCGCACCGGCCGTAACGGCTCCACCGGCGAGGCGATCTCGCTGGTGGCGCAGGACGAAGCCAAGCTGCTGCGCCAGATCGTGCGCATGCTGGGGCGCGATGTGGAAATCCGCGACGTGCCGGGCTACGAGCCGCAGACCCCGATCCGCTGGGGCAACAGCGCGCCGGGCCGCGCCGAGCAGCCGGGCGGCGACCGCGCACCGCGCAAGAGCCACGCGCGTCGTCCGCATGGCGATGCGCCGCGCCAGGCGCATGCGCATGCCGGCCCGAAGAAGCCGGGTGGCCAGCGCAGTAGCGGGCCGCGTCAGGCCAACGCCGGTGCGGGCGCCGGCCGTCGCGATGGTGGCCGTGGCGGCCAGCGTCCGAGCGGCACGCGCTGATTCCTGCGCGCCGGTGCGACCGGCGCTTAGGTTCGCGTTGAACCGAAAAAGCCGCCCTTTCCGGGCGGCTTTTTTATGCGCGGTGCAGCGGATGCGCTGTAGCGAACCGGCTGCGCGCATCAGGCATCAGGCAAGACTGGCAGCTGCGGCGGCATCGCTGAGGTCGCGTGCTGCCAGTCTGCCGTGCAGCGCTCCGCTAGCCCTCGATCAACGCGGTATTGCGATCGATGGCCTCGCGATACCGATCCAGCACCACCGCGGTCTGCACGATGTAGTTGCGCAGATCGTCCCAGCGCCGGTCTTCCAGCGCTTCGCGGATACCGGGCAAGGTCTTGACCTCGTAGCCGGTGGCCAGGCCCGGTGCGTAGATCAGGTTGCGGTACCACGGCCGGCCCGGCAAACCGCCCGCGACCAGCAGCGTTTGATCGATGCGTTGCAGCGAGGCATTGAGCTTGCCGCGCACGTTTGCCTCCAGGTTGCCGCCACGGGCGGCCAGTGCAGCGTCGTAGCGCTTGGCGCTGGTCTGCAGCCGCGTGATCGCCTGATCCAAGGCGGCGAAATCGATCGACGGCACCGCCGCCTTGGGCTCGGGGGCACGCTGCGGACGGTTGGGGTTATCGACCGCCGCGTACGCACCGGCCTGCAACAGCTCGGCCTGCGTGCGCGCCGCGGTGCGGTCGCTATCGGCCTGCTGCTTGAGCTCCTGCGCATAGCCGGCCACCGCATCGGCGAAGTCGCCAAACCGTTGCGGCAACACCGGAGCATTGGCCACGCGCAACACGGTGCGGCCCACCGTTTGCGACAGCAACGGCAGATAGCTGAACTCCGGATCGATATAGCGCGCGAAGTAGTCGTAGGAGTCGTAAAACGAGTGGTAGACGCCACTGCCGCCACCCTGCCCGCCATAGCCCAGATCCAGCGTGGCCAACCCCAGATGCTGCAGGAACGGGCTGTAGTCGCTGCCGGAACCGAGCGCCTTGAGCGGGATGTCACCACCGGCGGCCACCTGCTTGGCAATCTCTTTTTGCGCCGGCTTGGCGGTGGGCGCCAACGCATCGATGCGCGCACGCGCGCGTTGCCGTTCGAGCACGCTCACGCCGCTGTCGGGGTCGCGCACGTCTGCCGCCACGCCATTGACCAGCCGCTGCAGCGCATGGCTGCCACCGGCATTGAGAAAGCCGCGTCCGTTGCCGTCGGTGTTGACGTACAGCACCGCCTTGCGACGCAGCTCGTCGGCGTGCTGCTCGGCCCATTCGGTGGAGCCGAGCAGCCCGGCTTCTTCGCCATCCCAGCTGGCATACACGAGCGTGCGCTTGGGGCGCTGGCCCTGTTTGGCCAGCTCGCCGATCGCCTTGGCTTCGGCCAGCAAGGCGGTGGTGCCCGAGAGCGGATCGGCCGCGCCGAACACCCAGCCGTCGCGGTGATTGCCGCGCACGACCCACTGGTCGGGATACTCGCTGCCGCGCAAGGTGGCGATGACGTTGTAGATGGTCTTGCTGCCCCACTCCGCATCGACCTTGAGATGGACGCGTGCGGTGTCGTCGCCACCGATGCGGTAGGTGATCGGCAGGGCGCCACGCCAGTCCTCCGGTGCCACCGGGCCGCCGAGCGCGGCCAGCAGCGGTTGTGCGTCGCCCCAGCTGATCGGTAGGGTCGGGATCTTCAAGACACTGCCGGCCTGTTCGATCTTCAGCCGCTTGGCGCCCTTGCTTGCGCCTACGCCCGGGGTCAGCGGATCGCCCGGATAGATGGCGAAGTTGGCGACCGAGCCGCGTTGCACGCTCCACTGATTGCGCGCCGGGCCAACCGGATAGGCCTGATCCTGGAAATAACCGTCGTCACGCGGGTCGGAATATATGATCGCGCCGATGGCACCGTGCTCCTGCGCCAGCCGCGGCTTGAGCCCGCGCCAGCCCTTGCCGTAGCGCGCAATCACGATCTTGCCGCGCACATCCACGCCGTTGCGCGCCAGCGCTTCGTAGTCTTCGGCGATGCCGTAATTGACGTAGACCAGGTCGCCGGTGACATCGCCATTGCCGCCGTAGACCACATACGGTGGCAACACGTTTTCGGTCTGGGTGGAGGTGCTGTCGCCCGCCAGCGGCGGCTCCTTGAGGCGCGCGACATAGGGCTTGGAGCCCAGCAATTCCAGCTGCGAGGTCTTGGGCGATGGCCACAACACCTCGAAGGTTTCGATACGCGCATCCCAACCGTACACACGCAGGCGCGTTTGCAGATCGCGTGCGTTTTCCAGGTTGTGCGGGGCGCCGACGTGGTTGGGCGCCGAAGACCACTGCTTCAACCAGCCGCGATAATCGGCGTCCTTCAAGCCGCTATCGAAGCGCGCTTCCAGCGCGCGTTGCGCCTGGGCGGCAGCGGCATCGTACCCGGGCAGCGCGACCGACGGCGTTGCTGGTTGCGTTGCTGATTGTGCGACGGGTTGTGCGGCCAGCGAAGGCGCGGCCAAGGCCAGGGCGATCAGCCAGACATGCTGCGAAGAAGTCATCGTGCATCCTTGAAAGTGTTCAGGGCGAAGAGCGAGTGGAATCGTTCGAGGCGATGGCAGCCAGGGCCACCATCGCATGGCCAGGCACGCGCAACTAGCGGGCGATGGCGCGATGGAGGCTTATCGGCAAACCATCACGCGCGCATCGGCGCTGCACTGCGCGGGTCAGAACCGGTAATCCAGTCCAACCGTGAAATAGCGCCCGCGCAGGTCGTACTGGGTGAAGTCGTAAGGCGCGCGAATGCCCGGGAACGAGGCATCCAGCGGCGGCTGCTTGTCGGCCAGGTTCTCGATCTTGGCGTACAGGGTGAGCTTGTCGATGCCGGTGTAACCCAGATACAGATCGAACTGGTTGTAGTCGCCCACGCGCGACTGCACCGCACTGGCCGCCGCACTGGCCTTCTGGTCGTAGCCGCCGGTGTAGTACCAGGTCAGCGCCGCACTGATCGTGCCCAGGTTCCAGTCCAGCGTGGTGGTGGCCTTGTTGCGCGGCAACGATGGGCCGAGATTGCTCCCGGCGTAATCCTGCAGTGGGCCACCGACCACGGTGGGGCGGCGGTAATCGCGTACATGCGTGTAGGCGGTGTTGAGGCCGAAGTTGCCGGCCGCTTCGGTACGCCAGCGCTGGCGCAGTTCGACATCGATCCCGGAGGTGGTCAGCTCGCTGAGGTTTTGATAGCGGTTGTACACCGCCACCAGGGTGCCGCGTTCATTGCGGATCACATCGGCCGGGTTGTTGTTCTGCACGATGGTGGCGTTGTTGCCGGTGCCGACCAGGTTGTCCAGTTCGATCTTGTACCAGTCCACGCTCAGGCTGGTGTCGGCCCACGGCGACAGCACCACGCCCAGGTTGTAGCTGCGCGTGCGTTCGGGGTCGAGGTCGGTGTTGCCGACAGTGAAAAAGGTGGGGTTCTGGCGCGAGCCGGGCACGTCCGGATCGAACGGATCGACCACCGAGCCGTAAGAAATATTGGTGCTGGCCGCATTCTCCGACAACGACGGTGCACGAAACCCGCGCGAGGCCGCCGCGCGCACCAGCACCGCGTCCAGCGGCTGCCAGCGCAGGCTGGCCTTGGGCGAAAACGCATTGCCGAAGTCGCTGTAATGATCGCCACGCCCGGCCAGCTGCAGTTCCAGCGATTGCAGCAGCGGCACGTTGACTTCGGCATACAGCGCCGAGACCTTGCGCTCGCCATCCACCGCGGCGATCGCCGGGCGGATCTGCAGGCCCTGGTCGATCTGCACAGGATTACGCGAGACCAGCTCCTCCTGCCGCCACTCCGCTCCGGCGGCGAACCCGACATTGCCGGCCGGCAACGCGAACAGATTGCCGGAGACCTTGGCATCGACACCACGCAAGGTGGATTGCGCTGGACGCAAGGTGCTGAGGTTGATGCCGTCGATCACCGCTTGCGGCGTGGCCGATGGGTTGCGCAGGTTGTAGCTGCCATCGGCCAGTGCCTGGGCCAGGGTGAAGCGATTGGCGAAGCCACCGGAGACGGTTTCGTGCTCGGTGCTGCGCGCGGTGAACGCGGCCGCTTCCCAGTCCCAGCGCTCGGTCTTGCCGCGCACGCCGCCAAGAAATCGGTAGGACTGCGAGCGATTGGTCTTGACCGTCTGGCCCAGGTCGAAAAAGGTGTATTCGATCGGCACTGCCACCCCGTACGGGTTGTACGGGCTGGAGGCCGGCAGCAGGTTGGACACCGGCTCGGCCAGCCCGGTGCTGGCGTTCAATGCAAAGCGGCCGCCTTCCAGGGTGAAGTACGGGCTGGAGCCGAAGATCGACACACCCTTGACCTCGCTGTAGAGCGCCTCGCCGAACGCTTCGACGGTGTCGCTGAGCCGGAAGGTGGCGTTGGTGTAGGCCTGATAGCGCTTGGTCGAGGGAATCAGCGTGGTGAACGGGGCCTGGTTGAAGCCGCAGGTGTCGCCGGCCAGCCCGTCGATGGGCGCGCTGGCGGTGAGCACGGTGCCGGTGGGGCAATTGCCTTGCGCATCCAGCAGCGGCACCGAGCGGCCACCGATCAGATAGCGGGCGCCCTTGGCCGACCAGCCGTTCCAGCGCCCACCCGGTAGATCGGTATAGATGCCCGAACGGGTCAGCGCGCGCTGGTCCTGATCGAGCCGGTCGCGGTTGTAGGCGTCGAAACTGAAAAGGATGTTGTAGCCGTCACTATCCAGGTCGCCGATGCCGCCGATGAACTTGGCGCGCTGGGTGTCCATGCCGCCCTGATCTGAGGTGCCGCCGCTCACGCCCAGCTCGGCGCCCTGGAAATCCTGGCGGGTGATGATGTTGACCACGCCAGCGACCGCATCGGAGCCGTACACTGCCGAGGCGCCGTCCTTGAGCACTTCGATGCGCTCCACCGCCACCAGCGGCAGCGCATTGAGATTGACGAAGGTGTCGCCCAGGCCGTTGGCAGGAAAGCCGTAGTTGGCCAGCCGGCGGCCGTTGAGCAGCACCAGGGTGTTCTTCTGCGACAGCCCGCGCAGGCCGATGCCCGCCGAGCCGGAAGCCCAGCCGTTATTGGTGGTTTCGTTGGTGGCGTTGCCGGTGTTGGCCGAGATCGAACGCAGCGCGTCGGCCACGGTGACCTTGCCGGACTGCTCCAGTTGCTGGCGGTCGATCACCTGCACGGGGTTCGGGCCTTCGCTGTCGCTGCGCTTGATGTTGGAGCCGGTGACGCTGACCGTGGCCAGGGTCTTGCCCGTTTCCGGTGGCGCGTCGCCGGCGTGTGCAAGGGGAATCAGCGCCGACAACGCGGCAAGAGACAGCAGGTAAGGCGTAGGGCGCTTCACGCACGGCATCCATGAACAGGGGGCTGTGCAGTGAGCCATGTGCGTTTTACTAACAAAAATTACATATCTGCATACGGATATGCGCTGCGGTGACGCACACAGACACACGGGCGCGCTGGCCAGCGCATCGGACCTCGGCGCTGCGCTGCATGTAGGGGAATGCAACCAGGCGAACGCCGATTGGTACCGTGACGCGGCCATATCGCTGCGCGTTGCGCTGGCCGTCGGCTGCAGACGGCCCGGCGCACTTACAATGCCGCGCATGGATATCTTCAAAGTCTTTACGCTCGAGGCCGCGCACCGTCTTCCCAACGTGCCGCCTGGGCACAAATGCGCCCGCCTGCACGGGCATTCGTTTCGGGTCGAACTGCACGTCAGCGGCGAACCCGGTGCCGAGACCGGCTGGATCATGGACTTCGGCGACATCAAGGCCGCCTTCCAGCCGATCTACGACCGCCTGGACCACCATTACCTCAACGATATCGAAGGGCTGGAAAACCCTACCAGCGAGCGGCTGGCGATCTGGATCTGGCAGCAGCTCAAGCCGGCGCTGCCGCAGCTGAGCGAGATCGTGGTGCATGAGACCTGCACGTCCGGCTGCCGCTACCGCGGCTAATCAGTTAGCGCAGTCCCGTGTCCGGAAGCCGCCCATTGGGCGGCGTCCGTCGTTTCGGAACTTCTCTAACCATTTGATCTAGAAAATCTTCTACAGAGAGTTGGCAAATCTTCAGCAAACGTGTTGCATTGCAACAATATCGGCGTATGCTGCAACGCAACAAACGGTCACACGCTTCCCCAAGGGGTACGCAATGTCGGCGCAGTTCGAAAACAGCTTCACCAGTCAGTTTGCTTCTGCAGCAGCACGTGCCAACCAGTTGGCATTGGACACGCTGGAACAGAACGTCAACGCGACCACCAGCTTCTTCGGTGAGTTTGCGCAGGCACGCGACCTGGGCGCCTACCAGACGCTCTGGCCGAAAGGACTGCAACTGGCCCGCGACAACCTGGAACGTCTGGCTTCGGTCAATCAGGAAGTGGTGGGAATGGGGTTGAAGATGTCCAGCGAGCTTGGGCAATTCGCCAAGCAGCAGTTCGACACCGGCAGCGATCAGGCCGGCGCAGCAGGCAAGACCCGGCGCAAGTAACCGCCAATAAATTCAGCGTCTTTGCATGGGTCCCTCCCCCCGTGCAATCCGGCCCGACAGATCCCTCCCTCTGTCGGGCTTTTTTATTGTCCGATCGCTGGGTTTCGCTGCGCAGGGATGGCTCGGAGACGCTGCAGGTGCGCAGCTGCTGCGATGACCTGCAAGCGTGTTGCATACAGAAACAAGTGACCGCGCGCTGCCCGCGCATGGAGCGTGCGGTGCGCTACCTGGTCAGCCACAACACGCGCGTTGGGCGCGGACCAACCAGACACCGACCACGCTGCGTGCCAGTAGGCCCGCGTACTTGCCGGGTCTGATACTAGGCCGGCAATTGCAGCCCTTGCGCCTGGCTGGCGGCATCGGCACCCGGCCGCCACGGAATCCGCCCCCAGCACGGCATCGCCAGACGCGCGTGCAGCATGCGGATGTTGTCTTCGCTGCGTTCCATCTGCGGATCGATTTCGTTGGCGATCCAGCCGATGCAGTCCAGGCCGTCGGCGGCGATGGCAGCGGCGGTCAGGCGCGCATGGTTGATGCAGCCCAGCCGCACGCCGACCACCAGCACCACCGGCAGCCGCAACGCGCGCACCAGATCGGCCTGATCCAGATCGGCGCTCAGCGGCGCGGCCCAGCCACCGACGCCTTCCACCACCACGACGTCGGCCCGCGTGCGCAATTGCGCAAAGGCCTGCGTGATCGGGTCCAGCGACAGCGTCACGCCGACATCGGCTGCCGCCAGCTCTGGTGCCAGCGGTGCGGGCAAGGCGTAGGGGTTGAGCGTGGCGTAGTCCGGCTGCGGGTCGCTGGCGGCCTGCAGGGCCAGCGCGTCTTCGTTGCGCCAGCCCTGCGCGGTGCGCTCGCACCCGCTGGCCACCGGCTTCATGCCTACCGCCTTGCGCCCCCGCGCCCGCAAGGCGTGCAGCAACGCGGTGCTGCCCATGGTCTTGCCGATTCCGGTATCGGTGCCGGTGACATAAAACGCCGGATGCTGCATCGGTCAGGTCCTGCGGCCGCGCCGCCATTGCCGTGAGGGCGCGCAGCATAGCGTGCGCATCCGTACTCGACGCTGAGCCGGCAAGCAGTCGTTGCGGCAGGCGTCGCACCGGCCACGGGCGCCGGGCGCCGGGCGGCGGGCGGCGGGCGGCGGGCGGCGCCGCGAAGCGCCAAGTCGCACGGCTGCCATGCGGGCAAGCGCCGCCAGCGCCGCCCTGCGCTGGCGCGCCATGCCGCCACAGAGCGCCGCTGCTAAACTTCGGCCATGTTCGCCACCTTCTCGCTGACCGGCAGCAAGCCGGAACAATATGCCCAGCTCACCGCCCAGGCCCAGGCACTGGTACACGGCGAGCCGGACCGGATCGCCAATGCCGCCAATCTGGCCGCGCTGATCTTCAACTCCCTGCCCTCGCTCAACTGGGCCGGATTTTATTTCTACGACGGCCGCGAACTGGTGGTGGGTCCGTTCCAGGGTCTGCCTGCATGCGTGCGCATTCCGCTGGACAAGGGCGTGTGCGGCGCAGCGGCCAGCACCCGGCAGAGCCAGCGCATTGCCGACGTGGATGCGTTTCCAGGGCATATCGCCTGCGACTCGGCATCGCGCTCGGAACTGGTGATTCCGCTGGTCAGGGGCGATGCGTTGATCGGCGTGCTGGATCTGGACAGCCCGGAGCTGGACCGCTTCGATGCGGACGACCAGCGCGGCCTGGAAGCGATTGCGCAGGTCTTTGTGGACGCGCTGACGTGACCACCGAACGGCTGCGCAACATCGGCCCCAAGAGTGCGGCGTGGCTGCGCCAAGTCGGGCTGCGCACGCAGCAGGACCTGCAAGCCGTCGGTGCGGTGGGCGCATTCGTGAAAGTACGCCGTGCCGGCTTCAAGCCCAGCCTCAATCTGCTGTATTCGCTGGAAGGCGCGCTGTCCGATTGCCATTGGCAGGACGTTCCGGAAGCGCGGCGCCACGCCCTGCTGGCCGAATACGAAGCGGCCAGCGCGCTGTTGCCGGTGCGCGGCCGTGCGGTTGGCGGACCGGTGGAAACCGTGCATTACGCGCGTGCAGACAATGACGACGCGCAGGCCGATGCAGGCGACCTGCGCGATGACGACCCGGCGATGGACGCCGCACACGGCGACTGAAGGTTTGCGCGCGGCCGTAGCTGACGCGGCGCACCGAGGCTTCGTTTGCATGCGCCGCAACGAGCACCCAAGCACGATGCAATGGTCGCCACTCCAAATGGCACTACCAACTGCAGATACGCACGTGCACGCTTTTCTCGCGACGCTACCAGAGCCGGAACTGCAGATGCGGTGCCGCTGTTGAAGCCCTACGCGCCTGCGTCGCCGCGCACGCAGACCGCAACGAATCGCGCGACACCGCGCGAAGCCATCAAGCGCATCAGCGCAACGCCAGCAGTTCCCGCATGTCATCGACAATGGCCACCGCACCGGAGCCCTGCACGTCGAAGCCGCGCAGATAACCGTAACGCACCATGGCCAGCGGCATGTTGGCGGCATTCGCCGCTGCCGCGTCGGTGCCCGAATCGCCGACCATCAGGCATTGCTGCGGCGTGTACCGGAACTGCGTGGCCAGATGCAGCAGCGGCGTCGGGTCGGGTTTGCGCTGCGGCAGCGAGTCGCCACCGAGCACGCTGCTGAAGGACGCGGCGATGCCCAGATGCTCCAGCAGCGGTGCGATGAATCGCGATGGCTTGTTGGTGCATAGCGCCAGCGTCGCCCCGGCATCGCGCAGGCCGTGCAATGCCTGCGCTACACCCGGATACAGCTGCGGGTCGTGCAGCAGGCATGCTTCGTAATGCCGCATCATCACCGGCATGACCGTGGCCGCATCGTCCGTGCTGCCGGCTTCGCGCAGTGCGGCGGCCAGCAGCACCTGCACCCCTTCGCCGATCCAGCCGCGGATGGTGGATTCGCTGAACTGCTCCAGCCCCAACTCCTGCAAGGTGTCATTGAGGGCTTCGGCGATATTGGGCGCGCTGTCCACGAGGGTGCCGTCCAGATCGAAAATCACCAGCGGATACGCAAACATTCGGACGGCCTTGTGCGGGGAACGTAGCAGTGTACGCAGTGCGGGATTCAGGCCGCGTCACCGCGCGAGCGCAGCCGTTTTACCCGTCGACACGCGCGGCAACGCCGGCAGGCACGCGCTCACGGCGCCTGCGAGACCTCGCCGAACAACTGCCCCTGCACCGCGCCCTCTTCCACATCGCTGAAACCGCTCAGCCCGACACCGACCAGGCGGTAACGCGTATCGGCAGGCAACTCCACGCGCCGGGTCAGCGCCAGCGCAATCTGCGCCAACGCCTCGAACGAAGCCGGTGGTTGCTCGGGCGTGTGGGAGCGCGTCAGGATACGAAAATTGGAGGTCTTCAATTTCAGCACCACCGTCCGGCCGATGCGTTCGGTGCGGCGCGTGGCCAGCCAGGTCTTTTCGGCCAGGCGCAGGATGTGCGGGTCCAGCGCATCAAGCGCAAGATCCTCGCTGAAGGTGTCTTCCGAGGAGACCGATTGCACTTCCTGGTCTGGTTCGACCGGTCGCTCGTCGATGCCGCGTGCGCGGCGGTACAGGCTCTGCCCGAAGCTGCCGAAATGCGCCTGCAATTCTTCCAACGGGCGCAGGCGCAGATCGGCCACGGTGACGATGCCCAACGCCGCCAGCTTGCCGTCCATCACCTTGCCCACGCCGGGAATGCGATTGACCTTGAGCGGCAGCAGAAACGCGTCCACGCGGCTGGGCGCAATCACGAACTGGCCATCGGGCTTGCGCCAGTCCGAGGCGATCTTGGCCAGGAACTTGTTCGGGGCGATGCCGGCCGATGCGGTGAGCCGGGTTTCTTCGCGGATCTGGGTGCGGATCAGTTGCGCGATTTCGGTGGCCAGCTGCATGCCGGTCTTGGCCTGGGTGACATCCAGATAGGCCTCGTCCAGCGACAGCGGCTCCACAAGGTCGGTATGCCGATGGAAGATCTCGCGCACCTGCCGCGACACCGCTTTGTAGCGGGCAAAATCCGGCGGCACGAACACCGCATCCGGACACAGGCGCTCGGCGCGCAGGGCCGGCATTGCCGAGCGGATGCCGAAGGTGCGCGCTTCGTAAGAGGCCGCGCACACCACCGAGCGCGCACCGCGCCAGGCCACCACCACCGGCTTGCCGCGCAGGCTCGGGTCGTCACGTTGCTCCACGGATGCGTAGAACGCATCCATGTCCACGTGCACGATCTTGCGCATCAAGCGGGTTTCTCTGTTGCAGGTCTGCATCCATGATAAGCCAGCGCTGTCTCATGCCTTGAGCGGCGATCGCGCACGATGCAAGCCGAAAACGGGCGCGACCGGCCATCGAACACCAGCGATCGCACCTGAAAGGCACAGCTGCAGAACCAATCATGCGGGCGCGCCAGCTCCCCCAGAGACGGCATGCCGGCATGCTGCCGTTCCACATGCAATCCAGCCCTGATGAACGGCGCAAGCGGCTGAAAACAGCACGCATGCGTACGGATAAAACGTTTGATTGAACCGCGCAGGCTCATGCACCCTTGCCGACCTTGCCTCTCGCTCCTTGCAGGACACGTTCGTCATGACTCGTCAAAGTGCGTACTCGCGCGACCAATTGCTGGCCAGCGCGCGTGGAGAATTGTTTGGGCCCGACAGCGGCAGGCTGCCGAACGATCCGATGCTGATGTTCGACCGCATCACCGAGATCAGCGACACCGGCGGTGCACACGGCAAGGGCGTGATTCGCGCCGAACTGGATATCCGCCCGGACCTGTGGTTCTTCGGCTGCCACTTCATCGGTGACCCGGTGATGCCCGGTTGCCTGGGCCTGGATGCAATGTGGCAGCTCACCGGCTTTTTCCTCACCTGGATCGGTGCGCCCGGCCGCGGCCGCGCCCTGGGCTGTGGGGAGGTCAAGTTCACCGGACAGGTGCTGCCCAGCGCCACCCTGGTGAGCTACGAGATCGATGTCAGCCGCGTGATCAACCGCAAGCTGGTGATGGCGCAGACCGATGCACGCATGCTCGTGGACGGGCGTGAGATCTATACCGCCAAGGATCTGCGCGTGGGCATGTTCACTTCAACGGAGAGCTTCTGATGCGGCGTGTTGTCGTTACCGGAATGGGCATCAATTCGTGTCTGGGCAATGATCTGGACACCGTCTCCACTGCACTGCGCGACAGCCGCTCCGGCATCACCGCGCTGCCCGATCACGCCGAAGCCGGCCTGCGCAGCCAGGTGGGCGGCGCGGTGGCACTGGACCTGGAGGCATTGATCGACCGCAAGCTCAGGCGCTTCATGGGCGATGGCGCGGCCTATGCGTATCTGGCCATGCGCGATGCGATCGCCGATGCGGGCCTGAGCGCCGAGCAGGTCAGCGATCTGCGTACCGGCGTGATTGCCGGCTCCGGCAGCGGCTCCAGCCAGTGGCAGGTGGAAACCGCCGATCTGCTGCGGGCACGCGGCGTGCGCAAGGTAGGCCCGTACATGGTGCCGCGTACGATGAGTTCGGCGGTCTCTGCATCGCTGGCCACCGCGTTCAAGATCCGCGGCCTGAGCTATTCGCTGTCGGCCGCGTGTGCGACCTCGGCGCACTGCATCGGTGCGGCAGCGGATCTGATCCGCCATGGCGCGCAGGACGTGATGTTCGCCGGCGCCGGCGAAGAACTGCACTGGACCATGAGCGTGATGTTCGATGCGATGGGTGCGCTGTCCACCGGCTTCAACGATCGTCCGGCGGTGGCATCGCGCCCGTACGACGCGCAGCGCGATGGCTTCGTCATCAGCAGCGGCGGTGGCATGCTGGTGCTGGAAGACTACGACCACGCCATCGCGCGCGGCGCACGCATCCATGCCGAATTGCTGGGCTACGGCGTGACCTCCGATGGCGCGGACATGGTCGCCCCCAGCGGCGAAGGCGCGGTGCGCTGCATGCACATGGCCATGCAGGGGCTGGATCGCCCCATCGATTACCTCAACACGCACGGCACCTCGACACCGCTGGGCGATGTCACCGAACTGGGCGCGGTGCGCGAGGTGTTCGGCGACAACGTGCCGCCGCTGTCTTCGACCAAGGCGTTGTCCGGCCATTCGCTGGGCTCGGCCAGCGTGCACGAGGCGATCTTCAGCCTGCTGATGTTGCGCGATGGGTTCATGGCCGGCTCGGCGCATATCGAAGAACTGGACCCGCGCGCGGAAGGTTTCCCGATCCTGCGGCAAACCCAGGACGCCAGCTTGAACACGGTGATGTCCAACAGCTTCGGCTTTGGCGGCACCAACGGCACGCTGGTGTTCGGCCGGGTGTAAGTACGCGGCGCTAGACGCCGCGCGGAATGGGGAATGGGGAATCGGTGTGCCGGGAGATCGCTCTTGCCACTCCCCGATCCCGATTCCCCACTCCCGGGTCAGCCGGCCATGCCGTTATGCCGCAGCAACGCGTCGATCCGGGGCGCGCGGCCACGGAAGGCGCGGAAGTTGTCGGCCGCGCTGCGGCTGCCGCCACGCGACAACACCTCGTGGCGGAATCGGGCGCCGGTCTCGGCTACCTGCTCGGGCGCCTCCTCGAACGCGGCATACGCATCGGCGCTGAGCACTTCGGCCCATTTGTAGCTGTAGTAACCGGCCGCATAGCCGCCGGCAAAAATGTGGCTGAACTGGTGCGGGAAGCGATTCCACGCCGGTGGCCGATTGACCGCCACTTCGTCGCGCACGCGCTCGATCAACTGCAGCACGCTGTCCTGCGCCGGGTCGAAGCTGCTGTGCAGCTGCATGTCGAACAAGGCGAATTCCAGCTGGCGCACGGTGAACATGCCGCTCTGGAAATTGCGCGCAGCCAGCAGGCGATCGAACAGGTTGCGCGGCAGCGGCTCGCCGGTCTGCACGTGCGCGGTCATCGCCTGCACGCGCTCCCATTCCCAGCAGAAGTTCTCCATGAACTGGCTCGGCAACTCCACCGCATCCCATTCCACGCCGTTGATGCCGGCCACGCCCAGCTCGCCGATGCGGGTCAGCAGCTGATGCAGGCCGTGGCCCATTTCATGGAACAGCGTGGTGACTTCGCCATGCCGGAAGGTGGCCGGTGCATCGCCGCTGCCGCGGCCGAAGTTGCACACCAGGTACACCAATGGCGTCTGCACGCCGTTGGCCGTTTCGCGGCGATTGCGGCAATCGTCCATCCACGCGCCACCGCGCTTGCCCTCGCGTGCATACAGATCCAGATAGAACTGGCCGACCAGCGCACCTTGCGCATCTTCCAGCCGGTAGAACCGCACATCCGGGTGCCACACCGGCGCGCTGTCCTGTGTGACGCGCAAGCCGTAGAGACTGTGGATCACATCGAACAGACCAGCCAGCACCTTTGGCTCGGTGAAGTACTGCTTCACTTCCTGCTCGGAAAAGCTGTACCGCGCCTGCTTGAGTTTTTCGCTGACGTAGGCCAGATCCCACGCCTGCAGTTCGTCCAATCCCAATTCGTCGCGTGCGAAGACTTCAAGCTCGGCGCGGTCGCGCTGCGCATAGGGCTTGGCGCGCACGGCCAGATCGCGCAGGAAGCCCATCACCTCGTCCGGGCTCTGCGCCATCTTGGTGGCTACCGAATAGTCGGCGTAGCTGGCAAAGCCGAGTAGCTGCGCCAGCTCCGCACGCAGCGCAAGAATGCGGTCGATATTGGCGCTGTTGTCCAGCGCGGCATCGCCGAATTCGGAAGCGCGCTCGGCGTTGGCGCGATACAGCAGCGCGCGCAGTTCGCGGCTGTCGGCATCGCTCTGCACCGGCAGATAGCACGGCATCTGCAAGGTGAACTTCCAGCCCGCCACGCCGTCCTTTTCTGCGGCAGCACGCGCGGCGGCGATCACTTCGGCCGGCAGGCCGGAGAGCTGCGTTTCGTCCTCGGTGACGTGCGACCAGGCATCGGTGGCGTCGAGCACGTTTTGCGAAAACTTGGCCGCCAAGGCCGACAGCTCTTCCTGGATCTGCGCAAAACGCGCCTTGGCGTCGTCATCGAGTTCGGCACCGCCCAGGCGGAAATCACGCAGCGCGTTGTCCAGCACCTTGCGACGTGCCTCGTCGTAGGACGCCGCCTCCGGCGACTGCGCCAACGCCTTGTACTGCGCATACAGCGCCAGGTTCTGGCCCAGCGCACTGCCGAAGCGGCTCACCTTGGGCAGGTTGCTGTTGTAGGCCTCGCGCAACTCCGGGGTGTTCATCACCGCCTGCAGATGACCAACTTGCCCCCAGGCGCGCCACAGGCGCTCGGTGGCATCGTCCAGCGGGGTCACGAAGCTGTCCCAGCTCACCGGGCTGACCTGTTCGGCCGCTTTCACTGCCGCTTCGGCATCGGCGAGCAAGTGGTCGATCGCCGGGCCCACGTGTTCGGGGCGGATCGCATCGAAGGACGGCAGTCCGGACAGGTCGAGCAGCGGGTTGGTCATGGGGCGCTCCGGCGGGGACTGGATCAGGAATGACGAAGTTGTCTGGTGACACGTACCGATACGTTGCGTGTCACTGCGTGGTGGATATGGCGGTCATTCCAGCGCGGCACAAGGCAAGGCGGGCAGATCGCCGCCGTTCACGGCCAGCGCAATGGCTGCATCGCTGCCGCTGACATCGATCTCGCGCGCCACGTACCAGGCCGGGTCGTAATAGCTGTGCGCGTAGCGCTCGCCGGCATCGCACAGGATGGTGACGATGGAGCCCTGACGGCCCTCCTCCCGCATCCGCTGCGCCGCCTGCAGGACGCCGACGAAGTTGGTGCCGGTGGAGCCGCCGACGCGCCGGCCCAGCGTGGCGCTGACATGGCGCATGGCCGCCAGGCTCAGCGCGTCGGGCACCTTGATCATCACGTCCACGCAGCTGGCGATGAAGCTCGACTCCACCCGCGGCCGGCCGATGCCTTCGATGCGCGATCCGCCGGTGATGGCCAGCTCCTTGGGGCACTGCCCGTCCACCGCACGGCAGTAACCGTCGAAGAACACCGACACTTCCGGGTCTGCGCACAGGATGCGGGTGGCATGCCGGCGATAGCGCACATAGCGACCCAACGTGGCGCTGGTGCCGCCGGTGCCGGGGCTGCAGACGATCCAGTCCGGAATCGGGTGCGGCTCCTCGGACAGCTGCTTGAAGATCGATTCGGCGATGTTGTTGTTGGCGCGCCAGTCGGTGGCGCGCTCGGCATAGGTGAACTGGTCCATGAAGTGCCCGCCGGTTTCGCGCGCAAGCGCATGCGAGGCGCTGTCCAGGTCGCAGGCGCGCTCCACCAGATGGCAGCGGCCGCCCTGGAATTCAATCGCGGCAATCTTCTCCGGCGAGGTCGACGCCGGCATCACCGCGATGAAGGGCACGCCCAGCAGGCGCGCGAAATACGCTTCGGAAATGGCGGTGGAGCCGCTCGATGCCTCGATCACCGGGCGCCCGGCACGCAGCCAGCCGTTGGTGAGCGCGTACAGGAACAGCGAGCGCGCCAGCCGGTGCTTGAGGCTGCCAGTGGGGTGGCTGGACTCGTCCTTGAAGTACAGGTCGATGCCCGGATAACCCGGCAGGTCCATCGGGATCAGATGGGTGTCGGCCGAACGGTTGAAATCGGCCTCGATCTTCTGGATGGCGGCGGCCACCCACTGGCGCTGCGACATGGGCACGGACGTGATGCAAAGGAAGAACGCAATTCTAACGCCGCCAGGTGCGCTGCCGGGGCGGGCGGTCATCCGGCGGACAGTTGCCAGGCCGGTGGTATGCTCGTGGCCCCTGTCCGCCGCCTCCACTGCCCGTGCTGCGTTGCCTGCTCCGCCTGCTGCTGTGCCTGTGCCTGGTCGCCAATACGGCCACCGGCGCGTGGGCGTCGGTAGGCATGGCGATGCCGGACACGGTCATGCCGCAGGCCACGGCGCATGCGATGGCGGCGCACCCGTCGACCGCACAGGCCATGCCATGCCACGACGCCATGGCGGCGCCGCACAACGCTGCGCCCGACGCACTGGCCGCGCAGGTCAAGGGCGACCAACCGCATGCGGCCGACTGCTGCAAGCTGGGCAGTTGCGACTGCCTGCAGCATTGCAGCCTGGCCCTGCTGACGCTGCCTGCGGTGCCGACAGCGATGCCGGGCCATTTTGCCGTGCCTGCCGCCCTGGACGAAGGCCGCAGCAGCCCGGCGCACGAGCAACCGGTGCGACCTCCCATCGGCTAAGCGGCCGACGGACCCTGTGCCCGCCAGCAGGCGGGCATGCTCGTCACCCGATGTCGTCAGGTCGTGCATGCGCGCTGCGCGTGCAATCGCGCCCTCGCCGCAGCTTGATGCCGGCTCCGCATCGTCTGTCAGCCACGTCTTATGCCCTTCGCCCTGCGTGCCTGCACGCGGGAGTTCCCAGCGATGCGCTGCGTTCGCCAGTTGGCGCAGACGCACCGGAGGTGTCATGTCTTCCGATTCCCATGTGTTCGATCCAACCTCCGTGCCAGGCCTGAGCCGGCGCCGCTTCGTGCAGGGCCTGGCCCTGGGCGGGGTTGCCGCCACCGCCGGGCTGTGGCGCAACAATGCACGCGCAGCCGGCGCCATGGCTGTGCCCGTCCTGCGCGGCAGCAGCCAGGCGCTGCAGATCGGCCGCCTGCCGGTCAACATCACCGGGCGCACCCGCCCGGCGATCACCGTCAACCAGAGCCTGCCCGCACCCACGCTGCGCTGGCGCGAGGGCGACAGGGTGAGCGTGCGCGTGCGCAACGCGCTACCCGACCAGCCCACCTCGGTGCATTGGCATGGGTTGTTGCTGCCGGCCAACATGGATGGCGTGCCGGGCATGAGCTTCGATGGCATCGCGCCGGGGCAGGAATATCACTACCGCTTCGCGCTGCGCCAATCCGGCACCTACTGGTACCACAGCCATTCGATGTTCCAGGAGCAGGCGGGTTTATACGGCGCCATCGTCATCGACCCGCTGACGCCAGCGCCGTATCGCTACGACCGCGAGCATGTGGTGCTGTTGTCGGACTGGACCGATCTGGACCCGGCCGCGCTGTTCCGCCGGCTCAAGCAGATGCCCAGCCACGACAACTACGCGCAGCGCACGGTGGGCGATTTCCTGCGCGATGCGCGCGAAGACGGTGTGCGGGCAACGTTGGCAGACCGCGGCATGTGGGGGCGCATGCGCATGACCCCCACCGACCTGTCCGACGTCAACGCCAACACCTACACCTACCTGCTCAACGGCGTGGCACCGGCCGGCAACTGGACCGGGCTGTTCACCCCCGGCGAGAAGGTGTTGCTGCGTTTCATCAATGGCTCGTCGATGACCTACTTCGACCTCCGCATCCCCGGGCTGCGCATGACGGTGGTGGCCGCCGATGGCCAGTACGTCCATCCGGTCAGCGTGGACGAACTGCGCATTGCCGCAGCCGAAACCTTCGACGTCATCGTCGAACCGATCGGGCAGGATGCATTTACGTTGTTCGCGCAGGACATGGGGCGTACCGGCTTCGCCTGCGGCACCTTGGCGGTACGGCATGGCTTGCAGGCGCCCATTCCTGCGCTGGACCCGCGTGCGATTTTGACCATGCAGGACATGGGGCATGGCGATGGGATGCATCACGCAATGCCCGCAATGCATGACGCACCCGGGATGCAGGCCGCACATGCGATGCACGACATGCACTCGCATGACGATGCAAAGGCACACGACAAGACCCCACGTCACCCGGCCAGCGAGGCCGGCAACCCGCTGATCGACATGCGCAGCAACGCCACCGCACCGCGGCTGGACGACCCCGGCGTGGGCCTGCGCGACAATGGCCGCCGCGTGCTGCGCTATGGCGATCTGCACAGCCTGTTCGACGACCCGGATGGGCGCGATCCCGGACGCGAGATCGAGCTGCATCTGACCGGGCATATGGAAAAATTCGCCTGGTCGTTCGACGGCGTGGCGTTCGCCTCGGCCGAGCCCTTGCGGCTGCGCTACGGCGAGCGGCTGCGCATCGTGCTGGTCAACGACACCATGATGCAGCACCCCCTCCATCTGCACGGCATGTGGAGCGATCTGGAAGATGCCGACGGCAACTTCCAGGTGCGCAAGCACACCATCGACATGCCGCCGGCCACCCGCCGCAGCTACCGCGTGCGCGCCGATGCGCTGGGCCGCTGGGCGTATCACTGCCATCTGCTGTACCACATGGAAGCGGGCATGATGCGCGAAGTGCGGGTGGAGGCATGAGCGCGCTTCGGCTCACCGCGCTGGTAGCGGGCAGTGTCTTGTTCAGTGCGCCGCTGGCGGCACAGGAGCACGTGCATGCTGCGGTCATCCCGCAAACACCGCAGCAAGCCGTATCGCCTTCGCCAGCCGAGCAACGCCAGATGGCGCACGAGGGCATGGACCATGGCGCGATGAATCATGGGCCGACGGATCATGCCGCGACGGAGCACGCTGCAGTCGACCACGCGGCGATGGATCATACGGCGATGGATCACGCAACGATGGGTCATGCAACAGCCACGAGCACGCCCGCGCCCACATATGTCCCACGTGGCAACACCGCACTGCCACGCGAGCCAATTCCCGAGCCCACCACCGAGGACATCGCGGCGGCCTTTGCCCCGTTGCGCAGCCATGCGATGCACGGAACCGGCATCAACCGGTATGTCCTGCTCGATCGCCTGGAAGCCTTCGACACCGATCGCGGCAGCGGGCAAGCGTGGGAAGCACGGGCGTGGGTCGGCGGCGACATCAACCGGCTCTGGCTCCGCAGTGAAGGCGAGCGACACCGCAGCCGCACCCGGGATGCATCGGTCGAAGCGTTCTACGGTCATGCCATCTCACCGTGGTGGGATCTGCTGGCAGGCGTGCGTCAGGACCTGGGTGCAGACCATCGCAGCTGGGCCGCGTTCGGGGTGCAGGGAGTGGCGCCGTACAAGTTCGAAACCGAAGCCACGCTGTTTGTCGGCAGTGGTCGCGCCGCCATGCGGCTGGAAGGTGAGTACGACGTGCTGCTCACCAACCGCCTGATCCTGCAACCACGTGCAGAGGCGACCATCGCAGTGACCGATGACGATCGACGCGGTATCGACAGCGGGCTGCAACAGGTCGAAGTAGGCATGCGGCTGCGTTACGAAATCACCCGGCGGTTTGCGCCTTACATCGGCTGGGTGCATCACCGCAGCTTCGGTGACCGGGCCAACGCCACGATGGACGAGGAGCCTGCACGCGACAGTCGCTTCGTCGCCGGCGTGCGCATCTGGTTCTGAGCCAGTGGCAAGGGGGCCCAGACTGCTTATCTGGCCCCTGCCGCTGACGGGCGCGCGGACGGTGGCAGCGCGCTGCCATGACACGCACACAACCCCGCCCCCGCTAAAATCGCCGCCCGGCGCTCACCCTGCGCACTCAACTTTCAAGAGGAGATCACCATGCCTTTGACCGATCTGCAGCATGTTCCCGGTGCCAGTGCAGCGCCGGCACAGACCCACGGCTTCGTGTTCAACCACACCATGCTGCGCATCAAGGACGCGCCGCGCTCGCTGGACTTCTACACGCGCGTGCTCGGCTTCCGCCTGCTGGATGCACGTCACTACGCTGAAGCGAAATTCAGCCTGTACTTTCTCGCGTTGTTGCCGCAAGACACTGCCATTCCCGATGACGACGCACAGCGTCGCCTGTGGATGGCCGGCATCCCCGGCGTGCTCGAACTGACCCACAACCACGGCACCGAAACCGAAGACGGTCCCGTGTATCACGACGGCAACAGCGACCCACGCGGCTTCGGCCATATCTGCATCTCGGTGCCGGACATCCACGCCGCCTGCGCACGCTTCGACAGCCTCGAGGTGCCGTATCAAAAGCGCCTGGAAGACGGCCGCATGAAGCACCTGGCCTTCATCAAGGACCCGGACGGATACTGGGTAGAGATCATTTCCAATACGCCGCGGGCCTAAGAGCGGCACGCTCGGCAACCCTGACGTTTCAGCGGATGGGAGTAGACATGAACACTCCTCCCATCCCGCCCCAAGGTCCCACGCCACGGCGGAAAGCCGGCACCACCAGGCGCGGCGCGACGACTGGACACAACGGCGGGCTGGAGTAGACTTTCGCCGCCCTCCGCAATGGATGCACCCCAATGCTCGTCAGGAAGATTCCACTGATCCTTGCGCTAGCAACGATCGCCGCGTGCAAGCCGGCGGCGCCAGACGCTACGGCTCCAAAGACGGCCACTGCCGACACGGCCAGAGCCACCACCCCTAAATCCGCAGACAAGGAAGCATCTCCCATGCAGGACGCAACCCAGGGATCGACCCAGCAAGTGCAGCCGCCGCGACCCGATAGCGTGCTGTATTTCATCAGCAACGTGGACGGCGACGGCGCAACCTCTTACGAGGTCGCCAATGGCAGCTGGATCAATTACTGGTACGGCTTCCAGTTCGAACTTGGCGGTACGCGTTATTACACCGGCTTTGCATGGGAAACGCCCGAACGCTACGGCGCAGAGCGCGAGAATCACTACGCTGCCCCTGGTACCAAGGTGACACTTGCTCACGCCACGTTTGTGGCCAGCGAGCCGGGCAGCAAGTCCCCGTGGAAGCTGCTAGGCGTAGAACCCTACATTGGTGAATTCGGGGGTAGCGAAAAAGGCAACGAGATAGATACTGAGCGCAGGCCCCAGACATGGATCACACCCTCGGGCGACATGCTACTGGCGTTACCCACCTGGTATCTGGTTTCGGGGGTCCGTATGCGGACGATCGAGATACTGCTATTCAATCCGCATGAACTGACGAAAACCGATGAAAATGTGTGGCGCTACCTGGCAACGCTCGAGGCTGGCTCCAATAACGATGCAAGTTGCGGACCGGACTCTCCGGGATCCATCCCTTGCATCGACATCACCGGCACGCTTGCGATCGTGCCGCAAGATGGTAGCGACATGCCCCTGTTGCGGGTAAGCATTCCTGGAGCAGCCGACCAGGGTGACACGGTAACCGAATATCTTTACGATACGTCGCAGAAAACCTACCGGTCGACCTCCCGGTAAGGGCCAATGGATTGGCTCAGGTCGACTTAACGCGGCAGCATCTGTTGCCGCCTCAATCGCATGGAGAACGCGATGGCACGTGACTACAACCGCGCTGAAGTACTGGACATCATCGAACGTGAAGCTCAGCAGCGCGATATTCCGCGCGACGACTTCATGCGGTTCGCATATATTGAAACTGGCGGCCAGTTTAATGAACTGGCATCGCGCGGCCCCAATAGCGCCAAGGGTTTATTCCAGTTCGTACCAGAAACGGCTGAGCAATACGGCATCAGGGGCCGTGAGCTGGATGCGGTCGCTAACACCGATGCCGCTGCACAACTTTATCAGGACAACCGCCGCATCCTGGTAAACCGCCATGGAAGCAACGGCATGCCATATCTGTCGGGCAAAGAGCAGCCCGATGGAATGGACTTATACATGGCGCACCAGCAGGGTGCGGACGGCTATCGTTCAATCCAGTCGGCTATCACACGCGGCGAATTCATCCGTCCCGATACTCGCGCGAAGATCATCAACAATGTCTCCAGAGAAGACTTGAAGGAAGTGACTGGAGTCGAATACGACGCGTTTAAACGCCTAGCCGACAGGGAAATGGCACAAACGTTCAGGCAATACTGGGATACCAAGTTTGATCGTATTCGCATTCCCGAAAAAGGAATTGAACCGATTAACGATGCACCTTCACGTGCACCGACGCAGGCCCAGGGCACGCCCGCACAAACACAGCATAAGGGGGCTATCGCACTAAGCGCTGCCTATGATTTGACAGAGAAGTACGATCACGTCAAATACGCTATGAGCGGCAAACATGCAGGTGTGGACGGGAAGCACCCGGAACAGGGTTATGTTGATTGTTCTGGCTGGGTTGCCACCATGCAGAACGCAACCATGAAGGAGATCAACGAAAAGGCTGGGCATACCGTGTTCGGTAAGGGCGATCAATTCAAGCTGGCAATTGACGGCGCGGCGATGATCGTGGAAAAAGCGCAGGAGCGCTCTGGAGTTCTGATCCAAGGCAAAGACGTCACTGCCCAGAATCTCAAAGAAGGCATGATCATCGGCGAGGACAATGGCCCGCAGAGTTGGGACAAGGGGCGTTACAAGGGCATCGACCACATCACCATGGTGGTGCGCGACCCCAAGGATGGCGAGCTCAAGATCAGCCAGTCCCGCGGTGGCGAGGGTGTCGAACTCAGCTCGCTGGATACCTACCTTGAGCGCAAGCACGACAAGGGCGTCAAGCTCTATGCCAGCGACCCGCTCTCCGAGGCGCGCGAGTTGCTGCAGGACCGCAGCCAGACCAAGCAGCAGTCGCACGACAGCAACGCGCACAAGCCCGCGCATGCACAAGCTGCGGCCGAAACCTCCGGCGTGCTGCGCGAGAAGGCCCACGGTGCCGATGTTCAAAAATTGCAGCAAACCTTGCAACAGCTGGGCTACAAGGACGCCAACGGCAATGAACTCAAAGCCGACAGCGCCTATGGCCAGCGGACGGGCGAGGCAGTCAAGGCGTTCCAGCGTGCACACGGGCTACAGGACGATGGCGTGGTTGGCCGCGATACGCTCAATGCGCTGAAGCAGGCAGAAAAAACACCGCTGCTCTCGGAGAAAACCAACCCCGACCACCCGCTATTCAACCAGGCTGTCAGCAAGCTGGAACAACTGGGTCCAAATGCATTCGCCAACCGGCAGCAGTTGGTGAACGCTGCCGGCCACATGACCTTCGAAGCAAAAGTCAGTGGCCTGCAGCGAATCGACATGGTGGCGCAAAGCAAGGATGGCAGCGGCCTGTTTGCCGTACAGGGCCAGCCGAGCGACCCGGCGCATCAGCGGATCTACACCGACAAGGCAACCGCTGCGGAACGTCCCCTGGAGCAAAGCAGCAATGCCGTGCGGCAGGAAGCGCAATCGCATACGCAGGCGCAAGATCAGCACGAGCAGCAACGCAACCAGGCGCGCAGCGTAGGCTGATCGCTCTGCAATGGAAAGACACAAGGGGCACTGATCGATGGATCAGTGCCCCTTGTGGTTTAGCGATATGTTTAGCGTAATTCGTGTCAGAGCACATCGGGTGCCCGATGTCCGGCGTCGACAGATCCGGCCGTTCAATTGGACGTTGCAACAGCCTCTCTATCGGGGAACCACTGCGGCAACCGCTCGGCGAATTTCGCTGCGCATTCGTCGCTGTAGGCTTTTGCGGCCTCTTTGACCAATGCGTAATCGTTGGCTTCCCACTGCTCCAGAGAAGCAGTCCGCGGTGTCGGCGTACAGTCCATGCTGACCGGGCTCGCCTTGCGCTTGAGAAGGCCGGTGCGTTCCCCGCCGATCGTCACTGCATAGCGCAACTCGTAGGGCGATTTGGTATCGGCCAGGCTCTGATACACCAGCAGCCAGTCGGACATCAGCACCTGCAATGGAAACGGATCCACCGGCAGCGCAGTCGGATGCCCGGTGAAATAGGTCTTCAAGTGCGCGTTGACCGCATCGCGCTGCAATTGATAACCCGGATTGCCTACACCTTCCATCTTCTCGCCTTTCAACTGTCCCTTGTTGAAGGCCGAGACCACGCCCCCACGCGCAAACAAGCTGGTGGCGATCTGCAATCCCACCACCGCCCCGGTATGCCCGCGACGAACCACGCGCAATATTTCATCGCCATTGGGCAGCCCGTTGGAGCCTACGCGCATGCTGGCATGCAACGGCAGCTGCAGGGCCCAGTCAGCCGATGCTGCAATGACGACATCTGCATCGGCTTGCGTTTGTGACGATGGCTGCCCTTCGGCTGCCGCAACCACAATCGTCCCCGCTTCAGCCGCCGCCGCATAGGCAGTTGCCGCAGAGAAATCACCGCCTGCAAACGCAGGCCCCACTGCCGTGGCTTCGGTCACGCGCGCAGGCGTACAAAACGTCCCAGCTGCACGCATCTGCGCTTCATGAAAGCCGATACCGCTGATCTGGTGCACATCGGCATCCTTGCCGTACCGCTCCACCAGCTTGCCGATCACTGCATCAGATGGCGTTTGCTGTGCGCAGACCTTGGCGGCGGCGATACGCGACCAGGCAAATTGCAGCGCAGGGTCCCAACCCATCGCATCTTCGCCTACGAACCCGTGGTCGTAGTGATACGCATAGATGGCAGGGTCGATTTCCTGCAGCGTCATTCCACCCTGACCGGCATAGCCCGGCGGCAGATCTTGCGCAACGGCAAGCCCAGGCAGTGCCAACAGCACCGCCGCGATACACGTCTTCATGGATCCCTGTCCCTATGGATGACTGCGACGCGCTGCATGTCCCCCATGCAGCGCGACCGATGCACCAACGCTTGCACGCGATGGCTTCCAACACTGCAGGGTTCGAATCGACAGGTAATGGCACAGCGCACCCGCAGATCGTCCTGCAGGGATAGTGTGCCCGCACGAGGCAGCCATCGCAGTCGGGGCGGTCCCGACGCCGATGTGGGGACCGCCCCTGCGCACGTTCACTGGTTACGCATGCAAGATCCCGCCAGCGCTCGGTTGCCAATCGTGTGGCGTGCGCAATGCAGCGAGTGTGCGCACCAGCTCGCGATAGCTGCCGGCCAGTTGTGCGAACAGTCCTGCATCGCTGTAGCGGGTGTCGGCTACTTCAGAATATGCGCCGCGCCCCAGGTCGATGAAGTAGTCCACACTCAGCCGACGGCGCTGCGCCACACCCGGGAACAGGCCTGCAATCAGCAGACATCCGTCGCCCACATCGCGTAATGCATCGGCCCGTACGCTGCCGACCTGATCCTGCGCATGCAACCATGCCAGTGCCTGCGTGCGCGACAGCAGATGCGCATCGCGCTGGAAACGCAACAAAACAAACACCAGATAATGCTCACGCGACTCGTCCAGCGGACGTGCGATCCGCTGCCCCGCCTCGCGCACCAACGCCTGCCACAATTCCGCTGGCGCCCCCTGTTTGAAAGACTCGTGCATACGTCCTCCTGCGTGGTGTGACCCTCGCAAGAAGCTTATGCATAACCTGGGCCAAAGCGTTGGCAGCCTCGGAGCGCGGCTGCTAAGTGGCGTTACACGCAGCCGACTTGATGGCGGCCTGCCGCCTGGCTGCCCGAGGACGACGATCGCCGCTATCTCTTGCGTAGCAGCAATGAGGCATCCACGCGGCCTGGCTGCGCACCGCCGTTGCACCATGGCTGCCAGCTCACGCTTCGGTGCAGCGGCGCGATGTGGCTAAGGCACGCAAATCATCGGCCTGAGGCCGGCACTGGCGGCAGGCAGGCACCGTATTCGCGTGGTACAGGCCAAGCAGAATCAACGCACTTGCCGCGCCTGCCTGACGGCGGGCGCGGTCGTCCCGCTCGCGCGCTTACTCCACCGTCACCGACTTGGCCAGATTGCGCGGCTTGTCCACATCGGTGCCGCGTGCCAGGGCGGTGTGATACGCCAGCAGCTGCACCGGGATGGTGTGGATCACCGGCGACAGCACGCCGGCGTGGCGTGGCGTGCGGATGACATGCACGCCTTCGGACTCGCTGAAGTGGCTGTCCTGGTCGGCGAACACGAACAGCTCACCGCCACGTGCGCGCACTTCCTGCATGTTGGATTTGACCTTCTCCAGCAGGCGGTCGTTCGGTGCGATCACCACCACCGGCATCGCTGCGTCCACCAGTGCCAGCGGGCCGTGCTTCAACTCGCCAGCCGGATACGCTTCGGCATGGATATAGGAGATTTCCTTGAGCTTGAGCGCGCCTTCCAGCGCGATCGGGTAATGCAGGCCGCGACCGAGGAACAACGCATTTTCCTTCGCCGAAAACCGCTCGGCCCAGGCCATGATCTGCGGCTCCAGATTCAAGGCGTGCTGCACGCTGCCCGGCAGGAAACGCAGCTGCTCCAGATAATCGGCTTCTTCGGCCTCGCTGATGCGGCCTTGCAGCTTGCCCAGCACCATGGTGAGCTGGAACAGCACCGCCAGTTGCGTGGTGAACGCCTTGGTCGAGGCCACGCCGATCTCGGCGCCGGCGCGCGTATAGCAGACCAGTTCGCTGGCGCGCGGGATCGCGCTTTCGGGCACGTTGCAGATCGACAACGTATGCAGATGCCCCAGCGATTTGGCGTATTTCAGTGCTTCCATCGTGTCCAGCGTTTCGCCGGACTGCGAGATGGTGACGATCAGATGCTTGGGGTTGGCATACGCGGCGCGGTAGCGGTATTCGCTGGCGATTTCCACGCTGCACGGCAGGCCGGCGATGGCTTCGATCCAGTAGCGCGCAGTCATGCCGGCGTAGTAGCTGGTGCCGCAGGCCAGGATCTGCACGCCTTCGATGTCGCGCAACACCGCTTCCGCGTTGGCACCGAACAGCGACGCCGGAAAGCCCTTGGCATCGATGGCCGCTTCGATGGTGTCGGCCAGCGCACGCGGCTGCTCGTGGATTTCCTTCTGCATGAAATGGCGGAACGGGCCCAACTCCAGCGACGCCAACGACACGTCCGACAGGTGCAACGGGCGCTCGACCGGCGCGTCGTTGCCATCGAAGATGCGCACGCCATCGCGACGCAGTTCGGCAGTGTCGCCTTCTTCGAGGAAGATCACCTGGCGGGTGGCCTGCACGATGGCCGACACATCGGAGGCGACGAAGTTCTCGCCCTCGCCCACCCCGATCAGCAACGGGCAGCCCATGCGCGCGCAGACAAACCGTTCCGGCTCGGCCTGGCTCATCACCGCCAGCGCGTAGGCACCGGTGAGCTCCTTGACGGTGCGCTGCAGCGCGGTCAGCAGGTCGCCCGCGCTGCCCAGATGGTGATGGATCAGATGCGCGATGACCTCGGTGTCGGTCTGCGACTCGAAGGTGTAGCCCAGCGCGCGCAGTTTTTCGCGCTGCGCTTCGTGGTTTTCGATGATGCCGTTGTGCACCAGCGCCACGCCGGCGCTGATATGCGGGTGCGCGTTGGCTTCGGTGACACCGCCATGCGTGGCCCAGCGCGTGTGGCCGATGCCCAACGTGGCGCCGAACTGTTCGGCTTGCGCGGCCTGGGCCATTTCGGCCACGCGGCCGGTACGGCGCACCCTGCGCACCTGGTCGCCATCGAGCACCGCAATGCCGGAGGAATCGTAGCCGCGGTATTCCAGCCGCTTGAGTCCTTCGATCAGGACCGGGACCACATCGCGCCCGGCGATCGCTCCGACAATGCCGCACATATGGACAGCTCTTTAGGAAGAAGACCGGCATTTTAGCGTGTCCGCTCTTGTCCACTGCATGACCGTCCCCGGACAGCGTGTCCGCGCAGGTGTCCGCGGACACTGCGGACACCTGCGCTGCGACCCTAAAGTGCAAGAATTTCAGCCACTTGCCGGTTGGCACGCGTCCTGCTTTGTCATCGTGACGCCACCGAGCCCGCCGACCATGATTCGTGACACCTCTGCCCAGGACCAGGTTCTCAGCACCCCCAGCCGGGGCACGCCGTGGCGCCGCTGGCTATGGCCCGGCATCGCGGCGGTCGCCGTGTTGGCCGGTATTGGCTGGGCGGTCACTGCATGGAGCGCCGGCAGCCGCTCGTTCGACGCCAGCCGGGTACGCATCGCCACGGTCAGCCAGGGCGACCTGGTACGCGACATCGCCGCCGACGGCCGGGTGATCGCCGCCAACAGCCCCGTGCTCTACGCCATCTCCGCCGGCACGGTAACGCTGAGCGTGGTCGCCGGCGATGTGGTCAAGCAGGGCCAGGAGCTGGCGCGCATCGACAGCCCGGAGCTGCGCAGCAAGCTGGCGCAGGAGCAGGCCACGCTGGCCGGCCTGGAGGCCGAATCCAGCCGTGCTGCCCTGGATGCCACGCTGGCGCGCGCCAACGCCAGCAAGCTCACCGACCAGGCCCGGATCGACAAGCAGGCCGCCGCACGCGACCTGGAGCGCTATCAGCGCGGCTACGATGGCGGTGCGGTGCCGCAGGTGGAGCTGGCCAAGGCGCAGGACACCTTGAAGAAGACCGACATCGACCTGCAGCACGCCCAGCGCGATGCGGCGCTGAAGAGCCAGGGCGCAGATCTGGATTCGCGCAACAAGCGCCTGCTGGCCGACCGCCAACGCGCGGTGGTGGCCGAGGTGCAGCGCCAGGTGGACGCCCTCACGCTGCTGTCGCCGTTCGATGGCCAGGTCGGTCAGGTGCAGGCCGTGCAGCACACCCAGGTCGCCGCGAACGCACCGATCCTGGGCGTGGTGGATCTGTCCAAGTTCGAAGTCGAGATCAAGGTGCCGGAAAGCTTCGCGCGCGATCTCGCGATCGGCATGCCGGCCCAGCTCACCAGCGGCAGCGGCGAACCGTTCCCCGGCGCCATCTCGGCGGTGTCGCCGGAAGTGGTCAACGGCGAGGTCACCGCGCGCATCCGCTTCACCGACAAGCAGCCGCCGGGCCTGCGCCAGAGCCAGCGCATGAGCGCACGCGTGGTGATGGACACGCGCCGCAACGTGCTCAAGGTCGAGCGCGGCCCCTTCGTCGAACAATCCGGCGGCAGCTACGCCTATGTGATGGATGGCAACACCGCGGTGCGCCGCCCCGTGCGCATGGGCGTCAGCAGCCTGGGCGAAGTGCAGGTGCTGTCCGGGCTGCAGGCTGGCGACCGTGTGGTGGTGTCCGGCGCAGACAACTTCGGCGATGCGCCGCGCGTCACCGTCCACTGATTCAGTCATTCCACCTCGTCGCACTCTCTCTTCGCAAAGGAATCGGCAATGCTCAAGATGCAAGCAGTCTCCAAGGTCTTCCGCACCGAACAGGTGGAAACGCACGCGCTGCGCTCGCTGGACCTGCATGTACGCGAAGGCGAATTCGTCGCGGTCACCGGCCCCTCCGGCTCGGGCAAGACCACCTTCCTCAACCTGGCCGGGCTGCTGGAAACCTTCACCAGCGGGCAGTATCTGCTGGATGGCGAAGACGTCAGCCATCTCTCCGACAATGCGCGCTCGCGCCTGCGTAATCAGAAGATCGGCTTCATCTTTCAAGGCTTCAACCTGATTCCCGACCTCAACCTGTTCGACAACGTCGATGTGCCGCTGCGCTATCGCGGCATGGCCGCGGCCGAGCGCAAGCAGCGCATCGAAGAAGCACTGACCAAGGTCGGCCTGGGCTCGCGCCTGAAGCATTACCCCACCGAACTGTCCGGCGGCCAGCAGCAGCGCGCCGCAATCGCGCGCGCACTGGCCGGCAGCCCACGCCTGCTGCTGGCCGACGAACCCACCGGCAACCTCGATTCGCAAATGGCGCGCGGGGTGATGGAACTGCTAGAAGAGATCAACAGCCAGGGCACCACCATCGTCATGGTCACCCACGACCCGGAACTGGCCGCGCGCGCCCAGCGCAACGTGCACATCGTCGACGGCCAGGCCACCGATCTGGAACGCAACCCCAGCCTGATGCGCGCGCCCAGCGCCGCTGCAACCCTGGCCGACTAAGGAGCCCGCCCATGTTCGGCTATTACTTCACTCTGGCGCTCCGCAGCTTCCGCCGCAACAAGGTGCTCACCGCCCTGATGGTGCTGGCCATCGCGCTGGGCATCGGCGCCAGCATGACCACGTTGACGGTGTTCTACGTGTTGTCAGGCGATCCGATTCCGCAGAAGAGCGACCGGCTGTTCAACGTGCTGGTCGACCCACAACCCAAAGCCGGTTTTCAGCCAGGCGAAGAGCCGGATGATCAAGTAACCCGCTTTGATGCCGAGGCGCTATTACGTGAAAAACGTGCCAACCGCCAGGCACTGATGACCGGCGGGCAAGTGGCCATCGAGCCAGACAAGAAGGGCATCAGCGCATTCAAGTCGGAAGCTCGCTTTACCTCGGCAGATTTCTTCCCGATGTTCGAAACACCATTCCTGTACGGACAGGGCTGGTCGGCCGGCAGCGACGAAAAACACGAACGCGTTGCAGTCATTACCAAGAAACTCAACGACAAATTGTTCGACGGGAGCAACAGCGTCGGTCGCGATTTGCGCATGGACAAGAGCACTTTCCGCATTGTTGGCGTACTCAATGAATGGAATGTCAATCCGCGCTTCTATGACCTCAGCAATAGCTACGGCTCAGACGAACAGGTGTACCTGCCGTTCTCGGTGGCGATCGATCTGAAGATGGACCATTACGGCGGCATGAATTGCTTTGGCAAGAACGACAATAGCGATCAAACCGCGCTCAACGCGTCCTGCACCTGGATGCAGTATTGGGCAGAGCTGGAAAGCCCGGCGAAGGCTGGTGACTACAAGGCCTACCTGGACAACTACTCCGATCAACAACGCGCTGCCGGACGTTTCCAGCGCCCGAACAACACCCGCCTGCGCAACGTGATGGAGTGGCTGGACTATAAAGAGGTGGTTCCCGGTGACGTGCGCCTGCAGTTGTGGCTGGCAATGGGCTTCCTGCTGGTGTGCCTGCTCAATACCGTTGGTTTGTTGCTCGCCAAGTTCCTGCGCCGCAGTGGCGAGATCGGCGTGCGTCGCGCACTGGGCGCATCGCGCGGTGCCATCTTTGCGCAATGCCTGGTCGAAGCCGGCACCATCGGACTTGCAGGCGGCATTGCGGGGCTGGGGCTGGCATTGTTGGGATTGTGGGCGGTACGCCAACAAGCCGTCGACTACGCCGAGCTGGCACATCTGGATCCGACCATGCTGCTGCTGACCTTCGCACTGGCGCTGTCTGCCAGCCTGCTGGCAGGCTTACTGCCGTCCTGGCGTGCCATCCAGGTTGCCCCCGCGCTACAGCTCAAAGCGTCCTGATCACCAGGCCCGCCGCGCTAAGGCGGGCACGGCCTCTTATCCGAAGGTACCGCCCATGGACATTCGCCCTATCGTTTCCACGTTGCGCCGTCACAAGACCGCAGCGGCATTGATCGTGCTCGAAATAGCACTTGCCTGCGCGATTATCTGCAATTCCCTGTTTTTGATCGGCAACCGCATCGAAACGCTGCAGCAGCCCAGTGGCATTGCCGAATCGGAACTGGTCAGCATCCAGCTTGGGGGTATCGGCACCCAGGTCAATGCAGAAGCGCGCACGCGTGAAGATCTGGCAGCACTCCGCAACCTGCCTGGTGTCCGCAGCGCGGCCGTCATCAATCAGATTCCGTTTGTTCATTACTCATGGAACAGCAGTGTCTCTCTTACTCGAGAACAAGAGCGCCCGACACTCAATGCCGCACAATACATGGTCAGCGAAGGCACGCTTGGCACGCTTGGTCTGCAATTGCTGGCAGGGCGCGATTTCACCGCAGGCGAATTCATGGATGTGTCGCAGGCCAACAAGGACAGGTCCATCGATGAGAAAGGCCTTTCGATGATCATTACGCAGCACATGGCCAACAAGCTATTCCCCGCCCAAACTGCATTGGGAAAGACCGTTTACGCAGGCGATACTGCACTACACATCATCGGCATCGTGCAGACACTGGCACGCCCCACCAACAATACCGCAGCCGGTGTTGATCAGAGTAATTACTCGATGTTGCTGCCGCTGCGCATCGATTACACCGCAGGCCAATACATCATCCGCGTCACCGATCCAACGCGTCGGGCAGAGGTCTTGCAATCTGCCGTCGCAGCGCTGATGAAATTGGACAATAGTCGGCTGGTCCTGAAACAGGAGACTTATAGCGAAATCCGCGCGGATTATTTCGAGAACGATCGCGCCATGATCTGGTTGCTTGGCGCAGTCTGCATCGCGCTACTGATCGTCACTGCGCTGGGCATCGTCGGTCTTGCCAGCTTCTGGGTGCAGCAGCGCACCAAGCAGATCGGCATCCGCCGTGCGCTGGGTGCAACGCGTAGCCAGATCCTGCGCTACTTCCAGATGGAGAATTTCCTGCTCGCCTCGATCGGCATCGTGCTCGGCATGCTCATGGCCTACTCGATCAACGTGTGGCTGATGGCACGCTACGAATTGCCGCGGCTGCCGGCGATCTACCTGCCGATCGGCGCCTTGCTGTTGTGGACGCTTGGGCAGGTGGCGGTATTCTGGCCCGCGCGCCGTGCGGCTGCAGTGCCACCGGCTGTCGCCACTCGCAGTGCATGATCAACGACGCCTCTTTCTTGCTGCGAGTTGGACGGGACGAAGCGTCGGCGCCTCCTTGCCATCGCCCGCACGTGCGGCAACTTCACTGATCGGGACACATTCCATGCATCCCTTTGTTGCAACACCGGCGCTGATCCTGCTGACAGTCTCTTGCCTATTGCACGCCGGGCAGGCCAGTGCCGCAACGCAGGCGACCTCCGTGCCAACCACCTCGACCCGCGATGTCCTCGTCATCGAAGACACGCGGCTGGACTGGCGACGTAACGAACAGGTCCTGGAACTCGTCTCGACCGGCGACGGATTGCTGGTGACAAAGGCCAGCGCGGCACTGGCGCTGCAGTTACACCGTGGCGACCGGCTACGCACGGCAGGGCGTACCCAGATCACCAGCGTCGCCCAGCTGATCGCCGCACTGCGTGCCGCTGCAAACGCCCCGATCGAAGTGCACGTGCTACGCGACGGCGTCCAGGTGCGCCTGACCTGGGCCGTAGCAGCGTACGCGCCACTCCTCCCGCCGAGGGCTCCTTCGCCGCCCACGTCCGGCTGACAAGCGGCCAAGTCTCCATCGCGCGCACGGTCGAGTCCGTCGGCATTGCTATCCCCTGCAAATCACGCTCCGACAAGCGACGCATTTGCAGCACCGTCCTGCACAGTATTCTGTGTCGATCCCTCTTCCCGCGCCTTCCTGAGCACCGCGATGCCGCACATCCTGATCATCGACGACAACACCGCCGTGGCCACTGCGTTGGAGGTGCTGTTCTCGTTGCACGACATCGAGGCACGGCATGCGCATTCGCCGCAGGCCGGATTGGCGCTGCTGGACGAGCAGGTGTTCGACCTGGTGATCCAGGACATGAACTTCACCGCTGACACCACCTCCGGCGAGGAAGGCGAGGCGCTGTTTAGCCAACTCCGCCAGCGTCACCCGGACCTGCCGGTGATCCTGCTCACCGCCTGGACCCATCTGGGCAGCGCGGTGGGCCTGGTCAAGGCCGGTGCGGCCGATTACATCGCCAAGCCCTGGGACGACACCAAGCTGCTGACCACGGTCAACAACCTGCTGGAGCTGTCCGAAGCGCGGCGCGAGCTGCAGCGCCGCCGCGAGCGCGAGTATCGCGGCCGCGAGCAACTCACCCAGCGCTATGACCTGCGCGGCGCGGTCTTCGCCGACCCGGTCAGCGAGCGCGCCATTGCGCTCGCCTGCCAGGTGGCACGCTCGAATCTTCCGGTGCTCATCACCGGCCCCAACGGCAGCGGCAAGGAGAAGATCGCCGAGATCATCCAGGCCAATTCCGCCGTCAGGCAGGGGCCGTTCATCGCCCTCAATTGCGGCGCCTTGCCAGGCGAGCTGATCGAAGCGGAACTGTTCGGTGCCGAGGCTGGTGCGTACACCGGCGCCAACAAGGCGCGCGAAGGCAAGTTCGAGGCGGCCGACGGCGGCACCTTATTCCTGGATGAAATCGGCAACCTGCCGCTGGCGGGGCAGATGAAACTGCTGCGCGTGCTGGAAACCGGCCGTTACGAACGCCTGGGCTCCAACCGCGAGCGCCACACCAAGGTACGCGTCATCAGCGCGACCAATGCCGATCTGCAGGGCATGATCCGCGAGGGCGGCTTTCGTGAGGACCTGTACTACCGCCTCAACACGGTGGAGATCGCACTGCCGGCACTGGCCGAGCGGCCAGGCGACATCGGTCCACTGGCCGATCACTTTCTCGCCGGCGAAAAGCCCTTGTCCACACAGGCGCGCGACGCGTTGCAGCGGCACGCCTGGCCGGGCAATGTGCGCGAGCTGCGCAACGTGCTGCAACGTGCCGCACTGCTTGCGCAGGGCGCGCGCATCGAGGCCGGCGATCTGAATCTGCCACGCGCGCCCGCACCGCGCCCGGTGGCTGCAGTGGCCGGCGAGCCCGATCGCGCGCGCATCGAACAGGCGCTGGCCCGCGCGCAAGGCGTGATTGCACAAGCGGCCGCCGAGCTGGGCCTGAGCCGGCAGGCACTGTACCGGCGCATGGACCGCTACGGCATCACTGCCGAATGAGCCATCGCATGTGGAATCGCTCCTTCACCCTTGGCTTGTTCTTGCGGCTGTTGCCGGTACTCGCGCTGGCCGCTGCCCTGCCCTGGTTGATCGCGTACTGGCTGGACCGTAGCTGGGAGGTAGCCCTGGTCTCGGCCGTGGCGCTGCTGTCGGCCATGTGGTGGAGCCTGCGCCGCGCCACCGCGCCGATGCGCTCGCTGTTTCGGGCGCTGGCCGGCACCACCAGCAGTTACCGCGATGGCGAATACAACTTCGGTGTCCACTGGCGCGGCAATGACGAACTGGCGCAATTGGTGCAGGCGCATGCCGAACTCGGCGATGTGCTGCGTGCGCAACGCCGCGACCTGGTGCAACGCGAACTGATGCTCGACACCATGCTGCAGAACACGCCGGTCGCGATGCTGCTGGTGGTGGCCGGCGGCGATGGCCTGCGACGGATCGGTTTTTCCAACAATGCCGCACGCAAACTGCTGCATGGCGGGCGCAAGCTCGAAGGCCAGCATCTGGACGATGTGCTGGAGCGCATGCCGGGCGAATTGCGCGATGCCCTGGCCCGCGGTGGCGACTGCCTGTTTGCGGTACGCGAAGAGGGTGACGACGAAGACGATGAGCAGATCTACCACCTGTCGCGGCGCAGCTTCCACCTCAATGGGCGCGGCCACGAACTGTTGTTGATCCGCACCCTGACCACCGAGCTGCGCCGGCAGGAAGTGCAGACCTGGAAGAAGGTCATCCGCGTCATCAGCCACGAATTGAACAACTCGCTGGCGCCGATCGCCTCGCTGGCGCATTCCGGCGCCGAGCTGCTGCGCCGCGAACGCACCGACCGCCTGGGCACGGTGTTCGAAACCATCGAAGAACGCGCGCGCCATCTGGAAGGGTTTATCCGCGGCTATGCACGGTTCGCAAAGCTGCCGCAGCCGCAGCTGCAGACAATCGCCTGGGAACCATTTCTGGAACGCTTGCGGCAACAGATCCCGTTCCAGTTGCAGGGCGACCTCAGCGATGTCAGCAGCCGCATCGATGCCGCCCAGGTCGAACAGGCGCTGCTCAACCTGCTCAAGAACGCGCACGAAGCCTGCAGCGAAGCGCAGCCGGCCAATAGCGAGGTCGCCGTGCGCGTAAGCCGCGTGCCGCAATGGCTGCGCATCGAAGTGCTCGACCGCGGCAATGGTATGAACGAAGCGGTGCTGCACAATGCGCTGATGCCGTTTTACTCGACCAAGCGCAACGGCACCGGCCTGGGGCTCGCACTGACCCGCGAAATCGCCGAAGCGCACGGCGGGCGCATTTCGCTGCACAACCGCGCGCATGGCGGGCTGTGTGTGACCCTATTGCTGCCATTGGCCGCATGAAGCAGCACTCCGTCCACGCCTGGTAGCGCCTAGGATCAGCACGCGTCATCGTTGCATCAGACCGTCCGCATCAGAACGCCGTCGTGCAGCTGTAGGAGCGCACCCGGGCGCGACAGGCTTCCCGGCATTGTCAGTCGCGCCCGGGTGCGCTCCTACGCAGTCGATCTAGGGCCGCAGCGCACTGTATTGTCCGCCAGCAGGGCGGCCTACTTTTTGCCGGGCCGCTCCCAGCCTTCGATCACGGTCTGCCGCGGACGCGACACACTGAGCTGGCCCGGCGGTGCGTCGCGCGTGATCACCGACCCCGCGCCGATGGTCGCATTGGCGCCGATCTCGATCGGTGCCACCAACGCGCTGTTGGAACCGACAAAGGCACCATCGCCGATGGTGGTCTGCGATTTGTTCACGCCATCGTAGTTGCAGGTGATGGTGCCGGCACCGATGTTGACCTTGCTGCCGATGACCGCATCGCCCAGATAGGTGAGGTGATTGGCCTTGCTGCCCACGCCCATTGTGACCTTCTTGGTCTCGACGAAATTGCCGATATGCACGCCATCGGCAAGCACGGTGCCGGGGCGCAGCCGTGCGAACGGGCCCACCAGCACCGCACCTTCGGTGACCACGCCTTCCAGGTCGCAGTGCGCGCGCACCTGCGTACCCGCGCCCAGGTTCACGTCGCGCAACCGGACGAACGGACCGATCACCACACCATCGCCCAGGGTCACATCGCCTTCCAGAATCACATCGATATCCAGCTGCACATCGCGGCCCACCTGCACGCTGCCGCGCTGCTCCACGCGCGCAGGGTCGGCCATGCGCACGCCCTGCAGGCATAGCGCCCGCGTCGCCCGTGTCTGCCACGCACGCTCCAGCTGGGCCAGCTGCCAGGGGTCGTTGGCGCCCTCCACATCCTGCGGGTCGGCCACGTAGACCATGTCGGCCGGCGTGAAATCGCTGGCCGCGCTGGCAAACACATCGGTCAGATAGAACTCGCCCTGCGCGTTGTCGTTGGACAGGCCACCCAGCCAACGGCGCAACGCGGTGGATTCGGCGGTGAGGATGCCGGTATTGATGGTGCGGATACGGCGCTGCTCCTCGCTGGCATCCTTCTGCTCGACGATCGCTGCCACCTTGCCTTCGGCATCGCGCAGGATGCGTCCATAACCGGTGGGGTTGGCGAGTTCGGCGACCAGCACCGCCATGCGCCCCGGCGCGTGCAGCAGCTGCAGCAGGCTCTCGCTGCGGATCAGCGGAACATCGCCGTACAGCACCAGCACCGTGGCCGCATCCGGAATCGCATCCATTGCCTGCTGCACTGCGTGGCCGGTGCCCAGTTGCTCGCGCTGCTCGGCCCATTGCAGATCCTGCTGCGCAGCGAATGCGTCCCGCACCTGGTCGCCGCCGTGCCCGTACACGATATGGATCGCCGCCGGCTGCAGCTGGCGTGCGGTGGCGATCACGTGCGCCAGCATCGGCTGGCCCGCCAGCGGCTGCAGCACCTTGGGCAGCGACGAGCGCATGCGCTTGCCCTCGCCTGCGGCCAGGATCACAACGTGCAAAGGCAGGGTCATCAACAGTTCCCGAGGCAATAGATGCGTAAATTCTAGTCGCAGCGGTGCAACACGGCGTGCCCGTCACAGAGGATCGGCAGGCAATGACACACCGTTAAGCGCGGCGACCGCTAGGATGGGCGCCCTTTCTTCCTCTTCGGTCCGCATGAGCCTGTTCCGCCAAGGCAGCCAGTTCATCCTCATTGGCGCGCTGCAGTTGGCGGTGGATTGCGGCATCTTCATCGCGGCCACCGCCGCCGGCATGCCTGCGGTGCCGGCCAATCTGCTCGGGCGCATCAGCGGTGCGGTGCTCGGCTTCTGGCTCAACGGCCGCTACACCTTTGCCCGGCAAGGCGATGCACGCCTCGGCTGGCAGCGTTTTCGACGCTTTGCGGTGATGTGGCTGGCGCTGACGCTGATCAGCACCTGGCTGCTGTCGGTCACCGTCGATCTGGTCGGCCTGCGTCAGGCCTGGCTGGCCAAACCGCTGGTCGAAGGCGGGCTGGCAATCGTGTCGTTCTTTTTGGGCCGGCACGTGGTGTATCGCTGAGGCCAGGCAAGCGATCACGGCGACCGGGCGCATCAAACGCTCCGCGCCGGCGCGACCTGTCCTGCACACTGCGCCTGCCTTCGCCTGGGGAGCGCTGGCGAACAGCCGCCATGCGACAGGCATGTCGTTCAAACCCCCGCTTTTCCCGTCGCAGACGCCCGCGCAGCGGCGCACCCTCAGGCTGACGACCGCGCACGAACCCGGCTTCGCCGTCGTTGGACGCTATTGGTACACAACCGTGTCACCCACAGGTCGCCGGACTACGCGGCCAATCGCTGACCGCGCGGTTATCCGCCTGACCGCAGATACGGTCACTCGTTCCCGCACACGCTGCAAGCGCATAGACCCACACACGCCCTGAATCGTCTGCTCGCCTGCATCGAGCCCATCGTGCCGAATTGCCGCCCGCTAGGTCTTGTTGCCCACCTGCTGGCAGAAGTCGCCCAGGCTGCGCACCAGTGCCGCGCGATGCAGTGCGTCCAGTTGCCATTGCGCGGCATAGCGCGCGGCCGCGCGCGCGGTGTCGGCCGGGCACTCGCGCGCCGCGCGTGCGGGACCTGCGGCGGCCAGTGCATCGAGCAACTCGCCCTGCAGCTGGTCCAGTCGCGCGCGCAACGCGGCCAGATCCGGCCGGGCGGTATCCGGCGCGCGGCCGCGCTCGTGCCAGCGATTCAGTAGTGCATATTGCACCGCCTTGTTGGCCTCGATCTGCGCGGCAAAAAAACGCACCGCGTCATCGGGCTCCAGCCCATGGTGGGACGCCTGATCGCGCACGCTCAGCAACACTGCGGCTTCGCGCGTCTGGTCCAGTACCGGCTTGCCGCTGTCCCACTTGCTCAACGCCACGGCATCGCCGATGGCATTGCGCGCCACGATGCGGTCCAGCAGCGGGTCCAGCGACGGCTGGCTGCGCGCCGGCCACGCGCACCCCAGCAGTGCGGCCGTCAGCATGCCGGTCATGACGTAACGACGGAAGCCATTCACCCAGTGGGTCATGTAACGATCCTCCACGACAGGTCGGCTGCGGCGATGACGCGCAGACGTCAACCAAGGCACACAAACCGTCGTAACGGCGCATCCCGCATCGCACCACGGCGCAAGCGCGCAGTGTGCCTGTTACCCACAGAACATGGCGTGCTGTCCCGCAACCGCGGCTCCAGAAACGAAAACGCCGACACGGAGGTCGGCGTTTGCAGTCCACACCTGGGTGCGGCAGTACACGGGCATCGCGTTGCCTGACCCTTGACGGGCCAGGCAAGCGCTCAGTGCTTGAGATTACGGCGCAGGCGTTCGAGCGCCTGCAACTGCACCGTCGCCTCGGCCAGCTGACGCTGCGCCTGGGCCACGTCCACCGTGTCGCCACGGTTGGCCAGCAGCCGCTCGGCTTCTTCCTTGACCTTGCGGACGGCGGCCTCGTCGATGTCCTGCGCACGCACCGCGGTGTCGACCAGCACGGTCACCACCTGCGGCTGCACTTCCAGGATGCCGCCGGAAATGGCGAAGTCCAGCTGTTCGCCACTGGCGGTGGTGACCACCACCTTGCCCGGCTTCAGGCGGGTGATCAGCGGTGCGTGCTTGGGCGCAATGCCCAGCTCGCCCAGCTCGCCGGTAGCCACGACCAGCGTCGCCTCACCGTGGAAGATCTCCTTCTCGGCGCTGACGATGTCGCAACGGATAGTGCTCATGGTGCCTCACCTTGTGAGGCGGGGAACCGGGAATTGGGAATCGGGAATTGGAAGAGCGGCTGGCTGCGCGCTTTTTCCATTCCTCTCAATTCCAATCCACCGATGACCCGCCTTTTACGATTCCCGATTCCCGATTCCCGATTCCAGCCGCGTAGCGGCTGGGATCGCATCAGGCCTTGGCGCTCATCTTGTTGGCTTTCTCGACCGCTTCTTCGATGCTGCCGACCATGTAGAACGCCTGCTCCGGCAGGTGGTCGTATTCGCCGTCGCAGATCGCCTTGAAGCCGCGGATGGTGTCCTTCAACGAGACGTACTTGCCCGGCGAGCCGGTGAACACTTCGGCCACGTGGAAGGGCTGGCTGAAGAAGCGCTCGATCTTGCGTGCGCGCGACACCGACTGCTTGTCTTCTTCGCTCAGCTCGTCCATGCCCAGGATCGCGATGATGTCCTTCAGCTCCTTGTACTTCTGCAAGGTCTGCTGGACGCGCTGGGCGGTGTCGTAATGCTCGTGACCGATCACCAGCGGGTCCATCTGGCGGCTGGTGGAATCCAGCGGATCCACCGCCGGGTAGATACCCAGCGAAGCGATGTTACGGCTCAGCGTGACCGTCGAGTCCAAGTGGGCGAAGGTGGTCGCCGGCGACGGGTCGGTCAGGTCGTCTGCGGGCACGTACACGGCCTGGATCGAGGTGATCGAACCGCTCTTGGTCGAGGTGATGCGCTCCTGCAGCACGCCCATTTCTTCGGCCAGGGTCGGCTGGTAGCCCACGGCGGACGGCATGCGGCCGAGCAGCGCGGACACTTCGGTACCGGCCAGCGTGTAGCGGTAGATGTTGTCCACGAACAGCAGCACGTCCTTGCCCTTGCCGTTCTCGTCCTTCTCGTCGCGGAAGTACTCGGCCATGGTCAGGCCGGTCAGCGCAACGCGCAGACGGTTGCCCGGCGGCTCGTTCATCTGGCCGTACACCATCGCGACCTTGTCCAGGACGTTGGAGTCCTTCATCTCGTGGTAGAAGTCGTTGCCCTCGCGGGTACGCTCGCCCACGCCGGCGAACACGGACAGACCGCTGTGCGCCTTGGCGATGTTGTTGATCAGTTCCATCATGTTGACGGTCTTGCCGACGCCGGCGCCGCCGAACAGGCCGACCTTGCCGCCCTTGGCGAACGGGCACATCAGGTCGATGACCTTGATGCCGGTTTCCAGCAATTCGGTGCTGGACGACTGGTCTTCATACGACGGTGCGCCGCGATGGATTTCCCAGTGATCCGAAGCCTGCACGTCACCGGCTTCGTCGATGGGGCGACCCAGCACGTCCATGATGCGGCCCAGCGTACCGGCACCGACCGGCACCGAAATAGCGCGTTCGGTGTTGGTGGCGACCAGGTTGCGCTTCAGGCCGTCGGTGGAGCCCAGCGCAATCGTGCGCACGACGCCGTCGCCCAGCTGCTGCTGCACTTCCAGGGTGATTTCGGTGCCGTCGACCTTGAGCGCGTGATACACCTTCGGCACTTCATTACGCGGGAATTCGACGTCGACGACCGCGCCGATGATCTGAACGATCTTGCCCTGACTCATTTGGATAACTCCACTAATGTCTGTTCGATTCTGGTGTCGGGAATGGGGAATCGAGAATGGGGAATGGGAAGATCAAGAGCACCGGCGGCCTTGCCTATTCCCGTTTCCCGATTCTCCATTCCCGGCTACACAGCGGCCGCGCCGCTGACGATTTCCGAAATTTCCTGGGTGATCGCCGCCTGGCGCGCCTTGTTGTAGACCAGTTGCAAGGTGCCGATCATCTTGTTGGCGTTGTCGCTGGCGGCCTTCATTGCCACCATGCGCGCGGCATGTTCGGAGGCCACGTTTTCCAGCACCGCCTGGTACACCAGCGACTCGATGTAACGCGTCATCACGTGCTCCAGCACGGTGGCGGCATCGGGTTCGTACAGGTAGTCCCAATCGTGCTGCGCCACCTTGTGCTCGGCGGCCGGCAGCGGCAGCAGCTGATCGAAGCTGGCCTTCTGCGTCATGGTGTTCACGAAACGGTTGTAGACCAGGTACACGCGGTCCACACGGCCCTCGATGAAGGCATCGATCATCACCTTGATCACGCCGATCAGCTGTTCCACCTGCGGGCTGTCGCCCAGGTGGGTCACGCTGCCGACCATGTTGACCTTGATGCGACGGAAGAACGCCGAGGCCTTCTGGCCGATGGTCACCACGTCGACCTCGGCGCCCTTGTCCTGCCACGGGCGCACTTCGCCCAGCATCTTGCGGAACAGGTTGTTGTTCAGACCGCCGGCCAGGCCGCGGTCGGAAGAGATCACGATGTAGCCGACCCGCTTGACCTGCTCGCGCTCGACCAGGAACGGATGCTGGAAATCGGTGCTGGCCTGCGCCAGATGCCCGATCACCTGCTTCATCGCCTGCGCATACGGACGCGAGGTCTTCATGCGGTCCTGCGCCTTGCGGATCTTGGAGGCCGAGACCATTTCGAGCGCGCGCGTCACCTTGCGGGTGTTCTGCACGCTCTTGATCTTGGTTTTGATTTCGCGTCCGCCTGCCATTGCTCGCTCGCTTCGCTCGTGGGAATCGGGATTCGGGATTCGGGAATGGCCGAAGCCTCCCACGTCCCGCACCACGACTTCCGAATACCTAATTTGGAGATTCGAAACGATGGTCGAGGATCAACAGACCTCGATCCACCGTTCTTACAAATCCCGAATGCCCAATCCCAAATCCCGGCTACTGACTTACCAGGTGCCCGTGGTCTTGAACTCTGCGATGCCCTTCTTGAACGCCGCTTCGATGTCGTTGTCCCAACCGCCGGTGCTGTTGATCTTGCTGATCAACTCGCCCTGGGTGTTGGCGAAATGCGCGTGCAGGCCTTCTTCGAACGCCAGCAGCTTGTTGACCGGCACGTCATCGAGATAACCCTCGTTGACGGCATAGATCGACAGCGCCTGGTTGGCGATGGACATCGGCGCGTACTGCTTCTGCTTCATCAGCTCGGTGACGCGCTGGCCGCGCTCGAGCTGCTTGCGGGTGGCTTCGTCCAGGTCCGAGGCGAACTGCGCGAACGCAGCCAGCTCGCGGTACTGCGCCAGCGAGATGCGGATGCCGCCGGACAGCTTCTTGATGATCTTGGTCTGGGCCGCACCACCGACGCGCGACACCGAGATACCGGCGTTGACGGCCGGGCGGATACCGGCGTTGAACAGGTCGGTTTCCAGGAAGATCTGGCCGTCGGTGATCGAGATCACGTTGGTCGGCACGAACGCGGAGACGTCGCCAGCCTGCGTTTCAATGATCGGCAGCGCGGTCAGCGAGCCGGTCTTGCCGGTCACAGCACCGTTGGTGAACTTCTCCACGTATTCCTCGGACACGCGTGCAGCGCGCTCGAGCAGGCGGGAGTGCAGATAGAACACGTCGCCCGGATAGGCTTCGCGACCCGGCGGGCGCTTGAGCAGCAGCGAGATCTGGCGGTAGGCCACGGCCTGCTTGGACAGATCGTCGTACACGATCAATGCGTCTTCGCCGCGGTCCATGAAGTACTCGCCCATGGTGCAGCCGGCGTACGGGCTGATGTACTGCATCGCGGCCGATTCGGACGCGGTCGCAGCCACCACCACGGTGTGCGCCAGCGCGCCGTTCTCTTCGAGCTTGCGCACGATGTTGGCGACGGTCGAGGCCTTCTGGCCGATCGCCACGTACACGCACTTGATGCCGGTGCCCTTCTGGTTGATCACCGCATCGATCGCCAGCGCGGTCTTGCCGGTCTGACGGTCGCCGATGACCAGCTCGCGCTGGCCACGGCCGATCGGGATCATCGCATCGACCGACTTGTAACCGGTCTGCACCGGCTGGTCGACCGACTTGCGCCAGATCACGCCGGGCGCCACGCGCTCCACCGGTGCGGTCTGGGTGGCGCCCAGCGGGCCCTTGCCGTCGATCGGCTCGCCCAGTGCGTTGACCACGCGACCCAGCAGTTCCGGACCCACCGGCACTTCCAGGATGCGGCCGGTGGTCTTGGCCACGTCGCCTTCGCGCAGGTTTTCGTAATCGCCCAGCACCACGGCGCCGACCGAATCGCGCTCCAGGTTCAACGCCAGGGCGAAGGTGTTGTTCGGCAGTTCGATCATTTCGCCCTGCATCACATCGGCCAGGCCGAAGATGCGCACGATGCCGTCGGACACGCTGGTCACGGAGCCTTCGTTGCGCGACTCCGCAGACAGCTTGACCGTCTCGATGCGGGTCTTGATCAGGTCGCTGATTTCGGAGGGGTTGAGCGTGGTTGCCATCGTTCAGTCCTAGGTGCCGGCCGCGAGGGCCATGCGTTTATGTGAATTCAGTGGGCGAGCGAGCTTTGCAGACGCGCAAGCTTGCCCTTCAGCGAGCCGTCGATGACCACGTCGCCGGTGTCGATCACCGCGCCGCCGATCAGCGACGCATCCACCGCGGTGGTGATGTCCACCTCGCGGCCGAAACGCTTCTTCAGCGCGACGGCAATCGTGTCCAGTTCGGCCGGGCTCATCTCGGTGGCCGAGGTCACGGTCGCCTTGACGACGTGTTCGGCTTCGGCACGCAGCTGTTCGTACAGCCCCGCTACTTCCGGCAGCAGCGACAGCCGCTGCGCATCGGCCAGCAGGCCGAGGAAGCGCAGATAGTCTTCGCCTGCCTGCGGTGGCGCCAGCAACGTTACCGCCTGTTCCTGGCCCAGGGCCGGGTTGAGCAGCAGCGCAGCCACGCGCGGATCGCCAGCCACCTGCGCCGAAAACGCCAGCGCATCGGACCAGGGCGCGAATGTGCCGCCCTCACGCGCGATCGCAAACGCAGCACGGCCGTAGGGACGGGCAAGTGTGAGGGCCTGACTCATCGCTTAAATCTCCGCCGCCAGCTCGTCGAGCAGCGCCTTGTGGGCGTTGGCGTCGATTTCGCGCTTGAGCAGCTTTTCTGCACCGCTGACGGCCAGCACCGAGACCTGCCTGCGCAGTTCTTCGCGGGCACGGGTGGCGGATGCGTCGATTTCGGTCTGGGCAAGATCCTTCTGACGGTTGGCTTCGGCGATTGCCTCCAGCTTGGCCGCTTCGATGATCTGGTTGGCGCGCGCATGGGCCTGATCGATGATCTCGTTGGCCTTGGTGCGTGCGTCCTTCAATGCTTCGTTGACCTTTTCCTGCGCCTGCGCCAGATCCTTCTGACTGCGATCGGCCGCAGCCAGACCTTCAGCGATCTTTTGCTGACGCTCTTCGATCGCCTGCAACAGCGGCGGCCAGATTTTGGTCGCGACGATCCAGATCAGACCGGCGAAGGCCAACGCCTGGGCAAAGATGGTAAGGGTGATATCCATGGGTCGCTCAATCGCTGTTTAGGGGTGAAAGCGCCGCCGCACGGGCGACGCTTTCCGACCTTCATCCGCGGAGGCAACCGCGCGCGGCTGCCTCCACATCCTGCTACCGCTGGATCAGCCGGCGGCCTGCGACAGACGCTCGATGAACACCTGGGCCAGCGGGTTGGCGAAGGCGAACAGCAGGCCGACAGCGACGCTGATGATGAACGCGGCGTCGATCAGGCCGGCGGTGATGAACATACGCACCTGCAGCACCGGGATCAGTTCCGGCTGGCGCGCAGCCGATTCCAGGAACTTGCCAGCCATGATGGCCAGACCGAGGCCGGCACCCAGCGCGGCCAGGCCGATCATGATGCCGACGGCGAGGACGGTGGAGCTCTGGACTTGAGCGAGGTTGGTCAGGACGGCGAGGTACATGGTGATCTCCGAACGAAAGTTTCTAAGGGTGATGGATGAAGCGGAATGAAGCAGATGAAGGGGTGACGCAAACTCAGTGACTGTCTTCAGCCAGGCTCAGATACACGATCGACAGCATCATGAAAATGAACGCCTGCAGCGGAATCACCAGCAGGTGGAACAGCATCCAGCCAAGGCCGAACGCGCCGCCAGCAACCATGCCGGCGATGCCCGCACCGCCCAGCACCCAGATCAGCAGGAAGACGATCTCGCCGCCGAACATGTTGCCGAACAGTCGCATCGCCAACGAAATCGGCTTGCTCAGCCACTCGACGATGTTCAAGAGCAGGTTGAACGGCATCATCCATTTGCCGAACGGCGCCGTGAGGAATTCCTTGGTCATGCCGCCCACGCCCTTGGAGCGCAGCGAGAACACGATCATCAGGAAGAACACGCTGATCGACATGCCCAAGGTGGCATTGACGTCGGCGGTGGGTACCGGCTTCCAGGCATGGATACCGGCCCAGCCCAGCGGAATGGCGATGAAATCGGCCGGAATCATCTTGATGAGGTTCATCAACAGGATCCAGAAGAAGATGGTGATCGCGATCGGCGTCACCAGCTTGCTGCTGCCGTGATAGGTGTCCTTGGCCTGGCGGTCGACGAACTCCAGGCAGATTTCCACGAATGCCTGCCACTTGCCCGGCACGCCGGCAGTGGCATTGCGGGTCGCCGTCCAGAATGCCAGCACCATCACCAGGCCCATCAACACGGCCATGATCAGGGTGTCGACGTGGATGGTCCAAAACGTGCCGCCACCCTCGCGAACCGGATAGATCAGGTTCTGCAAGTGATGCTGGATATAGGAGGTAGGGGTTGCTGCCTCGCCCGCCATGTGTCTGGAGCCCTTTAAGTTCGAATCAACGTCTGGCCAAGGCCAGAACCTGAAAAATCAACCCGATGGCGATACCCGCCAACAGAGCCAGAGGAGGCAGCCGCCACAGGGCAAAGCCCAGCGACAACGCCGCAAATACCAATACCCACTTCAGCACCATCGCCAGCACCAGCCGCACCATGGCGATACCGGCCGCCTGGATGCCGCCACCGAGCGCGGTACGTGCCGCCACCCAACCACCCAGCACCGTCGCAAACCCGGTCAATGCCAGACCGGCAGAGTAACGGGGACCGACCAACAGCAACCCCAGACTGGTTATAGCTACGGCGGCAAGCGGATATACCGCAGCGCGCAGCATCAACCGCCGACCCGCGTCAACGGAGTTCAGCACTACGGTTACCTTACGTGTGAATGAGTGGGAAGCGCAGTTGCGCCTCGTCGAGCCGCGAAAGTATAGCAATGGGACAAATTGCGAGACAACCGGCAAAGGTCATTCGTTGTTGCGACGCACCATGTGACGGCAGCGGCAACGGGTGGGAACTTTGCCACAAACCGACGGTCATAACCGGCGAGGCCTGCACATCCTCGTCGAAAGGTCGCGCCGCAGGCCGCGTCTGGGGGCCCCGGGAAACCGGGGCTCCTGCTTTTTACGCATTTTGTCGCACCCTGACACTTTCCCATCCGCGGTCCAATCCGCTGCGGTGCACGACCACTCGCTTCGCCAGCGCGCGAACGAGCGATGGCCCGGCGACATCAGGAGTCACTTTGCGCACTCTGCGCAGTCGAACGTACCGCAGGGTATGCACTGCCGCACACTTTGGGCCCATCGCGACCGGCAGCGTTTTCAGGTCCGAATAGCGGCGGCGCCTGTGCTTGTTGGCATTGCGGACCGTTTTGTCCGATTGCTATGCGCACCTTCACGGTCATGCGACGGGTTCTTCACTTTTGGACGACGCCGCCTTATCGAACATGCGCCGCACTGGCTCAACGGCCTGACCATTCCAAGAATTCGGAGCTCCCCATGAAACACCTTCTCGCACTGGCGATCCCGTGCGTTCTGGCCGTCGGCTATGTCGCGCCCGCACACGCCGAAGATACCGACGACCGCTTCCAGCTTCGCCTCGGTGCGATGAACGTCGACAACGACAACACCATCCGTGGCAACACGCTGGTGGCTGGCAATAACGTGTCGGTCAACGAAGACTTCAAGCTCGGCGGCAAGGAATGGGAGCCGCGCGTGGATGGCGTGTTCCGCATCAGCACCCGTCAGCGCCTGATCTTCGATTACTTCAAGTACGACAAGGACCGCCGCGAGACCCTGACCCAGGATCTGAGCGCCGGTGGCGTGACCGTGCCGACCGGCAGCTTCATCAAGGGCGAGCTGAAGTACCAGGTTGCGACCCTGGTGTACGACTACTCGGTGATCGACACCCCTGAATTCAGCCTCGGCCTGCAGATCGGTGCCGAGTACGCCAAGGTCGAAGCCAATGCGTATGCCGATCTGGGCAGCGTGTTCTCCGGCGACGTGCTGGACGAAAGCGAAGACGGCGCCGCGCCGGTGGTGGGTATCCGCTTCACCGCACGCCCAAGCGAGCATTGGCTGTTCAACGTGCAGGGCCAGTACCTCAACACCAGCTGGGGCGACTTCGGCGACTACGACGGTGACCTGAGCCGCGCCAACGCGATGGCCGAATACCGCTTCACCAAGAACTTCGGCATCTTCGCCGGCTACGACTGGTTCAAGCTCGACGTCGACCAGCGCGGCAGCGACGGCCTGATCGGCCTGAAGCAGGAGTTCAAGGGCCCGGTTGCAGGCGTGACGTTCGCGTTCTGATTCTTTCGGGCCCCCGGTACCCGGGACCCGCAAAAGCAGCCTCATACAGAACCCCGCAGCGATGCGGGGTTCTGTCGTTTTACGGATGCATGGCAAGTAACCGACGCGGCTGCAACCCATGGCAGCAGCGGACACACGCTCAGGGCGGCTTGGTCGCACCCGCGACCAACAGATGCCGGTGCGTGGTGCAGTAGCACTCGTCGTGCCAACCGTAGTGGGGATCGGTGCAGATCGCATGCTGCACCGTTGCCGGCAGCGACGCCACGTCGCTGCGCAAGTCGCGCTTCAGCGAGACGAACACCGAGCCCGGATGTGGCCAGTCGGTTCGCTGCGGCGGCTCGGCGATACGGTTACCACTGGCCAGTTCGCGCTGCAGCAGCGCCTGCAGTTCAGGACACAGATTGCCCTGCCCCATGACGACCTCCATGCGTCGACTCACCACCGCAACGACCGCACCACACGTGGCGGCACGGCCGTGCGGAACGGCGCTTACTTCTTCTTGGGGATGTACAGGTCGGTGATGGTGCCGTCGTAGACCTCGGCCGCCATGCCGACCGATTCGCTCAGGGTCGGATGCGCGTGGATGGTGTGGCCGATGTCTTCGGCTTCGGCGCCCATCTCGATGGCCAGGCCGATTTCGGCCAGCAGGTCACCGGCGTGCACGCCGACGATGGCACCACCGATCACGCGATGGGTCTCTTCGTCGAAGATCAGCTTGGTGAAGCCTTCGGTGCGGCCGATGCCGATCGCACGGCCGCTGGCGGCCCACGGGAACTTGGCCACGCCGACCTTCAGGCCCTTAGCCTTGGCTTCGGTTTCGGTGACGCCGACCCAGGCGATTTCCGGGTTGGTGTAGGCCACCGACGGAATCACCCGCGCCACCCATTCCTTCTTCTCGCCGGCAGCCACTTCGGCGGCCAGCTTGCCTTCGTGGGTGGCCTTGTGCGCCAGCATCGGGTTACCGACGATGTCGCCGATGGCGAAGATGTGCGGCACGTTGGTGCGCATCTGCCGGTCGACCGGGATGAAGCCGCGCTCGGTGATGGTGACGCCGGCCTTCTCCGCGCCGATCTTCTTGCCGTTGGGCGTACGGCCCACGGCGACCAGCACGCGATCGTAGGCGGTGGCCTGCAGACCCGGCTTTTCGCCTTCCACCGCCGCTTCGAACGACACGGTGATGCCGCTGGTGTCAGCCTTGACGTCGGTGGCCTTGGTCTTGAGATGGACTTCCACGCCCTGCTTCTTCAGGCGGTCGGCCAGCGGCTTGACCAGGTCCTTGTCGGCGCCCGGCATCAGCTGGTCCATGAACTCGACCACGGTGACCTTGCTGCCGAGCGCGCTGTACACCGTGGCCATTTCCAGGCCGATGATGCCGCCGCCGACCACCAGTAGGGTCTTGGGAATGTCGTGCAGCTCCAGCGCGTCGGTGGAGTCCATCACGCGCTTGTCGTCCCACGGGAAGTTGGGCAGCTTCACCGCCTGCGAGCCTGCCGCGATGATGCAGTGCTCGAAACGCAGCAGCTGGGTCTTGCCGTCGTCGCCGACGATCTCCAGCTCGTTGGGCGAGACGAAGCTGGCCACACCGGTGACGGTGCGTACCTTGCGCTGCTTGGCCATGCTGGCCAGGCCGCCGGTGAGCTTGCCGACCACTTTTTCCTTGTACTCGCGCAGCTTGTCCAGGGTGATCCTGGGCTGGCCGAAGTCCACGCCGAAATCGCCGGCATGGGCGACCTCGTCGATCACCGCTGCCGCATGCAGCAGCGCCTTGGACGGAATGCAGCCCACGTTGAGGCAGACGCCGCCGAGGCTGGCGTAGCGCTCGATCAGCACCGTGTCCAGGCCCAGATCGGCCGCGCGGAACGCGGCGGTATAACCACCGGGGCCGGCGCCGAGCACCACCATCTTGCATTCGATATCGGCGGGCTTGCCGCTGGCCAGTGCCGGCTTGGGCGCTGCCGGCTCGACCGGAGCGCGATGCGATGGTGTCACCGGCGGCTTGCTGCCCGGAGCGGCGGCAGGCGCTGCAGCGGCCGGGGCAGCCTTGGTGTCGGCCTTGGCAGGCGCTGCCGGCGCGGCGGCCTCGCCTTCGGTCTCGAGCAGCAGCACGACCGCACCTTCGGAAAGGTTGTCGCCCACCTTGACCTTGAGTTCCTTGACCACACCGGCGGCCGAGGACGGCACTTCCAGCGTGGCCTTGTCCGATTCCAGCGTCACCAGGCCCTGGTCCTTGGCCACGCTGTCGCCCACGGCGACCAGCACTTCGATGACGGGGACATCGCTGTAATCGCCGATGTCGGGAACCTTGATTTCAATGACCGCCATTTGCTTCTCCTGTGGCTCAACCGGCCGTGCCGGCAAGCGTCTGCTGAAGTTCATCCAGCGACGATTCGATTTGGGTCCAGCGCTTGTCGCGCTTCTTTTCCTTGCCGTCGCTGGCTTCGATCAGCAGCGCGGCCTGTTGCAGCAGCAGCTCGCCGGCACCGCAGCTCGGGCGCGTGCCGCTGTAGCGCACGCCCTCGACCTGGAACGACACCACCTCGCCCTCGGTCACCGGTGCAGTACGGCCGGTCGGCGCCAGCTGGGTGAGTGCAGCGGTCCAGTTGCTGACCAGGCGCCTGGCCAGGGCCGCCGGAATCGGGATCTCGACCGTTTCCGGGGTCTGTTCGGTACGGAACTGCACGCTGCCGCGATCGGCCTGACTGACCCAGCTGTAGACGCGCTCGTCGGCGCGGCTGTGCCGCAGGGTCCAGTCGGTGCCGTCCTTGCCCGGCACCAGCGACACGCCGCTCTCCACCCCACGTGTGGGCAGGGTCAGCAACGACAAGGCCGGCTTGCTGGCGCCATCGAGCAGCGTGGTCACCGCAGTGCCGTAGTTGCCTACTGCCGGCGGCCAGCCGCGCCCGAGCGTGCTGTCGCACTCGCGCGCCACGGCACAGGTCCACGGCACCGCGCCAAGCAGGGCGATCGTCAGCAGCGCAGGCTTCACAGCAGGACGCGACGCATGTCGGCCAGCACCTGGCTGAGGTAGGTGGTGAAGCGGGCCGCCAGCGCGCCGTCGATGACGCGGTGGTCGTAGCTCAGCGACAACGGCAGCATCAGCTTGGGCGAGAAGTCCTTGCCGTTCCAGACCGGCTGCATCGCCGACTTGGACACGCCCAGGATCGCCACTTCCGGCGCATTGATGATGGGCGTGAACGCGGTGCCGCCGATGCCGCCGAGCGAGCTGATCGAGAAGCAGCCGCCGCTCATGTCGGCCGGGCCCAGCTTGCCGTCGCGCGCCTTCTTGGCCAGCTCGCCGCTTTCCTGGGCGATCTGCAGCACGCCCTTCTTGTCGACGTCGCGGATCACCGGCACCACCAGGCCATTCGGCGTATCGGCCGCGAAGCCAATGTTGATGTACTTCTTCAGCGTGAGGTTTTCGCCGGCCGCATCCAGCGAGGCGTTGAACTCGGGGAATTTCTTCAGCGCTGCGGCACTGGCCTTGACCAGGAAGGCGAGCATGGTGAGCTTGATGCCCGCCTTCTCGTTTTCCTTGTTGAGGGCAACGCGCAGGGCTTCCAGGTCGGTGATGTCGGCCGATTCGAACTGGGTGACGTGCGGAATCATGGCCCAGTTGCGCGCCAGGTTGGCACCGGAAATCTTCTTGATGCGCGACAGCGGCTGGGTTTCGGTGTCACCGAACTTACTGAAGTCCACCTTCGGCCAGGCCAGCAGGTTCAGGCCGTTGCCACCACCGGCCGGGGCAGCGCCGGCTGCGGCAGGTGCGCCGCCGCTGAGTGCGGCCTTGACGAAGCGCTGCACGTCCTCACGGGTGATGCGGCCGCCCTTTTCACTGCCCTTGATCTGGCTCAGGTCCACGCCGAGTTCACGTGCAAACACGCGCACCACCGGGCTGGCATACGGCACCTTGGAGGGCAGCACGCTGTCGGCATCGAAGGTCACCGGCGGGCTGCTCGGGTTGCCGGCCGACTGGCCGCCCTGCGCGGCACCGGCCGGCTGCGACGGGCCGCTGGAACGGGCACCCTGCACCTGCGCGATTTCGCGCTGGGCCAGCTTGTCCGGCTCGGCAGAGACGGCGACCGGCTCGACCTTGCCCGCCGTCTCGGCGGTGTCGGTGGTGGGCTTGGCCGGGGACTGGGCCGCACCGGCGCCGCCATCGCTGGCGGCGATGATCGCCACCACATTGCCCTGCGACAGGGTGTCGCCGACCTTGACCTTGAGCTCCTTCACCACGCCCGCAGCCGAGGACGGCACTTCCATCGTGGCCTTGTCCGACTCCAGCGTGACCAGGCTCTGGTCCTTGGCAACGGTGTCGCCCACGGCGACCAGCACTTCGATCACCGGGATGTCGGTGTAGTCGCCGATGTCGGGCACGGTGGCCTCGATCAGGCCGCCTTCCGAACCGGCCGCCGGTGCAGCCGGCTCGGCCTTGGCGGCAGGTGCCGGCGCCGCAGCGGGCGCGGCCTTGGCGGGCGCGGCGGCGGGGGCCGGCTTGGCGGCGGTGCCTGCGCCGGCATCGGCCACTTCGATCAGCGCCACCAGGGCGCCCTGCGACAACGAATCGCCGACCTTGACCTTGATCTCCTTGACCACGCCGGCCACCGACGAGGGCACTTCCATCGTGGCCTTGTCCGATTCCAGCGTGACCAGGCTCTGGTCCTTGCTGACCGTATCGCCGACGGACACCAGCACCTCGATTACCGGGACGTCGCTGTAGTCACCGATATCGGGGACAAGTGCTTCCTTGATTTCGGCCATACGGGGAACTCCGGCAACAGATGGGGAAACCCCTATTGTGGCCGGCTGCGGGCCGCAGCGCCAACCATTGCCGCGGAAAAAATCGCGCGCCCGGCAGGATGCAGCGTCCGCACGCGCACCTGCACGCTTATTTCGACATGCGCCGATCCACCCGCAACAGTTGTAGTGGCTCGCCCGAGGGCAAACGATACGCCAGCGCATTGTCCAGCGCATCGAGGGCGTGGACCCGTGTGCACAGCTGCTGCGCGCGAGGCCGCAATGCACGCGCCCGCGGCTCGACCATGCGCTCGATGCGCGCTTGCAGGCCATCGAGCGAGCGCAGCTGCGCATCGTTTCCGGTCAGTGCCGACTGCACCGCCGCGGCGATCACATCGCCGATCAGCTGCGGCAGCAGCTCGGCAACCAGCGCACCGATCTCCTGGTCGATATCGATGGGCGTGAGCTGGCGCTTGCTGAAGCTTTGCGTCAAACGCAGGTCCAGCTTCTCGCGCACGCCCGCCAGCTGCCTGCGGGTTTCCTCCGGACTGCGACTGAAGCCGGCCGCCACCTCACCCAGCGCCGCGAGCGCGATATCGGCGGCGTCGCGCCCGACGTCCTGCACCAGTGGCACCACCTCGCGCGTCTGGCGCTCGAACTGGATCAGCCGAGTGCGGTCGTCAGCGCTCAGCGCAACCCAGCGGTCGTCCACGAACAATGCGCCCTGGCGCATCACCAGGCGCTGCGGCGCACCGGCGGCACGGATCAGCACGACGCTGCGCGCAGTGAGCGTGAGCTCGTAATCGCTGCTGACATTGCAGTGCAGCTCCGCCGCAGCAGCCACTGGCACTGCACCGAACGACGCCAGGGCCAGCGCGGCCAGTCCCGTCATTGCATGCCTGATCGCCATTGCGTCGCTCCCGTGTGCTGCCTGCACTGTGCCGCCCCTGCCTCCGCTGCACCTGTGCCAGAGGCTGGCGTGACTGATGGCGACCGCCGCCGTACCTGCGCGCTCTGTGTGTTGCACCGGTTGCAGACCAGCGGCGATACGCTGGCGTGTGGCTTACTTCAACGCATCACGCACGGGTTGCCATGCCTGACACAGGCGCGGCAACGACCAGGCAGCATTGGCCGGGCTGGTGGAAGGCAAGGCCAGCATCGGCACCGCGCGCGCCTGCTCCGGGAGCAGGGGGTGCACATGCCGCTGCCAGGCCTTGGCGGCAGCGGCGCCATTGCAGGCCACCAGGCGCAGTTGCGGCAACGTGGACAGCAACGTGGGCAGCGGGTTGATCACGACGCTGTCGGCAACGATGGCGGTGTCCAGGCTGCCGGGACGCACGCACTGGCCGATCACGTCCCACAGACCGAGGCCGCCGTGAAGCAGTGCCTGCATGCGCAAGGCATAGGGAAAGGCCGCATCGATGCCCAACAGGGCATGCATGACAGGCCAGAACCGATTACGCGGATGCGCGTAGTAGCAACCAGCATCCAGCGAGGCGATGCCGGGCATCGAGCCGAGCACCAGCACGCGACAATCGTTACGAACGTGCGCTGGCAAGCCCTCACATGTGCCGTTTTTCGTCACGGCATTCGCATCTGCGTGAATGTCTTTTTCTGCCTGCATCGTGCAACCACGGCCTTCTTGGGAATGTTCCTGAACAAACGAAATTTTAGCGAGCCGCAGGTGGGCGTGGATTCAGATTTTTAGGAATAGTTTTGGCGCGGCCCACTCCACGGGCCTAACAACAAGACGAGGAGATCCTCATGCGTTCCATTTCCATCCTGAGCCTGGCTGCTGTATCTGCACTTGCGATTGCACCGTCCGCGTTCGCGCAGGACACCACCTATTCCAGTGACACCTCCTCGACTTCCTCCACTGCTGAAACTGCCTCCGGCAAGCATTGGGCCGTGGTCGGTGGCGTGGCATTGCTGAACCCGAAGAACGATCCGGCTCCGGGCCTGGACGTCGATGGCGGCCCGGCACCGACGCTGAGCGCCAGCTACTACATCAACGACAACTGGGCCGTTGAACTGTGGGGCGCTGCCGACAAGTTCAACCACCGCGTCAACGCCGATGGCGTGGGCAAGGTCGGTACCGTCGAGCAGCAGCCGATCGCCATCAGCGGCCAGTACCACTTCGGCGAAGCCGACAACGTGTTCCGTCCGTTCGTGGGCGTGGGCTACTACGAGTCGAACTTCAGCAACGAGAAGATCGACGCGGCCTCGCCGAGCGGCCAGCACGTCGGCGTGGATACCGCCAAGGGCGTGATCGGCACCGTCGGTGTGGACATGAACATCAACTCCACCTGGTTCGCACGCGCCGACGCCCGCTACATGCGTTCGCGTCCGGAACTGCGCGTTGGCGGCCAGGGCACCGGCAGCGAGCTGGAACTGGATCCGTGGACCGTCGGCTTCGGCATCGGCGCGCGCTTCTAAGCACGCACCTGCCGTACGCAATGTGTCAGTTGACGAAAGACGGGCCGCAAGGCCCGTTTTTTGTGCGCGTCGCTTGCGCGTTGCGCGGTCGCGGTACCTGCCCCGCGCGTTGGCTTGGCCGGTGGCGACATCGGGGTGCCCAGGCGGCGGGTGACCGGTGCGCAGCTCGCCCATCAGCGCACGGGCGATGGCCACGGCAACGCCGCAGCAGCGTTGATCGTCGCGCAGGCAGTGGAGCGTGGCGCTGCCTTCAACGCCAGTAGACGCTGCCGCGCAGGCGCGCGGTGCGCCACCGCCACCACAACAGGGTGGCGTAGGCCAGCGCGTAGCCGAGCAGCACGCCGGCTGCGCCGAGCAGGCTGGCGTGGCTGAGCCAGCCGTCCACCGGCCACGTGGCGCCCTGCCAGGTACTGCGCCAGCCCTGCACCATCCCGGCGATCACCCGCACCACCACCAGCGCCGTCAAGCCCAGCACCAGCCACAGATTCGGCCGATAGAACAGGCCCTGCGCGGTGCGCTCGAAGCGGGTCAGGCGCAAGGCCAGCACGCCCAGCGCCAGCCCGCAGGCCCATCCGAACGCGGCATGGCTGATCGCGCCGGGCCAGAACGCGGCGGCGATCAGGGTAAATACCACGAACAGCGCGCTGGATAGCCCGGCCGAAACCAGGTTGACCATCAGCAGCCAGCCCCGTGCCTGCCGGCGTGCGGTACCGACCCTGAAGCGCTGCAGCAGCGACAACGGCAACAACACTGCGAATACCGCCAACGCAATGATCACGGCCAGTGGAATGGCAAGCAGCAGGGGCATCGAAGGCACGGCCTGGACAAAGGAGCCGACCACGCTACTACGCCTGCGTCAGGTGCGCGTGTTCGTCTGCCAGCCGATGTGTGGCTGCGCCCGCATGTGGGCAGACGCAGGCATGGTGCGTGTTGCTCAGAACGCAGGCAGTACCGCGCCCTTGTACTTCTGCTCGATGAAGGCCTTCACTTCCGGGCTGGTCAGCGCCTTGGCCAGTTTCTGCACGCGCGGGTCGTCCTTGTTGTCCGCTCGCGCCACCAGGAAGTTGACGTAGGGCGACTCCTTGCTTTCGATCGCCAGGGCATCGCGGGTCGGATTGAGCCCGGCATCCAGCGCATAGTTGGTGTTGATCAGCGCCAGGTCGACCTGATCCAGCACGCGCGGCAGCATTGCCGAATCCAGCTCGCGGAATTTGAACTGCTTGGGGTTGTCGACGATATCCCGCTGGGTCGACAGCGCATTGCTCGGGTCCTTGAGTTTGATCACGCCGGCCTTGTCGAGCAGGATCAGCGCGCGGCTGTTGTTGCTGGGGTCGTTGGGGATCACCACATCGGCACCGGTGGGCAGGTCGGCCAGCGCCTTGAAGCGGCGCGAGTACGCACCGAACGGCTCGATATGCACGCCGACCACAGTCACCAGCTGGCTCTTGCGGTCGCGGTTGTACGCGTCCAGGTAGGGCTCGGTCTGGAAATAATTGACGTCGATCTGCTTCTGCACGACCTGGTCGTTGGGCTGCACGTAATCGTTGAAGACGCGCACGTCCAGTGTCAGGCCCTGCTTGGCCAGCAGCGGTTCGACCACTTCCAGGATCTCGGCATGCGGCACCGCCGTGGCCGCCACGGTGAGGGTGTCGCCGCCACTGCTGCCGCCGGTGCCGCCGCAGGACGCCAACGCCAGCGTGGCCGCAGCCAGGAGGGAACGAAACGCGAATGTGCTCATGTAGGGATCCGTGGGAGGAGGAGTGCGGAAAGGCCGCAGACGTTAAACCTAGCAGACCGTGGCGGCGGCGGCGATGCAGCGCGCCGCGGCAACGCGCGGCGCACGACGCCATGCAGACAGTCCCGCGGATTGCCCCACCGCGGCCAGCGCGGCCATGGCCAGGGCGCACGACCAGCGTCCGCCGCCCCGCCCCTGCCTTGCGCGGCTCAGCGCCGGCTGTAGTGCGCCACCAGGCGGTCGCCCAGCATCTGCAGCAGCTGCACCAGCACCAGCAGGGCGATGACGGTGATCAGCGCCACATCTGCATGCGAGCGCATGTAGCCCTCGCGGTAGGCCACATCGCCCAGCCCGCCGGAACCGATCGCACCGCCCATGGCGGTGAAGCCGATCAGCGCGATGGTGGTGACGGTGGCGCCGGCGATCAGGCCGGGGCGCGCTTCGGGCAGCAGCACCCGCAGCACCAGCTGGCGGGTGGTGGCGCCCATCGCCTGGCTGGCTTCGATGATGCCGCGGTCCACCTCGCGCAGTGCGGTTTCCACCAGGCGCGCATAGAACGGCGCGGCACCGACCACCAGCGGCAGGATCGCGCCGCGCACGCCCAGCGAGGTGCCCATCAGCATCAGCGTGAGCGGAATCATCGCGATCATCAGGATGATGAAAGGCACCGAGCGCAGCAGGTTGATCACCAGCGCCAGCGCGCCGTACAGCACCGGACGGCGGCGCAGCTGCGGCGCGCCGCACAGGAACAGCGCCACGCCCAGCGGCAGGCCGATCAGCAGGGTCAGCGGCAGCGCGCCGGCCAGCATCAACAAGGTGTCCAGGGTCGCCTGCCCGATGTCGCCCCACTTGGCGGCATCGAGATTGCGGAAGAAACCGCCGGCAGCGGCAACGATCGGGTTCATACGCGCAGATCCTCCACATGCACGCCGGCGGCGACGAAGCCGGCGCGTGCAGCGTTCTGGTCGCCGCCGGTCAGCGCGACGACGAGCTGACCGTAGGGGGTGTCCTTGATGCGATCCACGCGCCCGGACAGGATGTTGTAGTCCACCCCGGTCTCGCGGGCGATGCGGCCCAGCACGGGTTCGTAGGTGCCGTTGCCCAGGAAGGTGAGCCGCACGATGCGCCCGCCGACCGCGGCGAAATCGCGGTGCAGTTCGGCTTCGTCCACATGTTCGGCTTCGGACACGAAGCGCCGGGTGGTGGCGTGTTTGGGGTGCAAAAAGACCTCGGTGACCGGACCGGTTTCCACCAGATGGCCCGCATCCAGCACGGCCACGCGGTCGCAGACGCGGCGGATCACGTCCATCTCGTGGGTGATCAGCACGATGGTCAGGCCCAGCTCGCGGTTGATCTGCGCCAGCAGCTGCAGCACCGAGGCGGTGGTCTGCGGGTCCAGTGCGCTGGTGGCCTCGTCGCACAGCAGGATCTGCGGCCGGGTGGCCAGCGCGCGCGCAATGCCGACGCGCTGCTTCTGTCCGCCGGACAGTTGTGCCGGATACTTGTTGGCGTGGTCCTGCAGGCCCACCCGGGCCAGCAGCTCGGCCACCCGCGCATCGATCTCCGCGCGCGGCGTGCCGGCCAGTTCCAGCGGGAAGGCCACGTTGCCGGCCACGGTGCGCGAGGACAGCAGATTGAAGTGCTGGAAGATCATGCCGATGCGCCGGCGCAGGGCGCGCAGGCCCTGGCTGTCCAGCGCGGTGACGTCTTCGTCGCCGATCAGCAGGCGGCCGCCGCTGGGTTCTTCCAGCCGGTTGATCAGCCGGATCAGGGTGGATTTGCCGGCACCGGAATGGCCGATGATGCCGAACACCTCGCCGGGGCCGATCCGCAGATCGAGCGGATGCAGCGCCACGATCTGGCGACCGTCAACGGAATAGGACTTGTGCAGGCGCTGAAACTGGATCACCGCGCGTGGCCGATTGGGGGGTCGTGAAGCCTACCAGTCAATGTTTAGGGCCGTCATTCCATTAGGTTCTAACGGTTGGGATTCGGGAGTCGGGATTTGGGATTCGCAAAGGCGACGCCCCTCGCCTTTGCGAATCCCAAGCGCCCGCTATCTCCGGCTGCCAAGCGCTAGATCTGGGACTCATCGGAGCGCGCGCGCCTTGCTTTGCCGAATCTCCAATCCCCAATCCCGTTCTCACGGCCGCTCAAGCGGCAACGGCCTGTCAGCCTTGCGTATGCGCTCCCGCCGCAACAAATACAGCCCGCTGGCGACGATGATGCCGGCGCCGGTCCAGGTCCAGCCGTCGGGCAGGGTCTGCCACAGCAGCCAGTCCCAGCCGATCACCCAGACCAGGCCGGTGTATTCCAGCGGTGCGATCATCGAGGCTTCGCCGCGCAGGAAGGCCTGGGTCAGCGCGATCTGCCCCAGCGCCCCGGCCAGGCCCATGCCGGCGATCAGCCAGCCGTGGCGCGGCTGCAGCGGTACCCAGTCGGGGATGGCCAGCAGCCCGGCGCCGATGGCCATGAACAGCAGAAACCACACCACCATCGCCTGCGGGGTGTCGGTGCGGGTCAGCAGGCTCACCGTGACCGCGGCGATGGCATAGGCGGTGGCCGCCAGCAGCACCATCAGGCCGGGCAGCGAGATCAGCCCGTCCACGCCCGGGCGCAGCACCACGATCACCCCGACCAGGCCGATGCCGATCGCCGTCCAGCGCCGCGGCCCGACGTGTTCGCCCAGCAGCGGTACCGAAAGCGCCGCCACCAGCAGCGGGGCAACGAAATACAGCGTGTAGGCGGTGGACAGCGGCATGCGCTTCAGGCCATAGACGAAGCAGCCGATCATCACCATGCCCAGCACCCCGCGCAGCAGATGCAGGCCCCAGCGCACCGGCACGATCGAGCGCGGCCCGGCCGTGGCGAACACCCACACCAGCACGAACGGCAACGAGGCCGCGCCCCGCAACAAGGTGACCTGCAATGGCGGGTAATGTGCCGAGAGCAGCTTCATTCCCGCATCCATCAGCGAGAAGCAGGCCACGGCGGCCACCATCCAGGCGATGGCGGGGAGCGGAGAACGGGTGGTGGGCATGGCCGCATTATCGCCGCCGCGCCCCATCGACCGCCACGCGCCGGTGACGGGCAGCCCGGTGCGATGCCCTAGAATGGCCGCTGTTTTCAGACAGCAGGAGCTTTGCATGCCTTCCTTCGACGTGGTGTCCGAAGTCGACAAGCACGAACTGACCAATGCGGTGGACCAGGCCAACCGTGAACTGGACACGCGTTTCGATTTCAAGGGAGTCGAGGCCAGGTTCGAGCTGGAAGACGGCAAGGTGATCAACCAGTCCGCACCCAGCGATTTCCAGGTCAAGCAGATGACCGACATCCTGCGCGCGCGGCTGCTGGCCCGCGGCATCGACGTGCGCTGCCTGGAGTTTGGCGATGTGGAAACCAACCTGGCCGGCGCGCGGCAGAAGGTCACCGTCAAGCAGGGCATCGAGCAGAAGCAGGCAAAGCAGCTGGTGGCCAAGTTGAAGGAGGCCAAGCTGAAGGTCGAAGCGCAGATCAATGGCGACAAGCTGCGCGTGACCGGCAAGAAGCGCGACGACCTGCAGGACGCCATCGCACTGCTGAAAAAGGCCGATTTCGAGCTGCCGCTGCAGTTCGACAACTTCCGCGACTGAGCGCGGCAGGCATGCCGGTGAACGCGTCGAGCCGCCAGGCCATGCCCGTGGTTGACGTCGGTCGCGTGACGGCGCACCGCCCCTGCTCGCCGCAGGCAGCGTGCGGCAACGCACGCTGCATCGGGCCGCTGGTCTAGCAGCCCGATGCGCGCACTGCTCGGCCGTCTGTTGAATCGCCTGCGCGTCGCCAGACAGACGGGCGCGGCTGTCGCGAGTGGGGGGCAGGCCGCCGCCGTCCAGGCACAGCCCCGCATCGAAGCCGGCTCCACGCTGCACGCCATGGCCAGCCTGGACCCGGTGGCGGCAGCCTCCTTTGCCGATGCCTTCGCGGTGGAGATCGAGCATGCCATCGCGCGCTGCTCGCTCGGCCAGGCCGCCACCAGCCGGCAGCAGGCGCTGGAGCAGATCCATGCGTTGAAGAACACGATCTCGCTGACCGGCTCGCAGCAACTGCTCAGGGCCTGCGACCAGCTGCGCCGCGACGTGGAGCGCGACGCCCTGAGCGACACGCTTGCGCACCGCTTCACCGCGGTGGCGACCGCCGCTGGTCTACTGGTCAGGCACTACCGGCGCACCCTTCCCCTCGACGACGCGGAACCTCATGCGTAGTACTTCCCATCGCGCTGCGCCCGGCCTGATTCCGGCGGCCAGGCAGTTGCGCAACGACAGGCTCGTGCAGCTGCTCGAGTCGTTCCTGGAATACCGGGCCTGCGTGGGCCGCGTGATCGTGCAGACCATCGTGATGCTGTGGTGCCTGGGCTGGCTGTACGGGCCGCAACCGGTGCTGGTGAAAGACGCGCACAACGTCTTTCTCACCGCGGTGCTGCTGTGGGTGGTGGCGGTGGCATGGATGGTGGTGGTGCGCAGCAAACGCATTGCGCCGGGCGAATGGATGGATGCCTTCGGCTTTGCGATGAGCCTGCTGTTCATCGGCATCCAGACCTCGCAGGCCTTCATCCTGCTGATGTCGTTGAACGCATTCCTGCCCTTCATCACCATCGCTGCCGTAGCGCGCTACGGGCAGCGCGCGATGGTCCCGGTGCTGCTGAGCACCTTCGTGCTGATGCTGCTGACCGCGCCCACCGGCTACTGGCTGTCGCGGCCGGCGTACTTTGTGTATGCGGTGGCGCTCAGCATGGTGCTGCCGTTCCTGGTGGCCCGCATCGTGATTGCGATGCAGGAAGTGGCGCTGCAGGCGCTGGCCTCGCGCGATGCGCAAAGCCGCTTCATCAGCACCATGAACCACGAACTGCGCACGCCGTTGAATGCGGTCATCAATTGCGCGCAGCTGATCGACACCCAGAGCATGCCGGCCGACCAGCGCGACCTGATGCAGGCGGTGACGGTCAACGCCACGGCGCTGCGCCATCGCGTCAACGAGGTGCTGGACGTGGCCAGCATCGACGGTGGACGGCTGCAGCTGCACAGCAAGCCAGTGAGCCTGCTGGACGTGCTGACCACGGTCAAGGCGGTGTGCGCGACCGCCGCGTCCACCAAGGGCGTGTCGCTGGGCGTGCGCCTGGAGGCTGCGCAGCCGCCGCACGTGCTGGGCGACGAGGGCCGCATCGAGCAGGTGATCAGCAACCTGGTCATCAACGCGATCAAGTTCACTCCGACCGGCGGCGCGGTCGAGCTGCTGGTAGAGGCCACCCTGGCGCACGAGCGCTGGACCATCGAGGTGACCGTCACCGATACCGGCATCGGCGTGCCCGACGACAAGAAGGCCTACATCTTCACGCCGTTCACCCAGCTCAGCACCGGCTTCAATCGCGTCGAGGGCGGTGTGGGGCTGGGCTTGTACATCGCCTTGTCGGTGTCCGATGCGATGGGCGGCAGCCTGACGGTGAGCGACAACCCCGCCGGTGGCAGCATCTTCCGCTGGATCTTCGAATTGCCTGCCACCGCCGCCGAGGGCAGCCGCACGCTGGACCTGCGCGATGCGCTGGCGCAGCACGCGCAGACGGTGCCATCGTTGCACTGCCTGGTGTTCGAGGACCTGGATACCAACCGCCTGGTGATCGGCAACCTGCTGACCCGCGCCGGGCATCGCGTGAGTTTCCATGTCGATGGCACCGATGCGGTGCAACGCATCGCACAGGCCGCACCCGACATCGTGTTTCTGGATCTGCACATGCCCGGCACCTCCGGCTGGGATGCGCTGGGGCAGGCACGCGATGCGATTGCCACGCTGCCGCCGATCATCGTGCTGACTGCCGACACGCGTACCGACTCGATGCGCGAGGCATCCGCTGCCGGCGTCGCCGGATACCTGTCCAAACCGATCAACGCGCACGAACTGCTCGCGCTGCTTGCCCGCCATGCCCACCGACCACCGCACTGAACTGAAACCGGGCAATGCGGCGCGCCGGCACTGGCGCACCGCCGCGCAGGCGCGCACGCCGCTGGCGCTGCTCTACCTGCACGGGTTTTCCGCAAGCCCGGGCGAAGCCGGCACGCTACCCGAGCAGATGGCCGATGCGCTGCAGGCCAACTGCTACGTGCACCGCTGGCCCCGGCACGGGCACAGCGCAGCGGACGCGATGCACGGGCTCACCACAGCGGCGTTGCAGGCTTCGGCGGTGGAGGCGCTTGCGCAGGCGCAACGCATGGGCGAGCGGGTGGCGATCGTGGGCTCGTCGATGGGCGGCACGCTGGGCCTGTGGCTGGCCGCACAGCATCCGGCGCACATCGCGGCCGTGGTCGCCTGGTCGCCCGGCGTGCAGCCTGCCAACCCGGGATTTCTCGACCGGCTATGCGCTGCGGAGGTGCCGGTGACCGACCCGTACCCGCGCACGGCGGCGGCACTGGCGTATTGGTCGGACACCATCCACCCGGACGGTTTTCGTGCATTGCGCGGCCTGTTCCACGCGGTGACCGCTGCGCCGCCGTGGCCGCAGGTGCGCTGCCCGGTGTTGCTTGGCTATTACCGCGCGCCCAACGGCGACGAAGATCAGATCGCCTCGGTGCCGGCAATGCTGGCCATGTTCGAGGCGTTGGGCACGCCGCCTTCGCACAAGCAGGCGATGGCATTCGATGCGGGCGCGCATGCGATCGGGTCGCCGCACAAGACGCCGCTGGCCGACCACGTCGCACAGGTGTCGGTGGAATTTCTGCGTACACAGGTCGGCGCACCTCCCGGCGATGCGAAGCATGGCGAGGCCAGCAGCGCAAGCAAACGTTGATCTTCGCGCATGCGCTGGAGCATTGCCGCCCGCAACGGCGCTTGCGTCTGCCGGGTCGTTCGCCGTGGGTGGATGCGCCGCTGCGTCCACAGCGATCGCATACACTGGCGCGCCATCACGCCGCCGCCACGATGACCACCATGCCTGCCACGACCGATCCGTTGACCGCCACGCGCACGTGGATCGAACGCGCAGTGATCGGCCTGAACCTGTGCCCGTTCGCCAAGGCGGTATACGTCAAGGAGCAGGTGCGGCTGGTGCTCAGCGATGCCAGCACGCCCGAGGCGTTGCTGGAGCAACTGGCCGAGGAGCTGGTGCTGCTGCGCGATACGCCGGCCGAGCAGATCGACACCACGCTGATCGTGCACCCGGACGTGCTCAGCGATTTCCTGGACTACAACGACTTTCTCGACAATGCCGACGCGGCGGTGGAAGCGCTGGACCTGCAAGGTGTCCTGCAGGTTGCCAGCTTCCACCCCGACTACCAGTTTGCAGGCGCTGCGCCGGACGACGTGGCCAATTACACCAACCGCTCGCCCTTCCCCACCCTGCACCTGCTGCGCGAAGACAGCGTGGAGCGTGCGGTGGCCGCGTTCCCGGATCCGGACGTCATCGTCGAGCGCAACATCCAGACGCTGGAACGGCTGGGCCACGCTGGCTGGGAACGCGTCTTGAACGGCGCCGAGCACTGAGCCTGCAACGCGCCGCGCGCGCCGGCTTGCAGCAGAGCCGAGCGCGCGCGGTGCCGTTCGGCAACTGTTGAGCGCAAGGCGGCGCGAGCGCATCGTGCGCGCCGGTGCACGCGGTGTTGCTACGACGCTGACAGCGTGCGCGCTACAGTGACGCCTTCTTTCGCACGGTGCGCATGCCATGGCCCTGACTCCCGGCGTTTCCGCATGGAACCCCTCACCCCTGCAGGACCGCGTGGTCGTGATCACCGGCGGTGCGCAAGGCATTGGGCGCGGCATTGCGCAGGCAGTGCTCGGTGCCGGCGGCACGGTGGTGATCGGCGATCTCGACGCCGAGGCCGGAAAGGCCTGCCTGCAGGAATGGGCGCTGCCGCGACGCAGCGCCTTCGTGCGCTGCGATGCCGCGCGCGAGACGCAGGCGGCGCGCTTGATCGCCACCGCGCTCAGACGCTTCGGCAGGCTCGATGGCCTGGTCAACAACGCCGGCGTCCCCGATCCGCACATCGCGCCCTTGCCGCAATTGGCATGGGACGAGTGGAACCGGCGTCTTGCGAGTCTGCACGGCGCGTTTCTGTGCAGCAAACAGGCACTGCCCGCGTTGGCCCAGGCCGAGGGCGGCGGCGCGATCGTCAACATCGCCTCTACCCGCGCCTGGCAGTCGGAACCGCATAGCGAGGCCTATGCCGCCGCCAAGGGCGGCCTGGTTGCCTTTACCCATGCGCTGGCGCTGAGCGAGGGCCCGCAGGTACGCGTCAACAGCATCAGCCCGGGCTGGATCAGTACCGATGCCTGGCGCGCACCGCAGCGCCGGCGTGCGCCCAAGCTGTCGCGACGCGACCATGCGCAGCATCCGGCCGGACGCGTGGGGACCCCGCAAGATATCGCGCAGCTGGCGGTGTACCTGCTGTCGCCGCCGCTGTCCGGATTTGTCACCGGGCAGGATTTCGTCGTCGACGGCGGCATGTCGCGCAAGATGCAGTACGTGTGAGTGCGTACCGCTGATGCGACCCTGATGCGTGTCCGCGCGCTCCCGCCATCCGGCGATCAGCCCGCCAGCTGCGCTTCCAGCAGGTGCTGCGCATCGCTTAGCGAGGGCAGGATGCGATGACCGAGCGCGCGCACGTCGGCATCGGGTTCGAGCAGGTCCGGGATCTGGATCGGCGTCATGCCGGCCGCCAGGGCGGCGCGCACGCCGGTGGGCGAGTCTTCCAGCACCAGACACCGCGCAGGGTCCACGTCCAGCGTGCGCGCGGCCAGCAGGTAGATGTCCGGCGCCGACTTGGGATGTTGCACGTCGCTGGCGGTGCACACCGCTGCGAAGCGCCACAACAGGTCCGCAGCCTCCAGCTTGCGCAAGGCCAGCGGGCGTTGGGTGGACGTGGCCACCGCACGCGGCAGCCCTTGCGCCGCCAGATACTCCAGCAGCGCGATGATGCCGGGCCGGTGCGGGATACCGCGTTCCACCGCAGCGTCATACAACGGCTGGGCGCGCGCCAGCAGGTGCTCGGCAGCGGCATCGCCGACGCGTTCGCCAAGCAGGCGGCGGCACGTCGCATCGCCCGTGCCCACCATGCGCAGCCAGAAGGCCGGCTCGATCTGCAGCCCCTGCGCATCGGCCGCCTGTGCCAGGCAGGCGGTGATGGCGCGCTCGCTGTCGAGCATCAGGCCATCCATATCGAAGATCACCGCCTGCGGACGGAACGGCGGCGGTGCGACCGCCGTCATGCAGATGCTCCACGGCCGAACAATACCTCCAGATCGCTCGCCTCCAGCGCGCGCCACTGCCCGGACGGCAGCGCGTCCAGCCCCAACCCGCCGATGCGGCTGCGATGCAGCGCCACAACGTGATTGCCGGCGGCGGCAAACATGCGCCGCACTTGGTGATAGCGGCCCTCGTGCAGGGTCAGGCGTGCCTGGCGGGGGCCGAGCACTTCCAGTTCGGCCGGCAGCAATGGCTTGGTTTCGCCTTCCAGCAGCAAGGTGCCACTGGCAAACAGCGCGGCTTCGTCGCCACGTAGGTCCCCGGCCAGCGTGATCTCGTAGACCTTGTCCAGCGCGGACTTGGGCGAAATGATCCGGTGCAGCAGCGCGCCGTCGTCGGTCATCAGCAACAGGCCGCTGGTTTCCCGGTCCAGCCGCCCCACCGGCGCCAGCACCGGCGCGCGCGAGCGGAAGCGTGGCGGCAGCAGTTCGTAGATCAGCCGGCCGGTGTCCTTGGTCGAGCAGGTGTAACCGCTGGGTTTATGCAGCAACAGGCTGAAACCCGGGGGCGGATCGAGCGGCTCGCCATCGATGCGGATGGCGTCGTGTTCCACCTGGTCGTCGGCGTACAGCACCTCGCCCTGCGCGTCGGTGACCGCGCCTTGGCGGAACAGCTGGGTCACCTGCTTGCGGCTGCCGTAGCCGAGATTGGCGATGTGCTTGACCAGCTTCATACGCGCGCTCCGCGTCCACGGGTGGCGGCGATCAGCTTGAAGCCGTCGCGCTCGGCAGCCACGCGCACCTGCCCGAAGCTGTCGTTGAGCACCTGTTCGTAGGGCAGATGGCGGTTGGCCACCAGCAACAGCTGCCCGCCCGGGCGCAGCGCCTGCGCGGCCACGGCAATGAAGCGCTGTCCGATATCCGGGCGATCGGCACGGGACGGCGTGTGGAACGGTGGATTGCTGACGATGAAGTCGTACTGCGCCTCCAGCCCGGCGGTGACATCGCGCCAGTGATAGTGCAACTGCGCCGGATGCGCGAGGTCCTGCAGGTTGCGCTGCGCCAGCTGCAGCGCACGCGCTTCGGCTTCATACACATCCAGCGCAGTGACCTTGGGGCAGCGTGCCAGCACCTCGGCCGAGAGATACCCGAACCCGGCGCCCAGATCGGCGCCATGCCCGGCCAGGGTGGCGGGCAGGTGCTCGACCAGCAACGCCGATGCCGGGTCGATGCGATCCCAGGCAAACACTCCCGGGCGGCTGACAAAACGTCCGCCCAGGATCTTGCGTGGCGCATCCAGCGCCGCCCAACGCGCCTGCAGCGCCGCATCGGTCTCGGCAGGCAGCGGCGCAGTCCAGTAGGTGCGGCAGTGATGCTTGGTCAGGCTGCCGGCCAGGCCGGTGAGCTGGCGCAGATCGGCTTCGCCCGAGCGCGCGCCCTCGTTGTTGGACTGGCAGGCGACCACGCGGCCGCCGGGCGCGGTCAGGGCCACCGCACGCGCGAACAGCGCACGCGCTTCGTCGCGCTGGCGCGGCGGCAGCACCAGCACCAGGGCATAACGGGTGATGTCGGCCTCGATCTGGCTTTCTTCGCGCACGCTCCAGCCGCTGCGCTCCAGCGCCTGGGCAAACGGACGAAAGCTCTGCTCGCAGATCAACGCCTCAGCGGTGGCATGTTCGCGCAGCGGAAAGCCGTCGCGTGCGCGCAGAAACAACACCGGGCCTTGCGGCCATGGCAGCGCGCCCTGGGCAAAAGGCAGGAACAGGGCTTGAAGCGGGGCATCGGGCGGGCCAGCCATCGGATCATCGGGTCGGGAACAGGCCTCCATTGTAAGGGACCGGTGCCGCCCGCCCGCCGCGCTCGACGCGGGGTTGCCTGCGTGTGTGCGTCGCCGCCACGCGCCTTCCAATGTGTATACGGACTATTGATGCGCACGCAACATCCGCCCGCCTAGGCTGGAATCCAAGCCCACACCGGAGAGACGCGATGCGAGCCTTGTTCGTAGGGGGAGTTGTCGACAACAGCGAAATGGATCTGGACGACACACCACCACCGATGCATTACCCCGAAAACACCGGCGCCGGCCGTCCCCGCTACCGGCTGCACCAGGTAGGTGAGCGCGAAGACGGCACCGTGGCGTATGCGGTCTACGGCGCTCCGGAAATGGCCGACGAAGAGATCAATCGCATCACCGAAGAGCGCGACTACGCACGCCGCTTCAGTGCCACGCCCGAAGCGCCACGCTAGCCCACAATGGTGCCGCACGTGCTTTCACGTTGCTCCGTGAAGAGCGCTCGAAGCGTGCAATGCCAATTGATATCGTCAGGCATGCAGGCGACTCGAACACACATTCGATAGCTTGCCGCATTCATGGGCAAGCTCAAGCAATAGACGTCGAGCAACGCATGTAGAGCCAACCAGACCGGGCAGCCGCCCGGTTTTTTTGTCAATCGATGCGTCAGCGCGTCTTCGGTGTCACACGCCAGATCACGTTGCCCACGTCATCGGCCACCAGCAGCGCACCGCTGTTGTCGGGCGCCACGCCGACCGGGCGCCCCTGGGCGTTGCCTTCGGCATCCAGAAAGCCATCCAGCACCGTGATCGGCGTCCCGCTGGGCTTGCCGTTGGCAAACGGCACGAACAGCACCTTGTAGCCACTGGGCGGGTCGCGGTTCCACGAGCCGTGCTGCCCGATGAAGGCGCCCTGGCGGAAGCGTTCCGGCAGCAGCGTGCCGCTGGCAAAGCTCAGGCCGAGCGATGCGGTATGGGGGCCCAGCGCATAGTCCGGCTTGATCGCCTTGGCCACCAGCTCGGCATTCTGCGGTTCGACCCGCTCGTCCACGTGCTGGCCGTAATAGCTGTATGGCCAGCCATAGAAGCCGCCATCGCGCACCGAGGTCAGGTAATCCGGCACCAGGTCGCTGCCGATCTCATCGCGCTCGTTCACCACCACCCACAGCGCCTTACTCTGCGGCTCCCAGGCCGTGCCCACCGGGTTGCGCAGGCCGCTGGCAAAGACGCGGCTGTTGCCTGTGGCCGGGTCGATCTCCAGGATCGCGGCGCGATTGAGCTCGGCCTCCATCCCGTTTTCGGCCACGTTGCTGTTGGAGCCCACGCCCACGTACAGCTTGCTGCCATCCGGGCTGGCCAGCAGCGACTTGGTCCAGTGATGGTTGAGCCCGCCCGGCAGATTGGCCACGAACGTGGGCTTGGCGGTGATATGCGTGTCGCCCGGCGTATACGGAAAGCTCACCAGTGCATCGGCATTGGCCACATAGAAGCGGTCACCGACCAGGGCCATGCCGAATGGCGAGAACAGCCCGCTGATGAATTGGGTGCGCACCTCGGCCACGCCGTCGCCATCGGCGTCGCGCAACAAGGTGATGCGGTTGGCGCTGGACACCACCGCACCGGCCTTCTTCATCACCGCACCCTGCACCTTCTTGCGTAGCCCGCCGCCACTCTCGGCGTTTTCAGGCTTGGGCGGTTGCGCGGTCTCGGCGACCAGCACGTCGCCGTTGGGCAGCACATACACCCAGCGCGGGTGATCGAGATCGCGCGCGAACGCATTGACCTGCAGATCGTCGGCAGCGATCGGCTTGGCCGTGGCGGCCCAGCGCTTGACCGGCGCCACCTTCACCGTGGGGATCAGGCGTTTGACCGGCTCGGGCAATTGCGGGTTCGGGCCGGTGCCCTGTTCGATGGCAAGGGTGGCGGTGTCACCACAGCCGGCCAGGACGGCGACCGCCATCAGCGATAGCGGCCAGCGAATGCGAGAGGGCAGAAAGGCTGTCATTGCAGACGATTCCTGAACGGTTGCGGCAATCGGACATCATGCCGGCAACACGCCAGAGAGAAGTAAACACATCGTCAACACGTTGCCTTCACGGCATGACTTGCGGATCGGCCCCCAGGGGCAGCGGATGCACGGCCACGATGCGATCCATCCAGATCCACTGCGGCTCCTGCGAGGCGTCCAACTGGTCCAGGCGCAGTTGCCCGTTGAGCCCTTCATTGTCGTTGTCGTCGAGATAGGTCTGGATGCTGGGGCGCACCGCAACCGTGCCGCTCAGCATGCTGCCGTCGTCCAGTTCGATCCGCACCCGCTCCTGCCCATCGAGCAAGGACACCCAATGCTCCAGCGTGGCGATCTGCACCTGTTCGGAATACACGTGTGGGGCGTACTTTGGCATTGCGATTTCTCCATCAACGGAGCTCCTCACGCTAGGCCAGGCAGCGTGAAAGACACAGCAAACGCCTCGATGTCACGGTGAGCACGCCTGCACGGCGTTGCCAGCCTGCAGGCATGCAGGTAATGGGCACCACGCGATGAGCGATCGGCGGCAGGGCGCATCGCCGATCGTGCCAGCACTTGCGAGCATGGCACTGCGCGGCGTTGCCGCCGCGCCACGCGTCATTCCACCGCTTCGCGCGCGGCGCGCACTGCGGTGACCAGTTGCGCCACGCTGTACGGCTTGGCCAGATGCTCCTGAAACCCGGATTCCAGCGCGCGCTTGCGGTCGTCATCGCGCGCCAGCGCAGTCACCGCAACCGCCGGCAGGGCATTGGCATCCAAGCCCAGGTTGTCGCGCACGGTGCGGATCAATCCGTAGCCATCCATGCCGGGCATGCCGATGTCGGTCAGCATCACATCGAAGCGCGCATGGCCGCGGTGGTCGATCAATGCCAGCGCATCGGTGGCGCTGCCGGCGGTAACCACTTCGGCGCCCTGCTCTTCGAGCAGACGGCGCAGGTAATCGAGCATGTCGGGCTGGTCTTCGACCGCCAACAGGCGCAGGCCGTTGAGCGCACGCGCCTCGACGATCTGTTCGGACATCAGGCGGCGGCGCAGTTCGCGCCGCGGGCGCTTGGCCTGGTCGGGAACATGCTCGGGCAAGCGCACGGTGAACGTGGCGCCCTTGCCACGGCCGCCGCTGGTGGCGCCGACCTGGCCGCCATGCATTTCCACCAGCTGCTGCACGATCGCCAGGCCCAGCCCCAGGCCACCATGCTGACGGGTGGTGGTGCCATCGGCCTGGCGGAAGCGGCCAAACAGGTGCGGCAGGAATTCGGCGGCGATGCCATCGCCCGAATCGCGCACCGCCACCAGCAGGTGGCCGTCGTCGCGCTCGATGGTGACATCGATCCGGCCATGGGCCGGGGTGAACTTGATGGCATTGGAGAGCAGGTTCCACAGCACCTGCTGCAGCCGTGTGGCATCGCCCAGCACCAGGCACGGCGTTGGCGGCACGTGCAGCTCCAGCACCTGGTCCTTGCCTTCGGCGGCCAGTTCCTGGGTATTCAGGGCCTCGCGCACCTGCTCGGCCAGATCCAGCGATTCGACTTCCAGCTGCACCTTGCCCAGCAGCATGCTGCTGAGGTCGAGCATGTCCGAGATCAGCCGCTTCTGCGCGCGTGCGCTGCTGGCGATCACCGACAGACCCTTGAAGTTGGGGTGGCCTTCTTCGACCCGTTGCAGCAGCAGTTCGCTCCAGCCCAGGATGGTGGTCAGCGGCGTGCGCAGTTCATGCGACAGCGTGGCCAGGAACTCGTCCTTCAGCCGCGCCATGCTCTCGGCTTCGTTGCGCGCGCTGCGCTCTGACTCCAGCAATTGCTCGCGGGCCAGTTCGATTTCGCGCTGCTCGGTCACGTCCGGGCTGCTGCCGGCCAGACCGATGAACCGACCATCGGCCGAATAGCGCGGGGTGGCGGTCATTTCGATCCAGCGCCACTGCCCGTCGTGGCGGCGCGCACGCACCAGGGCGCGCAGGCCGTGTTGTTCTTCCAGTGCGGCCGATAATTCGAACTGGAAAATCGGCAGGTCGTCCGGATGCAGCAACTCGCTCCAGGCCGACACGGTGCCGCTGGAAATGTCCAGGCCGAAGAACTCGCCGTAGGCGCTGTTGACGAAACGCACCACGCCCTGCGCATCCAGCACCCAGACCGGCATCGGCAGGCCGTCGGCCAGCGCACTGAAACGCGCCTCGCTTTCGGCCAGTTCGCGCTCCACGCGCTTGCGTTCGGTGATGTCCATGAACAACACCGCCACCCGCGCCTGCTCCGGTTGCCCCACCCGGAATGCGTCCACCGAATACCAGCGACGCAAGGCCTTGGCCTGCATCTCGAAGTGGATGCGGTTGCCGGTGCGGGCAACCTGCCCATAGCGGTCAAACCATTCCTGCTCATGCTCGGGCAGCATGTTGCGGATGGACACGTTGAGCGCGTTGGAAAGACCGGTGTAGCGCTCGAAGGCGCCATTGGTCATGCGGATCAGGTAATCGACGGCCTGATCGCCCTCGAACACCATGTCGATGACGCAGAAGCCGGCATCGATGTTGTGGAAGATCTCGTGGTACATCGCCGGATCGAGAAACGGCTCGGCAATGGCGGCGGGCAGGCCGGCGCTCGGATCGAGGCTGCTCGGATCGAGACTGGGGGGCGAAGGACGCAAATCGGGGGCCACGGGTGCTGCCAGTGCGGATGACGGACAGATGAAACCATGCCCTATGTCGTCAGCGGGTGCACGGGCGGACCCAGGCGATCACGTCTCCGTCGCATGTCGGTCACCCCCGGCGGGCATTCACCACAGGGTTGCCGCCGCCAAAGCGATGCAGGCGGTGATCAGCACGATGCCGGCAATCACGCCGCGGAACACCCATTCGCCCTCGCGGCGTAGCTGTTCGTCCATCCAGCGCTGCGCTTCCTCGCGCCAGGCCGTGGAGCGCGCATAGTCGGCATCGAGCAGCAACAGGCGCACGCGCGACAACCCAAGCGCGGCACATTCGCTGCGGCAGCGCTGACTGAAGCCGTCCTCACCGCTGGCGACCTGCGCGCCAAGCGGCAGCTCCAGTTCGAGTTCATGCCTGGACATAACGGGGACGCTCCTGGTCAAGCTCGTGTTCCAGCGCCATGCGCGCCAGCTGGGTGTAGTTGGCACGTGGCCCCTGCCCGCGACCGGTGAGCATTCCCTGGTAATCCAGGTCCTGCCAGACCCGCCCGGTCCATTCCACACAGTCTTCGGCGATCACCAGCATCAGCGAATAGCGATACTCCAGCCCGTTGGCAGCGGTGTAGGCGTAGACCGGCGGAAATTGCACCGCCACATCGACCTGGCGTGACAGCCCGGCCAGATGCTCGCGCAGGACATCGCGCGGGTCGGCACCCGGTTCCAGGCGCAGCGTGCGCGTGGCCAGATCCAGATCCACATCGCTTTGCAGCGCGACGAAGGCGGCGGCCCCGGTGGCGGGGTTGTGGCCGTGCTGTTTTGCCCAGTCGATGAACTGCAGGCGCACGTCCGCCGGCATATGCGCCGGCGCCGAAGAAACTGACTTTGTGCGGAAAGAGTGGGTGTCCATGGCGCCGATCTTCCGGGCTGTGCCGTGAAGCGTGGGCGCAGGCGCAGTGAACCCGCCGTCATGGCCGCCACGGCGCGGATTAACCGTGCGGCAATGCCGTGGCGGCCCCGGGCGCAGCGCGCGTTGCGGGCGCTCTTGCGCACCCCCACACTGCCTGCACGCCCGGTACGCGACGTACCTACCGCTTGGAGGCTTTCCATGAAACTTTCCAGTGTTTCCGGCGCCGGCCTGTTGCTGGCAGGACTGCTCGCAGCGACCGGTGTGCAGGCCCGCGTACGCAACGTCACCGACCCGCAGGCGCCGCGCGCGCTGAGCAGCGACGGCAAGGTGGATGTGCGCTGGACCGACCCGGCCGAATTTTCCGAAGTGCGCTTCAGCGGCAATCGCTGGGAGGCGCAGCGCGGTGACTGGGTGACCCAGCTGGCCACCCACTTCCAGCAGAGCGCCGCACGCCAGCTGCCCGACGGCCAGCACCTGAGCGTGACCATCACCGACATCCGCCGCGCCGGCCAGTACGAGCCGTGGCACGGCCCGCGCATGCAGGACGTCCGCGTGGTGAAGGACATCTACCCGCCGCGCTTGAGTTTTAGCTACACGCTGACCGGGGCCGATGGCCGGGTGATCGACCAGGGCGAACGCAAGCTGGTGGATTCGGCCTTCCTGATGAGCGGCCCGCGGCTGACCGACAGCGACCCGCTGCGCTTCGAGAAAGCCATGATCGACGACTGGCTGCGTAAACAGTTTCGTAGCGATCGCAGTACGGCCGGGTTGTGATGGTTTGGCGCGGATATCGCCGCCAAACCAGCTAGGCCTCGAAGGGTAACGGCGCGTGGCAACGCGCCGTTTTTGGTTATGGACGCGCGACAACAGTGACGCATCCCCAACGCGAGATTTGCGTCCTAAAGCCCGCTCTCTGCGGGACGAGAAGGCATGACTTTCGCGCCACAGGCGCGTGTGCCTTGGAGCGCCTGTGGCGCAAGCGCAGGCCGGGGGCGGAGCGAGGGTTGGGGTGAGATACGTTGCGAAGCCATCGTGGCGTTCCAACCGCACGAGGCTGCGCCCGTACCCTCATCCGCCCCTTCGGGGCACCTTCTCCCAGCGGGAGAAGGGAAGAACGCCGCAGCTACCGATCACGCCCCTCTTCCGCCGGGAGAGGGGTTGGGGTGAGGGTACGGCGCGAAGCCCACTTGCCGCTCAAACCGCATGAGGCTGCGCCCGTACCCTCATCCGCCCCTTCGGGGCACCTTCTCCCGATGGGAGAAGGGAAGAACGCCGCAGCTACCGATCACGCCCCTCTCCCGCCGGGAGAGGGGTTGGGGTGAGGGTACGGGGCAAAGCCCACTTGCCACTCCAACCGCACGAGGCTGCGCCCGTACCCTCATCCGCCCCTTCGGGGCACCTTCTCCCGATGGGAGAAGGGAAGAACGCCGCAGCTACCGATCACGCCCCTCTCCCGCCGGAGAGGGGCTGGGGTGAGGGTATGGGGCGTAGCCCACTTGCCGCTCCAACCGCACGAGGCTTCACCCGTACCCTCGTCCGCCCCTTACGGGGCACCTTCTCCCCCATGAAGGGGACACTGTCCCGGCGGAGGAAGGGAATGCATCTATGCTGAAATTTTGCCCACCGCCGCCTCACCCGCATACACCCGCGGCACGCGCTTGAGCCCGCACAGCAGCTGATACGCACTGACGTTGCATTGCGCGGCCAGCGGGCTGACCTGGGGTGCATCGCCCCACAACTGCACCAGCGCGCCGATCCCGGCCTGCGGGTGATCGGTGAGGTCCACCGTCAACATGTCCATCGAAACGCGCCCGATCAATGGGCAGACCTGGCCGTCCACCAGCACCGGGGTGCCGTTGGGCGCGAATTGTGGGTAGCCGTCGGCATAGCCCATTGCGACCACACCCACGCGTGTCGGCCGTTCGGCGACAAAGCGCGCGCCATATCCCACCGGTTCGCCAGCGGGCAGCTCGCGCACCGAGATGATGCGCGAGCGCAGCGTCATCACCGGGCGCAGTTGCGCGGTGCTGTCGGTGTCCTGCGGGAACGGGTTGGCGCCGTACAACATCAGGCCCGGGCGCGACCAGTCGTTGCGCAGCGCCGGCCAGCCGAGCAGGCCGGGCGAATTGCGGATGCTGGTTTCCGCGCGCATGCCGCCGGCGGTCAGTGCGAACGCCACGGCCTGTTCGTCGGTACGGCTGCAGTCCAGTTCGTCCGCGCGCGCCAGATGCGTCATCAACACCAGCGAAGCGATCTGCGGCAACCCGCGCAGGCGTAGCCAGGCGGCGCGGAAATCGTCCGGCGACAGGCCCAGCCGGTGCATGCCGCTGTCCATCTTCAACCAGACACGCAATGGGCGCGGGCTCTGGAACTCGGCCAGTGCGCGTACCTGCTGCGGGGTGGCCGCCACCGTCCACAGGTCGTGCTCGGCGATCAGGCGCAACTCGTCGTGTTCGAAGAAGCCTTCCAGCAGCAGGATCGGTGCGCGGATACCGGCCTGGCGCAGTTCCAGCGCTTCTTCGATGCAGGCCACTGCGAAACCGTCGGCCTCCGGCTCAAGCGCCTGCGCGCAGCGCACTGCGCCATGCCCATAGGCGTCGGCCTTGACCACCGCCAGCGCCTTGCTGCCGCCCAGGCGCTTGGCCAGGCGGTAGTTGTGGCGCAGCGCATCCAGATCGATTGACGCTTGCGCAGGACGCACTACGCGGCCTCCCGCTGCGGGCGCGCGCTGCGCGGCGACAGGTAACGGAACACGTCCAGGCCCTCGGTATCGATCTCCGGCGTGCGGCCCTGCATCAGGTCGGCCAGGTAGCGCCCGGAACCGCAGGCCATGGTCCAGCCCAGGGTGCCGTGGCCGGTGTTGAGGAACAGGTTGACGAACGGCGTGGCGCCCACCACCGGGGTGCCATCCGGGGTGGCCGGGCGCAGGCCGGTCCAGAACTCGGCCTGGGCCAGGTCGCCGCCGCCGGGGAACAGGTCGTTGACAACCATTTCCAGGGTGGCGCGACGGCGCGGATTCAACGACAGATCGAAGCCGGCCACCTCGGCCATGCCGCCGACGCGGATGCGGTCGTCGAAGCGGGTCAGCGCGATCTTGTAGCTCTCGTCCAGCACCGTGGAGGTCGGCGCGCGCTGCGCATCGACGATCGGGATGGTCAGCGAGTAGCCCTTGAGCGGGTACACCGGCAGATGCAGGCCGAGCGAGAGCAGCAGATCGGCCGAATAGCTGCCCAGCGCCAGCACGTAGCGGTCGGCGGTTTCGATGCGGCCGTCGATCTGTACGCCGGTGACCTGGCCGCCGGCGTGCTCCAGGCGCTCGATCTGCTGCCCGTAGCGGAAGGTGACACCCGCCTGCGCAGCCAGTTCGGCCAGCCGCTGGGTGAACAGGCGGCAGTCGCCGGTCTGGTCTTCGGGCAGGCGCAACGCGCCGGCCATCTGCGCGCCGCCGCCGGCCAGGCCGGGTTCGAATTGCGCGATCTGGGCCGGGCTCAGCAGCTCATACGGCACGCCGTACTGGGCCAGCACTTCGATGTCCTGGGCAGCGGCGTCCAGTTGCTGCTGCGTGCGGAACAACTGGGTGGTCCCCAGCTGGCGGCCCTCGAATTCGATACCGGTCTCGGCGCGCAATGCGTTGAGGCAATCGCGGCTGTAGTCGGACATGCGCACCATGCGCGCCTTGTTCACCGCATAGCGCTCGGCGGTGCAGTTGCGCAGCATCTGGCTCAGCCACGCCAGCTGGCGCAGATCGCGGGTGGGGCGGATCGACAGCGGCGCATGCTGCTCGAACAGCCACTTCATCGCCTTGCCGGGCACGCCGGGCGCGGCCCACGGCGAGGTGTAGCCGAACGACAGCTGGCCGGCGTTGGCGTAACTGGTCTCCAGCGCCGCCGCTGGCTGGCGGTCGACCACGGTCACGTCGCAACCGGCCTGCGCCAGGTACCACGCACTGGTCACGCCGATGACGCCGCTACCGAGAATGAGCACCCGCATGTCGTTCTCCTGAAAAGGGTATTCCCCCACAACAAGACACGAGAGGGACAGTTAGCCGCAGTATATTGCGAGGCAGGCAGTGCCATTTCTGGAATCGGCACGCCTTTGTAGTGAAACTTCCTGCCAAACCCTGCCGAGACAGACCCCATGACCACCCGCACCCGCGAGCTGGACAAGATCGACCGCAAGATCCTGCGCATCCTGCAGCAGGAGGGCCGCATTTCCTTCACCGAACTGGGCGAGCGGGTGGGCCTGTCGACCACGCCCTGCACCGAGCGTGTGCGCCGGCTGGAGCGCGACGGCGCCATCACCGGCTACTACGCACGGCTGGACCCGCACTATCTCAAAGCCAGCCTGCTGGTGTTCGTGGAGATCAGCCTGGCCTACAAATCCGGCGACATCTTCGAAGAATTCCGCCGCGCCGCGCTGAAGCTGCCCAATGTGCTGGAGTGCCACCTGGTCTCCGGCGACTTCGACTACCTGCTCAAGGCGCGCATCAGCGAAATGGCCTCCTACCGCAAGCTGCTCGGCAGCACCTTGCTGACCTTGCCGCACGTGCGCGAGTCCAAGAGCTACATCGTGATGGAGGAGGTCAAGGAGACGCTGGCGTTGCCGATTGCCGATTGAATTGGGAATTGGGAATTGGGGGTGTGCGGGCTGCAAAACAACGCCTGCTGCATGGCAGGCAATTTCAAAAGCGCCGGGGCTGGGTGGCAAGTCGGTCGCTATGGGCGGTGTCTGTGCAGTGCGAGCGCTATTGTCAGCGCACAACGCGCATGCCGTCGCCTGCCGGTACTGCGTCGTAGTAGCGGCCGGTCTTGGTATCCAGCACCCGATTTGCACCGGCCGGCTGCATGCCCTGCAGCAAGCGGCCATTGCGGTCGTAGACCATCGGCGTCGTCGGCGACACCTGGCTGCCGGCAGGCGCCACCGGTGTCTGCGCCGGACCACGGGTGGGGATGCTCGGCGCGACCGGGCGCTGCCCCAGCTGCGAGGGCACGGGAGCGGTCGAGTTAGCCGGCTGTAGCGCGCGCGGGGGCGTCACAGTGGGCTGAACCGGTGTCGGCGTGGTGATGGGCTGCAACGTGTTGGACGAACGCGTGGTGGTGGCCGACTGCGCCACCGCCGCGCCGGCCATCACCAGCAGACCGCAGAACAGCAGGCCGCGCGTTGAGGAATGGATCGCCATGACAGGCACCGTGATTGATCGGGAGTGGTTAATCGATGGGGGCGCGGCCAGGCGGCAGCAATGCACGCAACCGGCCGGGGGATGAACGCTTTCGTCAGGTCGTTGCACTGCGAAGACGCCAGTCTCCCCGCCGGGACGTTGTCCTCCTTCATGTGGGAGAAGGTAGCGCGCAGCGCCGGATGAGGTACGGGCGCAGCCTCGGGCTCTCCAGCGCATGCGTGACTTGCTCGAACACGTCAACCGGTTGAACCACCCGCGCAGCGCCCACATCACTGGGGCAGGCGTCGGCACCCCGCCGGCGAGCGCATGCGAGAGCCTCATGAGCCAGTTCGATCTGACCCCTCCCTCCCCCGCCCAGCGCGACGCCCTGATCGCCGGGCTCAGCGATGAGGAACAGCGCGTGCTGCTGCACCATGGTACCGAAGCGCCGTTTTGCGGGGTCTTTCTGGACAACAAGCTGGACGGGGTCTACACCTGCCGCCTGTGCGGGCTGCCGTTGTTCCGCTCCAGCGCCAAGTTCGACTCCGGCACCGGCTGGCCGAGCTTCTTCGCGCCCTACGACACCGCCCATGTGCGCGAGATCCGCGACACCAGCTACGGCATGATCCGCACCGAGATCGTCTGCGCGCGCTGCGACAGCCACCTGGGCCACGTGTTCCCGGACGGCCCGCCGCCGACCGGCGAACGGCACTGTCTCAACTCGGTCTCGCTGGGCTTCACCGAGGACGGCCAGGCACTGCCCAACCCGTTGCACCGCGATGGCGCTGAGGCGCAGCCGGCCTGAGGCCAGACCAAGTGCCGGTCGGCGGCGGCGCCCATGCGTGGCGCTGATCTGGCACCCACTGACGTCGCAGGGCACCATGCGCAGCGCCAGATCCTTTAAGCACTGGCCACACTATGTCCCAACCGTCGCCACGCCGGCGACGGCCCGATCCAGGCAGGAGTACGCAGATGCACACGTCCTCGACCCTGATGCTCGCCGTAGTGCTGGCCGCCGCCCTGGCCAGCTGCACCGCAGGCGATCGCTCTGCTGACACCACACCTGCAACCGCGACGGACTCACCGCCCATCGCAACCGCAGGCCCGAACGACAGCCCGCCGCCGATGGCCACCGACGCCAGCGTGACCGGCCCGCTGCCCCATGCCGGCCATCCGGGGCCGGCCACGCCGCCACCCGCGCCGACCCAGGCGCCGGATACCGTGGCCTGGCGCTGCGGCGAGCGCGCCATCACCACCCGCTTCGAGCCCGCCACCGATGCCCTGCGGCTGACCCTGGACGGCCGTGCGCTGACCCTGCTCAGTGCCCAGGCCGCCTCCGGCGCGCGGTTTGCCGACGCCCACGGCAACCAGTTCTGGGAGCATGCCGGCGAGGCGACGCTGTCGCTGGCAGGCGGCGATGCGGTCAAATGCGTGCATGAGGCCGCAACCACGATCGGCTGACGGTCCAGGCACAGCGCACGCGTTGTCGACGCCCGCGGCAACCGGTTCCGGGAGCATGCCGGCGAGGCGACGCTGCCGCTGGCAGGCGGCGATGCGGTCAAATGCGTGCATGAGGCCGCAACCGCGATCGGCTGACGGTCCAGGCACGGCGCACGGTTTGCCGACGCCCGCGGCAACCGGTTCCGGGAACATGCCGGCGAGGCAACGCTGTCGCTGGCAGGCGGCGATGCGGTCAACTGCGTGCATGAGACCGCAATGACAATCGGCTGATTGTTCAGTCACAGCGCACATCTTCACGCCGTGCGCTTCAAGAATCCGCCGCGCAAGCCGAAACCACTAGCACTCCCAGATTGCTTTCGGCTTCGCCATGCTCATCATCGTTGGCTTCATCGTCGTCATCGTCAGCGTCCTCGGCGGCTATGTGCTGTCGCACGGAAAGCTGGGTGCGTTGTGGCAGCCGTACGAGCTGATGATCATCGGCGGCGCGGCCCTGGGCGCGTTCCTGGTCAGTACGCCGGGCAAGATCGTCAAGGAAACGCTGACCGGCGTGCTGGGCGTGTTCAAGGGCCCGCAGTACAAGTCAGACGACTACAAGGACACCCTGAGCCTGATCTACGAGCTGCTGAACAAGGCCCGTCGCGACGGCTTCATGGCGCTGGAAGACCACGTCGAAAAGCCGCAGGACAGCACCATCTTCGGCAATTACCCCAAGGTGGTGGCCGACCATCACCTGCTGGACTTCATCACCGACTGCCTGCGCCTGATGATCGGCAGCAACATCGAGCCGCACGAACTGGAACCGCTGCTCGAACTGGAACTGGAAAAGCACCACCACGAGGCCCTGGCGCCGGCGCATGCGCTGAGCAAGGTGTCCGACGGCCTGCCCGGCTTCGGCATCGTGGCGGCAGTGCTCGGCATCGTGATCACCATGGGCTCGATCGGCGGGCCGATCGAAGAGATCGGCCACCACGTCGGCGCCGCGCTGGTGGGCACCTTCCTGGGCATCCTGCTGGCGTACGGCTTCGTGTCGCCGTTGTCGGCGGCGATGGAAGCGCGTGCCGAGCAGGACGGGCGCATCTACGAGGCGGTCAAGACCGCGCTGCTGGCCTGCCTGCGCGGCTACAACCCCAAGATTGCGCTGGAATTTGCGCGCAAGACCCTGCCCTCCAACGTGCGTCCGAGCTTCGGCGATTTCGAAACGCACCTGAAGACGATCAAGTAGGACCGCGGTCATGGCCGAGGGCAAATCCACCGTCGTCATCCGACGGGTCAAGAAGGTGCAGGGCGGCGGCCATCACGGCGGCGCCTGGAAAGTGGCGTTCGCCGACTTCGTAACCGCGATGATGGCCTTCTTCCTGGTGCTGTGGCTGATGGCCGCCACCACCAAGGAGCAACGCGCGGCGATCTCCGAATACTTCCGCAACCCCAGCCCGCTGTCCGGCAAGTCGCCGGCGCCCTCGCCGGGCATGAATGGCCCTGGCGGCGCCAGCACCTCGATGATCAAGCTCGGCGGCACCGCCGACATGGCCAAGGGGCAGAAGGACGAAATGGGCCGCAAGCGCGACAACGCGGCCGACACCGACGTGGACAGCCGCGCCAAGGACAAGCGGCGCCTGGAAGCGTTGATGCAGGACCTCAAAGAGGCCATCGACAAGAGCCAGGCGCTGGAGCCGTTCAAGGACCAGTTGTTGCTGGATCTCACGCCCGATGGCCTGCGCATCCAGATCGTGGACAAGCAGAACCGCCCGATGTTCGATATCGGCCGCGACCAGCTCAAGCCGTACACGGTGGACATCCTGCGCGAGCTGTCCAGCTTCATCAATCAGGTGCCCAACCACATCAGCATCACCGGTCACACCGACACCACCGCCTACAGCAGCGATGCCGGCTACACCAACTGGGAACTCAGCGCCGACCGTGCCAATGCCGCACGCCGCGCGCTGGTGGGCGGTGGCATGGCCGATGCCAAGGTGACCCGCGTGGTGGGGTTGTCGTCCTCGGTGCTGTTCGACAAGACCGACCCGCAGAACCCGATCAACCGCCGCATCAGCATCGTGGTGATGACCCAGGACGCCGAAGAAGCGGCGCTGGCCGGCGCCGGCCAGGGCGTGGCGCTGGGCAAGCCCGTCCATGACGCCGACACCCAGGTGCCCGACCTCAGCGGCGCCGCTGCCACCGGTACCGCGACGGTGGGTGCACCGGCCAGTGGCCCCACGCTGGGCGCTACGGTGCCAGCGGCTGCGGCTGCGACAGGCTCCGCGGCTGCGCCAGGCGCCGCCGGCGGCTCGCCCGCGCCCCTGCCGGGCACCGCCTCCGCACGCCCGGCGGCACCGCGCGTGTCCACCAGCGCTCAGGTCGCCTCGGCCGCCGCACTCGCCAAGGCCGCCGAAGCCGCCGTGGCAGCGCCGCGCGTGGCGGTCGAAGCGCATTGATTGCGAGGCCGGGGTTGGAGTTCCAGATGCATGCCCGGTCTGCTTGACTGACCTATCGCTGCCAGCGGTGTCGTCGAGCCGGTGATCTGCGGCTGACGTGCCTGGACGGCGGCATGCTCTGGTTGCCCGTCCACCAGACGTGCCTTGCCGAATCCATCGGCAACGCGGCGAACCCGATCTCCACGCCTGCTGCGGGGCCGGCGATGGGGAGGTCTGGCGCACGCGACGTCTTCCCTGCAGGCCAGGCTGGCGCCCTGCCACCGGCCTGGCAGGTGCGGCGCTTGCCGGACCATGGGCGCTGCTGCCCGCCTCATCCAGGCTCGCGGCGAGCGAGGATTGCCGCGGCATCACGATCGACACTGTGATCGACAGCAGGCGGGGGCCGCCTGCGCCTGGTCACCCAAAGCCGGCTGCTCATCGCATCGTGCGGCGCACGCTCTAGAATGGCCGGCCATTCCCAGCGTCGAGAACACCGTGTCCCGTAATTCCAAGGCCAAGCGCGACAAGCGCAAGAAGCAGCAACCCAAGCGCCCCTTCGCCCGTCTGGGCCAGGCACCCCAGGTCAGCAACCATGCCGTGCTGCAGGATGCCGACGGCCGCGTGGTCGCGGCGATCGGTCTGCAAGGTGGCAGCGAGTGGATGCTGTCGATCGGCGGCCAGACCATGGGCAGCGCCGACAACCCGGTGCCGATGCTGGCCATGCTCAAGCACCTGGCCAACCTGCAGGAAGCCGAAGGCAAGACCATCTCGCTGGAATATTCGACCCAGCTGCAGCAGATGATCGACGACCTGGCCGCCGACGAAGGCCAGACCGCCGAGGAATACCTGACCAAGCTGGTGTCCGAGTTCCAGAACGCCGATGCGGATGAAGACGGCGATGAAGACGCCGACGACGCCGATGCAACACCTGCGGCCGACGGCGATGACGCTGCCGAAGATGCCGCGACGGCCGAAGACGACAGCACTGCAGACGAGGCGACCAGCGACGAGGCCGCCGACGCCGTCGCGGACGATGCCGACAGCGAGAGCGCCGGCAAGAAGCCGAAGAAGTCCAAGAAGCAGGACTGACCCGGCAGATGGCCGTCTACGTCGACGATGCGGTGCACCTGTGGCGCGACCAGCGCTGGGCGCACCTGCTCGGCGATACGCTGGACGAGCTGCATGCCATGGCGGCGCGGCTGGGCATTCCCCGCCGCGCCTTCCAGAACAAACTCAGCGGCGCGCACTACGACGTGCCCGCCCCGCTGCGCGCAGAGGCGATCGCCCTGGGCGCCATTCCCATTTCCCGCCACACCGACCGCGTCCTGCTCAAGGCCTTGATCGCCAATGCGCGTGCGCAGGCGCGGGGCGAGGCGCCTTGAGGCGGGGATTTGGGATTGGTGATTCGGGATTGGCAACGTCGGCGGCCGCGGCCTGACTGGCGGCGTGCCTGCACCATGACGGCACTCCCTTGCAGGAGCGCGCCCGAGCGCGAGGCGCTGTCCCGGTAACGCCCGATCGCGCGCAAGCGCGCTCCTACGTGGTAACCGCGGGACCGCGGACAATGCATGCCCGCCAGACCCTACCTGCCCACGCGCTTGGCGTGCTTCCGCCGGCAACGCGCGCCACCGCGGCCCGACCAGACCTACATACTCAAAGACCGCTGCTGCAAATCCCCAATCCCGATCCCCTACTCCCGGCCCTCAAAATGCCTCGTTGCCCAGCCGGACTTCCACGCCCAGCAACGAGGTCAGCGCCAGCATGGCGTCGTCGTCGCGGCTGAGGGCGATCCAGCCGGCATAGGCGTCGCCGCCGGTGTTCCAGTTCCACAGCGAGTAGCCGTGTTCGCGCAGGCGGTCGAACGCCACGGCCATCAAGTCGGGCACGTCGAGATCGCGGGCGAAGTCTTCGTCGTCCAGGTCGCCGCCCCAGTCGATGCGCAGGTTCCAGCGCGCGCCGAGTTCGTCGATGGCGGCGATGAACGAGTCGGTGTCCTTCCAGTCCACATAGAATCCCGAGCGCCAGTCGATGACGTCTTTCAGCGTCCACAGCCACGCATCGTCGCCGTCGCCGTCGTCTGCATCGGCCTGCGCTTCGCGCCAGGCATCGAACTGGGCCAGCGCGGTGTCTTCGTCGCCGGGGTTGATCAACACCAGCAGATTCCAGACCCGCGCCGGATGGTCGTCGACATCGTCTTCGTCGCTTTCGGGCTGCAGGCCTTCGTCGTCTTCGTAATCGGCACTGTTGTCGGGCATGGCGGTCTCGCTGAAGGATTGCAGGCGCCAAGTGTGAGGCCTGCGGCGGCGCAAGCAAACCGAGGCCGGCCCGCCGCTGCGCCAGCAGGGCTGGTCTTCCCGGCGCAGGTCCGTATCCTGTGCGACCGAAGACGGCCATCCGGCCCGTCATAGCGCCTTCCCCATGAGCGATACCCCTCCCGATCACCTGGCCATCGACGCACGTAGTCCGTTCCACGATGCCGACGCCCTCAACCGCGGCATCGGCGTGCGCTTCAACGGTATCGAACGCGACAACGTGGAGGAATATTCGGTGAGCGAAGGCTGGATCAAGGTGCAGGTCGGCAAGGCCCGCGACCGCCGCGGCAATCCGATGACGATGAAGATCAAGGGCGAGGTGGTGGCGTATTACCTGGACACCAAGAACGACGCCGCGCCTGCTGCCGAGTAAGCGCGGCTGACTAAACGACTTCACGTTGTTCTATTGCGAAGCTGCTGAGCTGCGACTCGGCTGCAGGGCCCTTGCCCGCCCACCATCGCGGGACACGCCGTGAATCCGTCCCTGGAGGCTCTGGCGCGGCATCCATGCCGCTCAAGGTCCCGCGACGGTGAGCGNATGTACTCGCTCTTCAACAAACCACCAGCCAACTGTCTGGTGCGGTGTCCTCACCGATTGCGGGACCGTTGGCGGCATGGATGCCGCCAACGAGCCCCCATGGACGGGTTAACGGCGTGTCCCGCGAGCGGTGAGGGCACCGCGCACTCGACGTCTTTGCGTGTGCTGCAGGGCCCTTGCCCGCCCACCATCGCAGGACACGCCGTGGATCCGTCCCTGGAGGCTCTGGCGCGGCACCCATGCCGCTCACGATCCCGCGACGGTGAGCGGACAAGGACCAGTCACGTTGGTCGGTGCGCATGGCTTTTGATCAAACAGCCAGCAAGCGGTGAGGACACCGCACACGCGACCCGCTCAGGCCTTGAGCCGGTAGCCGCTGCGGAAGATCGCCGCCACCACGCCCAGGCACACCAGCAGGAACAGGAACGTCATGCCGGTGCTCACCGCGATGTGCACGTCGGCCTTGCCGTAGAAGCTCCAGCGGAACCCGCTGATCAGGTAGACCACCGGGTTGAACAGCGTGACCTTCTGCCACACCGGCGGCAGCATGTTGATCGAATAGAAACTGCCGCCCAGAAAGGTCAGTGGCGTCACCACCATCAGCGGGATGACCTGCAGCTTCTCGAAGCCGTCGGCCCAGATGCCGATGATGAAGCCGAACAGGCTGAAGGTCAGCGCGGTGAGCACCAGAAAGCCCAGCATCCACACCGGATGCGCAATCTCGTATGGGACAAACAGCCGTGCGGTGAGCAGGATCAGCAAGCCCAGCATCACCGACTTGGTGGCCGCCGCGCCCACGTAGCCGATCACGATCTCCCACCATGCCACCGGCGCGGACAGCACCTCGTAGATGGTGCCGGCCCAGCGCGGCATGTAGATGCCGAACGAGGCATTGGAGATGCTCTCATTGAGCAACGACAGCATCACCAGGCCGGGAATGATGAAGGCCCCGTAGCTGATGCCGTCGATATCCCCCATGCGCGAGCCGATGGCTGCGCCGAACACCACGAAATACAGCGAGGTCGACAATACCGGCGAGGCGATCGACTGGGTCAGCGTGCGGAATGCGCGCGCCATTTCGAAGCGATAAATCGCGGCAATCGCATGCATGTTCATGCGCGCATCTCCGGCTGACGGGCGCCATGCACGAGGGTGACGAAGATCTCTTCCAGCGAGCTCTCGCTGGAATGCAGGTCCTTGAAGTCGATGCCCTGCTCGTTGAGCCGACGCAACACTGCCCCGATGCCGGTCTGCTCGGCCTGCGTGTCGAACGTGTAGATCAGGCTGCTGCCGTCGGCCGACAACTCCAGCGGCAGATCCGCCAGCCCGGCCGGCACCGCCTGCAGCGGCGATTGCAGGCTCAGGCTGAGCTGCTTCTTGCCGAGCTTGCGCATCAGCGTGTGCTTGTCTTCCACCAGTACCAGCTCGCCGCGGTTGATCACCCCGACCCGGTCGGCCATGTCTTCGGCTTCTTCGATGTAATGGGTGGTCAGGATGACGGTGGTGCCCTGCTCGCGCAGCCGGCGCACCATCTGCCACATCTCGTGGCGCAGCTCTACGTCCACGCCGGCAGTGGGCTCGTCCAGGAACAGAATGCGCGGCTCGTGCGCCAGTGCCTTGGCGATCAGCACGCGTCGCTTCATGCCGCCGGACAATGTGGAAATCTTGCTGTTGCGCTTGTCCCACAGCGACAGCTCGCGCAGCACCGTTTCCAGGTACTGCGGGTTGGCCGGCTTGCCGAACAGCCCGCGGCTGAAACGCACCGTGGCCCACACCGTTTCGAAGGCATCGGTGGCCAGCTCCTGCGGCACCAGACCGATGCTGGCACGTGCCGCGCGGTAGTCGCGCACGATGTCGTGACCATCGGCCAGCACGGTGCCGGTGCTGGGGTTGATCAGCCCGCAGATGATGCTGATCAGCGTGGTCTTGCCGGCACCGTTGGGGCCAAGCAGCGCGAAGATCTCGCCGCGCTGGATCTGCAGATCCACCTGTTTGAGCGCCTGGAAACCGCCGGCGTAGGTCTTGCTCACTCCCTGGATGGAAACGATGGGCGTCATGGGTTGTGCACGGGGACCAGAAGCGCCACAGGGTAGGCGCTGTGCCGTGACGATGGGAGGGGGGCTGATGGGATGGTGTCTCCCGACGCGTGATTTGCCTGGTGCCTGGTGCACGCTACACACGGACAGACCGGCAGGTTGCGCGTTGCGTCGGCTCAAGGGCGGCGATGCTTACATCCTTGGGGCGCGCATGGTGTCGTAGGAGCGCACCTGGGCGCGACGGGGGCTGTCCAGAGAACGCCTCTCGCCCCCTGGTGCGCTCCTACGATGGCCGTGGACATTGCCATGGCCGCTGCGATTTCCGATTCGCGAGCCGGCGCACGCCTGGACGTGTGTCGGGACAGCCCGGTCGCGCCCGGGTGCGCTCCTACGATGGCCGTGGACATTGCCCTGGCTTTTGCGATTCCCTATTCCCGAATCCCCATTCCCGCGCGCTCACGCGCGCTTGCGCGACTCGATCAGGTCCAGGTTGCGCACCAGCCGCCGCGACAGGTCGTCGGAAATCTCGCGACGGCGCGCAAGCTTGAACAGCTCGTTGCGCTCGGCCACCAGGGCGGTGTGACGGAACTGGCGCAAGGCCTGCTCGTAGGCGCCGGCCTCTTCCGGATCGGTTTCGGCCATGTCCACGGCACCCAGCTTGCGCTGGTAACGCTGACTAACCTGGTTGGCGGCGGCGTTGTAGCGCTCGGCATGCGCGCTGTCTTCCACCAGCCGCTGGCGCAGCTTCTCCACCGCCTCCAGGGCCGCTTGCGAGGCGGCCTTGACGGCCAGGTCTTCCTTTTGCTGTTCGTCTTCTTCTTCCGGCAACTCCAGCCCGCGCAACAGTCGCGGCAATGCCACGCTGGCCACCAGCAAGGAGACCAGGATCACCGAGGCCGCCAGGAAGATCGCCAGCTGGCGGGCCGGAAACGGCGAGCCGTCTTCCAGCATCAGCGGCAGCGTCAGCACGCCGGCCAGGGTGATCGCCCCGCGCACGCCCGCCAGCGACACCGCCACCACGATTCGCCAGGGCGGGCTGACATGCGCCTCGCCCCTCCGTTGCGCCTTGAAGATGTTCCAGCGCAGCGACAGGAACACCCACACAAAGCGCAGCGCCATCAGGCTGGTGCTGATGGTGGCCACGTATACCGCCAGCCACCACGGATTGAGGTGCCCGGCCTCCTGCACGCTGCGCACCGCCCCGTCCAGGATGCCCGGCAACTGCTCGCCCAGCAGCACGAAGATGATGCCGTTGAAGGTGAACTGCACCGTGTCCCACACCGCCGAGCGCTGCAGGCGCATGTTGCCCGGCGCGTTGCCGGCCATTTCCACGTAGCTCATGGTGATGCCGGCGGCCACCGCGGCCAGGATTCCGGAGGCGTGGAAGGCTTCGGCCAGCAGGTACGCGGCGAACGGCGTGAGCAGGTTGACCAGGATCGCCGAGCCGGGCTCCTCGCCGAAATGGCGCCAGATCCAGGCCTGGATCCGGCTCAGGCCGAAGGTGGTGGCCACGCCCAGCGCCAACCCGGCCAGCGCCACCCACAGGAAGGTGAGCGAAGCGGTCGCCACCGAGAACGTGCCGGTCAACACCGCGGCCACGGCGAACTGGAAGCACACCAGGCCGGAGGCGTCGTTGAGCAGTGACTCGCCCTCCAGGATGTGCATCAGGCGCTTGGGAATCGGCACCTTGGAGGCGATCGAGGACACTGCCACCGGGTCGGTCGGCGAAATGATGGCTGCCAGCGCGAACGCCACCGCCAGCGGCATGGCCGGGATCAGCCAATGGATCAACAGGCCGGCACCGATCACCGTGAACACCACCAGGCCCAGCGCCAGCTCCAGGATCGCCGCCTTGTCGCGGAACAGGCCTTGTTTGGGAATGCGCCAGCCGTCCAGGAACAGCAGCGGCGGCAGGAACAGCAGGAAGAACAATTCCGGTTCCAGCTCGTGCCCGGCATCGAACACACCGGAGACCACCGCGCCCAGCGCGATCTGGACCAACGGCAACGGCAGCGAGAACGGCAGGATGCGGATCAGATAACCGCTGGCCGCGACCGCCAGCAACATGGCGAGGACGACATCGATCGAATGCATGTAAAACCCGGAAGAAGAAACGGCCACACGTGCGGCATCATCTTGCGACGCACAACAACGCACTGACGGGAACATACCGGTTTGCAACCGGTGATGAAACCATCAGGCGCGATCAATTCGGCCCTGCCAGCCCATCGCGCCGCCTGTCCTCGGCCACGCGATCGCAGGTGACCTGCGCAGCGCCCGGATACGAACAGTCCGCCAATGCTGCGGAGACTGCCGCATCCCGAGACGTGAGACAGGCCACGCAACACCGATACCAATCGGGCAACCGGCGGCAGCGCACCTGATGCTGCACACGCGACCAGCAGCCATCGCGTCGACAGCCAGGCGAAGCGATTCACGTTGTTCCTGACGCCGCACTCACCACGCCAAACCCCGTAATGAACATCAAGACCACGTGATGCATCCGGCCCGCAGCGGCAGGCGTATTGACCCTACGGTTGCCATCCAGGCGATCGCCAACCCAAAGGATCGATGCCTCATGAAGACGTCACTGCAGTCGCTTGCCATTGCTACCGCCATTGCCCTGACCAGCGCGATGGTTCCTGCTTACGCTGCGTCCAACCCGACGGTGGGTGGTGCGCCGATGCTGGTCACCAAGGACATCGTCGACAACGCCGCCAACTCCAAGGATCACACCACGTTGGTTGCCGCAGTGAAGGCCGCCGGCCTGGTCGAGACCTTGAAGGGTCCGGGCCCGTTTACCGTGTTTGCGCCGACCAATGCGGCGTTTTCCGCACTGCCGGCCGGTACGGTGGACACCTTGCTGAAGCCCGAGTCCAAGGCGACCTTGACCAAGGTGCTCACCTATCACGTGGTGCCGGGCAAGGTGGACGCCGCAGCGCTGATTGCCAAGATCAAGGCCGGCGGCGGCAGCGCCCCGCTGACCACGGTGCAGGGCGAGCCGCTCACCGCAAAGCTCAATGGCAAGAAGGTCACCCTCACCGACGCCAAGGGCAATACCGCCACCGTCACCATCGCCGATGTCAACCAGAGCAACGGCGTGATCCACGTGATCGACAAGGTGTTGATGCCGTAACGGCAGTTGCTGCACGCCTGCAAGTGGCTTGCGCGCGACGTCACCGGCGGAACGGAGCCACGTTCCGTCGATGGTCGACGCCGACCGTGCATGCGGCACTTTCAGGGAATTCAATCGTAATGAGCATCCGGCGGTTGTGGGTGTCCCGACAGATGCGCTCCAAACCGGAGCGCACTGGTGGTAAGCGCTGATCCCGACACCATTCGATGACGGCTCAGCAGCCACTGGCTGCACTTGAGTGACCTGTCTGGATGCGATGGCGTTGCACTCCGGCGCCATCGCGTCCGCTTCCCGCTACGACACATAGACACGAGTGAACAGCGAATCCGCACGCGTCCGGGCACCAGACGTCGGGCGGCGCCACCACACCGCGAAGCGGCGGTGCGGGACCACCGGTTCGCCAGTGGCCCCGATTGGTGTCATCGTTCTCCGACACCATGCGCGTGCAGATGCACGCGCATCTTTTATGTCCTCACCGTGCGATCTGCGGCGACCGGTGCATGCAGCAGCTGGCGCAGGTCGTCGACAAAGCCGCGGTAGCCTTCCTCGCGCGCGGCCTCCGAGCCTTGCCGCAGGACCCACGAGGGATGCACGGTGGCCAGCACCGGCGTGCCATCATCCAGCACCTGCCACTGGCCGCGCTGCTGCATCAAGCGAAAGCGGCTTCCCAACACCGCCTGTGCGGCCGTCGCCCCCAGACAGACGATATGCGCCGGCCGCAGTTGCGCGCGTTCGGCGTGCAGCCAGCCGCTGCAGGCCTGCACATGCGAACGCTCCGGGTTGCGATGCAGGCGGCGCTTGCCGCGCTGCTCGAACCGGAAGTGCTTGACCGCATTGGTCACGTAGAAGGTCGTGCGGTCCACACCCAACTCGCCCAATGCCATCGTGAACAGACGCCCGGCCGGGCCGACAAACGGACGCCCACTCAGGTCCTCTTCGTCGCCCGGCTGCTCGCCGATGACCATCACCGCTGCATCGTCCGGCCCTTCGCCGAACACGGTCTGGGTGGCCGGTTGCCACAGCTCGCAGCGCCGGCAATCGCGCGCTGCCACACGCAGCTGCGCAAGGCTTTGGGTTGCCACTTCCACGGCTGGTACGGGTGCCACCGGCACCCGCCGTCGCACCGGCTCGGGCGCGCGCTCGGCCATCTCGCGCACCCGTACGCCGGCTTCGCGGATCAGCTCCGGCAGCAGTGCCGCTTCGGGCAGGTTCTTCCAGTATTTCTGCGGCATCTCCTGCCGCATCATGGTGGGATTGAGCCGCGCCGGATTGAAGATATGCGCGTAATAGGTGCGCCACAGGGCTTCCTGCGCATCGTCGGCGGGCACCTGCGTCCGCACCGCACCCTCGCCGAACGACAATGCCTCGCCATCCCAGCGCACACTGCGATACGGCGTCAGGATCGCCCACTGCATGCCGGCAAACCGCCGCGCAAAAAACGGGGCGACGCGGTCCACGATGCAGTGATCGGGCTCGAACCAGGCAACGAAATCCTCCACCTCGCCCGGCAGGCGGCGAAACCGCACAAACGCCTTCATCTTGTGGGTATCGCGCTGCACCGCTTTCTGCCATTGCCGCAAACGATGCACATCCACGTCGGTGGCGCGCTCCAGCAGCGCCTTCTCGCCGGAGGCGATCCGCCACAGCAACCGATACAACACCGCATGCCGCTGCGGGTCACGATGGCATAGCACCGACGCCGCCAACTGCATGAAGTCCGCCGACACCCGTGGCGGTGCCACCACCACCGGCAGGTCCTGCAGCCGCTGCCCCATCAGCAACCCGCCCTGCGCCCCGCCGTTCCATGCCACGTCATCCGGCTCGACCTGCGCACACCAGCCGGCCCGCGCCAAGGCACGCCACGCCTCGAAACTCCACGGTGGATCCACCTCAGCGCTGAACATCACTCACACCCGATCATCCTGGTTCCCACGCAGCAACGCGCACTGGCCAACCAGCCTCCGACGCGGCTGTACCCGATGCCGCCAGCGCTGCTCCGCGACCGTGACTGCGCCCGCCCCTGAGATTGCTGTCCCAACCCGCCTTGACGCAGCAGCGCCCCACGCCGCCAGGTGCCGCAGCGCCTGGGGCAGAGCGTGGGATGACGGGAGCGGGAATTTGCAAGGCAGCGCCATGTTGCTGCGCCAACACACGGCCGTGCGCCGCACGTCCGGCGAGCGGCCTGCCCCTCATCCGCCCGTCGGGCACCCTCGTCCGGGGAGAAGGCGGCGCCCTGCCGACGATGAGGCATCACTCAAACAGGCTCGCCTGCCGCGGTGCAGGCGCCAGCTGCGCACGCAGGCGCACCGGGTCGTCCAGGCGTTGCCGCGGATGATGATCCAGCACACTCACAAACGGCAGCAGCTTCTTCATCGGTACCCGCAAGCGGGCAAGGTCGCCCACCCGCAACCGCGCGTGCCGCCGTGACAACAGCAGCCGCTCCACGTTGCGGGTGCCCAGCCCCGGCACCCGCAGCAACATCTCGCGCGGCGCCTGATTCAGATCCACCGGAAACCGCTCCGGGTTGCGCAATGCCCATGCCAACTTGGGGTCCACGTCCAGATCGAGCATGCCGCTGGACTGCGCGGGCGCAATTTCTTCCACGCTGAATTCGTAGAAGCGCAGCAACCAGTCGGCCTGGTAGAGCCGGTGCTCGCGCTGCAGCGGCGGTGCCTGCAAGGGCAGCTTCGACGAGGCATCGGGGATCGGGCTGAAGGCCGAGTAATACACCCGCCGCATGCGGTAATTGCCGTACAGGTTGTGGCTGGTGTCCAGGATGCTGCGGTCGTTGGCATCATCGGCACCGACGATCATCTGCGTGCTCTGCCCTGCCGGGGCAAACCGCGGCGGCTTGGCCCGGCGTACCTTTTCGGCCTTGCGTTCGAGCTGGTTTTCTTCGATGCGCCAGCGCAGCTCGCCCATGGCCGAGCGGATGCCGCCGACGCTCTTCTCCGGTGCCAGCTGGGTCAGCCCCTGCTCGGTGGGCAACTCCACGTTGATGCTCAGACGGTCCGCATAGCGGCCGGCCGCCGCCAGCAGTTCGGGCGCTGCATCGGGAATGGTCTTGAGATGGATGTAGCCGGCAAAGTGATGCTCTTCGCGCAGCTGGCGCGCCACTTCCACCAGCTGCTCCATGGTGTAGTCGGAGTTGCGGATGATGCCGCTGGAGAGGAACAGGCCCTCGATGTAATTGCGCTTGTAGAAGTCCAGCGTCAGCGTGACCACTTCTTCGGGCGTGAAACGTGCGCGGCGCACGTTGCTGGAGACGCGGTTGACGCAGTACGCGCAGTCGAACACGCAGAAGTTGGTCAGCAGGATCTTCAGCAGCGACACGCAGCGGCCGTCCGGCGTGTACGAGTGGCAGATGCCCATGCCCTCGGTGCTGCCGATCCCGCCGGTGCCGAGCGAGTTGCGCTTGTTCGCGCCACTGGAGGCGCAGGAGGCGTCGTATTTGGCGGCGTCGGCAAGGACGGCGAGCTTGTCGAGGATTTTCACGCAAGCAGCATGCGGCTGGGGCGTCTCAGCCTATGAGACTGCGCAGCAGCCGATCGTGAACGCTTCAGAGCGCAGCGCTGCCGGCGCACACGCCGGCACCGTCCTGCGGCCCGGTCAGACTGCGGTGGCCGCGGTGGCCGCGGCGCCATCGAAGCGATAGAGATCCATCGCCAGAAAGCCCGCATCGATGCCGGCATCGATGCGCTGCGCGCCGAGCTGGTCGCCCCCGGCCGCACCCATCGCGACGTAGAGCGGCAGCAGATGCTCGTCGCTGGGATGTGCGCGCGCTGCAAACGGTGCCTGGCGGCGGTAGTCCAGCAATGCCGGGATGTCGTTGTCCGCCAGTGCGCGCTCGGTCCATGCGATGAAGGGACGCACGTAGGGCGCTTCGCGCTCGGCGCTGTAGCCCTGGCCGAAGTCGTGCAGGTTATGGGTGATGCTGCCGGAGCCGATGACCAGCACGCCTTCGTCGCGCAACGGCGCCAGCGCGCGGCCCAGCGCGAACTGGTGCGCCGGCCCGAGCTCGGGCTGGATCGACACCGACACCACCGGGATGTCGGCCGCCGGGTACAGCAGGCGCAGCGGCACCCAGACGCCGTGGTCGAAACCGCGTTGCGGGTCCAGGTGCGGATGCAGCCCGGCCTGCTCCAGGCGGCGCACGACCTGTTGCGCCAATGCCGGCTCGCCCGGCGCCGGATAGTCCAGCGCATACAGCGGCGCAGGAAAACCGCCGAAGTCATGGATGGTCTGCGGCCGCGCTGCACCGCTGACCAGCGGGCGACGGCCCAGCCAATGCGCGCTGGCGACGATGATCGCGCGCGGCCGCGGCAGCTGCTGACGCAGTTCCTGCAGCCGCTGCCCCACCTGGCCCGGCTGCAACGCCGTCATGGGCGATCCGTGCGAGATGTACAACGACGGCAGGCGGCTCATGCGCAACTCCATGCGCCCAGGCTGATGCGCAGCAGGGCCGCGCCGTAGACCGCGGTGCGCGGGGGTGCAAGGGTGGTGGACATGCGGGCACTCCGTTGAGGACCGTACTAGCCTATGACCCACGGCATTCGGATAAAGGACGCGAGGTCGGATAATTTATTGCACCACAAGCAATAATCGGAGCCCGGATGGATACCCTGGATGCGATGCGCGTCTTCACCGCCGTGGCCGAACGCAGCGGCTTCAGCGCCGCGGCCGATGCACTGGACCGCTCCACCGCCAGCGTCACCCGGCAGGTGGCTGCGCTGGAACAACGCCTGGGCACCCGCCTGCTCAATCGCACCACGCGCCGGGTCAGCCTGACCAGCGCCGGCACCGCGTATTACCAGCGCTGCCTGCAATTGTTAGCCGACCTGGACGACCTGGAGGCCACCATCGGCGCGCAGGCGCTGGAGCCGGCCGGCGTGCTGCGGGTCAATGCCCCGGTGAGCTACGGGATCGAGCGCCTGGGGGCCTTGCTGCCGGGCTTTCGTGCGCGCTACCCGCAGGTGGAGCTGGACCTGTCGCTGACCGATCGCCTGGTCGATATGGTCGAGGAAGGCTTCGATGTCGCCATCCGCATCACCCGCGAGCCGGCACCGATGCTGATCGCCCGCCAGCTGGGCACGGTGCGGCTGGTGCCGTGCGCGGCGCCGGCCTACCTGGCGCGGGCGGGCACGCCGGCACACCCGGCCGATCTGGCTGGCCACGAGTGCCTGCTCTACCACTACTCGCCCACCGGCGACGCGGTGCGCTTCCACGGGCCCGATGGCGATGTGGATGTGCGCCTGCACGGTGGGCTGCGCGCCAACAATGGCCATGTGCTCAATGCGGCGGCGCTGGCCGGCCAGGGCATCGTGATGCAGCCGGACTTCCTGGCCGACGCGCATCTGGCTGCAGGCCGCCTGGTGCGCATTCTTCCGGCGTACGAACTCGGCCGGATCGGCATCTTTGCCGTCTACACCAGCCGCAGCCACCTGGCGCCGAAGGTGCGCAGCTTCATCGACTACCTGCTCGAGCACCTGGCCGCACCGGCACCCGGCTGAACGGGCCCGGCAACAGTTCGTCCCGCGCGTGGTCATTCTTCTGTCGCGGCCGGTATGCACACAATCCCCCTCCCCTCGTTGAGCAGGAGCATCCATGAGCAAGATTGCCATCGTGTATTTCAGTGGCTATGGCCACACCGTCAAGCAGGCCGAAGCCGTGCATGCGGGGGCCGCCAGTGTGGCCGAGGCCACGCTGTACCGCATCGACCAGGACGGCAACCTGCCTGACGACGCGTGGGATGCGATCAATGCCGCCGATGCCATCATCTACGGCAGCCCCACCTACATGGGCGGGCCGGCGTGGCAGTTCAAGAAATTTGCCGATGCCAGCTCCAAGCCGTGGTTTACGCAGGCGTGGAAGGACAAGATCGCCGCCGGCTTCACCAACTCGGCCTCGGTCAATGGCGACAAGGCCACCACCATCCAGTATTTCTGGACCCTGTCGCAGCAGCACGGCCAGATCTGGGTGGGCACCGGTTTGCCGCCAGCCAACACCAAGGCGCACGGGCCGCAGGACGTGAACTGGACTGGTGGCTGGGGCGGCGCGCTGGCGATCTCGCCATCGGACGCTTCGCCGGACGAAGCCCCGCGCGCAGGCGATCTGGAAACCGCGCGGCTGCTGGGCAAGCGCGTCGCCGAATTCACCAACAAGCTCAAGGGCTGAGCTGGCGTCTCACCGCACCCGCGCGCGTGCCGAACAAGGCGATGCGCGCGGGTGTGGTTGAACAGCATCGCCACGTCGCCATACGCCAACGCTGCCGCACCCACCGTCACCAGCGCCACGCAAGACGTGTGCACGGCCCGGTCGCCAGCGCATCGCATGCGCCTGCCCATCGCTGCCGCTCCGCAATCGGCGCAGGCTGGAACCATGCAGTCCACTTCGATTCGCACTGTACTCCCAGGCGTCGCGCGGCGCGCTCGTTGCCGTGCCGTGTCACACCTGCACCACCGCACACCGACCTCAGGCGTTAGCACGTGGGCCACGCCGCGCTAACGCATACCGCGCCACTCTCCCCGCCTACCCTGCTGCACGGAGCCTCCCCCACCATGCAAACCCGTACCCTCGGCCGTTCCGGCCCCACCGTTTCCGCACTCGGCCTTGGCTGCATGGGCATGAGCGCGTTCTATGGCAACCGCAGCGACGAGGCTGCCTCGATCGCGGTGATCCATCGCGCGCTCGACCGCGGCATCAGCCTGCTCGATACCGCCGACATGTATGGCCCGCATACCAATGAAGTGCTGGTCGGCAAGGCCATCGCCTCGCGCCGGCACGAGGTGTTTCTGGCCACCAAGTTCGGCATCAAGCTCGACCCCGGCGATCCGTCGGTACGTGGCATCGATGGCAGCCCGGCCTATGTGCAATCTGCCTGCGAAGCCAGCCTGCGCCGCCTGGGCGTGGAGCACATCGACCTGTACTACCAGCACCGCGTCGATCCCAACGTGCCGATCGAAGACACCGTCGGTGCCATGTCGCGGCTGGTCGAACAGGGCAAGGTGCGTTTTCTCGGGCTGTCGGAAGCGGCCGCCGCTACCATCCGGCGCGCGCATGCGGTGCATCCGATCACTGCCGTGCAGACCGAGTATTCGCTGTGGTCGCGCGAGCCGGAAGACAACGGCGTGTTCGCCACCGTGCGCGAACTCGGCATCGGGTTCGTGCCGTATTCGCCCCTGGGGCGCGGCTTCCTAACCGGGGCATTCTCCTCGCCGGACGATTTCGACGCAGACGACTACCGCCGTCACTCGCCACGCTTCCAGGGCGAAAACTTCACCCGCAACCTGCAGCTGGTGGAGCAGGTCAAGGCGATCGCGGCGGACAAGGGCGTCACGCCCGGGCAACTGGCATTGGCCTGGGTCCTGGCACAGGGCCAGGACCTGGTTCCGATTCCCGGCACCAAGCGTCTGGCGTATCTGGAGGAAAACATCGCAGCACTCGACGTAGCGCTGATGCCCGACGAACTGGCGCGCATCGATGCGATCTTCCCGCCGCAGGCCGCCGCCGGCACGCGCTACCCGGAAGCGATGATGGGCGCGGTCAACCGCTGAGCCGACGCGGCGTGATTGCGCCTGGACCGCATGGCCGTGGTACCGGGCCGTGACAGAAACCGTCGCAACCGGTTGCCGGTCGCCGCCATCCGGCCGTAACGGCGCGCTGGGCCGGCGCGTCCATCGCAGCGCGCTCGAGCATGCAGGTGTAGGTGCCTGCCATCCGTGGAAGATGGCCGCGTTCCCGGTGCGGGTGCGCGGCCGTTGCGGTCGCTTCGCCGTCGCGCCACCGGATTGACTGCGACTACTCACACCATCGCATCGCCGGCGCCTGCACACTTGGCAGTACCTCACATCACGCACGCCCATGCTGTCCTTCGTGATCCCCGCCCATGACGAGGCCGCGCTGATCGGCGACACGCTGCAGTGCCTGCACGCCTGCGCACGCGCGCTCCAGCTGGACTATGAAGTGATCGTGGTGGCCGACGCCTGCGCCGATGACACTGCCGTCATCGCACGCAGCAACGGCGCGCAGGTGCTGGAGGTCCAGCTGCGGCACATTGCGGCCACGCGCAACGCCGGCGCACAGGCGGCGCAGGGCGAGCGGCTGCTGTTCCTGGATGCCGACACCCTGATCAACCCGCAGGTGGTCGGCGCCGCACTGGCAGCGCTGGACGCCGGTGCGGTGGGCGGCGGCGCGCAAGTCCACCTGCACGGCAACCGTGTGTGGTCCGAACGCACCGCGCAAGCGGTGTTCGGCTGGTTCTTCCGCATTGCCGGCATCGCGCCGGGGTGTTTTCTGTTCTGCACACGCGCGGCCTTCGTCACGGCCGGTGGTTTCGACACGCGCTACTACGCCGGCGAAGATGTCGCGCTCAGCCGCGCGCTGGCACGCTGCGGGCGCTTTGTGATCCTGCGCCAGACCGTGCATACCTCCGACCGCAAGCTGCGCAGTTTTTCCAAACGCGAGCATCTGGGCCTGCTGCTGCGGTTTCTGTGGCGCGGACGGCGCATGTTGCAGACCCGCGATGCGCTGGGTTTCTGGTACCAACGACGGCGCTGAACCGAGCGTGTCCGCACCGGCGCGTGACGCGGCGGTGCCTGCCCTCAAATCGGGACGTGGCACCGCAGGCCACTTACACTGCGACACCTGTCCCGGTTTCGAGTCGCGCCGCATGGCCTCTTTGCATCGCCCTGTCCTGATCGCCGCCATGGCCGCTGCGGCATTGACCGCCGCAGCGTGTCACCGCGAGGGCGCGCAGCCTGCCGCCGACAGTCACGCCGAGCACGCCCCCAGCACACCCAAGCTCGGCGATTTCGGCTTCGACGCGGCCGGCATGGACCGCAGCGTCGCGCCGGGTGATGACTTCTTCGCTTATGCCAGCGGCAACTGGGTCAGGACCACGCAGATTCCCGAGGACCGCTCCAGCTTCAACAGCTTCGTCAGCATCGCCATCGAGACCGAACGCCACAGCCGCGACATCATCGAAGGCGCGGCCGCCAACGACCGCGTCACCGGTGAAGACAAGCAGATCGGCGACTACTACGCCGCCTACATGGACGAGGCCAGCATCGAGACCAAGGGCGTGCGCCCGGTACAACCGGAACTGGAGGCCATCGCGCAACTGGGCGACAAGCAGGCGCTGGCGCGCACGCTGGGCGGGCAGTTGCGCGCAGACGTGGACCTGCTCAACGCGACCAACTTCTACACCGACCGCCTGTTCGGGCTGTGGGTGTCGCAGGATCTGCACCATCCCGGCCGCTACGCGCCGTATCTGGTGCAAGGCGGCCTGGGCATGCCCGAGCGCAGCTTCTACCTGGACGGCGGGCGCATGGCGGATCTGCGCGAGGCCTACCGCGCGCACATCGTCAAGGTGCTGGAGCTGGCCGGCATCGCCGACGCGGCGGCCAGGGCCGAGCGCATCGTCGCGCTCGAAACGGCCATGGCACGCGTGCATGCCACGCCCGAACGGACCAACAACGTGCAGGCCGGCGCAAACGCCTGGAAACAGGCCGATTTTGCGCACAATGCCCCCGGCCTGGAGTGGGCACTGTTCTTCGATGCCGCCGGGCTCAAGGCGCAGCAGGACTTCATCGTCTGGCAACCGGAGGCGGTGCGCGGCTTGTCGGCCCTGGTGCAATCGGAGCCGTTGCAGACCTGGAAGGACTACCTGAGCTTCCGTGCCCTGGATCGGGCTTCGCCGTATCTGTCCAAGGCTTTTGCCGACGAGCGCTTTGCGTTTTATGGCACCACCCTGGAAGGCACGCCGCAGCAGCGCCAGCGTTGGAAGCGCGGGATCGACGCCACCAACGCCGCGTTGGGCGAGGCGGTCGGCAAGCGCTATGTGCAGAAATACGTCAGCGCCCAGACCAAGACCCGCGCCGAAGAGATGGTCAAGAACCTGGTCACCGCATTCGGCCGGCGCATCGATGCGCTGGAATGGATGACCCCGGAGACCAAACAGCACGCCAAGGCCAAGATCGCCGGGCTGACGGTGGCGGTGGGCTACCCGGACAGCTGGCGCGACTACAGCGCGCTCGAGGTGCGTCGCGACGATGCGCTGGGCAACGTGGAACGCGCCCAGCTGTTCGAGTATCGCCGCAACCTCGCCAAGCTGGGCAAGGCGGTCGACCATCGCGAGTGGTACATGCTGCCGCAGGAAGTCAACGCGTTGAACGTGCCGTTGGAGAACCGGCTGATCTTTCCTGCCGCGATCCTGCAGCCGCCGTTCTTCGACCCGGCCGCCGACGATGCGGTGAACTACGGCGCGATCGGCGCGGTGATCGGGCATGAGATCAGCCACAGCTTCGACAACATGGGTGCGCTGTTCGACGAACATGGCGAGCTGCACAACTGGTGGACGCCGCAGGACCTGAAGAAATTCGAGGCCGCCGGCAATGCGCTGGCCGCCCAGTTCAGCGCATACAAGCCGTTTGACGACCTGAGCGTCAACGGCAAGCTGACGTTGGGCGAGAACATCGCCGATGTTGCCGGCCTGGCCACCGCCTACGACGCCTATCAGCTGTCGCTGCAGGGCAAGCAGCCACAGACCATCGATGGCTTCAGCCCGGACCAGCGCTTCTTCCTCGGCTTCGCGCAGGCCTGGCGTGGCAAGTATCGCGATGCAGCGCTGCGCAACGCCGTGCTGACCGATGTACACGCGCCTGGCCGCTTCCGTGCGCAGACGGTGCGCAATGTGGACGCGTGGTATCCGGCGTTCGACGTGAAGCCGGAGGAGCAGCTGTATCTGGCACCGGAGCAGCGGGTCAGGATCTGGTAAAAGGCGGCACGGACGATGCCTGTGCTGGAGTCCTTGCTTGGACACCCGTGATGCATGGACTGCTGCTCGACCTGCGCCCTACCCTCACCCCAACCCCTCTCCCGAGGGGAGAGGGGCTTTAGCCCTCTGCTGCGGCTGCCCCGTACAGCGCCGCGTGCCGCATAGACTCGCCCCTCTCCCGCCGGGAGAGGGGTTGGGGTGAGGGTACGGTGTCGCCACACGCTGCCGCCCACGCATATCACCCAGCTTTTAAGCTAGACAACAACGCGATACATCGGTGCGCCAGTCTTGCACCGCGCGCGGGCGCCGCAACGCAGCTGCCGATGGCGCCCGAAAGCGGCACGCCCGCTCGCACGCTCCGATGAGCATTGCTCCACTCCAAACACTCCGTCCGCACCTGCTCCACCACTCTGCAGCAGGTGTGTCAGTCACTCCTGGAACACGCCACGTCGCTTGCCGCGATAGAACGCTCAGCCAACTCTGACATGCAATATCAGGCCTTGTCAGGCCACTTCAGCAACATCGCCGGGGGCAGTTGCATGCGCCTGCATGCGCGTGCCGAAAGGCCGTCGCGCAACGCAGTGCGGAACAGCGGCGCCAGACCGCGCAGCACGCGCGCGGATGCCCGCGCCTGGACGCGCTGCGTGGCGGTGCGGCCCAGCATGTCGCTGGCCCAGCCCGGCAACAGGGCGGTACCGGCACCGAGGAACACGCCGCGCGACAGGTCTGCCGCCGGCACCGGCAACTGGATGCTGGTGAGGATGTCGAGCACCTCGCGCGAGCGCGCGTCCATGCGCAGCTCGCCACGCACCGACGCAAAATACGCGTCCACCTCGGCCTCGCTGGCGGGTACGTCGCGGGCGCCCAATGCTTCGGCCACGCGGCGCGCCTCGTCGTAGTAGCGGTCGGCAATGGCGGTGGGCACGTCGCGGCAATAACGGCGGCAGCCCTGCAGGAACCCGTAGGCCTCGGTGACGTGCACCCAGGTCAGCAGCGCCGGATCGTTGGCCTCGTACGGCACGCCATCGGCGGTGTGGCCGCGGATATGCGAATGGATGCGCAGCACGCGCGCGATCAATTGCTCGGCTTCGGCCTGCGGCGCGTAGGTGGTGCCGGCAACGAAGTTGGTAGTGCGGCGCAGCCGCCCGACCAGGTCGGCACGAAAGTTGGAGTGGTCATAGACCCCGGCCAGCGCGCGCGGGTGCAGCAGCTGCAGCATCAAGGCGCATAACCCGCCCGACAGCATGCCGGGAAATTCGGAGTGCACGCGCCAGGTCACGCTGTCGGGGCCGAACAGGCCGGGGTCGCCCAGCGGCTGGTCGTATTCGATGGTGCTCTGACCACGCGGAAACGCGCCAAGCACCCAGCGGCGGATCTGTTCGGCGGCGGGGGCGGTGAGGGTACGCAGGACGGCTGACATGCCGCAATGATACGCAGGCAGTCGCAACGCCACGTCAGTGTACCCGGCACGGCATCGCGGCCTTCGACCGGTTCAGTCGCGCGCGAAACAACCCGGTACGGCCCGAAGCAGGCTCGGCGAGTGCGCCACGCAACACAGGCCACTTCGTCGCGACGATACCCGGCAATGCGGCTTGCCCACATCCGCCGCAACGCGTCATTGCCGCATCACCTGGTGTGCAGTGCAACAAGATCGGGCGAGCGAAACATGCGCGATGTAGCACCGCCGCGCCAAATTCGCCTGAATTCAGCGTTTTGTGCGCAGGTGCGCAGGATTTCGCGGCCACCGGTTCGCCTCGGGCATTGCCATGCACGGCGAAAGTGCTAGAACTAGGGCCGTCCGACATCGGCACGCCGCGCGAGTGGCATACCGGTCGCTCCAGGGCACGGCAACCGCCGTTGCAGCAAGCCGTTCGTACCAGCCATCCGTCAGGAGCTTGTCATGATCGCTTTGTTCCAGGGTTTGGGCCTGCTATTGCAGGACAATGCACTCCATCGGCGCTCCTTCGACGAGCAGGTGGCCTACTGGCGCGACAAGACCGACGCGCAGCTCGACGAAGAGCTCGATCTGCTCAAGGTGGCCAAGAAGCAATGGGTGATCGCCTCGATCATCGGCTGGCAGGCGATCTCGCTGGTGCTGCTGGGTGTGATCACGCACCAGCTGTGGCAGAACGACTACCACCTCACCTTCAGCCGCATCGTCATCATCTTTACCTCGTGGGCATCGATCCTGTTCATCATGTGGTACATCGCCGACCTGTTCGACCACAGCGCCGGTTTCGAGCGCTGGTTGCGCGCCTTCAACAGCCGCGCACGGGTGACGCCGGACGCCGACTCGGTGGAGTGCGTTGCCGACGCGCTGGACATGACCCGCCGCTACCCGGAAGTGCTGCGTTACAAGCAGGAAGTGACCTCCAAGCGCGAGCTGCGCCACGAGGACATCGTCAACATGCGCGAAATGGGCCGGCTGCGCCGCTATACGGAGCTGCTGCGCGACCTCGACCGCTTCGACGGCGCACCACGGCTGGTGGTCAATTCCTGACCAGGGCCGGCGTGGCGATGCAGCGACGCGCTGACCGATAAACGCGCTGCCTGCAGCAATGATTTCGCTGCAAACAAGAACGGCCGGTGCGCACTGCACCGGCCGTTCTTGTTGATTCCTGGGGTCACTGCCAGCCGGTTGACGGGCGCCGGCTCCTGGCAGCGCACCCGAACCTGTGACCACTCACGCCTGCGCCACCGCCTTCTCCACCGAGGGAGTGCGCCAACCGCTGCGCACGCCCCAGATGTAGAACACCGCGCCGACCGCGGCGACCACGGCCAGGTCGGTGCCGTAGCTGAGGTAGCCATGGCCACCGAAGTCGGTACTGCCAGCCCAGGACACCAGCGCGATGGTGGGCAGGTAGCAGATCATCCATGCCGCACCCTTGAGGTTGCGGCGCAGGTCCGGCCAGCCCTGCTTGGCCTGGTAATAGCAGTACACCGGCAAGGCCACGACCATCAGCAGGATGATCTCGCCGGTCAGCGGCCAGCGCGCCCAGTACAGCAGCTCGGTCGCCATCACGAACGCGACGCCGGCCAGCACCGGCAAGGCGGCGATGCGCAACGGGCGGTGCAGCTCCGGTGCGTGGCGGCGCAGCGCCATCGCACTGATCGGCCCGGTGAGGTAGGAAATGATGGTCGCCACCGAGATCACCGCGGCCAGCGTGCCCCAACCGCGGAAGAAGAACAGGAACACGAACGACACCGCCAGGTTGAAGAACATCGCCATGCGCGGCACGCCCCACACCGGGTGCAGCTTGCCCAGCACGGCCGGCATGGTGCCGTTCTTTTCCATGCCGTAGACCATGCGCGCGGTGGTGGCGGTGTAGGTGATGCCGGTGCCGCTGGGGCTCACGAAGGCATCGATGTACAGCAGCATCGCCAGCCAATGCAGGTTGACGATGATGGCCAGCTCGGCGAACGGCGAGCGGAAATCGATGCCGTGCCAGCCGGCCTTGGCCAGCAGGTCCGGCGGCACCGCGCCGATGTAGGCCACCTGCAGGATCACGTAGACCACCGTGGCCAGCGCGATCGAACCGAGCACCGCGAACGGAATGCTGCGCCCGGGATTGCGCGCTTCGCCTGCCAGGTTCACCGGGCTCTGGAAGCCGTTGAAGCTGAAGACGATGCCTGCGGTGGCCACCGCGGTGAGCACCGCGGCCAGATCGATCACGTGCGCATCGCCGTGGATGCCCACGCTGAAGTTCTCGCTGTGGAAGCCGCTGGCGATCAGCGCCACGCCGGTCGCCGCGGGCACCACCAGCTTGAACACGGTGATCAGCGTGTTGGAGCGCGCAAACAGCTTGACGCTCCAGAAATTCAGGAAGAAGTACACCAGCACCAGCACCGCCGAGATCAGCAGGCCCGGCACCGACAATTCACCGGCCCCGCCAGGCGCCTGCACGTAGAGCCCTTGCGCCCACGCCCAGGGCCAGGAGGCCATGTACTGCACCGAAGCCTCGGCTTCCACCGGGATCACCGACACGATGGCGATCCAGTTGGCCCAGCCGGCGATGAAGCCCACCAGCGAGCCATGCGAGTAATGGCTGTAGCGCACCATGCCGCCGGATTCGGGGAACATGGCGCCCAGCTCGGCATACGACAGCGCGATGGTGGTGATGATCGCCGCGCCCAGAATCCAGGCCCAGATCGCACCCGGGCCGGCCAGGCCGGCCGCGCGCCAGGCACCGAACAGCCAGCCGGAACCAATGATCGAGCCCAGCCCGGTGAGCATGAGCGCAAAGGGGCCGACGTCGCGGCGCAACGAGTGTTCGGACATGAGTAGCCTGGCAGTGAGGGCGCCGTGAACCGGCAACAAGCCGGCAATGATCGCAGAAGCGGCCGCTGATCGTCAGTGCGTATTCAGGCTTGTCTCGAAACGGCTATGCGGCCGCTTGCCCGGAACGCGGCATCGGCCCCCCGGCGGACAGCAGACGCAGGCTGCGCGCTGCGGCTCAGCCGTGGCAATCGGCGCCGGGCACGCTCGAATCCACGCAGGTGTGTGCCGCTGCCGGGATGCCACGCACTGCGCGGACCTGGCCCGGCGTCAGCGCAAAGCTGTCCAGGGTCCGGCGCACGCAGGCCGGCGCCGGCACGTTGCCGGCAACCGTGGCCGGCGGGCAGTGCTCCTCGTAGATCAGGTAGTGGCAGCGGCCACTGCTGCTGGCCAGGCAATGCACGTTGGTTTCGGTGGCGGTGACCAGGGTCTTGCTGAAGATCACCTCGCGGCCATCGCTGATGGCGCGGGTGATCGAGGTGGTGCCGTTGCGTTCGTGGCAACCGGCCAGGGCGAGCAGGCAATACACCAGGGAGGCGATCAGGCGCATGGAGGCAATCCTTTCGTATCGATGCGGGATGGGGAATGGGCGGGATTACATGCCGCGGAACAGGCTCATGAACGGCTGGCTGACGGTGAGCGTCTCGCTGCGCCCGCGCAGCGCCAGGCGACCCTTGCCGGTATCCTCGCGGATCACCGAGGCCACCGCCTTCATGTTGACGATGGTCGAGCGGTGGATCTGCTTGAACACCTGCGGGTCCAGCACGTCGAGCAACTCGCGCAATGGCGTGCGCAGGAGCGCCTCGCCGGCGGCGGTCATCACCGTGGTGTACTTGTGATCGGCCTGGAAATACGCCACCTCCTCCAGCGCGATCAGACGCGTCTCGCGGCCGCTGCTGGCGGTGAGCCAGGCCAGCGGCGGCGCGGCCGCGGGCGTGGCGGGACGCGCGGACAGGCGTTGCAGCAACGCCTCCAGCAGGCTGCTGTCCGGCTGGCCGGCGGCGGCACGTTGCTGCACGCGTTGCCAGGTCGCCTGCAGCCGCTCGCGGCTGATCGGTTTGAGCAGGTAGTCCACCGCGCCGTGTTCGAACGCATCGATGGCGTACTGGTCGTAGGCGGTGACGAACACCACCTGCGTGCGCGGGCTGACCTCGCGCATGCCACGCGCCACCTCGATGCCGGTGAGGCCGGGCATGCGGATATCCAGAAACACCACATCCGGTTGCTCGGTGGCGATGGTCTCCAGCGCGCCGGCACCGTCCTCGCATTCGCCCACCACCTGCAGCTGCGGGCACACCTCGCCCAGCAACGTCAGCAGCGACTGCCGCAGCAGCGCCTCGTCCTCGGCGATCACCGCACGCAGCGCGCTCATGCCTGCACCTGCGGGGCGGGTGCGGCTGCGGTGCCGGGCAACGGCGGCGGCGACCGCGTCGCGACCAGCTGCGCCGGCAGCGGCAAGGTGAGGGTGGCCGCCACGCCACTGGGAAAATTGGACACGATGGCAAAGCTCGCCTTGCCGGCATAGATCAGCTGCAGGCGCTCGCGCAGGTTCTTCAGGCCGATGCCGGTGCCCTGGCTGTGCGTGTTGAAGCCCTGGCCGTCGTCGGCCACGGTCAGCGTGGCGTGGTCGTCCAGGCGACGCGCCAGGATCCACACCGTGCCACCGCCGGGCTTGGGCTCCAAGCCGTGCTTGATGGCGTTTTCCACCAGCGTCTGCAGCATCATCGACGGCAACTGCAGGCCGCGTAGCTCGTACGGCACTTCCACCTGCAGGGCCAGCCGCGTGCCCATGCGGATGCGCAGGATCTCCAGGTAGGCCTGGGTGCGCTCGAGTTCTTCGCCCAAGGTGGAGATGGCGCCGTCGGCGCTGGGCAGCGAGCTGCGCAGGTACTGGATCAGGTGCCCGAGCATGATGTCGGCGCGTGGCGGGTCGGTACGTGCCAGCACCTGCGCGCTGGCTAGGGTGTTGTACAGAAAGTGCGGTTCGACCTGGGCGTGCAGCAGGTTCAGGCGCGCCACCGCCAGTTCCTTCTCCATCACCGACTGCTCGGCCGCAGCCTGTTCGTCGCGACGTTGCTCGCCGACCCGGCGCACCACCGCGCGATTGATCGCCTCGGCGTTTTCGAAATTGCTGCCCTCGTCCACCGCAAACAGGTCCACCCAGGCACCGGCGTCGGGCTCGCACAGCACGGTGACGCTGCTGGTGCCCTGCCCTGGCGCAATCGTCACCAGCACCGTGTTGTGGGTGATGGCAAAGCGCGCGAACAGATTCCAGCGCGACGGCTGGCGCCCTTCGTACGGGTCGATGCGCCGGATCTTGGCGCGGATCAGCAGGCTGCCCGGCGCGCATTCGATGTCCTGCACGCGCGGCAGGGCGCGCACCGCCTCTTCCACCACCGCAAAGCTGGCCCGCACATCCAGCGGCACTTCGATCTGGCGCCGCTGGCGGGTGGACAAGGTGTCGTGATCCAGCCGGCCGGCGATCAGCCGCACGCGCCGCACATGCGTGATCGAACTCATCAACGCCAGCGTCAGCAGCATGGTGCAGATCAGGCCGAAGAACGCCCCGGTGGAACCGAACAGCTGCGCCCACATGATGGCGGCCACCACCAAGGCGGCAGCCCAGGCAAACACGATGCGCACGATCAGGAAGACGCTGGCAGACACGGACGGGTAACTCGCAGGGCTGGGACGGGAGCGAGCATAGCCGGCACGTGCCGTCGCCAACGCCCGAGGCGACGAATGGCCACCAGCGCCGCCTCAAGTGCCGCGATCGGGCGACGAACCCCGGCGGCGTACCCGCAGGGCAGCCCGGCATGCGCAGCCGACGCGGCCGTGTGGGTCATCCGGTGCGGCCGCGCCAGCGCGCGTATCATGCCGGGCGGAGCGGCGTTGCCGCACGCTGCAGCGTGCCGCCCACACCCGATCAGATCGTAAGGAGTCGCATGGACCGCCGTCACTTCCTGCGCAGCGCCGGCGTGGCGCTTGCGGCTGCATCGACCGGTGGCTGGGCCGCGAGCCGCACGCCGGCGGCCGCAGCACTGCCCTCTGCAGCGCTGCCGATCGGCGCACCGCTGCCCTTCGCTGCCGCACCTGCACTGGTACCGATCCGCGCCTCGGTCGATCGCATCATCGCCATCGATGGCTGCACGCGCCCGTTCCGGGCGCAGGGCCCGCGCATCGAGGCCGAGCGCATCGGGCGCAAGACGGTGGTGCACAACTACGGCCACGGTGGCAGCGGCTGGTCGCTGTCGTGGGGTGCTGCCGAGCACGCAGTCCGATTGGTGCGTGCTGCCGATGCGGATGCGCGCGAGCTGGCGGTGATCGGGTGCGGCGCGATCGGGCTGACCACGGCGTTGGTGGCGCAACGCGCCGGGCTGCGCGTGCGCATCTATGCCCGCGAGCGCCTGCCGGACGTGCGCTCGTTCTATGCCACCGGCGTGTGGTCGCCGGATTCGCGCGTGTGCACCAGTGAGTACGCCACGACGGATTTCAAGACACGCTGGCAGGAGATGGCGCGGATATCCTTTCGCCGATACCAGACCTTGCTGGGCCTGCCAGGCGAGCCGATCGAATGGCGCGATGGCTACGCCTTGTCGGATGTGCCGTTCGACCAACCGATCGCCTCGGCCGAGGCGCACGAGCCGGACTATCCCGCGCTGGAACGCACGCTATTGCACAATCTGGGCGCGCGCTCGCAACCGGTCGCTGCCGGCAGCCATCCGTTTCCGGTGCCGTTCGTGCGCCGCTACAGCCAACTGACCTTCAACATCAGCGCCTATGCACGCCTGTTGCTGCAGGACTTCCTGCAGGCCGGCGGCGAGCTGGTCACGCGCAACTTCGACAGTCCGCGCCAGTTCGCCGACCTGCGCGAAAAGATCCTCATCAACGCTACCGGCTATGGCGCACGCGCCCTGCTGGGCGACGAGAGCGTGATCCCGGTGCGCGGGCAGACCGCGCGCCTGATCCCGCAACCGGAAGTGACCTACGGGTTGGTCTGGCGCGGCCACAATCTCAACATGGTGCCGCGGCGCGACGGGCTGCTGGTGCAGTCGCAAGGTGCCAACGACTTCAACAATGCCGATGCCGCACCGGACCAGGCCGCCTCCGAAGCGGCGGTACGCGAATTGGCGCGCTTGTTCGCACCGGGCTGAGCTGCACTGCGCGGCGGGCTTAGGCTTCGCCGAGCGATGCCTGCAACGCGGTGGCCAGCGCCGCATCGCCACTGACCAGCGCGTCCCAGCGCAAGGTCACGCCCTTGCGCCTGCCTTTCTCCACCAGCTTCAGGCCGTCCGGATCGATGATCAGCGTATAGGCCTGCTCGCCGATCTGCAGCTCGCGGCGTAGCGGTTTATCCAGTGGCGTCATGCGCATCTCCCGGGCATAAGGAAACACGGTTGTAGCGCATCTGCGCGTGGCATGCGCAGACATATCCTCGACAAGACGTTCATTGCCGATGTACGCCGCGCGCATAGCCTGCCCACATCCCCAACGATGAGGTGCACGCGCAATGGTGTTCGATCTCACGCTGCACGCAGGCACGGCCCTGCCGACGCACGCAGCCACGTCCGCACGACACAACGCCAGCGCACCGCGTTACGCCGGAGGTGCCGCATGAGCCTGTCACGCCCGGCCTTGCTGATCATCGACATGTTCAACCGCTTCGACTTCGACGGCGGCGAGCAGCTCGCACACCGTGCACAAGGTGCGGCCCACAGCATCCACGCACTGGCTGCGCGCTTCCGCCAGGCACAGCGGCCGGTGATCTACATCAACGACAACGTTTCAGACTGGCACGCCGACCTGCCGAGCATCATCGCCCTTGCTGCGCAGCCCGACGCGCGCGGTTGCGACATCGCACGGCTGCTGGCGCCGCAACCGCAGGACTACCGGATGCTCAAGCCCACGCATTCGGCGTTCGGGCATACGCCGCTGGCGCCCCTGTTGAAAGACCTGCAGGTCGACCAGGTGGTGATCACCGGCGTGGCACTGGACGTGTGCGTGCTGGCCACCGCCGTCGACGCCGTTGCGCGCGGCCTGTCCATCGCGGTGCCACGCGATTGCACGACGGCCGAGACCGATACGCGCGAGAGCTGCGCACGCACCGTGCTGCAGGAGGGCTTCCACGCCAGCCTCGCGCGCTCCGGCTCGATCACCCTTGGGTGACGCGCATCGCGTCACGGCCCAGGCCGGCATCGCATCGGGATCACCGTTTCCACCAATCGCGCTAACACTCGCAGGACTAGCTTAGCGATCACGCAGCAACGCTTCGAGTTGACGGCAGTCATCGTGCTCGCGCTTCTCGAACGCGCACAACAAGTCAGGCGTCACCGCCCAGCGGTGAAGTGCCGCGTTTCAACCTCTGACCAACCGAAAGGAGCCATCCATGGCGATCAAGACTGTCGAAGAGCTTTTCATCCACGAACTGTCCGATATCTACAGCGCCGAGAAGCAGCTGACCAAGTCGCTGCCGCGGCTCGCACGTGCTGCCACCGAGCCGAAGCTGAAAGAGGCCTTTGAAACCCATCTGGAAGAAACCCAGGGCCAGATCGAACGCATCGACCAGGTGGTCGAGGTGCTGGGCATCAAGCTCAAGCGCATCAAGTGCGCCGCAATGGAAGGCCTGGTGGAAGAGAGCCGCGAAGTCATCGACGAAATCGATGCCGGCCCGGTGCGCGATGCCGCGTTGATCGGCGGCGCGCAGAAGGTGGAGCATTACGAGATCGCCTCGTACGGCACCATCGCCGCGATGGCCAAGCAGCTGGGCTATGCCGATGCGCTGCCGCTGTTGCTGGCCACGCTGGAAGAAGAAAAAGCCACCGACGAGAAGCTGACCCTGCTTGCAGAACAGGGCGGCAATCAGAAGGCATCCAAGGCCAGCAAAGCGGCCTGAGTCACCGCGCAGGGCGGCCCTCCCGCCCTGCGTCTACCGCCCCGTGCGGTCATCCCGAAAGCCAAGCCCCACGTTTCTGCCCGCTCCCTGAGTGGTTGTAGTTGCCGGGCGCCAGCCATGGAGCATCTCTATGTTTATGCACAACAAGCGGTTGATGTACACCGTCCGCGTTGCCCAGCCCAATCCGGATCTGGCCACGCTGATGCTCGAACAGTTCGGCGGACCGCAAGGCGAACTCGCCGCAGCGATGCGCTATTTCACCCAGGCGCTGGGTGAAGACGATCCGGGCCGGAAGGACCTGTTGTTCGATATCGCCACCGAAGAAATCAGCCATCTGGAAATCATTGGCTCGATCATCGCCATGCTCAACAAGGGGCCGAAGGCGGTGCTGTCCGAAGGCATGGAAGAGGCCATGGAGATGCGTTCCATGACCCAGAACAGCACCAGCCACACCCAGCAGATTCTGTATGGTGGCGGCCCGGCGCTGGTCAATTCCAGCGGTGTGCCGTGGACGGCGGCGTACGTGGACAGCATCGGTTGTCCCACCGCCGACATGCGCTCCAACATCGCCGCCGAAGCACGCGCCAAGCTGGTTTACGAGCGCCTGATCAACGTCACCGACGACCCGGGCATCGTGGATGCGTTGCGCTTCCTGATGACGCGCGAAGTGGCCCACCAGAAGTCGTTCGAGAAGGCGCTGTATTCGATCGAACCCAACTTCCCGCCGGGCAAGTTGCCGGGCGACCCGCGCTTCACCGACAAGTACTACAACACTTCGCAGGGCGAAGGCGACATGGTTGGCCCGTGGAATGCGGGCGAGCAGTGGGAAGTGGTGGCCGACCGCGAACAGCAGGCAGCAGTGGACGGTGGCGATGGCTCGGCGACGGTGGCACTGGACAAGACACAGACCGCTGCGCTTGATGCGATGTCGCAGCGTCTGCTGTCGAACCCGGAACTGGATCGGGTGACCGGTGCGGACCTGGGGGCAGGCCCGGGCGCCGGCTCCACCACCGGCGACATTCAGCGCTAGACCCGATGGGTGCCACCGCGCCCATCCCGGCCCGGGCCGTTAGCGACCCGGGCTTTTTATTGGCACTTCTTCAGGAGTTGGCATGAACGACAAGACCACACTCGATACGCACGACGCGCGTCAATCGGCTTACCGCGGCAGCGGCACCGACGCGTCCGAAGATGGCCGCGGCCGCGCCGATCCCTCTGCGTCGCAGACAGGCGACATGCCGCCGCCGCGTGACGGCAAGCCGGAAGAACTCACGCAGCGTGGCCATGGCCGTGGCGGCAGTCTGGGCGAAGGCGAGCCCGACGGGCACGCCGAGCGCGATGGCAGCACGCAGCCCAACTTTGGCCAGAGCGGCACCTATGGCAAGCAGCAGCACATCGACGCACAGCAGCAGGCCCGTGAGCAAACCGACGAAGACGCGTCGCAGACATAGCTTGGCGATGCGCGGGCGCACGGACCGATTGCACGACGTCATCGCCTGAAGGACCGGGCGGATCGCTGTTGGTGATGACCGCTCGCTGTGGCAGACGTCACCGCAAGACGTTACCGCAATGAAGAAGGGGCCCGACGGGCCCCTTGTCATTGCTGCGTACTGGCATGATCACGCGCGTGCCTCCGCTGGCGGATGTGTCTCGTTCGCCCATTCCGGCCGCACGCCCGCCGCTGCCGTGCAACGCTCCAGCCGCCACGGCGCCAGATGCCGCATGGCCTCGGTGCCGCCCATCTGCAACCATGACCGCACGTCGCCAGCGATGCAGAGCGGACGATGCGTGGGCATGCTCGCCGACGAGGCCACCAACAACGAAAATCCCATCTGCAGACGACCGCCGATGTCCATCACGTTGCGCAAGCCTGCCGCATACAGCGCGCCGCCATCCGGGCTCAGCCAGGTCGCTGCGGTGGTGCCATCGGCGGACGCCGTGCAGACAAATCCGCACAACGGAATGGCGCAGCGCTGGGTCTCCCAGATGGCCAGGTCCACACCGCCCAGCCAGGCCGGCTCCTGCATATGGATCGAACGTTGTTGGCCGGGCGGACGCCGTCCGAAGGTGGCGCGCTCTTCGCGTTTGCCGCCACGATCTGCGACCAGGATGTCGGCATCGGCTCCCACACCGACCTCGACCCACGCGTTGCTCGCCACACGGGCGGACAACTGAAAAATGCGGGTAATCATGACTACTCCACTGTGCATCTAGATGACATCAGTGCTTACGCACAATGCGCGCCAAGTTTTTGACTTACGCAGACCTTGACGGTGCAGGCGTTTGCGCTTGCTTCACCCAGCACGCTGTCATCGCGACGCGCGAATGGGTCGCAAGATATGCACCGCAGCGCAGGATTTTCCGCATCGAGCACACCTGCCGCGAGCAGGTGCGCCAGATTCGCGCAGCAGAGCCTGCTCTGGCGGGCGGCAGCTGCAGGATCTGCCGTGGACATCGGCACAACCGTACGCTGCATGCCGCTCCACCGCAGCGCCGAACGCGACGGCAGCGCCTTGCTCAGCACGTGCAGCAATGACGAAGCACCAACGTTGCGCGCACGTTGCCCGCAGCGCTCGCTGGCCTCGGCTGAGCAACACGATGGCCAGGTTGCGGCATGCACGCGCGCTTGTGCGTTCGCATGCAACGACACACAACAAGGCAGGCAGCCGTTGCCCTAACGCGCACTGCATCCTGCAGGTCGCTCAGACAACCTGCGTTGCGGCACCCTCACCCGTCCACACGCAGCGAATGCTCGCCGGCTTACCCATTCACGGGATTGAGCGGCAGCTGGATCTCGCACTCCAGCCGGGTGTCGCTGAGCTCGTAGCGGGTCTGCGCGCCGTGGCTGTAGGGCAGCGCTTTTTCGATCAGGCGGCGTCCGAACCCGCCGGCCTCGTCGCGGTCGTCGTGCAGCTGCTGGTTGGCACCTTCCTCGATCCACCGCAACACCAGGCGCGCCGGGATGTCGTCGGTCGTGACCACGTCCCAGCGGATAATCAAGGTGCCGGTGTCCACTGCCAGCGCCCCGTACTTGAGCGCGTTGGTCGCCAGCTCGTGCAACGCCAACGCAAGCGTCTGCACGGTGGATTTGCGCAAGGCCACATCCGGGCCATCGACGATGATGCGATGCTGATCCGGTGCGGCACCCAGCGCATCCAGCTCCATGCGCAGCAAGGCGCCGATGGTGGTTGGCTCGTTGTCCGATTGCGACAACAGCCCCTGCACGCGCGACAACGCCGATAGCCGGTCCTCGAACTTGGCAGCGAAGTCCTGCATGTCGTGGCTGCTCTGCATGGTCTGCTTGGCCACCGATTGCACCACGGTGATCAGGTTGCGGGTGCGATGCTGCAGCTCGGTCACCAGTACGCGCTGTTGTTCCTGCAGCCGGCGCAGGTTGTCCGATTCGGTGGAGGTACCCAGCCACTCCAGGACCTGGCCGCGCTCGTCACGCACCGCTGCACTGCGCGTATGAAACCAGCGATAGCCACGCTCGGCCGCATTGAACAGGCGGTGCTCCACATCCAGCCCGCCGGTCCGTGCACTGGCGTGCCACGCGTTCATGGTGAGCTCGCGCTCGTCCGGGTGCACCGCCTGCAACCAGCCCAGCTCCAGGCTTTCGGCATCGCTCTGCCCGGTATAGCTGGACCACTGCGGGCTCGACCATGTCCAGTGGCCTCCATCGAGCGAGCGCCAGACCAGTTGCGGGATGCCTTCCATCAGGGTCCGCAGGCGCTGCTCGCTGCCGCGCAGCGCGCGCTCGGCGCGCGTCAGCGGGGTGACGTCCATGAAGGTCAGCACCGCACCGCCGATGAAGTTGTCCACGGTGCGGTACGGCAGCACGCGCACCATGTAGCGCGCGCGCGTGGACGGGTTCTCGACCTCGCGGTCGAGCACGGCCAGGGTGCGGATCACCCGTCGCACGTCGTCCTGCAATTCGTCGTAGGCCACATGCAGCTTGATATGGCTGATCGGCCGGTGGATATCGCTTTCCACCAGCGGCAGGATGTCGGTCACCGCCGGGGTGAAGTTGGTCACGCGCAGGTCGTTGTCCAGGAACACCGTGGCGATCTGGGTGCTTTCCAGCAGGTTCTTCAGGTCGCTGTTGGCATGCGCCAGCTCCTGCACGCGGTGCGCCAGCTCGCCATTGACGGTGGTGACTTCCTCGTTCACCGACTGCAGCTCTTCCTTGGAGGTTTCCAGCTCCTCGTTGGCACTCTGCAGTTCTTCGTTGAGCGATTGATATTCTTCGTTGGAGGATTTGAGCTCTTCGTTGGTGCTCTCCAGCTCCTCGATCATCGACTGCAGCCTTTCACGGGTGATGCGCAGCTCGTTCTCGAGCACCTGCACGTGACCGCTGTCGGCAGCCGCATCGCGCGGGCCGGTCAGTTCCAGCAACTCGCGCGCTTCCACCTCCTGAAACAGCACCACATAGCCGCGCGGAACTTCCGAATCGGAGGTGGGCTCCACGAAAAGATCCACCGCCCATGCCGAGGCATCTTCGTGTATCTGGATGCCCCTGATCTGCACCGGTGCCTTTTCCGCTTCGGCGCGGGTCAAGGCACTGCGCAGGTCCAGTCGCAGGTCGCGATGGATGAGGTTGACCAGGTTGAGGCTGGGCGCGCCGCCGCCGGGACGGATGAAGCGCCCGGCCTGCGAAGAGAAATGCAGCACGTCGAAATGCTCGTCGAGCACTGCATACGCCGGCGCGTAACGGTCGGCGATCCGCTCGCCGGCACGCACCAGCGCATTGCTGGAGCTGCGCTGAGGCTGCGGCGGTGCCAGTACCCGGCTGGCGGGCGCGTGCGGCAACGTCGGGAAGGTGGCATGCACACGGTTGTCGGCATCGATCTTCTGGAACACCCGAAAGCTGCGCTCCACCGGTGCGAACAGCTTGGCGTGCCGCGAGACGTTTTCCGCGTTGCCCAGGAACAGGTAGCCGCCTGGCTTGAGCGCAAAATGAAAGATCGGGATCACCCGGTTCTGCAGCTCTGCATCCAGATAGATCAGCAGGTTGCGGCAGGACACCAGATCCAGCCGCGAAAAGGGCGGGTCCTTGACGATGCTGTGCTGGGAAAACACGCACAGCTCGCGCAGCTCCTTGCGCACCACGTAGGTATCGCCTTCCTTGACGAACCAGCGCCGCAGGCGCTCCGGTGCCACTTCGCCGACGATGCTCGACGAGTAGCGCCCTACCCGCGCGGTGGCCAGTGCCCGCCCGTCGATGTCGCTGGCGAAGATCTGGATGCGCGGTGGTGCGTCCAGCGTTTCGGCATGTTCGCGCAGCAGCATCGCCAGCGAATAGGCCTCCTCGCCGGTGGAGCATCCCAGCACCCATACGCGCAGATGATCGCCCAGGTGCTTGCCCTGGAACAGGCGTGGAATCACCTGCTCTTCGAGAAACTCGAACTCGCGACGATCGCGGAAGAACTGGGTCACCCCGATCAACAGATCGTTGAACAGCAGCAGCGGTTCGTCGAAACGGTTACGCAGCACATCCAGGTAGTGCTCGAGTGCCTCGACCTGCACCACCTGCATGCGGCGCTGCACCCGCCGCAGGAAAGTCGCGCGCTTGTAGCCGTGGAAGTCGTGCCCGGTGGTGTTGCGCAGGATGCTGGCAACCTGACTCAACTGATCGTTCTCGCTGCCGTTGCGCACGCCGACCGGCAGCGCGTGCCCGAAGCTGTGGTGACGCTGCATGTGCGCGGCAATGCGCGCAGCCACCCGTGGCAACGGCAGGATGTCGTCGGTGATTGCGGCCGGGTTGCTGGCGCTGCGCAGATCCAGTTCATGCAGGGAGGGGTCGTCCACCGCCAGCGCCAGCCCGCCGCACTCCTTGATCGCTGCGGTGCCCAGGGTGCCGTCGCCTTCGGTATTGCCCATGATCAGACCGATCACGTTGCCATCCTGGTCGTGCGCCATCGACACGAAGAAGCTGTCGATCAGGCCGTGCTCGCTTTCGCCATTGAGCGGCCGCAACCGCAGGCAACCCTCTTCCAGGGTGACCACGGTGCGGTCGGGCGGCAGGTAGAAACGCCCCGGCTGCAGGCGGTCGCCATCTTCGGGTACCAGCAAGAGACTGGCCTGCACGCCAAGCAGTTCGCGCAGGCGGACCTGGTCGAGCAGTTGCCGATCGCACAGCAGCAGCATGACCGTGAGGTTGGCCGCGCCTGCAACCGCGTCCAGCAGCTCGGCAAGCCGCGCGGCATCCAGGCCGGCCGCACCCACGCCGAGAATGAACACTGGGGCGTGCCTGGAGGACTCGGGCACGGTGTCGTCGGGAAAAGCGTCGTCTTCGATCATGTCCGCGTCGTATCGTCGGCGCCGGTGATCAAGCGCAAGCCGGGATGATCGCGCACACGCGGCACTTGCAGCAAACCTCAGGTGTGCCGACTGCGTTGCACAGACCGGTCTTGGAAGCGCCTGCTTACGCACTGCGTTAACCGCCGCTACGCGCACCATGTGCTGCGCATCGGCTGATTGCGCGTCGCTCAGGAGGTCACATGCTCGACAATCCGCTCAACGGCCGTCGCATCCTGGTGGTGGAAGACGATTACCTGTTGGCCGAATCGCTCAACGACCTGCTGGTGGAAGCCGGTGTCCGCGTGGTGGGACCGGTGGGCAACGTTCCCGAAGCGCTGTCGCTGGTCGCGTCGGGCCAGGCCATCGATGGCGCGCTGCTGGACGTCAACGTGCGGGGGCAGGCGGTATTTCCGGTGGCAGACGCCTTGCTCGAGCGTGGCGTGCCCTTCTCATTCTGCTCCGGCTACGACCGCTACACCTTGCCGCCGCGCTTTGCGCATCTGTCGTACTGCATGAAGCCCTACAACCCGCGCACCATCACCACGCTATTGAGCGACCAGGCGCAAGCGGCCGAGCATCACTGACCGGCGGCATCGTTGCGGGACAGGTCGCCCGGCAGCATCTCCGCCTGGAGGCCATCGGCGCGGTGCTGCGCGCGCTCTTCTTCACCCAGCTGGTTGAGCAGCTCGGTGGCCGATTGATGTGCGTTGCGCAGCGTCTCCAGCGGTTTGGAGGCCTCGCTGCGCAAGGCATACAACGCAAAGCCCATCACATTGAGCCGGTTGCGCAACTGATGCAGCAGCTCGCGCCGCCGTCCCTGCGAAGCGTCGACCACTAGGCGTCCTTGTCGCTGAGGCGATTGTGCAGGGTGCGCACGCTGATCCCCAGCTCGCGTGCGGCCGCCTTCTTGTTGAAGCGCGTGCGTGCCAGCGCCGACTCGATCATGGCGTCCTCGGCCTGGCGCATGGTCCAGCCGGCCGGAATCAGCAACCCGTCTTCGTCGGCCTGCGGCACGGTCTGCTCCACATCCGGTGCACTGAGCAGATCGCCATCCGAGCGCAGATACAGATAGTGGATGAACGAGCGCAGCTCGCGCACGTTGCCCGGCCAGGTGTGGTATGCCAGATAGCGCAGCAGCGACTTGGTCGGCAGCTTGCGCTTGCCGTACTTGACGTTGAGCTCGTCGATCACCCGCAGCCCCAGCACGCGCGCATCGCCGCGCCGTTCGCGCAGCGGCGGCACCTGGATCGGATACTCGTTGAGGCGATAGAACAGGTCCTCTCGCAGTACCGCCTGCTCGCGCTGCACATGCTGATGCGTGGCCGCCACCACGCGCGCGTCCAGCGGGATTTCTTCGTTCCCGCCCACGCGCATGAAGCTGCGCGACTCGATCGCGCGCAGCAGGTAGACCTGCAGCCGCTTGGGCATCTCGCCGATCTCATCCAGAAACAGAGTGCCGCCGGCCGCCTGCTCGAGAAATCCGGCATGGCGGCGATCGGCGCCGGTGAAGCTGCCGCGCTCGTGGCCGAACAACTGGCTGGCCAGCAGCTCTTCCGGGATCGCGCCGCAGTTGACCGGCACGAAGCGGCCGCGGCGGCCGGACACCCGATGGATGGCACGCGCCACCAGATCCTTGCCGGTGCCGGTTTCGCCGGTCACCAGCACATTCAGATCGGTTGGCGCCACACGCACGATGTCCTTGCGCAGCATCACGATGCTGTCGCTGTTGCCGACGATGCCGAGGTTGCCCTGCTGCGCTTCGCGCAGACCGCCGAGCACCCGCTCCAGACGCTCGGGCGCGAACGGCTTGGTCAGGAACTCGCTGACGCCGAACTGGTGGGCGCGGCCCTGGGTTTCGCAGGCGTAATCGCCCGAGACCACCACGATTTGCGGGGTGTGGTCCGGGTCGAGCCGTTCGATGAGATCGAAACCGCTGCCGTCGGGCAGGCCAACGTCCACGACCAGCAGGTCGGGAAAGTTGCTGTCCAGCCAACGGCTGGCTTCGCCAAGGGTGTGGATGCCCTTGGCACGGAAGCCGCTATCGGTGGCTAACTCCACCACCTGATCGCAGAACTCCACGTCGTCGTCGATGATGGCGCAGGAAAGACGGTCCATGAGCGCTTCTGTCCGCAATGACTAATACATGTTCAGTTGAGAATTGTGACGGCGGCGCGAAAAAGCGCCTGCGCGTCACCACGAGATTGCACGTTGCGGTCACGACCATCGTGATCGTACGGCGCTCTTCCCCCAAGTCGAGCTCGCCGGAATGATGTGCCCGAAGTACGCACGGCTGCGCTGGAATTTGCCAGTGCCAAGGGTCATGGTCGGGGCCGGTCGCCGTACCGGGAATGTCGAAACGCCAAACAGTGCAAGGTTTGCAACTGCTGCAGCGCGCCGTCGGCGTCAGGTCATGATCGAGCCAGTGGATCAGCTCGCTGGCGTGTTGCAGGGCGTCGGGATGTGGGCCGTTGCCGACGCGAGTGGCCGCAGCTGCAGCCGGAACAGCCCGTTCGATGACGATGTCGGGCCCGCTGGGTTACCCACAGCCTACGCACACTGTGTGGAGAGCGCGTGCACGGCGTGCTCACGTACCTGTTCCGTGTTGACGCAGACAGTGGCGCCATTGCGTCGCAAGAGGTGTCCCATGCAGGCAGTTTCCGCACATCGCCCGGCCGATGTGCAAGACCAATTGGAGTACTGGCGCGGCGAACATCGCCGCGGACAACTCGGGTATTACCCGTTCGACGGCGTGCCCGATGCCACCGTGCGCGCAGTGTGCGCGGCCTACAACGCCCGCCCGCAGCTCAGCGAACAGGAGGCGGTCAAGGCAGTCCGCGATGCGCTGTGCCTGACCCCGGGCTCGATGAACGCTGCACTGGCAGACTGGCTGGCGCCACGCTGCCTGCGTCATCTGCGCAGCGCCTGAGGTCGCCTGCGCTGAGGTGCGGCCCTTGCACGGTCAACGGCGATTCCCTGCGTTGCAGCTGCGTCCGGTGCAGCAGGTCACGCTTTTTGCGGTCGCATGCGCGCACGCTGGCGATAGATGCCCGACGGCGCGCGCGGCGCCCCATGCAGGGGGCACCGACAAGCCTCGGTGTCATCTCGCGCCCGCCCTGACCACCACGCCGTGACCACCGTGACCACGCTCACGCGCACCCGGCACTAGGGAGACCCCCGTGGAAGCGCTGCTGCTATCCCGTATCCAGTTTGCTTTTGTCATCTCGTTTCACGTGCTGTTCCCCGCGTTCACCATCGGGCTGGCCAATCTGCTCGGGTTTCTGGAGTGGCGCTGGCTGCGCACGCACGATGCGCTCTGGAAGCGGCTGTATTTCTTCTGGCTGCGCATCTTCGCGGTGTCCTTCGGCATGGGTGTGGTCAGCGGCATCGTGATGGCCTTCCAGTTCGGGGCGAACTGGCCCGAACTCAGCCGCATCGCCGGCAGTGTGATCGGGCCGCTGCTGAGCTACGAGGTGCTGACCGCGTTCTTCCTGGAGGCCAGCTTCCTGGGCGTGATGCTGTTCGGCTGGGGACGCGTCTCGGAGAAGCTGCACTTCTTTGCCACCTGCATGGTGGCGATCGGCACGCTGGTGTCCACGTTCTGGATCCTGGCGTCCAACAGCTGGCTGCATACACCGCAAGGCTACGCGATGGTCAACGGCATCGTGCAGCCGGTGCGCTGGATGCAGATCATCTTCAACCCCTCGTTTCCGTATCGCCTGGCGCACATGGCGCTGGGCTCGTTCATCACCACCTGCTTCGTGGTGGGCGGCGTGGGAGCGTATTACCTGCGTCGGGGCCTGCATGTGGACGCCGCGGCGCGCATGTTGCGGCTGGCGGTGGCGTTTGCGGCGATCGTGTTGCCGATCCAGGTGCTGGTCGGCGACCAGCATGGCTTGAACACGCTCGAACATCAGCCGTTGAAGGTGGCGGCGATGGAAGCGCACTGGCATCGGCAGGCCGACGGCGCCGGCGTCCCGCTGGTGGTGTTTGCCGTGCCCGATGCCGAGGCAGAGCGCAACGACTACGAGGTGGCGATTCCGCGGCTGGGCAGCGTGATCCTGACCCACACGACCGATGGCGACATCACACCGTTGACCTCGGTACCGCGCGATCAGCGACCGCCGGTGGCGCCGGTGTTCTTCGCCTTCCGCATCATGGTGGGGTTGGGGATGGCGATGTTGTTGCTGGCCTGGGTGTCTGCGCTTGCCTGGTGGCGCGGGCGCTTGCATGCCAGGGCCCTGGTGCTGGCCTGGAACGTCATGCTGCCGGCTGGTTTCATCGCGCTGGTGGCCGGTTGGTTCGTCACCGAGATCGGGCGGCAACCGTGGGTGATCTATGGGCTGCTACGCACCGCCGACGCGGTGGGTGCGCAGTCCACCGCCACCGTGGCGGTGTCGTTGCTGGTGTATGTGCTGGGCTACGCCTTCGTGTTCGGGTTCGGCATCTTCTATCTGGTCAAGCTGGTGCGTGCGGGCCCGCAAGCCAGCCGCGACGGCCCGGATGTGGCCGGCGGCGAGCACACGCCGGCACGCCCGCTGTCGGCAGCAGATACCGCATTGGAACAGGAGAACACTCCATGGAACTGAGCTACTGGTTGCCGGTGGTGTGGTTTGGCGTGATCGGCTTTGGGGTGCTGATGTACGTGGTGCTGGATGGCTTCGTCCTGGGGCTGGGCATGCTGGCACCGTTCGCACGCGACGAGCAGGAGGTGGATCTGATGATGAACACCGCCGCGCCGATCTGGGATGGCAACGAAACCTGGCTGGTGCTTGGCGGGGCCGGATTGTTCGCCGCCTTTCCGGCGGCCTACGCGGTGATCCTGTCGGGGCTGTACCTGCCGGTGTTGCTGATGGTGATGGCACTGGTGTTTCGTGGCGTGGCGTTCGAGTTCCGCTTCAAGGCGCAGCGCTCGCGTCGGCTGTGGACGCTGTCCTTCATCGGCGGCTCGATCCTCACCGCCCTCGCACAGGGCATCATCCTGGGCGCGCTGGTGGAAGGCATGCCGCTGGACAACGGGCGCTACACGGCCGGGGTATTCGGCTGGTTCAGCCCGTTCACCATCCTCACCGGTGCGGCGCTGGTGTTCGGCTACGCCCTGCTCGGCAGCACCTGGCTGATCCTCAAGACCGACGGCCGCACCCACACCCTGGCACGGCAACTCACCAAGCCGCTGGTCGGGGTGGTGGTGACATTCGTGGTGCTGGTCAGCGCCTGGCTGCCGTTCCTGAGCTCGCACGTGATGGCGCGCTGGTTCGCGCATGGCAACTTCTGGTGGCTGTCACCGATTCCGGTGGTCACCGCAGCGGTGGCGCTGGCGTTGTGGCGCAGCAGCGACCGCTCACGCCATGACGCGGTGCCTTTCCTGCTCACGCTGGCCATTTTCGTGCTGGGCTTCATCGGGCTGGTGCTGGGCATGTGGCCGTATCTGGTACCACCGAGCTACACCATCTGGCAGGCGGCCGCGCCCACGTCGTCGCAGATGTTCCCCATGGTCGGGCTGATCGTGCTGCTGCCGCTGGTGCTGGGCTATACGGTGTGGTCGTACCGCGTGTTCCGCGGCAAGATCGCGGCCGATGTGGGGTATCACCACCATCACTAAATGTGGCCGCTAAGCGTCGCCGCTGAGTGCGGCCGCAGTGCATCGATCCTGGGTGCCGCAGGCATGGCGCCGGGCAATGCGCCCAAAACGCACAGTGCCCGCATCTGCGGGCACCGTGCGTGCTGCGTGCTGCGCGCTGTGCGGTGTCAGCGCTTTTCCGAGCCGTCCGGACGTTCGTAATCGTGCTCGGGGTCGGCCTTGTTCACCTCCGGGTCCTCGTCGGGCATGTCGTGCACCTTCCACTCCACGTTCTCGTTGCGCTTTTCCTGCGGCGTAAACGGCTTGCTCTGATCATCGTCAGGGCCCCACGGCTTTTTCGGTTCGCTACCCATGTTCGTCTCCTGCGCGTTCGTCGTGGCCCCAACCTAGGCAGGCGCGCATTGCATCGCGGTGAACGCCGCCGGGTGACGGCGTGAAGTGGTGCGTATCGACACCAACGGCCGCGCCTGCCTGGCGGCGCCCTGCGAGGGTCTCGTTGCGGTTACCCGCCGGTCTGGGAATGCGGTGCCTGCACCGGTTTGGATTGCGGCGAATCCTTCTGCCGCAGCCAGATGGTCAACACCACCAGCGAGAACACCGCCAGGAACTCGCTCTGCCAGTTCTGCATCGACTCGAACCAGAAGCCGGCGTCGGTGAAATGCGCGAACACGCTGATCGGCGGCAGACCTTTTTGTGCACGCTCCAGCAGCTCCAGCCGCCAGCTGCCGATCAGATGCAGCACAAAACTCATCAGAAACAGCGCGCCGAACGCAATCGCCAGCGAATGCTCGTACAACCGTCGCCACACGCCGCCTGCGCGTACCGGCCATGGCGTGGTGCCGGGTTTGATCTCGGTACGCTCCTCGTCGGGATCGAGCGGACGCGATTCGGCCGACCCCACCTGACGCAGCTTGACGGTCAGCAGCACGTACATCCCCATCTGCAGGAATTCGCTCTCCCAGTTCTCGAACAGCGCGGACATGAAGTGCGGGCTGTGCAGATAGGCCGCCAGCTGCAAGGTGGGCAGTCCCTGTTCGCGTAGTTCCGCGTTATAGGCATGCAGACCGGCGTAGATCTGGCATCCGATAAAGAACAGCGTCAATGCAAGCAGACACAACGACAGCCCGTTACGGCGAAAGAACATGGGTGACCTCCTGCAGATGCGCGCAGTATCGAGTGCTGCCGGCAAAAGCGCATGAAGGTTTGGTCAAGCACCACCAGTGCGTTGAGCGGTACGACCGATGGCGTGAATGCAGCGGCGCGTGTGTGGCTGCCAGCACACGCGCCGCTGACATCGCCTCACCCGGATGTTTACGTCTGCATGTCCACACTGGCCGTCAACCCGAGCTTCCACCGCAACCGCCAGGAGACGACCATGCCCGTACCCAACTATCCGCGCCCGCCCTTCAAGCCGCAGCCGCAGAGCTTCCCCGGCCGCACCGAACAGATGGACCCGCGTCCGGACCATGGCGAAGACAGCTATGTCGGTCACGGGCAACTCAAGGGCAAGCGTGCCCTGATTACCGGTGGCGACAGCGGCATCGGCGCGGCGGTGGCCATTGCCTACGCCCGCGAAGGTGCAGACGTGGCAATCGCGTTTCTGCCCGATGAGCAGGAAGATGCCGCCAAGATCGGCGCGCTGATCGAGAAGGCCGGCGTCAAGGCGCTACTGGTCGGTTGTGACATCAGCGACCCGAGCCAGGCGGCAGCGTTGATCGACAAGGTCAACAGCACCTTCGGCGGGCTGGACATCCTGGTCAACAACGCCGGCTACCAGAAGTATTTCGAAACCTTCGAGGACATCACGCTGGACGAATGGCGCAAGACCTTCGACACCAATGTGCATGCCGTGTTCAACCTGGTGCGCCTGTCTGCGCCGTTGATGACCGACGGTGGCTCCATCATCAACACCGCGTCGGTGCAGTCCAAGAAACCCACGCCGAACATCCTGCCCTACGCCGCCACCAAGGGGGCGCTGGCCAACCTCACCATCGGCCTGGCCGGCGTGCTGGCGGAGAAGAACATCCGCGTCAACGCGGTACTGCCGGGGCCGATCTGGACCCCATTCATTCCCTCTGGCATGGACGATGAGTCGGTGGAGAATTTCGGCTCGCAAACACCGATGGGCCGGCCCGGTCAGCCGGTGGAACTGGCATCGGCCTATGTGATGCTGGCGTCCGACACGGCCAGCTATACCTCCGGCACCTTGCTGACCATCGCCGGTGGCGCCGTCACGCTCTGACGCCTGCGCGTTGCAGAGCCCGCATCACCGATGAGGTGATGCGGGCTTTTTTGTGTCTGCAGAGATTCATTCCACCCGGTCGCGGTTGCTCGCAACGTCGTGCCAAGCACAGGGCGCGCGCGATCACGCCGGCCCTTATCGACCACACAACCGGTGTGCAGCGCCGGCTTGCGCGACCTGCACTGCATCGGCCGGTCGCGTAGCACGGGCGATCGTCAACGCACCGTGCAGATGAGGTTCCGGTCGACATCGCACTCGCGTGGCACACACCCACCGCTGCGACGGTTCTCACGCCCGGCGGCCTACCGTAGGTGGCGTTGGACCGTGATGCACACACCCCTTCCTCTTGCCCAGACCTGCCCGCCGATGTGCGTGGCACAGGTGCTCTGCACGGCTGGCGCGACATCACGCAACACGCATCGAGACATGCGAGGTGGTGCATCCGCGCCATAGGCAGGCCAGCGCATCCGCGCTCCCCACAAGGCAGACAACTATGAGAATTCTGGTCACCGGCGGCACCGGCTATATCGGCTCGCATACCTGCGTCGAACTGGCACGGCGTGGTCATGAGGTGTGCATCGTCGACAACCTCAGCAATTCGTCCGAGCGCGTGCTCGACCATCTGCAGCACCTGATGGGCTATCGGCCGGAATTCCACTGCATGGATGTGCGTGCGCCGGAGCTGGCCGAGCTGATGCGCAGCAAACGCATCGAGGCGGTGCTGCATTTTGCCGCGCTCAAGGCGGTGGGCGAATCGGTCCGCGAACCCTTGCTGTACTTCAACAACAACGTGACCGGCACGCTGGCGCTGCTGCGCGCGATGCGCACCGCCAAGGTGGCCAACCTGGTGTTCAGTTCGTCGGCGACGGTGTACGGCGACGCCAATACCAGCCCGATCGAGGAAAGCGCACCGCTGAAGGCGATCAACCCGTATGGCCGCACCAAGCTGATGATGGAAGAGATGATCGGCGACCTGAGTGCGGCCTGGCCGGAATTCAACGCCGCGCTGCTGCGCTACTTCAACCCGGTCGGCGCGCATCCCAGCGGCTACCTCGGCGAGGATCCGCGCGGGGTGCCGAACAACCTGATGCCCTACATCGCGCAGGTAGCGGTCGGTCGTCGCGACGCCTTGCAGGTCTTCGGCGACGACTACCCCACCAACGACGGCACCGGTGTACGCGACTACCTGCACGTGATGGACCTGGCCCGCGCACATGTGGATGCCATCGACTACCTGCAGCGCGAGCGCACCGGCCTGGTGGTGAACCTGGGCACCGGGCACGGCTATAGCGTGCGCGAGGTGGCGGCCGCATTCGAGCGCGCCAGTGGCCGGCGCATTCCGCTGTGCATCGCGCCGCGCCGCGAGGGCGATGTGGCGGTGTACTTCGCCAGTACCGCACTGGCCAACCGGCTGCTGGGCTGGACCGCCGAGTACGACCTGGACCGCATGTGCCGCGACACCTGGCGTTGGCAGTCGATGCATCCGCAGGGCTACGCCAACTCGCGTCTTGCGCGACAACGCACGCCGTCTGCCATGCCGTCCGCATCGCCCGGGCGCGATGCCGCGCGTGAGCTGGCGGCCCCGGCATGCCGTGCCTTGCCCGCGCCGGACACGCGCCGCCGCAGCGAGCCGTCACGCGCGCTGGTCCTTGCCGACGGCCTGTCGCGCGCATGAGGCGCAGTCACTTCTTTCCTAGCGAGGGCATTTCATGAGTTGGGCAGGTCAGTTTCAATACGCTATCGGCAAGACACGTCGTGCCGTCGCTTCCGACAGCGCACCGCAGTTCGATCCAGGCCGGCCGACGCTGTTATGTCTGTCGCACCTGCGCTGGAGTTTTGTCTACCAGCGCCCCCAGCATCTGATGTCGCGCTTTGCGCACGATGCCAACGTGCTGTTCTGGGAAGAACCCATTGCCTGCGACGAGCCCACCCCATGGCTGCAGGTACGTGGCGAGGACGGCGGCGTGCACGTGCTGGTACCGCGCCTGCCGGCCGGCTGCGAGGGCGAGGCGGCGGTACGTGTGCAACGCCAGTTGCTGGATGGCTACCTGGCCGAACTGGGCGTTGCCGATCTGTTGCTGTGGTACTACACGCCGATGAGCCTGGGCTTCAGCGCGCATCTGCAGCCGCGCATCACCGTGTACGACTGCATGGATGAGCTGTCGGCGTTCCGCGGTGCGCCACCGGAGCTGGTCGAACGCGAACGCACGCTGTTGCAACGTGCGGACGTGGTGTTTACCGGCGGCTACAGCATCTGGGAGGCCAAACGCGCACTGCATGGCAACGCGCATGCCTTTCCCAGCAGCGTGGACGTGGCGCATTTTGCCGCCGCACGCGCGCCGCAAACCGAGCCCGCCGATCAGGCCGGCATCGCACATCCGCGGCTCGGCTTTTACGGGGTGATCGACGAGCGCTTCGATGTCGCGCTGCTGCGCAGCCTGGCTGCGCAGCGCCCGCACTGGCAGCTGGTGATGATCGGCCCGGTGGTCAAGATCGACCCCTCCGAGCTGCCGCGCGCAGACAACATCCATTACCTGGGCGGCAAGACCTATGACGAACTGCCTGCGTATCTGTCCGGCTGGGACGTGGCGCTGATGCCCTTTGCGATGAACGCGTCCACGCGCTTCATCAGCCCGACCAAGACGCCCGAATACCTGGCCGGTGGCTGCCCGGTGGTGTCCACGCCCATCCACGACGTGGTACGCACCTATGGCGATACCGGCGTGGTGCGCATTGCCGACACGGCCGACGCCTTCATTGCCGCCTGCGAGGCCGCATTGCAGGACAGCGCCGACACCGAGCGCCTGTACGAGACCGCCGACCAGGTGCTGGGCGACATGTCCTGGGACCACACCTACGCATTGATGAAGGAGACACTCTCTTGGAACCAGTGATGCCTCACGGCAGCGCCACCCTCCACGGCACGCCACCGCGCACCCGGGCGCGGCGCGGCTTCGATTACCTGATCGTCGGTGCGGGCTTTGCCGGCAGCGTGCTCGCCGAACGCCTGGCCGCCGGGCTGGGCAAGCGCGTGCTGGTGGTCGACAAGCGCCCGCATATCGGCGGCAACGCCTACGATTTTCATGACGATGCCGGCGTGCTGATCCATCGCTATGGCCCGCACATCTTCCACACCAATGCACAGCGCATCGTCGATTACCTGTCCAACTTCACCCAGTGGCGCCCGTACGAACATCGCGTGCTCGCGCAGGTGGGCGAGCAACAGGTGCCGATTCCGATCAACATGACCACGCTCAACCGCCTGTATGGCCTGCAGCTCACCAGCGAGGACGAGGCGGCGGCATTTCTGGCCAGCCGCGCCGAGCCGGTGGCGGACATCCGGACCAGCGAGGATGTGGTGATCAACCAGGTGGGGCGCGAGTTGTACGAGACGTTCTTCCGTGGCTATACGCGCAAGCAGTGGGGCCTGGACCCATCGCAGCTGGACAAGTCGGTGACTGCGCGCGTGCCCACGCGCACCAATGACGACGACCGCTATTTCACCGACACCTTTCAGCAGATGCCGCTGCACGGCTATACGCGCATGTTCGAGCGCATGCTCGATCACCCCAACATCAAGGTGATGCTCAATACCGATTTCCGCGAAATCCGCGACGAGCTGGAGTACGACCAGCTGGTGTACAGCGGGCCGGTGGACGAATACTTCGACTATTGCTACGGAAAGCTGCCGTACCGCTCGCTGCGCTTCGAACACAGCACGGTGGAGCAGGAACGGTTCCAGGCGGTGGCGACAGTCAATTATCCGGCCGAGGATGTGGCCTACACCCGCATCACCGAATACAAGCATCTCACCGGCCAGCAGCATCCCAGCACCAGCCTCACCCACGAATACCCGTCGGCCGAGGGCGACCCGTATTATCCGATCCCGCGTGCCGAGAACGCCGAGCTGTACCGCCGCTACGAGCGGCTGGCAGCGGAAACGCCCGATGTCACCTTCCTGGGGCGCCTGGGCACCTACAAGTACTACAACATGGATCAGGTGGTGGGCCAGGCGCTGGCGGTGTACAAGCGCATCGAAGAACGCGAGCAGCACGCGCCGGCCGTGCTGGCGGTCTGATCGGCTCCCCTGCCCTGCAGCAGTCCCGCTGCAGGGCCGTTATCGACGCGATGCCGCCACCAGCGGTGCGCGTGCAGCAGGATGGTAGATGCACACCCCCACAGTGTTCGACAGTTTCTTCATGGCGGGGTTCGAGTGTTCGAGCCATCGCCGTCGCGACGGCCGCCGGCTGGATCTGCTGGCCGGCACCCGGCACGACCGCTGGGCGGCCAACGACTATGCCGCCGTCGGCGCGCACGGTCTGCGCACCGCACGCGACGGCCTGCGCTGGCATCTGATCGAGCAGCGTCCCGGCCACTACGACTGGTCCAGCTTCCTGCCGATGCTGCATGCCGCGCAGGCCACCGGCACCCAGGTCATCTGGGACCTGTGCCATTACGGCTGGCCGGACGATGTGGACATCTGGACCCCGCAGTTCGTCGAGCGCTTCGCGCGGTTTGCCGCAGCAGCCGCGCAATGCATCAGGAACGAAACCGATGCGGTGCCGTTCTATGCGCCGCTCAACGAGATCTCGTTCTGGGCGTGGAATGGCGGCGATCACGCGCGCATGCATCCGATGGCACGTGGGCGCGGGTTCGAGCTCAAGCACCAGCTGGTGCGCGCCACCATCGCGGCCATCGATGCGGTGCGCCGGGTCGAGCCGCGCGCGCGCTTCGTGCAGGTGGATCCGGCCATCCACGTGGCCGCCCCCAACGACCGCCCCGGCCCGCGCCGCGAAGCCGAACGCCTGCGCCTGGCGCAATTCGAGGCCTGGGACATGGTCTGCGGCCGGCAATGGCCGGGGCTGGGCGGTGCGCCGGAGTATCTGGACATCATCGGCGTCAATTACTACTCCGATAACCAGTGGTACCCCGGTGGCACGCCGATCCTGCGCAGTTCGCCGGATCACCGCGCGTTCTCGGCCATCCTGGGCGAATTCTGGCAGCGCTACCAACGCCCGATGATCGTGGCCGAAACCGGCGCCGAGGCCGACCAACGCGCCCCCTGGCTTGCGCATGTCTGCGACGAAGTGGCGCTGGCCCTGCAGCACGGCGTGGCCATGGAAGGGATCTGCCTGTATCCGGTGCTGGACTACCCGGGCTGGGACAACTACCGGCATTGCCCCACCGGCCTGCTCGGCTACGCCGATGAACACGGCCAGCGCCCCGTCGATGCCCGCCTGGCGGCGCAGCTCAGGCGCGAACACGACCGCTTCGGCCTGCGTGCACCGCAGTTCCCGCTCGCGGACATGGCCACGTGAGCACATCCACGCAGCCGGCCCTGTTGCCGGATACGCCGGCGCGCTTCCTGTGGCACTACATCTGCCAACGTCCCTGGCACTTCGGCGGCCTGCTGGTGCTGATCATCGGTGCGGCCGGTTGCGCGGTGACGGTGCAATACGGCATGAAGATGCTGGTCGATGCGATGGCCACCGAACAGCGCGAGCAAGCCGATGTGTGGCTGCCGCTGGGCTTGTTCATCGGCCTGATCGCAGTGGAAAACCTGTTCTGGCGGCTGGGCGGCTGGCTGGGCTGCCGCACCGTGGTGGCCAGCGTGGTGGATATCCGGGTAGACCTGTTCCGCCACCTCACCGGCCACCCGATGCGCTATTTCACCGAGCACTTTGCCGGCGCGCTGGGCAACCGCATCTCCGCACTTGGCGGCGCGGCCGGGCAGATTTACGGCGGGCTGGCCTGGAAGATCCTGCCGCCCATCGTGGATTTCATCGGTGCCGTCGTGTTGCTGATCACCGTGGACTGGCGCATGGCGGCCACCTTGATCGGCTTTGTTGCGTTGGTGGCGGCCATCATCACCAGCTTCGGCATCCGCGGGCGTGCCAAGCATCAGCGGTTTGCCGCGCAGGCCGCGCGGGTGGGTGGCGAGCTGGTGGATGCGGTGTCCAATGTCTGGACGATCAAGGCATTTGCCGCACGCGACCGCGAAAGCGCGCGGTTGGCCGAACAGATCGGCCACGAAGCGGTCGCGCATCGGCGCAGCTGGATGTACGTGGAAAAAGCCCGGGTGATCCACGACATCTGCCTGTCGCTGATGGCCGGCGGCATGCTGCTGTGGGCGATCAGCATGTGGCGCGGCGGCGCGGTCAGTGCCGGCGACGTGGTGCTGGTCAGCGCATTGACCTTCCGCATCCTGCACGGCTCGCGCGACCTGGCGCTGACCCTGGTGGACACCACCCAGCAGCTGGGCGCGATCGCCGACACCTTGCAGATCATCCTGCAGCCGCATGCCATCGTCGATACGGATGCGCCGCTGGCGCTGGCCGAAGGCGATGTGCGTTTCGAGCAGGTGCGCTTTGCCTATCCCGAGCGCGAGGCAGTGCTGGATGGGCTGGACCTGCATATCCCCGCCGGCCAGAAGGTGGGCATCGTCGGCCCGTCCGGTGCCGGCAAATCCACCCTGATCGCGCTGATCCAGCGTCTGGACGATGTGGAATCCGGCCGCGTGCTGATCGACGGGCAGGATATCCGCGGCGTCAGCCAGGACAGCCTGCGCGAAAAGATCGCGGTGGTGCCGCAGGAAACGGCGCTGTTCAACCGCAGCATCGGCGACAACATCCGCTATGGCCGGCCCGACGCCAGCGACGCCGAGGTCCACCAGGCCGCGCGGCATGCGTTCTGCGATGGCTTCATCCGTCAGCTGCCGGAGGGCTACGACACCCAGGTCGGCGAGCGCGGGGTGATGCTCTCCGGCGGGCAGCGCCAGCGGCTGGGCATTGCGCGCGCATTCCTGAAGGATGCGCCGATCCTGATCCTCGACGAAGCCACCTCGGCGCTGGATACCGAGTCGGAAGCGGAAATCCAGGCGGCATTGGATCACCTGATGCGCGACCGCACCGTGCTGGCAGTGGCGCACCGCCTGTCCACCGTGATCGGCTTCGACCGCATCGTGGTGCTGCAGGATGGCCGCGTGGTGGAAGACGGCGCGCCGGCGGCGCTGCGTGGGCGTGGCGGTGTGTTCGATGGCCTGTGGCAGCGGCAGGCTGCCGGCTTCGAACAACCCTTGTCCGCAGCGACCTAGTGCTCTGCGGCAACGATTGCCGCTGCTTCAGTCTGCTATTTCACTGAACATCGCACACACAACAGGCAGCCGAGGCTGCCTGTTGTGTGTGCATCGCTCCGCTCAGTGCGGTGGTCGGTAGTCGCGCAGCTTGGTGGTGACGTTGCCGATTTCCTGCACCGCTTTCTTGAGGTCGTCTTCGGACATCCCCAATTCGCGCGCCCAGTACTGCAACTCCCATTCCTCACTGATGCTGACCGTGTGCATGTCGGTGGGTTGCCGGTTTGCGTCCTGTGGTTCGCCCATGGCGATCTCCGCTATCGATCCTGCAGAAAGTCCGGGCCCGCCTCAGTGCGGCGGGGTCTGCTTGGTGCTCAGGGTCTTGGCATGTTCCAGATGCTCGGCAATGGTCTCGCGTGCACGCTGCAGTTCCTTGCCCAGGTCGCTGGAACCAGGCTCGCTGCTCAGCTGCGCATCGAGGAGCGCCAACGCCTGCTCGTGGCTGCTGATGGCGGTCTGCAGGTACTGCTTTTCGAACGCCTGGCCATGCAGCGATTCCAGCTGGTCCCGTGCTGCCTTGGAACGCACGGAGGCCGCCTGCCCCAGGCTGCCGCTGCGATCGGGTGCGAACCGGCTGAGATCGGTCAGTGCGGCACTGTGCGCTTCGTCCATCTTGCGCGCAAAGTCCAGCACTTCGCCTTCCACGCCCTTGACCACGGCCAGCTGCGCCAGCGTGCGCTCCTGCTCGTTGAAGATGGCCAGTGCGCCCAGCGCCTGCTTGCGGTCGCGCGCATCGCCCACGCTGTCGCGCAACGGGTCGCCGTGCGGCGGCGTTGCGCCGATGGCGGCCTGCCCACTCTGCCGATCCTGCTGTGCGCCTTCATTCGCCTGGCGCTGGCGGCGTTGCCACGCCTTGTAGGCCACATAGCCCACGGCACCGGCGGTCACCATCTTGAAAAGTCCCATGCATGTCTCCTTGAGTGGTCGCCATCTGGCGATTGTTGATTGTCGGTTTGCCCCACTGCAGACGGCCTCGCATGCAGAACGGCGTGGACATTTAGCGTGCGAGCGCACGGGTTATCCAGCCGTGACTTGCGCATCAACGGCGCGTGGCCGCCGGCCGCCGTGCACGCCATGCCCACGCACCGTGCTGACGCCCTTAACGCGCCTGCCCGAACACTGTTGTGCGTTGCCGCAACCCACGGCCCAACAGGAGATCGATATGCTTGCCCTCAACTATCACGGCTCACGCGATGTGCGGGTCGAAACTGTGCCGGACCCGGTGCTGGTGGAACGCGATGACCTGATCCTGCGCGTCACCGCCACCGCGATCTGCGGATCGGATCTGCATCTGTACCGCGGCAAGATTCCGGATCTGCGGCATGGCGACATCCTCGGCCACGAATTCATGGGCATTGTCGAGGACGTCGGCCCGGATGTGACCGCTGTCAAACGCGGCGACCGGGTGGTGATTCCGTTCGTGGTGGCCTGCGGGCAGTGCTTCCATTGCATGCTGCAGGAATTTTCTGCCTGCGAAACAACCAACACCGGCAAGGGCGCCGCGCTCAACCACAAGGACATGCGCCCGCCTGCGGCCTTGTTCGGTTTCAGCCATCTGTACGGCGGGCTCTCCGGCGGCCAGGCCGAATATGTGCGCGTCCCCAAGGCCAATGTCGGGCCGCTGGTGGTGCCTGATGCACTGCACGACGAGCAGGTGTTGTTCCTGTCCGACATTCTGCCCACCGGTTATCAGGCCGTGGTCGATGCCGGGGTCAAGCAAGGTTCCACGGTGGCGATCTTCGGTGCCGGCCCAGTCGGCCTGATGGCCGCGGCATGCTGCCGCATGCTCGGCGCGGAGCGCATCTTCATGGTCGACCGGCATGCCTACCGCCTGGATTTCGCGTCCAAGGCCTATGGCGTGATTCCGATCAATTTCGATGAGATCGACGACCCGGCCGATGTGATCGTCTCGCAGACCGATGGCCGCGGTGTGGATGCCAGTATCGAAGCGGTCGGCTTCGAGGCCGAGGGCAGTGCGCTGGAAACCACGCTCACCAACTTGAAGCTGGAGGGCAGCAGCGGCGTGGCGATCCGCCAGTGCATCGCCGCCACCCGGCGCTGCGGCGTGGTCAGCGTGCCGGGCGTGTACGCCGGTTTCATCCACGCCTTCATGTTCGGCGACGCATTCGACAAGGGACTGAGCTTCAAGATGGGCCAGACCCATGTGCAGAAGCACATGCCGCATCTGCTCGAACGCATCGGCAATGGCGATCTCAAGCCCAGCGCCATCATCTCCCACCGCATGCCGCTGGCCGATGCAGCGCGCGGCTATGAGGTGTTCGACAAGAAGCAGGACGATTGCCGCAAGGTGGTGTTGACGCCGTAAACCCCGGCCAGGCGGACAAACAAAGGCGCGGTCACCGACCGCGCCTTTGTTGTTTTCTCCCTTCAATTGCTGCCGTGCGATGCGGCGTAAAACTCGCCAAGCAAACATCGGCACACCTGCATGCAGAGCGATGCGCACACGCCGCCTCGCGCAAGAACGCGCAGGCGGCGTCTGTGCGCAGCCGCTCAGTCCAGCGGCTTTGCAGGCACGAACGGCGATACCGGATCGCTGGCCGGGAAGGTTTCTTCCACCGCCTCGTCCTGCAGCGCGTCCTGCTTCTTCTTGTCGCTGTGGTCCTGATCGTGGCCTGTGGCCTGATCGTGTGCGGACGGAATCTGATTGGATGGGCTCATACCTGTCTCCTGTGACGTACATCGGTACTGCCCACGCTACGGCGCCGCAACGATGGCACAGGTGAAAACCGTCTTCGCATGGGCGCGACAAAGGCAACCGTTGGCAACGCCGCCGCAGTGTGCGTTTCGGCTTCCGCGTGAAAGACGGCATGACCAGCGACAAACGGGCGGCAACGATGCATCGCCGATACCCTCGCCGGGATCGCGATGGACGCAGCAATCCCCCATGTGCGGCACGCCGGATGGGGCGATGCGTCCCCTGACGTTGCATTTTTGCCCGGCGTCCCTGCCACCGGACATGCGCGCCACCAGGCGCAGGTTCACATCCTGGCGCGCCCAAGGTGTATGGTGCCAGTGCGCCTGACGCCCGGCGCCGCCCTCATTCTCTCTGGCCTCCCCATCAAGAATCTCTGCGAACGCTGCGACGCCGTCTGTTGCCGGCTCACCGTCATGGTCGATCCATCCGACCGCATCCCCAACCACCTGACCAGCGTGACACCGGAAGGCTGGCACGTGATGGCGCGCGATGAAGAAGGGTGGTGCGTGGCGATCGATGCGGCGCGGATGTGCTGCTCGATCTACGACACGCGACCGGCCATCTGCCGGCGTTTCGTCATGTCCGGCCCGTATTGCCGCGACGTGCGTGCCACCTACGACGATCAACGCCGGCGGGGCATCCCCTTGACGCTCTACAACGCATGAGGATTCGCGATGAATAACTCCCGCCGCCAGTCGATGACCGTCAGCAATCAACCCGGCAAGCCGCGCCTGTCCGAACAGCGCCTGGCCGCCGATCTGGAAGCCTTCCAGCAGTCCGGCGGTGCGATCGAACGCCTGGGCGATACCCCGCTGCGGCGCGAAAAGACGCGCGGTGCGTCGGCGGCGACACCGGCGACACCGGTCAAATCGGCCGCTGACGCGGAATAGAACTGCGTGGAGCACGGGTGTCGTGCATCTCACTGCGCTGCACGGAATAGACCTGTGTTGGAGCACAGGCGGTGGGCATCTCGCCACGCTGCGTTGTGGCTCCAACGCTAGCGCCTGCTTGAGGACCCACTGACTCATCCTGCGAATAGGTACTGCGCCGTAGCCGGCGCACGTGTGCCGGGTCGATCAGCGGGCCTTACGCAAGCGCAGCATCTGCGCAGCCGCTGTTCACATCGCCGCCGCGCGACACAGCTGCCTGCTGCCGCCGCGTCGCCAGGTAGTGCCGCCACCGCGCATTCAATGCATCACACAGCTGTTCGGCTGCCAGCGACTCGTGTGCACTGGCCAGATTGAACTCACGGTGCCAGTGGATGCCCGATTGCCCGCCCGGCCAGGGGGCCATCCGGTAGCCTTGCGGCAGCGCAAGCCCGGGGAGGGTGGCACCGCACAGCATTTGCCCGTCATGCGGCCCGCCAACCAGATGCACGCGCACGCCTTCTCCTGCTTCATTCACAACCAAGCTCCTCAACGAGGTGCCGGACGTCCGCATCCGGCACGGGTGTTGGGGGCGCCATTGCGGGGGAGTGCAACACCTCCGTGTGCAGCCTCACACTCAGCGCATCGCCCGATGGCGCCCCGATCGGCACCACGTGATCGAACCAGACCACGCGATGCCATCGACGGCGCTACGATAAAAACGGGCGCAGCAGGCGTGCGTGAACACGGCAGAAAATTTCAGTGATGGCGTGCCCGGATCATGCGATCAAGGGGCACAACGCAGGCGGCGCGCGGCGCCAGGCGGTTACAGCAACTGCGCGTGATCGATCGCGCCCAGCCCTTGTGCCAGGGAGGCCATTTCGTTGGCCAGGTCGATCAGGTTGCCGCCGGCCTGCGCCGCGATGCCCATGATGCGTTGGTACGCATCCCAGAAGTCCGGGCCGCTGCCGTAGGCAGCATGGAACCCTTGCAGCTCCAAGACCAGCAGATCGGACACCTGCATGTCGGAGTGGTCCATTGCGTCACCTCGCTGGGAATTCCCCGGCCCGCAGCTTATACCCGTTCATTTGACAGAACCGGGTCAGCCAGACGACCGGGCGGGCGGCGCTGAATCGGTCAGGCACCGCGGCCGACGCCATCGTCGTGGCGGAAGCTCCCATGCGCCACTCCATGCGCTGCGGCTCAGGCATGCATGCGTGCCGCCCGGGTGGCACCGCGCAGCCCCTGCTCCAGACATTCCAGCAAGCGGCTCACCTTGGGCAGCAACTGCCGTGCGCGCATCCACACCAGATGCAGCGGCAGGCCATCGGTATCGCACTGCGGCAGCACCGTGACCAGACTGCCGCGCTGTAGATGGTCATCGATCAGCCAGGTCGGCAATTGTGCGATGCCCAGGCCGGCGGCCACCGCATCCACCTGCGCCTCGGCATTGCCCAGCACCACGCGTCCGTGCATCGGCCGTTGCTCCACCGGTCCTTCGCCGTGGCGTAGCAGCCAGGGGCTGCTGCTGCCATCGGCCTTGGCGTAGATCACCGCCGCGTGGTTCACCACCTCGTCGATGCGCTGCGGCGTGCCGCGCTGCGCCAGGTACTGCGGGGCCGCGCAGAACACGTAGGTTTCGTGGCCGAGATAGCGGTGGCCCAGGCTGCCGGGCCACTGCTCCGGCCCGCCGATCCGCACGGCCACGTCGATGCCCTCCTCGGCCATGTCGACGAAGCGGTCGGTAAACGACAGGCTCGGTTGCAGGCCGGGATGCTGCTGAAAGAACGGCAGCAGCACCGGCAGCACCTTGCGCCGGCCAAAGCTCACTGGCACATCCAGCCGCAACCGGCCGGTGGGCGCCTGGCCCTCGGCGCGCAGCACGTGCTCGGCCTCCTCCAGTTCGTCGAGCACCTTGACGCACACCCGATAGAACGCCGCGCCGGCATCGGTCAGTTCCAGCCGCCGGGTGGTCCGTGCGAACAGGCGCACGCCCAGGCGCGCCTCCAGCCGGGCAATCGCCTTGCCGACCGCTGAGCTGGTCAGGCTGAGGCGCTCGGCGGCGGCGGTGAAGCTGCCGGCGTCGGCAGCGCCGACGAAGACATCGATGCCCTTGACGCGTTCGGAGGGATGCATGCTGACCCATTACAGAATTGAGGTCCGTAATCTACGGAAAATACTCCCGATATACGACGTCAGTTCTTTCTTACCATGGCCAGCCCCCATTCCGGCCGATGCCATGCCTGCCCTCCATTCCCTTCCAGAGACCAGCCCCGCTGCCACCGGGCGCAGCGGTCTGGCGATCTTCATCCTGGCGTTTGCCGCATTCGTGATCGTCACCACCGAGTACCTGATCGTCGGTCTGCTGCCCGGCCTGGCGCGCGACATGGGTATCTCGATCTCCGCTGCCGGCCAGCTGGTGACGCTGTTCGCCTTCACGGTGATGCTGTCCGGCCCGCCGCTGACCGCCTGGCTGTCGCACCTGGACCGCAAGCGCCTGTTCGTGGCGATCCTGCTGGTGTTCGCGGTGTCCAACGCCGTGGCTGCGCTGGCGCCCAACATCTGGGTGCTGGCGGTCGCGCGCTTTCTCCCGGCGCTGGCATTGCCGGTGTTCTGGGGCACCGCCAGCGACACCGCCGGGCAACTGGCCGGCCCGCAACAGGCCGGGCGAGCGGTGTCGCGGGTGTATCTGGGCATTTCGGCGGCGCTGCTGTTCGGCATTCCGCTCGGCACGGTGGCGGCCAACAGCATCGGCTGGCGCGGCGCGTTCTGGAGTCTGGCGGCGCTGTCGCTGGCGATGGCCGCCGCGTTGGCGCTGTGGATGCCGACGGTGGCGCGCACTGAGCGGGTCAACCTGCGCCAGCAGGCCGGGATCTTCACCGAGCGCTTCTTCCTGGCCAATGTGGCGTTGTCGGTGGTGGTGTTCACCGCCATGTTCACCGCCTACACCTATCTGGCCGACCTGCTCGAACGCAACGTGGGCGTGCCGGCGGCAAACGTCGGCTGGTGGCTGATGGGGTTCGGTGCGGTCGGCCTGATCGGCAATTGGTTGGGTGGCCGGGTGGTGGACCGCTCACCGCTGCGCGCCACGGCGGTGTTCCTGCTGTTGCTCGCGTTGGGCATGGCGTTGTGCGTGCCGGTGGCCGGCACCGGCGTGCTGCTCTGTCTGACCCTGGCGGTCTGGGGCATTGCGTATACCGCGCTGTTTCCGATCAGCCAGGTGCGGGTGATGCAGTCGGTCGGCCATTCGCAGGCATTGGCCGGCACCACCAACGTGTCGGCTGCCAATGCCGGCATCGGCGTCGGCGCCATCATCGGTGGGCTGGCGATTCCGGCCTGGGGACTGGGCAGCATCGGCTACGTCGCCGCGGCGGTCGCCGCGCTGGGGGTGGTGCTGATTCCGTTGGTGCACCGCGCCCGGCGGTGAGTGGCGCGCCTGTGGCAAGGCTGTGCCCGGGCCATCAGGTGGCACGCGCGCCCCATGGCAGCGGGTGACGCGCTGATCGGCGCAGGTGGCGCATGTGCCCCGCCACCTGCGCGCCCGGCGACCTGGAGCTGCCCCGCAGCGCCCCCTGACAGCACTGCACGCCAGCCCCTGCTGAATGCCGCCAGCCCAGGCAGCGCGGGCCTGGGCGCGGCGGCTGTGGCGCGCGCATTCCCGTGTAAAATGCGCGGTCTTTGACCGGAACAATGGCGAAAGCTGCTCCACGGGCGCCCCTCTCGGGCCCGGCGTTCATTCGCCTGCTCGCACGCCTCAGCGATGTCCGCGTCGCCCAGTCCAACCACGCGCTGGCCGACCGGCTGAGCCAATGGATCGACTGGACGCGTGCAGTGGCCGTGTCCAAGGCGCTGGATGGCAAGCTGCCCGACACCGATGACCTGCCCGAGCCGCGCCCGCTCGATGCCGACGCCTGCGCCCGCGTGCGTGCCGGTCTGGCAACCAGCAGCGTGGCCGATCTGGATGCGCTGGTGGCACGCCTGCGCACCGAAGCACGTCCTGCCACCGAGGCGGGCGCGGCGCCGCCGGTGCCCGACTATGCCCCGTTCCGGCAGCATTACCTGGCCATGCAGCGCGCCATGCGCACCGCCACCGGCGATCTGCGCGGGCGGCTGCGCGACCTGCTGACGCTGGTCTCCAGTGAAATGGCACGGCTGGCCGAAGTGGATGCGGTGATGGAGCTGACCCTGAGCCCGCGCGAGCAGACCCTGTTGAACACCGTGCCCAGCCTGCTCGGCGCGCATTTCGAACGCCTGCGCCATGCCGCGCAGGCGCATCACCCGCCAGGCGATGACCAGGCCGCCGCGCGCGCGGTGTCCGATGGCTGGCTGGATGTTTTTCGCAAGGACATGCAGAGCGTGTTGCTCGCCGAACTGGATGTTCGTTTTCACCCGATCGAAGGCCTGCTTGCAGCGCTTCGTACCCGCTAACTGGGACGTCATGTTCAAAACTCTTGTACACGTGTGTGTGTTTCTCGTCGGCCTGTTGGCGGTTTGCTGGGTCGGGTTCGGCTATCTGGGCTCCAATCCGTTGGGCGCCTGCATCGCCGCGGTGATCGGTGCCTGCTATCTGGCCGGTGCGCTGGAGCTGTATCGCTATCGCCAGGCCAGCGCCACGCTGGACACCGCGGTGTCCGGGCTGAGCGCCGCGCCGTCGGCACTGGATGCATGGCTGGCGCAGCTGCACCCGAGCCTGCGCAATGCGGTGCGTCTGCGCATCCAGGGCGCGCGCGTGGCGTTGCCGGCGCCCGTGCTGACCCCGTACCTGGTGGGCCTGCTGGTGCTGCTGGGCATGCTCGGCACCCTGCTCGGCATGATGGCCACGCTCAAGGGCACCGGCTTTGCATTGCAGAGCGCCACCGACCTGCAGGCCATCCGCGGCTCGCTGGCCGCACCGGTGGAAGGCCTGGCGTTTGCATTCGGCACCTCCATCGCCGGCGTCGCCAGCTCGGCCATGCTGGGCCTGTTGTCGGCGCTGTGCCGGCGCGAGCGCCTGCAGGCGGTGCAGCGGCTGGACCTGAAGATCGCCGCCGAACTGCACCCGCATTCGGAAGCGCACCAGCGTGGTGAAGTGTTCAAGCTGCAGCAGCAGCAGAGCGCGCTGATGCCGGCACTGATCGACCGGATGCAAGCGCTGATGAGCAGCATCGAGCAGCACAGCATCGCGGCCGACCAACGCCTGGCCGCGCACCAGGCCGAGTTCCATGCCAGAACCGAGGCGGCGTACACGCGGCTGGCCACGTCGATGGAACAGTCGCTGCAGGCCGGCGTTGCCGACAGCGCGCGCGCGGTCGGCGCGGCATTGCAGCCGGCGATGGAAGCCACCATGGCCGGCATTGCGCGCGACACCGCCGCACTGCACGAACGCCTGACCCAGGCCGTGCAGCAGCAGCTGGACGGCATCAGCAGCGGCTTCGATCGCAGTGCGAGCAGTGCGGCCAGCCACTGGGCCAGTGCGCTTGCCGCGCAGGAACAGGCGCAGCGCGCGCTCCATACCCAGCTGCAGGACACCCTGGAGCAGGTCGCCCACCACAGCACCGCCGTGCAGGAAGGCGTGAGCACGGCCGTGCAGCAGCAGTTGCACGGGCTCAGTGCCGGCTTCCAGGACAGCGCACGCACCGCCGCCGACCAGTGGCAGGCCGCCCTGGCCGCGCAGGAGCGCGCGCAGCAGGCACTCACGGAACAAATGCAGGCACTGCTGGCGCAGGTCGATGAGCGCAGCAGCGCCGTGCAGGACAGCGTCACCCGCGCGGTGCAGCAGCAACTGAGCGCACTCGACGACGGCCTTGCACGCAGCCATGCCGCCACCGCAGCGCACTGGGCCACGGTGCTTGCCGAACAACAGCGCGCCACCCAATCGCTCAGCACCCAGCTGCAGGCCACGCTGGAACAGCTGGCCCGTCAGACCAGCGCCCTGCAGGACGGCGTGCAGCAGGCTGTGCAGCAGCAGCTGGAGGGCTTGAACAGCGGGTTCGAGACCAGCACGGCCGCGGCCGCGGCCAGCTGGACCGCTGCGGTGGCCGAGCAGCAGCGCAGCAACCACGCGCTCACGCAGGACCTGCAACATGCATTGACCGAGTTCGCCAGTACCTTCCAGGCGCGCACCGGCGCCCTGGTCGATGCGGTGGCCACGCGCATGGACCAGTCCAGCAGCGAGGCCGCCACCGCGTGGACGGACGCACTGGCACAGCAGCAGCAGGCCAGCGCTGCGCTGGCCACCCAGCACCAGGCCGCACTGGCCGCCGCCACCGCCAGCTTCGACGCACAGGCCGCATCGCTGGTGGGCACCTTGCAGCACGCGCATGGCGATCTGCAGGCCGCGCTGGAAGCGCGCGATGCGCAGCGTCTTGCCCTGTGGAGCGAGCGCTTCACCGCGATGAGCGCCACGCTCACCGCGCAATGGGAACAGACCGGCGAGCGCGTCACCCGGCAACAGCAGGCCATCTGCGACACCCTGGCCAGCACCGCCAGCGAGCTGTCCACGCAGGCGCAGGCGCAGGCCAGCGCCACCATCAGCGAGGTCTCGCGCCTGATGCAGATCGCCGCCGAAGCGCCCAAGGCCGCTGCCGACGTGGTGGCCGAGCTGCGCCAGAACCTGTCCGACAGCATGGTGCGCGACACCGCCATGCTGGAAGAACGCACCCGCCTGCTGGCCACGCTGGACACCTTGCTCGACGCGGTCAATCACGCTTCCACCGAACAACGCCAGGCCGTGGACGCGCTGGTCACCACCTCGGCAGACCTGCTGCAACGGGTGGGCACCCAGCTCACCGAGCAGATCGGCAGCGAAACCGGCAAGCTCGGCGCAGTGGCTGCGCACGTCAGCGGCAGCGCAGTGGAAGTGGCCAGCCTGGGCGAAGCCTTCGGCGTGGCAGTGCAGCTGTTCAGCGGCGCCACCGGCGAGCTCAACGAGCGCCTGCAGCACGTGGCCACCGCACTGGATGCCTCGCTCGCGCGCAGCGATGACCAGCTGGCGTACTACGTGGCGCAGGCGCGTGAGGTGGTGGACCTCAGCATGCTGTCGCAGAAGCAGATCATCGAAGAACTGCGTCAGCTCGATGGCCGCCGCAGCGATGCCGGCGCAGCGGAGCCGGCATGAGCGACGAGATCGAAAGCGACGGCGAGTCCGGCACGCCGATCTGGGCCGCCTTCGGCGACCTGATGTCGGTGCTGCTGGGCGCGTTCGTGCTGATCCTGGTCGGCGTGATCGGCGTGCAGCTGCAGCTGTCCAGCCGCCTGGACCAGGAGGTCAGGCAGCGCCAGGCCGAAGCGCAGCGCCGCAAGACGCTGGAACAGGCGCTGGCCGCGCCGCTGGCCGCCGGCCGCGTGACGCTGGTGGATGGCCGCATCGGCATTCGCGGCAACGTGCTGTTTGCGTTCAACTCCGATGAATTGCAGCCGGACGGCCGCGAGGTCCTGAAGTCGCTTGCCGCCCCGTTGGCGCAGTACCTGCGCGCCCGCGAAGAGATCCTGATGGTCAGCGGCTTCACCGACGACCGCCCGGTACTGGGCGGCAACCGCCGCTATGCCGACAACTGGGAACTGTCTGCGCAGCGCGCGCTCACCGTGACCCGGGCGCTGATCGCCGACGGTGTGCCGGCCGCCTCGGTGTTCGCCGCCGCGTTCGGCGCGCAGCAACCGGTGGATTCCAACGCCGACGAAGCGCGCCGCGCCAGGAACCGCCGCGTGGAAATCGCACCGATCGCACGCCCATCGACCGCGCGTGCGCCCTCGTCCGCAGCGCCGGCACCGGCAGCGGCCACGCGATGACCACCTCGGCGACATCCGCCTACGCGCGGCTGGCGCGCTGGCGCAATGAGGGTGCCGACCAGCTCGACCCGGTGCGCTTCCATCTGATGCAGGCATTGGCCGCACGCGCGCAGACGCAGACCGATGCGGTGCGTGTGGTGCTGGAAGACAGGCTGGATGCATTGGTCGATGCATATGCGGCCACGCTGAAGGATGCGGCGCGTCGTCGCGCCACCAGCCCTGCCGATCCAGGTGCCTTGCAACGCACTGCCCTGCGCGCAGTAACCGACCAGCTGGCAGGCCATGCCGCCTTGATGGAAGTGGACAGCAGAAAGACCGCAGCGCCCGATGCGCAGCTGTTCCCGGAACTGCCGGCGCTGGACGATTTCCGCCGTACCTGGACCACCGTGCGCACTGCCAGCCAGGTGCGGCAGTCGCTGCAGGATGCGCCCAAGGACGCCGGCCCGCTCAATTCCAGCGTGCTGGTGCACCGCTGCATCACCCTGATGCGCGAACGCTCGCCCGGCTATCTGCAGCACTTCCTCGGCTATGTGGATGCGCTGTCGTGGCTGGAACAGATGCAAAGCGGCGGCGTGCTGGCCGATGACGCCGCCGCGCCGCTGCCAGCGCCCAGGAAGCGCAGCCGCAGCGGCACCACCAAGCGGCGCAGCCCGGCGTAAGTTTGTGCGCGGTGCGGCAACCCGTGGTGGGCGATCCGCTTGTTCATCGAGCACGGCCGGGTGTTCATCCTGCGCGCACTGCGCGCCATCTTGCGCATGCAGCCTGCGGCAGGCTCCGCCAACACCGCGCTGCACAGCGCGTGCAGCGCGGCATGGCCCTACGACGCCGGCTCGGCGATGGCATCGAAGCGCGGCGCGCGCTCGAAGTCCGCGCGCGTAAACGGGCGGTCGCGGAACAGGTAACCGTAATAGAACGTGCGCAACCGCTGATGGTAGGCGCGGATGCGGTCCTGATAGGCCAGTTGTGCACGCAGGTCGGTCTGCGCCAGCCGCGTCAACGCGGCCTGCAGCGCCACCGGCGGCAGCACCATGGCGGCACGCTGGGCGAGCGCTTCGCGGCGCACCAGCCCCTGGCGGTACGCGGCCACCTGCGTGGCCACCTGCTGGTCGCCGTTTTCGTGGAAGGCGAAATACCACTTGTAGTGGAAGGCGTCGGTCAACGGCGCCGAATCGGCCCACTGCGGGTTGCGCGCGTAGAAGCGCTGCATGGTGGCCTGGCGCGGAATATCCCAGGCGTGGTTGACCGCCTCGCGCTGCAATCGTGCGATCTCTGTGCCCTGGGTGACCGGTACCGCCTCGTTGATCGCCACATGCGCCAGCGCCGGTGCCACCAGGGCCAGCAGCACCCAGCAGGTGGCCAGTGCCGTGGCATGCGCGGCAGGCCGCCAGCGCAGGCGGCCCACCACCACCGCCAGCAGTACCCAGAACAGCAGGTATGCGCAGGTCAGCGCCAGCACGGCCAGTTGCTGCAGCAGCGGGACGCCGTAGACGCCGGCGGCAATGACGAACGGCACGGCCAGGCACAGCAGTACCGCCAATGCACGCACCGTCACCCGTCGCATCCACACCCTGGCGCCGGCACCCGGCAGCGCCGCCAGCATGCGCGCACGCCCGGCCTCGCGCTCGCCGGAGCGCAGATCGAACAGCAGCGCAATCACGAACAGCGGCAGCAGGAACACCAGCACGAACGCGTAGTCGAAGCGGCCGGCCAGCGCCAGCTCCGGGTTGTAACTGTCGCCATCGTAGATCTGCGCCTCCAGCCCCAGCGCGCGCACGCGCAGGATGTACGGCGCCACATCGCGCATGCCCACCGCAGCGAATGCCAGCGGCGCGGGGCTATCCCAGGTCGGGTGAAAACTGTAGTAGGCCGCGCTGCCGGCATCGTTGCTGCGCGCGACATAGGCGGCCACCGCCGCGGTGTCTTCCTGCTGCAGCGCTGCAATGCGTGCGATGTTGGCGCGCTGCGCAGCGATGACGTGCTGCCCGGAGAGCAGGCTGCACACGGTCAACAGCCCAAGCAGCACCAGGCCGGCCGCTGCAGCGCGCGCGCGCAGCAGCAACAGCAGTTCGTATTTCCACAGCAGCATCAGCGCGTCACTCCCACACGTCGGCCGGCGACAACCAGCATGCACAGCGCCACCAGCAACCACGCCCCGATCAGTCCCAGCGGGATGCGCGTCGCGCCGATCACCTCCTCGGTGGACGCCGGCACGAACGCGAATACCGGAATCGCATGCCAGTGCGCTGCGGAAATGCGCTTGCGCCGGTCGGCACCGGCATCCTGCGCGGTGTCGTCGGCCATGCGCACCGCATCGGCCTGCAACTGGTTGAGCTGTTGCACCAGCGTGTAGCGATAGCGCTCGGCCTGCGCCAGAAAGTGCGCGTGCGCGCGCAGATCGGTGCGTGCCAACGCCATCGACACCTCGCGCAGCGCCACCGTCGGGCTCAGCACCGCGAAGCCGCGCACCAGCAGGTTCTGGTCCTGCTGGATACGGGCATCGCGCGCGGCGTAGCGTTCGAACAGGCTGGCGCTGAGCCGCTCGCCTTCCAGTGCGAGCAGGCCCTTGTAATTGACCGGCAGGTCTTCCACGCGCTGGACACCGTAGCGGCGCAGCACCTGCTGCTTGAACTGCGCAAAGTGCGGGTCATCCGGGTTATGGCTGTCGCCGAGCGTGCGCAGATCGCGCTGGATGGCCACATCGGTTTCCAGCCGCGTGGGCAGCCGGTACGCCGCACTGGCCACATCCGGCGCCACCCGCGGCACCAGCACGGCCAGCCACACCCACAGCGCCAGCGACACCAGCAGCGCATCGCGGCCGCGCCGGCACAGCATCGAGACCGTCAGCACCAACGCGCACCACAGCAGCAGATACGCCGCATACGCCAGCACCAGAAGCGCCACCGGCCCGGCCTGGCCGGGCACCAGGGCAATCGGTATCAGGCCGACCAGCGCCGGCAGCAGGCAGGCCCCGGCCACCGCAGCCAATGCCAGATATTTGCCGCCAAGCAATTGCCGGCGCGTGGCGCCCTGCAACAGCAACACGCGCAGCGTGCCGGCCTCCTGTTCGCGCGCCACCGCGCCATAGCCCAGGAACACCAGCAGCAACGGCGCCAGTACCTGCAACACGAACGCCGGGCTCAGTTGGCCAAACCGCACCAGCAACGAGCTCTGACGCACGTCGCCGAAGTTGGCGGTGTTCTGGCGATGGCCTTCCAGGAACATGCTGTTGCCGGTGAAGGCGTCCACGCCCGCATCGAAGGCGGCCAGCGCCGGCAACGGGCGATAGATGAAGTGGCCGTAATGCACCACGCGATGCGGATGCCGGTCCGGCTGGGCCTCGAAGGCCTGCTGCGCGGCCTGTTGCTGACGCGCGCGGAACTCGGTGACCTGGCGCTGGTGATGCGCGGCAGTCAGCGTGGCCGCCAGCGTCAGCAGCATCAGCAACACCACGCCGATGGCGGCGGAGCGATTGCGTGCCATGAAGCGCAGTTCTTCGCGGCCCACCAACCACACCGCCCTCATGCGCGGCGGCTCATGCAGCGTGATCCTGTGGACGCGCAAAGCGCGCATGCAGGGAGCGCACATCGAACCCGCTGTCGCCGGCGCCGATCTGTTCGGCAATGCGCCCGTCTTCGAGAAAACCGATACGGTCTGCAACGTCGACCGCGCCGAGCAGATCGTGCGTGACCATCAACACCGCACCGCCACGTTCGCGCACGCCGTCGACCAGGCGGTTGAAGTCGGCAATGGCGCGTGGGTCCAGCCCGGAGGTGGGCTCATCCAGCAGCAGCACCGGCACCTGGCGCAAGCTGGCGACGGCGATGGCCACCTTCTGGCGCATGCCCTTGGAGAACCCGGCCAGGCGCTGCGCCCAGGCCTCACGCTGCAGGCCTGCGGCGGCAAATGCCTGGCCGATCTCGGCATGGGCGCAGCGCTGCCCAGCCAGCGCGAGCAGGTAGTCGGCGTTTTCCATGGCACTGAGATGCTCATAGAGCGCCACGTTTTCCGGCAGATAGGCCAGCCGCGCACGTGCCTTGCCGGGCGCGGACACCGGGTCGACACCATCCACCAGCAGCGTTCCCGATGCTGGTTTCACAAAGCCCAGCAAGGCAGACAAGGTCGAGGACTTGCCGGCACCGTTGCCACCGAGCAAGGCGTAGACGCTGCCGGCGGCGACCTGAAGCGTGAGGCCTCGCAGCACGGCACGTCCGCGGTAGGCGACGTGCAGATTGTCGATCGAGATCGCCGGCGCTGGCTGTGGAGATGGGGACATCATGCCGATCATGGGTAAAATGATACGTTATCACATTGCCGACTCAGGCCTGAGATGCCCGGCCGCGCGCGACGCCCGCATGCCGTGCGCAAGCTGCAGCAGACCAGTGCCGCGCCCGTCACCCGACACTGGCGGCAGACCGCACGGCCACCGCCTTCATCAGCCCCATCACTGTCACCACCTCCACACGAGATTGCGCACGCCACATGAGTTCCGATCCACGCACCTGCCCCGACTTCACGCACGCCGGTCACCGCGTCGCCTCGCCGGGCTCCCCGCGCCCCGGCTTTCACCGCGCGACACGTGCCGCCTCTGCCTGCCTGCTCGCGGCCGCATGTCTTGCTGCAGCGCCGCTTGGCGCACAGCCACTGGAAACCACTGCCCTGTTGCCGCCGGTGCGCACCTGGCATGGGGCGAGCGAGGCGTTGATCGCCGGTCCAGCCGATCCGTGGATCACGCCGGCCGAGCGCAGCGATTTCGTCAGCACGCCCAGCTACGAAGAAACGCGCGCGTGGTTGCAGCGCCTGGTCGCGGCCTCGCCGCTGCTGTCGCTGGAAGTATTCGGCAAGACCAGCGAAGGGCGCGACCTGCTGCTGGTGCGCGCGCGCAAGGGCAAGCCGGGCAAACCGGTGGTGCTGGCGCAGGCCGGCATCCATGGCGGCGAGATCGATGGCAAGGACGCCGGGCTGATGCTGCTGCGCGACATCGCCCAACGCGGCAAGGACGATCTACTGGATGCGGTGGACTTCGTGTTCGTGCCCATCCTCAACAGCGACGGCCACGAACAACGCGGCCCACTGGTCGGCGCCGCATTGCGTGGCCCGCAACAGATGGGCTGGAACACCACCACGCGCGGCATCAACCTCAATCGCGATTATCTCAACCTGGAAGCGCCGGAGACGCGCGCGATGGTCACGTTGCTGCACACGCTTGACCCCGCGCTGTACATCGACCTGCATGTCAGCGGCGGGCTCGATCATCAGTACGACATCACCTTTACCTTCGCCGGTTGGGGCACGTATGCACGTTCGCGCGCCACTGCCGGCTGGCTGCAGCAACGCTTCACGCCGGCCGTCAACGCCGCGCTGCGCAACCAGGGCCACACACCTGCGATCTACCCCAGCCTGATCGACGAAGATGCGCCACGCTCGGGCCTGCGCTATTCGCCGGAAGGCCCGCGTTATTCCACCGGCTACGGCGATTTCGCCGGCATTCCCACCGTGCTGGTGGAAAACCACCGGCTGAAGTCGTACCGGCAGCGCGTGCTCGGCGACTACGTCCTGCTCGAAGAAGCGCTGCGCCTGGTCGGTCGCGATGCAAACAAGATCGCTGCTGCCAAGCGTGCAGATCGTGCCGCACGTCCGCAGGAATTGATGGTGGCCTGGGAACGCCTGCCGCAGCCGATCGACCACATCGCGTTCAAGGGCGTGACCTATACCCGCGCCCTGTCGCCGGTTTCCGGCCGGCAGGAATTGCGCTGGGAAGGCCGCGATGAAACCTGGACGATGCCGGTGATCGGTTACCGCCAGACGCAGGCGGTGCAGTATCCGGTGGCCTGGTGGATTCCCCCCGGCTACGACGACGTGCTTGCGTTGCTCGACACGCATGGCATCCAGTACGAACGTCTGCAGCAGCCGCACCAGCACACGGTGGAGCAGATTCGCATCACCAACACCAATACCAGTACCGACGCCACCAGCAAGCAGGTCGCGCACACAGACAGCGTGGACGAGCTCTTTCCTGCCGGCAGCATCCGCGTGCCCGCCGATCAATCGATGCGCATGTTGGCCGCCGCATTGCTGGAGCCGCTCAGCAGCGATTCCCTGCTGGCCAGCGGACGGTTCCGCAACGCCGGCAGCCCCGACAGCGGGCTATACGGCGCCGAGCTGGTGGACTTTACCGAACGCCTGTTGCGCAGCGACGCCGCATTACGCCGCGAATTCGAGCACAAGCTGGCTAGCGATGCTGCGTTCCGCGCAGATGGCGATGCGCGACTGCAGTGGATCTACGCACGCTCACCCTACGCGGCGATCACTGGCTGGCGGTATCCGGTGCGGCGCGAAGTGACGCAATAGCGCCGCGCCTATGCGCAGCGCTTATCGCAGAGCGGGCGCCATCGGCGGCGCATGCTCGGCCATCAGCGCAATCACCCAATCGATGAACACCCGCAGCTTGGCGCTGACGTGGCGGTTGGGTGGGAACGCAATCGACAAGGGCATCGGCTCCAGTTGCCAGTCTGCAAAGATCGGAACCAGCTCGCCGCTAGCGACATGCGCGTTGGCCATGTACACCGGCAGCCACAGCACGCCCATTCCCGCAAGCCCGGCGGCGAGATACGCATTGCCATCGTCGGCGGCCACAACGTGCCGCCCGTGGACGCGCACCGCGTCGTCGCCCCGCTGCATCACATAGGGAACCGTCGTGGTAGTGCCCCAGCGCATGAAGCCGACGCAGCGATGCCGGGTGTTTTCCAGCTCGGACGGATGGGTGGGCATGCCCAGCCGCTGCAGATACGCGGGCGCGGCGTAGACGCCGGCCTGCAGGTCGGCCACGTGGCGCGCGATCAACGACTGGTCGGTGATGGTGCCCCCGCGTATCACGCAATCCACGTTCTCGCCGATCAGGTCCACGCGACGGTCGCTGACGCCCATGTCCAGCTGGATACCCGGATAGCGCGCATGAAAGGCCGGCACCGCCGGCATCAGGATCAGCCGCGCCAACGGGCTGGGCACATCCACGCGCAGGCGCCCGCGCGGCAGTGTCGAGGCATCGGACAGGCTGGTTTCCGCGTCGTCCATGTCGGCCAGCAGGCGCACCACGCGGTCGTAGTAGGCCGCGCCATCGGCGGTCACCTGCACCCGGCGCGTGGTGCGGTGGAGCAGGGTCACCCGCAGGCGCGCTTCGAGCTGCTGCACCAGCTGGGTGACGCTGGCCCGGCTCATGTGCAGCGTGTCTGCGGCCTTGGTGAAACTGCCGGCCTCTACCACCCGCGCAAACGCCTGCATCGCATCGAACCGATCCATCGCCACTCCCGCATCCAGATTGTTTGGATTCTACAAACAGTGTTGGTCAAGGCTGCGGATTTATCGCGCGCAGCCACGCGTTTAGGGTGGAGCTCCGTTCTGTCGCACTTCGAAGGAGACCTCCATGGCCACACGTGACGTTGTTTTACCGCCGGGCCGCCACGCCTTGTATGAGCGCCATCGCTATTCGCCGGCGGTACGTGCCGATGGCCTGCTCTTCGTCGCCGGCCAGGTCGGCAGCCGCGAAGACGGCTCGCCCGAGCCCGACCTGGACGCGGAGATCGCGCGCGCCTTCAGCAATCTGGACGCCATCCTCAGCGCGGCCGGCTGCACCTCGCAAGACGTGGTGGATGTCACCTTGTTCATGGTCGATCCCGAGGTGGTGTTCGACGCTGCCTGGAACCGGTGGGCCGATTACTGGGGCCCGGCCCCCTACCCCACCGTCACCGCCGTGGGGGTGACCTGGCTGGCCGGCTTCCGGTTCGAGATCAAGGTGGTCGTCAAGTTGCCGGCGACCGATCCCGCGTCGGCGGCCTGATCCCGGCGTGGGCTCCCACGCCATGATGGCAACGAGCTGACGGCCGTCGAGCACCAAGCGGGTGACCGCGACGATGCCAGCGACGCGGATGACTCCCGCTGGCCGACCACCACACGACAACGCCACGCCCACGCGTGGCGTTGTCGTATGCGTCAGGCCAGCGCGCAGGGCACGCGTGGTAGCGCCGTGCGCCTACGATCTTCAACTCCTGCGCCATCGGCTGCGCTCAACATCGAAGCGGTGCCGGACAAAAACGTCCATCCACCCGTGGCGATTGGGTAATCCCGGCATTCCGATAGCGCCGGGCTATCGTTCATTTCCGTACTGTCTCCGGCGAATTAACCGTTTCTTAAATTCGTAAAAAACTCGCTAAAGCGATGCCATAGGCGGCCGCTACCGGGGATCAGCGCCACGAGACGCGCATCACCGTTCTGCCCGCTGCGCTCCTGGCGCGGCGTCCATCATCTTCTTAGCGAGACCGCAATGAACCTGACCGTCAAACTGCTCAGTGGCGCCATCGCCCTGGCCTCGTCGACCTGCGCCTACGCGCAGGAGGACTCGATGTTTTCCTTCAGCGGCTTCGGCACGCTGGGCGTGGTGCACTCGACGGAGGATCAGGCCGACTTCACGCCCGACATCCAGACCGTGGAAGGCGTTGGCGCAAGCCACTCCACCTCCGCCCGCCCGGACTCGCGCATCGCCGGCCAGGTCAATGCCAACTTCACCGACAACTTCACCGGCGTGCTGCAGGTGACCAGCGAATACGCCGAGCGCGCCGACTACGCGCCCAAGGTGACCCTGGCCCACGTGAAGTACCAGTTCGGCCCGCAGTTCGCCGCCCGCCTGGGCCGCATCACCGCGCCGTTGTACATGCTCTCCGAATACCAGCGCGTGGGCTATGCCACCCCGTGGGTGCGCCCGCCGTATGAGGTCTACAACTACCTGCTGCCGATGGACGGCGTCGAAGGCGTGTACACCATCAATGCCGGCGAAAGCGTGGTCAGCGTGCAGGGCTTCTACGGCCGCATCGATTCCAAGAAGGCCGACGTGTACGCCATGCGTGGTCTGGCCCTGGGCCTGGAATCGGGTGCATCGACCTTCCGTGCGGCCTACATCGTCGGCACCACCGACTTCGATTCGCCGTCGCTGGACCGCCTGTTCACCGCCTACCAGCGCATCAATCCGGCGCTGGCCAATCGCCTGACCACCTATGGCGTGGACGGCAGCTTCGCCAGCGTGGGCTACGCCTACGACCCGGGCAACTGGTTCCTGCGCACCGAAGTGATCCAGGCCGATTACTCGCCCTCGCTCAACGGCAAGACCACCTCCGGTTACCTCAGCGTCGGCGGCCGGTTCGGCACGCTGACCCCGTCGGTTACCTTCGGCAGCGTCGATCGCAAGGCCTCGCGCATCGCCCCGGGCCAGGACCCGGTCGGCATCATGACCCGTGCGCTGGCGCAGGCCGAAAGCGGCCGGCATAGCGTCACCGCCTCGCTGCGTTGGGATGCGCGCGAGAGCATGGCGTTCAAGCTGCAGGCCAGCCATATCAACAACAACGCCGGCTCGTTCGGCTCGTTGAACAACATCCAGCCGGGCTTCCGTCCGGGCGGCAGCTACAACCTGCTGTCGGCGTCCGTCGACTTCGTGTTCTAAGAGAGCCCCCCATGAAACTTTCCAAGTATTTCGCAGGCTGCGCGCTTGCGCTGTTGTCGCTGGTTGCGTTCTCGGCCAACGCCGACGTAGTGGTGGTGATGGCGGCCAAGGGCGGCCCGGACAGCCTGAGCGCGGCGCAGGTCTCGCAGATCTTCCTGGCCAAGTCCAACAGCTTGCCCGGCGGCGGCGCAGCGGTGCCGATCGACCAGGAAGAAGGCGCCGCCACGCGCGATGAGTTCTACAAGAAGGTCGCCTCGCGCGATGCGGCGCAGCTGAAGTCGTACTGGTCGCAGTTGATGTTCACCGGCAAGGCGCAACGCCCCAAGCGCGTCAGCGGCGACGACGCGGTCAAGAAGGCCGTGGCGGCCACGCCGGGCGCGATCGGCTACATCAGTGCCGCAGCCGTGGATGCCAGCGTCAAGGTCGTCCTGAAGCCGTGACCCGCCACCTGCTCGAGAGCCCTCTCATGAGACGCATTCTGTCGCTACCGTTGTTCTGGAAAATCCTGATGCCGGCAGCGGTAGCAATCATTTGCCTATCGGGCTATGTGGCTTTCAGCACGCTGGTGTTCCATCGCAACAACGACCGCCTGGAAGCGGTGCGCGACGTGCATTTCCCGATGCTCGACGCGATGACGCGCAACGTGGCAGCGCTGGACAAGCTCATCAGCGGGCTCAATGGCGCAGCCGCGGCAGGCGATGCGGACATGTTGGCGGCCACCAAACCGGTGGCCGACGACATCCACAGCTCCTACGTGAAACTGCAAAAATCCGACCCGGCCAACGCGCAGGAACTGGCGCGCCTGGGCAAGCAGTTCGATCAGTACTACAGCCTGGCGCATGGCGTGGCCGCGGCGTTCGTGGAGCAACGTGAACCCGATGCCGCGCAGATGAGCGCCATGGCGCCGGCGCTGGAGACCTATCGCACCACCCTCACCGCCATGCAGAAGCGCGCCGATGCGCGCTTTCGCGGCACCGTGCAGGAAGCGGTGGACAGTTCGGTCACCGCCAGCATGACCGGCCTGCTGCTGGGCCTGGTCGGCGCGGTGGTGTGCATCGCGTTCGGCTGGATCGTGGCGCGTGCCATCACCCAGCCGCTCAACCGCGCGGTGGGCATTGCGCATGCGGTGTCGTCGGGCCGGCTGGACAACGCCATCTCGATCGACCGCAATGACGAGGTCGGCCAGCTGTTGCAGGCCATGGACAGCATGCAGCGCCAGCTGCGTCGCGTGATCCAGGCGCAGACCGACATGGGCGACAAGCACGAGGCCGGCATCGTCAGCCACCGCATCGCCGAGCAGGAGTTCCCCGGCGAGTTCGGCACCATGGTGCGCGCCAGCAACACGCTGGTGTCCAGCCATATCGCGGTCACCATGCAGATCGTGGCATTGACCGAGCGCTATGCGGCCGGCGACCTGTCGCAGCAACTGGAGGCATTGCCGGGCGAGAAGGCGGTGATCAGCCAGTCGATCAACGACGTGCGGGCCAGCCTGCTGTCGATCAATGGCGAGATCAAGCGCCTGGCGGCGGCCGCGGCGGCGGGCGACTTCAGCGCGCGTGGCGACGAGACCGCGTTCGAGTACGACTTCCGCCAGATCGTGGTGGACCTCAACCACCTGATGGGCACCTCCGACAAGAGCCTGGGTGCGTTGTCGCAGGTGCTGCAGGCGATCGCCAACGGCGACCTGACCACGCGCATGCACGGCAACTTCGCCGGTGTGTTCGCGCGCATGCGCGACGATGCCAATACCACGGTGGAGCGCCTGACCGACATCGTCGCGCGCATCCAGCAGTCGTCGGCGGAAATCGATACCGCTGCCGGCGAGATTGCCGCCGGCAATCAGGACCTGTCGCGGCGCACCGAGCAGCAGGCAGCCAACCTGGAAGAAACCGCTGCCTCGATGGAAGAGCTTACCTCCACCGTCAAGCAGAACGCCGAACACGCGCATCAGGCCAACGAACTGGCACGTAGCGCCGCCGGCGTGGCGTCGAAGGGTGGCGAGGTGGTGAGCCAGGTGGTGGGCACCATGAGCGGCATCGAAGCGTCGTCGAAGAAGATCGCCGAGATCATCTCCGTCATCGATGGCATTGCCTTCCAGACCAACATCCTGGCACTGAACGCCGCGGTGGAAGCGGCGCGCGCCGGCGAACAGGGCCGTGGCTTCGCGGTGGTGGCCAGCGAAGTGCGCACGCTGGCACAGCGTTCCTCCGGCGCCGCCAAGGAGATCAAGGAATTGATCGACGCCTCGGTGGGCAAGGTGGCCGAAGGCTCGGCGCTGGTGCACAAGGCCGGCACCACCATGACCGAGATCGTGGCCAGCGTGAATCGCGTCACCGACATCATGGGGCAGATCACCGCAGCCTCCAGCGAGCAGTCGGCCGGCATCGAGCAGGTCAATCAGACCGTCATCCAGATGGACGAAACCACCCAGCAGAACGCGGCATTGGTGGAAGAGGCCATGGCCGCCGCCCGCGCGATGGAAAAGCAGTCCAGCACCCTCACCCAGCTGGTGTCGTTGTTCCAGCTGGACGCGGCAACCCAACAAGAACGTGCGCTCGAAGAAGTCGCATAGCAGATCGCGATCCGCCGTGCGGATCGTTTCGCTGGATCGTCAACGACCCCCTGCTGCATCGATGCAGCAGGGGGTTTTTTTGTGTGCTGGATGACGACCGCGCGGGCGACCGCAGCCATCGGGGCTGCGTAGCTGAGAGAGCCGTTTGGCAAGTGCGTAGCGCAGGCGCGGCAGGCAGGCACGGCGACGAAGCACGACGCCGGTTAGGCCCTACGGCATTCGACGTGACACGACGTCACCCGCATGCGCGGCAGTTGCGCAATGACCGGCAGCATCGCGCTGATGCACCTATGCCGGCACATCGCTGGATGCCAAGTGCGTCACAGCCTGGCACTGCGGCGCGCCTGGCGCAGATGTGTTGTCACGTTCGTCACACGCAAGCAACATTGGCATGCGATAGCTGTCGCGCTCGCTAGGGGACGGGCGAGCCATTGACCTCTCTCAGCGCACTGCGCATCACGTCGGTCTGCTCCTGGCACATCGGCGGCGGCGTCGTGCGTCCGACCGATTCGAAGGAGATTTGCCGCATGCGTTTCAGGACCCTGTTTGCCGTCGTGCTTCTTACCGCGTTCAGTGCCGTTGCCCAGGCACAGGTCGTCACGCTCAACAAAGGCGGTTACACGCTGCGTTACGACTGTACCAACCACACCACGCTGCGCTACGAATACGTGCTGCAGGCCGATACCGGCTCGGCCGCGCGCCCGTCCGGCTTCAATCTGGACACCGAGCTGCCCAGCGGCTGCGCCGGCCAGACCTCCACCGCCTCCTACGCCAGCGTGCGCAGCGGCTACGACCGCGGCCATCTGGTGACCTCCAACCACATGGACTACAACGCCACCTACATCCGTCGCGCCAACCTGATGTCCAACATCGTGCCGCAGGTGGCCAGCTTCAACCAGGGCATCTGGGTGCGCGCCGAAAACGTCGCCGAGTGCTACCGCGATATCGCCAGCGTGCAGGTCTACGGCGGGGTGATCTACAGCGACACCAGCAACGACTACTTCCTGACCAGCCACGGCATCCGCACCCCGGACTTCTTCTGGAAGACCATCATCACCGCCAACCCGGGCGGCGGCACGCGCGCCATCAGCTGGCTGATTCCCAATCGCGAAAATCTCGGCTCGCTGGACAGCTACATCGTCAGCATCGACGAACTCGAAGAGCTGTACGGCGCCAGCACCATCGGCATCACCGCGCCGGCCGCCGTCAAGGCCATGCTGCCTGCCACCACCTGGCCGCAGCCGAGCAACTGCGACCTGGGCTGAGCCGCCCTGCATTCACGCCACTGCACCCAGCCCGGCGCGCGCCGGGTTGGGTCATGCGCCATCGCGTGCGGCAAACCATGCGGCGTAAGGCGTGTTCCTGACCAGATGCCGATTGAGATCGGCGGCACCATCGCTCCACCACACTGGCCCACGTTCTCCCAGGGCCACCTTGGCGGCATCGACCTGGCGACGTGCCGCCGTCAGGGCGTGTGCATCGTCAGCGCGTTTGGCCGCCTTGACCGCGCGCCGCGCGTCCATCAACTCGCTCACCAGCGCCGCACGGGCATCTTCGCCTAGATGCGGATTGGCCGTCCGCCAGAGCCGGCCACGCACGATGAGATAGCGCCCGTCCGGCGTCAGCAGCGGCGCGTCGGTCGTGCTCATTGCGGTGTCCGGGACACGGCGGTCGGCATGCCTGCTCAGGCAACCGGTGCGAAGCGCGGGCGCATGGCGCCATCCACGTTCACCTGTTCCAGAAACATCGCATACGGCCTGACCCACAGGCCAACGTCGTTGTCCAACGGCCGGTACAGCACCAGCGGTTCCAGCGTCTCGCTGCTACGCACCACACCCAGCACCTCGTAGCGGCCGCCCTTGAAGTGGCGATATTCGCCCAGTGCAATGGTCGGTAGCGGTGGCAGTGTCTGCATGGTCGTCAGCGCAAGCGAGGGCTGTGGAGTGTAGGCCGGGTAGCGGCTGCTGACGAGCCGGCGGGCGCGTGCCCCGATTGTCGTGTACCCGCAGCATGCGCTGCATCGTCAGGCGACGCCGCAGTGGTAAAGCATGTTCGTTCCAGTGGCCCAACGAAGTCATGACGGCCGTGCCGCCGGCACACACACCACCGGGCAGGCATCCACGTCACCTGCAGGCGTGCGCACCCGGACCGGGCACGCACGCGGCTCCGGATGCCGCGACGCGGCACCTGGAGCGGCGTCTGCGGTGCCTATTCGTCTTCGTCCGCGTCGACGTCGTCTTCGATGCCATCGTCGTCGTCGATCTCGCTGTCCTGGGCAGGGCCATCCTGCAGCAGGTCTTCGTTCTTGCCCGGCGCCTTGACGCCATTGGGCGGGGTGGGGTCGTCGATCCGTGTCGCGCCGCTGTCTTGGGTACGCATGCTGCTCTCCTGCGGCAGAAGGCCGCGCAGCCACCTTCCCCCCGCCGCCGTGATGTGGACGTGTGCCGTGCGCATGCGCAGCGCGCAGGCACGCATGGCCGTCACAACGCAGCCGCCCGGTAACCAGCGCCATCAGGCGATGCCCGCACATCCGGCCGGCGGACGCACCCGACCGGTCACGACAGCCGCAGCCGCGCGCCACGCAACGCGTCGGCAGGCCACACGCGTCCGCGGCTGAACTGCGTCATCGCGCCGCAGGCCCGCCCTGCATCTGCGCGCCAGCTGCCTGCGTAGAGAGGGGACACCCATCGAGACACCGACCATGCCGAGCCTGCGCCGTGATCTGGAAGACCTGCTCGCCGCCTGGAAGGCGGAAGCACGCACCTTCGATGCCTGCGACATGCCCGCCTCTGCCCTGGCCTTGCGCGACTGCCATCGCCGGCTCTCGGCATTGCTGGGCAGCCACAGCGCGCACCCGCCAACGGCCGACGTGGCCGTGGCTGCCCACGCGCAGCCCATCGCCACCACCACGCTGTAATCAGGCGCGGCGGGTGGCGCCGGCCGAGGCGACCTGCCCTGGCGCGGTTGGCAGTCTCACTCCACCGCGCACAGCGGTGTTTCGCCGGGCCGTAACGTCAACACACGCACACCGGTGCGCGTGACCGCCACCGTATGTTCAAACTGCGCCGACAGCTTGCCGTCGCGCGTGTACACCGGCCACTGGTCCGGCTGCGAGCGGATCGCCGCGCGTCCCTGATTGATCATCGGCTCGATGGTGAACACCATGCCCTCCTGCAGGGGCAGGCCGGTGCCCGGGTGGCTGTCATGCAGGATCTGCGGCTCTTCGTGCATCTGCCGCCCGATGCCGTGCCCGCAGTAGTCCTTGACCACGCTGTAGCCGTGTTCGCGTGCATGCCGGGCAATGGCATGCCCGATATCACCCACGTGCGCGCCCGGCCGCACCGCGGCAATGCCCTTCCACATCGCCCGGTACGCTGTCTGCACCAGCCGCCTGGCGGCATAAGACACCTCGCCCACCAGATAAGTGGTGCTGGAATCGGCGATGAATCCGTGCTTTTCCAGCGTGATATCCAGGTTGACGATCTGCCCGCTGCGCAACACGTCATCGGCCGATGGCACACCATGGCAGACCACGTCGTCGATCGACGCATTGAGCACGTACTCGAAGCCGTACTGGCCCTTGCTGGCGGGCCGCGCGCCCAGCTCCTGCACGATCATGCGCTCGACCAGGGCATTGAGTTCCAGCGTGCTGCGTCCTTCCAGCGGCACCTGGTCCAGCGCATGAAACACCTGCGCCAGCAGCTGGCCGGCCGTGGCCATCGCTGCGACCTCTTCCGGCTGCTTGATCATGCCCGCCCAGGCTTCAAAACCTGCGGCTTCAAGGCCTGTGGCAGCACCCCTGCCGCGCGCAACTCCTGCGCCACGATGTCCTGGAACGACATCGCCGGATGCATCTCGCACAGCATGCCGACCTTGATCCAGAAATTGGCCTGCGCATTGATCGACCGGCTGCTCACCGTACAGGCGCGTCGCAGTTGGTCATGCAGATCGTCGTCGATATTGACGATGCCCATCGGTAAGCTCCTGATCGCGAATATACGCAACGTATATGAAACATATATTCGCAGCAAGCAGCCGCTACCGAGCGTCGCTTCGGCCGCGCGCCCTTGCATCAGACAGGACACTGCACAAACTCCGCATCGCCACACGCCACCTGCTGCGCGTCACTCCGGTGGCACAACCCACCTGGCGCGATGGACGCTCATCGTCGCGATGGGCGCTCATCATCGAGCGTGCCCATGACTTCTTTGTCGGCAACCGCCTCACGCTGGCGTGTCTGGTAGTTGTCCGCAGCCACTGCCGGCTTCAACGAACCCAGCAGCACGCCGCGCAACAGGTCCGCATAGCTGCGGTATTCGGACGCGCGGTCGGCATACATTGCCGCCACCGAGGGTTGGCGCCGGCCATCCCTGCTGGCCAACCGCGTCACCAGATCGACACGCTCCTCGATCACGCGCAACGCCACCCGCAAGGCCTCGTCCACCGCGCCTTCCTTTTCCATTTCCAGCGCCTGCGCAGAATACGCATGCCCCACCTGGCACCTGAAACGCAGCCCGCCGTCACCTGCGATCTGGCTCAGCACGCCGCCACAGGCCGGGCAACTCATCGTGGAGGGGGATGCGATCTGTGCGATCAATTCTCCCGTCGACGGCCGGCCGAGCGCGATATCCACCTCCAGCGTCAGCGCACCCAGATCGGCCTGGTTCGGCGACGGGCGCTGCTGCAGCAATTGCACGATGGCCTCTGCCAATCCCGCGCCGCAGGCAATGCGATCGGGCCTCAGCCGCTGCAGGGCGGCACGCGGCATTTCATCGGCATCGGCGTCGGCCGGATCCTGCACGATCACCGCACCACCGCAGGCCTGGATCGCCTCCAGCCCGGCGGCGCCATCGCCCAGCATGCCGGACAGCAACACCCCCACCACGCGCGGGCCAAACGCGAGTGCGGCCGACCGGAACAATGCATCGATGGCTGGACGTGACATGTTCTCGCGCGGCCCCACCCCCAGGGCAAGGCGCTCACCGTTGAGCATCAAATGCCGATCCGGCACCGCTACATAGATGTGCCCTGGCAGCAGCGCCTGCCCGTCTTTGGCCACGTGTACGGCGAACTGCGGTGCGGCGCGACGCACCATGCTGTCCATGCCATCGCCGCGCGCAGACAGATGCATGACGATCAGGATCGGCGCGGGCAGATCGTGCGGCAGCTCGCCCAGAAACGCGCGCAACGCCGCGCCACTGCCCGCAGAGCCGCCGATGACCACGATATCGCGTTGCATTGCAGACCTCTCTCCCGAACCTGAGGTCACCAACCTGCACGCGCGGCCGTGCATGGTTCGTTAGATGCACGGCCACAGCAGATCAGCGCCTGTGCAACACCATGACCTGGCAGCGCGTTGCAGCACGCGCAGTGCACTGGCACACCGCGCGCGTGCGTGGTTCACACGCATGACATCGCTTGATCTCCTGCGGCGCGACATCGCAAGGGAAGCGAGGGCCGCCCGGTCCGGACAGGCAGCAGCCTGCGCAGGCGCAGTCCGCTGGCGAAGCGATCACCAAGGATGGCCCGGACGTGCATGCGGATCGCTGGCACCGGTGCTGCTGCAGTCCTGCACGGCAGCACCAACGGCACAGCCGCTGCACGTCCCACCTTCAACCGGCAGGCCTGGCACGGCGACGATCGCTCGGGGACCTGATCAGTCGCGCACGGCGCCGCCCTGGACCTGCAGTTGACGCCGGCGCGTCTTGCCAATCAGCCGCCGCAGCGCCGGCCACAACGCAAAATGGGCAATTGCAGAGACGCTGGCGATCGCCACAAAGACGATGCAGGGCAGCACCGCCCCAAACACGAAGGTCATGCCCAACACGAAGCCGAACAGATATTCGGCACGGTACGCGCGGACCACCACTGCGCACAGCAGCAGCGTCACCAGCACACCGAACGCGACCGATTCGTTGCCAAGCACGAAGGCGACCGATAGCGACCCGCCAGCCGCCCACGCGCCAACCGCGCCTGCCACCGCGTTGCGGAACACCGCACCATCGCCAGCGGCCCGGCTTGCCACCACGCTGACGGCAAGCCAGCCCACCAGCGGCAGGCTGAGCAGCCCCCACCAATTGGAGATGGCAGGCAGGTCTGCGCGGTTCAGCAGGTGATGGCTACGCACGCCGCCGTGGCTGTGCTCCCACGCCAGTTGCGCGATGGCGACCAGCACACCCAGCAACGGCATGCCCCAACGCCACCAAGATCTGTCCCGCTGTGCCATCCGTGCTCTCCTGGTGGTGGTCGTTGCGCGCCCTGCGTCGCCATGCGCTGACGCACGACCACTTTGCCGCAGCCGTCGGCGCGCCACGTGTGCTGGGCGGCACCATGACTTCTGGACGTGATCATCGGCGCAATCGTGCACGCAAGGTCACCACCACGCACCGGCAAACGCTGCAGTGCGACTGCACACCGGCACCGGCCTCAGAGGTAGGCATGTGGACGGAGAGGTAGCCATGCACGACATCCATGTCGATGCCGGCAGTGTCGGTGCTGATGCGCAGAGCGTGCATGTGGGTATCGTCCGGAAGGATCGTCTCAACGGCGCACGGTGGAACTGCGTGCCTTTTTCGAATGCATCACCGTGGCGGCGGCATCGCGGATGGCGCTGGTGATGTGCTGGAGCGTGCTGGACCTGACCGCTGAATACTGCCAGTACAGCGGCACATCGATATGACGCGTGGGCGATATCAACACGACATCCCCGGCATCCACGGCGGGTAATGCCAGTGCATCCGGCGCAAGACACCAGCCCATCCCGCTGGCAGCGGCGCGGACGAAGCCGGTGGACGTGGGCAGGTAATGAATCGGTGGCTGCAGCCTGGCGCGCGTCACATGGCGGATGAATCGTGCCTGCAGGTCGTCCTTGCGGTTGAAGGCCAGCAACGGCGCCCGCGCCAGCGACGCGGCCGACACACCGTCAGCGAAGTGCCGGCCTGCAAATGCCGGCGAAGCGATCGCCACGTACCGCATCACGCCCAGCGCATGCACGTTGCAGCCCTGGATGGGGCGAGGCTCGGATGTCACCGCGCCGAGCACCGTGCCGTCGCGCAGCAGGCGCAGCGTGTGGTCCTGATCATCCACCCGCACATCCAGCAGATAGCCATGCGCGGCGTGCAGCCCGGCAATGGCCGGGATCACCCAGGTGACCAGCGAATCGCCATTGACCGCGATTGCAACGGACTGGGTGCCACGGCGCTTCTCCGAGCGCGCAAACACGTCCTCGACTTCGGACTCCAGCGCCTGCAACGGGCGCACGCGGCGCAACAACTGCTCGCCCGCCGCAGTGGGGCGGCAAGGCGCGTCTCGCACGATCAAGATCTGGCCCAGCCGGTCTTCGAGCGCCTTGATCCGCTGCGAAACCGCCGACTGGGTAATGGACAGGTAGCGCGCCGCCGCCTCGAAACTGCCCTCATCCAGAACCGCCGAAAAGGCCGCAAGCTGTGGATGCATGAGGATCATCGGGGCACTCCATTAGAGGCGCTAATGCTGTAGAAGAATGGATCGTTTGTCTAATGCGCGGCCTGCGCCAATGCTGGCACCTCTCATTGAGATCGGTGCCCACATGTCCATCACTGCCCTGCTGGCCGGCTTCCTCGCCGGCGCCGGCCTCATCATCGCGATCGGCGCCCAGAACGCCTTCGTCCTGCGACAGGGGTTGAAGCAGCAGTACGTTGCACGCGTGGTGGCCATCTGTGCCCTGGGCGACATCCTGCTGATCGTGCTTGGCGTTGCCGGCATCGGTGCACTGGTCCACCGCTATGCCGGGTTGCTGGACGTGCTGCGGGTGGGCGGCGCCTGTTTCCTGGCGGCCTATGGCGTGCTCGCCGCCAGGCGTGCCTGGCGCGGATCGGGCGGCCTGTCCGAAGCACCCGAAGCGCAAGCCGGCCCGTATCGCGTGCTGCTGACCTGCGCGGCGTTTACGTTTTTGAATCCACACGTCTACCTGGACACGATGGTGCTGTTGGGCAGTATTTCCACCCGTTATGCCGGCCAGCACCGCTGGTTCTTCGCGCTGGGCGCCTGCCTGGCGAGCGTGACCTGGTTTACCGCACTCGGCTTCGGTGCGCGGTTGCTGAGGCCGGTCTTCCGCGCCCCACGGGCCTGGCGCGTCCTCGATGCAGGGATCGCCGTGTTCATGATCGGCCTGAGCGTTGCCCTGCTCACTCGCCCGCTGTGAATGCGCAGGGCATGGTGCACACGACGACACCGCCAGCGATCGGGCGTTCGGGCACTTCCCGCGCGCTGACGCCTGCTCGGTTCATAAAGTCGAGGGTGCATCCGCTATAGCTCCGATCGATCCTGCCGCTATGGGTTGAATCAATGGAGCAAGCCTGCATGGCCAACGAACTCACAACCCAGGTGCCCTTCGCTGGCCTGGACGACACTGCCGGGGAACTGCTGCAGCGCCTTGCGGAGCTGACACCGCTGAAAACCTGGGTGCTTGCAGAAATCAAGAACGACCATTGGATCATCCGGGCCTGCACGGACGCGTCCTTCGGCCTGGCGGTGGACCAGTTCTTGAGTTGGCCCGAATCGGTCTGCCGCAGCATGATGGTCATGGGCGGGCCGCAGTTCGCACCGGATCTGCAGAAGTTCGAGCACCTGGCGCAGTCGCCGGTGGCCAGCAGACTCGGCATTGCAAGTTACCTGGGCGTTCCCATCCGGATCCCCGGCAGGGTGGAGGGCATGTTGTGCGGCCTGGACGATCGCGTCGTGGAGGGAAAGGTCGAGCATCTCCTGCCGCTGGTCGAGACCTTCGGGCGCGTCCTGGCCGGCTCCTGGGCCCAGCACCTCGGGGCGTTACCGCAGGCTACGGCAGATGCCGCGGCCGTGGACGACACACAGACGCTGGCCGGCCTCTACGACCTCGGCGCCTTCCGTGAGCTGCTTCAGGCAGCGGCGGATCACCGCCATCGCACCGAACAGGGCGGCGTCCTGTTGTTCGATCTGGATACCAGCAGCTCGGGAAACCCGCTCGGCTCCGAGCAGGACGTCATGGCGGCCATCGGCGTGCTGAAACAGGCCACCCGGCCGCAAGACAGTCTGGCGCGGCTGGCACATGGGGAGTTTGCGCTGTTCCTGCCCGGCAGCAGCGAATCCGGCCTGCTGTCGGTGGCACGACGCATCCAGTCGTCGCTGCGCTCCAAGGGCCTGAGCGCCAAGTGGGGAGCAAGCTGGTTCAAGGAGATGGGGCAACTCAACAACATCGACCACCTCATCAAGGTCGGGCCGCTGCTGCCATCCAGCCCGGTCAGCGACGCGCCAGCCATGGCGCCGGTCAACTGACGCGCAGCGTTTCAGCATGCGCCAGGCACTGCGATGTCGCGCGCGCAGCGTGGATCGACAGGCGCCCCTGCAAGCGGGCTCACCCACACCGACAGAACCTTCATCCCCTCCCTTCGATACTGCCACCTTGTCGCGCTCGCTACCGGGCGCTCATCTGCTGACGCTGCTGCACGGTCAGCAGCGGCCGCTGTCTTCAAGAGGGCTTGCTTTTGGATACCCCGACTGTCCGGGACGTGGGCGAGTATCTGCTCACCGCCCACGTCTGCCCACTGCATGGAAAGTTCGTGCCGGAGCTTCTGGTGTCCCGGCCCGGCGGCATCACCCTGCGTCGCCATTGTCTGCCCGGTGCCGCGTTTGCGGACCGCGACACCGCCTATGACTACGCCCGGCAATCGATGGCCTTGTGCCAGGTGTCGAGTACGGGCCTGGTGACCCTGTCGAACGTCAGCCTGGCCTGACACTCCGACAACCGCAGGCTGCGACCAAGCGCCGGGAGTGCGCCTGTCCATACGAGCGGCGTGAGCCCTGTACGCCAGTGATGGCGGCCAATGCATTGTGCGCGCTCGAAAGAAATCAGCAGGCGACCCACCTCCCCCATCGATATGGGACGACGGGCCAGGATCATCTCCGGCCGCGATCGCGCAGCCGCTGTCGCCGATCAAGAGTTCCTGCCGACAGCCGCTAATCCGTGTAGCCACCGGTATCAGTGCCAACCGGTGAAGCCGAACGCTGATGAGCCTCGCACCGGAGCGGACGACGCCTTCGGATGGTCAGTTGGTGATCGTTGTTCCGACACGCAGATCCACCACTCACCAAGGTCCACCATGCTCGCTACCATCAAGCGCAAGTTCCTGCTGGCATTGCTGGGGACATTGATCCCAAGCATCCTGCTTTGCCTCTTCCTGCTGCATAGCCTGCATGGCTCCAAGGACCGGGTGGGCACGCTCTACAACCGGGATTTCACCGGTTCGGCCCTGGCGAGCAGCATCGATGGCCAGCTGACCCGCGTCGACATCAACATCCTGCGCATGATCGCCATCGGCACGCCGGACACGATCGCCCAGTGGAAGCAGGAGAACGAGACGCGCTTCACCCAGGTGGAATCCAACATCGCGCAGCTCAAGCGCCTGCTGAGCAATGAAAGCGACCACACTGCGCAGCTGCAGAAGATCACCGCCAGCTACGCCTTGATGCACGATGGCATGCGGCGCCAGGTCGAGCTGATAGAAGCCGGCGACATTCCGGCCGGCGCAGAGGTCAACCGCACCCAGGTCAAGGACAACGCCAACGCCACCTTCGCCGGGCTCTCCACCTTGCGCGACGAGCTGGGCAGGTCCGCCAAGCTCCGTTACGAGCAGCAGCAGGAAGCCAACACGCGCGCAATGATCCTCTCGGCCATTGCGTTGGCCCTGATCGCGGTGGGTGGCATCAGCGCTGCGCTGGTGTTGGGAAACACCATCTCCCGTGCCATCCGGCGCGCGGTCGGCGAGGTCGAAAAACTCTCCAATGGCGTCCTCGACGCAGATGCCGGCCCCAAGGCGACCGGCAAGGACGAGACCGTGCAACTGGCCAATGCCGTTGACCGCATTCGTGACCGGCTGAAGGGCGTCATCGCAGCACAGGTGGAAATGGCACGTCAGCACGATGCCGGCCAGATCAGCTACCGCATGGATGAAAGCGCGTTCCCGGGCCAATACGGCCACATGGTGCGCGATGCCAATGCATTGGCAAACTCGCATGTGCAGGTCATGACGCGCCTGGCCCAGATCACCGGCCGCTATGCGGTCGGCGACCTGTCCGAAGACATGGACCGGCTACCTGGCGAGAAGGCGGTGCTGACCGAGACCATGGATCAGGTCAAGCGCAACCTGACCGCCATCAATCACGAAATCAGCCATCTGGCAGAAGCAGCGGCGGCCGGCGACTTTGGCGTGCGTGGCGACACCGCGCGCTTCCAGCACGACTTCCGCACCATGGTCGAACGCCTGAATGCCCTGATGTCCACCGCAGACGGAAATCTGCAGTCGTTGTCGGCCCTGCTGAAGTCCATCGCCGCCGGCGATCTCACCGCGCGGATGACGGGTACCTTCCAGGGCGTGTTTGCGCAGATGCGCGACGACGCCAACACCACCGCAGCGCAGCTTGCAGAGATCGTCGGGCGCATCCAGCAGTCGGCCGGCGCCATCAACTCGGCCGCAAGCGAGATCGCGGCGGGCAATCAGGATCTGTCGCAACGCACCGAGCAGCAGGCAGCCAATCTCGAAGAGACGGCTGCATCGATGGAAGAGCTGACCTCCACCGTGCGCCAGAACGCCGAGCACGCACGCCAGGCCAACCAGCTGGCGATCAGCGCCGCAGGGGTGGCATCACAGGGCGGCGAGATCGTCAGCAAGGTGGTCGGCACCATGGCCGGTATCGAAGCCTCGTCGAAGAAGATCGCAGACATCATCAGCGTCATCGACGGCATCTCCTTCCAGACCAACATCCTGGCGTTGAATGCCGCCGTGGAAGCGGCGCGTGCCGGCGAACAGGGGCGCGGGTTCGCGGTGGTGGCGTCGGAAGTGCGCACCCTGGCCCAGCGTTCCACCGCTGCCGCCAAGGAGATCAAGACACTGATCGATGACTCCGTGCAGCGCGTGGCCGAAGGCTCGACGCTGGTGCACTCTGCCGGGGCGACCATGTCCGACATCGTTGCCGGCGTGCAGCGGGTGACCGACATCATGGGTGAAATCTCTGCCGCCTCGCAGGAACAATCCAAGGGGATCGAGCAGGTCAACCTCACCGTCACCCAGATGGACGAAACCACCCAGCAGAACGCTGCGCTGGTGGAAGAAGCCACCGCGGCCGCCCGCGCGATGGAGGAGCAGTCCGTCCAGCTGACCGAGGCCGTTGCAGTGTTCAAGGTCGATGGCGGCGTGACCAGGCCAGCGCGCGCACTGGCGGCGGTGGCACCGGCGCGCAAGGCCGGCAGTGGCAAGGCAAAAACGACCGCCCCCGCCACCTCCAACCGACACGTGATCAAACAGGCGCATGTGGCGGTGGCTGCATCCGATGGCGGCAACTGGCAGGAGTTCTAGGGCCGGCGCGCATGCGTGGGCCGCGCCCGGGTCGCGACCGGTGCGGCCCGACTCGATCACATGATGCTGCTGGCCATTGGACCAATACACGGAAGCGCGGGCCCGGTGTGCAGCTTGCGGCTGCTCATCGCTGCAGGGCTCCGGACAATCAGGTAGTGACAATCGGTTTTTCGTATCGTCTGGCGCATCCCCAGGCGCCTGATCTGCAAGCGCCGCTCTGGTCAGACAGCGGCCGTGCAACGTCCAGCCGCGATGACAGCATCTGGATGCACTGCAATCACCACTCGACGCACCGGGCGAAGCAATCCCGCTGAGGGGGCGAACGGTACGACCATCACTTCTGGCATGCGACGCGCACGCCGTGTCGCCGCTAACGTCGATGACACCGTTCAACGTGTCATCAGGCATGCATCATCCAGATCCATCACATCCTGCCGTGCAACCGGGCCTTGCCGTGCTGCGGCATCCTCTTTCGCGGCTTGTCATGGTCGCGGCCATCCTGTTCCTGGCGCACTTTCCTTGGCTGCCGTTTCCGTGGCGGATGCCTCTGGTCGGTGTCGCTGGTCTTGCGCTGGTCTGGGTCGAAACGCGCTCGGCGCGTGCGTGTGGACTGGCGCCAACCGCGTTTCGCGCCGTGCTGGGTTGGACACTGTTGCTGGTGGCGTTGGTCATCGGACTGATCAATCCGGTGGTGCAGCCACTCATCGACACGTTGACCGCAACCCGGACCGACTACAGCGCCTACGGCGCGCTTCGCGGCAACATGGCGGCGGCCATCCAGCTGGCCGGTGGCGCCTGGCTCAGTGCCGCAGTGGGCGAAGAACTGGTCTTTCGCGCGTTCCTGCTGCACCAGCTCGATCAGATGCTGGGCCGCCATCGCGGCGGGCGGCTGCTTGCGGCGCTGGCCGCAGGCGTGGTGTTTGGCCTGATGCACGCCGCGCAAGGCATCTCCGGCGTACTGCTGACAGGAATCGTCGGCACGTTGCTGGGCGTTGTCTATCTGCGATCCGGGCGCAACCTCTATGCGCTGGTAGTGGCGCATGGACTCATCGACACCTGGGGAATCGCCACCTTGTATCTGGGATGGTATTAACGCCAAGCGTCGCGGACAGACGGTGGCGACGCCGCGGCGGTGACCTGCGTGCTGGCGGCGTGAGAGCCACCGCCACCTGCTCGGCGCCCTGCTTCACCTCTGCCACGCTGGCAAGATAGGCGCCTGAGTCGAAGAGGAGCGGAGCGTGGGACTGTATCTGCCGCGGCGCGTCTGGCTGGGGGCAACCGTGCTGGGATTCACCGCCGGCATCGTCAATGCTGCCGGCTATCTGGGATTCAAGCACCAGGCGCTGAGCCATCTGACCGGAACAGCGTCGCTGGGGGCGCTCGCCATGGGGGCCGGGCACTGGCGCCTGGCCGCAGAACTGGCCGCGATCGTCACCAGCTTCGTGGGCGGCGGGCTGCTGGTCGGGCTGGTCCTGCGCGGGCGCGCCCTCTCGTGGCGTTACGTCGGCCTGCTCTGCGTGCAGGCCGCCTTGCTGCTCGCCGCATGCGCACTTCTCGGCAGTGGCCATGGCTGGGGTGGCTGCCTGGCGGCAGCGGCGTGCGGCCTGCAGAACGCGATGACCACCTTCTACAACGGCTCGGCGATCCGCACCACGCATCTCACCGGTTTTTTCACCGACCTGGGCTTGCTGCTGGGGCAAGGCCTGCGCGGCGATGCCCTGCCATGGCGCAGGTTGTCATTGGGCAGCCTGGTGCTGGCCGCATTCGTCGCAGGCGGCGTCTTTACCGCCACGGCCTTCGGTCGCTTCGGCTTCCAGGTTCTCCTGGTTCCGGCAGCGCTGGCGGCCAGCCTTGCCGCCGGCCTGGCACTTCATCTCGCACGGCATGGCAGCGAAGAGCGCCCTGTGCCTGCATCCAAGTGAGCAACGTCGGCCTGCCCTGGCTGCCGGCCACCGGCAGACCGCGCCGCCCACGCGCTGCTCGAACCGCACACGCGACAGCGCCTGGCGGCCGTGCAGCGGCACCGTTACACCAGGTCGCGGTAATCCTGCAGGATCACCATCACCAACTGGCTGCGCGAGCGCACGTCGAGCTTGTTGAACAATTGCTGGAAGGTCGCCTTGATCGCGCTTTCCGAGCTGCCCAGCTGACGTGCGATCAATTTGTTGGACTGCCCGCGCAACAGCCCCCGCAATACCTCACGCTCGCGATCGGTGAAACTGGGGCGGCTTTCCTGGGTGCCCTGCACCACCAGCGATTGCAGGTAGCGCTGGTCGATCAGTACCCGGCCCATCGCCACGGCATGGATGCTGTCGATGAGTTCATCGGTAGACACATCCTTGCGGCAGATGCCGGAGACGCCCAGGCGGATCAGCGCCAGCGCGTCGCGCTCGGGCAGGCCGGCCGTGACCACCAACGTGGCCGGGCGGCGCGTCTGCTCGGCCTGGCGACGCATGTAGTCCAGCGCGTTGTACTCACCCATGTCGTAGTCCAGGATCACCACGTCCGGCGCCAGCGATGCGATCTGCACGATGGCCTGCGCCAGCGCGCCGGACTGGCCCACCACCTCGAAGCGCGCATCGGCGCCGAGCAGGCGCAGCAGCCCCTCGCGGAACAGCGTGTGGTCGTCCAGCAGGTACAGCCGAACCGGTGGGCGCTGCGCCTCATCCATCGGGCAGCTCCGCATGCGGCGCATGCGCCAGCGGCAGATGCAGCTCGAAACACGCGCCTTGCCCGCCGGGCGCGTAGCGCAGCAGGCCGCCCTGGTTGGCCATCAGCGCCCGCGAGATGTACAGCCCCAGCCCGGAGCCATCGCTGTCGCTGCGGAACGGCTGGAACAGGCGGGCCGGCTCGGCAATGCCCGGCCCGGTGTCGCGCACGCTCACCACCGCACGGCCCTGCTCCAGGCGCGCACTCACGATCAACTGACGGCGCTGCGGCGGCAACCCCTGCACGGCGCGCAACGAATTGCGCGCCAGATTGAGCAGCACCTGCAGCAACGCATGGCGGTCGCCCTGCAGCGACGGAAACTCGGCCGGGATCTGGATGATCAGCTGGCCGTCGATGTCTTCCCAATCGGAGCGGATGATCACGTCCAGCTCGCTGCACAGCGTCTGCAGCCGCGTTTCGTGCACCTCATCGGGCAGCTGCCGGCGCAGGTTGAACGACGCCAGCTCCATCAGCGCCGCCACCAGGCTGCGCAGTGCGGCCAGATCCGGGTCTGCACCGATGGCCGGATGTCGCGCCAGGTTGGAAGTGACCACGCCTGCGGCCGAACACAGGTTGCGGATCTCGTGCGACACCGCACCGGCCAACAGCCGGTTGTTCTTCAACACATCGTCAAAATGCGCCGACTCGCGCGCGCGCACTTCCTCGCTGGTGTCGACCAGGATCGCGGCCAGATGGCGCTCCTGGCTGTCTTCGTAGACCGAGAACCAGGTGGTGGCCGGAAACCGGGTGCCGTCGCTGCGGCAGCCCCAGGTGCTCGCCGAAGTACGCATGCCATCCAGGTTGGCGCTCATGCTGAGCGCATCGTCGAGCAAGGGCAGGAACTCGCGCACCGCGCGGCCTTCCAGTCCACCGTCGTCGGCCATGTCCAGGATCTCGTGCGCGGCCCGGTTGGCGGCCACGATGCGGCCGTCGCCGGCCACGGTGAGCAGCGCTGCCGGGCTGCTTTCGGCCAGCAGGCGCAATTGGCGCTCCAGCCGTCGGCGCAGCCGCTGCTCGGCGCGCAGCTGCACGTAATGGGCCAGGATCACCCGTCGCGTGCGGCTGATCTCTGCCACCAGCAGGCCGCAGCCGGCATAGGCAATCGTGGCCATGAAAAACCGCAGTGCCTGTTCGACCAGGGTCTCCTCGGTCACGAACAACCCGCGCAGCACGGCGCAGGCAATTGCGGCAATGACGATGTCGCGGCGTGACAGCACCGTGGCCGCCAACACCACCGGCAGGATGTACAGCAGCCCCAGCGAGACGCCCAGGTGCGAATACCACTCGGCCCACACCAGCGACGCCAGCATCGCCAATGATGCCCACAGCGTCGGGCCGCGATTGAGTTTGACCACCTGCCCGCGCCACTTGAATGGCAGCCTCAGCCTGTCCATCGCCCACCGGTGCACTTGCGCTGCAAATTCGCTCCTCGCCACATCCTCAACACCACAACATGCCGGCCTGGGGCGCAGATTTCACCCTATCGAAAGATAGCCCGGCCGCATCGTTCGGACCGCCTGCAACCCGTCCGATGCCGGCGCAAGGATGGCAGACACAACCGTGCAGGCCGGGTGTAATGCGGCCACCCCACCTTGGCTGCCCCTCCATGATCACCCGCGATACGTTTCCGTTGCGGCGCATCTGGCCCAAGACCTACAAGCGCCTGCTGGTGCTGCTGGCCTTCGACTGTGCCGTGGCCGTGCTGTACACCTTCTTCGACTGGCACTGGCTGTCCATCGAAGCGCTGCCGCTGGCACAACTGGGCTCGGCGCTCACCATTTTCCTGGCATTTCGCGCCAATGCGGCCTATGGCCGCTGGTGGGAGGCACGCCAGCTATGGGGCGCGCTGGTCAATACCTCGCGTGCCATCGCACGCCAGGCGTTGACCGCACTGGATGTGGACCCCGACGACCCGCGCCAGCGCGCACTGCGCGATGACATCGTCGTGCACCAGGTCGCCTTCGTCCATGCGTTGCGCTGCCATCTGCGCCGACAGAATCCCTTCCCCGAACTCACCGGCCTGTTGGGGCAGGCACGTGCCGACGCATTGCGCAGCTACGCCAACATCCCCAACGCGCTCACCCTGCGCCTGGGCCAGCAGCTGCAGCAGGCGCGCGACCACGGCATGCTCGACAGCCTGCGCTGGTCGTCGCTGGACGCCAACCTCACTGCGCTGGCCAATATCCAGGGCGCCTGCGAGCGCATCAAGAACACCCCGTTGCCGCGGCAGTTTTCATCGCTGCCCAGGACGCTGGTGAACATGTATTGCTGGCTGGTGCCGCTGGGCCTGATCGCCGGCATGGGCCTGGCCATGCCGATCGCCTCGGTACTGATCAGCTTCACCCTGATCGCCATCGACAGCGCCAGCAGCGCCATCGAAGACCCGTTCGAAAACACCGTGCACGACACCCCGATGACCGCATTGTCGCGCGGCATCGAGCTGACACTGCGCGAAATGCTGGGCCAGCGCGTGCCACTGCGCGAAGTGCGCGCCATCGACGGCTTCATCTACTGACCACGGAGAGTGCCATGCAGACCACGCCAACCCACCTGATCTTTGCGACCAACTTTTCCGAAACCTGCCACGCGGCCATTCCCACCGTGGCGCAACTGGTGGACCGCCTGCGCGCCCGCCTCACCATCCTGCACGTGCATGCCAAGGGCAAGCGCGCGCAGGCCCGGCAATCGCTGGACGCGTTCTTTGCCGAAGCCTCCAACTACCCGGGCTGCGAGCGCGCGCTTGCCAGCGGACCGGCCGCCGCCGGCATCGTCTCGTTCTGCCGCAGCCGCGACGACGCACTGCTGATCATGCCGCCGTCCGAACGCACTGGGCTGCCACGGCCGCTGCATGTCTCGCTGCGTGCACGCGTGCTCGAACGCGTCGCCACCCCCATGCTCACCCTTCCCTACGCCGACGCCATCCCGCGCGACGGCGCAGGTGGCGGCCATGTCGCCTGCTGGATCACCGGCCGCGAGACCAGTCTCGACACATTGCGCGATGCCGCCGCCATGGCGCGCCGTCGCGGCGCCGACCTGCACCTGCTGCACGTCATGCCGGACATCAGCGAAGGCCTGCTGGTGGACAGCCTGTTCAACGACAAGCCCCTGACCGAAGCCGCAGCCGCCAGCTGGCTCAGCGACCTGGTCCTGCAACTGCGCGATGACGACCTGCGCGTGCGGCTGCATGTGGCCGTGGGCAACCCACGTCGCGAGATCGCCGGCCTGCTCAAACGCGCTTGTGCCGACGTGCTCGTCGTCGAACACGACGCTGTCGTCCGCCGCGGTGTCTGGCGCTCCTCGCTGCAGGCCACCCTGGCCAAGACCCCCTGCGTGCTGATCTGCCTGCCACCGTCGCATCTACGCCGCCCGGCCATCGGCACCGCACCCAACCAGGACAAGCCGCGACGCCGCCGCGGCCGCGCCAGGTGGTTGCTACGCGCGTAGACGCCCTTTCGCCCGACCTGGTGCGTGCATGCTGAGGCTGTCAAACCGCTTCGATGTCTGACCTGCCACCTGCAAGCAATAAGGCGATGGGCGCGCGCGCATCGAAGGCGGGAGAATTTCAGCCCTGCACCGCTATTGGAAATGGCCTGCGTCACCACCGCATCATGGCAGGGCGCGACGGCGGGTATCTCCGTCAAGCAATCAATGCGCGTTTGAGCAACGCCGGCGAACTCCAGCACACCATCTCCGATCTACCACACGGCAGCTTTCACGCGTTGCAGCGGCGGAGCGCCTCAACAACGACGCTGGGTCGGATTACGAAGTCCCCAACGGCAGATACAGTGTCATCGCACTCTCAGCAGCCTCACGGAATCCGTAGCTCTTGTAGAACCCGGCTGCCTTCGTATGCAAGGCATCCACCAGCAGCACCCGCACGCCCAACTGCTCTCGCAGACCCAAGCAGCGAGCGACCGCATGTGCCAGCAGGTAATCCCCATACCCCTTACCCTGCTCTGCTGATGAAACCGCCAAGCGTCCCATCCGGATCGCGGGCACCGGGTAGTTGGGCAGGCGCTTGCGATCCTGCTCCTGTAACGCTGTCAGCAAGAGCTGAGCCGCTGACAAGGTGGAGTAGCCCAGAATGTTGCCAGCAACCTCATCATTCGCCAGGACATGGGTCGTGCTGATGCCATCGCGATGGTGCTGCACCGCCTGCCGTCGCAAATAAGCATCCAGTGTCGGCTCCCCACAGCTGAAGCTGTTGCGGTCATGCCGCTTTGCCTGGAGTTGCTCAACGATTAGCACGCACTCAGCCCTGTGCAACGCGGGCGAGCGCCTTCCTCAACTTGGCGTTGGGCTGGAAAGGTGCGTCCAAGGCTTTCAGGAATCGCCTGGACTCCTCCGCCGACAACGTCACCGTCAACTCGGCAGCCATGACGCTCTCGGCCTCGCGCATGACCGCATCGCGCACAAAGGCCGAAAGCGGCACGCCACGCAGATCGGCGGCACGGGAAATCCGCGCCTTGTCGGCAGGGTCTAAGCGCAGATCGAGGCGGGCAGCGGCGTTGGTCATGGCAGGCTCCTATTTGTACGGAATATTACCGTACATCCCATTCATGTCAAATGACCTCCCCGCCCCTGGCGGGCGTTGTGGTTGACCTTCAACGACCTGGGCAGCTTGGACAAGACAGCAGACAAGCGTTGCGCGTGACAGCCGTTAGCGGCAAAAGGCGCTTCGGCCAACGCTTGGCACAAGAGTTGGGCGAGACGGCTGTCTGCGTTGAACTGCGCCGCGCGTGCTCGCTCGCCGGCTACAGCGCCCAATCTGAGAGAGCGTCAGGCACGACCACGTCGTGCCGGAGATTCTCGAAATGAGCTACGCCGACTCCAAAGCTTTCCCGTTGACACGCGCCAAGAGCTGGAGCGAGTATGCGTGTGTCGCCGCATATTCGGCGACCGGGATTGGTCTCCCGATTACTCAGGCGCACCAGCGCCCATCGATCGATGCAAGGCGCTTTTTTGTTGCCCAGCATCGCGCGGGGTGCGTGCTTGCCATCTTTATGGCGGGCGGTACGCGGGGGGCTTCGGCCCCGCCGGTCCCTGAGTCCGGTAGACCAACCCGTGCCGTCCGCCACCCCGCTTGGTCTCGGGTTGGCGGGCTCCAATTTACTCAGGAGTCCTACATGTTTTACGACACCCAAGAAACACCCGCACTTGCGGCGCGCGCGATCACCCACGATGTCGGCCTGATCGCAAGCACCCTCGAATGCAGGCATGCCGTGTGGCTAAGCCTGATGCCGCGCCATGAAAGTACAGGCGGGGCCATCTACCAGTTCACGTGTACCGACGATGATGCAGCAACCGCTGCTTTCGATGCTATTTCTGCGCAGGTGCGGCGATGAGTACGCACAAACACTTCCGCGTCTGCACCGGCATCACCCTCAGCTTCGAGATCATGCAGGGCTATGTGCTAGCCATGCTGCATTCTCACACGCAGCCCGATCTACCGCCGGTCCTCATCGCCTGCGAAGCCGCTGGCTTTGAGGACATATTGCCGGGCAGCGATGCGCTAAGCGTCGTGCTGGGCCGGCTGCATGTCTGCATGCGCGTGGACCCGGCAATCGAGGTCCTCACGTGGCTGCGCAAGCAAGCGCATCGCGCTGGAGTGGAACGATGAACCCGGCACACGCAGTCGCTCATCGAGAACACGCCGACACCGCGATCAGCAAAACAAAAGACCGTTTCCGGTAAGTCTCCGACGGCCCCCGACAGTGTTCCGAAGGACACAAAAAAGGCACTTGGGCGGGCATCCCAAGTGCCTGTTATCTATTGGTGGGCCCACCAGGATTCGAACCTGGAACCAAAGGATTATGAGGCAGCCATATTTACCTTAATTATCAAAGGCTTATCACCCTGAATTTCCCCGAGGACCTACGCGCAGGTCCTTATGGCACGTGGAGGAATCCGTAATTTTTCCCAAGCCGGCGGCCTCTAGAGTCCGGCTGCCAGCAGCTTTGCTCGCAGCAGTGCCTGGTACCTATCTATGTACAGCAGGCACAGCCTCCGAGATTGATCGATTGCTCTGCTGTGCGGTTGGACGGGAGCGACGTTGAGGCACTCATCTGCTACTCCTCAACGTGAAAAGCGCACCAGCTAACCGCGTCGAGCTGCTGAAGCCATGCAGAACCTGAATAGGCCAGACGGCATTCCGCTCGCGCCGTCTGGCACTTGCACTCGCCGTGCTTCAACGCTAGTCTGACGTTACGATAATGTTGCTCCGGGTTTGATGGCTCCAGCCCGTGACCCGATTTGTTGCACAAATCGGGTCACGGGCTGGAGCCGTTAACTCAGGACTTTTTGGGTCCAGAACGGGCACACTACCGTTTCTACGCTGAGGGTTCACGATGGCCAAGACACTGACAACGAGGGAGCTGAGTTCAGCGACCTATGGCAAATTTAGCCGTGCTGGCGTGACTGTGGACGTACGGGGCTTCTTGATGAGCTCCGAGGGTCAGAAGGTCTTACAAAAGATTCACGGGGCCGCTGCGCTCCAGATCCCAGCCAAGCCTAAAAAATAACCAACGGGCTTTACGGGGCAGGATGCCATGCCGTTCAACCAGCTCATCCTGCCCTTGCTCGGAGGTTATCTTTTAATTACCTACGCGCACTGCTTCATCTACTGGAGCTCGCGTCAGTCGAAAGAGCAACTGCTGTTTGCCTCCGCTTTTGCGGGTGCTCTACTGGCTATATTTGCCCGTATTGTCACATTGACAGTGGCCAGCACAAGCTGGGGGCATTGGCTCTACGAAGCCCTGCATGGCCTTGTGAACTACGAAGGCATTGGTACAGCTGTACTCTCGCTAGCTCTTGGGGTCACACTTGTTATTTGGATCAATAGCGCCTGGCCCAAAGCAGAGGCAGGGCTTTGGCTATACGGTCGCGGATCTCTCACACATTTAGAAGCACTGCTCTATGCAAGCTTCACTGGCAGCGCGCCTTCAGAAGATGCGGTGTTCCGTTCGTTACCAGTGGAGCTCCCTCTCCGACTCTTTGCCACCTTGCCTTTGATCGGTTCACCCGTCAAACGCCGGATCCAGGCGCGCAAGTCGTGGAGAATTTTCACTGCTTATGACGAAACAATTAATCGCGCAGCGCCAGCGCCATTGATGGTGACAATGAAGGATAGAAAAGTTTATGTAGGGTTTTTGCAGCACTCACCAAGCCTACAGCAAGCGAGCATGTCCCATCTTAATTTTGAAGTATTATCAAGCGGATACCGAGACAAAGACGACTTGCGTGTGCAATTTACAGATGACTACACCGAGATCTTCTCTTCTGAAAGTCAAGCAACCACACTACCTTCATATAAAGTTTTTCCGGTAGCGGACATTGTCAGCGCCAACTTTTTTGACGCTGGAATATTTGATAAGTTCCAGCGCAAACGAATTGAGCTAGAAGGCTAATGGTTATTTGAGAAACAAGGTCGTGCGGCTAGGTTCAGTGCGCGCCATCAGGAATATCGAGTTCTGAGACGGCCCGGTTTCAAAGTTTGTGCCGTGCCATCCCTTCCCCCGCCTCACACATATGCCCGCTTGCTTGGGCCAGCCTACCTCGAACCGACTCCACTTGGGTTGCCACTTAATGCGCTCCGGATCCAACTCGGCTTCCCCTCTCCTACGGAGGATTTCAGGACGACGAGCTGGATCTGAACCAAGTACTGATCCGCAACCCGCCAGCCACCTTCCTTTACCGCGCCGAGGGCTAGAGCACGCTCCTCGCCGGAGTCTACGACGGCAATATCCTTGTAGTCGATCGCTCGGTGGGGCCGATCAGCGGCGATATCGTGCTAGCCATCTGGGACGGGAATTAGCCCGAAGGGGTCAGTTTCGCTTTTGGAAGCTGCTCATCCTCAAGCATGCACAGCATCGGTCGTGGATGCGCGTGGTGGCCCACCAGCACACGAATAAAAAATGCATCCAATTGTTTTTACTGGACTTTCCTTGAACAAACTAGAACATCGACTCACTTTTTGACTCACTTTTAAGTCGACGTGAATCGGACATCATTGGACGACCTCAGACAGTTTGAGGGCAAAGCTGCCTACGACCAAGCACGCCAGTGTCGCTCGTGTGTGCTCTGCGAGCTCTACAGAAACAGCACCCGCCTCCCAAGCCCGAGCATCTAGGCTCTTGGCCGACTCTCACGCGCGCACCGATGGGATTGATCACCAAGACCGATCCGCCGGGAGCGCCGGCCGACGCTGGACGGTAGACCTAGAGAACGGCGGCTTCGGCCAGTTGCCATCGTTCGCCCCACGGGAGCAACTGTCAGGTCCAGACTCGCTGCCGTCGGCGGCTTCCCGTCTGCGAAGTCGGAGGTGTCCGTGACCGGACTCCCAGCAACCGGCACGCTGGTCAAGCGTTGTTGGCAAGGGAACGAGCCGCCTAATCCCCGACCCGACGGCCACGCTGACACGCCGTGGGCGGCTAACATCGATCCTAGGAGTCGACTGAACATCACAAGACGGGGCGGGCAAATGAATCGGACAAAGGCATGGCGCAGCGCGCCGACGATCAGCAGCATGACCCGCCGGCCAACCCCGGCGTTCGACCGATGAGCGGCCCGTCACCCACCGCGGGCGGCCGGGCAACGGAAGCTGGCATGTCCTTTCAGGCGAGCGTTGCCGCTTGGTTCGCCGCCCATCTTGTTGCGGACATGCCGGTTGGCGAGAAGGTCGGCATGGCTGGTGATACACGCCTTGTCGAACTTCAGTGCGAGACCGCCGACCCCATGGATGACGTCGTTGCCCGTCTGGCCAACGGCGGCAAGATCTACGTTCAGTGCAAAACGCAGGCCGGGTTGGCAAGAACGCACGACAGCGCCCTCGGGCGCACGATTTCCCAGCTCGTCGGCCTGTATCTCGATGTCGCTCAGGCCGTGGGGACCGCGCAAATCGTCGCCGTGCTCGCAGTGCAGGAATCGGCGCCGCGCTCGCTCGACGATCTGGAAGGGGCATGCCGTATGTTCGATGCCGGCGGGACATGGCCCGCCGTCTTGGCTCTGCTGTCGGCGGCGCAACGCGAAGCGCTGGCTTTGTTCGAGGACCACGTTCGCGCTGCGTGGGCGAAGCGGAAGCCCGTCGGGCCGAGCGACGACGACTTGGTGGCGATGGCGCGGCTATTCCGCATCGCGCGTTTTTCTGAGCCCGGAGAAGGGGCGGAATGGCGTCTCGCCAGTCATCTGCTGGGCGGACGGCTGTACGGCAGTGCTGACAAAGGCGATCAGCCGATGCTGGCTCTACTCGACATCAGCCGACGTGCCATCAGGTCGGGCGCGCCGCAGGATCGCAACGGGCTGCTTCGCAGCCTCCGGTCCGCGGGCCACTTGGAAGTCGCCGCCCCTGGGTTCGACGAAGACATCGCGACCGTCCTCGCCTACTCAACGCATGAGCGGGAGCGGCTAAAGAAGCACACGGTGCTACCGCTCGACGGCATCGCGCCGCTTGAGCGGGACTGCCTGAAACCACTACTGGACGCTGCCAGGGATGGAAGCCTGCTGGTCACCGGCGAGCCTGGTGCCGGCAAAACAGGGGTCCTGCTGCGCTTGGCAGATCTGGCTGAGCAAGAGTCTGGCCCGGTATTGTTTCTTTCCGTCGAGCGGTTCTCAGGATTCACGCACCGACGCAACTTCCGGGACGAGCTCGGCATCGTCCACGACCTCCTGGACGTGCTGGCTGCATGGCCGGGCGACACACCGGGGCTACTCATCATTGACGCCCTGGACGCCTCGCGAGGCGGCCCGTCAGAGCAGGTGCTGGCGACCTTCATTGCCGATGCGGTGGCGAAAATCGGCGTGCGTTGGTCCATCGTCGCCTCGATCCGCAGTTTCGACCTCCGCAATGGGCGGCGATTCCGTGACCTGATGCGGGGCAGCCCGCCGGACCAGAGGTTCATGGAGAAGGAGTTGGCCGACGTACGGCATTTCCACGTCGCGCGCTTGTCTGCTCGCGAACTCGGTGCCATCGCTGCAGGATCGCCTGAACTGAAGGACCTTGAGTCGACCGCGCCGGATAAGGTCAAGGAGTTGCTGCGCAACATCTTCAACCTGTCGCTTGCCGCAGAACTGCTCGCCTCAGGGGTGGAGGCGGAAGCAATACGCCATCTCGCAACGCAGTCGGAGCTGATCTCGCGATATGAGGACGTGCGACTGACAGGACACCGGATGCAACGCGCCGCGAAGGCCGCCGTGACGCAGATGATCCAGCGGCGCCGGCTGATCGTGCCGTCCACCGCTATTGAGCATGATGCGGTAGACGATGTTCGCGCGTCTGGAGTGTTGGTATCCGCCGGGCGCGATCACGTTGCCTTCGCGCACCACGTTCTGTTCGACCATATCGCCGGCCGGTTCTATCTGGACGCGAGCGACCCCGAGGCGTTGCGCGGACAGCTGCCGAGCGACGCAGCCATGGGGCTGTTGCTTGGTCCGGCGCTGCGCTTCGCGCTTGAGCGACTATGGAAGGAAGGTGGCGCCAGCCATGGCAGCACCTGGCTGTTTCTGCTGAACCTCGCTTCTGAAGACAAAGCTGACCCCGTGCTCCTCAGTACGGCACTGCGGACCGCTGCCGAACAGGTAGTGGTGCCATCGGACATCGACGGGCTGCTCTTGGCGCTGAAGGCCTCTGAGCATGCAACGGCGCCCGGCAAACTGCTTGGACAGCTCTCGCGGTTTGTGGGAATGACAACTGGTCAGGTTCCACCGGACGAGGCAGCGGCGCCGGCCGCGCTCGCCTGGATGCGGGTGGCGAGATTCGCCGCGGCGTCGACAGATCCGCAAGCCGTTGATGCCGCGCGCATGTTGCTCATGGCGTACTTCGACCGGATCGAGCTAAACGATGCGTCGGTTCTCGCGGAGTTCGGTGAGGCCGCGCGGACGCTGCTCAGCGCCGCATGGTCAACCTACGTGACACATCCCGCGATGGCGTCTGCAGCCATTCGCTTCGTGACGCGCTCGTACGGGGCCGATTGCGCGGCGTCGCGCGCCTTGCTTGAGCGAATTCTGGAAGATCGGTTTGAACAGCACGCGTCAAACGAGGCCCCGTGGCTCGCCGATGGCGTGCGCAGCATCTATCCCCACGACCCAGACTTTGTGGTTCACATTTATGGCGCTCTGTTCGAGCGGGACGTAACGGACCAGAGCAAGACATGGATGGGTGGAACCGCGAGTCGCATCCTCCCACTGACGTCCACCCATCGCCAGGACTACCAACACGCCCGCTGGCAGCTTGGCCAGTCGCTGCCGCCGTTCCTGAACGACCATCCAGCCGCAGCAACCCGCGCGGTCATCAGTGCAGTGCGGGGGCTGAGCCTGGAGCGCCGCAGGGGACACGACCAGACGCCGCCGGCGGTCACCGGCGTTGACGTTGATGATCGGCTCGTCAAGGTCATCGACGACTACCTGACGCTGCAGGACTGGCGTGCGAGGAAGTCGTACGACTCCGAGGTTCTCACCAGCTTTGTCGGCTTCCTCAGGGATTGCTCCGACGCGGCATTCCGCACGGTCGTCGAGGCGGCTCTGCAGGAAGCGACGAACGCGGCGGTCTGGTCGCGGATATTAGGTGTCGCTGCTGATCGTGGGCCGGTCGCAGACAACCTCCTCGCACCGCTCGTACTGCAGCCCCGGTTTCTCGAGATATCGGGCGTGACGCGAGATGCCACCATGTTCTTGGTCGCCGTCTACCCCAGGCTGACGCAAGAACAACGCCAGGCGCTGGAGGAGTATTTCCTGCAGGACCGCTTCCTCGATGACGAGCGCCAAGCTCGTCTGCTGAGCCGATTTCTTTCGGATGTGCCCGCCGAACAACTGGCAACGGAGGCCATGCGGGCGCAGCGCGCAACGTTTGACATGGCTGGTCGTCTGATGGGGAACCGGCCTGCGATGGAGATGTCGTCTGGTTGGGCGTCGACTGACGATATTGTCGACAGCATGCTGCAGCATAGCGGCGCGAATCTGGAGCAAAGTCCAGACCGAGAAATCCGAGCCGCAAGCCGGCTGGTCGAGGACGCGGTCAAGGGGCTGCCTGAGGACGCTGATGCATCGACTCTCGTTATCCTTTGGGAACGTGCAGCCAGCCTGTCCCGGTTGCTCGATGCGGCAGCTACGCCACCCCCTCACCCTCAGCTGGCTCATTCGAGTTGGGGAGCGCTGAGCAACGCCGTTGAGAAGCTTGCCGCCAGCAAGGCCTATGAGCCCGGCAGCAGCGGCCTGCCGGAACTGAACGAACTAATTGATCTGATTGATCGTTTGTCTACGAGCCCATATCCGGAGTCTGCTAACGACACATCCAAGGGCATGGGCTGGGGCAATTGGGATGTGCGCGTGTATGCAGCAGAGAGCATCACCTCGCTCGCGCCTCGATTCGCTTTGGACCGGCCAGACTTGCTAGATAGGATGGAGCGCTGCCTTGATGACCCGGCGCCCACGGTCAGACATCAAGTATCAGCCCACCTGAACGTGCTTTGGGATGTGGCACCTGACCACATGTGGCACTTGGTCGATAAGGTCGTGGAGCACGAAACCCATCGGGCTGCCCTGGCGTTTTTTGTGTCTGGCCCCTTGTGGCCAATGGCTCGCAAATATCCGGGCCGCACCGCGCAGATTCTGTCGCGGTTGCTGAGCAAGAACTGGCCAACGATCAAGGCTGACCCTCCCGAAGGGCGCGATGAATTCACCGACGCTGCGGCGGACTTGATCGCGTTCCTGTACGTGGCCCGCGGCAGTGACGTCGCTTGGCAATGGATCGAGCGCTGGGTGACGGATCTGCAGCGGGGCGTAACGTTCCTCACGGCAATGTTGCACGGTCTGCGGGAGGTATTCTTCTTTGCCTATCGACCAGCGCTAAGCGCAGAGGATCTGCATATGGTGCAGCGGCTTCAGCGACTGATTCGCGCTGCAGCCAAGTCTGCGGCTGCAGCCCACGATGCAGCTCGGCCGCACCTTCTCGGCACCTCCTCGGACGAGGCGGAACGCTGGCGCCCCCTATTTGATGCTGCAGACAGGCTGCTCGACCAGATCTGCAATCAGTTCTACTTTGGGGCTGGTGCGTTCGATCCTGGAAACCGGGGCGAGAAGGAACAACCCGGCCTTCCCAGCCCCGAGTCCAAGAAGCGATTCATCGCCGACTACGCGCCCATCCTCGAAATCCTCGATCGCTATTCCCAAGCCCGCACTACCTACAACCTGGTTGGCCTGTACGGCTTCCTTGCAGAAGGAAATCCGCGCGCGATCTTCGATCGCGTGGCAACGCTGCTGCTTGGTGCCGGCGCCCAGGATGGGTATCACTACGAATACCTGGGATCCGAGAGCTTGGTCAAGCTGGTCAGACGCTACCTGGCCGACTACCGCGGCATCTTTGATGACCCGCAGAGGCGCGCCAAACTGATCGAGATATTGGAGCTGTTCTCCGAGGCTGGCTGGCCCGAGGCACTTCGCCTGATGTTCGAGCTTCCGGACGTGTTGCGATGAGCGGCACCGACCGGTCAGCCTTCCGGCGAGCCTGGCGCGAGTCCGTAGATCGTTTTCGCGCGGAAGAGCCGATTCTTCGAAGCTCCTATGCAGGAGAACTCAACACTGGCCAAGTGACGATCGAAGAACTGCTAGAGCGTCCAACGCGCCGGTTTCTGATAGACGGCCTTTTGAAGGCGCTGGGCTGGAATCCAGACATTCCGGACCAGATCGTTGAAGAGGTGCGCAGCCGCGAGAAGGATAGCGGGCAACCGCTCTTCTTCGACTACCTCGGCCGGGCGTATGACAGATCACCTGCCATGCTGGTGGAAGCAAAGCGCTTTGACGCCGATCTTCCTCGACGCCCCAGAGGCGAAGTTCCGCCGAGCCACGAGATGGGACGCCTCATCTGCGAAGGGCTGAACCTGCTGAAGACCGGCAGGAACGAGCTTGAGATCCTTTCATCCTGGAAAGGCTGGCTGACTGACATGATTGGTTATGTCAGGTCTCTTCCAGAGAGCGAGCAGAAGGGGCTCGCGCGTGTCGTCATCACGGCCGGGCAGTGGCTGATTGTCTTCAAGCGGCCGTATTCGAGCTTTGTCGCCGACGCGGTTCTGGATCCGGATGACGTCGTCTGCTTCAGTTCATTCGAAGAAATGGAGACTAGGTCGAACGAAATCTTCGACCTGCTAAACCGTGCGCGTCTCATCGATACCCTGCCACTGACGATGGATATCGGCGAGGCGCTTGCGGTGATCCAGCCAGGCGACATCCAGGCCATGTTCCGTGGTGTCGTCGTGTCAACACAGCGAGTGGGACCAAAACGCGCCAGCTACCCGCACAGAACGGTGATTCCTGCCATCACATTTTTAGTTGGCAACCGGGAATTTGCGGTCACCCGATACGGCGGTGAGCCCGTGGTGGAGCCCATCACTATCAACGGATTAGGTGACTTTCTCCAACGGCTCGCGACCGAGGGCGGTGCTTTCGAAGCCGCAGTGTTACGGGATTTCGGTCGCGAGGATCTCCGTCCCTCTCCTGTGACTCTTTTTCCACTGACAGCCAGAGCGTTTGTGGAGTCGGCGCATCCGCCGCTCATCGCGTCAACTGCGGCCCGGGCGGCCGCCAATCAACCCAAGCGGCCAACACTGGTGATGGAAATCGATGAATCTGGGGGAGCGGCCGACTTCCTTGCGATCACGGGGGACGTGTGGTTCTACAAGGCCCCAGCGCCGTTTACCGGCGATTGCCAGTTCCACAACTACCCAGCAGCAAGGAAAGCAGGCTTTGCTAGTCAAACTGCAAGCATGGGCGAACGGCCCGATTCCTACACAGCGTCAGGAGATCTGCACCACTGCGAGCACCAGATGCTACTGTCTCAGCGCAGGCAAGAGGGCCGTTGTCAGCTAAAAACGTTGGAGACTCACCTGTGCTGCCGGGCCTGCGTCTTTCACAACGTCTGCTGGAAGCCGGAAGAGTTGCCGCGGCTGCCCTGCGAGTAACTTTCCGCGAATCCGTAGGTTTCCGGTTGCCGAGACATTGTGGCGATGACCGTGAGTTCGCATTCGGACAGCGACTGACACCTTACGCTGCACAGCTGTCTTTCAGATTAGCGGAGCGAACGGCAGCAACGGGTCGCTTTCTGACGGTCGGGCCGCTGCCGGCTTCTGGCAATTTGGTAACCCACGATGGTCAATACCAACGCCGATCCCGGTCAGCTCCGCTGGCAATCGCTGGTCAGTTGGCTGGCAATATGCAACTGGTGTTGCCGTGTTGCTATCATGTTGAACCTGCTGCCTTAAACGCTTACCTCATGAGCCCAGAGTAGGCGCGCCAAGACGAAGTGCTTTCCAGTCGAGCATCTTTCCGGTGTTTTCGGACCTAGCCACTAGACTACGCACAGTCCTGACACCCCATTCATGGCAACTGCGCTAACGCCGTTTTAGCCCATCTCTTTGAACCCATGATTACGAACGAGATGTGCCCATACTGTTTGGTCATCATGGTAAAGGCCGAGAACCTGGATAACAGCCGTTCGGTCGAGCACCTAATCCCCAATGCCGCGCTGACGCGGAAACGCAAGAACGACGAAGGTGATTTCTATGCATGCCGTCGATGCAACTCCCAGAAGAGCAAGGTTGACGAGATCATCGGCGCCATGGCAAAGGCCCAGTCGGCCGATAGCGAGTTGGCGGCGTCAGCATTGATCAAGCTTGTTACGCGTCATGAGGGCCTGCCTGCACGCTATGCGCGAATGCTCGATTCGGCTCAGCATGATCTGGACGGTGTGCACGTTGACATGCCCCTCACCGGACCCGAACTGATCCAGTACCTCACCTTCCTAGGTAAGGGCGCCTACTTCAAGAAATTCAAGAAGCCATTACGGTCTTCCAGCCAGATCATGCTGTTTGACCTGCACAACAAGCAAGTACTGGCATCCTTTGAGCAGGCCTATGAGACTAAGCATGGCACCCGACCCGTCAGGGATCTGGAGACCAACCCTCGTTCAGAGGTTATTGAGCCCGGTCAAAGCGTGATCTGGTCCAAGGGCACGACGTTCTTCATCGTCCTGCACGATTATCTCGGCATCAGCATCAAAGTCAGGCCGCGCAATCGAAAGAATGAGATGCGCGCGCGCACCGCAACCAACTATCTTCTTCAGCACTTTGGCCACTGAGCGCCGGAATGAACACGCGTCCTATGGTCTCAGCAGCTTCAAAATTAGAAGCGTGACAATCTTGAACATATATCTCCGGGAACACCTTGTTCGTCTTCAGGAACAGGTAGGCGTTGATCCGCTTTCCCGTACCTTTATCTTCCACCGCAAGTATGCGAAAGACCGTCACGTGCCCTATCCCGACGATCTGACCCGCCCTTGGCTCTCGGTGCTACTGCGCCATGCCCTGACCCCCGAGTCACGTCGCGCCCTTTATCCAAGCCGCTTTGACCTTGGTCATCCATCGGGAGGTACGGCGGAACACGCCACAGTCAGCGAGTTAATCCAACACCTCGAGAAGGAATCACAGCCAATCAATGAGGAGCAACGGTCAGGGCGCACATCAGCATCCAAGCTCAGGGGCGAATTAACACGACGCAGCAAGCGGGATCTGAACACCGTACTGAAGGGCATACGGGAGACCACTGAACGTGTGATCGACATCGGTCAATCCGAGCAGCCACTGGTCAACCTCAAGGTCATCAACCTGCTGCACCAGCTGACCCGAACCCGCAGCAACCGTCTGTTTCAGCTCATCGACCCACCCGAGCACGTCAATCGGACCAAGCGCGCCAGGCATGTCACGTCCCATACGCTTGAGTTCAAGGACGCCTATCCTGATTCACGGAACCCAGATGCCACCCTTCTGATCGCCGACCTGATGGCGTATCTGAGCGCGGAGATCGACAGCATCCGCCTTGCGCAGATTGATGCTGCCACGCCGCCATTGCCTGAAATACTCCAGATGATTGAGAATCAGAACGCCAGGCTCGGCCGACAGCTGCGGGGTCATGGCAATGGAGAGCAAAGCCAGCATGCCGCCGCTTATAACTCTCTTACCTCAGCGATCGACGCGTATACATTTTCGCCCCAGCCGACGCAGAGCCGGCTGGACGAGACTCTCTATACCTACCTGCGCACTCTGCGCTTCCGGCACTACGTTGGGGGCTTCGAGCAGACCATGGCTCTGGCAGTGATCAAAGGAACGGTCACCTCCATCGCCCAGGAGATGAGCGCACTGTGCGATCAGATCAGTGACAGATGGGGATTTCGCCTTGAGTTGCACGATAAAGTACTTTCCATCAATGCGCTGCCGGACTTCATTGCGCAATGGAAGCCGGAACTGCTCGCCCTGGTTGAATGCGCTACGGGACTGACCCGTTCCCGCAACGCCGATCAAATCAAACACGCGGGAAAGCTCCTAAACTTATACACATATTTCGAGCACCGCACCCGTGATCTTAATGCCAAGCTTCTTTCAGTCTGGGACTGCGTTGCCGCGCTGTGCACCATCCGACACGAGCTGGCAGTCAAGACCCAATACAGCCCTTACTGGTATGGACAGAAGTCACAGGGCAACAATCTGCTGATGCATCTGAACGCGAAACGTAGCATCGAGTCCCTCTATCAGGACGACTACGTGCCGCACGGGGTCAATCAGATCCTGTACCAGCGATACAACAACATGTTGAGCGCATTGATTGGAATTGGAGAAATACACGAAGCGCGGATGGCGTTCAGACTTTCCCGCCTTAAGCAGCACGCCAAGATTCTTCGATTCAACGACGCAACCCTGATCCGTGCAGAACTCCAACGGCTTGATCAATACTGCACTGAGAAAGCTACGCTAATCCGCAATTGAGCGCAGTCAGTAACCATGGAGGCCGCACAGAGGAATCGCGGATCTGGCTCAGCGCCAGGCGAAGCATACTGAAGTGAACGAGCATCCAGCCTCCTTCGATCAGGGCAACCCAGGCACCATGGAAGAATTCGCAGCGGCTCGTAGTCGTTGCACTCGACTGTGGCTGCTGCGAATTCTTGACGCCAGTCCCAGCCGTTGTGGGAACGATGACCTCATGCACGCAGGCCTGTCGCACGTCGGGCTACCCATGGCTCATGATGAGTTGCTGACGCACCTGCACTACATGGCTGAGAAGGACCTAGTCCAGCTGGAGTACGTTGACGACTTCAGCTTCAAGGTATGGGTCATCAAACTCACACGTAAGGGGCATGACGTGGTCAACGACCTGATCGTGGTGGAAGGAATTTAGCGGCTCTCAGCCGCTGATCAGTCCTTATAGCGAGGCCACGCTCATCAACTTCAGGGGCTGCACATCGGATCCAGTCGGGTTGAGATGGCGTGTTCACTCTTCAGACAATAGCGATCATTACCCGATATCGGTACACCTATCCGACGACAGGCATGGCGTGCGTATGTATTTTCTTACTGGCGGCCTATGTCTATGAGGAAAGATGCAGTTGAGATGACTTGACAGCGAGGGCAACTGGCTACTGGTACTCCACCACATAGGGGGGGGGGTGTTTGGTACGCGCACTTACCGTTTCCTTCAAAGCATCATAAATGCACCGATCCGAAAGCAGCCAGCGAGGAACACTTCGCTGGTTTTTTTGTTGATCCTCAGGAAAGGGTAGTACGCACATGGCAAGCTTTCATCACCGAGTCAAAAGCGGCAAGAAGGGAACCGCAACAGAACACGCCACCTATATCACCCGGCAGGGCAAGCACCGGCACCGCGAAGACCTGGTTTGTGCTGGGCACGGCAACCTACCTGCCTGGTCCCAGGATGATCCGATTCGTTTCTGGAGAACGGCCGATGCGCACGAGCGTGCCAATGGCGCGGTCTATCGCGAGCACGAGATCGCCCTGCCAGGAGTACTGTCACGCGAGCAGCAGATCGAGTTGGCCCAGACGCTGGTTCAAGAGCTGATCGGTGACAAGGCCTATCAATACGCGATCCACGCACCCGACTCGGCGTTGGAGGGCGTAACGAATGCGCACCTACACCTGATGTACTCCGGGCGCATCCCTGACGGGTTCGATCGAGGCCCGGCACAGATGTTCGCCCGGCACAATCCTGTCAACCCGGCGCGGGGTGGGTGCAAGAAGGAGGGTGGTGGGCGCAGTCCCCTTCAGGTTAGAGCCGATCTGATTACCCTGCGTAAGCACAGCGCAGACATCCAGAACGCGGCGCTGGCCCGTTATGGATACGATGTTCGCGTGGATCACCGTAGCTTGAAGGAGCAAGGCATCGAACGGCAGCCCGAGCGCCACCTGGGTCCGGCTCGGATCAGAAGCATGTCAGAGCGGGAAAAGGTTGCCTACGTGGCAGCACGCCGCGATGCGCGCCTGTCACAGACTGAGGTGGGAACGATGCATGACGCTGAGGACTAACGACTAGGCAGAACTGTGCCTGCCCGTTACTTCGGGACGGGCAGGCACAACCGGGCACTCCGTGGTTCGCGTAGCATCCGGCGCAGTCGTCGCGCTAGGCATCCAAACCAGTTAGGGCCGGGGTATCACCTTCAAAATTCCGCAAATTTTGCTCCTGCATTAGCATCCTTAGCAGGAATTCGCACCCCCAGCCCTTTTTTTTAACAGGATCAGCGGAGCTGCTGCCGCTGGTCTTCCGCCGCGAGCAACTCAACCGTGGCAGCCAACCCTCCCCTATCCGTATGCTTTTCGGCGATACGCACGCGCCCCATATCCTCTAGCCGACCCAGCAGTCGGTGGACATGTGCGCCGCGCAGCTTGTATGGGCAGAACTTCATGAGGTTGCTAATTTCGCGCAGGTCGATGAAGCGATTGATCCGGGTTCTGCGTATCGGATTGCGGAACTTCTTGACCATCCAGTCGTAGAGTTTCAGGGCATCCAAACCCTCCTGATCTTTTGGCACTATATACTCCATGTAGTCCTTGGAGCCTTCGTCGCACAGGGCTATAGCGGCCAGCACGCAGTCCTCGCCGATGTCGGACTCGAAGCGTTCGGTAACATGGAAGGCAGCTGCCAGACGCGCGACAACATCTGCAAGCTTGGAAGCGTGATCAGTAGCCGAATGGTAACGACCGCCCTCCCGTATCTCATATTCGACATAGTCTAAATACTTCATCCACACGTAAGCCGCCTGCGGGCTGAACTTCAACGTCGTGCGGGTGCATTCACCTGCACGCGCCAAGTCAATGTATTGACCCAGTAGTGTCTTGAGATTTTGCGTGAACCGATCACGGCACGCTTTCGACACCGTACCAATACGGGATAGGCGTTGGCCCTGCGTAGTGCCAACCCAGCTAAACAGAATACGTGCCATGTAGCCGGAGTCGATGCTCGCCTTGCCGCGTCCGGCCATGATGCCCTTGAGCTTGTCAGGCTGGAGCATTAGGCATTTTGCCAGGCGCGGCTCCATGACAACGAAGCTGTCCGTCGTGATCCGGGCCACATCGATACGCTGGTTACTCCAGATATCGCATAAGTCCGCATCACTGGGAAGAATGACCTCATTGAGCAGCTTCCAGCTGTCACCGGATAGCCAAGCGACTGACGGAAGGGCAGCCAGCCCGTTCTTGACCACCTGAACGTTGGCGTCCTTGAACATCAGCTTCATCCGGCCACGCTCCTCTGGCTTGTTCATCTCGTGCTGGCGGATCTGATCATCAATGTCCGCCGTGTCGCGTCCCTCCTTAGCCAAGGCGGCATACTTTGCGTTCAAGGCACGGTACTTGCGCGTCCAGGCCCGCAAGTTGCCCTGAAGCTGCTGGACATGCGCCGCCTCCAGCGCCGACAACTCATCATTCATGTCAGTGAATGCGCGGAAGAATTCATTATCCAGTACCGTCTTGCGCTCGCCGGACTTGGCGCAGATCAGGGTGTACATGGATAGGCCGACCCGGCCTCCCCTGGGCTTTTCTACGTCAAACATGCCCTGCGCTGCTGCACAGCAGGCGGTAGCGGCAATGTAGTAGGCCATCTTCTTGGGGGTCTGATGGTCCTCCGTCGCCTCCAGGACGGCGGCCTGGTAGGTAGGCAAACGGAACTGGCCAAATTGGGGCACCCCCCCGAAGGGAAAGGCGTACGGCTTATCGGCCATGGGAGCGTACTCGGCATCGCTGAGTCGCAAAGCTCCAGTGGAGGACACACTCGTCGAGCACTTGACCTGACCATGCACGAGTACACCAGCGGGCAACAGCGAGGAGTCGTAATACATCTTCATGCGGAAGCCTCCTCACGAATGGGATGGCCGGGCATGCCGGCCAGCAAATCTGGCATCGTGTTGTGCTTCGCTGGCGAAATGGGGTGCCTGCACGTCTTGCAGTGCATAGCATCGCCGTTCCGCTTGCGGCGTTCAGTCTCCGCGTCCAGAAGTTCGCGAAAGCGAGCCGGGTGGAGCTTCAGACCGTACTTGTCCTCCAGCGCGGCCAGAATCACTTTCTGCGGCACCTTGCGTGCGATGGCCGGAACGATCAGGTCGTAGGCTTCGCGGAACAAGGCCTGCTTGCGTTCCTTACGATTGGGGTCGGCGTGCTCGAGCGCAGCGGCCAGTTGGGCGAGGCGATCGTCGGCCTGCGCATCGTTGAGGCTCACCGTCGCTTTCTGACTCATAGTCGTCATCATCGTCTCCCTCACTGAGCCTTGGCCGCATCAGCACGAGCGTGCAGCCACTCGAGCACCTCGTCCTCAAGAAACAGCGTCGGCGCGGTGGCTGAAGACGTCAATTTGAACGGACGCGGGAAAGTCGGATCGCGATTGATCAGTTCGTAAAGGCTGCTGCGGCCACAGTCGCCGATCAAATTGCAGACCCGGGGGATACGGATGGCGGGAGAGCGGCGGCGGGGCGCATCACCTTTGTGAGGCGTGGATTCGATACTGATGTTCATCTAAAGGTCCTTTAATTGGAGTGGATCGCGGTGCATATCAACCGCGTTGCGCACCTTATGCGCCCTCCTCCGGAACCTCACTGCAAATAAATTCAACGTTCTTGCAGATGCCTCGGAAGATCCCGAACCGCACCCAAGCCGACCGTCCACCCGCTCTACTTGCACAAACTCTGCCTTCCGCCGCCTTGTACGAGTCACATCGACGCTCGGGGCTCTAAGTCCGGCCGCTACTCAGCGGTGGGGTAACGTTCCCCCCAGCCACCACCACCTCCTCCACTGGCAGTAGCGCCTGAAAAAAAATAGATTCGTGTCCCCACCGCGCAGAGGGAGCAAATGCTCCCTCTGCGCGGCAAGTCAGGTACAGGTCAAGGAGATGGCTGCACCTGCAGCCACTTCCCTCCGTGGAAGACGTACAAGCGTTCCTCTTCCGTAGAGGGACAGCAGCCCGGATCATCCGGCCCTGGGACGAGCAACGTCACATGCACGATGCCGTCTTTCAAGCTCACCTTTTGAGCTGCCACGCCGTAGCCAGAGACCGATGTCGTGCCGACCAACTGCAGCTGCGGACCGTCCTTACGTTGGAATACTGCCAAATAGCCACCCGCGCCATTGCCGTTTCCGCTGCCCTCCAAGGTGTATAGGGCCACCACCTCTGACTTGCCGTCTCCGGTCAGATCGCCTTCGACTATCTTCCGCGCTTCTTTGTACTCTGTCGCGCTGTCAGCCTTCTTCGCTGCGTCGGCAATGGCCGCATTGATGACCTCAGCATCTGGCGTAACCTGCACAGCTCCCGGCGGTGACGGCATCGCCGCTCTTGCAACGGTTTGTACAGTTGTCTTTACGGCATCGCACCGAATAGCTTCAGCCTCAGCTCGCTTAGTCCCTGGCTGGACCTCGCAACCCGCTAGATTGAGCTCGCCGGCTTTCGTTACCTCGTCAACTTTGCTACATCCCGTAGCGGCTAGCGCAACTAGTAGGGTCATCATTGACCTAGAAATTGCCTTCATCATGTTCCTTATTTGATCCTGCTCTGCTGTGCGGCATTGGCTAATCGATCAATGGAGTCCGAAGGCGGAGAACCTTCAGAATGAATTGCAACAATTTCCGCCTCTCCATAGCGCTTTTTCAGCCTATCGAACGCATATTCACAGGCAGACTCCTGTCCTCCACTGCCGGCGCAGTTGCCTACGAACACACTTCGCGCCTTTTCGACCTTGCTGCTGCATGCGAAGCCAGCCCGACGACTGGATCAGCATTCAATGGCACGATCGAGCTAAGTTTCAGCGTGAGTTCTGCAGCCGAAGGCCCTGGGTTGCCACTTGATGTTGTGCGCGAAATACAGCACAACTGCGTTCCCTTCCAGGGCGCTGTGAGACGATCTGAACTTGGGCTTTGGATTTTCCAACGAAATCTGAGAACAGCCGCTAGGAAATGCTAAAAGATGGGCCCTAGCATCGACTTTTCGTAGGACAGAAGTGTCTGAGAATCGCCCTGGTCCGTTTCCACCCGATAGCGAAACGTGCGTTCGCGGCCTGATTGGTAGTCGTAAGCGATAGTGGCTTCGCATTCGTAAACGTCCGTGTCCTTGTCATGGCTCAGGACGCGGATTTTGGACACCTCGTAATTCTCCGGGATTTTCCGGAAGGCCTCAACGTTGAACATGTCCATGTACCTCTTGGCTTCCGCGCTGTTCTCGTACCACGTCACACGCTTCTCCACTGCTTTGACGATCACTCCATGGATCAGTTCCATGGTTTCGCTATCACCGCAGTCAGGCGTGCCGCCGGCACAGCCGGACAACAAGACAGACACCAGCACCATGCTGGCTGAAAAAATTCTCTTCATTTGGTTCCCCTGTATTTGTTAAGCGATCGAGATGCGTTGAGCGGCCGGACCAATCCAGCCGCCCCCGAATGCTAATCGCAGTATGTCGAACAGTAGTATTCAAACCGGGACCATTTCGCAATGGCCCGGGCAGCTCATGAAACTGGATTAGTCACCGTCTTCGCCGGCAACGTCCGGCGACTGAGGAAGGAGCGCGGGCTGTCCCAAGAGGACTTGGCGGAGGCGGCCGGCGTACACCGCACGTATGTCGGCATGATCGAGCGCGGCGAGAAGAACGTGACGATCTACAACATTGAACGCATTGCGCTTGCACTGCAGGTTCGCCCGGGGCTACTCCTGGAGTGAGTAGCGTTGACCGCTGGCGTTCTGGGTTTAAAGCGGCCGACACCTGCTGCCAACTGCCGAGCTACATTGGCCAAGCTTAAGCCGCAACTCGCCCGCCTCGGCATTGCATAACGCCCATCGTCTGGCCGCCCTAGGGATGGTCTGATCAACGAGACCTGAGGATGAGCAACATGCGTTGCTCCGAGGAGTCGCGTCCGGATAGGCGGATTTACACCATTTCCGGCGCAGTCCGGAGGTCATCTCCGGATTACAGGCACACGCCTCCCGCAGTCGGCAGTAACTGCTTTCTCTTCATCCACAGGTTCGACAGCGCAAACAACGTCATCACCTGCGCGGTGTTCTTGGCCAAACCGCGATAGCGCACCTTGGTGTAGCCAAACTGCCGCTTGATCACCCGGAATGGATGCTCCACCTTCGCACGCACGCTGGCCTTGAAGTGTTCCCAACGCTGCTCCCGAGCACGCTCGTGTTTGTTGCCGATGGCTTGGACTGTCGAAGGCCTGGCGGCGAT
>NZ_PRDN01000007.1:0-139419 GCF_003600855.1 Xanthomonas sp. CFBP 7698
CGAGAGTAGGTCATCGCCAGGGGCTTTACCCGAAACCCTCAGTCCAACTGGACTGAGGGTTTCTTTTTTGCCCGAATGTTGGGCACAGCCTCCGTCTTTTAGCGCACTGCGGTGGCTGCGACATGTGAGCCTTCAAATCAACGCCGCCGCAGCGTCCAACGGACGCCTGATTGCCTGCGCATCGCCTGCTCCGCGCATACCGCAGCATGCCGCCTCTTCGGCTAGGCCGCCTCTCAGATAGCGGTAATTGCAGCATGCTGATACGCATCTACGATGCTTCGCCCGGTGCGCGACTTCCGCTAAGAAACAGCGACAACCGCCTCCGCGGGCACCAGAGGGGCTGATGTTGAAAGGCGTCGCTAAGCGTCATCGGGCACCGGCAGAAGTTGTGAGTGGAAAACTGCGTGCATCGAGAGCGGCGACCGCAGGACCGCTGGTCTGGGGCTGCCATAGGTGCCGTGGTGAGCGGCCAATAGATGCTCGCCTGATCGCTTGGGACCGGATCTTGGTGACAACCTATCGAGCCGAAGCCGATAGAGGGGGCATGCGTTAAAACACGATGGGCATCGGTGGAGGTCGTGAGCGGAGGACGTCAGCGCTGAATGGCTCGCAGTTGGTGCCAGCACACGGGTCTGATCACTGTTACCTCTGCTAGCAGGGGGGGAGGGCGGCAGCCGAAGTTACTCCTTGCCCTTGCTGGATGCATTCCGGCGTAAAGAGCTGCTGTTGCAACAGAAGCGATGCACTGGATACATCCACCCAGTGCGGTGCTATCTGTGCTCTGTTCTGACGTGGCGTTCGGCGACCTGCACTACTGATCGGCAGGGAATGTGCATGGATCTGTCATTGTTCGACAACGGGAATGGGTTTTGATCAGTCACCCGGTTTCCACACCGCCATGCACACACAAAAAACCCCGCACCAGGCGGGGTTTTTTTGCGTGCGGCTTTTTTGATCAATCGCCCAGGGTCAGTAACGATGCATTGCCACCTGCTGCGGTGGTATTCACGGTGACGACCTTTTCGGTTGCAAAGCGCAGCAGGTAATGCGGGCCGCCGGCCTTGGGGCCGGTACCTGACAGGCCTTGGCCACCGAACGGCTGGACGCCGACCACCGCGCCGATCTGGTTGCGGTTGACGTAGACATTGCCGACTGCAACCCGCGAGGTAATACGCTCGATGGTCTCATCAATGCGCGAATGCACGCCCAGGGTCAGGCCGTAGCCAGTCGTGTTGATCTGATCGATGACAGCATCGAGCTGGTCGGCCTTCCAGCGGATGACATGTAAGACCGGCCCGAAAATCTCGCGCTGCAGCTGGGCCAGCGAGCCCAGCTCGTAGGCGCGCGGGGCGAAGAAGCTGCCGTGGGCGGTAGCTTCATCCAGCTTGGTACTTCCGATCAGGCGCGCCTCACGGTCCATGCGTGCCGCGTGATCGTCGAGGATCTTGAGCGCATCGGCGTCGATCACCGGTCCAACGTCGGTCGAGAGCAGGCCCGGGTCGCCGATCTTCAGCTCGCCCATGGCACCGGCCAGCATGGTCATGACCTTGTCGGCGATGTCGTCCTGGACGAACAGGACGCGTGCGGCCGAGCAACGCTGTCCGGCTGAGATGAACGCGCTGGAGATGGCGTCTTTCACGACGGCTTCGGGCAGCGAGGAGGAATCGGCAATAAAGGCGTTCTGCCCGCCGGTCTCGGCAATCAACACGCCGATGGCCGCATCGCGCGCGGCCAGGGTGCGATTGATGATGCGCGCGGTCTCGGTGGAGCCGGTGAATGCCACGCCAGCCACCCGGGGGTCATTGGTCAAGGCTGCACCGACGGTGGCGCCATCTCCAGGCAGAAACTGCACTGCAGCTTCCGGGACGCCAGCGTCGTGCAGCAACTTCACTGCCGCATAGCCGATCAGATTGGTCTGTTCGGCGGGCTTGGCGATTACGCTGTTGCCGGCCGCCAAGGCGGCCGCCACCTGGCCAAGGAAGATCGCGAGCGGGAAATTCCAGGGGCTGATGCAGACGAAGACGCCGCGGCCATGCAATTGCAGCTCGTTGGATTCACCGGTCGGTCCGGGCAGGCGTTCGGGCGCGCCGAATTGCGCGCGCGCCTGGCCGGCGTAGTAACGCAAGAAGTCGACCGCCTCGCGCACTTCGGCCACGGCATCCGGGAGGGTCTTGCCCGCTTCCTTGACGCAGATGGCCATGAACTCGGGCATGCGTGCTTCCAGCAGGTCGGCGGCGTGCTCCAGGATGGTGGCGCGGCTGGCCGCGGGCGTGCGGTTCCACCCAGGTTGTGCAGCCGCGGCCGCAGCGAGTGCCTTCTGGACCGTGGCCGCATCGGCTGGCTGCCAGTGACCCACCGTCTCGCGGCGATCTGCAGGATTGAGCACGGCTTCGCGCGGCGTGCTGATTACCGCACCTGGAACCAGCGGTGCGGCTGTCCATGGCTTGATTGCGGCGTTGAGTTGCTCGGCCAGCTGCCGCAGATCGTTGTCGTTGGCGAGGTTGGCGCCCATGGAGTTTTTCCTGTTCTGGTTCTGGCTGCGCAGCAGATCGGTCGGCAGCGGGATCTTTGGATGCGGGATGGATGCAAACGACGTGACAGCCTCGACCGGATCGCGGATCAGGTCTTCGATGGCAACGTCCTCATCGGTAATACGATTGACGAAGCTGGAGTTCGCGCCGTTCTCGAGCAGGCGACGAACCAGGTAAGGCAGCAGATCCTCGTGCGAGCCGACCGGCGCGTACACACGGCACGGCAGGCCCAGGCGATCGGCTGGGATCACTTCGGCATACAGGTCGTCGCCCATGCCGTGCAGCTTCTGGTGCTCGTAGGTCTTGCCGGCGGAAATGGCGCGCACGGCAGCAATCGTCTGCGCGTTATGTGTGGCGAACATCGGGTACAGCGCATCGCTGTGCGCAAACATGCGACGTGCGCAGGCCAGGTAGGACACGTCGGTGTTCTGCTTGCGGGTAAACACCGGGTAGCCAGAATGGCCTTCAATCTGGGCCCGCTTGATCTCCGCATCCCAGTACGCGCCCTTGACCAGCCGTACCGGGATGCGGCGGCCAACGCGACGCGCCAGGTCGGCCAGGAAATCGATCGTGTACGGCGTGCGTTTCTGATACGCCTGCACCGCCAGGCCATATCCTTCCCAGCCCTCCAGCGACGGGTCGGAGAAGGTGGCTTCGATGATGTCCAGCGACAGCTCCAGACGGTCGGCCTCTTCGGCGTCGACGGTGTAGCCGATACCGTAGGACTTGGCCAGCTGGGCGAGTTCCAGCACGCCTGGAACCAGTTCGGCCATGACGCGCGCGCGCTTGGCGTGTTCGTAGCGCGGGTAGAGCGCGGAAAGCTTGATCGAGATGCTGGGTGCAGCGAACACATCGGTGCCGACAAAGCTGCCGCTGCGGCCGATCGCATGGATGGCATCGCGATATGCCTGCAGGTAGCGCTGTGCATCCTTCATGGTGAGCGCGCCTTCGCCGAGCATGTCGAACGAATAGCGGTAGTCGGCGTTGTCGCCCTTGCGCGAACGCGACAGCGCCTCGCCGATGGTGCGGCCCATGACGAACTGGTGGCCCATGATCTTCATTGCCTGGCGCACTGCCAGGCGGATCACCGGCTCGCCGACGCGGCCGATCAAGCGCTTGAAGGCGCCGGGCACATCGGCGCGGGTGAGGTCGTTGAGCTGCACCAGCCTGCCGGTCAGCATCAGTCCCCAGGTCGAAGCATTGACCAGCACCGAATCGCTGCCGCCCATGTGCTTTTTCCAGTCCGCATCGCCGAGCTTGTCGCGGATCAGCTTGTCTGCGGTCTCCTGGTCCGGAATGCGCAGCAGCGCTTCGGCGACGCACATGAGCAGCACGCCTTCCTCGCTGCCGAGATCGTACTGCCGCATGAAGGCTTCGATCGCGCCCTGGTCCTGCGCACGTGCACGCACGCGGGTGACCAGATCGGCGGCCAGCGCCTGCACCTTGGCCTGCTCGGCGGCGGGCAGGCGCGCCTGGTCGAGCAGTTCGCGGACGTGTTCGGCCTCGTCCTTGAGCCAGGCAGCGGTGATGGCGGCGCGCAAGGCGCCGGATGCGGCCGGCAATTCGGGGGCGAGCAGCGGATGTGGAACGGCGGCGGAGGCAAGCGGGTCGAGCTGAGCGTTCATGCGAAAGATGCCTGGAGATCCATGCCCATTCTAGAGAGCGAGGGTGCGTGCGCACTTGTGTGGAAGCGGCAGCTTTCCCGCCGTTTTGTGCAGGTCGCCACTGGCTGTGACCGCAGGCCCCGTCGTTGGGTTGTGCCGTCGTGGGTTTTCGGAAGTGATTGATTTACGCGTGTTTTTAGCTGCACTGCAGCAAATTCTTGATCGCCGGAAATGCTTGCCGCATGCGTTCGCGCGGGTCTACCATCGGGCTATTCCCGCAGTCCGCTGCGTGTTGCCATGATCGAAGTGCTGCCGTTGATGTCCGAAGGGGTCGGGACGCAATTGCGGTTGCGACCTCCGCGGGCGCTGTCGGCCAGGCAATTCGTGATGTTGTTTGCGGTGCTGGCAGGAACGATGTGGTTGTTTGCGGGCCTGGGGTGGTGGACCGGCAATGCATTCGCGCCGGTATTCGCCCTGTTGCACAGTGGTGTGGTGGCGCTGGCGCTACGTCAGTTGTGGCGAAGTGGCGAGCGCGAAGAAGCGATCCGGGTGGGGGAGACCGCCGTTGAGGTGTTTCCGTCCGGACAGGCGCCACCAGCGTTTCAGGCACATCCGCACTGGGTGCGGCTATGCATGGAGCGCGACGACAGGGTGCTGCTGGTGAGCAGCGGCAGGCAGATCGAGATCGGAAGTTTTCTCGGGCCGGCCGAACGTGTGGAACTGGCAGATACGCTGAAACGCTTGCTCGCGGCCGCCAATGGCCGTCACCGATGACGTAAGGGTCTAGGCAATGACGCAACGCAGCAGCTGGAAGTCGACGTATTCACGCTTTGGCCTGGCGATGGCGGCGCTGTCGTGCGCACCCGCCGTGTGGGCGCAGTCGGCCGATCCGAAGGAGTGGCAGCTCAATATGGGGCGCGGCGTCACCCAGACTGCGCGCATGGCCTACGAGGCGCACATGGTGGCGCTGTGGGTGTGCGTGGTGATCGGCGCGCTGGTGTTTGCGGCGATGGGCTATGCGATGTTCAAGTTCCGCAAGTCCAAGGGGGCCGTCGCTGCGCAGTTCAGTCACAACACGCAGGCCGAAGTATTGTGGACCGTGATTCCGGTGCTGGTGCTGATTGCGATGGCGTGGCCGGCGACCGCCAAGTTGATTGCGATGTACGACACCCGCGAATCGGAAATGACCGTCAAGGTGACCGGTTACCAGTGGATGTGGAAGTACGAATATCTGGGCCAGGGGGTGGAATTCACCAGCCGCCTGGCGCGTGAGTCGGACCGCATCCGCCAGAGCGGCGAGCGGCCCACAGTCGCTTCGCAGCCGCACTACCTGCTGGATGTCGACAATCGGCTGGTGCTGCCGGTCAACACCAAGATCCGCTTTGTCATCACCGCCGACGACGTGATCCATGCCTGGTGGGTGCCGGCGCTTGGCTGGAAGCAGGATGCGATCCCGGGCATCGTCAACGAGGCCTGGACCAATATCGAGCAACCGGGCGTGTATCGCGGCCAGTGCGCCGAATTGTGCGGCAAGGATCATGGCTTCATGCCCATCGTGGTCGAGGCGTTGCCCAAGGCCGAATTCCAGCGTTGGCTGGCGGCGCGCCGCGCTGCCGGTACCGCACCCGCGGCAGCGCCCGTGCCCGCGGGCGCCCCGACACCCGCTGCACCAGCGGCCGCACCTGCTGGTGAAGCCGCGCCTGCCGCGGCGCCGGCAGCGCAACCTGCCGCACCGACCGCCGCTCTCTAACACCGCTCGCAACCGCACCGCTTCGTAGAGGTCGTTCCGTCATGGCGCATACCGCAGTCGATCACCACGGACACCACCAGCCCGGCTTCGTCGAGCGCTGGTTCTTTTCGACCAATCACAAGGACATCGGCACGCTGTACCTGCTGTTTTCCTTCGTGATGTTCATCATCGGCGCGGCGATGAGCGTGGTGATCCGCGCCGAACTGATGCAGCCCGGCTTGCAGTTCGTCAAGCCGGAATTCTTCAACCAGATGACCACCGTGCATGCGTTGGTGATGATCTTCGGCGGGGTGATGCCGGCGTTCGTCGGCCTGGCCAACTGGATGATCCCGCTGCAGATCGGCGCGCCGGACATGGCGCTGCCGCGCATGAACAACTGGTCGTTCTGGCTGCTGCCCGTCGCCTTTACCCTGCTGTTGCTGACGCTGTTTTTGCCGGGTGGTGCGCCAGCCGGTGGCTGGACCTTGTATCCGCCGCTGTCGCTGCAGGGCGGCTACAACGTGGCCTTCAGCGTGTTTGCGATCCACGTGGCCGGTGTCAGTTCGATCATGGGCGCGATCAACATCATCGCCACCGTGCTCAACATGCGTGCGCCGGGCATCGATCTGCTGAAGATGCCGATCTTCTGCTGGGCCTGGCTGATCACCGCCTTCCTGTTGATTGCGGTGATGCCGGTACTGGCCGGTGCGGTGACCATGTTGCTGACCGACAAGTTCTTCGGCACCAGCTTCTTCAACGCGGCCGGCGGCGGCGACCCGGTGATGTACCAGCACATCTTCTGGTTCTTCGGGCACCCGGAGGTCTACATCATGATCCTGCCGGCGTTCGGCGTGGTCAGCGAAATCATCCCCACTTTCAGCCGCAAGCCGCTGTTCGGGTACCAGGCGATGGTATATGCGATTGCGGCGATCGCGTTCCTGAGCTTCATCGTGTGGGCGCACCACATGTTCACGGTGGGCATGCCGCTGGGCGGCGAGATCTATTTCATGTTCGCCACCATGCTGATCTCCATTCCGACCGGAGTGAAGGTGTTCAACTGGGTCAGCACGATGTGGAAGGGCTCGCTGACGTTCGAATCGCCGATGCTGTGGGCAGTGGCGTTCGTGATCCTCTTCAGTATCGGTGGGTTCTCCGGTTTGATGCTGGCAATCGTGCCGGCCGACTTCCAGTATCACGACACCTATTTCGTGGTCGCGCATTTCCACTACGTGCTGGTGACCGGCGCGGTGTTCGCGTTGATTGCGGCGGTGTACTACTGGTGGCCGAAATGGACCGGCCGGATGTACAACGAGAACTGGGCCAAGGTGCATTTCTGGTGGACGATGATTTTCGTCAACCTGCTGTTCTTCCCGCAGCACTTCCTGGGCCTGGCCGGCATGCCGCGGCGTATTCCCGATTACAACGTGGTGTTTGCCGACTGGAACCTGGTCAGCTCGATCGGTGCGTTCGGCATGTTCGCCACCCCGTTCCTGATGGCGGCGATCTTGTTCTCTTCGTTGCGCAGCGGTGCCCGTGCCGATGCGCGTGCGTGGGAAGGTGCCAAGGGGCTGGAATGGACGGTGCCATCGCCGGCGCCGGCGCATACCTTCACCGTGCCGCCGGTGATCAAGCCTGGAGATCTTGCGCATGAAGACATCGGCCACTGAGTCTGCATCGGAGCCGGCGGTGACGCGCCTGCTGTCGGCTGCCGAACGGCAGGCGCAGCAACGCCGTGCCGTGCGCCGCACTGCCATCACGGTGGGGATCATCGCGTTGCTGATCTATGCGGGCTTCATCGCGTCGGGAGTCATCGGGCGATGAATGCGCGCGCGCCAGCACCTGTGCCAACAGCGGGCTTGTTCAAGCTGCTGGGCGTGGTGTTGGGCGTGTTCGTGCTGACCTTTTCGTTGGTGCCGCTGTACCGCATCGCCTGCGAGAAGGTGTTCGGTATCCGCATGGAGCGTGCGCCGGGCAGTACGCGCGCGAGTGCTGCTGGCGCAGGTGGTGCAGTCGCGGTGCCGGGCAGGCGCACGGTGCGCGTGGAGTTCGATGCGGGGGTCAATTCGAAGTTGCCGTGGACCTTCCATCCTGAGCAGATGACGATGGATGTGGTGCCCGGCGAACTCAACGAGGCGTTGTATTTCGCGCGCAATGACAGCAAGCGGGCGGTGGTCGGCAGCGCGGTGCCGTCGGTGGCGCCTGCGCGTGCGTCCGGGTATTTCAACAAGACCGAATGTTTCTGCTTTACCGCGCAAACCCTGCAGGCCGGTGAAACGCGCGACATGCCGCTGCGGTTCATCGTCGACCCTGCGTTGCCGCCGGAAGTCACCACGATCACCTTGTCGTACACGTTCTACCGCAACGACGCGCTGACTTCGCAATTGCCGGGCGGCAGTGCATCCGGCGCGCCGCGCGCGGCACCGTAGCCTTCATCCACCGCTCCACGACACGGAAGCAACGCCATGGCCGATCACAGTCCCAACGCCGATGCGTATTTCGTCCCGACGCAAAGCAAATGGCCCTTTGTCGGCTCGATTGCGATGTTCGTGATGATGATTGGCGTGGCCAGCTGGCTCAACGATGCGGCCTGGGGGCGCTGGACCTTTTTCGCCGGCATGGCGATGTTGCTGGCGACCTTGTTCATGTGGTTTGGTGATGTCATTCGCGAGTCCAACGCCGGCAATTACAACCGCCAGGTGGACGGCTCGTTCCGCATGGGGATGGTGTGGTTCATTTTTTCCGAGGTGATGTTCTTTGGCGCCTTCTTCGGCGCCTTGTTCTACACACGCGTGCTGACGCTGCCCTGGTTGGGTGGCGAAGGCGATGGGGTGATGACCAACGAGCTGTTGTGGAACGGCTACTCCGCTGCATGGCCGACCAACGGCCCGGGCACGATCGGCGGGCAATTCCAGACCATTCCCGCCTGGGGCCTGCCGCTGATTAATACACTGATCCTGCTGAGCTCCGGTGTGACCTTGACCATCGCCCATCACGCACTCAAGGGTGGTCGACGTGGGGCGCTGTTGTTGTGGCTGGGCCTGACCGTGCTGCTGGGCTGCGTGTTCCTGTTCCTGCAGGCAGAGGAATACATCCACGCCTATACCGAACTCAATCTCACCCTGGGGTCGGGCATCTACGGCTCGACCTTCTTCATGCTCACCGGCTTCCACGGCATGCACGTGCTGCTGGGCACGATCATGCTGGCGGTGATGTGGCTACGCGCTGCCAAGGGACACTTCAGTCGCGACAACCATTTCGCATTCGAAGCGGCTGCCTGGTACTGGCACTTCGTCGACGTGGTGTGGCTGGCGCTGTTCCTGTTCGTGTATGTACTTTGAGAGTCGGGAATCGGGAATCGGGAATCGGGAATCGCAATAGCAATAGCAAGCCCGCTTTTGCTTTTACGATTCACTACTCCCGATTCCCCATTCCCGGCCGCGCTAGCGGCCTAGTCCATGCGGCTTGATCCAGCCGGTGTAGATGCCGATGATCACGATGGCGATCAACGCGACCGATAAGCCGATGCGCCAGGTGAGTGCGTTGACGGTGCGCTTGGTCTGGCCGCGGTCGGTCAACAGGTAGTAGAGACCGGCACCCAGGTTCCACAGGATCACGATCAGGAAGGCGACAATCAGCAGCGTCTTGAGCGAATCGTTCACAGCAGCCCCGGGAGTCGTCGGCGTGGTGTGGGCATTGCACGCCTTTTTGCGCCGCTTGTCATGACGCGCAAGCACACCGCCGCGATCGGGTGGGTGCTGGCGCTGCTGCTGAGTGCCGGATTCGCAGCGCTCGGGCAGTGGCAGCTGCACCGCATGCACGGCAAGGAAGCACTGCTGGAACGTGCCGCGCATGTACGCGAAAGGCCGCTGACCCTGCGCCAGGCCGTGCAGGCTCAGCCCGGGTTGTGCTGGGTAAGCGGTCGGGTGCGGTTTTTGCCGGCGCAGGTGTTGCTGGACAACCAGTTACATGCGGGGCGTGCCGGCCTGCGCGTCTATCAGCTGGCCGCCGTAGAGGGCACCGCCAGCACGCTGTTGGTCGATCTGGGCTGGCTGCCGCTGCCGGCCGATCGGCAGTTGCCGCCCATCGCGGCATATGAGGGGGTGCAGGCAGTGCAGGGTCTGTTGAGCGCGCCGCCATCGGCGGGCCTGGCCATCGGTCCTGCACTGGCGCCCACCGCGACAGCGCACACCTGGCTGGCCACGCGCCTGGATACGCAGACGCTGCGCGATGCGTTGGGCAGGCGCGACATTTCGTCGCAGGTCCTGCGCCTGGATCCGGCGTTGCCGGTGGGCTACGTGCGCGATCTGGATGTGCTGCCAAACACGCTGCCACCCGCGCGGCACTTGGGTTACGCGGTGCAATGGTTCGGGTTGGCAGCTGCCGTGCTGGCCACGGCCACGCTGCTGACATGGCGTGCGCGACGCCGCCGTCTGCGCGGGCACTGACGCCTGCGGCATGAGAAAATCGCCGCCATGACCTCTTCCACATCGGCCACGCCGCACTCGGTCAAACGCGGCCGCAGGATGCTGATTGCGCTGGCAGTGCTGTTCTTCGGCTCGATGTTGCTGGCCGGCGTGCTGCGCTTCTCCGGTTGGCAGCCAGCGGCGATGCGCAACAACGGCGAACTGCTGCATCCGCCTGCCGACCTGCGGGCGATGACGCCGTTGCGCGCGGACGGGCGGCCGTACCTGTGGGCGCCGGGCGAGCGCATCTGGCGGATTGCGCTTGCGCCGCCGGCAGATTGTGCGCAGCGCTGCGTGGCGCTGGCCGCCGAGCTGGACAAGGTGTGGCAATTGCTCGGGCATCGCGCCGACAAGGTGGAGGTGCTGTGGATCGGCGCGCCACCGGCTGGCCTGCCGCCGATGCCCGCCCTGCGTGTACTGCGCGACGACGCGCACTTGCGGCAAGCGCTGCCGCGCGCCAACGATGCCGCCGGCGTGCCGGTGTATGTGATCGACCCCAATGGCTTCGTGATCCTGCGCTACGCCCCCGGGTTCGCCCCGGCGGGCTTGCGCGCGGATCTGGTCAAGCTGCTGAAACTGATGTGAGCCCGATGAATCTGTTTGCGCCACCGGCGTTGTTCCGCCACTTCCACCGCATGGCCTGGCTGGCGGCGTTGTTCACTGCGAGCACGATCCTGTTCGGGTCGTTCGTGCGCCTGTCCGATGCCGGCATGAGTTGCCCGGACTGGCCGACCTGCTACGGCCGCGTGACCTGGCCGCAGACCACCGACGAAGCCAACACCCACGTGGCCAGCAAGATCCGCCCGCTGGAATCGCACAAGGCCTGGCGTGAGCAGGTGCACCGCTTCCTGGCCGGTGCGCTGGGTGTGGAGGTGCTGGTGCTGTCGCTGCTGGCAGCGCGCCGACGTCGCATGGGCATCGCCCAGGTGGTCTCGGCCGCGGTGCTGGTGGCGCTGTCGATCCCGTTGTACATGTCCGGCTGGCACATCCCGGCGATGGGTGTGGCGATTGCCGGTGAGGCGATCCTGCTGCTGGCGGCCCTGCGCTGGAGCAATATCGATCTGGCGCGCGCGGCCGTGCTGACGCTGGCGGTGGTGATCTTCCAGGCGCTGCTGGGCATGTGGACGGTGACCTTGCTGCTCAAGCCCATCGTGGTGATGGGCCATCTGCTCGGCGGCATGCTGATGTTTTCGCTGCTGGTGTGGATGGCGTGGCGCGCAACGCACCTGCCGATCACGTTGGCCGACGCGTCGCGCTTGAAATGGCTGCTGCGCCTGGGTGTGGCAGTGCTGGGCCTGCAGATCGCGCTGGGCGGCTGGGTCAGTGCCAACTATGCGGCGTTGGCCTGCGGTGGCGGCAGCTGGTCGGCCGACAACTTCCCGCGCTGTGTCAGCCAGTGGTGGCCACCGCATGACTTCCGCGAGGGCTTCACGCTGTGGCGCGGCATCGGCGTGGATTACGAAGGCGGCGTGCTCGATGGCGCGGCGCGGATCGCCATCCAGATGGCGCACCGGCTATGGGCGATGGCGACCGCGCTGTACCTGTGGTGGCTGGCGTGGCGTCTGTCGCGCTCGCCGGGCATGCGGGTGTGGGCCAGCGCGCTGGCGGTGCTGGTGGCCGTGCAGGTGACGCTGGGCATGCTCAACGTCAAGCTAGCGCTGCCGCTGGAAGTGTCGGTGCTGCATAACGGCGGCGCGGTGGCCTTGCTGTTCGTGCTGGTGTCGCTGCTGGCGCGGCTGCGCGCGCCGGAGTGAGCATGGCTGTCAGTGCACGCGATTACTGGGATCTGACCAAGCCGAAAGTGGTGGCACTGATCGTGTTCACCGCGTTGGTCGGCATGTTCCTGGCCGTTCCCGGCCTGCCCACCTGGGCGCAAGTGCGCGCCGGAACGCTGGGTTTCCTGGGCATCTGGCTTGCCGCCTCGGCGGCAGCGGCGATCAACCAGTTGCTCGATGCCAAGATTGATGCACAGATGGCGCGCACCTCGTGGCGGCCGCTGGTGGTGGGCAAGGTGCGGCCGTGGCAGGTGCTGGTCTTTGCCGGCGTGCTGATCGTGATCTCCATGACCATTCTGGTGGTGTGGGTGAACGTCATCACTGCGGTGCTGACCTTTGCATCGATGATCGGTTACGCGGTGATCTACACCGTCTACCTGAAGCGGGCGACCTCGCAGAACATCGTGATCGGCGGGCTGGCGGGTGCCACGCCGCCGATGCTGGGCTGGGCGGCGGTGACCGGGCTGCCGACCAGCGCCGACTGGATCAACTCCGCGTTACTGGTGCTGATCATCTTCATCTGGACGCCGCCGCATTTCTGGGCGCTGGCGATCTTCCGGCGCGCCGATTACGCCAAGGCCGCGATTCCGATGTTGCCGGTGACCCACGGCGTGCCGCACACGCGCAAGCAGATCCTGGTCTACACGGTGCTGCTGGCCATCGTGACCCTGCTACCGGTGGCGGTGGGCATGAGCGGGGTGTTCTATCTCGGCGGGGCGGTGGTGCTCAACGCGGTGTTCCTCTGGTATGCGTGGCGCATGCTGGACCCACCGGACGAGCTGTTTTCGATGAAGATGTTCGGGTATTCCATCGTCTACCTGATGGCGCTGTTCGCGTTTCTGATGGTCGATCACCTGCTGCTGCCCTGGGTTCGCTAAAGGGCATGCGCCAGGCCTGCAGCCTGCCTGCGGCAGGCGGCAGGCAGCAGGCTGTTGCAGGCATCCGCTCTCAGCTCAGCCAGCCGGCGCAGTCGCTGGCATTCTTGCTGTCGCAGCTGGACTGCATCTTCTTCTGCAACCTGGCCAGGACCGCGCTGCCGTCCCGGCGATGCTGCTTGCTCCAGCCTTTCAGGGCAGCGGCGAGCGTGTCGAACCGTTGCCGGGTCCGTTGGCGGTAGCCGTCCGGTTGCCCGGCCAGCTCGCCGATCACCTGCGTGGCGGCGGTCTCGATGGCTGCCGTGTCGTCCGGGCTGAGCCGGATCAGGCCATCGACATACAGCACGCCCCATTGCACGCGGGTGGCCGGGCCCTGCGCGCCCTCGTAGGCCTTCCTGAGCCATGCCAGCGCGGTCTTCTTGTCGCCACGGTGTTCGGCCAGATCTGCCAGTTCGGGCATGTAGTAGTACGGCGTCCGGGTCCGCGAGAGCTCTGCCAGCAGCAGCTGCTCGGCGCCGTTGTGGTCGCCCACCTCGCTCAACAGGGCCGCAGCCGTGCTGATGGTGGACTGACGTTCTTCATCGGTCCTGGCGGTTTCGCTGGCCCACTGCACGCGCTGGCGAACGCTATCGACCAGCTCCTGCGGAAGCGGCGGCGGATCTTTGGGCTCGGTCTCGATTGGCTGGCCTTGCGCCAGGCGGGCCAACTGGATGCGTGCGAAGGCAGTGCCGAGCCTGTCGGAGACCGGCAGCGTTGGGTCGGCGTAGGCCTTGTCCAGGGCGTTGACCACCGCGGCGGACAGGGTGGCGCGTTCGCCGGCATCGGCGCTGGCGGCAGCGACCAGGCGTGCCGGCATGTAGTTCAGCGTGCCGAGATTGGCGCGCACCTCTGCCGGATCGGCCAGCACCGACTCGAGCAACGTGCGATAGCCCGGAGCGGGGGCGGGCGGGTCCTTGGCGGCAGTGAGTGCCGCCAGCGCAAAGCTTCGCTGCAGCGCCGGCTGTGGCGCCACCTTGGACAGCCGGGTCAGCACGTCCGCTGCCTCCTCGCGCTTGAGCAGACGGTCGTCGGTGCCCCAGGCGTAGTTGCCGAGCACCGACCAGTCGTCTGGAGTCAGGGTCTGTGGCGCATGCAGGGCGGTGTCCAGCAGCTGTCTGGCGGTGCTGGTGCTGCGTGCAGCCACGCGCAATACGTCGACCAGGCGGGCAGTGTCGGCGTCGCCGGCCAGGCGGGTGATCTCGCTGCGGTCCGGGCGCAGCACGATGATGGTGGGATAGCCCTTGATGCCGAAACGCTCGCCCCAGGCCTGCGCGCCTTCCGAATCGCCATCCAGGTGCACGGCAACGAACTGCTGGGTACGCGCAATGAACGCCGGGTCCTTGAACAAGGTGGCCTTGAGGCGGTTGCAGGGCGGGCACCAGGCTGCGCCCCAGTACAGCAGGACCGGCTTGCCGCTCTCCTTGGCTTCGGCGAAGGCATCGTCCACGTCGCCCTCGCGCCAGGCGATGCCGGACGCGGGAACAGGCGTTGTGGCTGCCTTGGGCGCTGTCGCCGGTGCCGCCGGGGGCGCGGGCTTGTTGCATCCCGCCAGGAGCGCCAGTGCTGCCAGCAGCGCGGTCGCGCGCGGGGATGGGCGTCGGAACGACAACGTCATGGCAGTCACCGTGGGGTTGGCAAATGTCGATCGCCTACGCTAGCGCACGCTGGCGCGTGGGCGTCATAACCGTTGTATCTGTGCTGACAACCGGCAGCAGTCGGCCAGGCGAACCGGTGTCATGCAATGCGCAGTGGGCCGCGCCCAGCATCCTCAATGATGGCCGGCCTGGCCCTGCGCGGGGTCCGGCGCGGTACGCGCATAGCGGGCGGCCACGAAGGCGCACACGATCAGCTGCAACTGGTGGTAGAGCATGATCGGCAGCACGATGGCTCCCAGACCGCCGCCGGCAAACATCACCTTGGCCATCGGCACGCCGGTAGCCAGGCTTTTTTTCGAGCCGCAGAAGACGATGGCGATTTCGTCCGCGCGGTTGAAGCGCAGGCGCCGTGCGATGAAGGTGATCGATAGCATCGCCACCGCCAGCAGCAGCGCGGCGGCGCCCAGGACGGCGAGCAATGCCGGCAGCGGGGTCTTCTGCCACAGCCCTTCATTCACCGATGCACTGAAGGCGGTGTAGACCACCAGCAGGATGGTGCCCTGATCGGTGTAGCGCAGCACGGCGCGATGCCGCTCGACCCAGCCACCGATCCACGGGCGCAGAAAATGGCCGGCCAGAAACGGCACCAGCAACTGCAGCAGGATCTTGCCGATGGCTTCGGCGGGATGCGCCATGGCCCCTTGGCTGCCGACCAGCGCGCCCATCAGCAAGGGCGTGAAGAACACGCCCAGCAGGCTGGACAGCGAGGCCGCACAGACCGCGGCGGGCACGTTGCCGCGCGCCATCGAGGTGAAGGCGATCGACGATTGCACCGTGGACGGCAACGCGCACAGGAACAGCACGCCGATGTACAGCTCCGGCGTCAGCGCAAGATGCGCCAACGGCTTGAACAGCAGCCCCAGTAGCGGAAACAGCACAAACGTGCAGGCCAGGATCACCAGATGCAGCCGCCAGTGCAGCGCGCCGGCCTTGACCGCTTCGCGCGACAACCGCGCGCCATGCAGGAAGAACAGCGCGGCGATGGCGACATCGGTGACATCGTCCATGACCGCAGCGGCCGTGCCCGAGACCGGTAAAAACGAGGCGAGCGTGACCGTGCACAGCAGCGCGAGGGTGAAGGGATCAATGCGCAACCGCGCCAGCAGCTTCTTCATCGAGGTGGGAGGTGTCGCGCGATCACGCGCCTGGAGCGGGCCATTCTACGACGCGTGCGGGCGCAGCCTGTGTCGCCGCGTCACCATCGTCTACGCGCGCCAGTGCAGTGATGCGCCCTGCGTCCCCTGCCACGACGCCGGCAGCCACGACATCACAGTGCGGCGAGCGCCTTGAGCAACTCGCGCATTTCGTATTTATCGGTGTGGTCCAGGCCTTGCGCGCGCTGTTTGGCCTGCAGTTCTTCCACCCGCTGACGCAGCAATTGCTTGTCGAGCTGGGCAACGACGTCGTGCAGTTCGATCGCCCAGCTGTGCTCGTCGCCGGGCAGCTCCTGCGCGGCCAGTTTCTGCAGGGCCGGCAGCTCGTCGCGGTCGGTGAAATGCTCCAGCAGCGCTCCGGTGCTGATTTCCGGGCGTTGCCGCACCAGCGCCAGCAGCTCCATCAACAACTCGATGCCGGGCAGGCGCAGGCCCGAAAAATCGTGGTCGCCTTCCAGGCTCATCGCCAGCGACGGTTGTTGCAGCAGGATCGCGATCGATGCACGCACCAGGCTGCGCTTCTGCGTGGGGGCCACCATGCGCGCGGGTGGCCGCGCTTTGGCCGGGGACTGTTGCGCAGCGGTGCTCGCGCCGACGCCGGTCATGCGCGCCAGTTCCTGCTTCATGAGATCGCCGAATGCGCCTTCGGGGATCTGCGCCAGCATCGGACGTGCGCGTTCGGCCAGGCGTGCCTTGCCGTCCAGCGTGTGCAGGTTGATCTCGCGCGACATCTCGTCGAAGAAGAACTGCGACAGCGGGGTGGCCTGTTTCAGGCGCTGATCGAACGCCTGCGCGCCTTCCTTGCGCACGATGGTGTCCGGGTCTTCGCCATCGGGCAGGAACAGGAAAAACGCCTGGCGGCCGTCCTTCATGCGCGGCAGCACCGATTCGAGCGCGCGCCAGCCGGCCTTGCGCCCGGCGTTGTCGCCGTCGAAACAGAAGTACACATCCGGCGCGTTGCGGAACAGCAGCTCGGCATGTTCGGGCGTGGTGGCGGTGCCCAGCGTGGCCACCGCCTGGGTGACGCCGAACTGGAACAGCGAGACCACGTCCATGTAGCCCTCGACCACGATCAGCCGTTCGATCTTCTGATTGGCCTGGCGTACCTGCCACAGGCCATACAGCTCGCGGCCCTTGTGGAATAGTGCGGTTTCCGGCGAGTTGAGGTACTTCGGGCCCGGGTCGCGGCCGTCGGTCGGCGCGCCCATGATGCGGCCGCCGAAGGCGATCACGCGGCCGCGGCGGTCGAAGATCGGGAACATCACCCGGTCGCGGAACTTGTCGTAGACGTGGCCGCGATCGTTCTTGGAAAACAGCCCGGCGCGTTCGAGCACGCTCATGCGGCGCGCATCGGTGCCCAGGGTGTCCTTCAAGGCGCTGTAGCCGTCGGGGGCGTAGCCGATCTGGAAGCGTGCCTGGTTGTCGGCGTCCACGCCGCGCCCGTCCAGGTAGTCGCGGGCGCGGTCGCTGCCTTCGAGCTGGCGCTGAAAGAACTTGGTGGCCGCTTCCAGTGCCGAATACAGCTCGCGGCTGTCGTCCTGCTGTTGCGGCGTGCGCTGCTGGGTGTCGCGCGGGATGTCCATGCCGGCACGCTTGGCCAGCTCGTCGACCGCATCGAGAAACTCGAGGCGGTCGTAATTCATCAGAAAACTAATGGCGGTGCCGTGCGCGCCGCAGCCGAAGCAGTGGTAGAACTGCTTGGTGGGCGAGACCGTGAACGACGCCGAGCGCTCGTCATGGAACGGGCAGCGCGCCGAGTATTCCTTGCCCTGGCGCTTGAGCGGCACCCGGCCGCCCACCACCTCGACGATGTCGGTGCGTGCGAGCAGTTCGTCGATGAATGCGTCGGGGATGCGGGCCATCCCGCTAGGATATCCCAGCAGCTGGCACCGGCTGGCGCCAGCGGTCTACCGGTGGCGCAGCAGTCAGGCGTGAGGCAGCGTGCGGCGCGGTCTCAGGGGCGCGGCGCTGCCTGTGGCGGGTTCGGCGGCACCACGGCATCCGGCGTTGCAATGACCTGCGGCGGATGCTCCGGGTCGACCCCGGCCTCGCGCAGCTTGCGATGCGAGCGCACGCGCTCGTCGATCACCGCGGTCAGCAATGCGCCGACGAAGAACACCACCGAGGCGTAGTACATCCACACCAGCAGGATCACCAGCGTACCCATCGACCCGTAGGCGCTGCCGGGCGCGGCCTTGGCGATGTACACGCCGATGGCATAGCGGCCCAGCGCAAACAACAAGGCCGTGATGACGCCACCGACAAAGGCCTGGCGCCAGTTCACGGTGCGATCGGGCAGGTAGCGATACAGGAACGCAAAGGCCAGCGAGTACAGCGCCAGCGTGGTGACATACCCCACTGCTGGCAGCACCGAGGGCAGCCGCGCGAACACCACCTGCAATGCGGTGGTCGCAATCATCGACACGATCAACAGGAAGCCCAGCGCCAGGATCACGCCGAACGAAAAGACGCGCTTCTTCAGCCACGCCATGAGCCCTTCCAGGCGCTGTTTGTCGGTACGGAAGATCAGGTTCAAGGCGTTCTGCAGCTGCGCGAATACCGCAGTGGCACCGACGAACAGCAACAGCGTGCTCCACAGACCCGCCAACGATCCGACCCCGGGTTGATCGGTGGCGTTGCGGATCACCGTATCGGCCACTTCGGCGGCGCTGCCGCCGGCCAATTGCGCGATCTGCTGCACCAGTGCTTCCTGCGCCGGCGGATACAGCGATGCGGTCAGCCACAACAGCAGCACCAGCAGCGGTGCCAGCGACAACAAGGCATAGAACGACAGCGACGCGGCCTGCGTCATCACGTCGATTTCGAGAAAGCGATTGAGCAGCGCCATCGGCAGACTGCGTTGCAGGCGGCCCAGATGTTTCTGCAGGTGTTCGGTCGAGAGCTTCGTCACCGGCGAGGGTCCTTGAGGCAGACGGTCATGCGCACAGAGGTCGTCAGGCAGTCCCGGGTGCGGCATGCCTCGCCCGCGTCTGCACTGGCGACCCGTTCTAACAGGGCACTATCGAAGGTCTGGTGAAAGCGCCGGCAGTGGTGTTGCTGTGTGCGTACGCAAGCATGCCTGCAACCTGCCTGTTGCACGTCGCGGCTGTGGCGCGCGCAGACGGCAGCGTCGATCCGCTGCACTGCGCCTGCATTGTCGCGATGGGGCGGTTCTGGATGAGCCGTGAGGGAATCTGCACGCGATCTACGCGCAACGCTACACGCAGCCGCGGGGCAACACTGCGCTGCGCCTTCCGGTGGACTGCGCGCAGGGGCACCCAGCTACAACGGCGCGTGCATCGGCTGCAGAGGTGCGCTGCGCATCACGCCTTGCGCATCAATTGCAGACGCACCCTGCAACCGTCCGGCGAGTGTCGCGACGATCGTGCCGTGTCGCGGCCGAACGACCACGACACGGCATGGCTCAGCCGGCCAGCTGTTGCTTGACCAGCGTGGAGACCAGGCCCATGTCGGCCTGCCCGGCGAGCTTGGGCTTGAGCGCACCCATCAGCTTGCCGATATCGGCCGGGCTGCTGGCGCCGGTTTCGGCGATGGCGGCCTGGATGGCCGCCACGATCTCGGCTTCGCCCATCTTGGCCGGCAGGTAACGCTCGATCACCACGATTTCCTCGCGCTCGATCTGCGCCAGGTCTTCGCGCGCGGCGCCTTCGTATTGGGTGACCGAGTCCTTGCGCTGCTTGACCATCTTGTCGAGCACGGCGATGACGGCGGCATCGTCCATCTCGATGCGCTCGTCCACTTCCTTCTGCTTGATCGCGGCGTTGATCAGCCGGATCACGCCCAGGCTGTGCTTGTCGCCGGACTTCATCGCGGCCTTCATGTCATCGGTGAGCTGCTGCTTGAGGGGCATGGGGTGACTCCTGGGTGGCAGGTGAGAGGTGTCGACGCGCGCTGTCGGGCGCCTGCGTCGGCATAGAGGGAATGGGGCGGCGGCGTCTGGTCCCGCGCCGAGTACTTGGCGGGACGGCCACAGGCCAATACAAAAAGCCGGCAACGCTTGCGCGTGCCGGCTCTTGGGTTCAATCCCGCTGGGCCGCGCCTACAGCGCATGCCCGGCGGCAAGGAACCGCGTTCGATCAGTACAAGCGCTGGCGCTTGGTGACGTCGCGCGAGGAACGACGCAGCTGACGCTTCACGGCAGCGGCAGCCTTGCGCTTACGCTCCTGGGTCGGCTTTTCATAGAACTCGCGCTTGCGGGTCTCGGCCAGCACGCCGGCCTTTTCGCAGGTGCGCTTGAAACGGCGGAGCGCAAATTCGAAGGGCTCGTTCTCGCGGACTTTAACGCTGGGCATGTGTTCTCCAGAAAATGGGATTTCCGTCCGGGAGCCCCGGGCGGGTGCGAGCGGACTCGCGTGACGGAATTTCCGGGTTGCCCCGGCGAGCCGCGCATTATAACGACTTGCAAGCGGCCTGCAAGCCCCGGGTGAAAATTGCCGGGAACGGTGCGGCAGAGCGTGCGTCGGCGCGCGTTTCCCGGCAGCCCACGCGGCGGCTGCGCACCTGCGGGTCGGCGCATCTGCGCAACCCAAAAGCTGCGAAAATACGGGCCTGTTCCTTGTCTGCCGAGTTGCCGTGAAAGTCCTTGGGATCGAATCATCGTGCGATGAGACCGGCGTGGCGGTCTATGACACGGCCTTGTCCGGCGTGCCGGCGCTGCGCGCCCACGCGGTCTACAGCCAGATTGCGCTGCATGCCGAGTATGGCGGCGTGGTGCCCGAGCTGGCCAGCCGCGACCACGTGCGCAAGCTGCTGCCGCTGATCCGCCAGACCCTGGGCGAGGCCGGGCTGCGGATCGACGAACTGGATGGCGTGGCCTACACGGCTGGACCCGGGTTGGTCGGCGCGCTGCTGGTCGGTGCCGGGGTGGCGCGGTCGCTGGCCTGGGCGCTGGACGTGCCGGCGATCGGCGTGCATCACATGGAAGGTCATCTGCTGGCGCCGCTGATGGAAGACGACCCCCCGCAGCCGCCGTTCGTGGCCTTGCTGGTGTCGGGCGGGCATACCCAATTGGTGTCGGTGAAGGCGCTGGGCAGCTACGAAGTGCTGGGCGAGACGCTGGACGATGCGGCCGGCGAGGCCTTCGACAAGACCGCCAAGATGATGGGTCTGCCGTATCCCGGTGGCCCGCAGCTGGCGGCGCTGGCCGAAACCGGCACGCCGGGGCGCTACAAGTTTGCGCGGCCGATGACCGACCGGCCCGGGCTGGATTTCAGTTTCAGCGGGCTCAAGACCCAGGTGCTGCTGGCCTGGCGCAACAGCGACCAGTCAGACACTACCCGGGCGGACATCGCGCGCGGCTTCGAGGACGCGGTGGTGGAGACGCTGGCCATCAAATGCCTGCGCGCGCTGGATGCAGCCGGTTGCGACACCCTGGTGGTGGCCGGCGGGGTGGGCGCCAACAAGCGCCTGCGTGCGCAGCTGCAGGAGGCCGCGCAGCGCCGTGGGGGCAGGGTCTGCTTCCCGCGGCCGGCCTTGTGCACCGACAACGGCGCCATGATCGCCTTCGCCGGCGCGCTGCGCCTGGAGGCCGGCGAACGCGCCGACGCGGCGGTGCAGGTGACGCCGCGTTGGGATATGGCGAGCTTGCCGCTGTTGGCGGCGGCGGAATCGGGAATGGGGAATCGGGAATAGGAAGAGCGTTACCCCGATCCTGTCCGTATCGTGTGTTGTTGCCCTTGCTTCTCCCCATTCTCCATTCCCGACTCCCGATTCCCCATGGATAAAGTGTTTATTGAAGGTCTCGACATCGATGCGCTGATCGGCATCTACGATTGGGAGCGGCGCATCCGCCAGACGCTGCGGTTCGACCTGGAGATGGGGTTCGACAACCGCATCCCGGCCGCCAGCGACGACATCGCCGACACGCTGAACTACAAGGCAGTGAGCAAGCGGCTGATCGAGTTCGTGCAGGCGTCGGATTTCGGGCTGGTCGAAACCCTGGCCGAGCGCTGCGCGGCGATCGTGCTGGACGAATTCGGCGTGCAGTGGCTGCGGCTGAAGCTGAGCAAGCCCGGTGCGGTGCGTGGCGCGCAGGCAGTGGGCGTGATCATCGAGCGGGGACGCGCCGCCTGATTGTCGCGAACCGCCCGCCTGGCTTGCATGCCTGGATCCCGGAGCATCGAAGGTCGCGGCGGACCAGGCGCTGCGCCGTTGCCGCTCCGGCGGGCAACATACCGTACAACCGGCCTCTACAAATCCCGAATCTCGAATCCCGGCCTGCAAAACTTGCCCCCCCGCAGTCGCGTCAGGCTAGAATTGCCGGCCATGTAAACGTTTTCTCAAGGATCTCATGGCTGCTGATCGCATCGAAACCCTGATTGCCCGGATGACCGTCGAAGAGAAGGTCGGACAGTTGGGTGTGTTCGCCGACATGGTGCGGCCGTTTGCGCCGGACGTGAATCCCGAAGCCAATGTGCGCAATGCCGACGAGGTATTGCAGCAGGTGCGCGAGGGCCGGGTCGGCTCGCTGTTCAATGGCGTGGGCGCCGCCCTGGGCGTGCAGATCCAGAAAGTCGCCGTGGAAGAAAGCCGGCTGGGCATCCCGGTGATCCTGGCGGCGGACGTGATCCACGGCATGCGCACGGTGTTCCCGATCCCGCTGGGCGAGGCAGCCAGCTTCGAGCCGGAGCTGGCCGAGCGCACCGCGCGCGCCACCGCGATCGAGGCGACCGCCGCCGGCCTGCACTGGACTTACGCACCGGCCGTGGACATCGCGCGCGACCAGCGCTGGGGCCGCGGTGCCGAAGGTGCCGGCGAAGACGTGGTGCTGGGCGCGGCGTTTGCCGCCGCGCGCGTGCGCGGTTTTCAGGGCAGCGACCTCACCGCCGACAATGCGTTGCTGGCCACGCCCAAGCACTTTGCCGCCTATGGCGCAGTGGCCGCAGGCATGGAATACAACACCGTCGATATTGCGCCGCAGACCCTGCGCGATGTGCATCTGCCGCCGTTCAAGGCGGCCTTCGATGCCGGCGCACTGACCGTGATGTCGTCCTTCAACGACATCAATGGCGTGCCGGCCAGCGCCAACCACGAGTTGCTGACCGAGATCCTGCGCGGCGAGTGGCAGTTTCCCGGCGTGGTGATTTCCGATTACACCGCCGACATGGAACTGATCGCGCACGGCTACGCCGCCGATGAGCGCGATGCGACCAAGAAGGCGTTCCTGGCCGGGCTGGACCTGAGCATGCAGAGCGGGTTTTATGCCGCGCATCTGCCGTCGCTGGTGGACAGCGGCGAGGTGCCGATGGCCACCCTGGACGCCAGCGTGCGACGCATCCTGCAGCTCAAGGAGGCGATCGGCTTGTTCGACAATCCGTACCGCTCGCTGGACCCGGCGCGCGAAGCCGACACCGCGCATCTGCCGGCGCACGACGCATTGTCGCGCGATGCTGCGCGCCGCTCGATCGTGTTGCTCAAGAACGAAGGCGCGGTGCTGCCGCTGAAAAAGAACGGCCAGCGCATCGCCTTGATCGGCCCGTTCGTGCAGGACCGCGAAAATATCGAAGGCTGCTGGACGCTGTTCGGCGACAAGGCGCGTTATGTGACGCTGGAGCAGGGCGTGCGCGCCGTGGTCAGTGCCGAGTCCCTGACCGTGGTGGCCGGCTGTGGCCTGGAAGAGGCATTGCCGGGCGGGATCTCGGCGGCCATCGACGCTGCACAGGCTGCCGATGTGGTGGTGCTGGCGCTGGGCGAGCCGCAGCGTTTCAGCGGCGAGGCGCAGTCGCGGACCGAAATCACCCTGCCGCCCGCGCAGCAGGCGCTGGCAGAAGCGGTGGCCGCGACCGGTACGCCGGTGGTGGTATTGCTGCGCAACGGCCGCGCGCTGGCGCTGAGCGGTGCCGTGCGCGATGCCGATGCGATTGCCGTGACCTGGTATCTGGGCACCCAGACCGGCACCGCCGTGGCCGATGTCTTGTTCGGCGACTACAACCCGTCGGCGCGGCTGCCGATCAGCTTTCCGCAGGTGACCGGCCAGCAGCCGTACTTCTACAACCATCTGCGCACCGGCCGCCCGGAGTTGCCGACGTTGTCCGAGTACAAGGCGCGCTGGCGCGAGATGCCCAATGAGCCGTTGTATCCGTTCGGTCATGGCGTGAGCTACACCACCTTTGCCTACGCGCAGCCACAACTGAGCACCGTGAAACTGGGCTGGGACGATACGCTGACCATCACCACCCAGGTGACCAACACCGGTGCGGTGGCAGGCGAGGAAGTGGTGCAGCTGTACGTGCACGATCGCGTGGCTAGCCGGGTGCGGCCGGTGCGCGAGCTCAAGGGCTTCCGCAAGATATTGCTGCAGCCGGGCGAGAGCGTGGACGTGGCATTTGCGCTGGCGCGCGATGCGCTGGCATTTACCAATCACAAGGGCGTGTTCGGCGCAGAGCCGGGCCTGTTCGATGTGTGGGTCTGTGCATCGGCTACCAGCGGTGACGCGGTCACGTTCGAGCTGCTGGACGCCTGAGGCGCGTCAACTGGTGCAGGTGTACGCGCCTGCATCGGCATCACCAGCGCTCAGCGAGCGCTGGTGATGCTGCAAGGCAATCATGGATGCGCGCGGTGCGTGTTGCACGACCGCACTCCACCACGCTTACGCGTCGTTCTCGACTGCTGCCTTGCTCTTGGGGGTCAACTTGAGCAGGCGCCCGGTGCTGCCGCTGGCTTCGTCCTCCAGCAACCACAGTGCGCCGTCCGGTCCCTGTTCCACTTCGCGGATGCGTGCGCCCATGTCGTAGCGGGCAACCTCGCGCGGCTGGTCGCCCAACGAGACCTGCACCAGCGCCATCGATGACAAGCCACCGATGAAGCCGTTGCCGCGCCACGCGGGGAATTGCTTGCCGCTGTAGATCACAAAGCCGGCCGGCGAGATCACCGGGGTCCAGCTGATCTTGGGCGCGGCAAACTCCGGGCGGGTGTTGTGGTCGGGGATCGGCGTGCCGTCGTAATGATCGCCGTTGGAAACGATCGGATAGCCATAGTTGGCACCGCGCTGGATCAGGTTGAGCTCATCGCCGCCGGCCGGGCCCATCTCGTGTTCCCACAGGCGGCCCTTGCTGTCGAAGGCGATGCCCAGGATATTGCGGTGACCCAGCGACCAGACCTGCGCAGCGACTCCACCCTGCGCGGCGAACGGATTGTCGGCCGGCACGCTGCCGTCGTCGTTGAGGCGGATCAGCTTGCCGAGATTGGCCTTCATGTCCTGCGCAGGATCGAACTTCTGCCGCTCGCTGGAGGTGATCCACAGCTTTCCGTTCGAGTCGAACGCAAGCCGATGACCGAAGTGACCGTTGCCGGAAACCTTGGGCTCCTGTCGCCAGATCACCTTCAGGCCGGACAAGGTGCCGCCACCGGTGGCATCCAGCGTGAGCTTGGCACGCGCAACCGCCGCTCCGCGCGTGTCGCCCTGGCCCGGCTCGGCGTAGCTCACATAGACCAGGCCGTTTTTCGCAAAGCGCGGGTGCGCGAGCACATCGCCAAATCCGCCCTGGCCGCCATAGGCGACTGCAGGCACGCCGGCGACCGCGCTCTTGCGCTTGGTCTTTGGATCGAACCGCATCAATGCGCCGCGCTTTTCACTGACCAGCAGCGTGCCATCGGGCAGGAAGGTCATCGCCCAGGGTTCGTCGAAATCGGCAACGGTGGCGGCCTGGAACGGCCATTGCGCCTTGGGAATGGATGCTGCCGGTGCGGCGGCAGGCGCGGCCAGCGCGGCGGCGGAGGTAAACAGGGTGGCCGAGCAGGCCAAGGCAAGCAGACGACGGATAGACATGAGGTCCTCCAGGGGTGGGACGGTCACGCTGCAGCCCTCCCGCAACGTGTTCCGCGTCGGGTTTTCATTACCTTACACGACGCTGCGCGGCTCACCCTTGTCGCAGATCACTCTCTGCAGGGCAGGCACGTCGCACATCGTTGTTCACGAACGGATAGTTCATAAAGCAGTTCTGACAGCGGTACAAACCTGTATGCGTTGTCGCCGTCCGGCTGCATGCCACGTTGCGCGATCACGCTGCCGATTCGGTCCGCATGGGAATGCATGGTGTTGCTTGGTTAAAAGCCCACGGCCTCGTCCAATGCCGGTTCGGCCTGTGTGCCCCTGTGTTGCAACAAGAACGTGTGCTCGTGTGATGAAATTCCAACAGCCGGGCTGCGTTCTGCGATTGCTGGCTCACTGAGCATCTCGCGGGTGCCGCTGGCGAGAGGCTCTCAATGCGATCTTGCTGCCGAGCAGAACAAGATTTCATGCACTGCATAGTGCCGAATCTGCCCGCGGGAGTAGCAGTGCAAAACGACACCTGCAATGCGATGCAATCGAGGCCGGCGGCGCCACGTGCAACTCACCTGTGGCGCCGCCAAGACTGGGATGCTCTTACGCGCAAAAAAACAACGCCACCTCGACGGTGGCGGTGTCTGTCTACGGTTTTGACTTGTCGCCGGTGACGAAGTCGGTTGCATTTTCCCAGGCACGCTTGACCGCGTGACGGGCCTTGCTCCAACTCAGGCCTTCGGTACCGCGCTTGGCTTCCCAATCACGGTGCAGTTCGGCTTCCACCTGATCATAGGCGCGGGCGTTTTCGCGAATTCGCGCTTCGTGCCCGGCCAGGTAGGCGCCCTCATAATCTTCGTACCGGTCGCCTTCGGTGTAATACGGTTCTTCGGTGAAGCGCTCGCGCCAATAGTTGGATACGTTCTGGCTGCGGTCTTCGTCCGGTGCGCGGCCCGGAATCTGGTACGGCACGTTCATGCTCGTCTCCATCAATGCGAATGTGCAGATCAACTTAGGCAGCGAGGTGTTAACAGCGCGGCACGCCAGGTGACGACGGGATCAAGGCTGCGATGCACTGCAGGCGGACAGCCGTCACCTTGTTAGCCAGCTCCGGAATCGGCGTCAGACCGCAGCAGACGCCGCTTCATACGGCAGGGGAGTTGCTCCGGCGGTCAGCAGCGCTGGCTCGGACGCGTGGAGTGTCTGCTCGTCGGCGTCGATGACCACCAACACGCGGCCGGATTCGATTTCATCTTCGAATTGACGCCGTACCGGGTCGGGCACGGTGGCACCGACCAGTGCCGACGACCAGCTGCCCACCAGTGCGCCCGCCAATGCCATGACCCCCACGCCGGCCAGGGTCAACCCGATCGGCGGCACGGCGACCGCCACCAGCCCTGCCACCAGCCCGGCAGCACCGCCGGTTGCAGCGCCACGTGCCGCAGCCGGAACGAAATCGGTCTTGGCGTCCTTGCGCTCGTCCGGGACATCGTGCAGTTCGATATCGGCACGCGCGATCAGCGACAGCGCATCGTTGTCGATACCGGCACTGCGCGCTGACTGCAGCACGCGTTGCGCGCTTTCAAGATCGGGTGTGCTGTAGACGCGGCGCAGTTTCATCGCAAGCTCCCAGGCAGGTAAGAGCCGCAGCGTTGGGCGTGCGTGGTTAGGCGTGCGTGAGCGCGGCGCGAGTGCATTGCGAAGCTGTCATGCAGGTGTGCGCGGGAACAGGTAGAACGCCCACCCCACCAGCACTGCCGCACCGGCCGCTGCCAGATTCTGCCAGCTGGCGCTGGCCAGCAGCCCAAGCGAGAGCACCAGCGCGGCGACGGGAATGAGTGGGCCCCCCGGCAAGCGCAAGGTGTCGGTGCGGTGCCGATAGCGGCGCGCCAGCACGATGACGGCGGCGGCAGTGCCGATGTAGGCGAACAGGCGCGTGACCATCGACAACAGCGCCAGCTGCGTGAATGAGCCCGACAACGCCAGTGCCAGCGACAGCACGCCCTGGGTGAGCACGGCCGCCGCCGGGGTGTGGAAGCGCGGGTGCACACGGGCCAGAAATGCCGGCCCATACCCGTCCTGCGCAAGCGCAAACAGGAAGCGCGGGCCCAGCATCACCGTATTGCTGGTGGTTCCCAGGATGGAAATGGTGGCGCCCACGGTAAGGATCAGCGCCAGTGCCTCGCCACCGAAGCCACTGGCCGCATCCGCCAACGGCGTGGGCGAAGCGGCGAGATTGGGCAGCGTGCCTTGCGCCACCACCTGCACGGCGGCATAGATCAAGGTGACCGTGACGATCATGGTGATCAGGGCGAACGGGACGTCGCGGCGCGGGTTGCGGTATTCGCCCGCTGCGGCGGGGATGTTCTCGAAGCCGGCATAGGCAAACAGCAGCAGCAATGCGGCCTCGCCGAGATTGCCCATGTCGCGCAGGTCCGGCGCAGTGCCGGCAAACGCCCACGACCAGTCCACATAGAACAGGCCGATGGCCACGAACAGCAGCAACGGCACCAGCTTGCCTATCACCAGGGCGATCCCGGTGCGCGCGGCCGATTTGACGCCAATGACATTAATCGCGGTCAGCACGCCCAGCGAGCCGACCACCACCAGCGTGCGCGCCCAGGTCTCGGTGGACGCGGTCGGCCAGAACCGCGCGACCGCATCGGCCAATCCATTGCTCAGTGCTGCCGCCGAACTGATGCGGGTCAGCCAGATCATCCAGCCGATCTGGAAGCCGACGAACGGGCCGAAGGCTTCACGTGTGTAGAGATAGCTGCCGCCGGGCGTGTCGAAATAACTCGCCGCCTGCGCGTAGCACAACACCAGCAGCGCGACCGCCAGGCCGGCCAGCATCACCGCCCACAGGCTCATCGGACCGAGCAGCGCAGCCGTGGCCGCGGGCAACAGATAGATGCCGCTGCCGATGACGTCGTTGATCGACAAGCCGACGATCTGCCAACGGCTGACCACCCGTACCAGGCCGGTGGCATCGGGTGCGGGGGGCGGCGTGCTCATGGTGCGGCCTCGGCCAGCACGGGAAGCTGCCACTGCGCCTGCAGGCGCGCGTAGTCGGCGCGCGGCAACAACACGAACAGCGGGTGGTCTTCCGGTTTCAACCACGCCAGCAGGCGCTGCATGTCGGCAGGCGCCATCGCAGTGCAGCCGGCGGTGAACTGGCCCGGCGTGCGCCACAGATGCGCGAAGATGCAGCTGCCGCGGCCGGGCACGTTGCCGGGGTTGTGCGCGATGACGAAGCCCTCGCGGTAGCGCGCATCGCCGGGTTGGCGCAGGTCCAGCCGCATCGGCTCGGTGGAACCGGCGACGGCGCGTTCGCCGACCTGCGCGGCGTCGACGATGCGGTTGTACAGCGGCGAGTCGGGCACATCCATGCAGTAATGGGTGGCGCTCATCGCCTGATACGGCATGGCGCTGTCGATGCGGGCCGCATCACCGAATGCCGGGCCGATGGCGAAGACGCCGGCCGGGCTGCGGCCATCGCCTTCGCGCTTCTGCGGGCCCTGCGGCTGGGCGGGGTGCAGGCCATCGCCCCAGGCGCTGCCGTGCCGGCCGAGCGCCACCGCGAATGCCGGCGCGGCCGGTGCCCATCCACCGTCCACTCGCGTAAAGGTCTGCAGGCGCGCCTGGGTGCTGTTCCAGTCGGGAGTGGTCACTACGATCAGTGCACGTGCCTGCTGCAGCGCCTGCATCGGTTCACCGGCGTGGGCGGCGCTGCCGCACAGTGTCAGCGCCATCAACAGGGTGGATCGCAACAGGATGGCAAGACGCATGCAGGCTCCGGAGGCTAGGGGTGAGCTGAAACGAACGCGGTGCGTCCGTGCCGATCGCCGTGTGATCGCGCGAGGCAGAGACCGCGCAGGGCAGGTGCCGATGAGCGCTACTGTACCCAGCAATGCGGCCGCGTGGCGCATGCCCGTGCATCGTGCACGCGTGGTTTGCCGCGCAGGCGGGCATGCGGCTGGCACGGCCCCGTCTTGCCCGCTGCCCGCGCTGGTGGCTGACGGGCGCCCATATCGGCATGACCGACCCTCGCCGAGGACGCGCTTAGTCCGGCAACAGCTCCAGCCCGCGGATGCGGCGGATGCCCAGCCCCGGCGAATCGTCGATGTGGATCTGCGCGTGGTCGAACCGGACGCCGCCATCGGTGGGGTCGAACTGGCCAAGTGCCGGCGCGTCCAGGTCGGCCAGGGTGATGCTGTGGGCCTTGGCCACGGCCAGATGCACGGCGGCGGCCACGCTGACACTGGATTCGATCATGCAGCCGATCATGCACGGCACGTCGTACACCGCCGCGATATCGGCGATGCGCATCGCGTTGGACAGGCCGCCGGTCTTCATCAGTTTGATGTTGACGATATCGGCGGCGCGGCGCTGGATCAGGTCGATCACCTGCGATGGCGAGAACACGCTTTCGTCGGCCATCACCGGGGTGTCGATGCGCGCGGTGACGAACGCGAGCCCGTCGACGTCGGCTGCCTTGACCGGCTGTTCGAGCAGCTCCAGCGCGATGCCGGCGTCTTCCAACGTCCGCATGCTGCGCACCGCCTGCTTGGGCGTCCACCCCTGGTTGGCATCCAGGCGCAAGGTCGCGCGGCCATCGACGGCCGCATGGATCGCCTTGATACGTTCGACATCCGAAGCGCTGTCCTTGCCGACCTTGATCTTCAGCGCCCGGTAGCCACGTGCAAGCGCCTGCTGCGCCTGCGCGACCATGATGTCGATGGCATCGGCGCTGATGGTGAGGTCGGTGGTGATCTGTGGCGTGCCGCCACCCAGCAATTGGTAGAGCGGGGCGCCATAGGCCTGCGCCCACAGGTCGTACAGCGCGATCTCCACTGCAGCCTTGGCGCTGGTGTTGCGTTCCAGTGCGTGCTGCACCAGCCCGCACAGGCGATTCAAATCGGCCACGTCCTGGCCGATCAGGCGCGGGGCGATGCACTGCCGGATCGCGGCGACGATGCTGCCGTGCGTTTCGCCGGTGATCGCAGCAGTGGCCGGAGCGGAACCGTAGCCGATCCGGCCGCTATCGGTCTGCAGCAGCACCACCACGTCCTCGATTGCGTGCACGGTGCGCAGCGCGGTCTTGAACGGGGTGTGCAGCGGCACGCGCAGCATGCCGAGGGTGAAGCCGGTGATCTTCATGGGGAATCGATCGGTCCGATGCGCTGGATGCGGGTGATGTGGTCGATGAAGGCGGTGCCGTCGGTGGCCAGCAGGGGCAGCAGCGGCGTCACCGACACGCCATTCAGGCGCGCGCGCTGCACGCTGCCATCGGCTGCGCGGTAGCTGGCACCGGCGACATCGTGAATCACCCAGGGCACACCGTGTGCGTGCCCGATCACCATCATCACGTGGCCGGGAATATAGATCAGGTCGCCGATACGCAACTGCGCCAGCTGTTGCAGCCGCTGTTCCAGCGGTGCGTCGGCGGTGAACGCGACGCCGCGCAGGACGCGGCTGCGTGCCTGGTCGCCGGTGTTGCGCGGCAGCGCAATGCCCACGCTGCGATAGACATCCAGCACGAACCCGCTGCAATCGCGCGCGTGGTAATCGTTGCCCCAGCCGTAACGCTCGCCAAGGAATTTGAACGCCTGGCGCAGCAATGCTTCATCGGTGGCCGGCAATGGACCCATGCGCACGTCGGCACCGCGCGGCACCAGCGCAGGGACCAACTGCAAGCGGCCATCGCTGCCACGCAGCGGCAGCTGCACCACATGGGAGGCCAGCGGTAACTGCCCGTTGACCGGCTGCTGCGGTGGCCAGGTGCGCTGCAAGGGCAGGCTGGTGCCCATGTCCAGCGACAGGGCGGAGGCGGCCGGCAGCTCTGGCGTGTAGGCCGTCTCTACGTGTGCGCCGGTCACCATCAGGCGTGGGCGGCGCTGGGCGTACTGCAACACGTCCGCGCGCGGGCCTTCGGCAATCTGGTCGCTGGCGATCCATGCGGCGTAGTTGGACGCAAGCACGAACGCCCATGCGCCATCGGCACTGCTGTGCAGGACCGCGACCGGCGTGCCGGGGTAGAGCGCCGATTCCTGGAAGCGGTCGATGTCATGCTCGTCGGGGCCGCTGAACACGCGCAGCGCGCTGGGGAAGGTCCGTAGCGCGGCGCGCTTCACCACCAGCGCAAAGCGCGGCGCGACCTGGGCCGGGAGCGTGTCCAGTGCGAGCAGGCGGCGCAGCTCCGTCAACTGCGCTGGCTGGATCAGCTGCCCGTCTGCAGCGTAGAGCGTGCGTGTCGGTAGCGCCGACAGCGCCTCGATCTGCGCGCGCACCGTCGCGCGGGTCAGCAGCGCGGGCAGCTGCGCCAGATCGCGCATGGAGGCATCGTCGCGCAGCAAGCGTGTGGTGAACGCGTCGATCTGTGCAGCGTTCAGATGCGGCCGCTGCGCGTCGGGGCTGCGCTGGATCCAGTAGTCGGGCGTCAGCTGCGCATCGCTGACTGCAAACGGTGCGGCCGGCGGCGCCTGCACGCTGGCACGCGTGGTCGCTGCGCTGCAGGGCAGGGCAAGGGCGATCGACAGCAACGTCAGCAGGCAGCGCGGCAGGAACATGAAGAGCTCGGGATCAGGGCAGGCGTTGGCGAACTGCAAGGCACGTGACGCAAGCGGCAGCACGGCCGCACTGTGCGGTGGCGACCATGGCGCAGTGTACGCGGGGCGCCTGGCGCTGCGAACGCAGCGCAGGCGGATGCGGGCGCCGACCCCGCTGGCCGATATCCCGACGCAGTGCACGGCCACGCCATCAACGGCGATGCGGGTACGGCGCAATCGGCGCGTTGCAGCGTCGCCACGCGCAGGCCCGCGTTGCCGGCCACAGCGGCGACACTCGGCAGATAATGGCCGCGCCGGACGTAGCGCGGCCAACAGCGACGGCGCGGGCCGCGCGATTCCTCCAGGAGACAACGATGCTGTCCAGCTTCCCTCTACGCCCATCGGCCTGGCTGCGCGCAACCATCTGCGCGGTGGCGTTGTCGCTGGGTGCCTGCGCCCATGCGCCGCAGCGCAACGCCCTGGCCGAGTGGGTGCCGTCGCCGAACTTCGATGCCCGGCGCCCGATCCTGATCGTGCTGCACTTCACCGACCAGCACTCGGTCCGGCAGAGCCTGGGCACGCTGCGTGGGCGCAACAGCGGGGGGCGCGTGAGCGCGCATTACCTGATCGGCGAGGACGGGCGTCGCTACCAGCTGGTCAGCGACGAGCAACGCGCCTGGCATGGCGGCGCCGGCCGCTGGGGCACCATCACCGATATCAACTCGGCCTCGATCGGCATCGAGCTGGACAACGACGGCAGCGAACCGTTCGCACCGGCGCAGATCGACAGCCTGCTGGTCCTGCTGGAAGACCTGTGCACGCGCCTGCGGATTCCACGCACGCAGATCGTCGGCCATGAAGACGTGGCCCCGACACGCAAGAACGACCCCGGCCCACGCTTTCCCTGGAAGCGCCTGGCCGACGCCGGTTTTGGCCGCTGGCCGGCTGCCGATGCGCCACCCGCACCGGAAGGCTTCGATCCCTGGCAGGCGCTTGCCCTGCTTGGCTACAGCCTCGACGACCCTGCCGCCACCCTGCAGGCCTTCCACCATCACTATCGCGGCAACAGCGCCAGCACGCTGGATGCCGAGGATCTGCGGATCCTGCATGCGTTGACCGGGCCACTGCGGCCCTCGCCGTCACCCGGTAGTGTGGCGTCAGGCGAGGGCGAGAGCCCGTAGCGCCACGACGGCAAGAGTGTCTGGCCCGATAGAGGAGCAGCCGTGCATCACATCCACCACAACCAGCGTGCAGCTGGCCTGCCGCGCTCCAGTGCCCGCGCCGTAGTGGTGCTTCTGGCCTTGCTGCTGTCGGGCGTGGGCGCGGCACAGCCGCACGTCTCACGTGCAACGACTGCTGCACAAGCCGGGCTGATCGATGTGCAGCGCCTTGCACCCAACCTCGCGGTGGACCTGCGCTACGCGGGCAGCAACAACTTTACCGGGCGCGTGGTGCCTGGATATCTTGCGCCGCGGTGCTATCTGCTGCGTCCGGCTGCCGAAGCGCTCGCGCGGGTGGCGCAGCGGCTCGAATCCGATGGCTACCGCTTGCAGGTGTTCGACTGTTACCGGCCGGTGCGGGCTGTGCAGGCGTTCGTGGCCTGGGCGGCGGACCTGGGCGATCAATCGACCAAGGCCCAGTATTACCCGCGCGTGGACAAGCGCGCGCTGTTGGGCGACTACATCGCCGAAACGTCAGGGCATAGCCGTGGCGCGACGCTGGATCTTGGACTGCTGGACTGCCGGCACGGCGCCTGTGCGGCGGTGGACATGGGCACCGCGTTCGATTTTTTCGATACGCGGGCACACACCGATGCGCCCGAGATCACCGACGCGCAGCGTGCCCAGCGCAGGCGCCTGCTACGCGCCATGGCGGCCGAGGGATTCGCCAATTATCCGATGGAGTGGTGGCACTTCACCTTCCGGTCGGAGCCCACGCCGGACACCGCCTACGATGTGCCGGTGGAGTGATCGCGGCGGCCTTCCTGCTCGCATTGCAGTGTGCGCGCGCCCGATGCCTGCACCTGCCCGAACGCTCGTACACTTGCGCTCCCGTGTCGTGATTGCCGATCTGGCGCATCCGATCCGGCCTGCCCGCTGCCGAGGAACCCCTCATGTCCGATCCGGAACGCTTTGTGGATGTCGCCTGCCCGTACTGCGGGGAGTGGATCACGCTGACACTGGACCTGAGCGGCGGTGATCAGCAGTACATCGAGGATTGCCAGGTGTGCTGCAAGCCGATCTCGGTCAACGTGGGCTGGGATGAAGAGGGCGAGGCGCAGGTGACTGCGCGCGGGCAGGACGATTAGGGCGCACCTCACGGCCTCCAGTTGATTGCATGCGCATGGTGCAGCGCTCGTTCCCCGGCGTGAGCGTCGTCATGCGGCGGTGCGCGCGGCCAGGGCGGCTGGCCTGTTCGCGCCTTCGTGTGTCGATCTGGATTGCAGCCGGATCCATGGCCGTAGCGGCTAGACTGGCACGCCAGCTGCCCGGATCAACACGATGAATCTGCCCCTGCACTTCGGCCTGCTCGGTTCGCTGGAGGCCGGCCTGATTGCGCTGGTGCTCGGTGTCCTGATCTTCGCCGTCATCGAACATGTCGGGCGGCGTCTGCACTTCACCCATGGCCACACCCTGGGGATTGCCTGTCTGTTGGCGGTGGCGGTCGGCGCCGGTTACGACATCTGGCACCTGGTGTACACCAGCATCGTGCGACTGGAATCGCCGTTGTATGCACGTCTGGCACTGGCCAGGATCCATGACCCGAACGAACTGGGCTCGCGCGTCATCCTCGAGATTGCCGGCGCACTTGCAGGCGTGGTGGTGGGTTGGAAACTGTTCAGTTCCGGAAGCTGGGACGATGAGGCGCCCGGCGCGCAGCCATAGCTGAAAAAAGGCGGCGTGGTTCGCATAAATTTCCTTCTTGAATGCTCTGCTTCTGTTTGACTCACCCATGCCTAACACCCGGCTAGCGGCAACGTTGCAGGTTGTGGTTAAGAGGACGTTTTGCAGGAAATTGCGCCGGGTTGGGCGTTCATTTGCGATCGGTACGGTAGTGCCATGTGCGGCGACACCGCGCATTCCAACGCCCAAGGAGACCACCCAAATGAAGAATCGCAACCGCACCTCGCTGCTCGCTGCCACCGCCGCTCTTGCCGCCGCCCTGGCGCTGCCGGCCATGGCGCAGAGCACCTCGCAGGACGCCGCAGCGCAGGCGGGCAGCCCTGCTGCCTCGGCACAGTCGGGGAGTTCTGCGACCTCTGCCCAGGGCGGTGCCAGCTCCGGCGGCGGGCAGACCTGGGCCAGCGTGGACACCGACAGCGACGGCGCCATCAGCAAGCAGGAAGCGCAGGTCAACGCGGGGCTGGTCCAGATTTTCGACCAGGCCGACGGCGACACCGACGGCAAGCTGACGCCGGACGAATACAAGGCCTTTGTCGCCAAGCAGCAGAGCGGCGGCGCAACGGGGTCGCAAGGTAACTGATCGAATATCTTGAAGGCCGTCGCCGTCCGTAGCGCTCCGGATACGGAGCTGCGAAGGGCTCGGCATCGCAACAGCGCGGGTCTGCACGCCGGGCACGCGTGAATGATCAGGATGGACACACGGGAGCGGCCTGCCAGGGCCGCTCCCGTTTTCTTTACGTGGCGCGCGTTACGGTGACACCATTCGCTTCTGGTCCTGTCTTCATGCTGCAAACGCGCCTCAGCTTGCTCGCCGTCCTGTGCAGTCCACTGCTCGCGTCTGCCGCGCCACCGGAGTTGCCGCCCGCCACCCAGCAGACGGCAGCACCGTTCACCGGCGGCACCAACGCTGCGGGCATGGCGCCCTTGCCCATCGAGCCGCCGCCACCTGCCACCACCCCATTGTTGCCCGCCGACCCGTCCGGGTCGTCCCGCGGCAAGGGGGGCGCCGCGCCCTCGGGGGCACCCACCGCCGGCACGTTGGCGCCGCGCAGCTTCGACAGCCTGGACAGCGATGCCGACGGCTCGCTGACGCCGGCCGAAGCCGGCGCCGACCCGATCCTGCGCGAGAACTTTGCCGGCTTCGACAGCAACGGCGATGGGCGCCTGTCGCGTGACGAATTTGCCAGCTATCAGCCCGGCCCCGGCGACGCGGCAGGCGACTGACTGCAGCTGCGCTTCAGCGCGCTGCTAGACTTGCGCAATGACTTCTCTTGCACAGCGCGACGGCCAGGCGATCCAACTGGTCGGCTTCGACGGCGACGATACCCTCTGGAAAAGCGAGGACTACTACCGCACCGCCGAAGCGGATTTCGAAGCGATCCTGGCCCGCTATCTCGACCTGGGCGACAGTCGCATGCAGCAGCATCTGCTGGCGGTGGAACGGCGCAACCTCAAGGTGTTCGGCTACGGTGCCAAGGGCATGACGCTGTCGATGATCGAAACCGCCATCGAACTCACCGACGCGCGCATCGATGCGCGCGACATCCAGCGCATCGTTGAGATCGGCCGCGCCACCTTGCAGCACCCGGTGGAGGTGATTGCCGGTGTGCGCGAGGCGGTTGGCGCCATTGCCGCCCACTGTGCGGTGGTGTTGATCACCAAGGGCGACCTGTTTCACCAGGAGCAGAAGATCGAGCAGTCCGGTCTGGCCGACCTGTTTCCGCGGGTCGAGGTGGTGTCCGAAAAGGACCCCAAGACCTACGCACGCGTGCTGGGCGAATTCGACCTGCCGGCGCAGCGCTTCGTGATGATCGGCAACTCGTTGCGCTCGGATGTGGAGCCGGTGCTGGCGATCGGCGGCTGGGGGATTTACACACCGTACGCGGTGACCTGGGCGCATGAGCAGGAGCACGGTGTCGCTGCAGACGAGCCGCGCATGCGCGAGGTGCCCGATGCATCAGGCTGGCCGGCGGCGGTGCAGGCACTGGATGCGGTGGCGCGGCAGCAGCTGCCAGGCTGAGGGCTGCGGCGGCTGCGTCAGGCGGCCGAGGCAGGGCCGGCATGTGCACGCCGGTGGTCTTCATCGGCTACCTGCGCGCCGGCCTGGCAAGGTGCAACGTCGGCGGACCGGCCGCGCAAGACTGGCGCCTGGCCGGCGGCTCTGGCGCGAAGTGCCCATTGCTGATGTAGTGACGATGCGGGCGCCCGACGGCGCCCGGTAACAGGACGTTCCGGCCAGCACGCATGGCCGACCTTGGAGGGAATGCCCATGAACATGTTGTCCGTGATCCGTCGTGCAGGGCTGGCCGTCGCGCTGGGTGCGCTGGCGTGCATCGCGCCGCTGGCGGCTGCCGAACTGGAAGAAGAAGTCATCAATCCCAGCGAGGTCATCTTTCGCAATGGCCAGCCGTATTACGACGATGCAGGCCAGCATGTCCGCCTGCACACGCGGCGGGTGGGCGATGACGTGGTGTATTTCCGCACGGTGCGCTTCGATCGCGAACAAGGCTATGTGGATGCGCAGGGGCAGAGCATTGCCACCCTGCAGTCGCGACCACGGGCAAGTGACCGCGGCACTGCGTTCGTGGGCGACCGCGACGGGGGAAATGTCGGTGCCTACAGCGGCTACGGTTACGGCTCCGCACTGCGATTGGGTGCGTCGCGCAACCGCCCCTACGGCCAGATCTATTACGGCAACGGCCTGTATGGCCCGGATCCGTACAGCAGCCCGCACAACCGCGATGCACGCCAGCGTTATCTCGGGCCCGGCTATGTGGGCGCCTGCGATCTGAACGGCTGCCGCGAGGTGCACTACCTTGGCATCTACGACCTGCGCTGACCTGCTCTGCATGCCTGACACCGGCACGGGCATGCGGCATCATCGCGGCATGTCTGCCTTGCGCTACTTGCTGTTGCGATCGCTGCCGTTGCTGGCCGCGTTGCTGGTTCCGTCGCTGGCGCTTGCCCAGGCTGCCGCTGCGCCGGCAGCCGGCGGCGCGCAGGACGCGGCAGTGCCTGCGGTGATGCCCGGCACCGGTGATGCGTGGGTGGACCAGCATCTGGCCGACATGGGCAGCTACGCGCAACGCTACCCGGACAGCTTCATCGACGAGGTGGCGCGTTACACCGGCACGCCGCGCGGTTACGTGCAGGCGCTGCTGCAGGTGCATGGCTGGCACGCGGGAGACATCTACTTCGCTTGCGTATGGGCGCAGACGGTGCAGCTGTCGTGTCGCGACAGCGTGCGGGCCTATAGCCGCGATCATCACGATGGGTGGCAAGGCGTGATCACGCGACTGGCGGTGGCGCCGGACAATGCCCACATGCGCGCGTTGCGGCACGCCATCGTTGCCAGCTACGACCGGTGGGAGCGGCCGATCACCCTGGACGCGCTATTGCGTCGCCAGCTCGGCGACCATGCGCAGCGGCTGGAGGCCGCACGTCAGGCCAGCGAAGCGGCCGAGGCGGCGGCGCAGGCCGGGTTGTAACGCCGGCGGCGCGCACCTCGCGCAGGGCTGTCTGCATGCCAACGCGCGCACGCGATGCTGCCATGCAGCTGGTCGCCGCAGGGCACGGTCGGCGAGAATGCGACCAACGCCGGCGTTGGCCGGCCTCTGCCAAGACCAGCCCATGCGCGATACCGTGTTTGTCTCTCCCGATCACATCCGCAGCCTGTTCGCCCAGGCGATGTCGGACATGTATCGCGCCGAGGTGCCGTTATACGGCGACCTGATGACGCTGGTGGCGCAGGTCAACGCGCAGACGTTGCAGGCCGATCCCGCGCTGGCAACGCGGCTGCAGCGCAACGACGAGCGGGCACGGCTGGATCTGGAGCGGCATGGCGCCATCCGGGTCGGCACGGCCGCAGAACTGGCCACCTTGCGTCGGCTGTTTGCGGTGATGGGTATGCACCCGGTGGGGTATTACGACCTGTCGGTGGCTGGCGTGCCGGTGCATTCCACCGCGTTCCGCCCGATCGACGATGCGGCGCTGTCGGCCAACCCGTTCCGTGTGTTCACCTCGCTGCTGCGCCTGGAGTTGATCGAGGATGCCGCGCTGCGCGCGCAGGCTGCGCAGATCCTGCAGCAACGGCAGATCTTTACCGCAGGTGCGCTGGAGCTGATCGACCACTGCGAACAGGTAGGCGGCCTGGACGCCGCACAGGCGCAGCAGTTCGTCGCCGAAGCGCTGGAGACCTTCCGCTGGCATGGCGATGCCACGGTGTCGCTGCCGACCTATCGCGCGCTGAGCGAGGCGCACAAGTTGATTGCCGATGTGGTGAGCTTCCACGGCCCGCACATCAACCATCTAACTCCGCGCACGCTGGATATCGATGCGGCGCAGGCGCAGATGCAGCACGCCGGCATCGATGCGAAGGCGGTGATCGAAGGCCCGCCGCGTCGACGCGTGCCGATCCTGCTGCGCCAGACCAGCTTCAAGGCACTAGAAGAGCCGGTGCGGTTTGTCGGCGATGGCGGGCAGCCCGAACACGGCACGCATACAGCGCGCTTTGGCGAGATCGAGCAACGCGGGCTTGCGCTGACGCCCAAGGGACGCGCGCTGTACGACGCGCTGCTGGCGCAGGCGCGCGATGCCGATGGTGCCGGCAGCACGGGCAGCGATTACGCCACCCGCCTGCAGACCGCGTTTGTGGCCTTTCCCGATGACGAGGCGCTGCTGCGCCAGGAAGGGCTGGGCTATTTCCGCTACACCCTGACCGAGGCCGGCCGTGCCGATCCGGCGCAGGTGGCCGCGATGCCGGCAGAAACCGCGATCGCGCTGGGGCTGGTGAGTGCCGACCCGATCATCTACGAAGACTTCCTGCCGGTCAGCGCGGCCGGCATCTTCCAGTCCAACCTGGGTGGGGCCGAGCAGCGCGCCTATGCCGCGCATTCGAGCAAGCGCAGCTTTGAGCAGGCCCTTGGCGCCCAGGTGCACGACGAGTTCGCGTTATACGCGCAGCTGGAGCGCGCCTCGCTGCAGGCCTTGGTGGCCTGAACCCCCCGTACGTCGCCGCGCGGTGCGGCGGCGGCTGGTGTGCTGCCTCGCCTCAGTGCGCCGACGACGCAGCCGGGCGCCGTGCCGCCGCGCGCTCTGCCCGGCGTGCACGCGCACGTGCGCGACGCGCCTTCCAGCGTTCGCTCAGGCACGAGAAGATCACGTACAACGCCGGCGTGCTGAGCAGGGTCAGGCCCTGCGAGAACACCAGCCCGCCGATCATCGCGATGCCGAGCGGGCGGCGCAGTTCCGAGCCTTCGCCCAGGCCCACTGCCAGCGGCACCGCGGCCAGGATCGCCACCATGGTGGTCATCATGATGGGGCGGAAGCGCACGATCGAGGCTTCGCGTGCGGCCGCGCGTGCATCCATGCCGTGCACGCGCTGCGCCACCAGCGCAAAGTCGATCATCATGATGGCGTTCTTCTTGACGATGCCGATCAGCAGCACCAACGCGATCATCGAGATCACCGACAGCTCGGTGTTGCTCAGGAACAACGCCAGCAGCGCGCCGACGCCGGCGGCCGGCAACGTGGACAGGATGGTCACCGGGTGGATCAGGCTCTCGTAGAGCATGCCCAGCACGATGTAGACGGTGAGCACCGCAGCCAGCAGCAACACGCCCATCGAATTGGGGCTCAGCTGCACGTTGAATCCGCCACCGTCGCTGATGCGGATGCCATCCGGCAGGCGCAGGCCTTCCACCGTGTTCTTGATGATCAGGTCCGCCTCGCCGGTGCTCACGCCCGGTGCGAGGTTGTAGCTCAGATCCATCGTGGTGTACTGGTTGTCGTGGGTGATCTGCGGCGGCGCCAGCCCGGGCAGCTGGGTGGCGACCGCGGTGATCGGCACCATCTGACCGGCACGGTTGGGCACGAAGACCTGATCCAGCGCCTTGGGCGTGGCGGTCTGCGAGGGCAGTGCGTTGACCACCACGCTGTACTGGTTGAGATCGGAATAGATGGTGGAAATGGAGCGCTGGCCGAACGCGCCGTACAGCGCGCCGTCGATGGCGCCCACCGAGATGCCCAGGCGTGCTGCCCTGGCGCGGTCGATCACGATGTTCTGGCGCAGGCCCGAGGTGTCCACGTCGGTGCCCACATCGCGCAGACGCGGGTTTTTCTTCAGCGCGGCCTGCACCTTGGGCAGCCATTCCTGCAGCTGCGCCAGGTCGTTGCCCTGCAGCGACACCTTGTACTGCGCGCCCTGGCTGGTGCCACCGCCTCCGTCGCTGGGCAGGTCCTGGATTGCGCGCAGGCGCAGGTCCAGGTCCGGGTAACGGTCGGCCTTGGCGCTCAGGCGCGCGACCACCTGCGCGGTGGTATCGCGGCGGCCCTCGTCGCGCTTTTTCAGCTCGATATTGAACGACGCGCTGGAGCCCTGCCGGCCGGAGCCCAGGCGCGCGCCGACGGTCTTGACGGCCGGGTCGGCCATCAGCATGTCGGTGATGCGGCGCTGGCGGCTGACCATGTCGGCAAACGACACCGTGGCGCTGGAATTGGCGCGCCCCCAGATCAGGCCGGTGTCCTGCGGCGGGAACGACCCCTTCTTGACCGCGCCACCCAGGAAGATGGTGGCGGCGATCAGCAGCAGCGGCGTCAGCGACAGCAGCAAGGCGTGCCGCAGCGAGAAATCCAGTGCCACCGTGTACACCGCGAGCATGCGCGCGTGCATGCGGTCCAGCCAGGCGCCGAAACGGCCGGGTTTTTCCGGCTCGGTATGTGCCGACAGAAAGCGGCTGCACAACGCCGGCGTCAAGGTCAGCGACACCAGCATCGACACCACGATTGCGGCCACCAGGGTCACGGTGAACTCGCGGAAGAACGCGCCGATCATGCCGCTGGCAAACAGCATCGGGATGAACACCGCCACCAGCGAGGCGGTGATCGAGACGATGGTGAAACCGATCTCGCGCGCACCGGCCAGTGCCGCGTCCAGGCGCGGCATGCCTTCATCGAGATGACGCATGATGTTTTCGATCACCACGATCGCATCGTCGACCACGAACCCAATGGCGATCACCAGCGCCAGCAGGCTGAGGTTGTTCAAGGTGAAGCCGAGCACGTACATCACCAGTGCCGAACCGGCCAGCGACAACGGCACGGTCACCGCGGCAATCAAGGTCGGCGCCAGCCGGCGCAGGAACAGCGCCATGGTCAGCACCACCATCGCCAGGCTGATCATCAGCGTGGCCTGCACCTCGTGCAACGACGCGCGAATGGTGGGCGTGCGGTCGAAGTAAGGCGTGAGCCGGGTGCCGGGTTGCAGGTAGTTGCGCAGCTCGGGAATCTGCGCTTTGACCTGGTCCACGGTTTCGACGATGTTGGCCCCGGCGCGGGTGAAGGCGTACATCACCACCGCCGGCTTGCCGTCGAACCAGGCCGCCTGATACGCATCCTGCTGGCCGTCGTAGACGGTGGCCACATCGCCCAGCCGCACGATGCGTCCGTTGGACTGGGTGGAGATCGCCAGCTGCGCAAAGTCGGCTGCCTTGGCCACCGCATCGTTGGCGATGATGGCCATGGTGGTGTTGCCATCGGACAGGAATCCGGTGGGCGAGGTCACGTTGGCCGCGCGCACCGCGTTGCGCAGATCGTCCGGGGTCAGCCCCAGCGCGTTGAGCGCACGCAGGTCCACGTCCACGCGTACCGCAGGGGTGGAGGCGCCGGCGATGTCGACCGAGCTGATGCCGGTGATCTGGCGCAGCCGCTGCGCCAGCAACGAGTCGGCCACGTTGTACAGCTCATCGGCCGACTGCGTGTCCGAGGTGAGCGCAATGGCGATGACCGGGTCGTCGTTCGGATTGGCCTTGGAGTACATCGGCGTGCCAAGCCCGGACGGCAGATCCGATTGCGCCGCATTGATGGCTGTCTGCACGTCCTGCGCGGCCGAATCGATGTTGCGGTTGCTCTGGAACACCATGAACACCATGCTGCTGCTCTCCGAACTGGAGGAGCGCATGCGGTCGATGCCGGGCAACTGGCCCAGGTGGCGTTCCAGCGGCGCGGTGACGGTGGAGGCCATGGTGCTGGCATCGGCACCGGACTGCGTGGCGTGCACGAAGATCACCGGAATCTGGATGTTCGGCAACGCCGCCACGCCCAGCCGCAGGTAGCACATCAATCCGATCACGAACAAACCGATCGCCAGCAGCGAGGTGCCGATCGGGCGCTTGATGAAGGGCGCGGAGATGTTCATGGGTGTGGTGCCGGGAATCGGGAATCGGGATTCGGGAATCGGTACAGGCAACAGCCAGCGCGGCCTCCACGCGTGCGTGTGGGCAGGCGATGCCGTGGGCAGGCACAGCGATCAGCGAAGACGTCAGCAGTCGTCATGCCGATCGTTCCGAGGTGGATGCCGGGGTTGCGCCGTCATGGCGCGCTGCACGCCGCGCGCGCCAGGCACGCATGCGCTCGCCGGCGCGTTCCATGTACAGGTAGATCACCGGGGTGGTGTACAGCGTCACCAGCTGCGAGAGCAGAAGGCCACCCACAATCGCGATGCCGAGCGGGCGGCGCAGTTCCGAGCCGATGCCCGTGCCCAGCGCCAGCGGCAGCGCGCCCAGCATGGCGGCGGCGGTGGTCATCATGATCGGGCGGAAGCGCAGCAGGCAGGCGCGCCGGATCGCATCGTGCGCGTTCGCACCTTCGCGGCGTGCGTCGATGGCGAAGTCGATCATCATGATGGCGTTCTTCTTGACGATGCCGATCAGCAGCACGATGCCGACGATGCCGTCCACCGACAGGCTCAGCCCGCACATCATCAGGGCCAGCAATGCACCGACACCGGCCGGCGGCAGCGTGGAGATGATGGTGAGCGGGTGGATGTAGCTTTCGTACAGCACGCCCAGCACGATGTAGATCACCACGATCGACGCCAGCAGCAGCCACACGATGTCGGTCTGGCTGCCGGTGAATTCGGCCGCCTTGCCGACAAATTGCGCATGCACCTGGCTGGGGATCTCGAGATCTTCGCGTGCCTTCTCGATTGCCGCCACCGCCTGCGACAGCGAATGCCCCGGCGCCAGGTTGAACGAGATGGTCACCGCCGGCAGCTGCTGCTGATGGCTCACCACCAACGGCGTGTTGGTGACCTTGGCTTCGGCCAGCGCGGCCAGCGGAATGATGTTGCCGGCGCCGACCACGATGCCGGTGTTCTGCGCGCCCACGCCGGTGGCAGTGGACGAGTTGGACGAGGTCACCTGGCCGAAGCTGGTGGCATTGGTGCCGGTCAGTGCGCCGCTGCCATTGCTGGCCACCGCCAGCTGGTTCATCAACGCGGTGCTGCTGCGGAATTCCGGCGCCACTTCCAGCACCACCCGGTACTGATTGAGCTCGGTGAAGATGGTGGAGATCTGGCGCTGGCCGAACGCGTCGTACAAGGTATCGTCGATGGTCTGCATCGGCACGCCGAGCATGCTGGCCTTGTCGCGGTCGATGCTCAGTTCCAGTGCACGCCCCTGGTTGGCCAGGTTGTTGTCCACATCCGCCAGCTCGGGCAGCTTGCGCATCGCCTCGGTCATGCGCCCGGCCCAGGTGGCCAGTTCGGTACTGTCCACATCCGACATCGAATACTGGTATTCGGTGGCCGCCACGCGCGTGTCCAGGGTGACGTCCTGCACCGGCTTGAGGAACAGCGCCACGCCGGGGATGCGGGCCACCGCGTTCTGCAGGCGCGGCAGCACCTCATCCAGCCCATCGCGGTCGCCGCGTGTCTTCAGCACGATCGACAGCTGGCCCTGGTTGATGGTCGGATTCATGGTGCCGGCGCCGATGAAGGCGGCCACGCCGGTCACCGCCGGGTCCTTGCGCAGCGCTGCAGCCACCGCCTGGGTGCGCTGCTCCATCTGCGGGAACGCCACGTTCTGGTCGGCCTGCACCACGCCGGTGATCAGGCCGGTGTCCTGCTCGGGCAGCAAGCCCTTGGGGATCGCCACATACAGCACCACCGTCAGTGCCACCGCGCCGATCGCCACCGCCAGGGTCAGCGGCTGATGCGCCAGCACCCAGTCCAGGCTGCGCTCGTAGGTACCGACGGTGCGCGTCCACAGGTTGGTCTTGCCGGCGGCTGCGGCGCGCTCGTGCGCGTCTTCGCCTTCGGGCAGCGCATCGGGCTTGAGCAGGTAGGCGCACATCATCGGCGTCAGCGTCAGCGACACCAGCATCGAGATCACCACCGCAATCGACAGCACCCACGCAAACTCGTGGAACAGCCGGCCGGTGACGCCGGGCATCAGCAGCAGCGGCAGGAACACCGCCACCAGCGACACGGTCAGCGACAGCACGGTGAAGCCGATCTGCTTGGCACCGATCTCAGCCGCTTCCGGCCCGCTCTTGCCCTGCTCGATGTAGCGCACGATGTTTTCGATCATCACGATCGCATCGTCGACCACGAAACCGGTGGCCACCACCAGCGCCATCAGCGACAGGTTGTCCAGCGACATGCCGGCAAATGCCATCACCCCGAAGGTACCGGCCAGCGACAACGGCACCGCCACCGAGGGGATGATGGTGGCCCACAGCCGGCGCAGGAACACGAAGATCACCGCCACCACCAGCGCGATGGTCAGCACCAGGGTGAACTTCACCTCGTGCACCGAGGCGCGGATGGTTTCGGTGCGGTCGGAGAACACCTCAAGATGCACGTCGGCCGGCAGCACCGACTGCAGCTGCGGCAGGATGCTGCGGATCTGCTCCACCGTCTGCACGATGTTGGCGCCGGGCTGGCGGCGGATTTCCAGCAGCACCGCCGGCTTGCCATCGGCCCAGGCGGCGAGCTGGTCGTTCTCCACCCCGTCGACCACCTTGGCCACATCGGCCAGCCGCACCGGGCGACCATTGGCGAAGCTGATGATGGTGTCGCGGTATTGCGCGGCGTCCACCAGCTGGTCGTTGGTGCCGATGCTGTAGGACTGGGTCTTGCCGTTGAGCGAGCCTTTCGGCGCGCTGACGTTGGTCTGGGTCAGCGCGCTGCGCAGCGACTCCATGGTCAGGCCCATGTTCGACAGCTGCGCCGGGTTGACCTGGATGCGTACCGCAGGGCGCACGTTGCCGGCGATCGACACCAGGCCCACGCCCGGCACCTGCGACAGGCGCTGGGCCAGGATCGCATCGGCGTAGCGGTTGACCTCGCGCAGCGGCAGCGAATCGGAGGTGAGCTTGAGTGTGAGGATCGCCGCATCGGCCGGATTGACCCGGTTGTAGACCGGCTGGTACGGCAGCGACGAGGGCAGCGTGGCCTGGCGGATCGCGGCCTGCACGTCCTGCGAGGCGATGTCGATGTCGCGGTCCATCGAGAACTGCAGGATGATCGTGGACAACCCCGCCGACGAGTCGGAGGTCATCATCTGCAGGCCGGAGATCTGCCCGAACTGGCGCTCCAGCGGGGTGGTCACCAGCGAGGCCATGGTGGTGGCGTTGGCGCCGGGGTACTGGGTGGTCACGACCAGGCTGGGCGCGTCGATTTCCGGCAACGCCGAGACCGGCAACTGCCGGTAGCCCAGGATGCCCAGCAGCAGGACGCCCGCCATCAACAACGAGGTGGCGATCGGGCGGCGGATGAAGATGGTCGAAAAGCCCACGGGGGGTGTCCTTGCTGAAGACGTCAATCGATGCCGGCGCACACGGCGCCGACGCGCACTGGCGACGGGGCAGGCCCGTCGCCAGCGGTCAGGCCGGCATCAACGCGGGCCGCCGCCGCGACGGCCACCGCCGCCGCCGCGCTCCTGCTTGTTCTGGGCGGCCTTGAGCTCGGCTTCGGTCGGCTCCGGCGGGGTTTCGCCCGGCTTGAGCGCACTGACCTTGCTGCCTGGCTTGAGCCGGAACTGGCCCTCGGTCACCACCCGCTCGCCGGGCTTGAGCCCCTTGGTGAGCTGCACATGGCTGTCGTCCACTTCCACGCCCTGCACCACGGTGCGCATCTGTGCGGTGTTGTCGTTGCCCACCACGTAGACGTAATCGCCATCCGGGCCGCGCTGCACTGCCTGGGTCGGGACCACGGTGCCGCCGGAGATGGTGCGCAGCTGCAACCGCACGTTGACGAACTGGCCCGGCCACAGCGCGTTGTCGGTGTTGTCGAAGATCGCACGCGCACCGAAGGTGCCGCTGTCGGCAGCGATGCGGTTGTCGATCACATCCAGCTTGCCGTCGCCGCTGATCACATGCGCATCGCCACGGTCCAGCGCCGCCACGCCCAGCGGTGCCGCCGCCTGGCCGCTGCGCACCGCCTGCAGCTCGCGCTCGGGCAGGTTGAAGGACACGTAGATCGGGCGGATCTGGGTCAGCGTCACGATGGTGGAGCTGGTGCTGACGATATTGCCCACGTCCACGCCACGGATACCGGCGATGCCGTCGATCGGCGCGGTGACGCGGGTGAACTGCAATTGCACCTGGGCCGAGCGCATCTGCGCATCGTTGGCGGCCACGGCGGCCTCGTACTGCGCCACCTGGTTGCGCTGGGTGTCCAGATCGGTGCGCGAGACATATTGCTTGTAGGCCGGGTCGTTGGAGCGCTGGTAATTTACCCGCGAGGTCGCCAGCAGCGCCTGGTTCTGGCGCTTGGCCGCCAGCGCCTGGTCGTAGCTGGCCTGCAGCGTGCGCGGGTCGATCTGCGCCAGCACCTCGCCCTTCTTCACTTCCTGGCCTTCCTTGAAATTCAGGCTCATCAGCTGGCCGCCCACCTGCGGGCTGACCGTGACCGTGTTGAGCGCGGTCACCGTGCCCAGCGCGCTGGCATACACCGGCACATCCTGGGTGGTGGCGGCCACCACCGTCACCGGCACCGGGCCGCTGTTTTCGGTGCCGGTGCCGTCCGGCGCGCCTGCGCGCTTGCCCTGGTCGCCCCCACCCATCATCCGCATTGCGACGAACACCACGACAAGCACCGCTACAACCAGCAGTGTGATCTTCCAAAAACGCGACATGCGACAACTCCTGATGGCGGGCCGGGCGCGTGGTGCGACCGTGGGGCGGCTGTGCGCAGCATATCGTTGCGTTCCACCAATTGAGCGTTACTGAAGTAACGGCTCGGCCGGCGAAACGACCGCAACGGTCATGGAGGCACTGCAGCGGCAACGCGCCACGGCCGCGGCGGTTGACCGCCGGGCTGAATCGGGCCCCACTGCAGCCCATCGGGCGCGCACCTGCACTACATTAAGCAACCACCTTGAGAGGATTGCCGATGCGCCACTCCCGCCTGCTGACCAGCGCGCTGCTGCTCGCCCTGCCCACGCTCGCCGCCGCGCAGACTGCGCAACGGCCCGAAGTTCAGGCCGCCGCCGCCCCGCTGCAGGCCAAGGTGGTGCAATGGCGCCGCGACTTCCACCAGCACCCGGAGCTGTCCAACCGCGAGGAGCGCACCGCCGCCACCGTGGCCGCGCAGCTGCGCAAGCTGGGCCTCAAGCCGCGCACCGGCGTCGCCCATCACGGCGTGGTGGCCATCATCAAGGGTGGCAAGCCCGGCCCGAAGATCGCCCTGCGCGCGGACATGGACGCGTTGCCGGTGAAAGAGCAGACCGGGCTGGCATTTGCCTCCAAGGCCACCGCCGAGTACCGCGGCGAGCAGGTCGGGGTGATGCACGCCTGCGGCCACGACGCCCATACCGCCATCCTGCTCGGCGTGGCCGAGGCGCTGGTGGGTATGCGCGAGCAGCTGCCCGGCGAAGTGATGCTGATCTTCCAGCCCTCCGAAGAAGGCGCGCCCGGCAACGAGGAAGGCGGCGCCTCGCTGATGCTCAAGGAAGGCCTGTTCGCCGACTTCAAGCCGCAGGCGGTGTTCGGCCTGCATGTGTTCTCCAGCGTGCAGGCCGGCAAGATCGCGGTGCGCAGCGGCCCGCTGATGGCGGCCTCGGACCGGTTTGCGATCAAGATGATCGGCCGCCAGACCCACGGCTCGGCGCCCTGGAACGGCATCGACCCGATCGTGGCCAGCGCCGACATGATCGGCGCCGCGCAAACGGTGATCAGCCGCCGCGCCAACCTGTCCAAGCAGCCGGCGGTGCTCAGCTTCGGCGCGATCAAGGGCGGTATCCGCTACAACATCATCCCCGACGATGTGGACATGGTCGGTACCATCCGCACCTTCGACGAGGGCATGCGCCAGCAGATCTTTGCCGATCTCAAGAACGTGGCCGAACACACCGCCGCTGCCCATGGCGCCAAGGTCGAGGCGCAGGTGCCGGACCAGCCCGGCAACCCGGCCACCGTCAACGACCCCGCACTGACTGCCAGGATGCTGCCCAGCCTGCAGGCCGTGGTGGGCGCCGAGAATGTGTACGAGCCGCCGTTGCAGATGGGCGCGGAAGATTTCTCGTTCTATGCACAGCAGGTGCCGTCGATGTTCTTCTTCGTCGGCTCCACCGCCAAGGGCATCGACCCGGCCACCGCGCCCAGCAACCATTCGCCGCAGTTCCTGCTGGATGAGTCCTCGCTGGATGTGGGCTTGCGTGCGCTGTTGCAGGTGTCGCTGGATTATCTGCAGCAGGGGTGAATCGGGAATGGGGAATCGGGAATCGGGTGCAGTTGCGCGATTCCCCACTCCGTTGGCGATCAAGTAGGGCGATGGGCTGCGTGAAGAGGTCAGCTGCTCCTTTCGTCGGCTCGGTGTTCCAGCGGCTGCCATACACCTCACGGCCAGCCCGTGCGGCCTAAAATGGCGGCATGAATACCCCAGAAGATTCCACCCTTGGTCGCGAGGTTGCCTACCCGAGCGGCTACGACCCGTCCTTGCTGTTTCCGATTCCGCGTGCGGCCGGGCGCGAGGCGATCGGGCTGACCGGCGCACTGCCGTTCATCGGCCGTGATCGCTGGCATGCATATGAGTTGAGCTGGCTCGATGCGCAAGGCAAGCCGTGCGTGGCCACGGCCACCGTGCATGTGCCTTGCGATTCGCCATCGCTGATCGAATCCAAGTCGCTCAAGCTGTATCTCAACTCGCTCAATGCCACCCGCTTCAATAGCGCCGAAGCGGTACGCACACGCATCGCCACCGACCTGTCCACGCGCGCAGGTGCCGATGTATCGGTGGAGTTCGGGCTGCCGCCGATCGATGCGGTGGGCGAGGGTGAGTCGATCGATACGCTGGATGTCAGCATCGACGACTACGGCCCGCCCAACGCCGATTATCTGCGTGCGCATGCAGGCGCTGCAGTGGACGAAGTGCTGACCTCCGCGCTGCTCAAATCCAATTGCCCGGTCACCGGCCAGCCGGATTGGGCCAGCGTCACGCTGCGCTATCGCGGCGCGCCAATCGATCGCGAAGGCTTGCTGCGGTATCTGGTGAGTTTCCGCGACCACGCCGAGTTTCATGAGCAGTGCGTGGAGCGCATCTTCAATGACGTGCTGATCCGTTGCGCACCCGAATGGCTGGTGGTGGAAGCGCGTTATACACGTCGCGGTGGGTTGGACATCAACCCCCTGCGCAGCTCGCCCAGCGTGCCAGCACCGCTGTCGATCTTCCGCGACCTGCGCCAGTAAGTCGCGCCTGCACAGGATCGCGCCGGCTTCACGGTGGCGCGATCCACGCTTAACAGCCGCCCGCGCACCCTGCAGCCATCGTGAGGCACAAGGGTTGCAGCAATGAGCGCCGATAAAAAAGCAGATTTTTCCAACGTCACCGCATCGGTCGACAGCACGGCCGAGGTAAGGCCGGCAGCGGATTTTTCCAACGTGCGCACCAGCGTGCAAAGCACAGCGCAGCTGGTCGACGAGTCGGTCACCGTGCAGGCAGGCGACACGCTATCCAGCATCGCGAAACGTCACCTGGGTGATGGCGCATTGTGGCCGCGTATTTTCGAAGCCAACCGCGAAACGCTCAAGGACCCGGACAAGATCTTCCCGGGTCAGGTGCTGCACTTGCCACCGAAGGCTTAAGCAGCTACCGCGTCATTCATGCATTCGATTTAGACAAGGCGAGTCATTCGTCACCACCCATTCGCTCTTTGGAGAATGATCCATGCGTAGCAAAGCCGTTTCCAGCTCCCTCGTGCTCGCCCTTGCCGGCGTCCTGGCCTTGTCGGGCTGCCGTAAAGAAGCCAACGACGATTCCAACGTATCGAAGGATCCCACCTCCGGCGCTGCCACCGACGCCATGCCGGGCCCGGCCGCGACGCCGCCGGCCAGCGACCAGGCCGGGCAGAGCACCGCGACCGGCGCTGCAAGCACCGATACCGCAACGGGCACCGGCGCTGCCGTCACCGTCTCCAGCGTTGCGGTAGGAACCAAGGCAGCTGCCGACAAGACAGTCACACCATCTGCCAACATCGGCACCAAGGACACCATCATCGTCTCGGTCAAGACCGACGGCAGTGCGAGCAACGTGCCGGTATCGGCCAAGCTCACCTATCAGGATGGTCAGGTGGCGGGCGAACAGAACGCCACCTTGACCACGTCCGGGGCCGAGACCACCAATCTCAGCTTCAGCAAGCCCGATGGCTGGCCGGCCGGCACCTACACCGCGCAGGTGATGGTGGATGGCAAGCCTGCAGGCAATCCGCAGACCATCACCGTCAAGTAAGCGGCGCTGGTTGAGGCATCGGATGGTGTGCAGCGCTGTATTGCACACCTTCGTAGCAGACACCCGGTTCTGCAGGGCACCAGACAGGGCGCGGCCGCAAGGTCGCGCCTTTTCCATGCACGTCGCATTCGTTACAGCTGCATCCATCCCATTGACCACGTGGCGGGATGAAGCGTCCGCCCGTGGTCGCTTTACCCGGGCGCGGCTCAGACGCGACAATGCCGTGCTGATCAATGCCGCGTTCAGTGCGCTGGCCGAGCAGCGTGCCATCACCGACCCCCGTCGCGCACGCCAACCTCGCCATCGCTGGACGTCGGCGCTCCTCCCGACCACAAGAGCCATCGCACCTCATGTCGAAGACACCGAAGATCCTCTACACGCTCACTGACGAAGCTCCCTTCCTGGCCACGCAGTCGCTGCTGCCGATCATCGATGCCTACACCGACACCGCCGGGATCGTGGTCGAGACGCGCGACATCTCGCTGGCAGGTCGCATCCTGGCGCTGTTTCCCGAGCACCTGAGCGAGCAGCAGAAAATCGCCGACGACCTCGCCGAGCTCGGCGAACTGGCCACCACGCCGGAAGCCAACATCATCAAGCTGCCCAACATCAGCGCGTCGGTGCCGCAGCTCAAGGCCGCGATCAAGGAACTGCAAGGGCAGGGCTATGAACTGCCGGCGTATCCGGACGAGCCCAAGGATGCCGCGGAAAAAGACATCAAGGCGCGCTACGACAAGGTCAAGGGCAGCGCGGTGAATCCGGTGCTGCGCGAAGGCAATTCCGACCGCCGCGCACCGCTGTCGGTGAAGAACTATGCCCGCAAGCATCCGCACCGCATGGGCAAGTGGAGTGGCGAGTCCAAATCTCACGTGGCGCACATGGACGATGGCGACTTCTTCGGCAGCGAGCAGTCCGCCACGCTGTCCGAGGCCGGCAGCCTGAAGATCGAGCTCGTCGCTGCCGATGGCAGCAGCACCGTGCTGAAAGACAAGGTGGCGGTCAAGGCCGGCGAGATCGTCGATGCCGCCGTGTTGAGCAAGCGCGCGCTGGCCAGCTTCATCGATGCGCAGATTGCCGATGCCAAGGCCAGGAACGTGCTGTTCTCGGTACATCTGAAAGCCACCATGATGAAGGTCTCCGACCCGGTGCTGTTCGGCGTGGTGGTCGGCGAGTTCTACAAGGACACGCTGAGCAAGCATGCCGATGCGCTGAAGTCGGTCGGCTTCGATCCCAACAACGGCATCGGCGATCTGTACGCACGCATCGGCACGCTGCCGGAAGACCAGCAGGCGCAGATCAAAGCCGATATCCAGGCCGAATACGCACAGCGCCCAGGCCTGGCGATGGTCAATTCGGACAAGGGCATCACCAACCTGCATGTGCCCAGCGACGTGATCGTCGACGCATCGATGCCGGCGATGATTCGCGATTCCGGCCAGATGTGGAATGCCGACGGCAAGCTGCAGGACACCAAGGCGGTGATCCCGGATCGTTGCTACGCCGGCGTGTATCAGGCGGTGATCGACGACTGCAAGGCGCACGGCGCGTTCGATCCGGCCACCATGGGCTCGGTGCCCAACGTGGGGTTGATGGCGCAGAAGGCCGAAGAATACGGCTCGCACGACAAGACCTTCCAGATCGCTGCTGCCGGCACGGTCAAGGTCACCGATGGCAATGGCGAGACGGTGTTCGAACATGCAGTGGAGGCTGGCGATCTGTGGCGCATGTGCCAGGTCAAGGACGCGCCAATCCAGGACTGGGTGAAGCTGGCCGTGGAGCGCGCACGTCTGAGCGACACGCCGGCCGTGTTCTGGCTGGACAAGGCCCGCTCGCACGACGCGCAGGTGATCGCCAAGGTCGAGACCTACCTGAAGGATCACGACACCAACGGCCTGGATATCCGCATCCTGCCGCCGGTGGAAGCGACCACCTTCTCGTTGCAGCGCATCCGCAAGGGCCAGGACACCATCTCCGTCACCGGCAACGTGCTGCGCGATTACCTCACCGACCTGTTCCCGATCATGGAACTGGGCACCAGCGCCAAGATGCTCTCCATCGTGCCGTTGATGGCCGGTGGTGGCCTGTTCGAAACCGGCGCCGGTGGCTCGGCACCCAAGCATGTGCAGCAGTTCGTCGAAGAGAACTGCCTGCGCTGGGATTCGCTGGGTGAGTTCCTGGCGCTCGCGGCCTCGCTCGAACACCTGGGCAATCGCTACGACAATCCGTCGGCTACGGTGTTGGCCAAGGCGCTGGATGTGGCCAACGGGCAGTTCCTGGACAACAACAAGTCGCCGGCACGCAAGGTGGGCGAGCTCGACAACCGCGGCAGCCACTTCTATCTGGCGATGTACTGGGCGCAGGCCCTGGCCGCACAGACCGAAGACACCGCATTGCAGGCCAAGTTCGTACCGCTGGCCAAGGCCCTGACCGAGAACGAAGCCACCATCGTGGCCGAGCTCAACGGCGCGCAGGGCAAGCCGGTGGACATCGGCGGTTATTACCATCCGGACCTGGCCAAGGTCAGCGAAGCGATGCGCCCGAGCAAGACCTTCAATGATGTGCTGGCGACGCTGAAGGCCTGAGTCCCCGCACCGCCTGTCGGTGCGGAGCACGCTGCCATCAAGGCCCGTCTCGTCAGAGGCGGGCTTTGTCGTTTCAACGGAATGGCGACAGCGCCGTCATGGCCCGAAGCAGGCGTCGGCTGAGCCGCGCCATGCGCCGTTCGCGCCGGAGGCGCTGGCGTGCTTCGGCCGTCAGCTGGGCGCCTTGCACTGTCGGCGCGAGGGGCGTCGTTGATTCCACGGACTCAACCGATTCAGCCGATTCAACTGGCGCGTCGGCTTCTGCCAGGCATCGAGCGAGCGCCGCGTCGGCAATGTGGCCGTGCTGGAACAACAAGTCGGTAAAGATGCGCATGCCCTGGCCTCCACTTGAGTGAAACCCACAGTAGGTGCAGGCTAGGGGGCGTAAAAGCGATGCTTTTGCAAGTGAGTGTTGAATCCTATTCAAGGGTTGGCCATGGCGCGTCCTCCGCTTCACGCATTGCAGGGTTTCGTCAGCGCGGTGCGCCTGGGCAACCTGTCGCGCGCCGCAAGCGCAATGCATCTCACCGTCAGCGCGCTCAGTCATCAGATGCGCGCGCTTGAACAACGGCTGGGGTATCCACTGCTGCAGCGGCATGCGCGTGGCGTCACCGCTACACCGCAGGGGCAGCAGTTGCTCGATCGCATCGCACCGCATCTGGATGCGATTGCCGAAGCGTTCGAGCCCTTCGGTGCGCGCCGCGAAGATACGCTGACGCTCAGTATCACGCCGTCGATGGCGTCGGCCTGGCTGGTGCCGCGGCTGGGCGAATTCCTGGCGGTCCATCCCACCATCGAAATCAACCTGCTGTCGAGCGAGCGACTGGTGGATTTCGAACGCCAGCAGCAGGTGGACGCCGCCATGCGCATCGGTGCCGGGCAATGGGCGGGCGTCATCGCCGAACCCTTGTTCGACGAATGGCTGGTGCCGATGGCAAGCCCGGCGCTGATCGCGCGCATGGGCGGCGTGGAGGCGCCGCCATTGCACCACTGGCCATTGCTGGGCGACCCGGATGATGCCTGGTTGCGCTGGTTTGCCGCGTTCGGCGGTGATGCGCCGCGGCGCTATGTCGCCGTGCTCGACGAATCCGAGGCGCATCACCGTGCTGCGCTGGATGGCGTCGGCGTTGCCTTGGGCCGCGTGACGCGTGCGCGCCTGTTGCTGGCGTCCGGCCAACTGGTGGCGCTGTCCACGCAACGGCTCAAGACCAGTTGGTCGCATTACCTGGTGTATCCGCCGCGTTCCAGTACGCATGGCGGGTTTCTTGCATTTCGTACGTGGCTACAGGGCCAGGCGCGCGAACACGCCGCGCACGCGCAACAGGCCACTGCCGTGCCACCTGCCGCGCGTGGCCGCAAGCGCGCGAGGACAGTGCAACCATGAGCCACCCACCGTTGCCGCCGCAATCCGAGCGCCGCGCGCTGGCGATCGCCCAGGCCGTGTATGAAGCATTCGAGGACTATCACGCGCGGTTTTCAGAGATCACCGCACGCGCCAAACAGCGGTTCGAAACACGCGATTGGAGCGGCGCGCGCGACGACGCAGTTGCACGCATCGCGCTCTACGATCAATACATCGCCGAATGCATGCTGCGTCTGCGTGCAGTACTGCTGGGCCAGGCGCACGACCGTGCGCTGTGGATGCGCGCGCGCGATCATTACGCCGCGTTGCTGAGCGGGTTGATCGATCAGGAGTTGTACAAGACCTTCTACAACACCCTGACCCGCCGCTACTTCGGCACCCATGGCGTGGACGCCGATATCGAGTTCATTGCGCTGGATATCGAGCCCACCGATGCCATTACCGTGCCTGTGGCTCGGCACACCTATGCGGTCTCGCCAGGCCGCTTGACCGACATGCTGGTGCGGGTGCTGGGCGACTACGCATTCGCCGTGCCGTATGCGCATCGCACCCGCTGCGCTGCTGCGATTGCGGTGCGCCTGCTCGACGATCTTGCGCACTGGGGCGAGCATCCGGTACGCAGCGTGGAGCTGCTGGAGACCGTGTTTTATCGCGAGCGCCGCGCCTATCTGGTCGGGCGCGTCTTCGGCGAGCATCGCTTTTCGCCGTGCGTGATCGCCTTGATCAACGACGATGCCGGCCTGCGCGCCGAAGCGGTGCTGACCCGGCGCAGCGATGTCGCGCAATTGTTCAGCAATTCGCGCAGCTATTTCCAGGCCGACCTGTCGACGGTAGGCGATGCGGTGGTGTTCCTGCGCAGCCTGCTCACCCACAAGCCGGTCGACGAGCTGTACACGATGCTGGGCCGTGCCAAGCAGGGCAAGACCGAGCGCTATCGCACGTTCTTCAGCCATTTCCAGGCGCAGCCGTCGGAGCAGCTGGTGCATGCCGACGGCACGCCCGGCATGGTCATGGTCGTGTTTACGCTGCCCAGTTATCCGCTGGTGTTCAAGCTCATTCGCGACCGCTTTGCCTATCCCAAGACCATGAGCCGCGCGCAGGTGGAAGGCAAATACGAGCTGGTGTTCCAGCTCGATCGCATCGGCCGCCTGCTCGACGCACAGCCTTACCGGTTCCTGCGGTTTCCCAGGTCGCGCTTTTCACCGGCGCTGCTGCAAGAGCTGCAGACCAGCTGCGCGATGAGCCTGAGCGAAGATGGCGACGATGTGCTGATCGCGCTGTGCTACGTGCAACGGCGCCTGCGCCCGCTCAATCTGTACCTGCGCGAACAGCTGCCCGAGGCCGCGCATGCGGCCGCACTGGACTACGGCCAGGCGATCAAGGACATGGCGCGCAACAACATCTTTCCCGGCGACATGCTGCTGAAGAACTTCGGCATCACCCGGCACCAGCGCGCGGTGTTCTATGACTACGACGAGCTGTGCCTGATCACCGAATGCACGTTCCGCGACTGGCCTGCACCCACCACCTACGAAGAACAGATGGCCGCCGAGCCCTGGTTCCACGTCGGCCCGCGCGACGTCTTCCCCGAACGTTTCGCCTTGTTCATGGGCTTGCCCCCCTCGCAATTGGAAGCGGTCAAGCAAATCCACCCCGAGCTGTTCGACCCGCAATGGTGGCGCAACCTGCAGGCCCGGCTGCGCGAAGACGATTACCCGGACACGCCGCCGTATGCGGAGTCGCGCAGGCTCGCCTGACGATTTACGCGTATGCACCAAGCTGGTACAACGAGAACTCAATAAGGATGGAGTGCGGTCATGCAGTGGAAGCAATGCCTGGGTCTGGGGATGTTGTTGGCAATGGCGAGTGTCAGCGGCGTGCAGGCGCGTCCCAGCGCCGCGCAAATGCAGGCGCAGATGGAGGCCAGCATGAATGTCGCGGGCGAACTGACGCTGACCCCGGATGGCACTGTTACCGCAGTAAAACTTACCGATGAAGCAACGTTGCCGCCAGTCGTTCGCGAGCGCGTCAAACAGTCGATCACGTCCTGGCGCTTTGACCCTGTGAAAGACGACGGAAGCGCCTTGCCAACACAGCTACCGATGAATCTGCTGCTGGTTGCCAAGCCTGGTGAAAACAACACCTATGCGGTATCGATCCGCAGCGCGCATTTCGGCAGCCAGGAGCAAGGTGCGGCCAGCGTCACCGCCAAGGACATGCCGCCGCCCGCCTACCCTGAGCATGCGTTTCGAGAAGGTGCGACCGGTGTGGTCTATCTGTTGCTCAAGATCGGGCGTGATGGCAAAGTCGAGGATCTGGTCGCAGAGCAGGTCAACCTGACCACGCTGGCGCCGGAATCAAAGCGCCCACGCTGGCGCAAGGCGTTTGCCGATGTCGCAATCGCCAAGGCGCGAGGCTGGACATTTGTACCGCCGACTCAGGGCGCCGAGGCCGACGCGCCGTACTGGGTCATGCGGGTTCCGGTCACGTTCGACATCCATCCCTGGCCAAGTAATCCGGTCGCTGCGAAGCAAGCCAAAAAATGGCAATCCTATCTGCCGGGCCCGCGTCAGCCGGCGCCCTGGCACGAGCAGTCCAGTCCGTCAGCAGCGAGCGACAGTCCGGATGCGCTGCCTGGCAGTGGATTGTTCTCCGCACGCGGAGAAGGTGTTCGCTTGGTAACACCGCTGCAAGGAAGTTGAAAGTAACTGAGGGACGAGGCAAAGACTGCGCGACAGTCGCCTCACACCCACAAAAAAGCCCCGCAATGCGGGGCTTTTTTCTCGTTGACGCAGACCGGACTCAGCGCTTCATCGAGCTGAAGAACTCGTCGTTGGACTTGGTGGTCTTCATCTTGTCCAGCAGGAATTCCATCGCCGCGATTTCGTCCATCGGGTGCAGCAGCTTGCGCAGGATCCAGATCTTCTGCAGCAGCTCCGGCTCGATCAGCAGGTCTTCGCGGCGCGTGCCCGAGCGGTTGATGTCGATCGCCGGGTACACGCGCTTTTCGGTGATACGGCGGTTCAGATGCACTTCGCTGTTGCCGGTGCCCTTGAACTCTTCGTAGATCACCTCGTCCATCTTGCTGCCGGTTTCCACCAGCGCCGTGGCGATGATGGTCAGCGAGCCGCCTTCTTCCACGTTACGTGCCGCACCGAAGAAGCGCTTGGGCCGGTGCAACGCATTGGCGTCCACACCACCGGTGAGCACCTTGCCGGAGCTGGGCACCACGTTGTTATAGGCGCGCGCCAGGCGGGTGATGGAGTCCAGCAGGATCACCACGTCCTTCTTGTGCTCGACCAGGCGCTTGGCCCGCTCGATCACCATCTCGGCAACCTGCACGTGACGCGCAGCCGGCTCGTCGAAGGTGGAGGAGATGACCTCGCCGCGCACGGTGCGCTGCATCTCGGTCACTTCTTCCGGGCGCTCGTCGATCAGCAGCACGATCATGTGCACTTCGGGATGATTGGTGGTGATGGCCGTGGCCACCTGCTGCATCATCATCGTCTTGCCGGCCTTGGGCGGGGACACGATCAGCGCGCGCTGACCCTTGCCCTGCGGCGCCATCAGATCCAGGATGCGGCCGGTGATGTCCTCGGTGGACCCGTCGCCACGCTCCAGCCGGAAACGACGACGCGGGAACAGCGGAGTCAGGTTCTCGAACAGGACCTTGTTCTTGCTCGCTTCCAGCGGCTCACCGTTGATGGTGTCCACGATCGACAGCGCGAAATAGCGCTCGCCATCCTTCGGGAAACGAATGCGGCCGGACAGATGGTCGCCGGTGCGCAGGTTGAAACGGCGGATCTGGCTGGGCGAGATATAGGTATCGTCCGGGCCGGCCAGGTAGCTGGCTTCGGCCGCACGCAGGAAACCGAAGCCGTCAGGCAGGATTTCCAGCACGCCATCGGCGGCAACGCCTTCGCCATGACGGGTCAGCACCTTGAGCAGGGCGAAGATCACGTCCTGCTTGCGCGCGCGCGCCACGCCTTCCTGGATGTTGAGCTGGTCGGCGATATCCAGCAGCTTCTGCGCCGGCATCCGCTTGAGGTCGCTCAGCGAATAGACGGGGAAGCCTTCCGGTACGGCCGGATGCGGACGCGCGATGAAGGGCTCGTTGCTACCATCGGAGGACGGCATGCCACCGCCTTCATTGCCGAAGCGGTCGCGCGGACCGCGGTCGCGACGGTTGCGGAACCGGTCGCGGCGATTGCCCTGCTGATTCTGGCCGCCCTGATTCTGACCTTGGCCCTGGTTCTGGCCCTGGTTCTGGCCCTGGTTCTGGTTCTGGCCCTGGTTTTGCGCCTGATTCTGGTTCTGCTGTTGCTGCGCCTGATTGAAGCGCTGCTGCTGCGACTGGCCGCCCTCGCGGGGCTCGCCGTGGCTGTCGCTGCCCTGGCTGGCGCTGGAAGCGCTGCTGGTGCCTGCGCCATCGCCGGACGTCTGCGCCGGTGCCGATTCGGCAGCGGGCGACGGTGCCTGCGGAGGGCGTGGCGCGTCGGGTGCGGGGCTGGCGGGCAAGGGCAGGTTGGGCTGCTGCGCGCCGGCATCGTCATGGGCGACGGCGGTCTTGCTCGCGCGCGGCTTGCGCACGCGCTTCTCGACGGGAGCGTCGACGCTGCTCCCGGTATCGGAGGAAGGATGATCGGACAAGTGCGTGATTCCTCGCTAAGGTGCGAGCGCCCGGCTGGGGGGCGAACTATTGGTAGATGGGAGTCTAGAAGAGGGTTCTAGAGGGGTACGGCGGCGCACGAACGTGTGCCGGACCAACTGACACTATCACCGCGGCGCGCAACCGCGCAAGCATCGGCCTTGGCCGGATTTAACTGCCGGCCTACCACGGCAGGCGCCCATCGCTGGACGCCCGCTCACTCAGGCGGCCGCGCCGCCCAGGGTCTTGTCGATCATCTGGGTCAGCTGGCCCTTGCCAACCGCCCCGATCTGGCTGGCCTGGACTTCTCCGTCCTTGAACAGCAACAGCATCGGGATCGAGCGCACGTGGTACTTGATGGCCAGGGCGCGGTTCTGGTCCACGTTGACCTTGGCAACCTTGAGCCGACCCTGGTATGTATCGGCCAGATCGTCCAGCACCGGTGCGATCATCTTGCACGGGCCACACCATTCGGCCCAGAAATCCACCAGGACCGGTTCGCCGGATTGCAGTACAGCTGTCTCGAAGTCGGCATCGCCGACATGTTGAACCTTGTCGCTCACGTTGGGTCTCCTGGAAACCAAACGGCCCACCCGATCGGGCAGGCCGCCACATTGCGTTAAACTGGGGCATTGCGCGACTGAATCAAGTGTCAGTCCTGAAGCCGCGCTGTCCGCCACAACTGCCGCAGTTTGCGACGCTGTCGGCATCGATGCAAGCCGCGCCCGGGCTGCCCAGGGCGCCTTACGAAGACGGAATAATGAGCGACAAACCGCTGACCGATTTGACCTTTTCCTCGTTCGACCTGCATCCGGCGCTGATCGCCGGGCTGGAGAGCGCCGGATTTACCCGCTGTACCCCGATCCAGGCGCTGACCCTGCCGGTCGCGCTGCCGGGCGGCGATGTCGCCGGCCAGGCCCAGACCGGCACCGGCAAGACTCTGGCGTTCCTGGTGGCGGTGATGAACCGCCTGCTGATCCGCCCGGCGCTGGCCGACCGCAAGCCGGAAGACCCGCGCGCGCTGATCCTGGCGCCCACCCGCGAGCTGGCGATCCAGATCCATAAAGACGCAGTCAAGTTCGGCGCCGACCTGGGGCTGCGCTTTGCGCTGGTCTACGGCGGAGTGGATTACGACAAGCAGCGCGAGCTGCTGCAGCAGGGCGTGGATGTGATCATCGCCACGCCGGGCCGGCTGATCGACTACGTCAAGCAGCACAAGGTGGTCTCGCTGCATGCCTGCGAGATCTGCGTGCTGGACGAAGCCGACCGCATGTTCGACCTGGGCTTCATCAAGGACATCCGCTTCCTGCTGCGGCGCATGCCCGAGCGCGGCACCCGTCAGACGCTGTTGTTCTCGGCCACACTCAGCCACCGTGTGCTGGAGCTGGCCTACGAGCACATGAACGAGCCGGAAAAGCTCGTCGTCGAGACCGAGACCATCACCGCTGCGCGGGTGCGCCAGCGCATCTACTTCCCGTCCGACGAAGAGAAGCAGACGCTGCTGTTGGGTCTGCTGTCGCGTAGCGAAGGCGCGCGCACCATGGTGTTCGTCAACACCAAGGCGTTCGTCGAGCGCGTGGCGCGCACCCTGGAGCGCCATGGCTACCGCGTTGGTGTGCTGTCGGGCGATGTGCCGCAGAAGAAGCGCGAGTCGCTGCTCAACCGCTTCCAGAAGGGCCAGCTCGAAATCCTGGTCGCCACCGACGTGGCCGCGCGCGGCCTGCATATCGACGGGGTCAAGTACGTCTACAACTACGACCTGCCGTTCGACGCCGAAGACTACGTGCACCGTATCGGCCGCACCGCGCGTCTGGGCGAAGAAGGCGATGCGATCAGCTTCGCCTGTGAGCGCTATGCGATGAGCCTGCCGGATATCGAGGCCTACATCGAGCAGAAGATCCCGGTCGAGCCGGTGACCACCGAGCTGTTGACCCCGCTGCCGCGTGCAGCACGCGTGCCGGTGGAAGGCGAAGAGGCCGACGACGACGCTGGCGACAGCGTGGGCACGATCTTCCGCGAAGCGCGCGAGCAGCGTGCCGCCGAAGAACAGCGTCGCGGTGGCGGGCGCAGTGGTCCCGGCGGCGGTTCGCGCAGCGGCAGTGGTGGCGGGCGCCGCGATGGCGCCAGCGCCGGTGCCGACGGCAAGCCGCGTCCGCGCCGCAAGCCGCGTGTGGAAGGGCAGGCGCCTGCCACGGCTGCACCGAGCGAAACACCGGTGGTTGCCGCTGCAGCGGTGGACGCGCCGTCCACCATCGCGGCCGATGCCGAGCGTGCACCGCGCAAGCGTCGTCGTCGTCGCAACGGCCGTCCGGTCGACGGTGCCGAGCCGGTCGCGTCCACGCCGGTGCCCGCACCTGCTGCCCCGCGCAAGCCCACCCAGGTGGTCGCCAAGCCAGTGCGCGCCGCAGCCAAGCCGGGCGGCAGCCCGTCGCTGCTGAGCCGCATCGGTCGCCGCCTGCGGTCGCTGGTCTCGGGCAACTGACGATCGCTTCGCTGCAGTCGCATCGCCGTTACGCGGCGATGCGACGCAGGCACGGGCGCTCCGGCATAATCGCCGGATGACCGTTCTGCGTTTCGACAACGTCAGCAAGCACTACGCCGGGGGCCACCAGGCGCTGACTGATGTCAGCTTCGAGGTGGCCGATGGCGAGATGCTGTTCGTGACCGGCCACTCCGGCGCCGGCAAAAGTACCTTGCTCAAATTGATCCACCTCAGCGAGCGGCCCAGCCAGGGCGCGGTGTTGCTGGGTGAGCGCAACCTGCTCAAGGTGCGCGGCCGGCAGATTCCGCTGCATCGGCGTCAGGTGGGTGCGGTCTACCAGGACCACCGTCTGCTCAACGACCGCAGCATTGCCGAGAACGTGGCGTTGCCGTTGATCCTGCGCGGCACCCGCCGCGCCGAGATCGGCAAGCGCGTGCGCTCGGCGCTGGAACGCATCGGCCTGGCCCATCGCGAAAAAGCCCTGCCATCGCAATTGTCGGCGGGCGAGCAGCAACGCGTGGGCATCGCCCGCGCCATCGTCGGCGAACCGCGCCTGCTGGTGGCCGACGAGCCCACCGGCAATCTCGACCCGGCGCTGGCGGCCGAAATCATGCAATTGTTTGCCGAGCTTCCTGCGCGCGGCACCAGCGTGCTGGTGGTCAGCCACGACCTGGCGCTGCTCAAGCAGATGCGCAAGCGCGTGCTGATCCTGGACCACGGCCGCCTGGTCGACGACATCTCGCCGCAGGACCTGGCCGAATGAGCAAGCTTGCCAATACCGAAGCGGTGGCACCGTCGCGCTTCGGCGTCTGGATCGACCACCATCTGCACAGCATCGCCTTCAGCCTGGGCCGCGCCATGCGCAAGCCGTGGGCCACGCTGCTGACCATCGTGGTGATGGCCTTGGCGCTGGCCTTGCCGCTGGGGCTGTCGATCGCGCTGGACAACGTCAAGCTGCTGGCCGGCAGCGTGCAGCAATCGCGCGAGATCAATCTGTTCCTGAAGGTCGATGTCGCGGCCGAGGCTGCGCAGGCGCTGGCCACCGAGCTGCGAGCCCGCCCGGATGTGGCGCAGGTCACGCTGCGCACCCCCGAACAGGGCCTGGCCGAGTTGCGTGAGAGCGCCAAGCTCGATGAAGCTGCCGAAGCGCTGGGCGAAAACCCGCTGCCCACGCTGCTGATCGTCACGCCTGCCGACACGGCCGACGACGCGCAACTGGCCGGCGCACTGCAGGCCCTGCCGCAAACCGACCAAGTGCAGCACGACGCGCTGTGGCGCAAGCGCCTGGATGGCTGGCTGCACTTCGGCGAGCGCCTGGTACAGGTGCTGTCGGCCCTGCTTGGCATCGGTGCGGTGCTGGTGGTCGGCAACACCGTGCGGCTGGACATCCAGTCGCGGCGCGAAGAGATCGGCGTGCTGCAGCTGCTCGGCGCCAGCGATGGCTTCATCCGTCGCCCGTTCCTGTACCTGGGCGCGTGGTACGGGCTGGGCGCTGGCGCCGTGGCGCTTGCGCTGATTGCCGCTTCGGGCCTGGCGTTGCGTGCGCCGCTGGCGACCCTGGCCGACAGCTATGGCAGTTCGTTTACGCTGCACGGGCTGGATCTGCTGCATTCTGTGATGGTGCTCATCGGCACCCTGGTGCTGGGCTGGCTGGGCGCCTGGCTGGTGACCGGCCATTTCCTTCGCCAGACCCGTCCCACCGAGACCTGAGGCCTGCCATGCATCCACCAGATCTCAAACACCTGATCAGCGACGCACCGCGCGTGATGGTCGTCGATGGTTCGAAACTGGTGCGCAAGCTCATTGCCGACGTGCTCACGCGCGAGCTGCAAAACGTGCAGGTGATTGGCTGCGCCAGCATCGCCGAAGCGCGCGATGCGCTGGAAGCCGGCGCAGTGGATCTGGTGACGACCTCGCTGTCGCTGCCCGATGGCGATGGCCTGGCCCTGGCGCGCAGCGTGCGCGAAGCGGCCGGGCAGGCGTATGTGCCGGTCATCGTGGTGTCCGGCGATGCGCAGCAGCACCTGGTCGAGCGCCGCTTCACCGAATACGTCACCGACTATTTCGACAAGGCGCTGGGCCATGAGGCCCTGGCTACCTTCATCCGTGGCTATGTGCAGCCCGAGCCGGTGGTCGGCGCGACCGTGCTCTATATCGAAGACAGCCGCGTGGTGGCCGAGGCGACCAAGCGCATGCTCGAGCGCCAGAGCCTGAAGGTGGTGCATGTATTGACCGCCGAAGATGCCTTTGCGCTGCTGACCGCCGAATCGCTGGGCCGGACCGAGCGTCGTATCGACGTGGTGCTGACCGACGTGACCCTGAAAGGCGAGCTCAACGGCCGCGATGTGGTCGAACGTATCCGCATCGATTTCGCCTACGGCAAGCGCCGCCTGCCGGTGCTGGTGATGACCGGCGACACCAATCCGCGCAACCAGTCCGAACTGCTGCGCGCCGGCGCCAATGACTTGGTGCAAAAGCCCATCGAGGAGCGCTTGCTGGTGACCAAGGTGTTGTTCCAGCTGCGCCTGGCGCGACTTGAGGATCAGGCCGTCACGCTATGAGTGAAGTGGAAGGGCGCATCCAGCTGGAACCGTCGTGGAAGGCAAAGGTGGGCGATTGGCTGCTGCGCCCGGAGATGCAGGAGCTGTCGGCCTTCCTGCGCCAGCGCAAGGCGGCCGGGGCGCGGGTGTTTCCGCCAGGGCCGCAGATCTTTGCCGCCTTCGACGCGACCCCGTTCGATCAGGTCAAGGTGGTGATCCTGGGGCAGGACCCGTACCACGGCGAAGGCCAGGCGCATGGGCTGTGCTTTTCGGTGTTGCCCGGCGTGCCGGTGCCGCCGTCGCTGCTCAACATCTATAAGGAGATCCAGGACGATCTGGGCATCCCGCGCCCGGACCATGGCTATCTGATGCCGTGGGCGCGCCGCGGTGTGCTGCTGCTCAACGCGGTGCTGACGGTGGAGCAGGGCCGGGCGGGTGCACACCAGAACAAGGGCTGGGAAGGCTTCACCGACCATGTGGTGGAGACCCTCAACCGCGAGCGCGAAGGCCTGGTGTTCCTGCTCTGGGGCAGCTACGCGCAGTCCAAGGGCAAGGTCATCGACCAGGCGCGGCATCGGGTGTTCAAGGCGCCGCACCCGTCGCCGTTGTCGGCGCATCGCGGTTTTCTGGGCTGCAAGCATTTCTCCAAGACCAACGAGCATCTGCAGCGCCGGGGTCTCCCTCCGATCGACTGGTCGTTGCCTCCGCGCGACGGGTTGGGCACAACGTCGGCCGGCGGCTGAACAGCCCGGGCCGGGCGCCGCGTCGTCGCGCGTTTTGTCACGGTCTGCGCAGGCATGGAGTGCTAGTTTGGCGTCAGAATTCGGGGAGCTGTACGGTAGAACGCCGGCAAGCATGGAAGCCCGAACGTCCTATAAATGGAACGCTGGGAACTCTTTCTATACCCGGCAGTCCAATAGTTCGACTGCTAAGATGGTGCCTATGAACCAGACTACTTCGACTGCCCTCGTGGCAAACAATCTCCCGATTCCCAGTGCGCTCGGTTCGCTGGACGCCTACATCGGTGCCGTGCACCAGATCCCGGTGCTGTCGGTCGATGAGGAGCAGAATCTGGCCCGCCGCTTCCGCGACGAGCTCGATCTGGACGCCGCGCGCGAACTGGTCCATTCCCACCTGCGCTTCGTGGTGCACGTGGCCCGCGGCTACAACGGCTACGGCCTGCCGCTGGGCGACCTGATCCAGGAAGGCAATATCGGCCTGATGAAGGCGGTCAAGCGCTTCGACCCGGACATGGGCGTGCGCCTGGTCAGCTTCGCAGTGCATTGGATCCGTGCCGAAATGCACGAGTTCATCTTGAAGAACTGGCGCATCGTCAAGGTCGCCACGACCAAGGCGCAGCGCAAGCTGTTCTTCAACCTGCGCAAGTCCAAGACCCGCCTGGGCTGGCTCAATGCCTCCGAGGTGACAGCGGTCGCCAAGGACCTGAACGTCTCCGAACGGGAAGTGATGGAGATGGAGTCGCGTCTGTCCGGTCGCGATATCGGTTTCGACGCGTCCTCCGACGAAGACGATGACCACGGTCCGCCGTCGCCGGTGAGCTACCTGGTGGCCAACGACGAAGATCCGTCGCAGGCCTACGAGCGGCACGACAGCGAAGACAACCAGCTGCAGTTGCTGCGCGAAGGCATGGCCGGTCTGGACACGCGCTCGCGCGACATCGTCAAGCGTCGCTGGCTGGATTCCGAATCCAAGGTGACGCTGCAGGAGCTGGCCGACGAGTACGGCGTGTCGGCCGAGCGGATTCGCCAGATCGAGGCGAACGCGCTGAAGAAGATGAAGGCGCTGTTCGTCGCCTGATCTTTTGCTTCCGCAGTTCATGTCGCACAAACGGCCCGGTTATCCGGGCCGTTTGCGTTGGGGTGTCTGCGGGTGCGAGCAGCCGTCTGACGCCGCTGCCAGGATCACGCCTGCGCGACAATGTGTCAGTCGGGCAGGCGTGCCACCGGCAGATGCCAGCCGTAGCGGATCGCCATGAAGCGCAGTCCGAAACACACGCCGGCGCCGATCGCCAGCGACCAGGCCTGCGGCACGCCGAGCACATGGCCGATGGCCACCAGACCGCCACCGGCGAGCGCGGCGACGGCGTACAACTCGGCCTGCAGCACCACTGGCGTGCGTGCGACCAACAGATCGCGCGCAATGCCGCCGCCGATGCCGCTGAGCATGCCCAGCAGCGTGGCACTGAGCGGGCTGAGCTGATAGTCCAGCGCCTTGCTGGTGCCGTAGACCGCAAACAACGCCAGCCCGGCCGCGTCGAAAATCTGCACCGGGTTGCGCAGCCGCTCCACCGCTGCGTGCCAGTAAAACCCGGCAACGCCGGCCAGACAGGCGACCAGCAAATACTGCGGCTGCACTAGCGCAGCCGGCGGGGTGGCGCCGATCAGCACGTCGCGCACGATGCCACCGGACACCGCCGCCGCGCAGGACAGCACCAGCACGCCGAACAGATCGAGGCGGTTGCGCACCGCCACGGTCGCACCGCTCAGGGCGAACACGAAGGTGCCAAGCAGATCCAGCAGGAACAGGACAGTTGCCACGGTCAGGTCGTCGCATCAGGCCGCACAGCATCGCGCACGGCCTGTGGCGCTGTCATCCGTCCTTGCTGCTGGGCGGCGGGTCGTCGGTGGCGCCGCCGAAGATGATGCGCGCGGCGCGCTGGTAGCTCCAGTACGCCATTGCCCAGTTCACCAGCACCACGAAACGGTTGCGGAAGCCGATCAGGAAGTAGACGTGCGCGGCCAGCCAGAACCACCACGCGACGATGCCGGACAGCTTGAGCTTGCCGACATGCACGATGGCGGCCATGCGGCCGATGGTGGCCAGGTTGCCGAAGTCCTGATAGCGGAAGGCGGCGGCGGCCTGGCCGCGCTGGCGTGCGCGGATGGCCTTGGCGATGTGCTTGCCCATCTGCTTGGCCGCCGGTGCCACACCCGGTACCGGGCGGCCACCCTGCTGCACCGACGCCAGGTCGCCGCCGACAAAGATCTCCGGATGGCCGGGCACGCTCAGGTCCGGCTCAACCAGCACGCGCCCGGCGCGATCCAGTGGCACGCCGAGCGTGCGCGCCAGCGGCGAGGCGGCGACGCCGGCCGCCCACACCACGGTGCGCGCCGGCACGAAGGTGTCGCCGAGCCGATAGCCCAGCGCATCGATATGGCTGACTGGCGTGCCGGTGTGCACCTCCACCCCCAGCCGCTCAAGCTGTTTGCGCGCCTTGTCGGTGAGATCCTCCGGAAACGAGGGCAGCACGCGCGGGCCGGCTTCGACCAGGCGCACCCGTGCCTGACGTGGATCGATATGGCGGAATTCGTTCTTGAGCGTGTGGCGGGCGATCTCGGCCAGGGTGCCGGCCAGCTCGACCCCGGTCGGGCCACCACCGACGACTGCGAAGCTCAGCCAGGCGGCGCGCGCCGCGGGGTCGGATTCGGCCTCGGCGCGCTCGAAGGCGAGCAGCAGCTTGCGGCGCAGGACCAGCGCGTCGTACAGGGTCTTCAGGCCGGGCGCGTGTTCGGCCCACTGGTCGTTGCCGAAATAGGCATGTGTGGCGCCGGTGGCCAGCAGCAACATGTCGTAGCCCAGCGACGTGCCATCGGCGAGCACCACTTCCCGGCGGGTCGGCGCAATCTCTGCGACGTCGCCGAGCAGCACCTCGACATTGCGCTGCTCGCGCAGGATGTGCCGCAGCGGCGCGGCGATGTCCGGTGCCGACAGGCCGGCGGTGGCCACCTGATACAACAGCGGCTGGAACAGATGGTGGTTCTGCCGATCGATCAGGGTGATGCGGATGCCGGGGTCGTCGAGCGCACGGGTCGCCCACAAGCCGGCGAAACCGCCGCCGACCACGACCAGATGCAGGGGAGCGGGAGAGGGGGAAGAGGTCATCGTCAGGTCCGATGGAGTGCGACGCGGGCGCGACAGCATGCCAAATCGCCAATGAACATGACGCGTGGGCGTCGCACGCCTGCGGCATCATGTCGCATCTGCCGCCGACGGTCATTGCATGTCTTCACTGCCACCGCCCTTGCCACCGCTGCCGCCTGCCCCGGCGCACAGCGCAGCAGCAAACATTGCTCCTGCGGCTGCGGTCAGACAGCCACGCAGTGGCGTGGCCATCGGCCTGATCGGCATCCTGGCCTGTGCGAGCGTGTTCGGGATGGTGGTGCTTGCTGCGGGGCTGTGGCTGGTCGGCACCGGCTGGTCGATGTTTGCCGACCAGGCGCGCACTGCGCTGCAGGAAGACGCCGTGGTGCAGGAACACATCGGGCAGATCCGCAGCATGCGCGTGGATCTGCTGCGCACCGGAATGGCAGCGGGTGGCGAAGAGTTCGTCTTCGACGTGGAAGGCGATCGCGGCGCTGGTCGCGTCGCGGCGACCTGGGTCAGTGCCGGTGCCGATCAGGAGATTCTCAGCGAGGGGCTGCTCACCTTGCGCGATGGCACCGAGTACACCTTGCCTGCGGCAGCGACTACGGACATTGAGACGCCGGATACCCCATCAGAAATGGACACCGATCCCGCATTCGACACCGCCCCTGAGACAACAGTGGAGCCATGAGCATGACCGACAATCCCGACAAGCGGATCGCCTTGCTGATCGATGCCGACAACGCGCCGGCGGGCAAGATCGATGTGGTGCTGGCAGAAGTGGCACGCTATGGCGTGGCCAACGTGCGCCGTGCCTACGGCAACTGGAAGAGCCCGCACCTGAAAGGCTGGGAAGCGGCATTGCACGATTACGCGATCCGGCCGATCCAGCAATTTGCCTACAGCTCCGGCAAGAACGCCTCGGACATGGCGATGGTGATCGATGCGATGGACCTGTTGTATGCACGCAATCTGGACGGCTTTGCGATCGTCTCCAGCGATGCCGATTTCACCCCATTGGTGATGCGCCTGCTGACCGACGGCATGAAGGTCTATGGCTTTGGCGAGCAGAAAACCCCGGCGCCGTTCGTCAATGCGTGTTCCAAGTTCACCTATGTCGAAGCGCTGGGCGAGCAGGCTGCGGCCGCCAGCGACAGCGCGGCCGGCCGCAAGGACGCCACTGCATTGCGCAGCGACACGCGGCTGGTGCAGATGCTGCGCAATGCGATCGTCAGCGCTTGCGAAGACGATGGCTGGGCGCTGCTGAGCGCGGTGGGCAAGCAGGTCGCCAACCAGGCCTCGTTCGATCCACGCAATTACGGCTACCGCAAACTCAGCGACCTGGTGCGCGCGATCGGCCTGTTCGAAATCAAGCAGGACGAGCAGGCACTGTGGGTGCGCGATACGCCCAAGGGTGGGCGCGGCAAACCGCCGCAGCCCTCCACTGCGACGGCGCAACCGGCGGCTGCTGCCAAGCGCCCGGCGCGCGCGCCAGCCAAACCTGCAGCAGGGGGCTGAGCATGACGCATGACGCAAATGCGCCCGCCGCCGCGATTCCCGCCATCACGATTTGGGGACGTCGGAATTCAAGCAATGTGCGCAAGGTGTTGTGGTGCGCGGAAGAAGCCGGCGTGGCCTATACCTCGATCGAGGTGGGCGGTGCATTCGGCGGTAACGACACGCCGGCGTATCGCGCATTGAACCCGAATGGCGTGGTGCCGACCTTGCAGGACGGCACGCTGGTGTTATGGGAATCCAATGCGATCGTGCGCTACCTGGCTGCGCAGTACGCACCGGCGTTGTACCCGCAATCACCAGCCGAGCGCGCGCTGGGCGACCGCTGGATGGACTGGACTACATCGACGTTTGCCAGTGTGTTTCGTGATTTGTTCTGGGGGGTATTGCGCACACCGGAGGCCGAGCGCGATGCCACACGTATCGCCGCGGCACTGGCGCAATCGGGCGAACTGCTGACACGTGCCGATGCGGCGTTGGCGCAGCAGCCGTATCTGTCTGGCGAGCGCTTCGCGATGGGCGACATTCCGTTGGGCAGTTTCATCTACGCCTGGTTCGAAATGCCGATCGAGCGACCCGCGCTGCCGTATCTGCAGGCGTGGTACCAGCGCTTGCGTGCGCGGCCGGCCTACCAGCGTGGCGTGATGACGGCGCTGACCTGAGTTCGGGTCCGCGCTCAGGCCAGCGTGGTGCATGGCAGGCAGCACACGCCGACCCACACGTCGCTCCAGTACGTGGGCCTTGTACATCGCGCGCCAGGTAGCTCGCGTTGTCTGTAGGAGCGCACTTGTGCGCGAGGGCCTTCTCCAGTAACGCCACATCGCGCCCAGGTGCGCTCCTACGAAACCTGGGGGACACCGCGCAACGTCGGTCTGGCTGATGCCGCGCGCTGCACTAATACAAATCGATCGGATCCACATCCAGCGACCAGCGCACGCGGCGCGCCTGCGGGAGTGCGTAGATCGCCGGCAACTGGGTGTCGAGCAACCGGTGCAGCGCCGAGCGTTGCTGTGCGGACAGCAGCAACTGGGTGCGCTGGAACCCGGCGCGGCGCGGCATCGGGGCAGGCATCGGGCCATAGCATTCCACGGCCGCAACCGCCGGCGACTGCGCCGAGCTCTCGTCGGCGGTCAGCCCGCGTACCGCCAGCAGGAACTGATTGGCGGCGGCGACATCCTTGGCTTCGGCGCGGAACAGCGCCAGATGCGCAAACGGTGGAAATCCGGCCGCTTCGCGCTGCTGCAGTTCGGCATCGGCAAAGGCGTGGTAGCCGCCGTTGACCAGGGTCTGCAGCAAGGGGTGTTCGGGGTGATGGGTCTGCAGCCAGACCTCGCCGGGGCGGTCGGCGCGTCCGGCACGCCCTGCCACCTGGATCAGCTGCTGGGACAACTTTTCGGCGGCACGGAAGTCGGCCGAGAACAGGCCTTCGTCGATGCCGACCACCACCACCATGGTCAACCGCGGCAGGTCGTGGCCCTTGGCCAGGATCTGGGTGCCGACCAGGATGCCGGCGTCGCTGCCGAGCCGGGCGAGCTGGGTCTCCAGTGCGTCGCGGCGCTGGGTCGTGCTGCGGTCGATGCGCACCACCGGCACATCCGGGAAGGCCTCTGTCAGGCGCTCTTCCAGCCGCTCGGTGCCGATGCCCTGCGGCTGCAGCGCCAGGCTGGCGCAGGCCGGACAGGCCAGCGGTGCGGGTTGGCGCGCGCCACAGTGGTGGCATTGCAGGCGGCGGCCGCCGGCATGCACGGTCATGGGCGTCTGGTGCAGCGGCGTGCTGCAGCGCTGGCAGGCGGCGGTCCAGCCGCAGTCGTGGCACAGCAGCACCGGTGCATAGCCGCGGCGGTTCTTGAACACCAGCACCTGCTCGCCACGCGCCAGGGTGGCGCCGATGCCAGCCAGCACCTCTGGCGACAATCCGTCCTTGAGCGGGCGCTTGCGCACGTCCAGCACCCGGACCCGCGGTGGGCGCGCCTCGCCGGCACGCCGCGACAGCCGCAGGTGCTGGTAGCGGCCGGAATAGGCGTTGTGCAGGCTTTCCAGCGAGGGGGTGGCGCTGCCCAGGATCACCGGCACGTCCAGCGCCTTGCCGCGCACCAGGGCGAAATCGCGGGCGTGGTAGCGGATGCCGTCCTGCTGCTTGTAGCTGCCGTCGTGTTCTTCGTCGATCACGATCAGGCCGGCATTGGGTAGCGGGGTGAACACCGCCGAGCGGGTACCCACGATCAGCTTGGCCTCGCCGCGCCAGGCCGCAGCCCAGACGCGGGCGCGTTCGCCATCGGAGAGCCCCGAGTGCAGCGCGTGCACCGGCACGCCCAGGCGCGCGCGGAAACGGCCCAGCGTCTGCGGGGTCAGGCCGATTTCCGGCACCAGCACCAGCGCCTGCTTGCCGGCGGCCAGGCAGTCGGCGATCGCCTGCAGGTAGACCTCGGTCTTGCCGCTGCCGGTCACGCCGTCGAGCAGGTAGGTGGCAAAGCCGCTGTGCGCGCGGATCGCGGCGGCGGCGGCCTGTTGTTCGTCGTTGAGCGCCGGCCCGCTGCCGGGGCGGGCCGGGATGGCATTGGCCGGCACTGCCACGCGTTCGGCAAGCTCACGTTTGGCCAGGCTGCGGGCGGCCTCGCGCCACTGCGGCAGCAACGGGTCCAGCTGCTCTTCGCCCACGGCGCCGGCTTGCAGCAGGCCGGCCAGCAATGCAGGCCGGCTTCCGGCGCGCAGGCTGGTGGCGGCGGTGTGCCCGGCCTCGGTCAGCTGCCAGGCCCAGGCGTGGGTGTCGGCCAGGGGCTCGCCGCGGCGCAGCGGGCCGGGCAGGGCGCTGGCCTGAGCCTCGCCGAGCGGGGCATGGGTATAGCGGGCCAGCCACTGCAGCGAGCGAGCCAGTTCATCCACCAGCAGTGGCGTGTCGTCGCACCAGGCCAGTGCCGGGCGCAGGCCCTCGGCCGACGGCTGCCGGCCGATTTCCACCACCACTCCGATCAGCTCGCGCGAGCCGAACGGCACGCGCAGCCGGCAACCGACCCGCGCCGGATCGGCGCCCGGCACGTCGGCCGGGGGCAGGTAATCGAACAGCTGGGGCAGCGGCACCGGCAGGGCGACGCGCAAGGTGGGCACAGTCGAAGGCATCCGCCAAGTCTACCGACTGTGTCCAGTGGACCTGTCCTGCGCAATTTGGGGCGTGAAGGCCGCGTGATCACTTGCAGCGTCTTTCTGTGACCCAAGTGATAAATACGACGTAAACCTATGTGAGGACTGAGGAAACGGGTTTATCCACACTGCCTGTGGATAAACCTGTGAATTAACCGCGTGCTCCACGCCGTGAAGGCGGATTCACTTGCCTTGGCAACTTCTTGGACATTTTTTCGCCATCCGGTGAAATTCAATATGGATCAATCACTTAGGCGTGAAACACGATTGCAACAAAGAAAAAACAACAGTTGACAGACGGGGGCGTATCGGTATGCCTGCCGCTGTGCACAACGTGCGTGACCAGCGGTCGCGACCAGAGCAACGGCGGCGCGATCTGTCAAGCGGTCGGCGTGGCGGACCTGCGTCGGTATCATGCCGGCCGATGCTGGAGTTCACATGACCGTAGTTCCCGACGCCCCCGTGACACCTGCCGCGCTGTCAGCCTTCCTGCGGGGCGTGGAACGCCGGGGTCTGGTGCTGGCGCAGTTGCAATGCGGCGACGTGGCCGCCGCCGAGCGGGCGCTGGCCGCCGCCTTGCGCGCCTTCAGCAGCCAGGCGGCGGGACGCCCGATGGCTGGCTGGCCGATGCGCTTCTGGAGCCTGCTGGCCACCGCGCCGCCGCTGCGCCGCGAACCCATGCCCGGTACCTGGCTGCCGCCGTTCACCGCGCTGGGCCGGATGCAGACGACCGACCGCCTGGCGCTGTTGCTGCGGATCGTGGCCGGGCTGGAAGAAGATGCCGCCAGCGAGGTGCAGGGCATCGCGGCGGCCGACTACCGGCAGTCGCTGGCACGGGCCTGCCCGCGCGATGCGGCCGGCAACCCGGACGCGCAGGCCTGGCGGGTATTGGCGGAAGCGGCCCAGCAGGAACTGCGCGAGCTCGGTCCAGCCCAGCTGACCCGGCTCAGCCAGTTGCGCGATGCGGCCCTGGCCGGGGTGCCGTTGCAGCCCCCGGCCACACCGGTACAAACCGCACCAGCAGTGGAGCGCCCGTCGCGTGTGCGCGCACAGCGGTCGTGGCGTTGGCCGCAGGTCACCCGCCGCCACGCCGGCATCGGCCTGGGCGTGCTGGCACTGGCCCTGCTGCTGGCGGTGGTGGGCTGGTGGTGGACGCATCGCCGGCCGGCGCTGCCGCCCGAGCCGGTCTCGCAGGCGCCCGCCGGCGTGCTCCACGTGACCGACGCCGCGCCAGTCTTGGTGGAGGAGCTTCCGGCCGCCGACCTGCCGGACTCCGCCGCGGCCGCCGGCCCGGACCCGCGCGATCAGGCCATGCTGGCCGACCCGGACCTGGAGCTGGCGCGCTCGGCGGACTTCTATGCCTGGTACGCCGCCGGCCACCCGGTTCCCAAGGACGAGTCCGGCGCGCATGCCACCGCTGCCGAGCTGCCTTCTGCACCACTGGAGACGGTCGATGACGATCAATAAGTGGTCCGGCCTGTTGATGCTGGCGATGACTGGCATTGCCTGTGCGCAGGCCTTGCCCGCAGCACTGGACGAAGGCAGTGCTGCGGCTGCCCCGGCCGCGCCCAGCGCTGCGCAGCAACGGGCCCGTTGGGCGGCGCTGACCCCGGCACAACAGGCCGACCTGCGCGCGCGCTACGCGGCCTGGAAGGATCTGACCGCCACCGACAAGGTGGTGCTGCGGCAGGCGCGCGAGCGCCTGCATGGGCTGCCCGACGACCAGCAGCGTGCGCTGCGGACCCAGTTCACTGCGATGGACCGCCTGCACCGCGACGGCTGGCGTCTGGGCTCGCAGCTGGGGGCGTTCTACCCGCAGCTGCAGCCGCTGATCGGCTATGTGCCGGTGGCGCAGCGCGAGCGTGTGCTGGCGGTCCTGCGCAACCTGGATGCCGGCCAGCTGGAGCAGCTGGCGGTGCTGGCACAACGCACGCCGCCGCAGGAGCGCGATGGCCTGCGCGAGGCCTTACTGGCCGAAACCCCGGCCACCCGCAGTGCCTGGCTGAAGCGGCAACTGGCGCGCTGATCGCCGCAGGGTGCCGGGAGGCGACGCGTGCCTCGTCCTGCGCCGTGCGACTGCACGACGGCCAGCGGGCTGTCCCGGCTTGGTGGGTGTCACCGAGGCGGTACGGCCGATGCGCGGCTCGCCACTCGGAATCGTCCGCGGCCAGGTCGCGCCGTTGCTGCGTCAGACTGTGGGCAACCAGAACACCATGGCGATGTCACGCATGCCGTGTTCGATCACAGGCGCGCCAGGCTCGCCACCATCAGGAATGCGGCTGCCAGCGCGACGACGACGAAGTACACGCTGCCCAGGCCGAGATATTTCAGCACGGTCACCGGCCACGACTGTCCGTACACCCGTCGCTGCATCCACAGCAGATAGACCGGCATCCACAGCGCCAGCCCGAACTGCACCAGCCCGATGCTCCAGGCAATCGGGCTGGCAACCTGCGCCACCGCGTCGCCAAGCAGCGACAGCAGCAGCATCGCCAGCAGGTTCAGGCACAGAAACGCATGGCTGTAGAGCGCCACCACCAGGTGTTCCAGATACACCCGCCCGCTGCGCAGGTAAAACACCCGTAACAGCAACGCAAACAGCGGCACCAGCACCAGCAAGGTGGATGGCACCGCCGCAAAGAACGCGTTGTAGAGCAGCTGCGGGTTGCTGCGCAGGCGCGGCAGGTTGGCGCGGATATGGCCGAGCTGGGTGTTGAGCCAGCGGTTGGCGAACGGCGGCAACGGCGCCACGGTCAACGGATTGCTGACCGGATCCCAGGGGGTGCCGCCGACCGAAAAGAACGTGCTGTTGTCGGGTGCATCGACCACCGGGGCCGCACTATTCAGGCGCGCGCCCTGGTGCAGTTGCGCCAGCCGCTTGCTCGCTTCGCTCTCGGCACGTGCAATGCCGGCATCCACGCCGTCGCGTGCGATGCCGGCTGGCACCACCGTGCGGGTGCTGGTCAGCGCACCGACCATCTGCGCACGCACCGCTTCCACCTGCGCCGGCGTGCGCGCATGCGCGAAGTCTTTCGGTGTGGCGCTGTGCGGTGCCGCTCCCGCCGCGACATCGGTGTCCTCGTCGGACGCGTGCACGGCGATGCGTGCGATGAAGAAGGTCAATAGACTCAGCACCAGAAACAGCCGCATCGGTGCCACATAGCGCACGCGTTGCCCGCTCAGAAACCGCAGTGCCACGCGGCCGGGCACGAGCAGGTCGCGCAGGGTGCGGAAGATGCGCCCGTCCAGGTGCCAGAACGACTCGAATACTTCTTCCACCGCATGCGCAACGCTACGCACCGGGTTGTGGGCGCTCTGCCCGCAGGCGTGGCAAAAGTCACCGTGCAGGGCGGTGGAACAGTTTTCGCAATCCGATGGGTGCGGCGCGGTCGGGTGCAGGGGCATGGCCAGGTCCTGTTGGCGGTTCCAATGGGCCGCAGCGGCTGGCATGGCCACCCGAAGGGCCATGTCACGCGCACGGTACAGCATGATCGCGCGGCTGGCCGGGATTGGCGTGCCGCATTGTATTGCCCCGCATGCGCGAGCGAGCGCGGCGGCAGTGACCCAGGCGCGCGTCAGGCCGCTGTCGGAAACTGCGCGTAAGATAGCGGCCCCACGCGACCCGGTGCCAGCGCCTCCCGGTACGGCCGTAGTCCGCGCAGCGATCGGTTTGTCATGTCTGTTCCTTCTGCACCCACGTCCGCGACGCCAGGCTTCGCCGCGGAAGTGCGCACCACCGGCCTGCTGGCCTTGCCGCTGGTGCTCGGCCACGTCTCCACCGGCCTGATCGGCTTCACCGACAACGTCATCGCCGGCCACCACGGCACTGCCACGCTGGCGGCGGTCACCATCGGGACCTCGCTGCTGTGGCTGCCGATGCTGGTGCCGATCGGCACGCTGATCTCGCTGACCGCTTCGGTCTCGCAACTGCTCGGCGCCGGGCGCGAGCGCGAGATCGGCCCGTTGTTTCGTCAGGCGTTGTGGCTGTCGCTGGGCTTGAGCGCATTGATGTTCGCGTTTCTGAGCGTGGTGCCGCCGCTGCTGCCCACCTTCGGCATTGCGCCGGACATCGTGCCGGGGGCCACCGACTTCCTGCATGCGGTGCGCTGGGGCGTGCCGGCGCTGACGTTCTATTTCTGCATGCGCTATCTCAGCGAAGGCATGCACTGGACGCTGCCGACCATGTTGCTGGGGTTTGGCGGGCTGCTGGTGCTGGCGCCGCTGGGCTATGCGCTCACCTACGGCAAATGGGGCCTGGCCGAGCATGGCGCCGAAGGGCTGGGCATGGCCTCGGCGATCACCATGTGGGTGCAGGCCGGTGTCTTTGCGCTGTACCTGTGGCGGGCGCGTCGCTTTGCGCACCTGGAACTGTTCACCCACCTGGAAGGGCCGCGTTGGCGCGCCATCGGTGATCTGTTGCGCACCGGCCTGCCGATCGGTATCACCGTGTTGATGGAAGGCGGCCTGTTCATCGTCACCGCCCTGTTGATCGGCCGGCTGGGCTCCACCGAAGCAGCTGCGCACCAGATCGCCATCAACGTCGCGCAGCTGTGCTTCATGGTGCCGATGGGCGTGGCCGAAGCCACCACCGTGCGCGTCGGCCATGCGGTGGGCCGTGGCGACCCATTGGCGATACGGCGCGCCACCTGGGCCGGTTACGCCATCGTGCTGGGCACCCAGGCTTTGTCGGCCAGCGCGCTGCTGTTGGGCCACGACGCCATCGTTGGCGTCTATACCAACGATGCGGCAGTGGCCGCGCTGGCCTCGGTGTTGCTGCTGTTTGCCGCCACCTTCCAGTTCCCCGATGGCATCCAGGTGCTGTCGGCCGGCGCGCTGCGCGGGCTCAAGGACACCCGCGTGCCGATGTTCCTGGCGATGGTGTCGTACTGGGGCGTGGGCATGCCGATCGGCGCCGGGCTCGGCCTGGGGCTGGGCTGGGGGCCGCAGGGCATGTGGATCGGGTTGATCCTGGGCCTGACCGTGGCGTCGGTCCTGATGGGCTTGCGCTTCCGCCATACCAGCCGGCGATTGACCGCCCGCGTGGCCCCCTGACTTTCAGCGCATGCCGCGCGCGCAGCGCAGCCGGTATGCTGCACACCATCATCTGTACGCAGCGTCTTTTCGACGGAGTTTTCCATGAACCACCCCGTGCGTCGCAATCCCATCGCCAGCTTCTTCGTCGGCCTGTGGGACGTGATGAATTTCACCCGGCGCCTGATCTTCAACCTGGTGTTCTTTGGCTTTCTGTTCCTGCTGTTGCTGCTGTTCGTGGTGGCGATCGCGCGCGGCGACGGCACCAAACCACTGGCCGAGCGCACCACCCTGGTGATCAACCCCGAAGGCACCCTGGTCGAGCAGTTCAGCGCCGACCCGGTGAGCCGGTCGCTGGCCAAGGCGGTGGGCGACAAGAGCGCCGAAGAAGTGCAGTTGCGCGACCTGGTGCGGGTGATCGAGGCGGCCGGCAAGGACCGCAAGATCGAGCGGGTGCTGTTGAACCTGGACAAGCTGCAGCCGGCCGGCTTCGCCTCGCAGCGCGAAGTGGCCGCCGCGCTGCAGAAACTGCGCGCCTCCGGCAAGCAGATTGTGGCCTTCAGCGAAAGCATGAGCCAGGGCCAGTACCTGCTGGCCGCGCAGGCCAACGAGGTCTATCTGGACCCGATGGGCAGCGTGCTGCTGGAAGGGCTTGGCCGCTATCGCCAGTATTTCCGCGAAGGCCTGCAGGACAAGCTCGGCGTGGACGTGCACCTGTTCCGTGTCGGCGAATACAAGTCTGCAGCCGAGCCGTACATCCTCGACGCGGCCTCGGCCGACGCCAAGGAAGCGGACCTGTTCTGGATGAACGATGTGTGGCAGCGCTATCTGGCCGATGTCGGCGCCGCGCGCAAGCTCACGCCCGCGCAGCTGGCCGCCGGCATCGACACCCTGCCGGAGGGCGTGGTGGCCGCCGGTGGCGACCTGGCCAAGTTCGCGCTGCAGCAGAAGCTGGTCGACGGGCTCAAGACCCGCGAAGACGTCGATGCCCTGCTGACCAAGCGCGGCGTGGCCGACAGCGATGCCGACAGCGGTTTCCGCAACATCGGCTACAACGATTACCTGAGCCAGTTGCAGGCGCAGCGCTCGCCGATGGACAGCCGTCCGCAGGTGGCCGTGGTGGTGGCCGCCGGCGAAATCAGTGGCGGCGAGCAGCCGGCCGGGCGCATCGGTGGCGAGTCCACCGCGGCGTTGCTGCGCCAGGCGCGCGACGACGACGAGGTCAAGGCGGTGGTGCTGCGGGTGGATTCGCCCGGCGGCGAAGTGTTCGCCTCCGAACAGATCCGCCGTGAAGTGGTCGCGCTCAAGCAGGCCGGCAAGCCGGTGGTGGTGTCGATGGGCGACCTGGCCGCGTCCGGCGGTTACTGGATCAGCATGAATGCCGATCGCATCTACGCCGATCCGTCGACCATCAGCGGCTCCATCGGCATCTTCGGCATGGTGCCCAACCTGACCCGCGCGCTGGACAAGATCGGCGTGCACACCGACGGCGTGGGTACCACGCGATTCGCCGGTGCGTTCGACATCACCCGTCCGTTGGACCCGGCGGCCGGCCAGGTGATCCAGGCCGTGATCAACAAGGGTTATGCCGACTTCACCGGCAAGGTGGCGCAGGCGCGTCACCAGTCGGTGGAGGCCATCGACAAGGTCGCGCGCGGTCGTGTGTGGAGCGGGGCGCAGGCCAAGCAACATGGCCTGGTGGATGCCTTCGGCGGCATGCAGGACGCAGTGGCCGATGCGGCCGACCGCGCCAAGCTGGGCCGTGGCAAGTTCCGCGTGCGCTATGTGGAAAAACCGGCGACGCCGTTTTCGCAGTTCATGAGCGGGTTCGCCGGCAGCCGCATGGGCGCGTGGATGCTGGGCGACTCGGGCATGGCACGTGCATTGCTGGCCCGCTCGTTGCCGGAAGTGGACACGCAGCTGCGCTTCGTCGAAAGCGCCGTGCACGACAGCAAGGCAGGCGGCACGCCGGTCAAGGCATTGGCCTACTGCTTCTGCGGGTTCTGAGCCGTCGCGCTTGGACAGCGATTGCTGTATCGACAACGCCGGCCTTGTGCCGGCGTTGTGGTTTCTACTGCGTGGCTGCGTCGATCGCCTTGCGCTGGTCTTCGGCGGCCTGATCGGTCGCGGCCTGCACTGCGTGCGCCTCGTTCAGCGGTTGCTGGATGTGGTCGCGCAAGGCGGTGGCCTGCGGTTCGGGTTTCTGTTCGGTGGGTGCGGGCTGCGGCCGCTGACAGGCGCCCAGCGACACCGCCAGGCAGGCTGCAAGCATCCAATGCGTCTTCATCGTCGTGACCTCGCTCGGGGTGGCGGTATCCTAACGCTCGGCCCACGCATGCGCGTCAACTGCGCTGCAGCGGCCGTTTCCCAGCGTCTTGAAGAGGATCACCCACGTGACAATGCATCGCTGGCGGCTGGATGGACAGACCGCGCTCATCACCGGCGCCAGTGCCGGCATCGGTCTGGCCATTGCGCGCGAGCTGCTGGGTTTTGGCGCGGATCTGCTGATGGTGGCGCGCGATGCCGATGCCTTGGCGCAGGCGCGCGACGAGCTGGCCGAGGAATTTCCCGAGCGCGAGCTGCATGGCCTGGCGGCCGACGTGGCCGACGATGAGGAGCGCCGCGCGATCCTGGACTGGGTGGAAGATCATGCCGACGGCCTGCATGTGCTGATCAACAACGCCGGCGGCAACATCACCCGCGCCGCGATCGACTACACCGAGGACGAGTGGCGCGGCATCTTCGAAGCCAACGTGTTTTCGGCGTTCGAACTGTCGCGCTATGCGCATCCGTTGCTGACCCGGCACGCCGCATCGGCCATCGTCAACGTCGGCAGCGTGTCCGGGATCACCCATGTGCGCAGCGGTGCGCCGTATGGCATGACCAAGGCTGCCCTGCAGCAGATGACGCGCAACCTGGCAGTGGAATGGGCCGAGGATGGCATCCGCGTCAATGCCGTCGCGCCGTGGTACATCCGCACGCGCCGCACCTCCGGGCCGTTGGCGGATCCGGATTACTACGAGCAGGTGATCGAGCGCACCCCGATGCGCCGCATCGGCGAGCCTGAAGAAGTGGCCGCCGCAGTGGGCTTCTTATGCCTGCCGGCGGCCAGCTACATCACCGGCGAATGCATCGCGGTGGATGGCGGCTTTCTGCGCTACGGGTTCTGAGCACAGCGCCACGGCAGGGCGACGTTGCCGGTCGTTGCACTGGCGGGCCAGGGCGCAGCGTCGCTGCGCGGCGTCGCGCTCTATGCGGCGCCCGGGTTCCGCCCGGCGGCAGTGCACATGGGGGCGATGGGGCACGTCGCGCAGTGCCTGGCCGGCGCATTCGAGCCCACCGCCTCGCGCCTGATCGAGATGCAGCGCGCGGACTACCTGGCAGCACCTGTCGACATATGCCGATCAACGTTCGTTTCATCGATGCATTGCAGCCCATGATCGGAACAGCGCTGACGGCATCACGGCAGGATTGGCGCGGCCGTGGCCATCCCGCGCACGCCGCATCTGGTCGTAGCGCGGTTTGCGTAACGCATTGCAGCCGGTGATCAGGCCGCGCGCTCAGGGCGTGGCGGCGGGATTGGCGCAGCGGCTTTCATCCAGCACGCGCCGCATCTGGTCATAGCGCTGTTTGCGCTCGGCCGATTGCGCCTCATCGGAGAAGCGCCAGGTGGATTCGGCCTGCTCGGCACGTTTGCGCCAGGCCTCGCACAGGCTCTGGTCCGGCACCGGTGCGCAGCGGTCGGTGACCACTTCGCAGGCGCTGCCGCCACCGGTGGCCGGCCCGCCGGCCAGATTGGTGGTCTGCATCGGCAGGCAACGCGTGGCCGGTTCGCGGTCTTCGGTGAAGTAGCGTCCGTTATCGTGCGCGGTGCATTCGAACAGCGGCGGCGGTGGCAGTGTCGAGGTGGAGGTCGCTGCCGGCACTGGCGTGGTGGGAGGTGTCGCGGCTGGCGCGGCAGGCGCCGATGCAGCGGTTGGCGCAGCGGCGCGAGGCTGCGTGGCACGTGCAGGCGCAGCGGTTGCCGCTCCGCCTGGCGCGAATGGCACTGCGGCCGGGGCTGTCATCAGCTTTTTCTGTTGCTGCATGCCTTTCGGGCACGGCATGTTCTGCACCGTGAGCGCGCCGGTGGGATCGGTGCAACGGTAGATGGCCACTTCCTGGGCGCTGGCGCCCCACACCCCGCCCAACAGCAGGCATACCACCAGGGTACGGTTCATGCGCCGCCGCAATCGCGTTGCTGACGCGCTTCGATGCCACGTTGTTCGCGGCTGAGGTCCTGGCGCTCGCTTTGTAGTGCGTTGTTGTACCGACGGATCAGCTCCCAGCGGCGGTCTGCCAACCGCGCGCAGACTTCCTGTTCCGGCAGGGCGTGGCATTCGTCGCGGACCTGCACATTGCCGTAGGGCACGATCACGGTGCCGCCATAGTCGCCACCGTGGTATCCGCCCTGATAGCCACCTTGATAGCTGCCACCGCCGAAGCTGGCACTGCCGCGCAGGCTGCCGCGTCCGGAACCACCCTGCACCGAGATCGCCGGGCGCGGTCTCACCGGTAGCGGCGGGCGCAGGGTGCCAGCGGGGGGCGGGGGCGGGGCGATGCCATTGCCCACATAGGCCGGCCCCCAGGTCGGCACCCAGCGCGGATTGCCTTCGGGGCTGTCGCTGGTATAGCGCTGGCCGTCTTCGGTGGTGCACTCGTACATCGGCTGCGGCGGTTGCACGGTCACGATGCGCACCTCGCGCGCGGGTGCGGCGGCGGCCGGGGCGGGCGCCTGAACGCGTGCCGGGCGTGGCGGCGGATCCTGGGGGCGCTGCATGTCCAGCACCTGCTGGCGGCCGCCGCTGCACGGCGCATCCTGCAAGGCGACGGTACCGGTGCTGCTGACGCAGCGGTACACGCGCACGTTGGGGTCGGGCTTGCTGGCCGTGCTCGCTGCCGCTGCGGGAAGTGCGCAGGCCAGCAACAGAAGAGTCAGGGGAGTACGCATGGCCTGAGTGTGCGCGCTCGGCGGCCGCGCCGCCAAGTGGCTGGCGGTCGCCTGCGACGCCGTCGCGCCGCGGCATGGCAGCGTCACTGAAGGCGATGAGCTTGCCTGGCTGGGCACTGCCGCAGGTGCCCGGGTGCTGCTTGTGGCGGAGCCCGGCCGCTCCAGGAGACCGCTCGTTGATCGATACCCGGCCGAGAGCGCAGGGCCTGCCGCGCCGGGTCGTTACCGCGGACGTGCCGATCAGGCGCAGCTGGCTGGCTCCGTTGCATGCGGGCACAGCCGTCGAAGACCGAAGAGGGGCGTGGGGACCGAACACGGCTAGGACAGGCCTCCGGGCCAGGCGCGCGCCTGATGCAGACCTGCATGGCAGCGAGCAGCAACCGCCAGACGGGCGCTTTCAGTGGACCATGACGCCGGCTTGTTCGGCCGGCGGTGGCTCAGTCGCGCAGCACCTGACCGGTCCGTGCGTCGCGGATCTGGGTGGGCTGCGCCTGCCCGCCGACATCGCCGGCCACCACGCCGTCGATGGTCGCCAGCAGGGCCGGGTCCAGGGCCTCGCGGCTGCGCGCGGGGGGCTCGCCTGCCAGGTTGGCGCTGGTGGACACCAGCGGGCCGCCCCAGGCCGCGCACAGCGCAGCCACGACCGGATGCGCGCTGATGCGCACGGCCAACCCGTCGTGCGTGCCGGTGACCCAGCGCGGCGCGCGGGACGTGACCGGCAGGATCCAGGTATGCGGGCCGGGCCAGCTGGCCAGCACGTCCTGCCGGCGTGCCGGCGCCAGCGCATCGAGATCGATCCAGTCGTACAGCCGCTCGATGGCGGACGCCACCACGATCACGCCCTTGTCGACGGGGCGCCGCTTGATCTCCAGCAGCCGCAGCACCGCCGCTTCCTGTGCCGGGTCGCAGCCCAGGCCCCAGACCGCTTCGGTCGGGTAGGCGATCACGCCGCCCCGTTGCAGGGTAGCGACCGCGCTGTCCGGGCTCAGCGTGTGGTCCATGCGCTGCCTCAGCCTGCCGCCTTGCTCACGGTTTTCTTGACCATGCGCTTGGCCGCTTTTTTGGCGGCGGTTTTCTTGGCCGGCGCTTTCTTCGCTGCCGTCTTGGTGGCGGTTTTCTTGACCGTGGTCTTCTTGGCGGCGTCCTTCGCTTCCTTGGCCGAATCCTTGACCGCATTCTTCTTCAGCGTGGCCTTCTTGGCGCCAAAGCCCTTGCGCACCGGCTTGCCGGTATCGGCCAGCAGTTGCTGCACCTCGGCGAGCGTCAACGACGACGGCTCGCGCTCCTTCGGGATCTTGCCATTGAGCTTGCCATCGCTGATGTACGGGCCGAAGCGGCCGTTGAGCACCTGGATGTCGCTGCCCTCGAATTCCTTGATCACGCGGTTGCGCGCGATCTCTTCCTTCTCTTCGATCAGGAATACCGCGCGTTCCAGATCGATGGTGTACGGGTCGTCCTCTTTCTTCAGCGAGGCGTACACGCTGCCACGGCGCGCAAACGGACCGAAACGACCGATGCCGACGCTGACGTCTTGATCTTTGTCCTGGCCCAGCGCGCGCGGCATCTTGAACAGTTCCAGCGCATCCTCGATCGAGATCGAGTAAATGCTCTGCCCCGGACGCAGCGACGCGAACGTCGGCTTTTCTTCGTCTTCGACGGTGCCGATCTGCACCATCGGGCCGAAGCGGCCGATGCGCGCACTCACCTCTTTGCCGCTGACCGGGTCGGTGCCGAGCACGCGCACGCTGCCGGCGTCGGTCTTGTCCAGCGAATCCTTCTTGTCCTCGACCAGTTCCTTGAACGGGCCCCAGAACTTCTCCATCAACGGGATCCACTCGGCTTCACCGCGCGACACCGCATCCAAATCGTCTTCCAGGTTGGCGGTGAAGTCGTAATCCACGTAGCGGGTGAAGTGCCCGGACAGGAACTTGGACACCGCCCGGCCCACGTCGGTCGGGCGGAAGCTGCGGCCTTCCATTTCCACGTACTTGCGGAACTGCAGGGTCTGGATGATCGAGGCGTAGGTGGACGGACGGCCGATGCCGTATTCCTCCAGCGCCTTGACCAGCGCCGCTTCGGTGAAGCGCGGCGGCGGCTGGGTGAAGTGCTGGTCGGTGACGATGCGGTCCAGCGGGATGTTGTCGCCGGCCTTCATCAGCGGCAGCTTGCGGCCTTCGTCCTCGTCCTCGCTGCTCTTGGTGTCCTTGCCTTCTTCATAGACCGCCAGAAAGCCCGGCACCACCACGGTGGTGCCGCTGGCACGGAACACGTGCTCGCTGCCGGCCGACAGGTCCACGCTGACGGTGTTGAGCGTGGCCGGAATCATCTGGCAGGCCACCGCGCGGCGCCAGATCAATTCGTACAGGCGGCGCTCGTCGTCGGACAAAAAGCGCGCTACCTGGGCCGGTGTGCGCAACGCCGAGGTCGGGCGCACCGCTTCGTGGGCTTCCTGCGCGTTCTTGGATTTGGTGGTGTAGGCGTTGGGCTGGTCCGGCAGCGAGGCGGTGCCGAAATCGCGCGCGATCACGTCGCGGATTTCCGCCAGCGCGTCCTGCGACAGGTTCACCGAGTCGGTACGCATATAGCTGATCAGGCCGACCGAGCCTTCATCGCCCAGCGCCACGCCTTCGTACAACTTCTGCGCCACCTGCATGGTCTTGCGGGTGGTGAAGCCGAGCTTGCGCGAAGCTTCCTGCTGCAGCGTGGACGTGGTGAACGGCGGGGCAGGGCGGCGCTTGCGCTCCTTGCTGGCCACGTCGGTCACATGCAGCACGCCTTGCGCGGCCTGCTGGATGCGCAGGCGCGCCGCCTCGGCGGTGTCGCCGTCGGTGACGGTGAACTGCTCGAACTTCTGCCCGTCAAGCTTGATCAGTCGCGCATTGAACGCTTGCGAAGGATGCCGGCAGTGCGCATCGATGGACCAGTATTCGCGCGGGATGAAGGCTTCGATCTCTTCCTCGCGCTCGACGATCATGCGCAGCGCCGGCGACTGCACGCGGCCGGCAGAGAGCCCGCGCTGCACCTTGCGCCACAGCACCGGCGACAGGTTGAAGCCCACCAGATAGTCCAGCGCGCGGCGGGCCTGCTGCGCATCCACCAGGTCGGCGGCGATCGCGCGCGGCTTGAGCATCGCTTCCTTGATTGCGCGCGGTGTGATCTCGGTGAACACCACCCGCTGCATCGGCTTGTCCTTGAGCAGGCCGCGCTCTTTCAGGATCTCGGCGATGTGCCAGCTGATCGCCTCGCCCTCGCGGTCCGGGTCGGTCGCAAGGAAGATGTCGTCGGCGCCCTTGGCGGCGCGCGCAATGGCCTCGACATGCTTCTCGTTCTTCTCGATCAGGTCGTAACGCATCGCAAAGCCGTTGTCCGGATCTACCGCGCCCTCCTTGGGGACGAGATCGCGCACGTGCCCATACGAGGCCAGGACAGTGAAGTCCTTGCCGAGGTATTTATTGATCGTCTTGGCCTTGGCGGGCGATTCGACGATGAGCAGGTGCTTGGGCATGGTGGCAACTTCTTGGGGCAGAGCCCGGGGGGCGGGTAGCGTGGCCTAATTGGCCGGTCGAGGGAAGCAGATCGGCCGTTTCCCACACGTTAACGCCCGGGGAGTACTCCCGGGCGTTCAGTCGTCTTATTAGAAAGATCACGGCGGACGCCGCCGTGTCAAGCGCCTGGCGCGGCGAACTGCTAGCTCTGGCTCATTCCGATGGTTGCCAGCATGATCGCGACGACCACGATGGAGAGCACCAGCAGCACCGCATAAATGGCCAGTACCACGATCGTGACCGTGTCCAGGCCCCGCGACTGCAGCTCCGGGCGGTCGGTGAAGGCCCAGCGGTCCACCACCAGGGTGTCGCAGATCTTGTCGTGCGGGGTCTGTTTGCGCTGGGTCATGCCGGCCATGAAGGCCGCCACGACCGCGCCGATCCCCAAGGTCAGGACGCTGATCAGCATATAGGCCAGGTACCGCAGCACGTTGCGCCAGAACCCGACCCGGGCACCGTTGCTGTCGGCGCGCACCACCTTGATGCCACAGGCGAGCTTGCCCAGGCTGGCCTGCAACCGGCTGGACTGCATCCAGGCAAAGTACAGCGTGGGGATGGCCAGGCCGATGCCGTAGGACATCACCAGGATCGCAATGCCGAGCGCGCTGCCGTCGTCCAGGGCCGAACCGGAGTCGCCCCGGGTGGTCATCAGCGCCACCACGAACACCAGCGGGATCACGATCAGGTACACCGCGAAGGTGGTGATCAGGCTGTCGAGGATGCTGGCGGCCACGCGCCGCCACAGGCCGGCGTAGACGACCGGCGCATCCTGCAGTGCACCGCTTGCCGCGGGCGCGGCGAGGGCCGGATCACCCCAGGCGCCGGGAAGCGGCGTCGTCGCACTTGTCGGTGCGTTTCCGGGTGCCGAAGCCGCTCCGGCGGTCTCGCTCAGACTCGGGCCCGAGGCTTGCGGTGGGGTAATGGCGTCTGCCGGCGGGGCAGACCATGCCGGCCGGCCCGGTGACGGGGCGTGGTCGCGTGGCGGGTGGGCTGGGGAATCGACCGACGGAGATTGACCGGCAAGACCGGCGGCCACGGCGGCACCAGCCACGGCGCTGCCGCTGGCATCGGCAACGGTCGTCTGCGCGGGCGATGCCGTGGCAGCGTGGTCATTGACCGGCCTGGCCGCGACGGGCGACGCCGTGCCAGGCACGCCGTCGACGCTGTCGGCAGCCGACAGCGGTGCATCGGTCGGTGTTTCCACGCGCGGCGGCCCGCCGGCCTCGGGCACCGCAGGCCCCGCGCCGTCGAGGCTCAGTTCGGCGGCGACCTCATGCAGGGCCACCCATTGCGGCAGGCCTTCGCGCCAGACCAGGCTGGAGCGGTCGATGATGCCCTGCGACAGGCGCGCGGCAAGCGTGTCCGTGTCCACCGGTCCCTGGCGTTGCCGCTGTGCGTCGGCGTAATACCACTGCGTCATGTCGTCCCCTTAACGTGTAGCCATTGGCGTGCTGCAGGCGGTCAGCCGCGGCAATGCGGCGGAAGTTGGGCGTCGTCGATCTCGGAACTGCAGTTCCAGCTCGCGGCCTCCGCATCCAGATCCAGCCACAGCGCCTTGCCGTCGATTCTGGCCGACTTGGGCGCGTGGATGACCGCTTCGATGCCGCACTCGGTCGTCTCGAAACGGCCGATACGCACGCTGCTCAAGCGCTCGCTCGCGTACTGCTCGGGTGGCTTGAAGCCAGCGTCGTCGTTGACCGGGCAGCGGCCTTCGCTCGCAAGAAATTCGGCGATCTGCGGCTTTAACGGTGCCAACTCGCCAATCGCCTCGGCCACCCTGGCGCGGTTGAGATAGTCGTTGTAGGCCGGGAACGCGATCGCGGCAAGGATCCCGATCACGCCAACCACGACGAAGACGCCGGCCACCGCGCCCAGCACTGCAATCAACGGCCAGCCAGTGGTATTGCCGCGTGGGTGCAGAGGCGGTGCGGGCGCATGAGCAAGCGGAGCGTGCGCCGCAGCGGGCGGCAATGGCGGCGGAACCGATGCCGCACGCATATCAGTGGAAATTGGCGGGCCAAGGGTGTCGGCACAGGCGGACAAGGGCAGCCACTGGTCCAGCCCTTCGCGCCAGACCAACGTATCCAGGGCGATCAGGTGATCGCGATACAGACCCAGCAAGGCGTCTTCGGCCACCGGCCCGTGCCGATGGCGATTGCCATCGGCGTAATACCAACTGCGCATCCCCGTTCCCCTGCACGCACGTCCGTGGCGGCTTCAAGGCTCAGTGTACGGGTTCAGGCTCGTCCAGGAACATCTGGGTTTCCATCCAGGCATAGGCCGCTTCGGCGCCGGGCTGGTTGAACAGCACCATCAGCACCACCCATTTGAGGTCGTCCAGGTCCAGCTCGTCCTGGTCCAGCGCCATGGCGCGATCCAGCACCAGCTCGCGCTGATCGGCATCGAGAATGCGGTGTTGCTCGAGGAACAGCAGGAACCCACGGCAGTCCACATCGAGCTTGTCCAGCTCCGGCCCGTGATAGATCCGCACCGGCCCATCGACATGCGGGCGCGCGACGCTGGGCCGCTGCTCGGAGAGCGCGTCCAACCAATCGAAGGCCTTGCTGATTTCTGCGGGGCTGAAACCGGCCTGGATCAGGCCATTTTGTAGCGAGTCACGGTCACGGACCAGGTCCGCGTCTTCGCTGAAGTAATGTTCGAACAGGTACAGCAGTACATCGAGAATGCTCTCTTTCATTGCCCTCGGCCTGCGTCGCGCGACGCTGTGGAGGTGAAGAAACTAAGGATTGCGGGTATAGCGACCGTGCTCGGTGACCACGTCTCCCTCCAGTTCCATGATGAGCAGCATGGAGGACAGCGCGGCGGCCGTCAATCCGGTGCGCTGCACCAGGGAATCCATAGGGGTTGGGTCGTGGCCCAGCGCCTGCCACAAGCGCTGGTAGTCCGGGTCCGAGCGCACGGAAGTGGCGGTGCGCACCGGCCTGGCCTCCTGAGTTGGGGCGCTCAGGCGTTCGCGCAAGGCGCTGGCCAATTCGCCCGACAGCAGGCCCAGCCCGTCGATGACCTGGGCCGGTTCCTGCGCGAGCGTGGCGCCCTGGCGGATCAGGTGGTGGCAGCCGCGGGCGAGCGGGTTGTGCAGCGAGCCGGGCAGGGCAAACACCTCGCGGCCGGCTTCTGCCGCCAGGCGTGCGGTGATCAGGGCGCCGGAGCGCATCGCCGCTTCCACCACCAGCGTGCCCAGAGCCAGCCCGGCGATGATCCGGTTGCGGGCCGGAAAGTGCGCCGCTACCGGGCCGGTGCCCGGCAGGTATTCGCTGACCACCGCGCCACGTGCGGCGATGCGATCGCGCAAGCCGTGGTGCCGCTCGGGATAGGCCACGTCGGTGCCGGTGCCGACCACTGCCACGGTGATGGCTTCGCGGTGGGCCAGCGCGGCCTCGTGTGCGATCGCGTCCACGCCTGCGGCCATGCCGCTGACGATGCTCAGCCCGGCGCCCGCCAGGCTGGAGGCGAACACACGGGTATGGTCGCGGCCGGCGGCGGTGGCCGAGCGGCTGCCCACCACGGCCACGCCCGGGTGCCAGAGCGCATTGGGGTCGCCGTCCACGAACAGGGCCATGGGCGGATTGGCGATATGACGCAGCAGGGCCGGGTAGTCCGGATCGTGCCAGCCGATCAGGTGGTGCCCGGGCTGTGTGCACCAGTGCAGCGCCGCATCCAGTGCCTGCTGGTCGGGTGTGTGCAGGCGCTGCGATTGCACCTCGTCGCAGCCGGCGGAGCGCCACGCCTCGGGCCCGGCCGCCAGCATCTGGGCCGCCGACGCGAAGGTGGTCAGCAATGCCTTTCGCGGTGGGCTACGGCCGCCTGCCAGCAGCAGGATCAGCAGGGCGCGCAGGTCGGGAGCAGTCAGGGCCATGCATTCAGGCTAGGCCGCAAACGACGACGGCGCCCTCGGGCGCCGTCGCGTTGATGCATCGGAATTTTTGCTTACTGCGCGTCGGGATGCTTGACGAAATACCCCAGGCCGGTCGGCTTGACGCTTTCCATCACCAGCGCATAGCTGACCTTGTCGAAGGTGCGGAACACCATCGCATGCGAGGCGTATTCGTCGGGCAGGCCGACGGTGGAGCCGGCCGGGCCGCTGAAATCGTCATCAGTCCGCGAGAAGCGCGCGTGCTTGACGCGGTCGCTGACCGTGCGGCCCTTGCGCCAGATCGAGAACACCGTGCCGTTGTTGATGCCTTCGCGGGCACCGCCGGAGATGGCGATCACGTCGCGGGTGCCGCCGACGATGAAGGCGTCGGAGATGGCCAGCACGCGCAGTTCGGTCTGCAGCGCCTGTTCGGACGGCGGGTGCGGGATGAACTGCAGATCGTAGGGCTGTGCTTCGACCGCGACGATGCGATCGCCGGCGCGCACTTCGCGGCCGCTGTCCTGCAACAGCAGGGTTGCCGCCTTGGAGTTGCCGCCTGCCGCGCTGCGGGTGATGGTGCCGACGTTGACCTGCGCCAGCTCATAACCGAGGAACTCGCGGCGCTTGCTCGGCGCGATGAAGTTCTTCCAGATGTTGCCGGAGCCGGCGGTGATGTTGCCCGCCATGTCCAGGTCTTCGTTGTGCTTGGGCAGGCTGAACTTCACGGTCGGGCGAACCACCGCAAAGCGCTGGCCCGGCTGCGCGTTCTCCAGGCCGACCACGTAAGCGACCTGGCCGGTGGTGGCGCGCGTGCGGCCGCCTTCCAGGCCCACCACGTAAGGCAGCTGATCGAAGTCGTCGACCACGCGCAGGTTCTTCAGGAACGGCTCGACGTCGGCCAGCGGAATGGCGTTGATCGGTGCTTCCTGGCGCGGGCCGGGCTGGATGGTGCCTTTGCCGACGCGATCCAGATAGGCCAGGCTGATCACGTCGCCGGGATAGATCAGGTGCGGATTCTGGATCTGCGGATTGGCCTGCCAGATTTCCGGCCACAGCCATGGTTTTTGCAGGAAACGCCCGGCGATGTCCCACAAGGTATCGCCCTTGCGGACCACATAGGTATCTGGATGCTCGCCCACCGCTTGCGCGGCAGCGTAGGTCGCGACGGTCAGCATCGCCGCAGCGACGACCGTACGAAGTCGGTTCAACATGAGTGCCTTCTTGCCTGATTCCCCAACAGGTCCGCGCACTATAGTCCAGAAACCGGGGCGCCACGCAAGCATTGCGCTAGAATGACACCGTCTTGCCGGCGCCGCGCCGGTGTCCCAGACGGGTAACCCCATGGCTTTGCTCCCTATTCTCGAATTTCCCGATCCGCGGCTGCGTACCAAGGCCGTGCCGGTCGATGCGGCCGAGGTCACCAGCCCGGCGTTCCAGAGCTTGCTCGACGACATGTTCCAGACCATGTACGAGGCGCCCGGCATCGGCCTGGCCGCCAGTCAGGTGGACGTGCACAAGCGCTTCATGGTGATCGACGTCAGCGAAGAGAAGAACGCCCCGCAGGTGTTCATCAATCCTGAAATCGCCACCCGCCAGGGCGAACAGGTGTACCAGGAAGGCTGCCTGTCGGTGCCGGGCATCTTCGCCGATGTCAGCCGCGCCGATGCGATCACCGTGCGTTACCTGGACCGTGACGGCAAGGCACAGGAGCTCAGCACCGATGGCCTGCTGGCGGTGTGCATCCAGCACGAGATGGACCACCTGGACGGCAAGCTGTTCGTGGACTATCTGTCTCCGCTCAAGCGCGAGATGGTGCGCAAGAAGCTGGCCAAACAGCGCAAGCATGTGGCTTGAGGGCTGGGATTGGGGATTCGGGATTGGGGATTGGTAAAGGCGGGTTTTTGCACGCCTGTGAGCCGGCTGGTTTCACATCGTTGAGCGCTGATCTCGGTGCGATCTGATGGCTAGGCCGGCACTTTGCCACTGCGGCAAGTCCCGGGCGGATGGCCTTGAACCTCGGGCGCGGAATGCGTGACCGCCAAGCCGCTGCCTATTACGGGCTTCGAGTCCCGGATGCAATTCCCGCTTCTCAGCGCACCCGATCGATGATGGGGCACGCGGGCTCCGGCGCCGGTTTGCCAAATCTTCCAGCGTAAATCCCGCTCTGCGCCTTTCAGCTCCACGCTACTCCCGCCCCGGCCAGCACCCCCGCCGTTGCCAATCCCGAATCCCAAATCCCGAATCCCCGCCCTATGAGAATTATCTTCGCCGGTACACCGGACTTCGCTGTCGCCTCCTTGCGCGCGGCCGCGCAGCGGCATGAAGTGGTGGCGGTCTACACCCAGCCGGATCGGCCGGCCGGGCGCGGGCGCGGGCTGACTCCCTCGCCGGTCAAGCTGGAAGCGATCGCGCGCGGCATTCCGGTCTACCAGCCGCAGACCCTGCGCTCGCCCGAGGCGCTGGCCACGCTGCGCGGGCTCGATGCGGACCTGATGGTGGTGGTGGCGTACGGGCTGATCCTGCCCAAGGCGGTACTGGCCGCGCCGACCCATGGCTGCTGGAACGTGCACGCCTCGCTGTTGCCGCGCTGGCGTGGCGCCGCGCCGATCCAGCGCGCCATCGAGGCCGGCGATACCGAAACCGGTGTGTGCCTGATGCAGATGGAAGCCGGCCTGGATACCGGCCCGGTGCTGTTGTCGCAACGTATCGAGATCGGCGAGCAGGAAACCGGCGGGCAGCTGCACGACCGCCTGGCTGCGCTGGGCGCGCAGGTGCTGGCCGACGGCCTGGGTCTGTTGCGCGCCGGCATCCGTCCGGTGGCGCAAGCCCAGCCGGCCGAGGGCGTGACCTATGCGCACAAGCTGGACAAGGCGCAGGCGCGGCTGGATTGGGCGCAGCCGGCGCAGGAACTGGCGCGGCGCGTGCGCGCGTTCAACCCGTGGCCGGTGGCCGAGGCGGTCCTGGCCGGCGAGCGGGTGCGCCTGCATGGCGCGGTGGCGCTGGAGCTGGCGCATCAACAGCCGCCGGGCACCCTGCTGGCCGCCAGCAAGCAGGGTATCGACATCGCCTGCGGGCAGGGCGCGCTGCGGGTGCGGGTGCTCCAGCGCGAGGGCGGCAAGGCGATTACCGCCGCCGATTACCTCAACGCGCGCCGCGACCTGCCGGCGCTGCGCTGATGTCGGCCGATACGGTGGCGGCGGGCGTTGGCTCGCGCCTGGCTGCGGCGCGGGTGCTGACGGCGGTGTTCGACCAGGGCCGCTCGTTGAAGGCCGAGCTGGCCGCCACCTTGCCCGGCGTGGCCGATCCACGTGATCGCGCGCTGGTGGAGGCGATCTGCTTTGCGGTCATTCGCCGGCGCCCGGCGTATGACGTGGCGTTGCGGCAATGGCTGGAACGTCCGTTGCCGCCCCGCGATGCCGAACTCAAGGCGTTGCTGATGGCCGGCTTTGCGCAACTCGATGTGCTGCAATTGCCCGCGCATGCGGCGTTGTCGGCCACCGTGGAGGCATGCCGCGCACTGGGCCGGCCCCGTCAGGCCGGCATGGTCAACGCGATCTTGCGGCGCGCCCAGCGCGAAGGATTTCCGGCGGTGGCCGACGACGCCGGCTGGCCGTCGTGGCTGCGCAAGCAGTTGCGCGCGGACTGGGGCGAGCGTGCCGAAGCCATTTTTACCGCCAGCGCGCAGATGGCGCCGATGTGGCTGCGGGTCCATCGCGGGCGCACCGACCCGGCCACCTATGTGGCACGTCTGACCGACGCGGGCATCGCTGCGCAGGCCGACCCGGTGCTGCCGGATGCGGTGCGCCTGTCCACGGCCGTGCCGATCAGCCAGTTGCCCGGCTTTGCCGAAGGCGAGGTCTCGGTGCAGGACGGGTCGGCGCAGCAGGTGGCCGATGCGTTGCCGCTGGCGCCATCGGCGCGCGTGCTCGATGCCTGCGCCGCACCCGGTGGCAAGGCGGCGCATCTGCTGGAGCGGCACCCGGCGCTGCAGCTCACCGCGCTGGACGTCGATGCGCGCCGCCTGGAGCGCGTGCAGCAGACCCTGCAGCGCACCGTGCCGACGGCGCAGGTGGCATTGCACGCGGCCGACGCGGCCGATACGGACGCGTGGTGGGGCGGCCGGCCGTTCGATGCGGTGCTGCTGGATGCGCCGTGTTCGGCTACCGGGGTGGTGCGCCGTCAGCCGGATGTGCTGCTGCATCGCCGGGCCGACGACATCGATGCGCTGTGTGCGCTGCAGGCACGCCTGCTGGATGCAAGCTGGCGTACCTTGCGGCCGGGCGGGCAACTGCTCTACACCACCTGCTCGCTGCTGGCGCGCGAAAACCAGGCGCAGATCGACGCCTTCCTGCAGCGCACGCCCGATGCACAGGCACAGCCGCTGGGGGCGCAGTTCGGCCACGCGGCGGGGCCGGGGCGGCAGCGCTTCCCCGGCGAGCAGCACTGCGACGGGTTCTTCTACGCACGTTTGCTAAAAGCCTCCTGATCGCGCGCCGGTTCCGGCGCCCCCTCCCGCATCCCGCTGCTGCCCGCCATGCTCAAGACCCGTGCCTCGAAGGATTTCTGGCTGCTGGCCATCACCGCTGTGCTGGTGATCGGTGCCGGCCTCGGATTGCGTGACCCCTGGCCTTCGGACGAGCCGCGCTTTGCCCTGGTCGCCAAGCAGATGGTGATGAGCGGGGACTGGCTGTTCCCGCACCGCGGCAACGAGTTGTACTCGGACAAGCCGCCCATGCTGATGTGGCTGCAGGCGCTGTTCTACACGCTGCTGGGCAACTGGCGGGTGGCGTTTCTGCTGCCGTCGCTGCTCGCGGCGCTGGGCACCCTGGCCTGCGTCTATGACCTGGGCCGGCGGTTGTGGACGCGGCGGGTGGGTGCCTACGCCGCCTGGATGCTGTTGTTCACGCTGCACTTCACCTTCCAGGCCAAGAAGGCGCAGATCGACCCGCTGGTGGTGTTCTGGATCACCCTGGCCAATTACGGCTTGCTGCGCCATCTGCTGATGGGCCCGGCCTGGCGCTGGTGGACGTTGGGCTGGTTCGCCGCCGGGCTGGGGGTGATCACCAAGGGCGTGGGCATCATCGCACTGCTGATGCTGATCCCGGCCGGGATTGCCGCAGCGCGCGGCTGGCCGGGCGTGCGCGTGCATGTGCGCGACCGCCGCTTCTGGCTCGGGCCGCTGTTCTTCTTCGTGGCGATCGCGCTGTGGTTCGTGCCGATGATGGTCACCGCGCTGACTGCCGGCCAGCCCGAATACCGCGTGTATCTCAACGACATCCTGCTGCGCCAGACCGCCAAGCGCTACGCCAGCTCCTGGGACCACGCGCAGCCGGTGTGGTACCACCTGCAGAGCATGGCCACGATGTGGCTGCCGACCATCCTGCTGCTGCCGTGGGCGGTGCCGGCGTGGCGGCGGCGGTTGCGGCGACGCGATGCGCGTTATCTGCTGCCGCTGGCGTGGTGGCTGCTGGTGCTGGTGTTCTTCACCATTCCCAGCGGCAAGCGCGATGTCTACATCCTGCCGGCGCTGCCGATGTTCTGCCTGGCGCTGGCGCCGTTGGCAGCGGGGCTGCTGCGCCGGGCCGGCGTGCAGCGGCTGTTGTTCGCCTTCGTGGTGCTGCTGACGGTGGCCTTCGCTGCGGGTGGGGCGGCGATGCTGATCGGGCATCCGGGGTTCGAGCAGAAGATCATGGACAGCCGCGGTGTCGGCAGCGAAGCGACCGACCCGCTGGGCTGGCTGCTGCTGGCGGTCGGCGGTTGGGGCGTGGCCAGCCTGCTGCTGTTGCGCGTGCGCCGCTCCGCGCTGGCGGCCGCCTCGCTGCTGGGCGCGTGGTGGGTGGCGTTCGGGTTGGTCTGCTACCCCGTCTTCAACGACTCCAGTTCGGCCGGTTCGGTGATGCGCGAGGTTGGCCGGCGCATCGGCCCGGACGCACAGCTCGGCCTGGTGGCCTGGAAGGAGCAGAACCTGCTGATGGCCGACCGCCCGGCACAGACCTTCGGCTTCAAGGTGCCGTGGGAAGAACAGCTGCGCCGCGGCGTGGCCTGGCAGGCCGCGCAACCGGGCCAGCGCTGGCTGATGGTGCAGGAGACCGCCTTGCTGGGCTGCGTGGATCGCAGCCGCAGCCAACTGGTCGGCGTGGCCAATCGCCGCCGCTGGTGGCTGGTGCCGGCCGATGCGGTGCAGGGCGACTGCGTGGCCAGCTCCACCGAGAAGGCAGTCGAAGAAAAGGAGCAGGGCAACCTGGACGTCGAGTGAGGCGCGCATGCCCGCGGCCCGTGCGGCAGGCGCTGCGTCAATGCGCGCGCCGGTGGCCGTCTAGCAGGGATTCATGCGCCGCATCGTTATCTTGGCCGGCGTCGCTGACGCCCCCTGCCTGTTCCACCTCCCTTTTGCTGCCGATCTGTCGATGACTTCCTTGCACACCCCGCCTGCCTCGCGTGACATCACTGCGCCCGTCGTATCACGGTCGGGGGTGGGGATGGCCGAGCTGGGCGTGTTTGCGCTCACCGCCCTGGTGGTGAGCATGCCCAGCGGCCTGTTGCCGTTCGGCCTGTGCCTGCTGCTTGGGTCGTTGCTGGGGTGGCGCAGCCTGCGGGGCGGCATCGCCGCGCGTGATGTGACCTTGCGTACGCTGGGATGGCTGACGGTGGCGGTGATTGCGATGTCGCTGCTGTCGATCGCCTTGTTCGAGCATGGCCTGCGCGATGTAGGCAACCGTTCGCGCTTTCTGGTGCTGCCGTGGGCGGCGTTGTGGGCCTATGCCTTGCAGCCGCGCCAGATCTGGCTGTGGCGGGGCGCGCTGGCCGGCTTGGCGGCGGCCATGGTGATCGCGATCGTGCAGGTGATGCGTGGCGCCGACCGCGCCGAAGGCTTCACCAACGCCATTGTCTTTGCCGACATCGCAATGATGCTGCTGGTAGTGGTGGCGTTCTGCCGGCCCACCGGCGCCGTGCGCTGGCTGGTGGGCGCGGCCATCGCCACGGTGGTGGTGATCGTACTCAGCGGCAGTCGCGGGGTCTGGCTGGCCTTGCTGGCAACCGTGGGCGTCCTGATCTGGGGCGCGCCCTGGCACAGCGCGCGCATACGCCTGCTCACCTTCGTCAGCGGGGCGGTCGTGGCCGTGGGTGTGATCGCCAGCGTTCCCGCCTTGACCGACCAGATGCGCCTGGGCGAGTTGCAGCGCGATCTGCAGCGTTATGAGGTCGGCGACAGCGATTCTTCCGCCGGTGCGCGCATCGAACGCCTGCACGTGGCCTGGGACACCTTGCGTGCGCATCCGCTCGCCGGCGTCGGCGTTGGCCGTTTCGACGATGCGATGCATGAGTTGCCGGCGTGCGCGGCCGACAACGCCCTGTTTCGTTGCCATCTGGGCCATGCACACAACGACCTGGCCGAGTGGGGCGCCACCCAGGGCGTGCCCGGGTTGCTGTTGCTGATTGCGGTCTACGGCGTGCCGCTGTGGCTGTTCGTGCGCCTGCATCGGCGCAGTGGGCAGGTGCAGTTCCGCGGACCGGCCGCGGCCGGGGTGATGTTCGTGATCAGCTACGTGCTGTGCGGGCTGACCCAGTCGATGTTCGCGCACCAGGTGGCGGCCAGTTTCTATACCGCGATGGTGGGCGTGCTGGCGGGGCTGGCAGCGCGCCAGGCGCAGCAGGCCGCGCCGGGATTGCAGGTCACCCGTAACCGGGTGTGATCCGGCAGCGCCCGCGCACTCAGTCGCCGCGCGGTTCCGCTGCGCGTGGCGGGTCCTGCACCGGCTGCTGGTGCTGCAACAGCCACAGCATGATGGTCTTCTGGCGCACGTAGTTGGCGCGCACATAGGCGTAGATCAGCCCGTGCCAGCCGTCGCGGAAGCCGCCGCGCAGCAGATAGCCGCGCCAGAAGCGCCACGCCGGCGCCAGCACCAGCTTGCTCCAGGTGGCGCGCTTGCCGCGCGCGTAATCGTGCTCGGCCATCATCTGTGCGTAGCGCTGGGTCTTGGCCAACTGCTGCATCAAGGAGCGATACGGGTAGTGGATCAGGTCGCCGGGCAACGTGATCACTGCACCATCCACGCTGGCCGCCTCGTGGATCTCGCGCTTGCCGCGCCAGCCGCCGCGGCGTCGGTCGAACAGGCGCAGCACCCGGTCTGGATACGCGTTGCCATGTCGCAGGAAGCGGCCGAAATAGTCCGACAGCCGCGCGAAGCGGTAACCGGCAGCAGCAGGAAACCCGGCATCGCGTGCGGCGATGATCGATGCGCGCAAGCGCTCGCTGATGCGCTCGTCCGCATCCAGGCACAGCACCCAGTCGTGGCTGGCCTGTTGCACGCAATACGCCTTCTGGCTGCGGTAGCCATCGAAGGCGCGTTGCACCACGCGCGCACCGTGCGCGCCGGCAATGGCCGCAGTGGCATCGGTGGAGCCGGAGTCCACCACCACGATCTCATCGCAGAACGCCAGCGAGGTCAGACAGTCGCGTAGGCGATCGGCCTCGTTGAACGCGATAATGCAGGCGCTGATGCGAGGCCGTTCGTCGGGTGCGGTCGAAGAGGACATGTGATGGCCGATTACCTGCTGTTCGCAACGGAGCGTTACGCGTTGCCTATTCTGGCGCCATTGGCGCAGGCATTACAGGCCCGCGGCGACACCGTGGCGGCCTGGTACGAAGGTGGTGCCCGCGGGCTGGTGCTGCCGGGGGTGCGCGAGGTCGGCCTGCGCGATGCGCTGGCCTTGCGCCCGCGCGCGGTGTTCAGCGCGGCCAACTGGGTGCCGCCATTCATCGCCGGTGCCAAGGTGCAGCTGTTCCATGGCTTCAACGTGCAGAAACGCGAAGACAACCGCGGCCACTTCCGTGTGCGCGGGCTGTTCGATCTGTATTGCACGCAAGGCCCGGCCACCACCGGGCCGTTTCGCGCACTGGCCGAGCGCGAAGGGCATTTTGCCGTGGCCGAAACCGGCTGGCCCAAGCTCGACCCGGTGTTCCGCGACGATGGCGGGTACAGCGCTGCGCTGCGTGCGCCGGCCAATGGCCGCCCGGTGCTGCTGTTCGGTTCCACCTTCACCGAGCGCCTCAGCGCAGCACCGGTGCTCTACGAGGAGATCGCCGCCGACATCGCGCGCGGTGCGCACTACTGGCTGCTCACCCTGCATCCCAAATGCGCGCCGGAGCTGTTCGACCGCTATCGCGCGCTGGCCGGTGCCAACGCGCGGTTCGTCGAGCCCGAAGAGGTGATTGCCGCGCAGCGTGCGGCCGATGTGCTGGTGTCCGATACCTCGTCGATCGTGTCCGAGTTCGTGGTGCAGCACAAACCGGTGGTGACCTTCCGCAACCGCGTGCCGCAGCCGCACATGCTGAACTTCGAGCAGCCCGAGCAGCTGCCGCAACAGCTGGCACGCGCGCTGGCGCCGGATGCCGAACTGCGCAGCGCGCTGGCCGCGTATGCCGATGCGATTCATCCGTATCGCGACGGGCAATCGTCGCAGCGGGTGATTGCCGCCACCGACGACTTCATCGCCGGCAAGCTCGGGACGTTGCGACCCCGGCCATTGGGTGCGCTCTGGCGCGGCCTGCAGATCCGGCGCGAACTCGGTTATTGGGGGCCGGCGCAGCGCTGAGCACCGTTAGCCGGCGCTTGCGCTACCAGCGCAGCGTGCGACGCGCCAGTGCGGCGGCCAGTTGCCCCTGCAGCCGTTGCGCCTGCGCCAGTGGCACAAAGCGCAGCCGCAACGCCGGGCCGGTGGCGCTGGCACCGGCGGTGTCCAGCCACAGCGTGGCGGTGCCGGTCAGCCGGTCCAGCGGCGAGCGCTGCAATTGCAGCGCCTGCAGCTTGTCCAGTTCGGCCAGCCGCCACCAGCGTTTCCACCAGCCGCCACGCACCGCCACATAGCGCGTGTCCACGGCATAGCCCATGCGCTGCACCTGGCGATACGCCTTGAACCCGCTCCACGGCAGCCAGAGCAGCAACCATGCGGCCTGGCTGCCGATCTGCCATGCCAGCGCGGCCACCAGCGGCACCAGCATCAGCACCGTGGGCAGGCTCAGGCGCCACCAGCAATGGGTGGCAACGGCCTGCCACTGCTGCGGCGGCCAGGCGATATCGGGCAACAGGCGCTGCAGCAAGGCATCGCAGCGCTGCGGTGGGGCGATGGGTGCCAGTTCCTTGAGCGCGCTGTCGTGGGTGTCGCCGGTGCCGGACACCGCAGTGTCCACACGCAACTGGCGGCGGCCGAACAGCCGGTGCAGACGACTTTCGTACAGCGTCCACGACTGGATGCGCCGTAATGCCACGCTGCTGCGGATGCGCGTCAGCAGACCACGCTCCACGGTCAGGCGCCGCTCCGATTCGCTGAGATGAAAGCCGTGGTATTGCGTTATCGCCAGCGCCACCGAGAGCGCGCGCATGGCCAGCAACACGGCCAGCATGGCGATCACCACCAGCGTGGCGGTGACTGCTGCGCCCGGATGGACCTGACTGACGTAGCGGTAGGCCAGTTCGCCGTTGGTCTCGATGAACGTGGAGGCCACGCGGCGCGGAATCATCTGGTAGATCACACCGATACTGGCGGCCACCACCACCATGCCGCGGTTGGAGATCAGGCCCAGGCGAATCACTTCGGCCATCGGCAGACGTAGCAGGGTGCTGCGGTCCTGCGCCTGCATTTGCGCCTGCGTAGTGTCCGGGTGCTGCGCACGGCGGCGGATCAGGTCTTCCAGGGCCAGGGCCTGATCCAGCCGCAGCACGCGCATTTCCGCTTCCGGCTTGTGCCCGCCCGCCGACTCCAGCCGCACTTCGGCCACCCCGGCCAGCCGATGCAGCAGCGACTGATGCACCACCACGTTATGGATGCGCGCGAACGGAATATCGCGCCGGCTGCGCTCCAGAAGCCCGCTGCGGATCGCCACGCTGTCTTCGCCGATGCGGTAGCGATAGGTGAAATAGCGCAGCACCGAGATCGCCACCAGCACGGCCATCACCACACCGGTGGCGATGTGGTCGGCAACGTCGCGGCTGCCATCGCGGCTGCCGAACACGATCAGTGCCACCAGCGGGATCAGGAACTGGCGGATCTGCTGCAGCAGCACGAACACCCACGACAGCGGATGCAGGCGCTGCTCGTCATCGCCGGAGTGCTGCACTGCGCTCACAGCGCGTCGTCGTGGTGATCGAGTTGGCGGGCCAGGCGGTCGCGCAGCTGTTCGGCATCGGCCTGATCCAGCCCGGACACCGCCACGGCGTTGAGCCGGCTGCCGGCAGTGTGTACCACCAGCGTGGTTAGCCGGGTAGCGCGTTCGATCGGGCCGCGGCGCAGATCCACGTGCTGCACGCGCGAGATCGGCACCCGCGTATCGCTTTGCCACAGGTGGCCACGTTGCAGCGCCAGACCATGCTGGTCGAGTTTCCACAGCGTGAGCCGATGCCGTTTGACCGCCAGCCACGCGCACAGCAACGCGAGCACCAGCATCACGCCCGGCACCACCGGCCAATAGCGCCAGGCATGCAGCGCGGTGAGCGCAACGCCGGTGGCAATCAAACCGGCACATCCGCCGCCGAGCACACCGTTGGCCGCCGCCACATAAGCGCCACGCCGCGGTAGTTGCTGCCACTGCGCGTGGTCCGCGGCCGCAAGCTGGGCAGGCGCGGCGGGGACCAGGATGTCGGGGTGCGGTGGTGGAACGTCGTGCACGAGGCGGGCCTGCAGAAGCGGTTCGCAAGCATAGCCGGGCGCCGAGTGCAGGCGCACCCGGCGCCGGGCGCGCTACTGCGCCGCCAGGATCAGCGCATCCACATCCAGCGCATGGCCGGCACGGGTGGCCTTGGTGCGCAGGTAGTGTTCGTTTTCCGGCGTGATGTCGCCGGTGACCGGAATGCGGTCCTCCACGGCGATGCCGGCTGCGCGCAGGCGCTCGGCCTTGGCCGGGTTGTTGGTCAGCAGCCGGATCCGGCCGATGCCCAGGCCGCGCAACATCGCCACCGCGCTGCCGTAGCGGCGCTCGTCCGGGCCAAAGCCCAGCTGCGCGTCGGCGTCGATGGTGTCCAGCCCGGCGTGTTGATAGCCGTAGGCGCGCATCTTGGCGGCAATGCCGGTTCCGCGGCCTTCCTGGTCCAGATACAGCAGCACACCGCCGCCCAGGTCCTTGAGCTTGGCCAGCCCGTGCCGCAGCTGGTCGCCGCAGTCGCACTTGAGCGAGCCGAACAGGTCACCGGTAAGACAGGAGGAATGCACGCGCACCGGTACGGCGGCGGTCAGATCCGGCTGGCCGACCACGATCGCCACCTGGTCGCGCTGCGCCACGCCGCCGCGGAACACCACAAATTCGCTCATGCCCAGGCCGCGCAGCGGCACCGGGGTGCGGGTGACCAGTTCGAAGCCGGCGGCGGCCGCTGTGGCGCAACCGCTGCCCAGATCGTCCAGGGCCAGCGACTGGCAGCCGGCGAAGGCGGCATGGTCGTGCACATCGCGCAGCTCCACCGCCAGCATGGCCGGCAGCAGCAAACCCAGCCGCGCGATCTCCGCGCCACCGGCATCCAGCGCATCGCCGGCGGTCCACTGTGTTGGTACCGGGGTGTCGCGCAGATAGGCCAGCGCGGCCAGCTGGTCGTAGCTCTGGTCGGCCAGCGCAACCCGTGCGCCCTGCGGCGCGGTCAGCCCCAGCACCTGGGCGCGGGTCGGGGTGACAAACAGATAGTGGCGGCCGTGCGCGGCGCGTGCGAAGGCGGCGTACGACTGCGCCGTGCTGCTGTCCAGCGCCAGCACCGCACGCGACCGCCCGCCTGCGGCGGTCAGCAGCACCGGCCGGCCGGCGCGCAGTTCGGATGCGGCGCGCTCGCAGCGGATCGCCGCCGGATCGCCGAAGGCCTGTGCGCTGGGGGAGGGGACGGGGCTGCTCATGCACGACTCCAGATGGGGATTGCCACGGCCGCTTCAAGGCGGACGCCGCCGCGCCGCGACCGGACGCATGGCGCCATTGTCGCGTGGTTCGCCGCCGCCAGTTGCCACCGCCGGCTGGAACGCTGCATCCAGCGGCCGCGCATGAGTGACCACGCGGGTACCGGTTGGTTGCGCACCGGCCGCGTTGTTCAGCGCCCGGCAATGCTTTCTAATCGGGCGATCTTTCAGCCCAGCAGATCCCATGCGTCTTATCGACTGCAGCGAAGCGCGTCATGCCAGTGCGATTCTGGACATCTTCAACGAGGCCATCGCCCATTCGACCGCGCTGTACGACTACCGGCCACGGCCACCGGAGAGCATGGTCGGCTGGTTCGCCACCAAGCGCGCCGGCGGGTTTCCGGTGATCGGCGTGGAAGACGACGACGGCACCCTGATGGGGTTTGCCAGTTACGGCACCTTCCGCGCCTGGCCGGCGTTCAAATACAGCGTCGAACACTCGATCTACGTGCACCAGGACCATCGCGGCAAGGGGCTGGGGCGCACGCTGCTGCAGGCCCTGATCGCCGCGGCCGAGCAGCGCGGCGTGCACGTGCTGGTGGGCGGCATCGATGCCAGTAACCAGGCCAGCATCGCCTTGCACGAACAGTTCGGCTTCACCCACGCCGGCACCGTGCGCGAGGCCGGCTTCAAGTTCGGGCGCTGGCTGGATCTGGCCTTCTATCAGCGCATCCTGTCCACGCCAGCGGACCCGCACGACGATTGAGCGTGGTGGTGATGCGGCGTGACACGTTCTGCGCGCGAACCTGCCGTAAGCGGTTGATGGGAGCGCGCGTCGTGGCGCGTTCTCCTGCGCGTGCGGGGCCGCAGGACGCGTGATGCGCCGGACCCGATTGCAGCGTCGTTTCGGTGGCTGCACGGCATCTGGCACAACGCCGTCATCCACGCCCGGTAGCTGTGCCCCGCCGACGGGACGGCCCGGGCGCCGATGGGGACGGGTGTGCAGGCAGCACCGGCGCCCGTCTCGCAAGGCGAGTGGCCGCTGGCGATCAATGGCCTAGTGCGGGTGCCGCGCGGTCGCGTAGGGATTGGCTTCGCCACTGCCCGGCGGGCGCAGCGTGTAGCGCTTGTAGGTCCATTGATATTGCGCCGGGTCGCGCCGGGCGATCTGTTCGATGCCGGCATTGAGTGCGCTGGCGGCGCGCACCGGGTCCGGGTCGGCCACGGCCGGGTCGGCCGGCTGCACATGCAGCGCAAATTGCAGGTCGTCGCCGGCGCGCTCGCACCAGCCGTACAGCACCGTGGCGCCGGTGCGTTCGGCCAACCGGTTGACCAGGGTCATGGTCAGCGCCTGCATGCCGAAGAACGGCGCAAACACGCCATCGCCCATCTTCGGCTGCTGGTCGGGCAGGATGCCGACCGCGCCGCCGTCCTTGAGCACCTTGAACAACTGCCGCACGGCCGGGCCTTCGGCGCGCACCTGGCGCACGTTGTCGCCGCCGCGTGCCAGCTGCAGGAAGCCGTCCACCGCCTCGGACTCCGGCGGCCGGTAGACAATCGCGATCGGCCCGCGTTCGGACAGCCACTGGTTGAGCAGCTCCCAGTTGCCGAAGTGTGGCGCGGCCACGATCACCCCGCGGCCGGAGGCCAGGGCTGCGTCGTAGAGCTCCTGGCCATTGCGCTGCAGACGCGCCAGGTTGTCTGCCGGCGGGCGGGTCCAGGTGCGCAGCACTTCCAGGGTCTGGCGTGCGGTCGATTGCAGGACCTGTGCATGCAGCTGCGCGCGCTGTGCCGCGCTCAACTCCGGGTACGCCAGCTCCAGGTTGCGCCACGCCACGCGCGCCTCGCGTGCATTGAGCTTGCGCCAGCTCCAGGCCAGCGCATCGGCCACGCGTTTGAGCAGCGGCCAGGGCAGGCGGCCCACGGTGGCGGCGGTGGCATACAGCAGGCGAGCGCGAAGATCAGGTGTCATCCGCGCAATTCTAAACAGCGCGGCCGGTGAAGACCCGCAGGTGACACGGCGGGCAGCGCTGGGCATGCTGCGCGGCACAGTTTGCTGCCCGGGATGCCCATGCTTGCCTTGATCCAACGCGTTACCCGGGCCTCGGTCACCGTCGACGGACAGAGCGTCGGGCAGATCGGCCCCGGCCTGCTGGCCCTGGTCGGGGTGGAGCCCGGCGACAGCGATGCGCAGATCCGGCGCCTGGCCGAGCGCCTGCTCGGCTACCGGGTATTTGGCGACGACGCCGGCAAAATGAACCGCTCACTCACGGACACCGGCGGCGGCCTGCTGCTGGTCAGCCAGTTCACCCTGGCTGCGGACACCAGCTCCGGCAACCGGCCGGGCTTCAGCACGGCCGCGCCGCCGCAGGAGGCTGAACGGGCGTTCAATCAATTGGTGGCGATCTGCCGCGAAAAACATCGCGGCGGGGTGGAAACCGGGCGCTTCGGGGCCCATATGGTTGTCGACCTGGTCAACGACGGCCCGGTGACCTTCCTTCTCAGACCCTAGATACAACACGTCCACCAGCGGTCCCGTCTTGAATCCGGCAGACCGGGCTTCACGCTGGTATAATGCTAGGTTCTCTTTCCAATCTCAAAGCCGGTGGCGCGAGCACTCATGGCCAACGAACGTCCTGCCCAGCAATCCGACATCAAGCTACTGATCAGCAAGGGCCTGGAACAGGGCTATCTGACCTACGCCGAAGTCAATGACCATCTGCCCGACGACCTCGTCGACCCGGAGCAGATCGAAGACATCATCAGCATGATCAACGGCATGGGCATCGATGTCCATGAAGTTGCACCCGATGCCGAAACCCTGCTGCTCAACGATGGCAACACCGGCAACCGCGAGGTTGACGACACCGCCGCCGAAGAAGCCGCCGCCGCGCTGACCGCGCTCGACACCGAAGGTGGTCGCACCACCGACCCGGTGCGCATGTACATGCGCGAAATGGGTACCGTCGAGCTGCTGACCCGCGAAGGCGAAATCGCCATCGCCAAGCGTATCGAAGAAGGCCTGAGCCAGGTCCAGGCAGCACTGGGCGTGTTCCCGCTGTCGACCGAAATGCTGCTGGCCGATTACGAAGCGCACAAGGAAGGCAAGAAGCGTCTGGCCGAGATCGTGGTCGGCTTCAACGACCTGATCGAAGAAGCCGACGCTGCCGCCGCTGCACTGGCCGCCGCCGGCCCGGTCGCGGTGGACGAAGACGCCGTCGATGAAGACGACGACGAAGACGGCGACGACGACGCGGCCGAAGAAGAGGCCGGCCCGACCGGTCCGGACCCGGTCGAAGTCGCCACGCGCATGGAGAACCTGGCCAACGAATACGCCAAGTTCAAGAAGATCTATGCCAAGAACGGCGCCGAGCACAAGCTGGTGGTCAAGGCGCGCGAAGACATGGCCGCCATCTTCACCACGCTCAAGCTGCCGCTGCCGCTGACCGACGCACTGGTCACCCAGCTGCGTGGCGTGGTCAACGGCATCAAGGATCACGAGCGCAAGGTGCTGCACCTGGCCACCACCGTGGCACGCATGCCGCGCAAGGACTTCATCCGCTCCTGGGAAGGCAACCAGACCAACCTGGAATGGGTGGAAGACGCACTCAAGCGCAAGCAGAAGTGGTCGTCGGCGCTGCGCGACGTCAAGGACCAGATCGTCTCCGAGCAGCAGGGCTCGATCGAGATGGAGAAGGCCAACTACCTGACCCTGGCCGAGATCAAGGAAATCAGCCGTGCGATGGCCTACGGCGAAGCCAAGGCACGCAAGGCCAAGAAGGAAATGGTCGAGGCCAACCTGCGCCTGGTGATCTCCATCGCCAAGAAGTACACCAACCGCGGCCTGCAGTTCCTGGACCTGATCCAGGAAGGCAACATCGGCCTGATGAAGGCCGTGGACAAGTTCGAATACCGTCGTGGTTACAAGTTCTCCACGTATGCAACCTGGTGGATCCGCCAGGCCATCACCCGTTCGATCGCAGACCAGGCGCGCACCATCCGTATTCCGGTGCACATGATCGAAACGATCAACAAGTTGAACCGCATTTCCCGCCAGATGCTCCAGCAGTTCGGCCGCGAGGCCACGCCGGAAGAACTGGCCAAGGAAATGGACATGCCCGAGGACAAGATCCGCAAGGTGATGAAAATCGCCAAGGAGCCGATCTCGATGGAAACCCCGATCGGCGACGACGAGGATTCGCATCTGGGCGACTTCATCGAGGACACCAATGTGGAGTCCCCGATCGACAACACCACCAACATCAATCTCTCCGAGACGGTGCGCGACGTGTTGGCGGGCCTCACCCCGCGCGAGGCCAAGGTGCTGCGGATGCGCTTCGGTATCGACATGAATACCGATCACACGCTGGAAGAGGTCGGTAAGCAGTTCGACGTCACCCGCGAGCGGATTCGTCAGATAGAGGCCAAGGCGTTGCGCAAGCTGCGTCACCCCAGCCGCTCGGAACAGCTGCGCTCGTTCCTGGATATCGACTGACCCTGTCAGTCGCATCCTTACGGTGGTCCCACAACAGCCCCGCACACGCGGGGCTGTTGCGTTTCAGGCGCCGGCCCGGCGACGCCGCTGCAGGCTGTGCTGGATGGAGGAGATCGGCTTCACACCTTGGCGACGAAGCCGCACGGCAACGCACTATTAAGTGGATGTTTCTTTCAATCTCACGTGATATTCCAGCCGGCGCTTCTAAGTTGGTCCACGAAAGGAAACGAGGCCATCCGATGAGTAGACAAAGCCGCTACGAAACCACCACGTACCGCGATCACGAGATCCGCGTACGTGCCGAACAGGCCACGCCAACGGCCAAGTGGACACTCTGGGTGGACGTCTACGCCGACGGAGGCAGCACGCGCCTGCCCCGTATCAACGACCGGACTCAGACCTGGGACACCTACCAGGATGCCATCGCGCAAGGCTTCCGCGAAGGTCGCCAGCTGATCGACAGGCAGCAGCAGACCGCGGATGCGTGATGGTTTTCCCGCCAGCTGATGTATGCCGATCGACTGTGTGCCGAGCGACCAGCACATAAAGCTTGAACGGCCCGGCTATCTCCAGGGGCGTGTGCAGCGCGGTTAGGTAGGTCTCTCGGAAGCGGACGCAGGATGCAGCAAGTAAGCAGTTAGCAGCGGGCATCCAGCAGACAAGCTTGTTGGCAGACAGGTAAACTTGCCCCACTCCTGTGGGCCCGACGCATTGCATGCGGCACCAGCGAGCGCTGTGCAGCAGGGCCTATAGCTCAACGGTTAGAGCAGAGGACTCATAATCCTTTGGTTCCAGGTTCGAATCCTGGTGGGCCCACCAAAACGCAGTCCGGGGACGTCCGGCTCAGTCCGAGAATCCGCAAAAATCAAGATAAATTAGCTGGCCTGCGTCCTCCGAAGTTCAGCGACGTCCAGTTGCGTCCGGCAATAAAGTGAGTCAGGCTGTGAGTCGTGGAGCGGCAATGGGCGGCTCCGACTCACAGCTGTCTGACTCACATGCTCACTGATGCCAAGCTTCGCGCGTTGAAACCTAAAGTGGCAGCCTTTCGGGTGGCTGACTCGAATGGCCTCTGCATAGAGGTCCGTCCCACTGGCTCGAAAGCTTGGCGCTACCGCTATCGTTATGCCGGCAAGCCAAGCATTGTGACCATCGACGAATACCCGGCCATGTCATTGATGCAGGCACGCGTGGAGCGCGACAAGCTGCGCGCGCTACTGAAGGGTGGAGCCAATCCGGCCCACATCGCACGCGTCGAGAGAGCTGTCCAGACCGGACGCATTAACACCACATTTGGCGCCATCGGACTGGAGCTATTGAACAAGCGCGCCAGGGAAGGCCTTAGTCCCGGATCGGTGAAGCGCGAGCGCCGGCTGATCGAGAAAGATTTGGCGTCCATTGCCGACATGCCCATAACCAATGTGAGCGCTCCAATCCTGCTGGCTGCCCTACGGAAGCTGGAGCAGCGGGGCATCATCGAAACTGCTCATCGGGCCCGTGCACATGCCGGACGAGTGTTCCGCTACGCCATTGCCACGGGCCGCTCCGAAAGTAATCCGGCCGACAACCTGACAGGCGCGCTGGAGCAACCCCAGACAAGGCACTTCGCCAGTCTCACTGACCCCAATCAGATTGGCGATCTGCTGCGCGCACTCTGGGCTTATCAAGGTGCCGCAGTGACGCAGGCAGCTCTCAAGCTTGCTCCCATGCTATTTGTGCGTCCGGGTGAGCTGCGGCATGCCAAGTGGACCGATATCGACCTGGATGGCGCCGAGTGGCGTTACGTCACCAGTAAGACCAAGACGCCGCATATCGTTCCACTGTCCATTCAGGCCGTGAGCGTGCTGCGGGATCTACAACCGCTTACCAAGCGTAGCGACTATGTTTTCCCTGGCGTCCGCAGTTCAGACCGGCCGATGAGCGAGAACACAATCAACGCCGCTTTGCGTAATCTAGGATTCGATGGCGCGACTATCGTCGGTCACGGTTTTCGTGCGATGGCGCGCACCGTACTGGATGAAGTTCTGGGCTTTCGCCCTGACTATATCGAGCACCAACTTGCGCATGCCGTGCGCGATCCGCTGGGACGTGCCTACAATCGCACCGCGCACTTGCCAGAGCGCATGAAAATGATGCAAGCGTGGGCTGATTACCTGGATAGTCTGCGGAGTTCCGAGAGGAAACTCCTGCCCATTCGCAAGCAGATGGCGTGAGCCCGCATTGGGTACAGGCATCGGCTAACGGCATTTTTTCGCGCCGGGTGCGCCTCCAGGCAGTACATCTGAAGCGCTAAGAAACTGATGTAGCGGCATAGTGAGATTCTGCTGATCGTTTTTTTTCTTTTCGGATGCTCTTGCGGGAGATTGTCAGCAAGTTCTCCAAGGCGACGTTCCCGGATGTCATTACGACTACGTTCGCGAAAAGATTGCCCGCGAGGTCTTCTTTATCACCTTGATATCAATGGTTCTGCCCAACACTCCGTCAGGAAAGCGCGCTGCTCCCATAACGAGCAAGCGCAGCGAGATAGTCGATCCCGGTAGGTACCACGAATGATCTTTGATCCTGCGTGCCTGGGTTGGAAGTCCAGGGCTCCGCAGTATGCGCCTCTCCCATTCCCCGTATCGACCTGCGGAAGATTCACAGGTACCGACGCCTGAGGTCATTCGGACATTGTTCTTCGACTTAATGTCCCATCAATGCAGTGCGTAGCGTGGTCGATTTAGCCACGCCACGCACCCTGCGATGCCTGCAATCAATCACTGGATAGCAAGATCTTTCAACCACTGGTCGACACTGCGCGGTGTGATGCCAAGCAGGTGCTGTGCACTGGTCGCTGAGTCGATGGTGTTGGCAGGCGTCTGCCACAACGCTTGGTAGAAACCGGCCACCGCCGTTGCCGCGGGGCCGAGCAGCGGCTCCAGGTGCTTACCGAAATCCGCTGGCAATACGCTCTGGAAGCAGACATCGCGCTTCAGATGATGGGCCAGTGCGGCAGCGAGGTCTGCGCCGAGCAGGCCAGGTAATTGGCCGACGCCGACCACGCCGGTCACGCCAGGACGGTCGAATAGCTGCGCGGCGACATCGGCGACGTCCAGATGCGAGCTCCAGGACACCGGGAACTCTTCGCGTATCGGATAACCGAGGACGCCGTCGCCATGCACGCCGCCAATGACCATGGGCAGCAGCAGGTTTTCCAGATACAGGCGCGGGGCGATGACAGCGCTCGACACGCTGCTGCGTTGCACGCCGTCGATCAGAATGGCGATGGCCGAGTCGGGTGCTGCCTGCAGCGCGCTGCCCGGTGCATCGACGATGCTGCCGCTGGTAGAAATCAATACGCGCGCCGGCTTCGCGGTGTCGATGGCCTGGACGATGTTGTTTGCGTAGGCAACGCGCACGTCCTCGGGTGCCTGAGGCAGGTGGACGAAGACGCCATCCGCACCGCGATAGGCATCGGTCAGCGATCGGACGGAAAGATGATCGACCTGTACCGACGCCCCGGAGACCGCATCGGTGTTGCGTACCGCGGCCACGGCATGCTTGCCGGCCTGCGACAGCGCATTGAGTAGCGGCGCGCCTTGTGCGCCGGTGGCACCATGGATGATGTAGGTCATTGGCATACTCCTGTGATGTGGGCAAGCTGTGGAGCCGGAGCATGGGCGACGTGCTTCGGTTACTTCAACTGCACTAATGGCGCGTTGCTGAATGCAAGTCGGCATGGAGAACGAGATGGCATCCAGGCAAACCATCGAGGTCGGCGTGGTGCTGTATGCGGATGCGCAGCAGGCGGCCGTGCTTGGCCTGACCGATCTGTTTGCGGTGGCCAACCGGTTCTCGGGAGCGAACGGGGCGGGCGCGACGATCCGGGTCACGCATTGGCAGCAGCCGGCGCCCGCCGCAGCACCGTTGCGTGTGTCCGGGAACGACATGCACGCCGACACGCGCCTGTGCGCGTTGATCCTGCCGCCAAGCCTGGGCGATGCGCCAGATGCGGCGCGCAATGCCTGCCTGATCGACTGGCTGCGCGCGCAACATGCCCAGGGCGCGGTGTTGTGCTCGGTGTGCGCGGGTGCGTTTCTGTTGGCCGGCACCGGCGTGCTGGACGGACGCCGCATGACCACGCACTGGCTGCATGCGGAAGCATTGCAGCAGCGCTTTCCGGCGGTCCAGGTGGACCCGGACGAACTGCTCATCGACGAGGGCGATGTCATTACCGCCGGTGGTGTGATGTCGTGGACGGATCTTGGGCTGCGGCTGGTGGATCGCCTGTTGGGGCCGGCAGTCATGCTGGAAACCGCGCGGGTGCTGCTGGTCGACCCGCCGGGCCGACAGCAGCGCTACTACAGCGTGTTTTCGCCGCGCCTGACGCATGGCGACGCGGCGATCCTGCGGGTGCAGCACTGGCTGCAGGAGACCGGTGCGCGAGATGTGGCGTTGACCAGCCTGGCCGCACAGGCCGGGCTGGAGGCGCGCACCTTTCTGCGCCGGTTCCAGAAGGCGACCGGCATGACCAGCACGGACTATGGCCAGCGGCTGCGGATCGGCCGCGCGCGCGCGCTGCTGGAAGCGCATGCAATGACCATCGACGCGATTGCGTGGGAGGTCGGCTATCAGGACGCGGCGGCGTTTCGCAAGGTGTTCAAGCGCATTCTCGGGCTATCGCCCAGCGACTACCGGCAGCGGTTTGCAGGTGCGCTTGGTGGCTGACTGCCTTGAGCCGTTGACCACCTTTTGCGGCCGGGTACGCGCGGCGGATACCCGCGGCAGCGATGAGATGTCGCTCCCGGCCCGGTGATGTCGGTGGTGCCACTCGTCGCGATGAGCGCGCCGGCGCATGCTCTCCGATGACATCCCACGCGAGAACACCATGACCAAGGCCGTCATCGTCATCGACCTGCAGAACGATTATTTTCCTGGCGGGAAACTGCCATTGACCGGCATCGAACCGGCCGCAGAAAACGCGCTGGCGGTGATTACCGATGCGCGCCGCACGGGTGTTCCGGTGTTTCATGTGCGCCATGAGGCGGGTGCGGATGCGCCGTTTTTTGTAGCCGGCTCGCACGGCGCGCGGATCCGCGATGCGCTCATGCCGCAGGACGGCGAGGTGGTCATCGTCAAGCAGCATGTCAACGCCTTCCGTGACACATCGCTTCAGCAGCAGCTGCAGCAGCACGGCATAACGCAGGTGACGATCGTCGGTGCGATGAGCCACATGTGTGTGGATGCCTGCGTGCGCGCTGCTGGGGACATGGGCTATACGGTGACGGTGCTGCACGATGCCTGCGCCACGATGGATCTGCAGTTTGCTGGCACCAGCGTGCCTGCGGCGCACGTGCATGCGGCGCTGATGGCAGCGTTTAAGTTCGGCTATGCGGCGGTGCTCTCCACGCAGGAGTATCTGCAGGCCTGATGAAAGAGTAGGGCGCGCGTTGCGATGTGTGCGCCGCGAGCGCGCTGCGCCGGTAGTGCCTCAACCGGGCGCGGCGCGCAGTGCATGCAACGCGCGTGGTGCGAACCCAGGCGTCGGGCTGCGACGAAGGGTCGCAGGTGGCCTGCGGTTTTTTCATTACACTTTGCCGGTGCGCCTACTTCCCTCGCCCCTGTTCAGCCTGATGCAGCGCCTGGCCTGTTTGGCGGTGCTGCTGTTGCTATGCGCGCCCTTGGTGAGCCGCACGCTCGTAGACACATCGCGCTTCCTGGACGCGCCTCTTTGCCACAGCCAGCCCTGGCAGCTTGGCGACGCGCCAGAGACCGATGGCAGTAGTGTTCACGCCATGCAGCGGTTGGCAGACGCGCAGGTTGGTGCAGCTCACCAGGAGCTGAGTGCCGAACACAGGCTGCACAACGCCGGTGGCGGCGATGCAGTGGGCTGCGAGTACTGCCTGCTTGCCACGCGCCTGCTGCCGTTGTTGCTGATGGCGTGCCTGGTGCTTGCACCGATTCGGGACCGACTCGCGGTCGCGCGTCGTGCCGTTACTGGCCCTATGGCCGCGCGCTGGTGGGCGCATGCACCACGCGGGCCGCCACTGGTTGCCTGAAACGTCGGTTGTTGAGCTGCACCCGCGAACGGGTGTGCTTCTGGATGTTTTGGAGCAGATAGATGACGTATTTTGTTTTGCCGCCCCAAGCGGCGGCGACGCCGTGCCTTGCGCTTGTGACACTGTTGCCAACGCTGGCGCTGATCACCCCTGCGCAGATGCGCCGGCTGACTGCAGACGAACCGCAACTCCCGCCTCGAACGGCACCGATCGATGCCGCATCGCATCCGCAACGATGCGACCGGGCGGTGGGCCAGCAGCTGCACGGTCCTCGATGCAAGGCGCGGCGTTGATGCGCGCGGCAAGCTTGGCGATGACCGCGCGATCGGCACGACATGGCGTACGCCAGAGCGGCAGGCAGCAGGCCGCTCGCAATGGATGGATGAAAATCACGATGCGAACGATGCGATGTAGATGGAAGCGACGGCTAGTGCAGCTGATGCTGATGTGCCTGCTCGGCATGTTGGCCGGGTGTGGGAAAGGGAGTGACGGGTTCGCTCCCAATGGCGCGGACCTTAGCCCGATGGCGCGCGGCATGGATTTTTATCTCTACGACACCGAGGGCGCGCCGCGGCCGTTACGCAGTTTCCGTGGCAAGGCGCTGGTGCTGTTCTTCGGCTTTACTCATTGCCCGGACGTGTGCCCGACCACGCTGGCACGTGCGGCGCAGGTCAAGCGCAAGCTGGGTGCGGATGCCGCGCAGGTGCAGTTCGCGTTTGCCACGCTGGACCCGCAACGGGATAAGCCGAATGTGCTCAGGACCTACGTGAAAGCATTCGATCCGGACTTCATCGGCCTGACCGGTAGCGAGGGCGATATCCGGGTAGCGGCGGGCAATCTGAAAGTGAGCTACGCGAAGGTGCCGATGGGGCCGACCTATACCATCGACCACTCCACGCGCAGTTTTCTCTTCGATCGCGAAGGACAGCTGCGCGTGGGCCTTGCGCACGAGCAGAGCGTGGACTCGGTTGTGCACGATATCCGGCAAGTGCTCGCACTCAAGTAACGGCGGTCTGCCGGCTTCCCGAACATCAACGTCGATGACGATAAGCGAGACGCTGCGGCGCACGCGTCGGTCGACCCAAGGAGAAAGACATGAAACTGCATGTGCTGATGATGGCTACGTTGTCTGCCTTGACGCTGGTGGCGTGCGAGCGCGCGCCGGCGCCCGAATCCAACCCGGCGCCTGCCGCCGTGACGCCCACTGCGACCGAAGCGCCCGCTGCAGCCGCTGCGGTGGTGGCGAGCGATGCGTGGTCGCGCGCAACGCCGCCGGGTGCGCCGGTGGCGGGCGGCTACCTCACGCTGCGTAATCAGTCGGCAACGCCCGATCGCCTGGTGGCGGTGGAGTCGCCGGCCAGTGCGCAGGTGGAGATCCACGACATGCGCATGGATGCCGGCGTGATGAAGATGCGCCATCTGGAGCAGGGATTGGTCTTGCCGCCGGGTGAGCAGGTGGTGCTCGGCCCGGGCGGCATGCATTTGATGTTCATTGCGCCGCACGCGCCCTTTGAAGAGGGCAAGCCTGTCGTGGCCACGCTGGTGTTTGAGCATGCGCCGCGCATAGATGTGCACTTTGCGGTTCGTCCAATGGGCGCGTCTGCACCTGATGCGGATTCACATGGGCAGCATATGCGCTAGTGGGCGCCCGTGAGATCGCGTACGCCGGCACCACGGCGTGCAACGCGGCCGTAGCGCCGTTCAATCGCAGAATCAGATAGCCAATGGAAACATCGAACGCTTCGTGCTGTGGGGTGGCCCGTTTTTTTCAATTGTTGGAGGGACCATGGGCGTCGCTGATTGTGCGCGAGCTGCTTGTGGGTCCGCGCCGTTTCACTGAACTCAGGCAGGCATTGCAGGGCATCAGCGCGCATACGTTGACCAGTCGCCTGAGGCAGTTCGAAGCCTCCGGGCTGGTTGTGCGGACCGCGTATGCGCAGACGCCGCCCCGTGTGGTGTATACGCTCACGCCGCTGGGCGAGGGGCTGCGCGGTGTGTTCGAGGCGCTGCGCGAATGGGGCGAGTCGTTGCCGGCAGACAGCGTTGCGGTTGCGCCGCCCAAGGACGGCGTTGCGATGACCATGCGGGAGATTGCAGCGGGCTGCCCGCTTGCAAAATCCTGAGCGGAACTGGAGTAAGCGCTATGGCACCTTCTGTAGTGGGAAACGATGCCATGGTGTTCTCGATGCGTGGCGCAATGACCGCTGCGAACGTAAAGCTGAACGTGCCGGGAGACGTCGGGAACGCATGCGCGCATGCATCCGGTGGCTGCAACGATGCCAGCACGCTGCAACGATATGGCGGCCTAGACGAGATGGGGCTTGATTTACGGCGGCCTACGTACCCCGGTTCCGTCGGATGCTCCTCCGGCGTTCGTTGCCGGTGCCGCCGATAATGACTATCAGCCTGACGATCCCATCTTGCTTTACAACGCGTGGCGCAAGGCGGGAGTGTCGGCCGAACTGCATGTATATGAGCGCGGCGGACACGGTTTCGATCTGCATCCCAAGGGGACGACAAGCGATCACTGGTTCGGCCAATTCATAGAGTGGCTGGAGATGCGTGGGCTGCTATGTCGGACGTAAGTAAGGTCCTAGGGTCTAGAAAGCCCGCATGGCCGCGTTTTGCGCCCCGGGCCTATACGCTACCTGGAGTAGCTATAAGTTCAAAACCTGCTTGAAGGCTATCGCAATCTTGTTTAGCGCATTATTTGGCGAACTGACTTGTCGTTGATGACTGGCCATTAGCGCTCCAAGTCAAGCTTGAACTGAAGCTCCGCACGTGTGGCGGAGGAGCTGTCTCAGCTGGGAGACGCCCGATTGAGAAAATTGATCGTCAGCAGGGGATTCGCTGATTGACAGCTTCTTAACAGTCCCAGATCCTATTCCGACACTTGAGCCCGGCTTGGGCTCTATAGCAAGGAACGCGTATGTCAGGGGGAAGTGCGTCGCTCTCGTTGGTCGAGGGCGGCTCGTCGGTGCATGATCGGCCGGATCTGGGGCTGCAGGGGCTTGTCCTTCTGGCGCAATTTCATGGTATTGCCGCCGATGCGACGCAGCTGGCGCATGGCTTTGGCCGTGGGGGTGAGCCTTTCGATGAGACCACGCTGCTGCTGGCGGCCAAGCAACTGGGCTTGAAAGCCAAGGTGGTCGCCCAGCCGGCCGCGCGGATCGGCATGGCTGCACTGCCGGCTCTGGCACTGGTGCCGGGAGGTGACGCGTTCATCGTGGCCAAGGTCGGAGCGGACCAGATCCTGATCCACGATCTGGTCGAAAAGCGCCCGCGCTCCATCTCGCCTGCCGAATTCGAAGCGCGCTACCAGGGGCGGTTGCTGCAGGTCGCCTCGCGCGCCTCGGTGCTCGGCGATCTGGCCAAGTTCGATTTCAGCTGGTTTATCCCGGCGGTGGTCAAGTACCGCAAGTTGATGATCGAGGTCTTCGTCGTCTCGTTCTTCATTCAGCTGTTCGCGCTGATCACCCCGCTGTTCTACCAGGTGGTGATGGACAAGGTGCTGGTGCATAACGGCCTGACCACACTGGACGTCATCGCAATCGGGCTGGTCTCGATGGCGGTGTTCGATGTGCTGCTGTCCGGCCTGCGCACCTATGTCTTCGCCCATACCACCAGCAAGATCGACGTGGAGCTTGGCGCGCGGCTGTTCCGGCATGTGTTGTCGTTGCCGTTGGCGTACTTCGAGTCGCGGCGGGTCGGGGACACCATCGCGCGTGTCCGCGAGCTGGAGAACATCCGCAACTTCCTGACCGGGCAGGCGCTCACCTCGGTACTGGACCTGTTCTTTACGGTGGTCTTTCTATCGGTGATGTTCTGGTACAGCGGCTGGCTGACCTTGATCGTGGTGCTGTCCTTGCCGCTATACGCCACGATCTCTGGACTGATCACCCCGGTGCTGCGCAAGCGCTTGAACGACAAGTTTGCGCGCGGCGCCGACAACCAATCGTTCCTGGTGGAGACGGTCAGCGGTATCGGTACGGTCAAGGCGATGGCGGTGGATCCACGCGTGACCCGTACCTGGGACAACCAGCTGGCCGGCTATGTCAGCGCCGGTTTCAACGTCACCCGCATTGCAACCTTGGGTCAGCAAGGCGTACAGCTGGTACAGAAGCTCACCGCCGTGGCGGTGCTGTTCTGGGGCGCCAAGCTGGTGATGGAAGGCAAGCTGTCGATTGGCCAGTTGATCGCTTTCAACATGTTGTCCGGCCAGGTTACCGCGCCGATCATTCGCTTGGCTCAGTTGTGGCAGGACTTCCAGCAGGTCGGTATCTCGGTCGAGCGGCTGGGCGATATTCTCAATACGCGAACCGAGGTGCCGGGCAGTCGCCTGGCATTGCCGCCGATTCGCGGGCAGGTGACGTTCGAGCGGGTCACGTTCCGCTACCGGCCGGATGCGCCCGAGGTGCTCAACGGGATCGAGCTGGACATTCGCCCAGGCGAAATCATCGGCATCGTTGGCCGTTCCGGCTCCGGCAAGAGCACGCTGACCAAGCTGGTGCAGCGGCTCTACACGCCCGAGCGCGGGCGGGTGCTGATCGATGGCCAGGACCTGGCGCTGGCCGATCCGGCCTGGCTGCGTCGTCAGCTGGGCGTGGTGCTGCAGGAAAACTTCCTGTTCAACCGCAGCGTGCGCGAGAACATCGCGTTGACCGATCCCGGCATGCCGCTGGAGCGGGTGATCCATGCGGCCAAGCTGGCAGGTGCCCACGACTTCATTCTGGAATTGCCGGAAGGCTACGACACCAAAGTCGGCGAGCACGGCACCGGTTTGTCCGGTGGGCAACGGCAGCGCATTGCGATCGCGCGCGCACTGATCGGCGATCCGCGCATCCTGATTCTCGACGAGGCCACCAGTGCGCTGGATTACGAATCGGAACACGCGGTGATGAGCAATATGCGCGCCATCTGTAAGGGCCGCACCGTACTGATCATCGCCCATCGCCTGTCCACCGTGCGGCACGCCAATCGCATCGTCGTAGTGGAGAAGGGACGCATCATCGAAAGCGGCTCGCACGCGGAGTTGGTCGACCGGCCGGAAGGCCAATACGCGCATCTATACAGACTGCAACAGGGGACACCATGAAGCACGTGCTCCAGGGATGGCGCGATTTCTTTCTCCGCTATTTCAAGATCTTCAAATCGGCCTGGGCGGTGCGCCGCCAGCTCTACCCGCCTGCGCGCAGCGCCGACGAGCGCGCGTTCCTGCCGGCCCATCTTGAATTAACCGAAACGCCGGTCTCGCCCACTGCGCGCTGGACGATGCGCATCATCATCGGCTTCTTCTGTGTCGCGCTGCTGTGGGCGTGCCTGGGCAAGCTCGATATCGTCGCCGTGGCACCGGGCAAGACCGTCGTCGATTCCCGAACCAAGGTGGTGCAGACCGCAGAAACCGCGGTGGTGCGCAGGATCCTGGTGCGCGATGGACAGGCGGTGAAGAAAGGCCAGTTGCTGGTCGAGCTCGACGCCACCGCCACTGGTGCCGAATTTGCCCAGGCAGGTGACGCCCTTATCAATGCACGGCTCGCCGCGTTGCGCCAGGCAGCGTTGGCAACCGCCATTGCGACCGGACTGCCGCCGCAGCTTGGGCCGGCTCCGGATCTTCCCGCAGAGCGGGTTGCCAACGAGCAGCAACTGGTCAGCAGCCAGTTCGATGCATTCCAGGCGCGCCGACACAACCTGCAAGCCAGCATCGGCCAACGCCAGGCAGAACTGCAGACCACCCAGGACGCGATCGAACCACTGGCTGAGTCGGCGCGCATCTCGAAAGTGCGCGCAGAAGACTACGGCCGTCTGGTCGAAAGCAAGTACGTCGGCCGCCACGACTACCTGTTGCGCGAGCAGGAACGTATCGCCGCAGAAAGCCAGCTTGCCACCCAGCGTAACCGCTTGCAGGAAATCCGCTCGGCAATCAGTGCGGCGCAGGAAGAGTTGCGCGTACTTGTTACCGACACACGCCAGCAGGCACTGGATGCCTTGCGCCAGGCAAGTGAGCAAGCCGGCCAACTGACCCAGGACGTCGCCAAGACCGGACAGCGCGACAAACTTATGGCCCTGCACGCGCCTGTCGACGGCACGATCCAGCAGCTGGCCGTGCACACGGTAGGCGGTGTGGTCACGCCTGCACAGCCGTTACTCGTTGTTGTGCCAGCCGAAGAAGCGCTGGAGGTTGAAGTCACCGTCTTGAACAAGGACATCGGCTTTATGCGCCCGGGCCAGCCAGTCACCGTCAAGGTCGACAGCTTTCCCTACACCCGCTACGGCTATCTGACCGGCACGGTCGCCAGCGTCTCCCACGATGCCGCGCAGGACGAAAAGCTGGGCCTGGTATTTCCTGCACGCATCAAATTAAACGGCAGCACGTTGGAGATCGATGGGGTCAAGGTGCGGATGAGTGCCGGGATGAGCTTGAGTGCAGAAGTGAAAACAGGGAAACGGCGGGTTATTGATTATTTATTAAGTCCCTTGCGAATACATGGCTCGGAATCTTTGAGAGAAAGGTAACGCCAATGTGGGGGCGGCACCAGCGTAGCTATACTCGGAATTTTTGGCGTGGGAATCTTTTGGCGGAATGGTCTTAAAAATTTCTACCGTCTACACCTGCTTACAAAAAGAGGTTGCCCAATGTCTGTAACAGCAGAAAACCCAGGAACAGCTTGACCATGTCTGAAACCATAAGCGCGCGCTGTCTGATACAAGCGCAAGCACTGCAAACGTGTCCAGAGCGTCGTGCTGCATACACACACGTCCAGATAGGGGCTGTTATGCGTGGGTGTGTCCTGTTGCTACTGTCGGTGCTCGCGGCCGCCTGCTCCAGGAACAGTCCGTCGGATAAAGCCAACCGGCCGGATCTGGTCGGCACGATCGGCCCTAACGTCATTCGTGTACCGGCACAGGATCTCCTATTCTACGAATCCGAGCCGGGCACGAAGGAACTGAAAGGCAAATGTGAGCGTCCACTGCGTAGCCTAGTCATACGGCTACGCTGGCCTGAGATGGAACCGCTCAGTGAAAAGAACGCCGAGGACTACCGCGTGCATCACAGTCGATCGACGGGAAATTCCCAGTGGATCGAAATCGGCATGAGCCGCCTTGCGCCTACTGAGAAGGTCTCGCTCTCTGGCAGGCGAGATTTCAGGCTTTATCGAAATCGAGAGGTTTCCGAATATCCCTGGGGCGTCCCGCTGGTATACGGGGAAGATCCAGCGCTGCAATTGAAGTTTGGACATCTCCGCACCCCATTGCCGCATAGGACAAATTTTATTGTGTACTCCGATCAGATGGAAGTCGGGCAGGAGCCAGTGACATTAATAACATGCCTGCACGGCGAGAGATTCGACCCTCCACGTTGGACTTCGCTATGCGAACAGTTAATTATTGAGAGCGAATTCCCGCAAGTGGAAACTAGTATTTCTTATCGAGCTAATCTCTTGCCGGAATGGCCAAAGATCACATCTGCGGTCCATTCCTACCTGCAAAAAATAACTGCTAGATGCCCAAAACAACAGGACGTAAAGGAACTTGATCATGGTTGATATGATGAATGCGGATAATCTAGTTCAGGCCCGTACCCTACTAGAGGCGGGTCGAATCGAAGAAATGTATGCCTATATCGCGGCATTCGGCCATCGTTATTCTCGACTGGCTAGCGGCGTGGCACGTGGCAATATGTTTTCGGGCCTATCAGCCTTAGAATTTCTCGAAGAAACCGCCAGCGCAGCGGGAGCTCCGGTAAATTCTGCTGGCATTCAAGAGATAAGAAGGCGGATGGCTGAAGCTTTTCTAGGTCAGTTGGATATTATCGCTAGAGGTAACGGCGGGAGCGTGGTGCGAGAAGTTACAGCCAGGGAAGCATGGGAATTCCATAATCAGGTCTTCCGCGGTTTGAACCTTCCCACCGACGCGTGGACCATGAACACCCCATTCGAACTGCTGGACGAAGACCAGCGAAACGAACTGTGGGATGTTTTGCTCGAAAGCAATGGGCGTTGGCCCTTCGACAGCGCATCCGGAATCCGGCTGGCCCTGACTGTCTGGCAGAACAGCGACGGCAGCGGCAAGGCTGCCTCCTGGTTCGATCGGCTGGGCTATAACCCGGACATCTTCTCCGCGTGGTTGGCGCGCGTCGGTACCGAGAGTCTGGAAGACAACCCGCTGTCGTTACTTAATCCGTCCGCTGCGCTGGCCGAGTTCCTTGTCGCCATGGGGCTGGACAGCACTGACGGCGAGATCAACCAGGATCAGGTGCGCGAGTTCATGGCGGCGCTGAGCGCCCCCTTGCGCATCTTCACCGGCCCCGACAAGGGCGCCGCGGTCTATGGCAGCGTCCAGGACGACATGCTGGCCGGTACCGACATCGGCGACCTGCTGTACGGCATGGATGGGAGCGATACATTGGAGGGCCGCGCGGGCGACGATATCCTGGCCGGGGGAATCGGTAACGATGTGCTGCGGGGCGGCGTCGGCAACGACACGATATTCGGCGAGGACGGCAACGACATCCTTGATGGTGGCATCGGTAGCGACCGCCTGCGCGGCGGCGCAGGCACGGACACCTATGTGCTGTATGCGGGCGCGCCAGGCGATATCGACCGCATCACCGACGCCGACGGCATCGGCGTGCTGGAGATCGAAGGCAACAGCGGCTGGGCCGCCGGGTTGGTGGCAACCTCAGAGAACACTTGGGAAGCTGCGGACGGGTATATCCGCGTCACCGTGGCCTCGGCGGGCGACGGCAAGCAACTAGTGATCCGTCTAGGAACCTCGGGCGGTACCACGATTGTCGAAAACTGGACGCCCGGCACGTTCGGTATCGTGCTTCCTGGGTACCAACCGCCAAGCGATCCAACCGTTGGCACGGATCAATCCGACTATCTGAATCCCTACATCGACGCCCTTCCGAGCACGCCGGTCCATCTTGCCGGAGGTGCCGGGCGGGACATGATCCTGGGAACCTACAGCGATGGCGCCGATCTGCTGGAGGGTGGAGAGGGCAGCGACATCATCAATGCCAATGGCGGCAGTGACCTGATCCTTGCAGGCGGCGGTAATGATTTCGTTTCCGGTTTTGGCGACGAGGCGACCGCTTATGGCGGAAAGGGCGATGACGTCCTGAGCGCTAGGCATGCATTCGGCTTCAACTTCCGGGTGTCGCCAGAGCTGCCGATGGACGAAAGCACCGTCTGGCGCGACATCGAGTCGTACTTCAGCTGGCAGGGCGCCAAGCAGATGACGACTGATGAGACTGGGGGATTGGTGGGCTACGCCACTTTCACACTTGGAGGTGCTTTCGACTTCAGCGGTAGGTCAGGAGTCGCTGGCTGGACTTATCGTTTTCAACGGATCGACACATCTCGCTATTCCCTGCAGTACTTCAGCGCTGCTGAACCCGATGGTGTTACCGGTACAAACGGCGTGTTCGCGTTCGGGGGAGGCGTCGGTGACACTCATACCATCGGCGTTTCGCTCTACGGCGAGGAGGGAGACGACGTGCTGATCGGCGGTGCCGGCAGCGATCTGCTCGATGGCGGCACCGGCAACGACGTGATCTCCGGCAGCGCAGGGCAGGATGTGGTCTTTGGCGGCGATGGTAATGATCTGCTATCTGGTGGCACCGGGAACGACCGTCTGGACGGTGGCGAGGGTACGGATGAAATATATGGAGAGGCTGGCGCTGACGTGATTGACGGCGGCGCCGGCAACGACCTGCTCTGGGGTGACGGGCAGTCCGACCAACTCGCAGGTGGCGACGACATTCTGCGCGGAGGCGCGGGCAACGATCAGCTGGTTGGGCAGGATGGCGATGATGTTCTTTCCGGTGGGGCCGACGACGATTTGCTGGCAGGCGGAACGGGACAGGATCGCCTGCTCGGCGAGAGCGGCAACGACGAACTGCAGGGCGGAGATGGCGACGATCTGCTCGATGGCGGCGTCGGTGACGATGTACTGCACGGGCAGGCCGGCAAGGATGTGCTGTTTGGCGGCGACGGGGCGGACCAGATGGCTGGCGGCGATGACGATGACCGGCTCGATGGCGGATCCGGTGACGATCTTCTGCTGGGACAGCAGGGCAACGACATTCTGCTCGGCGGCGCGGGATACGACGAGTTGCAAGGTGGCGAAGGCGACGACAGGCTCACTGGTGGTATCGGAAATGACCGCCTGTTCGGCGAAGCCGGCAGTGACATACTCGACGGTGGAGATGGCAACGACTTCTTGAATGGCGGCGGCGACAGCGACAAGCTCAGTGGTGGCGCCGGCGCGGATACTCTGAATGGCGGCGACGGCGACGACCTTCTGGAGGGTGGCGACGCCAACGATATTCTCGACGGCGAGGCTGGCAACGATACGATCTACGGCGGGGCTGGCAACGACACCATCGATGGTGACGACGGCGACGATCTGATCCAGGCCGGCATCGGCGACGACAGTGTCTACGGTGGAGCAGGCAACGACGTCATCCATGCCGAGGACGGCAATGACAATGTCACCGCTGCGCAGGGCAATGACCTTGTCTACGGCGGAGCCGGCAATGACTATCTGGAGGGGAGCGAGGGGGACGATGTCCTCTCAGGCGACGAGGGCAACGATATCCTGCTCGGCGATGCTGGCAACGATACCCTCGATGGCGGCGAAGGCCAGAACCAGTATCGTTTCCGCCGGGGATTCGGCACCGATACCGTGCTGGTGAAACAGGGCAGCACCGATCTGCTGTACTTTCTCGATGGCATCACCGCGGACGAGCTGCGGTATGTACGCGAGGGACAGGATCTGGTCGTCTCGCTCGAGAGCGGCGACAGCGTTCGCATCGTCGGCTACTTCGCCGCCGCAACGGCGGTGCGGATCCAGACCGACGACCTTCAGGTGGTGACGCGTTCCCAGTTCGACACCGGCATCATGTATGGAACACCGATCCGTGGTGGCAACGACGCGGATTCATTGAATGGCACCAAGGACAACGAACGCCTATACGGCTTGCACGGCAATGACACGATCGACGGAGGCGAAGGCAACGACCTCATCGAAGGCGGGGCTGGCGATGACACGCTGACCGACGGACGCGGCGGCGATGTGCTGCTTGGCGGAGATGGCAACGACACCATCCATCTGGTAGCCGATGGCATGGCGGACGGGGACCTGGTTGACGGTGGAAGCGGTGACGATACCTATCAAGTGGCATTGGGATCCGGTTACGACGTGATCGGCCGGCTTGATGCCGCCGATGCAGGACGCGACGTGATCCGTATGATCGGGGTGAACTCCGACGCGGTCACCAACTTCCAGATTAGCGGAACCACGCTGGGCGTTATGATCGCCAGCGGCGGTTGGTCCAACGCCAGTGTTTCCAACGCATTGATGCTTGAAGGCTTTCTCGCCAACAATAATCACCGCATTGTTTTTGCCGATGGCGTGGAGTTGACAGCTGCCAACTTCCAGACGCGGTGGTGGAGCGGCACCAGTGGCGACGACGTGCAAACCGGTACCTTCGCACCGGACTCCATGGATGGCGGTGCCGGAAACGACACGTTGTCCGGCATGGGCGGCAGCGACATGTTGCAGGGCGGCGACGGCGACGACATCCTGGATGGTGGCGAAGACAACGACACGTTGTATGACGGTGCGGGCGCGGATATCTTGCTTGGCGGCGCGGGCAACGACCGGATCTACGCCAACGTGGACAGTTCAATCGACCGCTTCGTTGGTGGTAGTGGCGACGACAGGTACTACTACAACCACACGTTCTCCTGGTCCTCCTGGAGAACGACCGTCAACTCCAGCGAGATCGAGGAGCTGGAAAACGGTGGCATCGACACGATCTACTCCAATTACCACGACGTGATCCTGGGTGCGAACATCGAGAACGCCGTGATCACGCCCTCCAACTATTGGTGGCCGGGAGCGCCCAACCGCATTACCGGCAATGCGCTGGACAATGTCATCCAGATAGTGCCGAACAGCATTTCCGACACACAGGAATACATTCTTGATGGTGCCGGAGGCAAGGACACACTGATTGGTGGCGCCACGCGCGATACCTTTATCGTTGACAGCTTGGACGATGTGATCGTCGAGAATGGATTCTCGGATAGCAGCGACACCGTGCAGGCAAGCGTCGACTACTCGATCGAGGGCCGCCAGGAGCTTGAGAATCTGCGCCTGACCGGAAACGCCGTCCGCGGTACCGGCAACAGCGACAACAACATCATCGAAGGCCATCTAGTCGATGCGGTGAACCAGCTGGCTGGATTGGATGGCAACGATACCTACTTGATCACCCGGAAGGACCAAGTGATCGAACAAGCTGGCGGCGGCAACGATACGGTGATCATCGCCGGCTGGGATGAACTGACCCCGCAGGCGATGTGGGTTTCGGTAGCCGACTATGCGAACGTAGAGAATCTGCGTCTCTACAACATTGGTACTCAAGGTCCTAACGGCATCATCGGGCTGCGCGCCAATCTGCAGGGCGACCTTGGCGACAATGTGCTCACCGGCAACATGTATGCCAACGAGATCCGTGGTGGAGCCGGCAACGATACCATTCGCGGAAACCACTTCCTGGCAGAGTTCAATCTTGCCACCAGCAATAACGAGGCCGACACGCTGTATGGCGAGGAGGGTGACGACACCATCCATGCGGCACTGTACGGCGCCGACATCTACGGTGGCCGCGGCAACGACGTGCTGTACGGCACGGTCGGGTTCAACGGCGACGGCAGGACCTACGGCACGCGCGCAGGAAGCGACTACTTCTTTTATGAAGCCGGCGACGGTACCGACCGCATCATTTCCGTCAACGGAAGTCGCGATACCGATCGGGTGATCTTCGGTGAGGGCATCATCGCCGAACAGGCGACCTGGACCCGTGACGGGTTCGATCTGATCGTCCAGCTTGGCACCGCTGCCGACGATCGCTTGATCATCGAGGGTTATTGGCGCGAAGACTGGAACAATCCCGGCGAGCTGGTGCTGGTGCGGACCATCGACGAGTTCGTGTTCGCCGACGGCACTATTCGCCGTGGCGATCTTGCGCAACTGCAGATCACCAACGATCCGCCGGTGGCCAATTGGTTCCAGTACGATGCCAGCCCTCGCATAGGCCAGGCTTTCAGCTTGGCGCTTCCTGCCGGCAGCTTCGTCGATGATGCAGACGACACGCTCACCTATGCGGTGGATGGGCCAGAATGGCTGCAGATAGATTCCGCCACCGGCACCATCAGCGGCACGCCGCCCTTGGGTTTGGAGTGGTTCGGCTTCAATCTGATCGCGACCGATCAACACGGCGCCTCAACCGCGATGTACCTGGAGTTGCGCACTGTCGCGGTGATCGAGGGAACCGCAGACGACGACAGTCTTGTCGGTACCTGGCAGCGTGAAGAACTGCTGGGGCTTGATGGCAACGATCGCCTCGCCGGCAATGGCGGCGACGATGTGCTGCGGGGTGGGGCGGGCGACGACACCTATGTCTTGGACAGTCAGGACATGACCACCATCGTCGAGCTGGAGGGAGAAGGTACCGATACCGTCGAGAGCAGCCTCTCTGTCTATGCCGCAGACGAGAACATCGAGCGCGTTGTATTGGTCGAGGGCAGCAGTGCCCAGGCGGCCTACGGACGCGACGGCCATCAGACCCTGATTGGCAACAGCCAGAACAATACGTTGGATGGCGGCAGCGGTGCCGACGACATGCGTGGCGGCGCGGGCAACGATAGCTATTATCTCGACGACGCCGGCGATACGGTGGTGGAGTTGTCAGCCCAGGGCACTGATACGGTCTACACCACGGTGTCTGCCACGCTCTCAGCCAATGTCGAAAACGGCTATCTGGATGGACAAGGAAACCTGTCGCTGATCGGCAATGCATCGGCTAACCGGCTCTACGGTAATAGCGACAACAACGTGCTCGATGGTGGTCAAGGAAACGACATCATGGAAGGTTACGGCGGTGACGATACCTATTACGTCGATACCGACTCGGACCGGGTCACCGAGTCCAACAATGCGGGCATCGATACTGTCGTGCGCTCTGCTGGCTCGCAGGTGCAGTTGGCAGGCAACGTCGAGAATCTTCGCCTGACCGGCAGTGGGCAAGCAACCGGCAATGCGCTGGACAACCTCATCGAAGGCAGCGAAGCGGCCAATATCCTGCTTGGCCTTGCCGGTAACGACACGTTGAACGGACGCGGTGGTAACGATCAGCTGACCGGTGGCGCCGGCAATGACCGGCTGATTGGTGGTGCCGGCGACGACACCTATGTCATCGATGGCAGCTCTGGCAGCGACATCATCAACAACACCGGTGGCGGGAACGACACCTTGCTGGTGAATGGCGTGGCCAGCAGCCGTCTGTCATTCAAGCGCGATGGCAACGATCTTTTGGTGCACATCGATGGTGCAACGATCGCTGCAGCGCGCGTCAGCGGCCACTTTCTGGGCGGTGATGCGGGCATGGATGTCGTGCAGGCCAGCAACGCACGCTATACCGCAACGCAGATCGCACAGCTGATCAACAGCAGCAGTCCGGATCGGACCGTCAATGGCACCGCCTCCGGAGAGCAACTGACTGGCGGGACTGGCAGGGATCTGATCGACGGACTGGGTGGTAACGACACATTGCTGGGCATGGGCGGCAACGATACCTTGCGGGGTGGCGCCGGCAACGACACCTTGTCCGGTGGCAGCGGCAATGGAACCGGCAGTGGTGACGACACGCTAGAGGGCGGCGCTGGCAATGACACACTGCGCGGCGAGGATGGCGATGATCTCATGCTGGGCGGCGCTAACGACGATACCTATGTATTTGGCAGCGGCCGCGATGTCATCGACAATACCGGCGGCGGTATCGACCGTCTGCAATTCCAGGATGGACAACCGGTCAGCAACCTGCGATTCACCCGCGATGGCGATGACCTGGTGATTGCATTGGCCAGTGGCGCCAATAACAGCGTGCGAGTGACCAAACACTTCCTTGGTGGCGATTTCGCGTTGGATGTCCTACAGCCCGGCAGTGGTACACAGCTGGACACCGCGGCGATCAATGCCCGTGTCTCCAGCAGTGACGGCGAGGCCAATCTGGCCGACTATGCGCGTGTGCTGACAGGCACCGCCACAAATGATCAGCTGATCGGCAATGCAAGCAAGGAACTGATGCGCGGCCTTGCCGGCAACGACACCCTGTTCGGCATGCTCGGCGATGACCGCATCGAAGGCGGTGATGGCGATGATTCTCTGTGGGGTGGCAGCGGTTCCTTCGGCGGATCGGGCAACGACATGCTCTACGGCGGCGCAGGCAACGACACTCTCGTTGGCGAGGACGGCAACGACCTGTTGTTCGGTGGTGCGGGCGACGATGTCTACACCTACCGTGAGGGCAATGGCGTGGATACGGTGAGTGTCGGTGGCGGCAGCGATTCCATCTTCATGGCTGGTATCGAGCGGACGCGTCTGAGCTTCCATCGCAACGGCGACGACCTGATCGTACGGGTGGACGGCGACGCCAATCAGCAGGTAAGTGTGCTCAAGCACTTCCTGGGCAGCGACAACGCTCTGTGGATGATCCAGCCCGAGGATGGTGGACACGGCATTCCAGCGTCGGAGTTCGAAACATTGCTTACACCGATGCAAGCCGGAAATACGACGGCATCGGCTAGCCGCACCTCAAGCATTGATCGTTTGATGGCTTCTGTGTCGACCGAGATTGTGGCCGCTGACCAGACCAAGGATCTGCTGGCCACCACTGCGTCCCGACGTCCGATGCAGCGTGCAGTATTGGCCGAAGTCAATCAATTGGTTGATGCAATGGGCGTGTTTCAAACCGGCGCTGCGAATCTCGACGTCGGCTTGGCGCGTGACGTCGAGGCTGGCATTTTGGGCGGAGCAAGATCTTGGTTGGCGCAAGATGCTAGTAGTCGTTATCAGATCCAGTAATTTGGCTGGGTCGTCGATGGCGTTTGGGAGGCAACACGCGCATGCGTGCTGCCTCCAACACTTACGCCGAAGAAGTGATGCATGGTTTCTGGAAGCGCAGGCCCGGTAGGAGGCCAAGAAGAACGGCACGCGCCAGGCGCTGGCGCCGTTGCCCGGGAGCTTGGCGCTATTGGATGACGGCTGGCTCAGAACGTCCTGACATCCCGCAGGGCTTGAGACCTAGAGCTTATGAAAATACCGTTGGTGCAATCTGATGTTGTCGGACGCGGGACCGATGGTCGCTCACCTCGCGGGACGCTTGAGCAGCGTCTTGCCGGCACCCAAACAAACTCGTTGCGAAAAACGTAGTCTCGCGTGTCGGCCCCATAGCTCCATCCGGGTTAGCCGGGGCGAAGCTGCAGCCTACCTCAGCTTTCGCTGTCAGAGGGCTCGCCATGTGTCTCAGGCACTGCGACAGCGCTGCCGATACTTGTGCCTATGGACAGAGCCGAGCTGCGCCTTCATCTCGAACGCCTGGATGCAGCCGTGCCGACATTGCGGGCTTCCAGTCCTGGCCGCCGCCACTTTTGGCAAGCCTTCGCCAGCATGGCCGCCGCCATAGAGAGCAAGGCAGAAACGAGCGAGGACGTGCAGTTCGTCGGCCGTCGAGCCGAGGAAATCCTGTCGTGGCATGGGCTAACAGACGTGGACGATTAAGGCTGAAGATACGCGGTTCTTGTTAGGCCGCGGCCACCGAGCCTGTGTTCGACACGTAGCACGTGGCCATCCAGTGCTTGGCGTAGTCGTACGCCGCGTCTCGATCAGGGAACGCGACACCAGTGACCGGGTGGCGATGAAGCGTGATGCCGCCGGGCCTGGAAATTAGCAGCTCTGGTAGGAACTTACCGTCAGACGGGGTGATGTGGGCTGTAAGCAGGTAGTCGCCCACATGCCGAGTTGCCTTAGCGCCCAACAGCGATCCTCCTTGATGGTGTTAAGAGTTCCTGGGTGTCTAACGCCATGGCCGGACACAGACAGGCAGAGCCCGCCTTGGGCGGAACATCATCATGGAGAAAAAGGGCGAAGGCACTATCAGTGAAAGGCAGGCTGGACGGTAGGTGTTTTCCTACCCAGGTTCGAATCTTCGAGAGCAGGCGCTGGCACCTCTCGGCATTTGGGTGCTGGTTCATCTGTTCATCGGTGGCAGGCAGCATACGAGTAGGGCGGCAAGTGGAATGTAGCCTCTCCGTTGCCTCATGGCTTGGGTCGGCAAAGCGACCGAGTTAAGCTCTTTCCGTCAGCTGAGACCACAGCACACGGTAGGGATGAAACGCATGCCATCAACAACACCCAATCAGCCGACGCCTGGTGACTTCTACATGCTTGAGCCGGACGTGGAGAGCAATCGCTCAGTCTGTGGGGTGCAGTTCACCAACAAGCGCCAGCTTCTGTCACCGCCGCGGTTGATCTTGCGGCCTGACGAGGGTGGCTTTCCGCCGTTGCGAGAACTTCCGCTGCTGACTCTTGAACCCAGCGCGGGGCCGGAGCCCCGAGACTTGGAGGCGGGGTTCAGTGGCTACTGGCTGATATCCGGGCGCCTTCATGACGTGATGGCAGCGGTGGATCCTGAGGCGTTTGCCTTTGCAGAGGTGGATTACCGCCTGACTGATGGCACTCCGGGACCCCGTTACTACCTCTGCGACGTGGTGCGCGAGCGAGACGCACTCGACGAGGCTGGATCGCGGTTGAAGATCAAGATTGATGACGATTACGTGCGTGGGAAATTCTATTCCTTGGCTGGCGGCGCAAGCTTGGCTTTCCGCAACGAGGCGCTGAAGGGGGCTCACGTCTTCAGGACGCCCTTCAACCCCACGGCTTTCTGCGACCAAGTGTTCAAGGCCGCAGTCCTTCAAGCCGGCATCCCGGATAACTCCGAAGCTAGTGGCATCTCTTTTATTGACGCATCGGATATTTGAGGCCGCCAGGCGACAAGGAGGGAGCCTAAGCCATGCCAAAGAAGGACATCCCTTTGTTTCAGGGTCACCACGCCCTTGAGCAACAGACGTTTGCAAGAGATCCGCTGCTAGAAGCCTTGGTGGATTCGGGTCGGTTCAACAAGGACGCGGCCACGAACCTGATCAACATGCCCAAGGACAGGGCGCTTGCCCATGCCTTGGGAGTCTCGCCACATTCGGGCGGACCGCTGAAGGACTACAAGATCGGCTCAACGCAGGTATTGAAGGATCTGGCTTCAACGAAGGACGGCATCGCCGCGTTGGCCGGCGATGCGGGCGCGCTGGACCGGATGGCGATGAAGGTTCAACGGTTAAGCGATGCAGCGCAAGTGGCTTTGGTCAATGGTGAACTACACACCAACGCTGGTCTGAATCAAACCAGGGACCAGGCACGCGCTATCACCAACGCTTTTTTCGATGACCCGATCAGCAACCTGACGACGAGCTACGCCTCGAAGAATGTGGCGCAGATGGACGCGCACGGGCAGGCGAGCTGGAACACACGGCAATGGGCGGTGGTCACGCACAACGAAGGCCGGATCGTCTCCACGCTCAACCACTTTCAAAGTTCAGGGCAGCCGTTGACCCGCGGCGGCCACACTGATCTTCAGCGGCAGGGCTTAAGTCAGGCCATCTCCGACGCTTACCACGGTGGAAAGCTGACGCTGTCACCTGGTGGCGTGGCTATCGTCGAGAACACCCTGGGCGAAGAAGCCGCCAGACCTCTGCGAATTCCTCGCGGTCAGAGCGGTGCGGCGTCCATGGAAGTATTGCTGGGCAATGCGTCGGCCAGCACCTTGGTGCGATCGGGCGGCTTGTTGGCGACGGGGGCAGACGCAGTGCTGACCGCCCGCCGCTCGGCCGAGTTGCTGGAACAAGGCAATGCCACCGCCGCCCACTCCGAGGTCACCCATGCATTGGCTCGCAACGTCGGCGGTTGGGCCGGTGGTGCATCCACCGCCGCCGCGATTGGTGGCAGCGGCTTCGTGCCTGCGGCGTTGGTGGTGGGCGATGCGCTGTTGATGAGCAAGGCGTTCGACAAAGGCGCCGACTTGCTGGACAACCGCGCCATCTATCACCAGACCGACAAGGCCGGTGTGGAGTGGCAATTCAACGGTCGCAACTGGCAGCGCGACACGGCCATCGACCTTGCCCAGGACGGCGGCCGCACATCGGGCGAGCAGCCCGTGGTCGCCAGCTATGAGAAATCGCAGGAACTGGGGGCGCTGGCCAACGCCAAGGCGGTGGAGCTGGCGCTGGGCAAGGTGCCTGCGCCCCGGGACCCGTTCAACCTCCCTGCAAGGGCCAGTGACCAGGTTGGGCTAGACAACCAAAACTGGCATCGCAATCCGGAAAACCAGGCATGGGAACGCCAAGTCAAAACCGCCGTGTCCGGTGCCAATGACCGGGGCAGCTACGAGCACCAAACCGCTTCCCCGGAACGCGCGCAGCAACTCAACCAAGAAGCGCTGGGCCGTATAGAAAGCAACATCGCCACCGGGCGCGAAGCCATCGCTGCCGCCTACCTGGAAAACCATGCTGCTCAGCGGGCCCAGGCTTACGGTGTCGAAGTGCCTGCGGCCGTCCAAGCCGCCCAGGCCAAGTCCGGTGCGGTGCTTGGGTCGGACGCTCAGCTTTACCAGCGCACAGAGTCAGGACAGTGGGCCGGCAAGGATGGCGTTGCCAGCGGTAACTTGGCGGTGGAGCTGGAACTGACTGACCAGATGCGGCAACCTTCGCTGGAACGGTCACAAGAAGCCCTGGCGGCGATTCAAGCGCTCCCCGCTCTCACAGCGGCGCAGATGGAGCACAACGAGCTGCTGCACCGTTACCGGGCGGCAGGCGTTGATTTGAACGTCAACCCAGATACTCAGCAGGCCGTGGAGCTGGCCTCCCAGCGGACCATGAAGGCCAACGGCATCACCGGGCCGACCATGCAGCAGTTGCAGCGCAATGAGTCGGGGCAATACGGTTATGACAGCCCCATTGCCCACTTGCAGCGCGGCAGCGATGGGATCACTCGGGTGGTAGGCGTCACCAGCAGCGATGACATCCGGCATGCGTTGAGTGAGACGCAAGGCTACCGGCGAGAATCGCCGATCCTTGGGCGCGTGACCGAGGGAACTGCAGACGCGGAAACATCGACCTCCGATTCTTCCAATCCGCAGCAAGTGCTCGATATCCAAGCACGAATGCAGGCCTCTGTCGCGGCGCAGGCGCGGCAAGAACGCGAACAGCAAGATCGCCTCGCGCAAGAGCAACACGCCGCGCAGGTGCGCGAGCACCTACAGCAGGCACAGCCTGAGCACGAACACAGGTCACAAAGCGAACAAACGGTCCAGGCGCACGCGGTGTTGGAAGGTCAACGCCAAGCAGAGCAGCAACGCGAACAGGAAGAGCGCCAGGTGCAGGAGCGCCAAGCGCAGACCAGCCAGCAACGTGAGCTGCGGGAGAGTGAGGAGAGGGACGCCCAGCAGCGGCAGGCGCAGGAACGCCAAGCCGAAGACAACCACCAGCGGGAGCAGCAAGACCGCCAGGCTCAAGAAAGCAGGCAAGTTGAGGTCCAGGAAGCTCAGGCTCGGCAAGCACAGGATCAGCAGCAACAAACTCAAGCACTCGAACCGCAGCAGGACCAACGTCAGCAAGCCTCGCAGCAAGCCAATCCTCAGCCGCACGCTCCGGATGCCGCGCTGGCTCAACAAACGCCACAGCCTGAGTCGCAGCAGGAAGACGCGCCTCAGAAGCCCGAAACACAGACCCAACATGCAGGCGAACACCTAGCTTCTGGCATCCAGGACTCGCTGAAGCAGACGCCTGGTCTAAGTGACGCAAAGCCAGGTCAAGCACAAGAGGCAGAGCGCGCGCTGGAAATGCAGGCACTCGAGAATCGCGCCGCCGCCCGCGTCCAAGTGTCTTCCTCCGAAGGCCCGGAGCCGGACAGCCAACCTTCTCAGAGTGCACAGGCCGATGCGGGGCCTTCAGCGCTGCATTACCAAGTGCAAACGCAGCAAGTAGAGATGGATCAAGCGCCGGTCCGCCAGGAAGACATGGCGCGTGAGCAGGAGGCAGAGCCGGTTCGCGTCATGGCCCAAACAACGCCTGCGACAGCAGAGCCGTTGAGTGCATCGCAGTCCACAGCGTCTACCAATCCTGAGCAAGAAACGACGTCAGAGCAGAACCGTCCTTCGGACACGTTTTTCGCTGAGCATGACACGCCAGCGCTATCGCCTGCATACCTCGCGCAGGCACACGGGCAATCGCTGGGAGGTAGCGCAGAGAATCGCTTTCCCAAGGAGCCAGCAGACGCGGAAAAACAGCAGGCCCAATCGATCCCTGTGCAGGAACGCAGCGTCGCAGACCCAGGTGGCGCCCTATTCCTGGAAGAGACCATGCGCTCGCTCCGCCAGCTGCAACAAGAGATTGAGGCGGCGGATAGGGAAGACGAACGCTTCCACCAGAAGTGGAAGGAGTATCGCGACCGTGGAGAACCCTATCCCTTCGTTCGCGGCGACACACAAAGCTTAGACGGCGCAAGCTTCGATGGGTTCCCGCAGCACGAACAAACGCGTCGCTCTCCCAGTGAAGCAGCTGAGCAAACCGATGCCTTCCCACCTCTAGCCCAGCGCTCCATCGGGCCAGGTGTAGAGTCTGCGCCAGAGGATTCGCAGGTTGCGCGGAAATCCATTACGGGTGACCCGGACGTGGACGAGGTGCTCTATGCGCTCGACAGCAAGAACGAGCTGGCGATCGAGCAGGCTTTGAATCGGGTGGCCAACAGTGCAGCGACGCAGGCGCTGATCAAAAGAGGCAACGAGTTCCTTGATGCGCAGGCCCAGCAAGAGGCCCAGGAACACGTCACCACACGCCAGGCATTAGGGATGGATGTCTCCGCGGAGATCAACACCAGCCGCGGGCCGGTGATGGTGATGACCTTGCCCGAGTTTGCCAAGGGGCCGATGCAGAGCGGTCCCCAAGGAGACGGCGGTGGAGGTGGAGATGGTGGTGGAGGGGGCGGTGGTTAGTCAGAATCTCTCCCATGACCAGCCACGTTTAGGAGACCTCATGGACAGGCAAGACGCCGCCGCAATGGCGGAAATGATGGCGACGTTGAATGCATCGAACGCCTCGTTGCAGGAAACGGTCAAAGTGCTAACGACGCTGGTGGCATCCATGCAGCAGCGCGAACAACGGCTGCGCGAAGTGGTCGCCGAGCAACTCCAGCTGCTCCAGCACGCGGCCAGCAACGCCGATGCCAAGGTCAATCGGGTATTGGACAACGCACTGCCGAGGCTGACGCAGCTGACCAATCAGGCGTTGACGCAGACGCTGGAGCCAGCCGCCAAGCGGTTCAACAAAGAAATGGCCCACGCGGACGAGACATTGCAGCAAGCCACGCGACGTTACGCGCAGGCCCAGCAGTCCTTGGAAACAAGGATCACGCGGCGCATAGGGATAGCCTCCGCCACGATGCTCGTGGCGGGCGTCTTGGGGCTAGGTGTAGTGGCTTACTCAGTCGGCATCATCCATGAGAAGCACAACGAACTGGTGCAGCTGCGCACCTCGATCAACTATTGGGAACGCGTCGCGCAAGCAGACCTGGCGCCCTGTGGTGAGGGGCGGCTCTGTGCCACCTTTGAGAAAAACGGGCCGCGTTATGGCGGCCAGCGGCAATACAGAGCGATCAACCTGCGCACGACATCGGCTGCGCGGTAACGCTCTTCGCTGCCGATAGAGGAGCGCCATCTCGCCAGATTAAGGAAACGCCGGCTTCATGGCCGCCGAGCACATGACGCAGCCCGGCGTGCTTCCTCAAAGTAAAAATATTTCAAACCCTTAGTACCTACATGAGCGCTAGGAGATGCCTGGCCTTGCGTAGGGGTGGTCCGCACTGATCCGTCCGTTGACTGGGTGATCTGATGAGGGACAAGTCTGAGTTCCTGTACTGCGTTTTTATTGTGGCGGCCTCCATCCTGGCAGCCGTCGCACGCTGTTCCTTTGCTCCCGGTGGTTCGGAGTTCTTCCGTAACGACTGATCCATCATCCATAGGCACCGCACAAGGCCCGGCATCGTCCGGGCCTTGTGCGTTTATGCCGCCGCATTTAGGAGAGACACGTGCATCTTATTGAATCGATGGCATACAAGGGACAGACCCCTTGGCATGGTTTGGGTAACAAGCTGGGCAAGCACCAACCCATCGAAGTCTGGAGGCGCCAGGCTGGTATGGAATGGGAAATAAAAGAATCAGAGGTGCGTTACACCACGCAGGGCCGCGGCTCAGATGGCGCCAATACCTTTCCTGAGCAGAAGGTGCTCTATCGATCGGACACCCAGGCGCCGCTAGCGGTGGTGTCCAAGCGCTTCCAGGTTGTACAGCCTGGCGAGATCCTGGAGTTCTACCGCGACCTCACAGCACTTCACGGGTTTGAACTTGAAACCGCTGGCGTCCTGCGGGGGGGTAAGAAGTTCTGGGCCTTGGCCCGGACCGGACAGAGTACCGCCCTAAAGAAGCGGGACAGAGTTGATGGATACCTGCTGCTCGCCACAGCGTGCGACGGGACACTCGCAACGACAGCGCAGTTCACGTCCGTTCGCGTGGTATGCAACAACACGCTACAGATCGCTATGGATCAGAGCGCTGGGGCCATTAAGGTGCCACATCGCAGTCAGTTCCAGCCCGACGCTATCAAGCGGCAACTCGGCATCGTCGTTGGTGGGTGGGACAGCTTCGTGGATAGGATGAAGGCATTGTGCGATGTGCCCGTCCCTCCTGATTCTGTCGAGGGGCTACTGCGTCGTGTGTTGGTGTATGGAGGCTCGACGCCGGGCTCGGCAGTTGTCAATGAACAGGCTGTGGCAAGAGTGCGCGCGCTGTACGAGGGTGGTGGGCGCGGGGCAACCCTCTCCTCCAGTCGCGGGACTGCATGGGGTGCGCTCAACAGTTTGACCGAGTTCGTTGACCATCATCGGCGTGCGCATAGTGATGACAACCGCCGGGATGCCGCCTGGTTCGGGTTGGGGGCTGCAATCAAGCGACGTGCTTGGGAAGAGGTTCTGGAGCTGACCCCATGATGGCGCTACCGCAACTCCTGGAAGGGTCTGGGATTGGCGCCATTGCTGCAGCAAGGGTTCGGGAGAACCGGACAATCACTCGCGCGCTGAAGATCATCGAGCGGCGTGCGGCTGAACGTGACCAACTGATGAGTAGCCCTGACGCCGGCGGCAAATTCTTCCGGCTTCGGCTGGCAGACGAGCCACGGGAACACTTTGAGGTCGCCTTCCTGGATGTCCGGCACCGGCTCATCCAGGCAGAGCGGCTGTTCTCCGGTTCCGTCGACCAGTCCACGGTGCATCCGCGCATCGTTGTCCAGCGCGCGCTGTCGCTGAACGCGTCGGCAGTGTTGGTGGCGCATAACCATCCAAGTGGTGATCCGGAGCCATCGGCCGCAGATCAGGCTGTGACCAAACGGCTTGCGCAGGCCCTGGCATTAGTGGATGTCAGGCTGCTCGACCATTTCGTCGTGACCAATCGAGCGGCGCTGTCCATGGCGGCACGCGGACTGATGTAAGTGTGAGGAAACGAGGGGGCAAGAATGCTTTGCGGCGGCCTTGCTCAATACCTAGCGCCAGCTGACTTCAACAGGGCAAAGCACCCCGACCCGGTAGATTTGGCGGGAATACAATGGCGCATCGTGATCCGGCGTGCCTTGGCCTCGAAAGCGTCACTGGTGCACCACCGCAGTGGCTTGCCGGATCCTTCGTGGCCGATCATGCACCCACGACGCGAATGATACTTGCCTTGAGACTGGTAAATATCCAGCAACTGGGCCACTTCGTAGTCACTGTCGGCGAAGCGTTTCCTAGGGAATCTCTGAACAACGGGCCACAAAAGCGCGACACTACCGGTTGGGAGCGAGGAGGCATGCATGCAACT
>NZ_PRDN01000008.1:0-87100 GCF_003600855.1 Xanthomonas sp. CFBP 7698
TCACGCCAGCAATGAAATTGGCGATGGCCGCCTAGCTCCACTTTTGGCGAACGCTCAAAGCGGGGGGATTACCAGAGTAATGCTGTTCAATTAAGCAACTGAGTCATTAAAATCCGATGCCAGACCTCTGGCGTCGGATTTTTTGTGTCTTTTCAATAGTAGCTGCTCAACCATAGCGCTACTTGTTCAACCGACGCCCCCGTCCTACGTAGCGGCCGTGTTTAGAGTCCGGGGTTGATTATCGACTCCCCATAATTCAACGCCAGCTAAAATTAAAAGTCTGCGGTTGATATTGGGCGCCGGATTCCGCAGGAGTTCACCTGCGCAAGTAAACATATACTAAGTTAAGAATTTAAAGATGTTTTTCTAAAGTTTATTTTTATAATTTAAATTGCCTTCAAAAGTGATTGAAGTCAGATAAATCCCCAGCATCCTGTCATCCGATGACAAGCCGAGCTGAACGGGTGATGCTGGTTCGTCATAATTTAAGTCAAACTGAACTGATTTCCCGGAGGGCAGTTGCGGCAATAAAATCCTGAGTTCTTGGGGCTGCGTTGAAGACGCAGTTAGCAACTTCTCCTGCCAATTCCCGCCGTTAACTCTCACATTTACGTGCATAGCACTTCGGCCTAACGCCCATAGAGCATTGACCCGCAAGATCAATTCATCTCCTTCATTAGTTGCTTCTTGGAAGCTCAGTCTAATCTCGGAATTTTCGCCTACTGACCATATGCCTGATGGTTCAATTTGAGACCATCCATTTCCTAAGTAGGGCCGAAGATCTCTTGCAGCCAGAGCACGCGCGCTTGGAAAAAGCGGTGCTTGTGGTAGGTCTATCTGATCAACCAAAAAATATTGGGATGAAGAAGGAGGGGAGCCGACTTTTCTGGTAATTAGCTTCGCTGCAGTGCTTGAGGAAAATCCGCACGCGCCTTCCGGATAAACCGTGATCTTGCTCGAATCACTTCCTGGGATGAAAAGTGCTTTTCGACACCTTGGGCCTAACACCAATGCGGGCCGAGTAGGTGGTACATCCGCAACTCCGGCATTACGCTCGAAAAAGATTTCTTCATTTGGATTCCAAATCCACGGCACATAGCCATAGATGAGCTGAGCTACGCGGCTTGGAGTAAGAAAAGATTCTGGTTTGAGAGGCCAAGCAATCTTGATGCTGCCCATTGCTGCAAGCGTGATGGCGAGACTGATTATAATTCTTAGCGGCGAATTTTTTAATTTACCGTTTTGTGGCAATGTTAACAAAATCAGCGGATAAAAAAAGCATAGGTACCAAAGGCCATATCGTGCTGGCCCAAACGTACCGCCAGAATTAACGTTCGTGGTTGCGCCCTGCGCAAGCATCGAAATTAGAATATAGATTGATATCCAAATCCAGAGCATCGGATGGCGTGGCAGACGAAACTGCCTGCCTGCAACACATAAGCTGACGGCCACCACGACCAAGCCAAGCGGCCAATTAGGCAGGAGGCCGATATCTGGGTCAAATAAATAGCGAAATGAAGATGAAATGTGTAGGTCTGATACCTGCGCGCCACCATTTATCAATTGCGGTGAAATACTGCCAAATCGAGCAAAGTAATAAAATGGATGTAAAATGCCAATGACAGGCGTTAGCGCTAGTGCGAAAACCTCAGTGGTCGATAACTGGTCTGTTTTCGATTTTGCATGATTTATCAAGGCAAATGTACTTGCCGCAAAAGCGGGGGCTACGAAGCTAATATTCTGAGAGGTGAGAATTGCCAGGAATAGTCCAGTAAATGCCCAGCGATGACGTAACGCGCAGGCCAATGAGGCGGTGGTCAATGTAATCGTGAAAAGCTCTGTATGTACTTTGTTAACGTACCAGAGCGCGGGAGATGCGAAGAGGATCAACGCTGCGGCTAATCCTCCCCGTAAACCTTGTAACCCAAAGCACAGCAAAATTAGGCTCGAAACTAATACTGCATGCAATAGCATGTAGTGATCGTGCGGGTCTTTGCTTAGCCCAATCATTTGGCCTGCTTGCCCAATTATTGCTGCGGACGCGGGGTAAAACCAGAAATGATTGAAATCCGTTCCGCCATTTACAGTTAGGCGCTTATAATAATCTTTGAGGTCATCAGCCGACTGAAGACCCCTTATTTTCTCGGAAATCCTTTGTTGCTCATATGCCGCCCATGTTTTCTCTTGAACATAGGGTCTGTGTTCAATGCTAATTGCCATTTCCATCGCATAGTATTCAGATCCATCGCCCGTGCGATCTCTCGAAAGACTACAAAGGATTGGGTAAAGCACCGCGACAATCAGCAATCCAGCGACCAGATACAGCAAAGAGATGCGAATACGTCGCTGGTTGTCCGACATGTTCCGGCGCAAGTCATCCGTGCCCTGTGCAACGTATTCGGTAGTCATTAACGCCCGTCCGAAGCCAGAATGTCGTTGGCCAGGTTCCTGCCTTCGCGCACGGCATAGTTGGTGCCGCGGTCTTCCGGATAGACCTGTGCCATGCTGGTCAGGTAGACATTGGGCAGCGGGGTCTTACGTCCCGGGACCAGGCTCGAATAATGCTTCTCGGCGATCGGCTGGGCGTATTCGGCGCGCCATACATGGACGTCCTGAATCCAGCTACGGTCGAACGCGGGAAACATCTTCTGCAGATGCGGCAGCGAGAAGTCGACCAGCTCCTGGTCGGTCATCGTGTACATCGGGTGGCTGGTCGGAAGGTACTTGGACAGGTAGACGATATGGCGACCACCGTACGAACTGGCCGGCTCGAAGTTCGTATGCTCGATCACCCCGACGTACGGGAATCCGGGATCGTTGACATTCAGCCAGTAAGTTTCAGACAGGCTTCGGTCCAGCGAAAGCACCATGCACACATTCGCCAGATAACGGATGCGCCGCAGCGACTGCAGGAATGCGTCGTCGGTCTTGCCCTGGAGCAGGTTGGCAGAGATGGGGAAGGCGGTCGACAATACGACGTTGTCAGCCTGCACTTCGCCGTCTTCCAGCAGCACGCCGGTGGCAACGCCATTCGCGGTCAGTACCGAGGTCGCGCTGGTGCCAAGCCGAATTTCACCACCCAGTCGAACGATGGCTTCACCGAGTTTTTCAGCCAGCGCGGCGAAGCCGCCGCGATAATAGGCGAGCACTTCGTCGCCCGAGTTGCTGCGGCTGCCGCCACGCAACACAAGCTTTTTCCAGAACCAGACCGCGGAAACATCGTCGGCCACATCGCCGAACTTGCCGACAAGCAGCGGATCCCATACGACCTTGTAGGCTTTCTCGCCACACAGGTCGAGCAGCCATTCCTTGGCACTGAGATTCTCCAGTTTCTTCCAGTCCTTGACCGAGCGGGCACGCAGGACCGCGATGCCAAGACGGATGCGATCGATGAACGGCAGGGCATCGAACCGGAGCAGGTCCATTGGAGTGCTGAGGCGATAGAACTGGTCCGCAAAATACATGCCGGTCCGGGTGGGGCGCAGCACGATGTTGTCGTTTGCTCCCAATTCTTCGATCAGCTTGAATATCTCGACATCGTTGTTGAACCAATGGTGATAGAACTTCTCGAGGACCTGGTCGCCAACCTTGAAACCGCCTGCCAGGCCGCCAAGTTCATGGTCACGCTCGACGACCAGGACGCGCTTACCCTGCTTGGCGAGCTCGTAGGCGACAGATAGGCCGGCGAAGCCGCCGCCGATGATCACAGTATGGAATTGGTTCATTTGCTTGAGATGCTCGCAGGGGATCGGAATGTAATGGCGCGATTAAGAGAGAATTGCAGAATCAGCACGACCACCAACGTGGCCAGCTTGGCCCAAAGCGGATTCCAGCCGAGAACCGAAACCAGGCCCCATAGCAATGCGCTGGAGACGAGGTAGCCCACCAACGCCGTTGCAACGAAGAGGCCGAGACGCCGCATCGTTTTATCGTAGGTCTGAAACGTGAAGTGGCGATTCAGTGCGAAACTGAGCAAGGTGCCGGCAAGATAACCAGCCGCGTTGGCGAGTTGGTAGTTGACGTGCAGCCAGATCAGACCTGTGTACACACACAGGTCCAGGCAGACGCCGGAGCCCCCGCAGACCGCGTAAAGGACAAACTGGCGGATGCGCGGATCCGCCAGCGCCACGCGCAGTAATTTCATCATGTGGCCCGTTCGTTATGTGATGGGATGTTCGCGGTCGACTCAATCACTGCTTGCGGCGTGGCGTTAACGTGCCGCAGGGCGCGGCCGAGGTATTCGCCAATGACGCCGATCGCAAGTAACTGGACGCCGCCAGTGATGAGCACGCAAACCATCAGGGAAGCCCAGCCGACCGGCATGGCGTTGACGGTGAACCGTTGAACGACAAAGACCAATGCAAGCAGGAAGCCAAGCATGGAGACGGCAATCCCCATCAGCGAGGCAAGTCTCAGGGGAAATACCGAAAAGCTGGTGGCCATCTTCAGCCACAGCGAGATGGACTTGCGGAGGCTGTAACCGGACTGTCCGTCTGCACGCGCGTGATGGTCGATCTTGATGCTGGCGATTCTCGTCGTGGTAGCAAGAATCAAACCATCGAGATACACGTTGGGGCCGGTGAACTTGACCAGTTCTTCCCGGACTCCAGCGACCATCGCACGAAACGGCGACAGATATAGTCCCTGGGGCTTGCCAAGCAGATACACTGCCATCCGGTCATTCAGTGCGCTTCCGGCTTTCTTCCACAACGCGTGCTGCTTGGAATGGAAGCCTGCGTAGCAGACATCGTAACCATCGCCGAGAGCGGCAAGCAGTGCGGGAATGTCGTCGGGATTGTGCTGCAGGTCGTCATCCATGGTAATGATCTGCTGGCCGCGCGCCACACGCAGGCCGGCCATAATGGCGTTGTGCTGGCCTGCGTTCTTGCGCAGGTTGATCACCTTCCACCAAGGCCGCTCGCGCGCCAAGTCAAACAGCACCTTGCGCGAGTCATCCGGGCTGCAGTCGTTGACCAGGATGACTTCAAAGGAATCGCCGAACATGGTGGGCAGTGTCCGGCCCAGCTTGTCTGCGAGTTTCGGCAGGATCGACGCACTCTTGTAGACCGGGATAACGACCGAAAGTTTGCAGGTCTCAGTTGGCATTGTCATGGCGATGATATTTTTCCAGGAGGCGCCGCGTGTACCCGGGGCTTACGTCGATGCCAAGTGTCGGTGCGACCTGCATCATGAGTGTGGCATCCGGCTGCGTCCCCCCGGTGCGGTCGACAATCTCGCGGCGCGCATGCAGGCCCAAGATCGATTCCATGACGTCCACCAGTGCCGGCATGCTGATGACCTCCGGCGGCGCCAGGCTGGCGCGCAGTTGCTCGGGCGCCCCATCCTGCAACAGACGCATGGTGATTGCGGCGACGTGCTCAACGTCTATCAGGCATCTCACGGCACCGGACCACATCGGGATCGGCTCGCCGCTGCGCAGACGGTCGGTCAAGAAATTGATCAGGTTGTGCGGATTTCCCGTGCGCCCCACCACTTGCGGCAGGCGCAGGATCAGATAGCGGCCGCCGCGATCGGCAACCAACTGTTCCATCCGCACTTTGTGACGGGCGTATTGACCGCTCCCGCGATCCGGGTCTTCGATGCTGCAGGTACTGAAATAGACGAAGGCACCCCTGGCGGCCGCAAGCCGCTCCTCCAGCAGTTGCTGTTCGCGCGCATAGGCGGAGGGGTCGATCTCACTGGAATTTGAGACTCCGGATGCGAATAATGTGGCCTCCAGTGTTTCGAGAGCTTGAGCATCAAAAGCGGATGCAAGCAGTCCTCTACCGACAATCATGGGCGCGATGGATCCTCTGCATGGTGGGTGCAGGCCGATGCGACATGTCGATCCATGACCATCTCGCCTGAGCGGGGGTTGAACAGTTTACAACCAGAGCGACCGTTCTAGGGGACGATGCCGAGGGAGGAAAGAGGTGGACAGCGCTCTATGCGAGCGCTGTCTCAAGTTCCGGCAGGAGAGTGAAAAGATCCCCCACCAACCCGATATCGGCAATCTCGAAGATCGGCGATTCAGGGTCCTTGTTGATCGCCACGATCGTGCCGGCGTCCTTGATGCCGGTCAGATGCTGGATCGCCCCGCTGATGCCGATCGCCACGTACAGCTCGGGCGCGATGATCTTGCCGGTCTGGCCGACCTGCAGTTCGTTGGGCACGTAGCCCGCGTCCACGGCGGCGCGCGAGGCGCCCACGGCGGCGCCGAGTTTGTCGGCCAGGCTGTAGATGTGCTGGAAGTTCTCGGCCGAACCGACGCCGCGGCCGCCGGAGACCACGCGCTTGGCGCTCTGCAGGTCCGGGCGACCGGAGCTGCCTGCGGCCAGGCCAACGAATCGGGTATGGGTCGGCAGCACTGCATCCACAGCGATGGACTCGATTGCTGCACTGCCGCCGGCTGCCGCTTCCGGCCAGGAGGCGCTGCGCACGGTGGCGACCACGACCTGGTCGCCCGGCGCTTTCACCGTGATGATCGCGTTGCCGGCGTAGATCGGGCGCTTGAAGGTGTAGGCATCTTCGACCGCCATCAGGTCGGAGACCTGGTTGACACCCAGCAGCGCGGCAACCACCGGCATCAGGTCCTTGCCGAACGTGGTCGAGGGGCCGAATACATGGGTGTAGCCCTGGCCGGCGAGCTGGGCGATCTGCGGCCCCAGCACCTGCGCGATGGCATGTTCGTTGGCGGCGTTTGCCACCGTCAGCACGCGAGCAACACCCGCCAGCTGCGCGGCCTGCGCCGCAACCGCGGCCGGATCGGCCGCCAGCACGACGATATCGATGGACTCGGCCGACACCGCCAGCGCGGCGCTGAGGGTCTTGGCAGTGGCCGCATTGAGCTGGCCGTTGAGATGTTCGGCAACGATGAGAACCTTGGCCATTACAGCAACCCCTTCTGCTTGAGTGCGGCCACCAGCTCGGCGGCGTCCTTGACCATCACGCCGCGGCTGCGCTTGGACGGCGCGGCGTAGTGGGTGGTGCTGAGACTGTCATGCGCATCGACGCCGAGATCGGCAAAGGCCAGCGTTTCCAGCGGCTTGCTCTTGGCTTTCATGATGTCCGGCAACTTGATGAAGCGCGGCTCGTTCAAGCGCAGATCGGTCGTCACCACCGCCGGCAGGTCCACTTCCAGCGTCTCCAGGCCCGCATCGACTTCGCGGGTCACCGTGGCCTTGCCATCGGCGACCACCAGCTTGCCGGCGAAGGTCGCCTGCGGGCGGCCCCACAGGGTGGCCAGCATCTGGCCAGTCTGGTTGGCGTCGTCGTCGATGGCCTGCTTGCCCAGGATGACCAGGTCCGGCTGTTCCTTCTCCACCAGCTTGAGCAGGGCGCGCGCGGCAGTCAACGGCTGGATGGCCGTGTCGGTGACCACGTGGATGGCGCGGTTGGCGCCCATCGCAAGCCCGTTGCGCAGGTGCGCGGCCGCATCGGCCGGCGCCAGGGTGGCGACCACCACCTCGGTGGCGATGCCGGCGTCGCGCAGGCGCAGCGCCTCTTCCAGGGCGATTTCGTCGAACGGGTTGGGCGAGAGCTTGACGCCCTCGATCACCACGCCGGAGCCATCCGGCTTGACCTGAATGCGGACGTTGTAGTCCACCACGCGCTTGTAGGCGACGAGGATTTTCATCGTGTACGAGATCCTTCAGCTATTGCGGGAAGGCCCGGCCGCGGCGGCAGGCTCGGGAGTGGAGCCATTCTAACCGGGCAGGGCGCACCATGCGATGGCGTATGGATGGTGCGGTGCAATAGATTCGAAGCCACTCATTCGAAGATATACAAGCCCAGCGCAGCTCGACCGTATATCCTGCGCGGTTTGAAGACGCAGCGCAGTTCGCGCGCGACCAGGAGGGTAGACAGTGGCGACTTGGCTAGTGACCGGCGGGGCCGGCTTTATCGGCGGAAATTTTGTTCTTGAGGCAGTTGCGCGCGGGATCCGCGTAATCAATCTTGACGCCCTCACCTATGCGGGGAACCTGAATACCTTGGCGTCGCTGGAAGGCAATGCCGACCATGTCTTCATCAAGGGCGACATCGGCGACGGCGCCCTCGTGACCAGCCTGCTGCAGGAACATCAGCCGGACGCAGTGCTGAATTTCGCTGCCGAAAGCCATGTGGATCGCTCGATCGAAGGTCCTGGCGCGTTTATCCAGACCAACGTGGTCGGCACCCTGGCATTGCTCGAGGCCGTGCGCGATTACTGGAAAGCGCTGCCGGACGCGCGCCGCGAGGCCTTTCGGTTCCTGCATGTGTCCACCGACGAGGTCTATGGCACGCTGGGCGAGACCGGCAAGTTCACCGAAACCACGCCGTATGCACCCAATTCCCCGTATTCGGCATCCAAGGCGGCCTCCGATCACCTGGTGCGCGCGTTCCACCACACCTACGGGCTGCCGGTGCTGACCACCAACTGCTCGAACAACTACGGCCCGTACCATTTCCCGGAAAAGCTCATTCCGCTGGTGATCGCCAAGGCGCTGGCCGGCGAGGCGTTGCCGGTGTACGGCGATGGCAAGCAGGTACGCGACTGGCTGTTCGTCAGCGACCACTGCGAGGCGATCCGCACCGTGCTGGCCAAGGGCCAGGTCGGTGAGACCTACAACGTGGGCGGCAACTCCGAGCGCCAGAACATCGAGGTCGTGCAGGCGATCTGCGCGCTGCTGGATCAGCACCGCCCGCGTGAGGACGGCAAACCGCGCGCGAGCCAGATCACCCATGTCACCGACCGCCCCGGACACGACCGTCGCTACGCGATCGATGCCTCCAAGTTGAAGAACGATCTGGGCTGGGAGCCGGCCTATACCTTCGAGCAAGGCATCGCGCAGACGGTGGAGTGGTACCTGACCAACCAGGCCTGGGTGCAGGGAGTGCTGGATGGCAGCTATCGGCTGGAACGGATCGGCGCCGCGGCCTAACGCGAGCCCTTAGGCAAGAGCCCGCGCGCATGTAAGCGTGTGCGGGCCTCAACAGGACATACCTGATGACACAACGTAAAGGCATCATTCTGGCCGGCGGCTCCGGCACTCGCCTGTATCCGATCACCAAGGGCGTCAGCAAGCAGCTGTTGCCGGTGTACGACAAGCCGATGATCTACTACCCGCTGAGCGTGCTGATGCTCGCGGGTATCCGCGACATCCTGATCATCAACACGCCGCACGAGCAGGCGCTGTTCCAGACGTTGCTGGGCGATGGTTCCCAATGGGGCGTCAATCTCCAGTACGCCGTGCAGCCCAGCCCTGACGGTCTGGCGCAGGCCTATCTGATTGGGCGCGAGTTCGTCGACGGCAAGCCGAGTTGCCTGGTGCTGGGCGACAATATCTTCCATGGGCATGGCCTGACCGATACCTTGCGCCGCGCAGATGCACGAGAGCAGGGTGCGACTGTCTTCGGTTACTGGGTCAACGATCCGGAGCGCTACGGCGTTGCCGAATTCGATCAGCAAGGCAAGGTCATCGACATTGCCGAAAAACCGGAAAAGCCCCGTTCCAACTACGCGGTCACCGGCTTGTATTTCTATGACGGCCAGGCCAGCGACTACGCGGCTGCCTTGAAGCCCTCGCCACGCGGCGAGCTGGAGATCACCGATCTCAATCGCTGCTATCTCGATGCCGGCAACCTGCATCTGGAGCCCTTGGGGCGCGGGTATGCATGGCTGGATACGGGAACGCATCAGTCCTTGCACGAAGCGGCCAATTTCATCGAGACCATCCAGATGCGCCAGGGCCTGCAGGTGTGCTGCCCGGAAGAAATCGCGTTTGGCCAGGGCTGGATCGATGCAGAGCAGCTGGAGCGCCTGGCAGCGCCGTTGTTGAAGAATGACTATGGCAAATATCTGACGGCATTGGCCAAGCGCGGGGTTGTCCATTGAAAGTGATCGAAACGACGTTGCCCGGCTGCGTCGTCATCGAGCCTGCGGTCTTCGGTGATGCGCGCGGTCAGTTCTTCGAAACATGGAATGCAGAGCGCTTCGGGCAGCATGGGCTGCCGACAAATTTTGTGCAAAGTAACGTCTCCACCTCCGCCAAGGGGGTGCTGCGCGGTCTGCATTACCAGTGGCCTCGGCCACAGGGCAAGCTGGTAAGCGTGCTCGAAGGCGAAGTCTACGACGTTGCGGTGGATATCCGCGCTGGATCTCCCCACTTCGGGCATTGGACCGCCGTTTTGCTGAGTGCAGAAAACCGCCGCCAAGTCTGGATACCTGAAGGCTTTGCACATGGGTTTGCAGTGCTTTCAGAGAGAGCGTTGTTCAGCTATCTCTGCACCGACGTCTACGTCAAGGAAGCAGATGCGGGCGTGCGTTGGGACGATGCGGCGATCGGCATCGACTGGCCGATCAGCGATCCGGTGCTCTCGGCCAAGGATGCCGCAGCACCTTTCCTGGCAGATGTGCCGGGCGAGCGTCTGCCGGTCTTTGCACCATGACGACGTTGGTACTGGGAGCCAATGGACAGGTCGGCACGGAATTGCTGCGCGCATTGGCAGGCGATTGTCCGATTCTTGCCACAACCCGCAGTGGTCGGTTGCCGGACGGTACCGCGTGTGAGGTGGCCGACTTCGACGCACCGCATCGGCTGAGCGAATTGCTGGACCGGCTTGCGCCCACCCGCGTCGTCAATGCGGCTGCCTACACCGCCGTCGATCGTGCCGAGCAGGAGCGTGATGCGGCCTTCCGTGCCAATGCCGAGGCGCCGGCGGTCATTGCGCAGTGGTGCGCGCGCGCCGGCGTGCCGCTGGTCCATTATTCGACCGACTACGTCTTCAATGGGCAGGGCACTCACCCCTATCGGCCGGACGACGCCACCGCGCCGCTCGGCGTCTACGGGCAGAGCAAGCTTGCCGGCGAACAGGCGGTGCAGGCGGCCGGCGGCCGGCATCTGATCTTCCGCACCGCCTGGGTCTACGCCGCGCACGGGCACAATTTCCTGCGCACGATGCTGCGCGTGGGAGCCGAGCGCGACGTGCTGCGCGTGGTCGCCGACCAGATCGGCACGCCAACGCCGGCGGCGTTGATCGCTGACATCACGGCGCACGCGCTGCGCCAGCCCGGTGAACCCTCCGGTCTGTGGCATCTGACCGCCGCCGGGCAGACCAGCTGGCACGGCTTCGCCGAAGCCATCTTCGCCCAGGCGCACGCGCGCGGGCTGATTGCCCGTGCGCCGCGCGTGGAGGCGATCACCACCGCCGACTATCCAACGCCGGCCACGCGCCCGGCCTATTCGCGGCTGGATACCCACAGCCTGCAGGACACGTTCGGCGTCCGCCTGCCCGACTGGCAGGATGGACTGAACCAGGTGCTGGACACGCTCGCCCAGGGTTGAACGGCTTCAATAGCGGCCTAGATCGGGGCGGCTTCAGCACCGACTCATAGCTTGCCTCTCGCTTCGGCTACCATCGGTGACTGGTCCACGCCAGGCCGGCGACCTGCTCTGCGCAGGTCGTGGCCAACGTGGATGTGCCGCTGAAGCGGATGCGATGCGTGATGCATGGGCTGGATGTGTGCATGTGTGTGCGCTACGTCGCATCGGTTGGCACCGTGCAGGTTTTCGCGTGTCCCCCAGCGGGCGCGCCGGCCCATGACGGGCTCGGCCGTACCGTCATCACGCCATGACCTGCGCGCAGCGCGCTGCCTCCTCCCCCATCCAAAATCGCAAGGAATTCCAATGAAGATCGCTGTCGCGGGTACCGGCTATGTCGGTCTGTCCAATGGCGTGTTGCTCGCCAGGCACCATGAGGTCGTGGCGCTGGACATCGTCGAGGCCAAGGTCAAGCTGATCAACGAAGGCCGCTCGCCGATCGTCGACAAGGAGCTCGAGGCTGCGCTGGCCGAGGGCGGCCTGAACTTCAAGGCCACGCTGGACGCCAACGAGGCATTTGCCGGCGCAGAATTCGTGATCATCGCCACACCCACCGACTACGATCCGGACACCAATTACTTCAACACCCGCTCGATCGAGGTCGTGATCGCCAAGGTACTGGAGATCAACCCGCAGGCGACGATGGTGATCAAGTCGACCATTCCGGTCGGCTACGTGGCCAAGCTGCGCGCGCAGTTCGGGACCGACAACATCATCTTCTCGCCCGAATTCCTGCGCGAAGGGCGGGCGTTGTACGACAACCTGTACCCGTCGCGGATCATCGTCGGTGAGCGCTCGGCGCGCGCGGAAACCTTTGCGCGGCTGCTGCAGGAAGGCGCGCTCAAGCCCGACGTGCCGGTGCTGTTCACCGAGCCGACCGAGGCCGAGGCGATCAAGCTGTTCGCCAACACCTACCTGGCGATGCGGGTGTCCTACTTCAACGAACTGGACACCTACGCGCTCACCCATGGGCTGGACAGCCGCCAGATCATCGAGGGCATCTGCCTGGATCCGCGCATCGGCAGCCACTATAACAATCCGTCCTTCGGCTACGGCGGCTACTGCCTGCCCAAGGACACCAAGCAGTTGCTGGCCAACTACCAGAGCGTGCCGCAGACCATCATCCGGGCGATCGTCGATTCCAACACCACCCGCAAGGACTTCATTGCCGCCGACGTGCTGCGGCGCAATCCCAAGGTCGTCGGCATCTACCGGTTGATCATGAAGGCGGGGTCGGACAACTTCCGTTCGTCCAGCATCCAGGGAGTGATGAAGCGCCTCAAGGCCAAGGGCGTGGACGTCATCGTGTACGAACCGACGCTGAGCGAGCCGGAGTTCTTCCGCTCGCGCGTGGTCAACGACCTGGAGGCCTTCAAGCGCGAGGCCGACGTCATCATCAGCAACCGCATGGCCGACGCGCTACAGGACGTGCAGGACAAGGTCTATACGCGCGACCTGTTCGGCGACAACTGAGCCTGGCAGGCCCCGCGTCTTGGCGAGTGGCAATGCCACTCGTCCAGGCCATCCATGATGTTGTCTTGGGCTACGGGGCCGTTCGCGGCCTTGCAGGCGAACGCCCGCGGGGCGGCACTGGCATTGCCGGTCGCATCCACGTGCGATGCAGCCTGCGGCAGCAGGCGACCTGTGACCTGTCTGCGCAGCGTGTTGTGATCGAAGCGAGGCAGGGATAACGCAAAACGGCGGCCATTGGCCGCCGTCGATGTTGCCGTCTACGTCGGGTGCGCGATCAGGCGCGGCCGTAGGTGTCCTCGAAGCGCACGATGTCGTCCTCGCCCAGATAGCTGCCGGACTGCACTTCGATCAGCTCCAGCGGCAGCTTGCCAGGATTGCGCAGGCGGTGTGTCACACCGAGCGGGATGTAGGTACTCTGGTTTTCGGTCAGCAGCAGCACTTCTTCGCCGCGCGTCACTTCGGCAGTGCCACTGACCACGATCCAGTGTTCGGCGCGGTGGTGGTGCATCTGCAGGCTCAGCACGGCACCGGGCTTGACGGTGATGCGCTTGACCTGGTGACGCTGACCCATGTCGATCGAGTCGTACGCGCCCCATGGGCGATACACCTTGCGATGCCAGGTGGCTTCGGAGCGACCGTCGGACTTGATCCGGCCGACCACATCCTTCACCTCCTGGATGCGATCACGGTGACCGACCAGCACAGCATCCGGCGTCTCGACGACGACGACGTCTTCCAGGCCGACCATGGCGATCAGGCGCGAACCGTAGGCATAGGTGTTGCGGCAATCCAGCTGGATGACGTCGCCATGATGCGCGTTGCCCTGAGCGTCCTGCTCGGACACATCCAGCAGCGACGACCACGATCCGACATCGTTCCAGCCGGCATCCAGCGGCACGACGACCGCATCGGCAGTCTTTTCCATCACCGCGTAGTCGATGGAATCCGACGGGCTGGCCGCGAACGCGTCCTTGTCCAGGCGGGTGAAGTCGGCGTCGCGCTTGCCGTTCTGCCAGGCGGTCTGGCAGGCATCGGCAATGGCCGGATGGAACTTGCGCAGTTCTTCCAGGTAGCGCGAAGCACGGAACAGGAACATGCCGCTGTTCCAGTAGTACTCGCCGCTGGCCAGGTAGCCTTGTGCGGTTGCCAGGTCGGGCTTCTCGACGAAACGTTCGACCGCACTCGCGCCGGTGCCCGCGCCGGCCTTGATGTAGCCGTAGCCGGTTTCCGGTGCGGTCGGCTTGATGCCAAAGGTCACCAGCTTGCCTTGTTCTGCGGCAGCTGCAGCAACGTTCACCGCAGCCTGGAAGGCAGCTTCGTCGCCGATCACATGATCGGACGGCAGCACCAGCAACAGCGGGTCGGCGCCGTCACGGGTCGCTTCCAGCGCAGCAACCGCGATGGCTGGGGCGGTATTGCGGCCCTTGGGTTCCAGCAGGATGGCAGAGGGCTTGACGCCCAGCTGCTGCAGCTGCTCGGCGGCCATGAAGCGGTGTTCCTCGTTGGCCACCACGATGGGAGCATGGCCTGCGACGGGAGCCGCGCGCAGCCAGGTGGCCTGCAACATGCTCTTGTCGCCTACTAGCGGCAGGAACTGCTTGGGATAGGACTCGCGCGACAGCGGCCACAGGCGCGTGCCGGAGCCGCCGGACAAGATAATCGGAAGGACGTCGCTCATGAGCGGGGGAAACTCCAGTGCGTCAAAGTGGGGGAGGATGGTAAATCAACCGCGCAGCAGATCGGAAATCTCTTGCGTACGGCTTTCCAGCAGTGCAGCATCGCCGCGGGTTTCCACGTTCAGACGCAATAGTGGCTCGGTATTGGAGCTGCGCAGGTTGAAGCGCCATTGGCCAAAGTCCGCGCTGATGCCGTCGGTGTAGTCCAGCTCCGGCGACAGGTCGGCGTAGTGCTCCATCACGCGGGCAACCGCGGCCTTGGCATCGGCCACCTTGAAGTTGATCTCGCCGCTGCAGGGGAACTTCTGCATGCGCGCCTCGACCAGATCGGCCAGCGAACGACCGGACTGCGACACCAGCTCGGCAATCAGCAGCCATGGAATCATGCCGGAATCGGCGTAGGCGAATTCACGGAAGTAATGGTGCGCGCTCATCTCGCCGCCGTATACGGCGTTCTCGCTACGCATCTTTTCCTTGATAAAGGCGTGGCCGCTCTTGCATAGCACCGGAATGCCGCCGGCTTCTTCGACCTGCTCGACCGTGTTCCAGGTCAGGCGCGGGTCGTGCACGACCTTGCCGCCCGGCTGCTTGGCAAGGATGGCTTGTGCGAGCAGGCCGACCAGGTAATAGCCTTCGATGAAGCGGCCGGTGTGATCGAAGAAGAAGCAACGATCGAAGTCGCCGTCCCACGCGATACCGAAATCGGCGCCGTGGTCCTTGACCGCCTTGGCAGTGGCGTCGCGGTTTTCCGGCAGCAGCGGGTTGGGGATGCCGTTGGGGAAGTTGCCATCGGGCTCATGGAACACGCGGACGAACTCGAACGGCAGATGCGGCGCAAGCAGATCCACGATCAGGCCGGCGCCGCCGTTGCCGGCATTGACCACCAGCTTGAGCGGCTTGAGCGTGCTGCGGTCCACGTAGCTGAGCAGGTGCTCCAGGTAGGCGGTCTTGTCGGTGCGGCTCTGCTCGGCGGCTGTGGGCTCGCCGGGTGCGGCGGTATCGGCCGCGACGGTGTCGCGGATGGCGAACAGGCCGGTATCGGAACTGATCGGTCGCGCCTGCTCGCGGACCAGCTTCATGCCGTTGTAGTCCATCGGGTTGTGGCTGGCGGTGACCATGACACCGCCGGCGGCCTTGAGGTAATCGGTCTGGAAATAGACCTCCTCGGTGCCGCACAGACCGATGTCGATGACCTCGCGGCCGCTGGCGCGCAGGCCGGCCGAGAGTGCTTCCTGCAGCGCCGGGCTGGCCAGGCGCACGTCGTGGCCCAGGACCACCGGTCCCTGATCCAGCTGCGCCGCCAGTGCCACGCCAATGCGGCGGGCCAAGTCCTCGTTGAGTTCATCCGGCACGCGGCCGCGAATGTCGTAGGCCTTGAAGGCGGGTAGCGTCATGGGCAGTTCCTGGGGTGGGGGACACCCGAGTTTAGCGGGTGCGCCGTGTCTTGGGTGTGGCGGAATTGCGACCGAGGACAGGGAACAGTCAGCGGATAGAATGGCCGCTTCACATCAGCGAGGTGAGGGCGGTGATGCGCAATGATGGACGTGACAAGGCAGCTGGCAAGCGCTACGCCGGTGCCGAGGCGGCGCTCGAGGGCGTGCTGGCCGATGGCCAGACCCTGGCAGTAGGCGGCTTCGGGTTGTGCGGGATCCCCGAGGCGCTGATCGCCGCCGTGCGCGACAGCGGGGTGGGCGGGTTGACGGTGATTTCCAACAACGCCGGGGTCGATGGATTCGGGCTTGGTCAATTATTGGTCACGCGGCAGATTCGCAAGATGATTTCGTCCTACGTGGGCGAGAACAAGGAGTTCGAGCGTCAGTATCTGGCTGGCGAGCTCGAGCTTGAGTTCAACCCACAGGGCACGCTGGCCGAGCGCCTGCGTGCGGGCGGTGCGGGAATCCCTGCGTTCTACACCGCCACCGGCTACGGCACGATCGTGGCCGAGGGCAAGGAGACCCGCGAATTCGACGGCAAGCACTACGTGCTGGAAACCGCACTGCAGGCCGACGTCGCGCTGGTCAAGGCGTGGCGAGCCGATACCGCGGGCAACCTGATGTTCCGCAAGACGGCGCGCAATTTCAATCCGGCCTGCGCCATGGCCGGTCGTGTCTGCATTGCCGAAGTCGAAGAAATCGTGGAGCTGGGCGCCATCGACCCGGACCACGTGCATCTATCAGGTATCTACGTCGACCGCTTGGTGCTCAACGCCACGCCGGAAAAACGCATCGAACAGCGCACCGTGCGCGAAGGACAGCAGTAATGGCCTGGACCCGAGACCAGATGGCCGCCCGTGCGGCGCGCGAACTGACCGATGGCGCCTACGTCAACTTGGGAATTGGACTGCCGACGCTGGTGGCCAACCACATCCCGGAAGGCGTGGACGTGTGGCTGCAATCAGAGAATGGACTGCTCGGCATCGGCCCGTTTCCCACCGAGGACGAAGTGGATGCGGACTTGATCAATGCCGGCAAGCAGACCGTGACCGCGCGCGCCGGCGCCAGTTATTTCGGCAGCCACGATTCGTTCGCGATGATCCGCGGCGGCCATATCGACCTGGCGATCCTGGGCGCAATGCAGGTCACCGACCGCGGCGACCTGGCCAACTGGATGGTGCCCGGCAAGATGGTCAAGGGCATGGGCGGCGCGATGGACCTGGTGGCCGGCGTCAAGCGCGTGGTGGTGCTGATGGAGCACGTCGCCAAGGACGGCAGCCACAAGATCCTGCGCGAATGCGACCTGCCGCTGACGGGCGTCGGCGTGGTGGATCGCATCATCACCGACCTGGCGGTGTTCGATGTCACCGCTGATGGGTTGGTGTTGGTGGAGGCGGCCGACGGAGTGGAGCTGGACGAGTTACGCCAGAAGACAGGCGTGAAAATCTGACGCCTCGACCGTGAGGCGAGGCCGGATGGCCTTCAGGTCATCCGGCCCGAACCAATCCCCGCCCAGTGAATCGGTCGTCGAGTTGCAAATCCCCCAGCCACGGCGCCTGCCAGCGTCCAGAGCCGACGCATTGCAGCGGAATCTGTACCGAAGCTCGATCGAAATCCACTAGGTAGCTTTCCTCCTGCGTAACCCTGCAGACGTCTGCAATAAAGGCTAGCGCACCTTGATGCACCTGCGCGATTGTCGTCCACTGCGCTGGCGATCGCTCCGGACTGGCGTAGACCGCGGTCGTACCCGCGTGCGTACCCGTGAAATGAGAAAACTGCGGCGAAGGAGCGGTGAGAAGTGTTTCCAGAAGCAGGTCGTGGCGCAGGATCGTCGATTGCTCCGGATCCCTTTCGATACGGCCGTCAAAATAGCGGGCGTCTGCCCAGCATTGATCGGAGAGCTTTGTGGCGCGCCCGTTCAATGCAAAATAAGCACCTCCCAGCGGCTGCCCAGTCAATCTTGCGAGATTGGCCTGGATGGTGCCGGAGTAACCTATATCGGCCACCATGGTGGCGCCGTCACCTACGCTCGCTTTCCAGTAATGCAGGTAAGCTGCCCTTTCAGTTTCTGCAAGCGCCAGCAGTTCGTTGATCGCCGGGGCAATCAGTTCCAGCAGCTCGAGATGCATCTCCGGCAGGTAGACATCGCGTTGCATGGCTGGGCGGCCTAGACGACGTTCCAGAATATGCATTGCGTCATCTCCCAGGCGTGCCTGTACCAAGTCGCCCAGTGTCCCGGTGTAGGTGCTGTCCAGCAGCAACGCAAGATCATCCGGCGCATGCAGCGAGGGAGTTCCGGTTCCCCGCCGCGACGCCAGCAGATACTTGCCATGCAGCTGCTGCAGTGAAGCGGACGTTTGTCTTATCAGCTGAAAGCCCTGCTCTAGCAGATGGCCTTCCCGGCTCAAGAACAAGATTGTTTCGATATCGCGTAGCTCCGCCATGCGGATCAGCCAGGCGAGATAATCGAAAACCAGTGGGCCCAGCACCACATAGCCAAGGCAGGCCGGTGAAAGAGTCGGCAAGGGCATCAACGTTTCCGGATGCCGGTCGGCAAGATCGGCGAACCGATTGGCCAGCAGGCCAAGCCACAACTGGTCCTGCCACCGGGCTGCCGCACCCGGTGATGGTCTAAGTGGGCGCAATGCAGGAATCGCCTCCAGCAGCGCAGAGGGGCGAAGCACATGCACTGGTGTCAGCAGGTTGTGCATCTGTGGACGCTGGATGTCTGCGTGTTCGTTGTCGCCGACATGCAGCCACTGCGAGGCATCGATTTTCTCGATGGCTGACAGCTCCTTCCAGGCACTGTCGGCATCCTTGCGCCAACCCGTTTCGCAGGACACATACCAGGCGGCCGGCAGCGCACTGACTTCTGGCGGCAGAACCTGTTGCAGCAGCGGGCTATCCAGATACATGTCCGACAGCGCAACCAGGCGGATGCCACGTTGTTGCAGCTGCGTAGCTGCTGCGATCACACCCCGGCGTGGTTGCAGCAACCGGGCTTCCAGAGCCACTTCCAGAGCCTGAAGGGCGGCGACTGGAAGCCCCTTCGCATCGGGCAGGGCAGCCAGCGTTGCGTAGATGCGCGATAGATCGACATCGCAGCCATGCTGATGGCGCGCTTTCGACTCGGCAAGCTCACGTAGTTCGAGAAAATGCTCTACTCCGAAGCGGCCCGCTATCAGATGGGCAAGATAGGCACGGGCACCGGCCGGATACAGGAACGGCCTCACCACCAAGGTGTCGAAGATATCCAGCGATACCAGTCGAGCCTGTAGAGAGGACAGTGTCAAGCGCGTGGCGATCGGTGTCTCGAGGGAAGCCTGCCAGTTGCGTCCACCTTCGTCGCTGAGTGACAGCGTACCGTCTTGCGGCAAGATGCCGATGCGGTACTGCTTGTGACGCACGACAGCAACGAATATGCGCTCTACCGCGTGGTGCAAAGTGCCGTCGATCTGGCCGTGCTCTTCGGGAAAATCCTTGATGTCTAGATTCAGAGCGTACAACGGCCGCAGCGCATCCACCTTCGCCCAGAACATCGATCCGGCAGGAAAATCGATGTACTCCGAGGGGCTGATGTCGAATCCAAGTTGCTGGGCAAGCGCGCGACAAACGCTGAAATTGCTGAGCCAGGTATGCGCCCACAGCAGCACTCGTTCGTAGCTCTCCGGATAAAGCATGCCAAGCCGCGGCTCGGCCTGAAACATCCCCAGCTGCCAAGCGATGCGCTCCGGGCTCCCCATCAGGGACGCGACCAGGTAGCGGCGCCACTCGCCTTGCTCGCTGCCTGTATATAGCGATTTTTTCGTATGCAGATGGCCGACAACATCCAGTGCAAGGACCTGCTCGCGAAACGTCACCAACAGCGGTGCGATGTCACGGCCGCGATTGGGCACGACGCGTATATCGAGCTTCTCGATCTGTGACAGCTTTGAAAAGCGCTCGCGCGCCTGAGCTGCGGCTGTCTCGTCCATCACCGATACCAGCAGGTCATAGCGCACTGGCATATGCTGGAGTGACTGCGCGAATTCATCGATCAAGTCGGGATAGAAGATGTGCAGCATCACGCCAATCTTGAGCTGCAGTTGCGACAAGGGAGCAGGCGCGGCAAAGGGTTGTTGGTCAGACAAGCGATGAACCGCCTGCTGCGTGCGCCCGGCAAGTTGCAACCGTCCCACCAGGCCACGAATTCCCAGGGCGCGAAGCACCTTGAGAACCCGTATTGCGACTGCGGCTGCGCCCGTGAAACCGCCACCATGGAGCTCCACCGAGCGACGCGCCGCAGCCAGGAGTTTGGAGAAACTGCCGGTCACGCGGTAAGCCACTGGTTACTCACAGATTCTGGTAGTTCGGACCCGAACCACCCTCCGGTGTGACCCAGTTGATGATCTCGTAGGGGTCCTTGATGTCGCAGGTCTTGCAGTGCACGCAGTTGGCGGCATTGATCTGCAGGCGTTTGCCGGAGGGGCTGGCCGTGTCTGCGACCATCTCGTAGACGTTGGCCGGGCAGAAGCGGGTGCAGGGGTTGTCGTACTCTTCCACGCAGCGGGTGGCGCAGATGTTGGTGTCGAGCACCTGCAGATGCACCGGCTGGTCTTCGTCGTGCTCGGTGGCGGCGAAATACACCGCCTGCAGGCGGTCGCGCGGGGCGAGCTCGCGGCTGACGTAGTCGCGCTTGGGTTGTTCGTAGTCGCCGATCTTGCGCAGGGCCGACCAGTCGGGCTTGTTCTTCAGGGTCCACGGCGAGGCGCCCTTGAGGGCGGTCTCCCAGGCGGCGTTGAGCAGGCCGAACCACAGCCCCTTCTTGAAACCGGGCTTGATATTGCGGACGGTCTTCAACTCGGCCATGGCATCGGAGGCGCGCAACTTGGCGTCGAAGCCCTGCGGGGCGAGCTGCGACTGCACCAGATGTTCGGCCGCCAGCATGCCGCTGCGGATCGCCTGATGGGTGCCCTTGATCTTGGGCACATTGAGCAGGCCGGCGGTGTCGCCGATCAGCAGGGCACCCGGCATCTCCACCTTCGGCAGCGACTGCCAGCCGCCGGTGACAATGGCGCGCGCGCCCGCCGACAGAATGCTGCCACCCTCCAGCAGCGACTTGATCAGTGCGTGGTTCTTCCATTGCTGGAAGGCTTCCCACGGCTGATATGCGGGGTCGCTGTAGTCCAGCCCGCTGACATAGCCGAGCGCAATCTGGTTATTGTCCAGGTGATACAGGAAGCTGCCGCCGTAGGTGCGGTTGTCCGCGGGCCAGCCCAGCGTATGCACGATCTTGCCGGGCGTGACGCGGCCTTCGGGCACCTGCCACAGTTCCTTGATACCGATGGAATAGCCCTGCGGGTCGCTGTCGGCCGTGAGGTCGAAGCGCTTGAGCAGGCGCTTGGTCAGATGCCCGCGTGCGCCTTCGGCCAGTACGGTGACCTTGGCACGGATGTCGATGCCGGCGGTGTAGCCGGGCTTGTGCGACCCGTCCTTGGCCACGCCCATGTCGCCAATACGCACGCCCACCACCTGGCCGCTGTCGTCATGCAGGGTCTCGGCAGCGGCAAAGCCGGGGTAGATCTCCACGCCCAGCGCTTCGGCCTGCGGCGCGAGCCAGGCGCACATCGCGCCCAGGCTGACGATGAAGTTGCCATGGTTGCGCATGCCCGGCGGCACCATCGGAAACTTGCGTGCGCTGTCCTTGCCGAGGAACCAGAATTCGTCTTCGGTGGCGGCCACGCAGATCGGCGGCGGGTTGTCGCGCCAGCCCGGCAGCAGGGTATCCAGCGGGCCGGGCTCGATCACCGCACCGGACAGGATGTGTGCGCCGATGGTGCTGGATTTTTCGATCACGCAGACGCTCAGCTCGGGGTTGAGCTGCTTGAGCCGGATTGCGAACGACAGCCCGGCCGGACCGGCACCGACGGTGACGACGTCGTATTCCATGACGTCACGCTCGACCGCCTCTGACGCTTGCGCGCCGATTCCCGCTTCCGACATTGCTCCGCTCCCGTTGGCTCGATGGCTGGTGCGCATTTTCCGGGATTGCATGTGATGGCGGCAAATCGCTGCGATTCATCCGCCGTGGACAGTGCCGCCAGGGGCCTGCGTGCTAGCGTTCGGGGATGAAGATTCCGGTCCCATTGCCGGGCGCGCAGGTGCAGTGGTGGCGCGGCTGGTTGCAGGCGGCGGCGGCCGATGCGCTGCTGCAGACATTGCTGACACAGGTGCAGTGGGAGGTGCACCGCATCCGCATGTTCGGGCGGGTGGTGGATTCGCCGCGTCTGAGCAGCTGGATCGGCGATCCGGAGGCAAGCTATCGCTATTCGGGCACGCAGTTTTCGCCGCAGCCATGGCTGGACGCATTGCAGCCGTTACGTGCTCGTCTGCAGGAAGACATCGGCCGCCTGTTCAATAGCGTGCTGGTCAATCGGTATCGCAGTGGCAATGATGCGATGGGCTGGCACAGCGACGACGAACCGGAGTTGGGCGCCCAGCCGTTGATTGCCTCGGTGAGCCTGGGTGCAACGCGACGCTTTGCGTTCAAACATCGCGACGATGCGGCCTTGAAGCAGACGCTGGAATTGGCGCACGGCGATTTGCTGCTGATGGGTGGCGACACCCAGCGCTGCTACAAGCACGCCCTGCCACGCACGGCGCGGCCGGTGGGGGAGCGGATCAATCTGACTTTTCGGCAGATTGCATCGGCTGCGGCAGGATGACGGTGGTTCGCGGCAGGCGTGAGATCAGGCGTGGGGCATTGCGTGCCCTCATCCGGCGCTGCGCGCCACCTTCTCCCGCTTGCGGGAGAAGGGAGGCGGGTGGATCCCGTCGCGTGCAGGGTGCTGGATCAGATGCCGGTGCAAAGTGCTGGATCTGATGCCGGTTGAGATGCGTCCGGGGCTGCAGGTGGACGTGTGGGCTTACGGTGTGCGTGGCAGCGCCGCACTGTCCTGTTGCCCGGTGGTGAGCGTCCAGCCCACCAGGTCGGTGGTGACCTGGGTCAACGCCTGCTCGAACGCCGCGGCAACCGCTGCCACATCGGTGCCGCTGGAAGGGCGGGCGACCAGGAAGGTCCGCGAGGCGACCACGCGCTGATCCGAGGAGTGCAGCAGCTTGGCGTTGAGTTCGATGGTGGCCGACGGCACCGGCTGGCCGGCGTAATCGGACTCGAAGCGGCGCAGGTCGATCGCCAGTTTGTAGTCCGAGCGGATGCCGGTGCCGATGCGCGCGACCGCCGCGATCTTGCCGGAGTCCTCGAACCCGCGCACGACGCTGTCTTCCAGCATGTCGGTGGCCGGTTGCGCCCAGCCGGCGCCGTGGTAGATCTGCAATTCGCCCGGCGTCGGGCGCACGTTGATGCGCGGGCTGTCGATCACGCGCGCAGCGCTGGGCTTATTGATGGCCAGCTGCCAGGTGACCTGCGGCCAGGACGGATTCGGCGTCACGCGCACGGTGGGCGCGTAGATCGTGGCCGGCTTCTGGTCGCCGCCGGTCAGGACCGAGCAGCCGCCCAGCGCCAGCAACGAGACGCACAGCAGGGGACGCAACACGCGCATGGCAGTCATTTCGGTTCGAACTCCTTGGGTGCGTCGCGGCCGAGCAGGTAGCGCGCAGGGTTGTTGTCCAGTTTGTCGCTGACCCGGCGCAGGTCGCGTATCAGGCCGCGCAATTCGGTCAGCGTGGGGCCGAGCTGGCCCAGCCCGTCGTTGGCAAAACTATTGATGGCCGCGCGGTTCTCGCCAAGGATGTTGTCGGCATTGCCGGCGGCCGAATCCAGCTTGACCAACGTTGCATCGAGCTTGCTCAGGATGCCCGGCAGCTGCTGCACCAGGTTCTGATCCAGTCGCTTGATGGTGCCGTTGGTGGTGGTCAGGGTGGTGTCCAGATTGCGTGCGGCATCGCGCGCGCTGACGATCAGCGCCTGCATGCCTTCGTCGCGATCGGCGATGCCACCGCTGATCTTTTCCAGGTTCTGCAGCGTGGCCGAAATGCTCGCCACGTTCTTGTCCGAGAGCATCTCGTCCATGCGTTCGACGATGCGGTTGGCGGTGTCGGTGATGTTCTGCAGTGCCGACGGCGTGGTCTGGATGATCGGCGCATCGCTCTTGTCGATGGTGGTCAGCGACGGCGCCTCGGGCGTGCCGCCGGAGAGCTGGATGATCGACGGACCGGTCAGGCTGGTGATGGCCAGCTTGGCGCGGGTGTCGCTCTTGATCGGCGTGGTGGAATTCACCCGCACGTGGGCGACCACTTGGCGCGGATCGTTCGGCGCCAGCGTCAATTCGGTGATCGAGCCCACCGCGATGCCGTTGTACTGCACCGGGCTGCCGACCGACAGGCCGGTGACCGCCTCGCGGAACACTACCCGGTATTGCTGCCAGGTGCGGTCGGAGGAGTACTTGGCGGCCCATAGCCCGAACAGCAGCAGGGCCAGGCCAGCCACGATGGTGAAGGCGCCGATCAGGACGTAATTGGCTTTGGTTTCCATGCTCAGGCGGTCTCGGTGGAGTCGGTCTTGGCCGCGCGTGCGGCGCGGGCGCGCGGACCGTGGAAGTATTCCTGGATCCAGGGGTGGTCGAGTTGTTCGACCTCGGCCAGCGGCGCGTTGGCGATCACCTTGCGATCGGCCAGCACGGCGATGCGGTCGCAGATGGCGTACAGCGTATCCAGGTCGTGGGTGATCAGGAACACCGTCAGGCCCAGGGCCTGCTGCAGGGTACGGATCAGGCGGTCGAAGGCGGCCGCGCCGATCGGATCCAGCCCGGCAGTGGGTTCGTCCAGAAACAGCAGCGGCGGGTCCAGTGCCAGCGCACGCGCCAGGCCCGCGCGCTTGCGCATGCCGCCGGACAATTGCGAGGGCAGCTTGTCCAACGCATCGGCCGGCAGGCCGGCCAACTTGATCTTCAGCAGCGCCAGCTCGAAATACCAGCGCTCCGGGAACTCGCCGTGATGTTCCTTCAGCGGCACCTGCACGTTCTCGCCCACGGTCATGGACGAGAACAGCGCGCCGTCCTGGAACAGCACGCCGGTGTTGCGGGTGATCAGCTGCCGGTCGGCGAAGCTGCCCGAACGCGCATCCGCTCCCAGCACGTGGATGCTGCCGGCATCCGGCTCGCGCAGGCCCAGGATGCTGCGCATCAGCACCGACTTGCCGGTGCCCGAGCCGCCGACCACGCCCAGGATCTCGCCGCGACGCACGTCCAGATCCAGTTCCTCGTGCACGGTCTGGCTACCGAAGCGGTTGGTGAGCCCCCGCACTGAAATCGCCAGCTGCTCTTCGTCGGCCTCTGGGGCGGGATTGGGGAGTGGGGATTCGGGATTGGTCAAAGCACTTTTCTCCCGAATACCAGTGCAAGCGCTTTGCGCCTGCTCTGCACGAATCCCAAATCCCGAATGTCCAATCCCGGCTCCATCACCACCCCATCTTCATGAACCACAACGCCGCAATGGCGTCGAGGATGATGACCAAGGAAATCGTCTGCACCACCGAGGAGGTGGTGCGTTCGCCCACCGACTGCGCGGTGCCGCTGACCTTGAGCCCTTCCAGGCAGCCGATCAGGCCGATCACCAGCGCGAACAGCGGCGCCTTCGACAGGCCGACCAGGAAGTGCCGCAACTGGATGGTCTCGTGCATGCGCGCCAGATACATCTGCGGCGGGATGTCCAGGTCGAACGCGCCCACGGTGACGCCACCGGCCAGGCCGGCGATCATCGCGATGAAGGTCAGCAGCGGCAGGGTGAAGATCAGCGCCAGCAGGCGCGGGATCACCAGCAGGTCGATCGGGTCCAGGCCGAGGGTGCGGATGGCATCGACTTCCTCGCGCGATTTCATCGCACCGATCTGCGCGGTGAAGGCGCTGGCGGTGCGTCCGGCCAGCACGATGGCGGTCAGCAGCACCGCGAACTCGCGCAGGAAGGCGATGGACACCAGTTCCACCACGTAAATCTCTGCGCCGAAGTCGCGCAGGATGGTCGAGCCCAGGAACGCGATCACCGCGCCGACCAGGTAGGACAGCAGCACCACCAGCGGCACCGCGTCCAGGCCCACCTGTTCCATGTGGTGCACGGTGGAGGTCAGGCGGAAGCGGCGCGGCTCATGGATCAGCCGCATGATCTTGACCAGGTTCTCGCCGAGAAAACTGTTCAACTCCAGGATGCCCTGGCCGACGCCATGGGTGGTGCGGCCCAGACGGTCCAGCGCGGCGACAAAGCCGTAATCGCGCTTGGGCTTGGGGCGTTCGTCGTTGAGTTCCTCGATGGTGCACACCAGTGCCTGGTGCTCGTCGCGGAAATCGATGGCGTCTTCCTTGAGCCCGAGGCGGCCGGCAAAGCGCAGCAGCTGCAGCACGCCGGCCGAATCCAGTTGCCCGATACCGCGCGCGTCGATGCGGCGCACCCCCTCGGGCACGGTCTGCAACAGTTCTGCCTGGGGCAGGGCGGTCGCCAGGACCCAACTGCCGGCGAGGCGGATCTGTGCCTGATCCTGCGAGTCTTGTTCGATGCGGGGAGGTTGCGGTTTGATCATGGGTGGCCTGTCCGTGGCACCAGCATACAGGGCCGGCGTGAGCGAAAGATGGGGACGCGGCGGCGGCGATCGCCCTGCCTCCGGCAATCGGGGCGCCGGCCACGCGCGCTGCGGCATACACTGGCGGCCTCGCCACACGGCGTCTCTCCGATCCGACCCGCCACGCATGTCCGCTGCCACCGTCGTCTTACCGTCCGCCAGCGCCACCTACGCCCAGCGCGTCGCCTTCGTATCGGAAATCGCCGGGCGCCTGCATTCCTATGGCACCACTGCGCAGCGCCTGGAGGCGGCAGTGGTCGGGCTGTCGCAAAAACTCGGTCTGGACTGCGAGCCCTGGTCCAACCCCACCGGCATCATCCTGAGCTTCAGCGACCCGACCAAGGCGATCGGCTCCAGCGACATCACCCGGGTGATCCGGCTGGCGCCCGGCGAGAACGATCTGTACAAGCTCAGCGTGGCCGACTACGTGGCCGACAGCGTGGCCAATGGGCGCATGAGCATTGCCCAGGGGCACACCGCCTTGCGCCGGTTGGACCGGGAGGTCGATCGGCGCGGCAAGACCATGCAGGTGCTGGCGTTCGGGCTGGCCGCCGCCGGCGTGGCCGGGTTGTGGAAGCTGCCCTGGCTGGACATCGCTACTGCCGGCGCCATCGGCATGTCGATCGGCCTGCTGACCCAGTACACCGACAAGCGGCCGGCGACCAAGGAAGCCGGCGAAGCGCTGGCCGGGCTGCTGGCCGGCGTGGTGGCGGCAGTGGTGGCCTCGCTGGTGGGGCCGTTGAACCTCAATACGGTGATCATCGCCTCGCTGGTGGTGTTGCTGCCCGGCATGTCGCTGACCAACGCATTCAACGAGCTGGCCAGCCAGCACTGGGTGTCCGGGACTGCGCGCCTGGCCGGTGCGGTCACCACGGTGCTCAAACTCACGGTCGGCGCGGTGATCGCGGTGACGCTGACCCAGCTGGTCGGCCTGCACCCACGGGTGGCCGCCTTGCGTCCGCAGTCGGGATGGGTGGAGTGGGCCTCGCTGCTGGTGGCCGCGTACGCGTTTGCGGTGTTGTTCAAGGCCAATCGGCGCGATTATTTATGGATCATGGCCGCGGCAATGTCCGGTTATGTCATCGCGCGTTATGCCGGCCATGCCTGGGGCGGCCCGGCCGGTGTATTCGCCTCGGCCATGGCACTGACCGCCGCCGGGAATCTGTTTGGGCGGGTCGTTCAAAAACCCGGTGCGCTGATCCGGTTGCCGGGCATCATCATGCTGGTTCCCGGGAGTGTCAGCCTGCGGGGATTTTTGACCCTGGTGCAGCAGCAGGATGTCAGTGTCGGACAAGCGGCATTGTTGGCGGTGACCAATATCGTGATGGCATTGATGGCCGGCCTGCTGTTCGGCAATCTGCTGATTCCGGCGCGCAAGAATTTATGAATAAGCCGATCGTCGCCCAATAAAAACGCCGGCAATGCCGGCGTTTTTATTGGTCTGGATTTAAGCGGCCTTGGCTTTCTTGCTGGCGCGCTTGGTTGCCGTCTTGCGTGGCGAGGTCTTTTTTGTCGCTGCCTTCTTCGTAGCACCGCCCACCTTGCTGATCAGAAAGTCTTCCACTTTCTTGCCGGCAGCGGTCAATTCGGCCAGCCAGCGCGGCTGCTTGCCGCGGCCGGTCCAGGTTTCCTGGGCATTGGCGGGGTTGCGGTATTTCGGCGGAACCTTGCCCAGCTTGCGGCCGGCACGCGGGCCCGGCTTGCCGGCAGCGGCGGGACGACCCGGCCCGGCACTGGCGGCGCTACCGAACAATTCTTCGATGGAATACCCCTGGGCTTTTGCCGCACGGGTCAGCTGAGTGCGAACCTTGGCGATCGGGGCGCGCTTGGCAACCACGGTCTGTTGCTTCTTTGCGTTTTTGATCAAGGCGCCCAATTGCTTGGCCGACAGGCCGGTGAGATCGATCGACATCACTACTCCGGAAGAATGAGAGAGAAAGAATGCCGGTCCGTGGCAGCGGCGGCCATGATAATGTCAGAAAACCGGTATGACAAATGCGCCGAAATACTTCGGCGCCTTGCGTTCATCCAATTGGAGCGGGGGTGCGTTGTTTGATCAACGGCCCAGGCGGGAGAATAATCCGGCCTTATCCAGGTTTTCTGCCGAATCGGCGGTGCGGGCGCGATATTCAAATGTGCCGGCGGCCAATCCCCGTTCCGAGACCACCACCCGATGCGGAATGCCCAATAATTCCATATCGGCAAACATGGCACCCGGACGTAGACCGCGGTCGTCCAGTGCTGCATCGATGCCGGTGGCAATCAATTCGTCCAGCAATGCCTGGGCGGCGGCCACCACGCTGGGGTCCTGTTTGGGATTGATCACGCACACCACCACCTGCCACGGCGCCATCGGCGCCGGCCAGATGATGCCGGCCTCGTCGTGGTTCTGTTCGATCGCTGCGGCAACGATGCGCGAAATGCCGATGCCGTAGCAGCCCATCTTCATCACTGCGGCCTTGCCGTTTTCGTCGATGACGGTGGCCTGCAGTGCCTGTGCGTACTGGCTGCCCAGCTGGAACACGTGGCCGACCTCGATGCCGCGCGCCAGACGCAGTTCGCCGCCATCGGCGGCGCGCTCGCCTTCGACCACGTTACGCACATCGGCCACCGTCTCCGGTTCCGGCAGGTCGCGGCCCCAGTTGACGCCGACCAGATGCGCGCCGACCACATTGGCGCCGACCACGAAATCGGCCATTGCCGCGACATCGCGGTCGGCGACCACGCGCACCGGGCGCGCAGTGTTCACCGGGCCCAGGAAACCCGGCTCGCAGCCCAGGTGCTCGCGGATTTCGGTTTCGTTGGCCAGGCGGTAGTCGGCCAGGCCAGCCACCTTGCCCAGCTTGATCTCGTTGACCGCATGGTCGCCGCGGACCAGCACCAGCACGAAGCCGGCCTGCGTCATCACCGCCACCGACTTGACCGTGCGCTGCAACGCGATGCCCAGCAGCTGTGCGACGTCTTCGCAGGTCTTCTGGGTGGGCGTTGCCACCTGCTGCATCGCTTCGCTCGCGTCGGGGCGCGCGGCAGGCAGTGCGGCGCTGGCGGTTTCCACATTGGCCGCGTAATCGGACCCGGTGGAGAACGCCAGCGAGTCTTCGCCGGAGGCGGCGATGACGTGGAATTCCTGCGAGGCGTCGCCGCCGATGGCGCCCGAATCGGCCTGCACCGCGCGGAACTCCAGCCCCAGGCGGGTGAAGATGCGGGTGTAGGCGGCGCGCATGTTGTCGTATTCGCGCGCCATGTCCTCGTCGGTGAGATGGAAGGAGTAGGCGTCCTTCATCAGGAACTCGCGCGCACGCATCACGCCAAAGCGCGGGCGGATTTCATCGCGGAACTTGGTCTGGATCTGGTAGAAGTTCAGCGGCAGCTGCTTGTAGCTGTTGATCTCCTGGCGCGCGAATTCGGCCGCGGCTTCTTCGGCGGTGGGGCTGTAGCAGAACTCCTGCTCCTTGCGGTCCTTGATCTTGAGCAGCTGCCCGCCGAACTTTTCCCAACGGCCGGTGGCGTCCCACAGCTCGCGCGGCTGGATGGTGGGGAACAGCACTTCCACCGCCCCGGCACGGTTCATTTCCTCGCGCACGATCGCCTCGACCTTGCGCAGCACGCGCAGGCCCAGCGGCGACCAGGTGTACAGCCCGGAGGCCAGCTTGCGGATCATGCCCGCGCGCAGCATCAGACGGTGGCTGACCAGCTCGGCGTCGGCCGGGGTTTCCTTGGTGGTGTGCAGGTGGAACTGGGAAAGACGCATCGGGCTTCGCTTGGGCGGAAAGCCCATAGTTTGCCAGTCTCGCGCCCTGCCGGTCATCGCCGGGCGCGCTTTGCCGGTGGTCGCCGGCCGGCAGGGCCGTTGCCCGGCGGCTCTCGGGCGCCCTGGCCTACGCTCGCGAGTGCCTCGCCAGGGGAGCGGCCGTGCGCAGACATCGGCAGTGGGCGAGCCATCCGGTGCCGGTTCAAGGTGGTCATCACGCGAGCCCGGAGATCGTGCAATGGGTCAGGCCACTGCGGCCATTCCGGTATTGCAGTCGTGCTCCCAGGACGTCAGCCGCGTGGATGCTTCCGGTATTGGCAGCATGACCGGTGCATGGGCCTCGGTCCGCAGGCAGGACGGCGCCGCTCGTGCGCTGGCGATGCCGTCCAGCTCAGGTGGCCGGGGTGCCGGTGGCTGCCGGCTTGCAGTAGGCCTTGACGGCGGCGTCGGCAAGATTGCGCTGCGCTGCGCGGGCGTCCGCATCCAGCACCGCGCCGGGCTTGCCGTCGGCGCCGGCGCTCATGCTCACCTCGCCCTTGCCGCTGAGCAGCTCCAGGTTGCGGCGGGCGGTCAGGCAGTCGGCCGACTCGGGCGCGGTGGTCTCCGGGGCCGCAATGGCGGCGGTGCCGCTGCGCGCATCGATCCGGCGCGCCTCATAGCGCTGGCCGCTCGGTGGCGGGGTTTCGGTGTAGTGGGTCACGCCCTTGGCGTCCTTCCACTTGTACAGATCGGTAGCGCCGGCGGTGGCGCTGACCAGCAGCAACAGGGCGCAAAGCCCGGACGGCAGGTGCATGTGGCTTTCCCCTGGATGATTCCCGCCGCGATTGCAGCATCCGGCGCCTGCCCTGGCAAGTGATCGCGCGTGCAGGGCGCGCTACCGCCGGACGGACCTCAGGCCCTACACTTGGCGGATGGATGAAATGAGACCGCCTCCGCGCTCGCGCACGATTTACCTGCTGCCGAACCTGTTCACCACCGCCGGGCTGTTTTCCGGGTTCTACGCCATCATCGCCGCCGCCAATGGCCAGTTCGTGCAGGCGGCGATGGCGGTGTTCGTGGCTGCGGTGATGGACGGGCTGGACGGCCGGGTGGCGCGCCTGACCAACACCAGCAGCGAGTTCGGCGTGCAGTACGACTCGCTGGCCGATCTGGTCAGCTTCGGCATGGCCCCGGCGCTGGTGATGTACCACTGGTCGCTGTCGGCGCTGAAGTACGACAGCAACGTGATGGGCCGGGTTGGCTGGTCGGCTGCCTTTTTGTATGCAGCCTGCGCGGCGTTGCGGCTGGCGCGCTTCAACACGCAGGTCGGGGTGGTGGACAAGCGCTGGTTCATCGGCTTGGCTAGCCCGGCGGCGGCGGGGCTGATGATGTCTTTTGTGTGGGCCTTTGCCGACGACAGCCTGGGCTTCGATGGCGAGCAGCTGCGCTATGTGGCGCTGGCCGTCACGGTGGTCTCGGCGCTGTTGATGGTCAGCCGGATCCGCTTCTGGAGCTTCAAGGGTGGCGCACGCGGCCCGCGTGCCGACCGTGTGCCGTTTCTGGCGTTGGCCATCGCCACGGTGGTGATCGCGTTGCTGGTGATCGATCTGGCGCGCTCGCTGCTGGTGATCGGCGTGTTGTATGCGTTGTCCGGCCCGGTGATGTGGCTGTGGCGGCGCTGGCGGCGCGTGCCCGAGCTCCCGTGAGCCGGCGTCCATGAACCAGGCAGCCAGCGAACCGGTGTGGTCCGATCTGCAGGTGTCGTGCCTGCAGGCGATGGGGCACACCGTGTATCTGGACCGTGATGCGGCCGATGCGTTGCCTGCACCGGTGGACGTGGCCGACAGCGCGCCGGTGTCGGCGCCAGTGCGTGCGCCACGCGCACCGCAAGCCGCACCGGCTGCCAGCACATCGCCGCGGCGTCCGGCGCCTGTTGCGCCGGCCGAGCCGCCGCGCGTCCCGGACACCACCGCCACGACCGCGCCCCAGCGGCGCAGCCGTGTCGGTTTGCCCGATCGCCTGCAGATGGCGCTGTTGCGCGCGTCCGGTTGCAATCCTGGTGATCCCAGCACCCAAGCCTTGATGGCGTCCTGGCCGTTGGCCGAATTGCGTGGCAACCCGGCCGCCAAACGGGCGCTGTGGCCGCAGCTGCGCGCGTTGCGTCGTCGCCAGGACCCGGCATGAGCGCGATGAACGCGCCGCTGCCCGCCACGTTGCGTGCCATGCGCGAAAGCGATCTGGACGTGGTGATGGAGATCGAGCTGCGCGCCTACCCGTTCCCTTGGACGCGCAGCATCTTTCGCGATTGCCTGCAGGCCGGTTACCCGGGATGGGTGATGGAGCAGGCTGGCCAGGTCATCGGCTATGGCGTCATCAGCGTCGCTGCCGACGAGGCACATGTGCTCAATGTCTGCATTGCGCCCGAAGCACAATCGCAAGGGCACGGGCGAGTGCTGTTGCGCGCGTTGATCAAGGGCGCCTGCGACCGCGGCGCGCGGCGCGCATTTCTGGAAGTACGTCCATCCAATCCGTCGGCGATTGCGCTGTATCACTCCGAAGGCTTCAACGAGATCGGGCGGCGTCCGCGGTACTACCCCTCCCACACCGGCCGCGAGGATGCGTTGGTGATGGCGATCGAGTTGTTCTTCGAAGGCTTCTCCTGAGCGAGCGCGGCAGTCCTGCCATGGCGGGGCGCTGTGCGTTGACTTGAGTGCGGATCGGGCGCGCATCGGTGCGATGCGAGAGGCGCAAGCGTACGCGTGAGAAGACCACGATCCTGGCGATGGACACGGCTCGCCATGGCAGGTAGAGCAGCGAACGAGACGGCTACGTGCACCGCCAGGCGGGCGCGGCCGGTGCCCGAGATGGACAGCTATCTGTCGATTCCGGGTCCTGCATGCCGCCCGCACCACACGACGGCTGCTCGCGACATTTCGCTGAGCGCTCGTGAAACATATGTGCACCGTTGCGCCGCATGCGTGCCGCTACGGATGCTGCGCTTGGTCGCAGGCGAGGCGGTCCAAACGCGCTGATGGACCGCATCATCGCCAGCAGTTGCGGTGAGATGCTTCGTCTGCGATCACGGCGTCTCTTGCGTGCCTTGCGTCAAGCACCCGTGCGCAGGATGTCTCGGCCGGATCGCGCACGCCACGTGGGTCTGTCGGGATACGTGTCGCTTATGCAGCGCGTCGACGAACTTCCAACGCGCACGGCATCACCGGTTGCATTATCGCGGCAACCACATGCGCAGCGATTGAACGCGTGGCAAGCGACACGTCACTGCGCACTGCACGCAGGTTGACGCTGCCTGCGTGTGATCGCAGCGACACCCGGTATCCGACCCATGCACGGCTGCACTGCGACACGCATCATGTTGCGTTGCAGTGTCCTTGGCGCTGTCCTCGCGTGTCTTGATTGCAGCGTTTTGTCCTCTCTCGTGTGTCTCGCAACCGTTTGCGTGACTGCGCGTGCATATCGATGCATTGCCTAGATACAAGCGATTGCGATGCTCCTAGTATCGGTGGCGCGGAACTGAAAATTACAAACCTGAAAAGTACGTTCCGTAGTCGATAGACGAGGGATGTGCCGCTGCGCGGTGCATCGAACCCATTCGAGGGAGACATCCAAGATGAAGCCGAAATTGTCAACGGCGGCCGCCGCGTCGCTGTTTGTCGGGTCGTTGCTGCTCACCGGCGTTGCCTATGCCGATCCTGCGCTGGAAGTGGCAACCACCGGGTGGGCAACGCAGAACGGTGGCACCAAGGGCGGTTCGAAAGCCGCCGCCGCCAACATCTACACGGTCAAGACTGCTGCGGAATTGAAGAACGCGCTCAAGGCCAGCGTGGGAAGCAACGGACGCATCATCAAGATCAGCGGCATCATCGATATCAGCGAAGGCAAGGCCTATACCACGACGGCCGATATGAAGAGCCGCGCACGTCTGGACATCCCGACCAAGACCACGCTGATCGGCATCACCAGCAACGCCGAGATCCGCGAAGGCTATTTCTACGTCAAGGCCAACGACGTCATCATCCGCAACATCACCATCGAAAATCCGTGGGACCCGCAGCCGGTGTGGGACCCGGATGATGGCAGTGCCGGCAACTGGAATTCCGAGTACGACGGCCTGACCGTGGAAGGCGCCACCAATGTGTGGGTGGACCATGTCACCTTCACCGACGGTCGCCGCACCGACGACCAGAACGGCACCGCCAACGGCCGCCCCAAGCAGCACCACGATGGCGCAATGGACGTCAAGAAAGGCGCCAACTTCGTGACCATCTCGTACTCGGCGTTCAAGTCGCACGAGAAGAACGACTTGATCGGTTCCAGCGACAGCGCTTCCAGCACCGATAGCGGCAAGCTCAAGGTCACCATCCACAACACCTTGTTCGAGAACATCTCCGCGCGTGCGCCGCGGGTGCGCTTTGGCCAGGTGCATCTGTACAACAACTACCACGTGGGCAGCACCAGCCATAAGGTGTACCCGTTCTCGCACGCACATGGCGTGGGCAAGGAGTCGAAGATCTTCTCCGAGCGCAATGTGTTCGACATCAGTGGCGTGAGCAGCTGCGACAAGATCGCCGCCGACTACGGCGGCAGCGTGTACCGCGACCAGGGCTCGCTGCTCAACGGCAAGGCACTGAGCTGCTCGTGGAACAGCAACATCGGCTGGACCCCGCCCTACACCTACAGCCTGTTGTCGGCCGACAAGGTCGCCGCCGACGTCAAGGCAAAAGCAGGCGCCGGCAAGCTGTAAGCGATCGCACCTTCGACAAGACGTGCCACATGCAGTGCGCGACGACGCGTGCTGCATGTGCTGCGGAGTCATTCCAAAAACGCAGGTGCAATATGTGCGAAATGTACTGTTAAAAAATGTACATACGCATTAGCATCGGACGGGCTCGCTAGGGGACTGGCCTGATGGCCTGGGCGAGCGCACGGGGAGCACACCGCATGGCGGTGTGCCATGCACCACTCATTCAAGAGATTTGATCACCATGTCGAAAGCATCGACTGTTGTGGGACGTACCGTTGTGGGCGTCATGTTGAGCGCCACGTTGTTGTCGACCACGGCCCACGCCGCCGACCCTGCGCTGGAGGTTGCCACCACTGGTTGGGCCACCCAGAACGGTGGTACCAAGGGCGGTTCCAAGGCGGCAGCCGCGAACATCTACACCGTCAGCACCGCAGCACAATTGAAGGCCGCATTGAAGGCCAGCGTCGGCAGCAACGGGCGCATCATCAAGGTCAAGGGTGTCATCGACATCAGCGAAGGCAAGCCCTACACCAAGACCTCGGACATGAAGACGCGTGCGCGCCTGGACATCCCGACCAAGACCACCTTGATCGGCGTCGGCACCAATGCGGAAATTCGCGAGGGCTATTTCTACGTCAAGGCCAACGACGTCATCGTGCGTAACCTCACCATCGAAAATCCGTGGGATCCGGAGCCGAAGTGGGACGCCGACGATGGCGACAAGGGCAACTGGAATTCCGAGTACGACGGCCTGACCGTGGAAGGCGCCACCAACGTGTGGGTGGACCATGTCACCTTCACCGATGGTCGCCGCACCGACGACCAGAATGGCACTGCCAACGGCCGCCCCAAGCAGCACCACGACGGCGCGATGGACGTCAAGAAAGGCGCCAACTTCGTGACCATCTCGTACTCGGCGTTCAAGTCGCATGAGAAGAACGACTTGATCGGTTCCAGCGACAGCGCTTCCAGCACCGATAGCGGCAAGCTCAAGGTCACCATCCACAACACCTTGTTCGAGAACATCTCCGCGCGTGCGCCGCGGGTGCGCTTTGGCCAGGTGCATCTGTACAACAACTACCACGTGGGCAGCACCAGCCATAAGGTGTACCCGTTCTCGCACGCACATGGCGTGGGCAAGGAATCGAAGATCTTCTCCGAGAACAATGCCTTCGATATCAGCGGCGTGAGCAGCTGCGACAAGATCGCTGCCGACTACAAGGGCAGCGTGTACCGCGACCAGGGCTCGCTGCTCAATGGCAAGGCGCTGAGCTGCTCGTGGAACAGCAACATTGGCTGGAAGCCGCCGTACACCTACAACCTGCTGTCTGCCAACAAGGTCGCTGCAGACGTCAAGGCCAAGGCCGGTGCCGGCAAGCTGTAACCAGGTGCAGGCAACGCGGTGACGGCTGCAACGCCGAACAGCAACACCCAACGCCCGCAACATTGCGGGCGTTGGTCATTCTGAGCCTGGGTATTCGCCACGACACGCTGCGCACTGGCGCAGCGCAGCCATTCAGCCCCATCGCCGCCTTGTCTGCTGGCCGACGCGTCCTCAGTCCTGCGCAGTGTTGCTCGGGCCCTGGCCTGGCGCGCAGACCGGCTTCTGGCGTTTGTCCACCAGCTTGCCCATCAGGCGATCGCTGAGCGGGAGCATGTCGCCGTTGAGTTGCCAGTCGTAGATCACGCTGAAGGCCAGCACGCGCGCAACATAGTCGCGGGTTTCCTTGTAGCTGATGGTCTCGATCCAGAAGTCCGGCTCGAAGCCGGGGCGCTGCGATAGCCAACGGCCGGTCGGGGCGGGGCCGGCATTGTAGGCGGCGATGGTGAGGTAGGGCAGGCCGTAGGTGTTGAGCAACTGACGCAGGTAGGCGGTGCCGATGGCGATATTGGTGTCAGGCTCGTACAGGCTGGCGGCGCCGGCATAGCCGGGCAGGGCGATCCCCTTGGCCACCGCCGCGCCCGTGCCTGGCAGCACCTGCATCAGGCCCATCGCATTGGCGGGCGAGCGTGCGCGCGGATTGAAGATGCTCTCGGCACGGATCTCCGCGGCCACCCAGGCCGGGTCGATCGCATTCTTGGCGGCTTCGCGACGAATGCTGTCGTCGTGATGCAGCGGGAAGCGCAGCGAATACAGCCGCTGCTCGTCCGGTTGCTTGCCAAGTGCAAACACCGCGCGGTCGAACCAGCCGTTGTCGCTGGCCACTTCCACGGCCAGACGGCGCTGGGTGTCATCGAAGCGGCTGGCGGCATCGTTCCATTCGGCCACCGCCCAGCCGGGGCGGTCGATCTGGAACAGGGCGATCGCGCGCATCAGTGCGGGATCGCGTGCCACCGCGGCCTTGGCCTGCGGGCTGTCCTTGGGCTCCCATGGGCATAGCCGATACGGTTGCTGCACCCGGTCGGCCGCCAGGAAGCCGTGGAAGGTGGGCGACTGCGCCGCTGCGCGATACAGCGGCTGTGCAGCGGCGGCCGCGCCGGTCTTTTCGGTGAGGCGCGCTTCGAAATACTGCCAGCGTGAGTCGGCGCGTTGGCTGGCCGGCATCTTGCGGATTGCTGCCAAGGCCGCGGGCCAGTCGCCACGCGCCATCGCCTCGCGTGCGCGCCATTCGTGCAGGCGTTCGTCATAGGCGCCGTCGGGCACCGCATTGAGCCGGCGCGCCGAGTCCGGCAGGTAGGAGGCCACTGTCCAGAGCGCGATCTGATACAGCACCTGGCCGCGTTGCGCGTCGCTGAAACCCAGCGCGCTGGCCAGCGGCGGCAACTGTTGTTCGGCAGCATCGGGGTCGCTCTTGGCGAGCTTGGCCAGGCCATCGACGGCGATGCGGCGGCTGCGTTCGGTCCTGGGCCAACCCAGTGCACGCGGGTGGACCTTGTCGAGAAAGGCAGCGTAATCGGTTGCCAGCGCCAGATCAGCTGCCGGCAAGCCGCGCGACGCGGTACGCATCACTGCAGGCAGCTGTGCATCGGCGGCGGCTTCCACGCGCTCCCAGCGCAGCGCCGGGGTCAGATCGCCGCGCGCATCCAGGGCGGCGATGACGGGTTCGCAGGCATCGGGCAGGGCCTTGCCGTTGCGCCACAGCCCCAGCGCGTCGCGGCTCCACTGCGCGTCCATCCGTCCGGTGGCTTGCCGCGCCGTGAGGTGTGCGCAGCGCAGGCCCGTATTGTCGGTGTTCTTCCAATTGGCCAGCAGCGTGGTCCAGTCCTGACGCCGTGCCACTGCGGGCAGCCAGGTGCTGCGGAAAGTCTCGGCCACCGGCTGGCCGGCGTAGCGCTGCAGAAAGCTCTGCGCCTGCGCGTTCGAGACGGTGTCGATGCTGCGCTTGAGGGTGGCGAACTCCAGCCAGCCATACAGCGGATGGCGGTTCAAGGCAGTGAGCTGGGCGGGATCGGACTGGCCGCGCTCCGCCGCGGCGATGGCATCGCGCATCGCGGTCAGCTGGGGATCGAGGGTTTGCGCATGCAAGGCGGTGCTGCCAAGGCACAGCAGGCCGGCGAGGAGAGCGGCGAAACGGGGGGCAGAAGTCATCGCGTGATGATACCGAAGCAGGGCTGAGCACCTGAGTGAACGCGCGAGACAATCATGCCGGCGAACCATGCAGCCCTGACCATGGTCCTCACGCTGTGGCGGCAGCGCGGCGTCATGGCGATCGCCCCATCGCCATCGCCATCGCCGTCGCCGTCGCGCGAAATGTGCAGACGCTGGCGCCAGGTACAGGCCGGCGCTGAGCGCGACACACATCGCAGTGCTGCACCGCCAGATTGCGACGCGTTAAGGTTTCGTTTACAACTTGGCGCGGGACCGCAGGGCACGGGGGCGTGCGGACACTTTGAAGATCCTTCCGGAGAGAGAAAGGATGAAGCGTCTGATTTGCCCGTCGCGGTCGCGCCTGGCCGTGCAGTTGTCGTTGTGTTTGATTCCCACACTCGCCTGGGCGCAACAGCCCGAGGCCGCACCCGGCACGCGCACGCTCGATAGCGTGCAGGTCACCGGTACCCGCATCAAGACGGCCGAGCTGCAAGGCCAGGTGCCGATCCAGACGCTCAACCGCGCCGATATCGAGCGCACCGGCCTGACCTCGATCGGCGAGGTGCTGCAGGAGCTCACCGCGTCCGGTTCGGCGCTCAACGCCAAGTTCAATTCGTCCGGCAATTTCGGTTTTCCGCCCGATGGTGGCGGGGTGGGCGCGGGCTCGGCGCAGGTGGATCTGCGCCATCTCGGCTCCAAGCGCGTGCTGGTGCTGGTCGATGGCATCCGCTGGGTCAACGAATCCTCGGCGTCCGGCGTGGGGTCGTCGACCGACCTCAACACCATTCCGCTGGCGATCGTGGAGCGCATCGAAGTGCTCGAAGACGGCGCCTCGTCGTTGTACGGCTCCGACGCGATCGCCGGCGTGGTCAACATCATCACCCGGCGCACCTTCGATGGCGCGCAGGTCACGCTCAACTACGGCCAGTACGGCAAGGGCGATGGCGCCAACCAGGGCGTGGATCTGGCCTGGGGTACCAGTGGCGAGGATTTCAGCCTGTTTTTGGGTGCCAGCTACGTCAAGCAGGATCCGATCTATGCGCGTGACCGTGCGCAGGCGCGCTTCCCGATCCCCGGTACCGGGCTGACCTTCGGCAGCTCGGCCACGCCGGACGGGCGCTTCCAGTTCGTCGACCCGAACACCGGTGTGCGCCAGAACCTCACCCCCAATGCCGGTGTGGGCACGCCGCAATACGATGGCAGCGCCGGTTGCACGCGCAGCGATGATTACCACTGCTTCGGCACCGCCGATCGCTACAACTTTGCCGAGCAGAACCTGCTGCTGACGCCGTCCGAGCGCAAGGGCGTGTTTGCGCAGTTCCGCTATTACTTCAACGACGATGTGCAGTGGTACGTCAAGGCGTTGGGCAATCGCCGCGAGTCGACCAACCAGGCCGCACCGGAGCCGATCTTTCTCGGCCCCGATGCCGGCACCGGCAATCCGCTGGCCGACAACATCCGGATCTCGGCGCTCAATCCGTTCAATCCGTTCGGCTTCGATCTGGATTCGGCCACCAATCTGATCCAGATCGGCCGGCGCCCGGTGGAAGGCGGGCCGCGGCGCTACCAGCAGCAGGTGGATACGCAGTACGTCGGCACCGGGCTGGTGGGCACCTTCGAGGGCGCCGCGCGGACCTGGTTCTGGGACGTCAACGGCATGTACAGCAAGAACAAGGCCGAGCAGACCAACTACGGCAGCTACAACCTGTTCAACATCAATCTGGCGCTCGGCGACCCGGCTGCATGCGCGGCAGTGGCCGGCTGCGTGCCGCTGGATATCTTCAGCGGCGCCGGCAGCATCACGCCGGACATGTTGCGCTGGATCCAGCCGGTGGTACGCGACCGCAGCCAGAACGAATTGAGCCTGTTCACCGCCAACCTCAGCAGCGAACTGTTCCAGTTGCCCGGCGGCGCGGTGTCGTTTGCCACCGGCTACGAATACCGCAAGTACGAAGGCGCGTATCAGCCCGATCCGCTGACCGTGGCCGGGCGCTACAACGGCGTGCCGTCGTTGCCCACCTCCGGCAGCTACGACGTCAACGAGGCCTATCTCGAACTCAACATCCCGATCTTCGCCAACTCCTCGCTGGGCGACAAACTCGATCTGAACATCGCCGGGCGCTATTCGGATTACTCCACCTTCGGTGGCGAGTTCACGCCCAAGTACGGCCTGCGTTGGCAGGTGACCGATGAGCTGGTGTTGCGCACCAGTTACGCCGAAGGTTTCCGTGCGCCCACCATCGGCGAGCTGTTCGGTTCGGCCGCACGCGCCGACCTGCAGCTGTCGGACCCCTGCTCGATCGGCCTGGGCGGCACCGCACCGCGTGGCAGCGCCGCCAACTGCGCCGCACTGGGCGTGCCGGGCGGGTACCAGCAGGCCAATCAGCAGATCTCGGTGACCACCGGCGGCAATGAACAGCTGGACCCGGAACGCTCACGCAGCTTCAGTGCCGGCTTCGTCTTCAGCCCCGGCTTTGCCAGCAACGCCAGCTGGTCGGATCGGCTCGATCTGGAAGCCACGTTCTATCGCCATCATGTGGACGGTGCGATCCAGGCGATCAACGCGCAGACCCAGCTGGATCTGTGCGTGGACACACTGGACGCGCTGTATTGCGACGGCATTGCACGCGCCTCCACCGGCGGCATCAATGCGTTCAACAACCGCCTGACCAACCTGGGCTCGATCAAGACCGACGGTTGGGACGTGGACGTGTTCTGGACATTGCCGGAAACCGCGTTCGGCCGCTTCAAGCTGTCGTGGCAGAACACCTTCGTGGGCCGCTACGAGGCGCTTGGCGCAGCGGGCCAGCGCCAGCCGCAGGGGCCGGGCATCGAAGTGGTCGACAGCGCGATTCCCGAGTGGACCAGCAACGCCGTGCTGGATTGGTCGCTGGGTAACTGGACGGCGTCGTGGACGGCGCGGCACATCTCCAAGCTCACCGAGCAGTGCGGCGATGCGGTGGAGTTTGCGGTGTGTGGCAATCCGGCCGAAGGCACCAATCAGCTGGATGCAATCACCTATCACGATGCACAGATCGGGTATCGCGTCGATTGGCTCAAGGGCCTGCAGCTCACGGCCGGCTTGAACAACGTGTTCGACAAGGACCCACCGATCTGCCTGTCGTGCTCCCTCAACGGCTATGACGCCTCCACCTACGACATTCCCGGCGGGCGTTTCTGGTACGCGCGCGTGGACCTGAAGTTCTAGGGGGCAACCAGACGCCGCGTGGTTCCCAGGGAGGCCCGCGTGTGCTGACATGCAACGGCGGTCATGCACCGGCATGATCGCCTTTGCGCCTGGCATCGGGCCTGGGAGCCGGCCGCCAGGCGCCATATCGATGGATGGAGCGCTGCCGTGCAGTGGTTGCGACGGACCGGCGGCAACGGCCGCTTTAAAGGGTTGCTATCGGACGATAGTCGGGCAAGGCAATCCTGTTTGAATCGCGTGCGAAGCCGTCAGTGACGAGACGGCGAACAATCGGCATGCCTGCCACGCGCATCGCCCCACGCAATAGCGTCAGCCCGGCTGCGGAGTGCGGCCACAGCAGGCGCGGCACGAGCTTGGGAATGTTCTGACCTTCCTTGACGAACGGGCGCATGATCCGTTCGTAGCGCATGCACGCGTGCATCGGCGAGACGGCCTGGGCAAGTTCGCCTGCCAGCACGTAGCTGCCGACCAACGCCAGCGTCGTGCCGATGCCCGACAGCGAGGTGGGGCACCAGGCGGCATCGCCCGTCAGCACCACCCGGCCGGTGGACCACCGCGGCATATGCACCTGGCGCAACACATCGAAATAGAAATCGTCGACGTCGCGCATGGCGGCGAGAATGCGTGGAAATTCCCAGCCATCGTTGGCGAACCGGGTTTCGATGAAGCGCCGTTGCCGCTCCGGCGTCCAGGCGTTCTCGCCTCCGGGCTTTTTTTGTATGCCCAGATAAGCGCCAAGCTTGCCGTCGAGTGCGGGTTTGAGCGTTGCGCCGCGTCCGCCCAGCGTGTTGTATTGCCTGGCGTAGGCACTGTCGTGCGATTGCCGGGGGATGCTGAAATACGCAAGGGTCAGGTCCATCCAGCGCGGCACGTTCTCGCCGGGAAACACCAGCTCGCGTGTGTGCGACCCAACGCCTTCGGCGACGATGACCGCGTCGTAGCGGGCGCATCGACCACTGTAGAAGGTGATCTCGACACCGGTCTGGTCCTGGGCGACACCGCAGACGCTGTCACCGAAGCGATAGGCCACGCGTTCGCGCGAGGCCTCGTACAACATGCGCGCAAGGTCGCCGCGACGGATTTCCAGGTCGGCGGTGGGGCCGCTGTCGGTGTCTGACGCGTCTGCCTTGAACCGCGCAATGACGCGATCGTCTGCGTCCACCCAGTCGGTGCCGAGCTCCCTGGTGCTGCGTTCGAACGCGCGGGCTTCCAGTCCCATGCGGCGCAGCACGTCGCGCGCATTGCCCCGGACATCGACGTTCTGGCCGCCGTCGCGAAACGCCGGTGCGCGTTCGACCACCTCCACCTCGACCCCGTACGCGTCGAGCCACCACGCAGCGGTGGTCCCGGCGACGCTGGCGCCTGTAATGAGTATCCGGCGGGACATGCGACCACTCCTGCAGTGAATTTACATCACGCATGATACGTAAATATCATGTGTGATGCTATTCGCCGGCAGCGGATTCCAGGTTGGCGATGAGCCGGCCGAGAAGCGCCGTCAGCAGGCCGGCGTCCTTGCCGGAAAATCCCGAGACGCCGAGTGCATTGACATCGAGCAGGACGGTGCGCCCGGTTGCGGCGGCGTCTTGCCCTGCCGCGGTCAAGCGAACGGTGGCGGCGCGCTTGTCGGTCGACGATGCTTCGCGTGCGATCAGCGCCATCGCTTCAAGCTTGTCCAGCAACGCGGCCATCGCCGGCTGCTTCACCGCGGACTCGCGCACCAGGTCCCGCTGCAGCATCGGGCCCTTCCAGGACAACAGCAGTAATGGCCCGATCAGCGCGAGCGTCAGTCCATGCTCGCGCAGGCGGGCATCGACCAAGCGATTGAAGACGCGCGCAGCATGGTTGGCCAGATAGCCGGGCGCGATGGCGGCTTCCGGGTGGATGTCCGAGGTCATGCGCGAAGCATAGCCCACGTGTGCCGGGCTAGGTGCTTGCGTCAATGGTGCTGCAGTCATCTTGCAGGCAGCAGTACCGTTGACGATGAAGTGGCGCCCGGTGCTGCCGCCGAGCGCATGCACCCGCGACGCGTCGCTGCCGATGCGCGGGGCGCCCGGCGCGCTCGCGCTGACAGTTTCAATCAAGCGCTAGGCTCAACGGCGAACCGGCGCATCGCCTGCGATGTAATAGTCGGCCGTGCTGCGCGGCAAGGGAGTGCGCCCGCGCATGCGGTCGGCGATCTTCTCGGCGATCATGATGGTGGTCGCATTGAGGTTGCCGGTAATGATGCGCGGCATGATGGACGCGTCGATCACGCGCAGGCCTTCCATGCCGTGCACGCGGCCCTGCCCATCGACCACGGCCATGTCGTCGGTGCCCATCGCACACGAACACGACGGGTGGTAGGCGGTTTCCGCACGCGCGCGGACGAAGGCATCCAGTTCCGCATCGGTCCTGCAATCGGCGCTCGGGCTGATTTCGCGGCCGCGGTACGCATCGAGCGCGGGCTGGGCGATGATCTCGCGGGTGATACGGATCGCGTCGCGGAATTCCTGCCAGTCCTGGTCGGTGGATTGGTAATTGAACAGGATGGACGGATGCTGACGCGGATCGCGCGACTTGGCATGCACGCGTCCGCGGCTGGGCGTGCGCATCGAGCCGACATGCGCCTGGAAGCCGTGCTCCTTCACCGCATTGCTGCCGTTGTAATTGATGGCGACGGGGAGGAAGTGGTACTGGATGTTGGGCCAGTCGAACTCATCGCGCGTGCGGATGAAGCCGCCGGCTTCGAACTGATTGCTGGCACCGGTGCCGGTGCCGGCGAACAACCATTCGGCGCCGATCGCAGGCTGGTTCCACCATTGCAAGGCCGGGTACAGCGACACCGGCTTGGTGCACGCGTACTGGATGTAGACCTCCAGATGGTCCTGCAGATTCTGGCCCACGCCTGGCAGGTCGTGCACCAGCTGCACGTCGAGTGCACGCAGCAGATCGGGCGCGCCCACGCCGGAGCGCTGCAACAGTTGCGGCGATGCAATCGCGCCGGCGCACACCAGTACTTCGCGGCGGGCATGCGCATCGATGCCTCCGCTGCTGTTGCCGACCAGGTAATGCACGCCGATGGCGCGCTTGCCGGCAAACAGGATGCGGTCGGTGGTGGCGTGGGTGACGATGTGCAGGCCATCGCGCGGCCTGGCCATGTCCAGATAGCCGCGCGCGGTGCTGGCGCGGCGGCCGCGCGGGGTGACGGTGCGGTCCATCGGCCCGAAGCCTTCCTGCTGGTAGCCATTGAGATCGTCGGTGCGTGGGTAGCCTGCCTGGACGCCTGCCTCGACCATGGCATGGAACAACACGTTGTTGTCGTTCTTCGGCGTGGCCACGCTCACCGGGCCCTCGCCGCCGTGGTAATCGTTGGCGCCGATGTCGCGCGTCTCTGCCTTGCGGAAGTAGGGCAGCACATCGCGGTAGCTCCAGTCCTCCAGGCCGGGGCGCCTGGCCCAATGGTCGAAGTCCAGCGCGTTGCCGCGGATGTAGCACATGCCGTTGATCAGCGAGGAGCCACCCAGGCCCTTGCCGCGCCCGCACTCCATCCGCCGGTTGTCCATGTACGGTTCCGGCTCGGTCTCGTAGGCCCAGTTGTAGCGGCGGCCCTGCAGCGGAAATGCCAGCGCTGCGGGCATCTGGGTGCGGAAGTCCAGGCGGTAGTCCGGCCCGCCCGCTTCGAGCAACAGCACGGTCACGCCCGGGTCTTCGGTCAGGCGCGCAGCCAGCACGTTACCGGCCGAACCTGCGCCGATGATGATGTAGTCGTATTCGCGTTGCATGGTGGTCTCCTGAAGCATCTGCGGTGCAGTGGCAGTCGAAGGTGCTGCGCAGGTGTGGGCTTGCCGCGGCAGCGTGTTGCCACGCTCCGCACCTGGTTGGCAGGAGGCAGCCGCCGAGCGACTGCGACCTGGGGCGAACCCCTCAGAACACCGAGGCGTAGCGTTCCAGCTCGACCTGGACCGATTTGGTACGCGTATACGCCTGCAAGGTGGCCAGGCCGTTCTCGCGCCCCACGCCGGATTGCTTGTAGCCGCCCACCGGCATCGGTGCGGGCGATTCGCCCCAGGTGTTGATCCAGCAGATGCCCGCTTCCAGGCGATGGATCAGCCGGTGCGCACGGACCAGATCCGGGGTGACCACGCCGGCCGCCAGGCCATAGCTGGTGGCATTGGCGCGTGCGATCGCCTCGTCCTCGTCGTCGTAGGTGAGCAGGCTCAGCACTGGCCCGAAGATTTCTTCGCGCACGATGGCCATCACGTCGGTGCAATCGCTGAAGATGGTCGGGGCCACGTAATAGCCCTGCGCCAGCGCACCATCGCGCAGGCGCTCGCCGCCGCACAGCAGGCGTGCACCCTCGGCCTTGCCCTGTTCGATGTAGTCGAGCACCCGCTGCATGTGCGCCGCACTGACCAATGGGCCGAAGGTGGTGCGCGTATCCAGCGGGTCGCCGATATGGATGCGTTGCACGCGTGCCAGCAGCCGCGCTTCGAAGGCGTTGCGCAGCGCGCGCGGCACGAACACGCGGGTGCCGTTGGTGCACACCTGCCCGGAGCTGTAGAAGTTGGCCATCATCGCAATGTCGGCGGCCAGATCCAGGTCGGCATCGGCACACACAATCAACGGCGACTTGCCGCCCAGTTCCATGGTCACGTCCTTCAGCGACGAACTCGATGCGCTGGCCATCACCTTGCGGCCGGTGGCGGTGCCGCCGGTAAAGCTGATCTTTTCGATCTGCGGGTGTTCGGTGAGCGCGGTGCCCACGCTGGCACCATCGCCGGGCAGCACGTTGAACACGCCATCGGGCAGGCCGGCTTCGGTGAACAGCTCGGCAAGCTTGAGTGCGGTGAGCGGGGTGACTTCGCTGGGCTTGAAGATCATCGCGTTACCGGCCGCCAGCGCGGGTGCGGCCTTCCACAGCGCGATCTGGATGGGGTAATTCCATGCGCCGATCGCGCCGACCACGCCCAACGGTTCGTGGCGCGTGTAGAAAAAACTGCCTTCGCGCAGCGGCACCTGCGCACCCTGCAGTGCGTGCGCCACACCGGCGTAGTACTCCAGCACGTCGGCGCCGGTGACGACGTCCACGCTGCGGGTTTCGCTCAGCGGTTTGCCGGTATTGAGCGTTTCCAGCTCGGCCAGCGCATCGTTGCGCTCGCGCAGCAATGCCACCGCGCGCAGCAGGATTCGCGAGCGCTCCACCGTGGTCAGCGCCGCCCATTCGCGCTGGCCGGCCCTGGCGCTGTCGACAGCGGCATCCAGGTCGTCGGCACCGGCATTGTGCACGTTGGCCAGCACCTCGCCGGTGGCCGGGTTGACCACTTCGAACGTGTGGCCGCCGCGGGCGGGAACATGACGGCCGCCGATGTACAGCAACTGGTCGGGAAAACGTGGCATGACAAACCTCCTGGGGACAGGCGCCGTAGTGCTGCAACTCAGCGGGTGAGGTGCAGGAACTGCAGGTGACGCTCGTATTGATCGATGATGTCGTTGATGATCTGCTCGCGGCTGTAACCGACCAGGTCGTAATCCTGGCTGCCTTCGTACAGATACACTTCAGCGCGGTAATAGCGCTGGTTGCGCAGGCGCTGTGCGGCAAACGACGGAGTGAGATACCCGCGCAGGACCACCTGGTAGCGGAAACCCTGCTGCTCGCCATGATCGACGCTGATGTCCATGTCGCCGTCGTCGATGCGGCTGCTGACGTTCCAGCCTTCTTCCTGCAGCTGTGCGGTCACCGCCTCGATGGCCGGGCGCACCTGGTCGCGCATGAAGCGATAGACCTCGTCGCGCGCCGGGAAATGCATGGCCTGGCCCAGGCGTTGGCGCCACCCGCCATGATGGCGCGATTGCCCGATCAACGGACTGGGGCTGTGCAGCTGTGCACGTTTGCGCTGCGATTCCTCGCTGAGCGCGCGCGACAGCCCCCACGCCATCAACAGCAACACCGCCGAGAACGGCAACGATGCCAGCACCACCGCCGATTTCAGCGCGTCCATGCTGCCGGCCAGCAACAGGCCTGCGGTGACCACGGCAGTGAGCACGCCCCAGAACACGCGCAGCCAGCGCGGGCCGTCGTCGTGCGGTTCGCCGCCATGCGAGGACAGCGTGGACAACACCACCGTGCCGGAATCGGCCGAGGTCACGAAGAACACGAAGCTGATCGCCACGGTCACCGTGATCACCGTGCGGCTCCACGGGTAACTCTGCAGCAGCGAATACAACACCGTCTCAGGGGCGTCGATGGCCTGCTGTGCCCATGCTGCCTGGCCATGGTGCAGGAGCTGATCCAGTGCGCTATTGCCGAAGATCGACAGCCACGCCAGCGTGAAACCGAGCGGTATCAACAGCACGCCCAGCACGAACTCGCGAATGGTGCGCCCGCGCGAAATGCGCGCGATGAACAAGCCCACGAATGGCGCCCAGCCGATCCACCAGGCCCAGTAGAACACCGTCCAGTTGCCCAGCCAGTCGGCGCGGCCGCCATAGGCATATACATCGAAACTCTTGCCGACCACGCTGCCCAGGTAGTCGCCCAGGTTCTGCATCAAGGCATTGAGCAGGTACTGCGTGGGGCCGGCAAACAGCATGAACAGCAACAGCGCGATCGCCAGCAGCATGTTGATGTCCGACATCCAGCGCACGCCCTTTTCCACGCCGGAGACCGCGACAATAATTGCCGCGCCCATCATTGCCGCGATCAGCGCGACCTGCACCCAGTGCGCGTGCGGCACGTCCATCAAGGTGCCCAGGCCGGCGTTGAGGTGCAGCACGCCAAAGCCCATGTCCGCGCCCAGGCCGAACACGGTGGCCACGATGCCCAGTGCGTCCACGGTGTAACCGATCGGCCCGTTGATACGTTTTCCGATCAGCGGATACAGCGCCGAACGCAAGGCCAGCGGCAGATTGTGGCGGAAGGCGAAATAGGCCAGCGCCATGGCGGCGAGTGCGAACACGCCCCAGCCATGCAGGCCCCAGTGCAGGAACAGCAACTGCATGGCCTGCCGGGCGGATGTTTCGCCGTTGCCGGTGCCGCCCTGGGGCGGCTGCAGATAATGGGTGAGCGGTTCGGAGACGCAGAAGAAGAACAGCGTGATGCTGATGCCCGCAGCGAACAACATGCCGGCCCAGGAGAGATAACTGAATTCCGGTTCGTCGTGATCGGCACCGAGCTTGATGTTGCCGTAGCTGGACAAGGCCACGCCCAGCACGAACACCAGGTACACCGTCATTGCCAGCAGGTAGTACCAGCCGACATTGCGCGAGGCCCAGGTCTGCGCATCCAGCAGCACGCGGCCTGATTCAAGCGGAAACAACGACACCAGCACGGCAAACGTGCACACGACCGTGGCTGCCAGCACGAACACCGGGCGCAGGGTACGGACCGGCTGGGTGTGCGGCGCTGTCGCACTCATGGCAACGCACTCATACGATGCGTATCACGTGATGTGCTCCCAACAAAAAACCGCCTGCGTTATCGCACAGGCGGTGTCGAGGGGGTGTCATCGGTCGAGTTCGCCAGTGCGAACCCGTTGGCAGCTTGCGTGCGCTAGCGCAGCAGCTGCAGTGGCACGCGGATATCCATGCCGACCGCCAGGTGATCCGAAAACGCTGCCGGTATGGCTTCGGTGTGTTCGATCACCAGGCTGTCGCTGACCAGGATATGGTCGATCGCCCGGTCCGGCCGCCAGCTCGGGAAGGTATGCACCACGCAACTTGGCGGCTGCAGGCGCGTGTGGCGGTACAGGGCCTGCATTTCCGGCCGGTCGGCCACGCAGTTGAAGTCGCCCATCAGCATGGCGTTGGGATGCTCGGACAGGAGCTCGGCGATGAAGGCCAGTTGCGCCATGCGCGAATTGGCGCCCAGCGACAGATGCGCCACCGCCACCGCAAGCCCCTCGCGGCCCTGCCCGAACTTGGCAAGCAGGATGCCGCGCCCGCCGATGCGGCCGGGCAAGGCATGGTCCTGCACTTCCAGCGGTTCGAGCTTGCTGAGCAGGCCGTTGGCGCTGGAGGCCACCCCACCCATGCGGCGGTTGGGCTGGTGGCTCCAGTAATGGAAGCCGGCGCGCTCGGCCAGGTAGTGGGTCTGGTTGGTGAAGCCCGAGCGCAGGCTGCCCGGGTCGGCTTCCTGCAGGCCGACGATGTCGCGTTCGCCGGCCAGCTTGGCGATGCTGTCCAGGCTGGTGCGCTTTGCTCCCAGCGGCAGCGCATGCGACCAGCTGCGGGTCACGTAATCGCTGTAGCGGCGGGTGCTGGAGCCGGCCTGGATATTGGCGGTCAGCACCCGCAGGGTGCGCGAGTCCGAAGCGTTCACGGCGTTGCGGTCGTCCGGCTCACTTGGCCAGCGTGGCGCGTTCGCGCGCGATCAGGTGATCGGCGATGCGGAGCATGTCCGGGAAGCTCTGGCCCTTGACCAGGTACTTGCCGTTGACGATCAGCGACGGCGTGCCGGTGATCTTGCTGCGGGTGGCGAACTGCTTGGCGCGGTTGGTCTTGGCCGAGACGCCGAAGCTGCTCATGGTGTCGATGAAGGTCTTGGAGTCCACGCCGTACTTGGCGTAGAACGCGGCGATGTCCTGCACCGAATCCTTGCCGCGCTCGCCCTTCAGGCTCTGGTCGACATGGATGGCCTTGTACAGCGCTTCGTGGGTCTTTTCCTGCACGCCCAGCGTTTCGGCGGCGTAGAAGGCGCGCGCGTAGTCATCCCACGGACCACCGAACATCGCCGGCACGTAGACGAAATGCACGTCCGACGGCAGCCCGGCCTTCCACGGCCCGATCAGCGGCTGGAATGCGTTGCAGGCCGGGCAGACATAGCCGAACACCTCCGCCACTTCGATCTTGCCGGCGGCCTGCTGATACGGCTGGCCACCGTCGATGTCCAGATAATCGGTGCCGGCGACCGGCTCCGGGCCATTCGGCGCGCGCGGGGCGGCGCTGGGTGCGGCCGGTGGCGGGGTGGTGGCGCTTTCGCCCACCGCTGGCGGGGCGGCCGGGTCGGCGGCCGGCGTGGCAGCGGCCGGAGCGGGTGCCGTCTCGGCCGCCGGCGTGGTCGCGGCGGGCGCAGTGTCGGACGAGCCGTCCTGGGCCTTGCAGGCGACCAGGATCGGCAGCAGCGCCATCAGCGTCAGGGCGAAGCGGGTCTTCATCGGATTGGATCTCCAGCGTGGGGCGAGGAAAGGGCCGGACGGCCGCGGGGCGCATGATGCCACGGGCGGCTGTCGGTGGCGGTTACGCGGTTCAGCGCTTGGCAGGCGCGGCATGTTCGCGGGCAATCAGGTAGTCGGCCACGCGCAGCATGTCCGGGTAATTGCGCGCGCCGATCAGATAGCGGCCGTTGACGATGAGGGCCGGCGTGCCGGGCAGCTTGCTGCGCAGGGCGAACTCGCGTGCGGCCTTGAGCCTGGCGTCCACCGCCTCGCTCTTGAAGGTGTCGACGAAGCGTTGCTGCGGCACGCCGTAGTCGGCATAGAACACGGCCAGTTCGTCTGCGGACACGTTCTGGGTCGGCACGCTCTGCTTTTCATGGATGGCATCGAACATCGCGCGGTGGCTGCGCTTGGCCACGCCCAGGATGTCGGCGGCGAAATAGGCCCGCGCAAACGCATCCCAGAACCCGCCGAAGGCCGCCGGCATCGGGGTGAAGCGCACATACGCGGGCTGCTTGGCGGCCCAGGCCTCCAGCGTGGGTTCGAAGTGCGCGCAATGCGGGCAGGTGTAGCCGAACACCTCGACCACTTCGACCTTGCCGGCCAGCGGCGCATACGGCTGGCCGCCGTCGATCAGGGTGTAGTCCTCGCCTTCGACCGGTGGCGCCGTCTTGTCGGCGGCGCAGGCCGCCAGCGGTACCAGGATCAACAGCAGCAGGGACAGGCGGGAAAGCAGATTCATGCGGGCTCCGTGGGGCGAGGGGGAGAGCGGGAAACGACGACGCCGGTCTCGGGACCGGCGTCGTGACACGGTGGGGCAGGTGCGACCGTCAGCTCATGAGCGTGCCGGGGTGCCGGCGGGCATCTGGGCGGCGGCCGCATCGTCGGCGCGGTCGTGCAGACCTTGCAGATAACTGGCCAGCGCCTGGATCTCCTGCTCGGTCAGCGGGTGCGCTACCTGCGCCATGATATTGAACAGCGCCGGATTGCGCTCCTGGGTGGCGCCGGCCTGGTATTCCTTCAGGCGCCGCGCCACGTACTCGGCATGCTGGCCGCCCAGGCGTGGGTAGGCCGGGCCGGGATTGCCGCCGCCGGACGGGCCATGGCAGGCCATGCAAGCCGGCACGCCGCGCGCGATGTCGCCGCCGCGGTAGAGCTTTTCGCCGACCTCGTAGAACTTCATGCCCTGGTACGGGCCCTCGGCAATGGCCGCATCGTCGGCCACCCCGGCGGCGGACTTCTGGGTGGCGAAGTAGGCCCCCAGGTCGCGCATGTCCTGCGCCGTGAGGTCCTTGACGAACGGCACCATGACCGCCGACATGCCGGTGTTGCGTTCGCCGCTGGCGATCAGCGCGACCTGATGCGCCACGTAGCGCTCGGTCTGGCCGGCGATGCGCGGGTACATCGCCACCGCCGGGTTGCCGTCCGGGCCGTGGCAGGCCGCGCAGGCCGCCGCCTTGGCCTGGCCGGCCTTGGCATCGCCCCAGGTGGTCTTGGCCAGATCCACCTCCAGCGGCGCAACGCGCACGGGCGGCGGATCGGGGATCGGCGTGACCGCCGACTGCGCAAATGCCACGGCCGCGATGACCGGCACGGCGAGGGTGGCGAGGACTAGCACACGAGCATGGCGCATCAGCTAAAGCTCCGTATGGACCCGGCCCGCGCGCGTTGGGTGCTGGCTGTGGCAGGCGTGCTTCGATTATCGACACGCCTTTGCGCCAGGGTCAACGAACAGTGCAGCAAAACCGGCAGAGCCCGAACGTGCGATCCTAGGGGGATGTCGCTCCTTATCGAACAAGCCCGCTACCACCTGTCCGCCCACAACGCCCGGCAATTGCCTGACGATGGCGGTTACGAGGTGGCCTTCGCCGGCCGCTCCAACGCCGGAAAATCCAGCGCGCTCAATGCGCTGACCCGCCAGAATTCGCTGGCGCGCGTGTCCAAGACCCCTGGCCGCACCCAGCAGCTGGTGTTCTTCCAGATCCAGCCCGAGCGCTACCTGGTGGACCTGCCCGGCTACGGCTACGCCAAGGTGCCGCAGGACCTGCAGGCGCACTGGCAGGCCTTCATCGACCGCTATTTCCGCACCCGCGAGGCGCTGCGCGGGCTGGTGGTGGTGATGGACATCCGCCACCCGCTCAAGGATTACGACCTGCAGATGCTCGGCTATGCGGCCGAACGCGGCCTGCCCGCGCACGGTTTGCTGACCAAGGCCGACAAGCTCGGCCGTGGCCAGCAGATGCAGACGCTGCAGAAGGTCAAGAAGGAAGTGACCTCGCGCTTCGGCGATAGCGTGACCGTGCAGACCTATTCCGGCGAATCGCGCCAGGGCGTGGACGAACTGCGCGGGATTGTCGGTGGCTGGCTGGGGCTGGATGTGGAAACGCCCGCCGCCGAGTGATGCCCGGCGGCCGTGACGGCCGTGGCCCATCGATGCGGTGCACGACGGCGAGCGGAAGCTCGCCGTCTCGCGTTCAGGGCGTGGCCGGCACCGCGCCGAACTCGGTCGGCACCCAGGCGAACGCGGCACCGTCGCGGCGCACGTGGCCCAGCCCCGGGAACGGCAGGTGCGCGCCGGCCACCCACCACCTGCCGTCCGCAGCCTGCGCCAACATGCGGCGGCGGGAGCCGATCGCCTTGGCTCGGTCGCTGTCGGCCTCGAACGAGGCGTTCGGATTTGTAAATTGCACGGCGTGGTAGTGCAGCACGTCGCCCCACACCAGCAGCGAGTTGTCGGGGCCGCCGTCGAAGCGATATGAGACATGGCCCGGGGTGTGGCCCTGGCTGTCCAGGGCGACGATGCCGGCCGGCAGGGCGATCTTGCCCGGCTTAAACCGGCGTAGACGTCCCTGCGCCTGGTAAGGTGCCACCGCCGCGCGCGCCAGCGGAAACGCGAATTTCAGCAGCGGTCCGGCGTCCGCCTCGGATGCGGGGTCCAGCCAGTACGCGGCATCGGCAGCGGACAACCACACCGTGGCAGCGGGAAACGCCGGTTTGCCCTGTGCGTCCAGCAGGCCGCACAGGTGATCCGGATGGGCGTGGGTGAGCAGGACATCGTCGACCTGGGCAGGGTCGTAGCCGGCGGCGCGTAGATTGCTCAGCACCTGGCCCAGGCCAGGACCCAGGCACTGCGCGGTGCCGGTATCGACCAGGCTGAGGTGGCTGCCGTCCTGCACCAGATACGCGTTGACCGCTGTCTGCAATCCCCTGGCGTCTTCGGGCACGAAGCCCTGCGCAAGCAGCCGGTCGCGTTCGGCCGGGTCGAGATTGGACAGCTGCTGGCGCGTCAATGCGACGCTGCCATCGAACAGCGCGGTCACCCGCAGCGTGCCGATGCGTTGCAGATAGAAGCCGGGCACCTGCTGGTGGGTGCCGGCAGGCGTGGCAGCCTGGGCGAGGGTGGCGCTGACGGTCAGCAGCAGGGGCGCCAGCGAACGCAGGGCGGGAAACGACATGGGGGCAACTCCAGGACAGGCGGCACCGCCGCGGTGGCGTCATGCTGGCTGCCGCGGCGCGCGCGATTCGCTCATTGCGCTGCGCCAAGCGCTCGCCGCGCTCGCTCTAACGGCTGTTGCCGATGCTGCCCGGGTCCAGCCCGTAGCGCTGCTGGAAGCGCTGACTGAAGCTGCGTGTGGAGCGATAGCCCGCCCGTGCGGCCACGGTCTTGAGCGGCCAGCGTGTGGTGTAGAGCAGGGCCATTGCGTGCGCGAGCCGCGCATCGGTAATCAGGTCGCGCAGCGAGCGCTGCTCGGCGGCCAGATGCCGGCGCAAGGTGGCGCCGCTGATGCCCAGGCTGTCTTCGATATCGCGCGAGCGCCAGGCCCGTTGTGGCTGTGCGGTGATCAGCGCACGCACCTGGTCGGCGAGACTGGGCGCAGGCGGTAACAGCAGACCGCCGTGGCCGCGACGGCAAACGCCGATGATCAACGCGGCCAGTGCAAGGCGCGCTTCGGTGTACAGCCCCTGTTGTAGCGCATCGCGCCATTGCCGCAACGGTCCGTCGAACGCGATGGCCGGCAACCGCGCGATGTCGGCACCGGCCTCGGGGAGTGGCTCGTTCCACAATGCCCGCGCTGCGGACAGCGCCTCTTCGCACAACGGGACCACCGCACTCAGGTAGAGCCCGGTATGCGGGTCGGGGGTGTTGACGACGTCGATGCGGCAGCGGCGCGTCACCAGGAACAGGTCGCCGGGTACGAATTCCAGCACTTGGGTTGCCGTGCGTACCTGTTTGCGGCCCTGCAGCAGGATGGCGAACTGCGCCTGGGCCAGGTCCACCGAGCGCGCCCCGTGCTCGCGTCGCGCGCTCACGCAGGCAAAGCCTTCGGCGCGCTCGCAGTGCATCAGGCTGGCCATCTGCGCAAGCAGGGCGTCGGTGGGCGTGGGCGCAACGGTCATGGCCGGGCGATGCTACAGGATCGTGTGCGCGCCACTTCCATGCCTAGCGCCATGCCTGCCGGTCTGCCGGGTCATGCGGGCCCACGACGGGCGAATGAAGCACGCTGCTGAGGGCTGGTCCCGGGCGGCCCCGGGTCGGTTCGATTGCGCAACCTTCCTTCGGGAGGCGGCCGGGCGATCCAGGCGAGTCACGGCTCGAGGGTAGTGGTGAGTGCAGGCTGCTGCGACGGCCATGCCCGACATCGCTCACCGGCGGCGGTGCCTGCGCTTGCCATTGCAGCAGGATCGTGCCGGCGTGCAGGGGGCTGCCGCCAGCCGCGACGCTGCCATGCGCATGGATGGAAATCTCAGACCCGGCCGATGGCGGCAATTCTTCCATGCCCTGCGGGTATAGTGCGGGCCTTGCGGTGGCTGGGGACGACCCCCACATCGTCCCACCCCTTTCGTTTGCGAGCCTGCCCTTGTCGAGTCCCAGCCACGTTGCCGAAACGCCGATCACCGAACGCGCGGAACTGGTCCAGGTGCTGGCCTCCGGCGAAAAGCCGAGTGCGGACTGGCGGATCGGCACCGAGCACGAAAAGTTCGGGTTCCAGCTCGACGACCTGCGTGCGCCCACCTTTGAAGGCACCCGCGGCATCGAGGCCTTGCTGACCGGCTTGACCCGTTTCGGCTGGGAGCCCGTGCAGGAAAACGGCCACACCATCGCGTTGCTGCGCGACGGCGCCTCGGTGACCCTGGAGCCGGCGGGCCAGCTGGAGCTCTCCGGCGCGGCAGTGGAAACCCTGCACCACACCTGCGTGGAAACCGGCACCCATCTGGACGAGGTGGCGCAGGTGGCCGGCGAGTTGCAGCTCGGGTTCCTGGGCATGGGCTTCCAGCCCAAGTGGCGCCGCGACCAGATGCCGTGGATGCCCAAGGGCCGCTACCAGATCATGAAGAACTACATGCCCAAGGTCGGCTCGCTCGGCCTGGACATGATGACGCGCACCTGCACCGTGCAGGTCAACCTGGATTACGCCACCGAAGCGGACATGGTGAAGAAGTTCCGCGTCTCGCTGGCGCTGCAGCCGATCGCCACCGCGCTGTTTGCCGATTCGCCGTTTACCGAAGGCAAACCCAACGGCTACCTGAGCTACCGCTCGCACATCTGGACCGACACCGACGCCGACCGCACCGGCATGCTGGATTTCGTGTTCGAAGACGGCTTCAGCTATGAGCGCTACGTCGATTACCTGCTCGATGTGCCGATGTATTTCTCGTATCGCGATGGTGTCTATCACGATGCGAGCGGGCAGAGCTTCCGCGACTTCATGCAGGGCAAGCTGCCGGCGTTGCCGGGTGCGTTGCCGACGCTGCGTGACTGGTCGGACCACATGACCACCGCGTTTCCGGAAGTGCGTTTGAAGAAATATCTGGAGATGCGCGGCGCCGACGCCGGCCCGTGGGATCGCCTGTGCGCGTTGTCGGCGTTCTGGGTGGGCCTGTTGTACGACCAGACCGCGCTGGATGCGGCCTGGGACCTGGTCAAGGATTTCAGCCCCACCGAGCGGCATGCGCTGCGCGACGGTGTGCCCAGGCACGCGCTGGGCCTGCCGTTCCGTAACGGCACTGCGCGCGATCTGGCAGTGGAGGCGGTCAACATCGCGCGCGAAGGCCTGCGTCGTCGCGCACGCCTGAACCGCGACGGGCAGGACGAGACCGGGTTCCTGGACGTCATCGCCGAGATCGCCGAAAGCGGCGTCACCGCGGCCGAGCGCAAGCTGGCGCTGTATCACGGCGCCTGGAATGGCGATATCGACCGCGTGTTTCGCGAGTTTGCTTACTGAGTGAGCGGCATGCGGCGGAAGGCGCGCCGTGAGGCGGCGCGCGTTGCCGTGCGTGACGGTGCGCGCAGTGGATTGTCGGTGGCGCACAGACTGTGTTTTGCGGGTGCGCCCTCCATGCCTATCGGACAACTGCTCGCCGGGCGTTGTCGCTACCGCCGTCACTGGTCCCGTGCACTGATCCGTCGTTCGCAGGCCCGCTCTGCGCTCAGCGCCGCTCCGGCATGCACGGCAGGCGCACGGTCACGCGCAATCCGCCCTGGGCGCGATTGTCCAGCCGCAGATCGCCGCCGTGCGCCAGCACGATGCTGTGCGCCACCGACAGGCCCAGGCCGATGCCGCCGGTGCCGCGGTTGCGCGAGGACTCGCCACGCACGAACGGCAGCAGCAGTTGCTCGCGCTGGGTCGGGTCGATGCCGGGGCCGTCGTCGTCGATCCACAGCACCCCGTCCTCGCCGTCGCGCTGCAGGTGCAGGCGGGCGCATTTGCCGTATTTGAGCGCATTTTCGAGCAGGTTCATCACCGCGCGACGCAACGCCAGCGGGTCGCCGTCCAGGGTGATGGCCGGGCCCGGCAACAGCACCGCATCGGCGCCGATATCGGTGGCGTTGTCGACTACGCTTTCCACCAGCAGGCGCAGGTCCAGCGGCGCGCGCTCGCCGCGATGACGATCGTTCTGGATGAAATCCAGTGCGGCGGAGATCATCGCCTTCATCTCGTCGATATCGGCCAGCGCCTTCTCGCGGAGCGGCGGTTGCAGGTCGTCCAGGCGAAACGACAATCGCGCCAGCGGCGTGCGCAGGTCGTGCGCGATCGCTGCCACCATGTGGGTGCGCTCGTTGATCAGGCGGTTCAGGCGTGCCTGCATGCCGTTGAACGAATCGGCCGCGCGCACGATCTCCGGCGGGCCGCTGCGTTGCAGTGCAGGGGCATGCGGGTTGCGGCCCAGCCGGTCGGCGGCTTCGGCAAAGCGCTTGATCGGCGCCGACAGCGCGCGCGAAAACCACCACGCCAGCGGTACGTTGGCGAGCAGGCCGGCCAGGAACAGCAACACGACGTGCGTCTTGAATTCGGCCGACAACCGCCGGCGCGGCGACTCCACCGTGCGCCAGCGGCCATCGGGCTGCTGCAGGGCGGCGGTGAAGCCGTCCAGCAGCGGCACGCCGGGTGTCAGCCGTTCGTTTTCCCAGTCTTCCGGCGCCTGGCCCGGTGCTGCTTCACTGCCAAAGGGCCGGCCGTCGGTCGTGACCGCACCCGCACGGGCGGGCGGCCATTCCGCCGGCCGCTGTCCCTGGTCGCCAGCGGCGGCATCGTCCATCTGCGGCAGCCTGCGCGCGCGCTGCAACGGCTGCTCGTCCAGGCGCGGGATCTGGCGCTCGTCGGCGCTGCGATAGAACCGCACATGGCGTGCGTCCACGTCCAGCCAATGCGCCAGCAGCATCTCCGCGAATGGGTCGCGCACCTGGCCAGACGGCGGTGTCGGCGCCTGCGCACCATCGTGCACCTTCAGGGTCTGGGTACCGGCCGGCATGCGCGTGGACAGCAGCGCCACCACCTCCGGCGGATGCACCGGTGGCTCGTACACCGGCGTGCGCATCACCAGCAGGGCGATGCCGATCACCTGGGCGGTGAACAGGGCCACCGCCAGCAACACGAACGTACGGGCAAAGATCGACAGCCCGCGCCGTACCGGCTTGCTCACAGGCGCGAAACGCTCGGCAGCAGCATGTAGCCTTCGTTGCGTACGGTGCGAATCAACTCGGTATGGACGCGCTCATTGATCTTGCGGCGCAGGCGGCTGATCTGGCTGTCGATGGCGCGGTCGTAGACGTCGGTGTCGCGGCCGCGGGCGTAGTCCAGCAACTGGTCGCGGCTGAGCACCCGCTGCGGGTGCTCGACGAAGGTGCGCAGCAGGGCGAATTCGCCGTCGGACAGGTTGATGAAGATGCCGGTGGGGTCGCGCAGGTCGCGGCGTACCACGTCCAGCCGCCAGCCGGCGAATTCGTAGACGTTGCCGCGCTGGTCGGCCTGCTCGCTGCTGGCCTGGCTGCGCCGCAGCAGCGCGCGGACCCGGGCCAGCAACTCGCGTGGATTGCAGGGTTTGGCCAGGTAGTCGTCGGCGCCCACTTCCAGGCCGATGATGCGGTCGGTGTCGTTGCCCAGCGCGCTGAGCATGATGACCGCAGGTGAACCGCGCTCGCTGGCCAGGGCACGTGCCGCACTCAACCCATCTTCTCCGGGCATCATCACGTCGAGTACGATGAGGTCCGGGCGGTGCTGCGCCATGCGCGTGCGCATGTCCGCCACGTTTTCGGCCACGTCCACCTGGTAGCCGTGGGCGCTCAGGAATTCGCCGATCAGCTTGCGCAGGTCGGGGTCGTCGTCGACCACAAGAACGCGGGGTTGTTGCATATCCATGGAGGTCATCGTCGGTGGCGCGGAGGTTGGCCCGCGCGGGGTGGTGGCTACCGGATACATGGTGCTCGCAGATGCAAGGCTGGAACAAACATAATAATGATGGAATTTGTCAACCATTGGCACACGTGCAAGGCACCATGACGGGACGGGACATCGCGCAGGACATCATCGCTTCGACACTGCGCCAGCCTGACGGTGTGCGTGCGCAGGCCAGGGCGTTTCCGATGATGCGGGTGATCAGCCGCGACAACGGCGTGGGCCTGACCCGCGACATGGTGCTGATGGCGCAGACCCTGCGCGCCGGCGGCGTGCCGGTGCAGGAACTGGGGTTCACCAGCCAGCGGCTGCAGGACACCGGCCGCGAAGCGCGGCTGTGGGCCAGCCGCGCGCTGTTCGGGCGGGTGCCGCTGCAGATCTTCTCCGAACGCGTCTACGCGCGCTGCCTGGCGCTGGGGCAGATCAATCTGCTGGTGCCCAATCCGGAATGGCTGCTGCCCAAGTGGCTGCCGTTGTTGCCGCGCTTCGATGCGGTGCTGTGCAAGACCCATCATGCCGAGCGCATTTTCCAGAACCTGGGTTGCACCACGCGGTTCATCGGTTTCACCAGCCCGGATCGCTACGACCCGCACGTGCCGCGGCAGCGCGCGTTTTTCCACCTGGCCGGGCGCAGCACCGCCAAGGGCACCCGCGTGCTGCTGGAGACCTGGAAGCACCACCCCGAGTGGCCGCTGCTGACCGTGGTGCAGAACCCGCGCACTGCCGGCAAGCCGGTGGTGGCGTCGAACATCGATCACCGCGTCCGTTATCTGGACGATGCGGAACTGCGCCGGCTGCAGAATGCCCATCTGTTCCATCTGTGTCCGTCCGAGGCGGAAGGATTCGGTCACTACCTGATGGAAGCGCTCAGTGTCGGCGCGGTGACGCTGGCGACCGATGGCGAGCCCATGAACGAGTTGGTGCGGCCCGAGCATGGCGTGCTGATTCCTGCGGCGGAGGTGCGCCAGCGGCGCCTGGCCTCGTATTACTACGTGGACGCAGCGGGAATTGCGCAGGCGGTGGATACCGCACTCGCCATGCCGCAGGTGCAGCTGGATGCGCTATCGGCCAATGCGCGCGCCTTCTATCAGGCCAACGATGCCGCATTTGCGGCCCGCTTCCGGAATGCGGTGCTGGCATCGCTGCCCGGGCATGTGGCCGACGACGCGGTCGGTGTCGAACCGGTCGGTGTCGAAGCAGTCGTGGTCGAGCGTTGACGTTCGACGTCGACGTCCTGCATCGCTGCACATGCTGCAGCGCCTGCGTGTGCCGAGCTGCCATCGATCGGTGTGCGCATGCGCGTGAGGTGCTTCCACCTCTCCGCCAGATTGCCGGCCGGCTGATCCTCATCGGCATCTGACTGCATCGCAACGCCTGCCCCGGGCGGTAAGCGGACGTTGCCGTAGGTGCGCCTTGCGTGGTGTATCGCCAAACGCCGATATCGCCAAGTGCCGATGGGTTAGGGGGCCTGGGCTGCGCTGATCGAGAACGCGCTGCAGCTGCCGCCATCGTGCAGCGCTTGTTCCGTGTCGAGCACGCTGCTGACAACCTCTTCGCTGTTGATCGCGCATTGTGGTTGCCAAGGATTGCGAGTGATCGATCATGGCTCCTGCAGGAAAGATCCCGTCACAATGAAGAGTCCCTCCGGGCCACAGGTCGAGAGTGAGGTGGCGTTGCGCGACGAGCTGGCGGGCATGCGCCAGCTGCATGCGTTGCAGGTCAGCCTGGCGGCGCAAGCGGACGCACGCGCTGCGTTGAGCGAGATCACCGCGCTTGCCTGCGCATTCGCGCGCACAGCCTGTGGCTGCGTGCAGCTGGTCGATGCGCACAGTAGCGAGATGGAGTTGCGCGTCTATCAAGGACACGACGAAAACAGCCCGTTCGTGCAGCATTTCCTCAAGGACGGGTTTCAGGCGACCTGCCAGGCCATGCGTCGCGAACGCCGGCAACTGGTGATCGAAGATATCGAAACGTTCGCGCCGCTCAAGCACACGCCGGACTACGACGCAGCGCTGTGCAGCGGCATCCGTGCCGCCCAGTTCACGCCGTTGTTCAGTCGCGACGGCACGCTGCTGGGCTTGCTCGGGACGCAGTTCAGCGTCCCGTATCGTCCCGCCGACCATGAGCTACGGCTATTGGAACTGCTGGCATGGACGGCGGCCGATTTCATCGAGCGCTACCGGTCCGAGCGCGCGCTGCGCGCCAGCGAATCGCGATTGCTGGCCCTGTCTGCGGCAAGCTCCGAAGTGCATTACCGGGTGAGCCCGGACTGGAGCGAGATGTGCGGGCTGGGCAGTGCGGACGCGTTCGCGGGGGTTGTCGATCCGGACCGGCGCTGGATCACCGACTACATCCCCGAGGAGGATCAGGCGCAGGTACGCGATCGCATCGATGCAGGCATCCAGGGCAGGAGCGCGATCATGCTCGAGCACCGTGTACGCCGTAGCGATGGCAGCGTCGCATGGATGTCGACCAAGGCCGTGCCGGTGATGGAGGCCGATGGCCGCATCCGCGAATGGTTCGTGGCGGGTGTCGATGTCACCGCTCGCAGGCAGGCCGATGTGCAGCTGCGCGCCAGCCAGGCGCGGCTGGCCTATGTGCTCGATCAGGTTCCCATCGGCGTGGGGTTGTTCGATACCGCCGGCATCTTCACTTACAAGAATCCGCGTCTGCACAGCCAGCTCGGTGACCGGATTCCGTCGCGCGACGACGTGCATGGTGGGCACTGGAAGGGCTTCGACCAGCAGGGCTGCCCGGTGGCAAGCGAGGACTTCCCGGGCGCGCTGGCCTTGCGTGGGGTGGACTCCACCCTGCCGGTGGACTTCGTGCATGTGGGGGGCGACAGCGAGCGCTGGCTGCGCGTCACCGCCGTGGCGCTGCGCGATGGCGACAAGGTGACCGGCGGGCTGACCGTGGTGCAGGACGTCACCGAGCAGCGACAGGTGCAGGCAGCGCTATGGCAGCTTGCCGAGCGCAACCGCGACATCCTGGAAAGCATTTCCGATGCGTTCTACGGCGTGGATGCGCAATGGCGTTTCACCTACGTCAATCGGCAGGCCGAAGCGGTGTTGGGGCGCACGCGTACAGCGTTGCTCGGCAAGGTGCTGTGGGACCAATTCCCGGAGATGGTGGGGTCGCCAACGCACCGCGCGCACCTTAAGGCGGCGCAGAGCGGCCGCATGATGCGCCTGGATGCCGCATCGCCGGTGCCCGGGCACTGGGTCGACATCAGCATCTATCCCACCGGCGATGGGGGCCTGTCGGTGTATTTCCGCGACATCACCGATCGCAAGCATGCCGAGCAGCAACTGCGTACCAGCGAGGAACGCTTCCGCACCGCACTGACCATCGAAACGGTGGGGGCCACGTACTTCGATATGGACGGCCGCCTGATCGATGCCAACGATGCGTTCCTCAAGATGACCGGCTATAGCCGCGCCGAGGTCGAGGCGGGCGGACTGACCTGGCAGAACCTGACGCCGGCGGCGGCAAGCGCGTTGTCGGCGCATGCCTTCCACGAGCTCAAGACCAAGGGCAGTGCCACGCCGTACGAGCGCGAATATCGGCGCAAGGACGGCAGCCTGCGTTGGGCCTTGTTCGCCTCCAAGCTGCTGCCCGACGGGACCGGATTCGAGTTCGTACTGGATATCACCGACCGCAGGGCCACCGAGGCGGCGCTGCGCGAAGTGCAGGACCGCAACGCTTTCCTGCTGAAGCTCTCCGATGCACTGCGGTTGCTGTCCGATCCGGCGGCGATCCAGAGCAAGGCAGTGTGCCTGCTCGGCGAGCACATGAACGCCGGATGCGCCTATTACGTGGAAGTGGACGGCGATGGCGGGCGCCCGCTCGTCGCGCGCCACTGGCATCAACCGGGCCAGGCCAGCCAGGCGCGTGGCGCAGTGCTGACCGCCTGGCCGCTGTCCTGGCCGAGCGAGCCGGGTACCTGGGTGGTGCGTGACATCCGCACCGACGGCGTGCTGGCCGACGACCAGCGCGTGGCGGCCGGTGGCAACGAGATCGGTGCGCTGATCGCGGTGCCGTTGATCAAGCGCGGGCAACTGGTGGCCGCGCTCGTGGTCAATCAGCGCAACGCGCGCGACTGGACGGTGGCCGAGGTGCGGCTGGTGGAAGAGACCGCAGCGCGCACCTGGGAGGCCCTGGAACGTGCACGTGCGCAGGGCGCATTGCGGGACAGCGAGGAGCGTCACCGGGTGATCCTGGAGAGCGCGCTGGACTATGCCATCTTCACCGTCGACCCCGGCGGGCGGATCCAGACCTGGCCACCCGGCGCCGAAGCGGTGTTCGGCTGGAGCGCCGAGGAAGCGGTGGGGCAGGACATGGCGATGACCTTCGTGGCCGAAGACCGGCTGGCAGAGGTGCCGCAGCACGAGCTCGAGCAGGCGCGCCGTAGCGGCGTGGCCCCGAACATCCGCTGGCATCAATGCAAGGACGGCCGCCGGGTGTTCATCGAAGGTGCCACGCGCCCGTTGCGCGATGGCAACGACGAGCCGCTGGGCTATCTCAAGATCGGCCAGGACGTGACCCGGCGACGGCAGTGGGAAGATCGCCAGCAGGTACTCCTTGCCGAGCTGCAGCACCGCACGCGCAATCTGATGGGCGTGGTGCGCGTGGTCTTCAACCGCACCCAGCGCAGCAGCAAGAGCATTGCCGAGCTGGCACTGGTCTACAACGACCGTCTGGATGCGCTGGCGCGCGTGCAGAGCCTGTTGTCGCGCTTGAACGACGGCGACCGCATCGTGTTCGACGAGTTGCTGCGGGTTGAACTATCGGCGATGGGCGCAATCGATGCGCAGGGGCGCGGTGAGCGGGTCGTGCTGGAGGGTCCGCGCGGGGTGCGGCTGCGCTCCAGTACCGTGCAGACCTTTGCGCTGGCCCTGCATGAGCTGGCCACCAACGCCAACAAATACGGCGCGCTGGCGCAGCCTGGCGGGCACCTGCTGGTGCGCTGGCGGCTGCATCGCACCGACGATGGCATGCGCCTGCGCATCGAATGGCGCGAATCCGGCGTGGACATGCCGGCACCGGGGGCCGCCCCGCAGGGGACCGGCTACGGCCGCGAACTGATCGAGCGCGCGCTGCCGTATCAGCTGCAGGCCGAGACCACGTATGTGCTTGGCCCCAATGGCGTGCGTTGCACGATCGCGCTGCCGGTCTCGGAAAGCATGCGGCTGGCAGCCGACGGCAACACGCCACCTGCCGCCGGCGACGAAGGACGTGCTGCCGGCGATGCGTAGCGCACGCGGGTGCCGCGGCCCGACGCACGCTGCCGTGGTCCCGTCGGGATCGCGCCTGTCGTACGCAGTTCTGCGGCGCAGGGCGCTGCGCGCCGGCATGCGGCAACGCAACAGTCCACCGACGCAGGCGGGTTCAGCCTGGCACGCGACAACCGTCCCGTGCTGACCTGAAACCACGGCGGCACCGAAAACCGTCTGCGCGCCTAACGCGCCCAGCGGCGGCATCGCTTTTCTGCTGGAAATGCCTATACTGCCCCCCAGTATTTTGGCCGGAGGCCGGCATGCCGCATTCGCCGCTGGAAAAGAAGCGCGCCCTGGCGCGGGTACGGCGCTTGCGCGGGCAGTGCGACGCGCTTGAGCGGGCGCTGGAGTCGGGCGCAGACTGCGCCCCGGTGTTGCAGCAGATCGCTGCGATCCGCGGGGCCGTCAACGGGCTGATGTCGCAGGTGCTTGAAGCGCATATCCGCGAGGACTTCGGGCATGCCGCCGCATCCGATGCGCAACGCGCCGAACGGGTGCAGGACCTGCTGGGCCTGGTCCGGTCCTACCTCAAATAAATCTCCCACCGGGCCGGCGCTTGCCGGCTCCGTCCTTGAACATCTCGTCAGGAGCGCTACCCCATGAAATCCCGTGCAGCAGTCGCATTCGGACCCGGCAAACCGCTGGAAATCGTCGAAATCGACGTCGCACCGCCGAAGGCCGGCGAAGTGCTGGTCCGCATCACCCACACCGGCGTGTGCCACACCGATGCCTTCACCCTGTCTGGCGACGACCCGGAAGGCATCTTTCCCTCGGTGCTGGGGCATGAAGGCGGCGGCATCGTCGAGCAGGTGGGCGAAGGCGTCACCAGCGTCAAGGTCGGCGACCACGTCATCCCGCTGTACACGGCCGAATGTCGCAAGTGCAAGTTCTGTCTGTCCGGCAAGACCAACCTGTGCCAGGCCGTGCGCGCCACCCAGGGCAAGGGCCTGATGCCCGATGGCACCACGCGCTTCTCCTACAACGGCGAGCCCATCTATCACTACATGGGCTGCAGCACCTTCAGCGAATACACCGTGGTGCCGGAAATCTCGCTGGCCGTGGTCAACCCCGACGCGCCGCTGGAAAAGGTCTGCCTGCTTGGCTGCGGCGTCACCACCGGCATCGGCGCGGTGCACAACACCGCCAAGGTCAAGCCGGGCGAAAGCGTGGCGGTGTTCGGCCTGGGCGGCATCGGGCTGGCGGTGATCCAGGGTGCGGTGCAGGCCAAGGCCGGGCGCATCATTGCCATCGACACCAACCCGGGCAAGTTCGATCTGGCGCGCAGCATGGGCGCCACCGATTGCATCAACCCCAAGGACTACGACAAGCCGATCCAGGAGGTCATCGTCGAGCTGACCGATGGCGGCGTGGACTTCAGCTTCGAGTGCATCGGCAACGTCAACGTGATGCGTTCGGCGTTGGAATGCTGCCACAAGGGCTGGGGCGAGAGCGTCATCATCGGCGTGGCCGGTGCGGGCCAGGAAATCAGCACCCGTCCGTTCCAGCTGGTCACCGGCCGGGTGTGGCGCGGTTCCGCATTTGGTGGCGTCAAGGGACGCACGCAGTTGCCGGGCATGGTGGAGCAGTCGATGAAGGGCGAGATCGATCTCGATCCGTTCATCACCCACACCATGCCGCTGGAAGAGATCAACGAGGCCTTCGACCTGATGCATGAAGGCAAGTCGATCCGCACCGTGATTCATTTCTGACCAGACGGCCAGGAGCGGCGCGCGGCCGCCTCCGCGCACGTGGTACCCGAGACTCCCGGGAGGGACATGATGACAAACGTGTCGATTCATCCTTCGGTAGATGGTGGTGTTGCGCGTGGAGGTGCGGAGGGCTTTCAGGGGGGAACCCTCGAATGCCACTGCGCGACCGACAAGGTGACCGTGGAGGTGGCCGCGCAGACCGCGCACAACCACGCCTGCGGTTGCAGTAAGTGCTGGAAGCCTGCGGGCGCGAAATTTTCGGTGGTGGCGGTGGCGCCGCGCGACAAGGTCACGGTGACCGCGCATCCCGAAAAGCTGAAGATCGTCGATGAAAGCGCGACGATCCAGCGCCACGCATGCACCGGATGCGGTGTGCATCTGTATGGCCGCATCGAAAACAAGGACCATGCGTTCTACGGTCTGGATTTCGTGCACACCGAGTTGTCGAAGCAACAGGGCTGGTCGGCACCGGGCTTTGCGGCCTTCGTGTCGTCGATCATCGAAACCGGCACGCCGCCGGAGCAGATGGACGGCGTGCGCGCGCGGCTGACCGAGTTGGGGCTGACCCCGTACGACTGCCTGTCGCCGGGATTGATGGACGCGCTGTCGACCCAGGTTGCGCGCCAGAAAGGCCTGCTGCATTGATTGTCCAACCCTGCGGCCGGAGCACCGGCTGCAGGGTTTCTCTTCGTAAGGAATCTTCATGGAACGTATCGAACACCGCGCCTGCTTCGGCGGCTGGCAGGACGTGTATCGCCATCAGTCGCAGACCTTGAATTGCAGCATGCAGGTGGGCGTCTATCTGCCGCCGCAGGCTGCCGATGGCCCCTTGCCGGTGTTGTACTGGCTGAGCGGCCTGACCTGCACCGAACAGAATTTCATCAGCAAGGCCGGCGCGCAGCGCTACGCGGCCGAGCACGGCGTGATCCTGGTTGCGCCCGACACCAGCCCGCGCGGCGACGATGTGGCCGACGCGGACGGCTACGACATCGGCAAGGGCGCCGGTTTCTACGTCGATGCCACCGAGCAGCCCTGGGCCGCGCACTACCGCATGTACGACTATGTGGTGAACGAATTGCCGGCGTTGATTGAAGCCAATGTCGCCACCACCGGTGCGCGCGCGATCAGCGGCCACTCGATGGGCGGGCACGGCGCGCTGACCATTGCATTGAAGAACCCGGGCCGCTATCGCAGCGTATCGGCGTTTTCGCCAATCGGCGCACCGAGCCTGGTGCCGTGGGGCGAGAAGGCGTTTGCGCAGTACCTGGGCGACGATCGCGCGACGTGGAAGGCTTACGACGCCACTGCGCTGATCGCGCAGGCGCAGGAACGGTTGCCGCTGTTGATCGACCAGGGCGATGCGGACGAATTCCTTCAGAACCAACTGAAGACCGCGCTGTTCGAAGATGCCGCCAACGCGGCCGGCTATCCGGTCACCGTGCGGATGCAGCCAGGCTATGACCATAGCTATTACTTCATCGCCAGCTTTATCGGCGAGCACATCGCGCACCATGCGGCGGCGCTGCGCGGGTGATGGGGTGCGGTTGCGGGCGGTCGAGGATGTGATTGGGCGGGGCGGGGCGGGGCGGGATGGCGCGGCACGGCAAAGTGGCAGGCATCCCGCAGTCCCCAGGTTGCACCGATTGTGGCAACGCACACGAGCGCAGACCGCAAGTGATCCCTTCTCCCCCCGGGAGAAGGTGCCCCGAAGGGGCGGATGAGGGTACGGGCGAAGCCGCATGCGGTTGAACGTAGCGAGGGCTTCGCCACGTACCCTCACCCCAACCCCTCTCCCGGCGGGAGAGGGGCTCGCTACTTCGCTGAACGTTAGTGGCGCGTTGGTGCGGGTATCGTCGTCACCCAACACCAACACCAACACCAACACCAACACCAACACCAACACCAACACCAACACCAACACCCAACACCAACACCAACACCCAACACCCAACACCCAACACCCAACACCAACACCAACACCCAACACCCAACACCCAACCCCAACCCCAACCCCAACCCCAACCCCAACCCCAACCAAGCTGATGCCTGCAACGCGCTAGCGCGCCACCTGGGCTGCCAGCTTCCCCAATCGACGCATTGCGCGCTCCAGTGTCTCGCTCCATGGCTGGCCGCAGGTCAGGCGGATGTGATCCGCGTAGTCGCCGCGGCTGGAGTACAGATGGCCGGGCGAGGTGCCGATGCCTTCGGCCAGTGCGGCTTCGAACAATGCTTGGCCACTTCCACCCTCGGGCAATTGCAGCCATAGCGATAAACCGCCAGCCGGGTCGCCGATGCGTGTGCCATCGGGCCAATGCCGCACGACCGCATCGCGCAGGCGTTGGCCGTTGTCGGCCAGGGTGCGGCGCAGCTTGCGCAGATGCCGTTCCAGGTCGTGCTGCGCAAGATAATCGGCCAAGGCCAGTTGCGGCAGGCTGGCGCTGCCCACGGTGGAAAAATACTTGGCGCGCACCAAGGCCTCGGTCCAGTCGCCACCGAGCAACCAGCCCACGCGCAAGCCGGGCGCCAGCACCTTGGAAAACGACCCGCAGGTGATCACATTGGCATGGGTGTCGAAGTGGCGTAGCGGGCGCGGTCGCTGGCCCGACCAATCCAGCTCGCCGTAGATATCGTCCTCGATCACCACGGTGCCATGGCGGGCGCAGCTGTCGAGCAGTGCGCGCTTTGCGCTGTCGGACGTCAGGCTGCCATTGGGATTGTTGAAGTTGGGCACCAGCACCGCCGCGCGCACCGGCGTGCGTTGCAGCAGCGCGTCCAGGCGCGCGACATCGATGCCATGGCCTGCGCGGTTGGGCACTTCCAGTACCTTGAGCCGCAAGGCGGCCACCGCCTGCAGGATGCCGTGATAAGTGGGCGTCTCCACCAGCACCACGTCGCCCGGTGCGGTGAGCGTGCGCAAGGCCAGGCTGATGGCTTCCATCGCACCGGCAGTGATCACGACTTCTTCCGCAGCCACGGTGGTTGCGCAGTGTGCATAACGCTGTGCGATCTGCCGCCGCAGTGCGGCATGGCCTTGTGGCGATGCGTAGTCCAGTGCGGCGGTACGTTGGCGACGCAACTGACGCGAGAATGCTGCCGCCAACTGTGCAGCCGGCAACAGCGCCGGCGCGGGAGTGGCGGTATGCAATGGCACCAGGTCGGTACGCGCCAGGGTGTCGAGTACGCGCTGCAAGGCCGGGTTGTCCACCATGCCGGGTTTACGCCGACGCGTTGCGGGTACCGATACGGGCGATGCAGAGGCGGCGGTGCGCACGAAGTAACCGGAGCGCGGCCGCGCCTGCACGCGTCCTTCGCGTTCCAGCTGCAGGCAGGCCTGCACTGCCGTTGCCGTGCTGATGCCGTGGCTGGCGGCCAATTGCCGGATCGAGGGCAGACGTTCGCCGGCACGCAGGGTGCCGCCTTCGATCTGCTGCCGCAGCTGCATGGCGAGCGATTCATACAGAAGCATGTGCCTGTGCCTTTCATCTGTATTGGTCAATTTGCAGCGTATCTGAATCTGTCATGGTCGTGTGATGCATTGCAGACTCGCTGTGCCCGGTGAATGCGCCAGGCGTGTTCTCTTCCGTGAGGTTGGTCGTGCTGCTTCCCGTGTTTATCGTCGATGCGTTCATTGCGGCGCTTCAAGCGCAATCCTGCGGTAGCGAAGATCCGGTGACCGGGTCGATCCATGCCGCGCTGGCGCCGCTATGGGCGGGCAGGCTGGGCAAGACGCAGTTGACCGCACTGCAGGCATCTGCGCGCGCCGGCGAACGTGCATGCCTGGTGGAGCCGCGGCATGTGTCTGTGCGCGGCAGCGCTGTGCAGTCTCTGCAGGGAACGATTGCGCTATGAGCATCGCCTTGTCTGTTCAAGCGACATCGGTCGGCACTGCGCGACGTGCGATCTGGCAATTGCTGGTGGCCGAGGTGTTGATCGGGTCGGTGGGCGTATTCGTGCACGAAAGCGGGCAGGATCCGGTGACGGCGGTGTTCTACCGCTGCCTGTTTGGCGCGCTGTTTCTCACCATCTGCGGCCTGATCGGCGGACAGTTGCGTGGGGTGTGGCGCGACCGCACGCTGCTGCGCGATGCCGTCATCAGTGGCGTGCTGCTGGTACTGAACTGGGTGGCCTTGTTCGCCGGCATGGCGCGCTCGTCGATCGGCGTGGCGACGATGGTCTACCACGTGTTTCCGTTCGTGATGTTGCTGCTGGCGGCGCTGCTGCAGGGCGAGCGCACCCGTCGCGCCGACCTGGGCTGGACGCTGCTGGCGTTTGTGGGCGTTGCGTGTTCAGCCGACCCGGCGCGGCTGTGGCAGGCTGCCGACCGCGGCTATCTGCTCGGGATTGCGCTGACCTTGCTGGCCGCGCTGCTGTGCGGCGCCTCATTGCTGATGTCGCGCCGCATCAGCCGTGAGCGGCCGTTGGCGGTGGTGACGGTGCAGTGCTGGGTCGGCACGTTCCTGCTGGCGGGGTTTTCCAGCAGCAGCGCGTTGCATCCTGGCCTGCACTGGGTCTGGCTGGTGGGGCTGGGCGTGATCCACAGCGGCATCGTGTACGTGCTGTTCTATTCGTCGTACCGGCATCTGCAGGTGGCCACGATCGCGGTGCTGGCGTTCGTGTATCCATTGGTCACGCTGCTGCTGGACTATCTGCTGTACGGCCACGCCCTGGTGCCGGTGCAGTGGCTGGGCCTGGCACTGATCGTGCTGGGCACGCTGGCGGTCAATCTGAAATGGCACTGGCCACGTCGTGCCTCGACACAGGCGTGACCGTACGCCGCCACGCATCCCGCATGGCGGCGCACACCGTCAACGCACGTCGCGCATCTGCCAGTGCGACCCGGCCAGGGCCTGCATGCGCTGCTTGAACAGGTCGCCGGGAATGCTGGTGGTGGCAACCAGATCGATGCGCAGGTCCTGCTGCTTGCCGGTGACCGTGGCAGCCGGGTCGGTGATGCCCAGGCTCGGGTCCACCTCGTCGGGGTCGGCCTGCAGCTGGCGCCAGCGATCGAACCACGCCGGATCGCGCAGGGCGGCCTGCAACTGCTCGGCAAACGCCTCGGCGCCGTTGGCGGTGAAGCTCACCGAGGGCGCGCTGCCACGGGCGAGCTTGGGGTCGGGCAGGCTGATCGAGTAGCTGACAGGCATGGACACGCTCCGTTGAATGACGGCGGCACACTAGCTGAGGACGGGTGAGAACGCCGTCGAAGGCCAGGTGCCGCCAGGCACGTGCCTCAGGCGGAAAAACCATGCGGCTGGGCCGCGAAGGCCACCGCCAGCGCGCCCTTGCCGACGTTGACCATGCCGGTCAGGCTCATCACGCTTTCGAACAGTTCCACGCCGTGGCTCTGGCAGGCGCTCTGCAGCGCCGCGTAGCCGGGCAGGGCATGCAGCTCGGCCAGCTCGCCGCCATAGCCCACGCACACGGTCGGGGTCATCAGGCCGTCGCGGATCTTGCGGACGGTGAAGCCAAACAATTTGTCGGCCGATGGCTCGAAGCCCTTGAGCTTGGCCACCGGCTCGGTGACGCCGCGGTACGCGCGCAGCACCGGCTTGATGTCCAGTGCGCTGCCCAGCGCCGCACCGATCAGGCCCACGCTGCGGTCGCCCTTGGTGCGCGCCCGCGCCCGCAGGTAGTAAAGATCGCGCGGGATCATATAGCCGTAGGTGTGCTCGGCCAGCTGTTCCAGGCGGGTGCGGATCGCCGCCACGCCCTGGCCCTGCTCGCGCAGGCGCACGGCCTCCACCGCGGTGATGCCCTGGCCGGCAAACAGGTTGAGCGTGTCGATCACGCGCAGCGCAAACGGCGAGCCGTGGCCGGCGGCCTGTCGGATCGGCTTGTAGTCGTTGAGAATCGCAAAGCTGGCCTGCATCGCGTTGTCGAAGATCTGGCTGCGCAGCTTGGAGATGGTCAGGCAGAACACGTGGTCGTAGTCGATGACCAACCGCTGCAGGAACAGGTCGCGGATCTGATTGACCGAAAACGGCGTGGTTTCGGCCTCGTGGCCGCGCTCGGCCACATGCGCCTGCAGAAAGCTCAGCGTGGCCTCTTCATCGCGGTGATCGGCCAGCACCGCCTCGCCGATGCGCACGCTGATCGGCAGCACGATGACGTTGTTGCGTTGAAGAAATTCCTGCGGCAGGTCGCACGCACTATCCACCACGATTCCGATGCGCATCGTCGCCCCCTCCGGCTGTTGCGTCGTCTGTACTGCGAACGCTATCGCAAAACCGCCGCCGCGCGTAGACCCGTTGGCGCGCCGCATGCCGGCAGGCTGCTCGCGCGCGTTCCGCCGCGCCTGCCGGCCCCTTGCATGCCCATTGTCCGGCAGCCCGGGCCGCGCTGCGGTGGCAGCACACCCGTCGGCGGTGCGTTGCCTGCCATGCCGCCCTGCAGCATTCCCCCTCGCGGGTGCGCCCAGGTGCCTGAGCGATACATGTCGCCACCGCCGGGAGAGGGCAGCGAACTGCGGACCAGGACACGCTTGGCTTGCCAGGTAGCGCCCGCTATCGCGCTTGGCCGCTCCGGCCTGCCGGAATCGCTATAGCTCCTCTCACAGCACCGCTGCTAGGGTCGATCACGACCGCTGCAGGGCGGGTCTCGGTGGTGCCGCACTGGCGCCGCCGCGCCGAACACAATGGAGACAGAGATGCAGACCACCCCATCCAACACCCTCACGCAGGCCGCGCCCAAGGCGACCACCACGCGGCGGCGCGCATCGCGCTGGTGGAAGGCGGCACTGGCCCTTGGCCTGGTGGCGCTCGCCCCCGTGGCCCTGGCCGGCCCGTACAAGATCTTTGGCAACCACTACGCGTGGGTCAACAACTTCAACGACCCCAACAACATCATCCAGGGCACCTTTGGCACCGGCAGCACGCCGGAGTTGACCGTCACCTTCAACTTTGCCGACTACAACCTCTACGGCTACCCGGCCATCGTGCGCGGCTGGCATTACGACTGGAACCCGACCACCGACAAGCTGTTCCCCAAGCAGATCTCGTCGATCAGCTCGCTGCCGTTCAAGTTCAACTACAGCGCCGGCGGCAGCAATCTGGCCGGTGACTTCGCCTATGACATCTTCTTCCGCTGGGATACCGCCAAGGGCAATCCGCAGCTGGAAGTGATGATCTGGGGCGACCACAACTCCTGGCCGATCGGCACCGTCACTGCGACCAAGGTGATCACCGCCGGTGGTCGCACCTTCGATCTGTGGGAAGGCTTCAACTCCGGTGCCGGCTATTACGTCTACACCTTCATCCCGACCGGCACCGCCGGCCAGCCCACGCTCAAGACTAGCGGCAGCCTCAACATCGACGCCAAGCCGTTCCTGACTTGGCTGCAGAACAACCGCTCCAAGGATGGCCGATACAACAACAGCATGTATCTGCATGCGGCCGAGGCGGGCTTTGAAGTGGTGCGTGGCAATGGCTGGGCCAAGGTCAGCGCCACGATGGATGCCAAGTAACGCGATGGGCTGAGGTGCGCGTGGGCCGCCAGTGCGGCGGCCTGCGTGCGCGCTGCGCTGTTCGCGTGTGCATCTCGCGTGTGCATCGCCGGCAGCTGCGTGGGGCACTACCTGCTCGCAGCTTCGTCGGGCATGAGGTGCATCACGCCAATGAGGTGGCCGTCTGCGCCGCGCCTGTCATGCAGGTGGCGCGCATCGGAGGAGGCCACGGTGATCGGTCCGCATGGATGGCCGTGTCTGCGCCCCGTCAGTGCGTGGACATCCGCTGCGTGACGCAAATCTGTTGCGCTGGCGGATGACGCAATGGTCGTGTGTCCGGCGCCTGGCATCTTGCCAGGTGCCGGGCGTCCCATCCTCATCGGAGCTCACCCATGCATCTGCACGACGCTGTTCGTTTGCCCACCCGTTTGCGCCTGTTACCGCGCACCGCGGCATTGGCGTTGGCACTGCTCGCCGCCGGCGCCAGTGCCTATACCGGCGAGACCAAGGTCTACGGCACGCAGTACGCGTACAACAATAATTTCAACGACAGCAACAACAACATCAAGGGCACGTTCGGCTCCGGCAGTACGCCGAGCCTGACCGTGTCCTACAACCTGCCCAGCGGGCAGTTGTATGGCTACCCCGCGATCTGTCGCGGCTGGCATTACACGATGAACCCGACCACCGACAGCTACTTTCCGCATCAGGTGTCCAAGATCGGCAGCCTGAGCGGCGCGCTGGCCTTCACCACCAACGGCAGCGGGCAGACCGGCGATTTTGCCTACGACCTGTTCTTTCGCAAGGACGCCAGCAAGGGCAACCCGCAGCTGGAAGTGATGATCTGGGGCGCCAACAATTCGTATCCGATCGGTACCGTGACCACCGCCAATGCCATCACCTCCGGCGGCGTCACCTACGATCTGTGGGAAGGCAACAACTCGGCTGCCGGCTATTACGTGTACACCTTCATCCCGCACGGCACGGCCGGCAACAGCAATCCACTGCCGGCCAAGGGCAACGTCAATGTGGACGTCAAGGCATTCCTCACACGCTTGCAGGCCCTGCGGGCTGGCGATGGCCGCTACAGCAGCGATCTGTATCTGCAGGTGGTGGAAGGTGGCTTCGAGGTCACCGGCGGGATGGGCACGGTGTCGCTCAGCGGGTCGATTGCGGCCAAGTAAGCGCAGCGATTGGCGCGTGGCCAGGCGGCGATGGTCAGCGCAACGGTGCGCAGTTGGCGTGTACCGGTTGCACGCCAACGTCGGTAGTGCGGGCATGAAGAACGGCTGCGGCGTCTTGGCAGGGGTGTCGGCGCCGTGCCATGCATCGCGCGATGACGTGCGGTGCATGGCGTGCCGTGGTGCTGCAGTGGCTTGCAACGCGTAGCCAGCAGCCATGGGGCTGCTGCGCAGACGTTGCCGTGCAGGAAACACGGCACGGCCAGTCCGTGCACCGGCAGCGTGCACCTGGCGATTACCTAGTCATGTTCACCGCTGTTACATCGCCACCAGCTGGATGCTGTCGAACACGACGGCCGGGCTGAGGAACCCATTATCCGGCGATCCGGAGGCAAGCCCGATCTCGATGCTGTTGCTCCCGGCCTGCAGCGCCGACGCGGGGATGTCCACCTCATACAGCGTGTTGTTGCCGCGTGTGGTGCCACGGGTGATGCCGCGCGTCTTGGGCTGGTTGGGAGCGGCGGGCACCGGGCCGTTCCAGCGGGCATTCACGCTGATCTGCGGGCGTGCGCTGACCTGGGCCAACGGCACGAAGATGCGCAGGCGATAGCCGCGCACCTCGCTGGAGGCCAGGGCGAAGTCGATGCGGGTGGGGGTGTTGATGCTGCGCCACTGCACCGCCGGAAAACTGCTCATGCTGCTGGCGCCCACGGTGTAGGTCAGCGGTGACCAGCTCATGCGCCGGTCGGACGGGTGCGCGCGCGGCAGCAAGTCGGCATGTCGAAATCCGGCCGGGGTGCCGTCGGGCACGCCGATCTGCCACTTCACCGTTCCTGGCGCTGTCACCGCCTGCAACGCGGCCTGCGCCGTGGCATTGGCAAACACTTCGACATCGCGCTGCGCCACCTCCAGCTCGTTCTGGTACAGCGTCATGCGATAGCGCCCCGGACGCACGCCGGCAATCTGGTAATCACCGCTGCCATTGGCTCTGGCCCAGTACTGCGCCTGCTCGTTGCGCAGCCCGATTACGGCCGGCTGCCCGGAGAGCACGCCGCCGACGCGGCCGCTCACCGCACCCCGCCCGTTAGCGGCCAGGTAGCCGTTCAAGCCCAGCGTGGCATCGACAAAGTCGGTGCTCAGCTGCGCGCTCGATGGCGCGCCGCCATCGGTGAACAACAGGCCGTAGACACCATGCAGGCCGCCGCGGAAGGCCTCGGTCTGGGTATGGTCGGAATACATGTAGTTGTAGAGCTCATGGGTCACGCGGGTTTTCTGCGTGGCGATGTCCTTGAAGAACGGCCCGCCGGAACTGCGTTCGCGGTTGCCCATCAGCATGAACACCGCAACGCCGGAGCCGCTGACACCATGCACCTGATCGTCGAGCATGCGCCGCGCCGAATAGAACTTGGAGCTGGTGCGGCCGTCCGGCAGCAGGAAGATATCTTCGCCTTCGATCGCCGTGCCGACGCTGGAATCGGGTTCCTGCTGGGCAGTCGGCAACTTGGACACATTCAGGCGCGCGATGAAGCGCAGTTCGCCCACCGGCAGCAAGGTCGGCGCATAGGTGGCCATGTAGATCGCATTGCGGCCCTTGCGCACGATGTAGTACTGAACCAGATCGCCGGCCTTGGCCGATACCACGATTGCCCCGCCCACCACGCGCGCGTCCACGCTGGCACTGCCCAGCCCGGAGGCGATGTGCGAGCCTTTCGATTCGGTGGTCTGCAGCTCGTTGTCGCGGTAGCGCATCGACACGATGTCGCCATTGTTGGCGTTGACCGAAAACACCAGCTCGGCGCCGCTATCCACCACCACGCGGTCGCCGCTGCGGGTGAATCCGAATGCCGCCATGGCCGGGGCGCTGACGCCGGCGTACAGGCACAACGCGCACGCCAGCATGCGCAGGGTCGGGCAGAACATGTGGGTCTCCATGGCGACGTGAGGCGGCAAGCCGGATGCCGATGGGCGATGCTAGGCGGGCTGGACCACGACGGCGAGCGCGCAAGCAGCAGAGCGTGCGGCGCGTTCAAACTTCAGCAATGAACCTAAGCGCCGGTCACGCTTCAGCTGCGACCGGCAGACACATGGCGTGTGCGCAGCACCTGCCCGCTGCGTCGATCTGCGTCGCGATGTGGCTGGCTTGGCGCAGCGCGTCGCAATCGATCCAACGTCATCCGCCGGCTCGAACCAGCGGGTCCGTGGTCGTGCAGCGGCTGCGCCCGCAGCTGGCAGCTGCCAGGGCACGAAGACTGCCGGGTAGTGCCAGCCGCCAAACCGGCAACAGGCGATAGCCCCGATGGCTGCATCACTGCAGCGAAGGCCGCCGGCGCCACGCGGCGAGACGCCACGACAGCGCATCGCCCATGTCTGCCAGTCCACCGCCCACCCACGTGCAACAGCAGGTCGTGCAGGGTGGCGGTGGTGCCGAGCGCGCCATGGGCGGCGCTGCCAAGGCCGCTGCATGTGCGGGCTGCGGGTGTGATGGCAGCGCCTTGCGGCGTACGCATCAGCGCACGCCGCACGCACTCACTTCAGGTACGCGCGCGGCAGCTGCCCGGCCTGCTGCAGGTAGCGGTCGCGCAGTTCGCTCTGGCGCGAGCGCATCGGCATCTCGCGCCCGCCCAGCCAGACCTGCTCGGCGTAATGGGCGACATCCAGCGGGTCGCCTTCCCACAGCACCAGGTCGGCCTGCTTGCCCACGGCAATGCTGCCGATGCGATCGCCCACCCCGAAGATCTCCGCGGGCACGCGGGTCAGCCCGGCCAGGCCGGATTCCCACGGCAGCCCATTGGCTACCGCATTGCCAGCCAGCTGACGCAGCTTGCGCGCGTTGTGCGAGGCATCCCCGCTCTGGCTGAAGCTGACCTCCACACCGGCCGCGCGCAGGCGTGCGGCGTTTTCCAGCGTTGCGCCGATCTGGTCGAAGGTTGCCGGCAAATCCGCCAGCGCGTTCACCAGCACCGGCACCCTGGCCTGCGCCAGTTGCGGGGCCAGCTTCCACGCCTCGGCGCCGCCGGCGATGGCAATGCGTACTTTCTCGCGTTGCGCCCAGCGCAACAGCTGGCGGATGTCGGCGGCACGTTCGACCTGCACCACGATGCGGCCTTGCCCGGCCAGATACCGGGCCAGCACGCTGCGCCCCATCGGCGTCAGCAATGCATGCGGCGACTCGGCGGGCACGCGGCCGCGTGCTTCGGCCGCCAGTTGATCCAGCAGCATCCATTGCGCGGCACGCGAGCTGCCGGTGAGGTCGGACGCCGCTGCGCCGATGCGGATGAACAATGCATGCGGGCCAACCGGGTCCGGGCTGCCATCCAGCCGCACGATGCCGCCCTGGCCGGCGATGAAGGCGCCGCTGGTGGTTGCGCCCAGCGCCGTGAAGCCGATGCCTTCCACGCGCGCCACCGGCACCAGCACCGAGTCGGGGTTGTAGGCCAGGGTGACGTCGAACTCCGGGCGCATCGGTTGATCGGCCAGCTTGACGCCGCTGTCCACGGTGCTGCCTTCGCCGGAGACTTCTTCGATGCCGATCTCGGTAATGCCGCCGAACAAGGCCGGCGTCAGCGGGCGGCCCTTGGCCTCGATCACGCGGCCATCGGCCGGCACGGCCAGGTTGCTGCCGATCGCACGGATCACGCCGCCCTGCACCAGCACGTCGGTGTGCTGCAGCGTGCCCTGCGCGGTAGCGGTGTGCACGGTGGCATCGCGGATCAGCACCTGCTGTGCCAACGCCGGCAACGCCAGCGCGGCCAGCACCAGCGCCGACAGGGCACGCAGTTGCGGGCGTGTCAGGATGCGGCGGCTCATCGTGCCACCTCCTGGCCCAGCATGAAGTCCGACACCGGTTGCAACGCGCGTTGATGCCGGTCGTAAACCTGCGCGCCGTCGATATACACCTGTTCGGCCAATGCGTAGGAACTGAAGGGGTTGCCATTCCACACCACCACATCGCCCATCTTGCCCGGCTCCAGCGCGCCGGTCTGCTGCTCGATGCCCAACGCCTTGGCGGCGTTGCTGGTGAGCCAGCGGATCGCGCGCTCGGGCGCAATCTCCATGCCGCTGCGGCGCGCAGTGGCGATTACCTTGGCGGCCTCCTGATTCAGGCGCTGGATGCCTTCTTCCGAATCCGAATGCACGATGGCGCAGCTGTTGGCAGGCCGGTCGACCATGGCGATGTTCTCCTGGATGCCGTCGAAGGCTTCCATCTTGAAGCCCCACCAATCGGCCCATAGCGCGCCGCAGACGTTTTCCTGCGCCAGCCGGTCGGCCAGCTTGTAGGCCTCCACGCCATGATGGAAGGCGGCGATGTGGAAGCCGAATTCCTTGGACAGGTCCAGCATGGTCGCCATTTCGTCGGCGCGGTAGCAGTGGATGTGCACGCGGATGTCGCCGTTGATGGCGCCGGCCAGCGTATCGAGCTTGAGATCACGCTTGCCGCCGGCATCGCCGCTGCTGTCGTTGTCGCCACCACGGCTCCACCAGTGACGCTTCTTGGCGGGTTTCTTCTTCGGTGCGTTCTTCTGCAGGTACTCGGCCGCATCGATGAACGCAGCGCGGTAACCGGCCACATTGCCCATGCGCGTACCAGGGCCGCCCTTTTCGCCGTAGACGCGTTTGGGGTTTTCGCCGCAGGCCATCTTCAGGCCCCACGGTGCGCCGGGGAACTTCATGCCCTGGTAGGTCGTGGAGGCGACGTTCTTCAGCGTGACGCCGCGCCCGCCGATCAGGTTGGCCGAGCCTGGCAGGATCTGCAGCGAGGTGATACCGCCGGCCAGCGCGGTGCCAAAGCCCGGGTCCTGCGGCCAGATCGAATGCTCGGCCCACACGTTGGGCGTCACCGGTGCGGTCATCTCGTTGCCGTCGCTGTGCGCGCTGACGCCCGGGCTGGGGTACACGCCCAGATGCGAGTGCACATCGATGATGCCGGGCGTCACCCACTTGCCGGTGCCGTCGATGCGGCGTGCATCGGCCGGTGCCTCGAGTGCGCGGCCGACGGCGGCCACCTTGCCGTCGCGCAGCAGCACGTCGGCATCGTCCAGCCGCTCGCCGGTGCCGGTGAGCACCGTGGCGTGCTGGATCAGCACCGGACCGGACGCGAGCGCGCGGTAGGTGCTGGGGTAAGGGTCTTGCACGAACCGCGATGCCGCAGCCGCAGGCCCGCACAGCAGCGCCGCGCCAAGGGCGGCGAACAGGATGGAACGCATGGATTTCCCCGGTGACACGAAAGCACAGGCCGCAAACCTAGCTGCCAGCGCCGTGCTTGCCAAGTGCTGGAGGTTGCGGTCGCGGCTGCCTCATCACATGCCAGAGCGCATGCTGTGCCGTATTCCTCAGGGGGGACGTCGATGATTGCCAAGACAGAACGCAACAAACAGGCCGATGTGGTGTTGGCTTTCTGGGAACTGGCCGGCTCGGCCCGCTGGTTCACGCACAACGATGCCTTCGATGCCAACTTTCGCCAGCATTTCAGCGAGCAGCACTTTGCCGCCGCACGGGGCGAGTATGCGCACTGGATGGCGCGCGCCGAAGACGCACTGGCCTTGTTGATCCTGCTGGACCAGTTTCCGCGCAATGCGTTCCGTGGCAGCGCGCATGCCTATGCCACCGACGGGTTGGCGTTGCAGTGCGCAAAGCAGGCGGTGGAGCGCGGCTTCGACCAGCAGGTCTCGGCGCAACTGCGGTTGTTTTTCTATCTTCCGTTCGAGCATGCCGAAGACCTGCAGGAGCAGGCACGCGCGGTGGAGCTGATCAGCGCACTGGACGATGCGGAAACCACCCACTGGGCGCTGGAACATCAACGCATCATCCAGCGCTTTGGCCGGTTCCCGCACCGTAATACCGTGCTGGGGCGCGCGACCAGCGCAGCGGAACAGCAGTTTCTCGATGACGGCGGGTTTGCCGGCTGAAGGCCGCCATCCACGCGCTGCATGGCGGCGGGTAACGGCTGTACACCGTGTCTGCATGCCAGCGTGATCGCCGAACAGCTGCGGGTACTGCAGCGGGGACGGGCACCACGCGCGATGCCGCCACCGGCACCGCGCATGCAGTCAATCGATCAGCAGCCGCCTGGCAAACCTTCCGACCGCCAGCTGGCACCTCCGCCGAGCAAGAGATAGAAGCCGTAGCTTTCGTAGCCGCTTTCCGACAGCACCAGATCGAGCGTGCCGTTGCCGTCGATATCGCCGAACTGCAGCAGATGGGTGCGCTGCGGCAGGTCTTCGCAATCGTCGCAGCCGCTGGCGGCGTGGCCGTGGCGGAACTGCCAACGGCTGCCGTCATGGTCGAAGATCGCAAGCACCGCGAGCATGCCGGTCGGGTTCTCCGGATTGCCGGTCTTGGTCGGGTGGTTGGAAGTCAGCACGGCCACGCGCCGCTGCGGCTGCTGCACATCGGTGACGATCTGCAGCGCGGCCAGATCCTGCGCGCGGTCGGCATTGAACGCGGCCAGTGCCTGCGCCAATGCCGCCGGCTTGACGCGCTTGCGCAGCTGCGCGGTGTCGCTCACCTGGCGAAACAATTCGCTCTGTTCGGTGGCGGTGGCTGCACGCGACGCAAAGCGCTTGCCCGGGTTGAGATCCACCGTCGACAGCAGCGGCGAATCGGACAGCGTGGTGCTGCCCATGATGCGCAGCTTCGCGGTGCCGCCGCACATGCTGTTGTCGTCCACCGTCAGCGACGCAAGCCGCACGGTGCCAGTGGATACGCCGGTATTGAAGACCTGCAGCGGCTGGCCCAGCAACGCCTTGGGCAGGGTCGATTCCTTTGCCACTGCCTTGCCGAGCCACACTGGAATGTATTCCAGCGGATCGTCGGATGGCTGGCTGTCGTAGGTCTGGACCAGCAGCACCGCGCGCGACGGTTCGGCAGCGTGGGCGGCCAGCGGTAGCAGCGCGGCCAGGGCGAGTGGGAGCAGGCGGGTGTGCATTGCGGCGGTGTCCTTGTGCGGATTGATCCATGAAAAAACGGACGCTCCAAGGAGCGCCCGTTTCGGTGTGCGGTGTGCCGCAGCTGTGCAGGCCTTGGTCACACGGGTCACGCAAGCGCGGCAGGCTGCACGAGCAGCCTGACGCCTGAGCGCTACCGCGACCGCTCGCGTCTGCTCAGTATTTCGCCACGCCGTTGTCCACCTGGTCCGACCACGCATCGATGCCGCCGGTGACGTTGTAGACGTTGGTGAAGCCCAGGCCGCGGAAGTGCTCGGCGGCCTGCAGGCTGCGCCCGCCGCGGTGGCACAGGAATGCCAGCGGGGTGTCCTTGGGCAACTGTTCGATGGCGGCGCGCTCGTGCGCATCCAGGGTGCGGAACGGTGCGGCCACCGTGGCCAGCGCACGCTCGTCGGCCGGGCGCACGTCCACCAGGGTCAGGCTGCCGGCCTTGAGGCGGTCGTCGGCATCGCGCACCGACAGCTCCTGCACCGGCTTGGGCGCGTTGGGGTTGTCGATCGCCAGGCCGCGGCCGCGGATGTCGTCCACCCAGTCGATGGTGATGCCGTCTGCGCGGCGCGCGCTGGCCAGGTCGAACTGCACGCGCAGGCCGTTGGATTCGGCGGCGATGGCGTTCGGGTTGGTCGGCGCCAGCTGGAAGTTCGGCTGGAAGTTGGCATCGATGGACAGCGTCAGCGACGCGTCCGGCGCATCGGCCAAGGCGCCCTTGAGCATCTCGACTGCGGCCGGGGTGATGGTGATCTTCGGCGGGCTGCGGTCGGGCGCCTGCAGGCCGAGCATGCTGCTCAGCTCGCCGCTGTCGGCCATCTGCACGATGATGTCGCTGCCGCCGATCAGCTCGCCGTCCACGTACAGCTGCGGGATGGTCGGCCAGTCGCCGTAGGCCTTGATGCCTTCGCGGATGTCCTGGTCGGCCAGTACGTTGACGTGGGCATAGTCGATGCCCAGCCCGTCCAGCACGCCGACCGCCTTGGCCGAAAAACCGCACTGCGGCATGCCGGGCTGGCCTTTCATGAAGAGCACCACGCGGCTGGATTGCAGCAGCGTATCGATACGGGAACGCAGAGCGGGATCGAGGGACATGGCAGCACTTCGGTCAGATCGTGGAGACCGGGCATTCTACGCCGCGTGGCATCATGCGGCATGACCACGCCGGAAACGCTGTATCGCATCCCCTCCCGCCCGTACCGCTGGGTGGGCTTGTTCGCCCTGTCGCAGCTGGCAGTGGCGGTGCTGTGGTGGCATCTGGGCTGGGCCTGGGGCCTGCCGACGCTGCTGGTGTCGCATGCGTTGTTCGTGGTGCCGGTGTTCCTGCCGCGTGCGCGCCTGTATGCGCCGGTCCTGGCACGGCTGCCAGGCCGCGCGCCGCAGGTGTGGCTTACCATCGACGACGGCCCGTCCGACGACACCCCGGCCATGCTCGACCTGCTGGACGCCTACGGCGCCAAGGCCACCTTCTTCGTGGTTGGTGCGCGCGCCGAACGGCGGCCCGAGCTGGTGCGCGAGATCGTGCGACGCGGCCACGGCATCGGCAACCACAGCCATACCCATCCGCAGGCCTGGTTCTGGGCGCTGGGGCCGCGCCGCATGGCCCAGGAAATCGGGCTGGCGCAGCGCACCCTGGCCCGGATCACCGGCCATGCGCCCCGGCTGTACCGCTCGGTGGTCGGCATGACCAACCCGTTCGTCGCCTCGCCGCTACGCGCGCATGGCCTGACCCGCGTGGCCTGGAGCGCGCGCGGTTTCGACGGCGTGCGCTGCGAACCGGACACCACCGTGGCGCGCATCGTGCGCGACCTGCGGCCCGGCGCCATCGTGTTGCTGCACGAAGGCGCCGCGCACGGCCACAACCTCAGCATCCTGCGCGGCGTGCTGGAGGCGATGCAGGCGCGCGGGCTGGTGGGGCAACGTCCGGATTGAACGCTGCCTCGGCGCGTGGCGTGGCGGGTGCAGTGCTGCTGCGCTGCTGCGTCGCGGTTGGTCTGTGTTGATCGCCGGTGTCCAATGCGGCACTGGCGCAGCGCCGTAACGCACTTCGCCGCTGGTATGGCAGCGCGCCAGGGACGCTGCGTACGAGCGCGGTGTCGGGCGCTCTTGCGTCAGGATGAAGCGACATCGCGCGGCAAGGAATGGATCGCGGGCGGCCGCCAATCGGTTGCCAATGCGTGGCAACCCAGCGTGCAAACCAGACGGCATTTTTCTCGCAATTTGCAGCTCCCCTGTGCCGGCTTCTATTGACAGCGATGGGGCATGGATCGACCATGCGCGCCCAGCCAGCCAACGGGCCGCACCTCGCATGGTGTGACCGCGCCAGCCTCAGCGGCCGTCTTCGACGGCAGTGTTTCGATCATGAGGCTGACACCAATGTTCTCTCGTCCCGTGTCTGCGCGCGCTGGTGCGCGTGCCGATCTGCGCCTGTCGCGCGTGACCCCCCGACGCGCCGTGCTTGCGCTGGCCTGTGCCTGCCCGGCGCTGGCAAGCGCGCAATCGCATCCCGGCGATCCGGTTGATCTGGATCGTCTGCAGATCCAGGCGCACCGCAGTGCCACCACCGAGGGCAGCGATTCCTACACCGCCGATATCGCACGCAGTTCGGCCAAGCTGTCGCTGTCGTTACGCGACACGCCACAGTCGGTCGTGGTGGTGACCCGCCAGCAGATCGTCGACCGCAACCTGCAATCGCTGCAGGACGTCACCGACACCGTGGCCGGTTTCAACTCGCCGACCTGGGATACCGAGCGCACCTACATCACCGCACGCGGCTTCGAGGTGGATTACTACCGCATCGACGGCATTCCCACCGATTACAGCGGCGATGTGCAGCAGAACATGGCCATCTACGACCGCGTCGAGATCGTGCGTGGTGCCAACGGGCTGACCTCCGGTGCCGGTAGCCCGGCGGCATCGATCGACCTGCTGCGCAAGCATGCCGACAGCGACGTGTTGACCGGCCGCGTGGATCTGTCGGCCGGCCGCTGGGACCGCTATCGCGGCACGCTCGATCTGCAATCGCCGCTCAACGCCGCCGGTACGGTGCGCGGCCGCGTGGTGGCCAGCTATGAAGACAAGCAGTCCTTCCGCGATTACTACGGCAAGCAGTCGTCGCTGTTCTACGGCATCGTCGATGCGGATCTGAGCGAGGCCACCAGCGGCTACATCGGCATCAATAAGCAGCGCAACGATGGGCGCGGCACCACCTGGGGCGGCGTCCCGGCGTATTTCAGCGATGGCAGCCGCACCGATTTCGCGCGCTCGGACGCGTTCACGCCACGCTGGGCGCGGGGCGTGGCCGATACCACCAACGCCTTCGCCGGGCTCACCCATCGTTTCGACAATGGTGCGCAGCTGCAGGTGGAGTACGCGCACCAGCGCTTCGAAACCGACTGGAAATCGGTGTTGTTCGGCTACCTGGATTATCCGGACGCACAGACCGGCCTGGGACTTGCCAGTACCTTTGGCGGGCGCTACCCCGCGCTCAGCGCGCAAAACAGTCTGGACGCCTACCTCTCCCTGCCGTTGACGCTGTGGGGCCGCGAACACGAAATCGTGGCCGGTGCCACCTGGCTGAATCGCAATGTGCGCAACTGGTCCAACCTGCCGCTGCAACCGTTGATCGCACAAAGCGTCTTCGCCTGGACCGGCACCATGGCGCAACCGCAGTGGACGCCGCTGAGCAAGGGCGAAGACCGTGATGTGCGTCAGGTGGCCGCCTATGCCGCCGGACGATTCCAGCTGACCGACACGCTGAAGGCCATCGTGGGTGCACGCGTCACCGACTGGAAAAGCACTGACCAGCTGGTGCCGGAAAATTCGTACGAGCGCCGGGGCCGCACCACGCCGTACGCCGGCCTGATCTTCGATGTGGACGACCACCACGCGCTCTACGCCAGCTACACCGGCATCTTCAAACCGCAGAACAACCGCGACCGCGGCGGGCGCTATCTCGACCCGCTGGAAGGCGATAGCTACGAGGTGGGTGCCAAGGGCGAATATTTCGGCGGCCAGCTCAATGCCGCATTGGCGCTGTTCCGCATCGAGCAGGACAATCTGGCCGTCAACGACCCCGGGCAGTTGGTGCCAGGTACCACCAATCAGGCCTATCTCGCTGCCAGAGGCACTGTCAGCCAGGGCGTGGAGTTCCAGCTGGATGGCCAGCTGTCGGAGCAGTGGCGTCTTGCGTTCGGCTTCGCGCAGTTCGATGCCAACGACGCCAGCGGCGCGGACGTGAACCCTGCCAGCCCACGCCGTGAGGCCACGCTGTTCACCAGCTGGCAGACCGGGCCGTGGCGGCTGGGTGGGGGACTGAGCTGGCAGTCGGCCATCCACGAACTGATGGCCGCGCCGCAGGGCAACACGCAACGGCTGACGCAAGGCAGCGTGGTGCTGGCCAATGCCATGGCACGCTACGACTTCAACCAGGCCTGGTCGGCACAACTCAACGTGCGCAACCTGTTCGACCGCCGCTACTACGCCAACATCGTCTACCAGAGCCAGCTGATCTACGGCGACCCGCGCGATGTGGAGCTCACCTTGTCCTGGAAGTTCTGACCTTGCTCCAGGCGACACGCGTTGCGGCGTGGATGCCGCCATCGAGCCTCATGGACGAGTTAATCGCGTGTCCCGCGAGCGATGAGGACGCCGCGCCCTCGATCAGACGTGAAGACAGCCAAGTGATCGCAAGACGCGCAGTGCGGGCGTCGTTACCTGATTGCTCAGTACTGGAAGATCAGGCGCAAAGCGGATGGTCTGCGCCGTTGCTGCAGGGCCCTTGCCCGCCCACCATCGCAGGACACGCTGCAAGTACGTCCTTGTAAGCTCCGTGGCGGCATCCATGCCGCCAAGGGTCCCGCGACGGTGGGCGGGCAAGGACCAGTCGAGATGGTCGATGCGCATGTATATGACAAGCGACGAGCAGGCTGGCGATGCGGTGGCCTTTGCTCTTCGATAAAACCACCAACCAACTGTCTGGCGTGGTGTCCTCGCCGATTGCGGGACCGTGTGGCGGCATGGATGCCGCCAC
>NZ_PRDN01000009.1:0-51743 GCF_003600855.1 Xanthomonas sp. CFBP 7698
TCATGGAACCTCCTCGGAAAAGGGTACGAGAAAATTCCACTTCTGGCGTCAGCTAACCTGTGGGGGGATTACCCCTTCTTGCTCGCCCCTGCGTCCAGACGCTGGAGCAGACGTGCGGCCCAGCGCTGGCCTGCATCGCCGCCCCACAGCAGCCAGGCGATGTAGCCGGCCGAGGGGGCCTTGGCATCTGCCCAGCCTTTGCCGTTCTTGTCGACGCTGTGTCGGGCGAAGTAGGAATGCATGCGGCGAATGGTCTGTGCAGACAGCGACTTCTGCGCGGAGAGATCGCGCGCACGCGCCACGCCAATTGCGGTGCCGCCGCGCCCATGCTGCTCACGCAGGCGCAGGCCGCGCGCAGCGGCAGCAGCCACCGCCTTGGGTGGAGCGGTTTGCAGAACCTGCTTTGCTTGAGTGATGGCCACACGCATCTCCGGGTCGATTTACCGTAGTGTTCGCAAGCGCGGTTCAGCTGCACGTGAAGAGCTCGCAGTCACCGGCCCGCATGCCGCATGCGGCATGCGGGCGAATGGTTTGCGGCGCAGCTCATCGCCGCCCTTCCAGGTGGAACTCTGGACCAGGCCATGTTGCGGGACGAAGTGGAACAGCTGGGCTCCGGCATCTTGGAGGCTGGGCGCACCTGCCGCAATGCGTGCAACTCGCCACGCGCACACTGCTACCGGATCAGGCTGCTTGTGCAGCTGGATCGTGTGGCCGCTGTCGCTACACTGGTCTGCCATGGCCACTGGCAGAGCGCTTCATGCGACTGTTGAACATCACGCTCCGCACGGGGCTGCTCGCCGCGACCATTGGCTGCGTGCCTGTGCTCGGCATCGCGGCCGAACACGCTACGTCTGCCAAGACCGCCGCGCCATCGCCGCAGTGGCACTCGGTTGCCACACATGGCAAACCGCATGCGCGCCACGAGAACAGTCTGGTTGCCATTGGTGAGCGGCTGTATCTGATCGGTGGACGCGACCAGCGCCCGCTGGAGATCTTCGATACCCGCACAGGTCGCTGGTCGCAAGGCAGCGCACCGCCGCTGATGGTCAGTCACGCGCAGGCAGTGGTGTCTGCAGGCAAGCTGTATTTCGTCGGCGGCTTCACCGGCGACTACCCGGAAGAAGCATCGCTGACCCACCTGCTGATCTACGATCCGCAAACGGACACGTGGCAGACGGGCGCGGAAATCCCGCAGCATCGGCGTCGCGGCGCCGCAGGCGCGGTCGCGCATGCCGGCGTGCTGTACCTGGTCGGCGGCAACACGCGCGGGCACATGAGCGGGTACGTGCCGTGGCTGGATGCCTTCGATACCAGGACCCAGCAGTGGACACAGCTGGCGGACGCGCCGCACGCGCGCGACCATTTCCATGCGGCCGTGATCGACGGAAAGCTGTATGCCGCCGGTGGACGCAGGTCGGCCCACGAAAGTGGCAACACCCTGGCGCAGACGATTGCGGAAGTGGATATCTACGACGTTCAACGCGGCACCTGGTCCGTTGCGCCGGCCGCGTTGCCGACGCAGCGGGCCGGCACCAGTGCCATTGCACGCAACGGCAAGCTGCTGATCATCGGCGGCGAGAGCCTGCGGCAGGTCACGGCGCATGACGAGGTGGAAGCCTACGACCCGCAGCGCGCCGCCTGGACAACGCTGCCAGCGCTACCGCAGGGGCGCCATGGCACGCAGGCCGCAGCCGTCGATGGCAGCCTGTATCTGGCTGCCGGCAGCGCCAACCGCGGCGGTGGCCCGGAGCTGGAGGATCTGCTTGTACTGAACGACGGCCAGACGCCATAGCGCAGGTCCGCGCCGACCCGCCGCCGTGCGAAACTTCAGGCATGAGCATCGTGCGGTGACAGGCGTGTAGCCAATCCGCCGACATGTCTTTCCGAGGCGGCGTGCAGGAGCGGCAATGGCCAAGCGCAGATCAGACCGACCACCACTGGCAACGCCCGGGATGGCAGGCCAGTTTTCACTGCCGCTTGTCCATATGGAAGGCAAGCCAGAGGCGCCGCCACTGCTGGCCACGCCCAACGAAAACTACAGCAACTACATCGTCTACGTCGACGAGAGTGGCGATCACGGGCTGGAGTCGATTGATCCCAATTACCCGGTGTTTGTGCTGGCGTTTTGTGTTTTTCACAAAAGACACTATGCACAGCGCGTGGTACCAGCGGTCGAATCCTTCAAGTTCCGGCACTTCGGGCATGATGTGGTCATTCTCCACGAGCACGATATCCGCAAGGAAAAAGGACATTTCCGATTCACGGATCGTGTGGAAAAGCAGACATTTCTCGAAGAACTCACCACGATCAACGAGTCACACAATTTCATCCTGATCAGCTGCGTCATCGACAAGACGCGGCTGAAGGAGAAATCGCAGATGGGCAACAATCCCTATCATCTGGCGCTCGCGTTCTGTCTGGAGACACTGTTCGAACTGATGCAGGAAAAACATCAAGACAAGGTTCCGACTCATGTGGTGGTCGAGTGCCGTGGCAAGAAAGAAGACCGTGACCTGGAGCTTGAATTCAGGCGCATTTGCGACGATGCGAACCGCTGGGGCCTGCAGTTGCCCTTCAACATCGTGTTTGCGGACAAGAAGGCCAACTCGTCCGGCTTGCAGTTGGCAGACTTGGTGGCGCGTCCCATTGGCCTGTCGGTACTCCGGCCGGGTCATCCCAATCGAGCGTTCGAGGTGTTGCAGCAAAAATTTTTCTGCAAAGAAGGACGGCGCAGGCTGGGAATCGACTACGCGGGCTGGGGCCTGAAGGTTTTCCCACCGCCGGAAAGCGAAAAGCCCCGGTGATCTCACCGAGGCTATGACGCCGACCGGGAACCCCCAGTCCACTTGGACGCGAGTCTAGATTCCTGGGCCAGGAAATTCAAGGACGCGCGAAAACTCAACGCAGTCATGCGGCATCGCAGTCGGACCACGTGCTGCGTGGATCGCCAGCGCTTCTGTGCCCATCTGGCGATCTCACGACAGGTTGCCTGACTCTGGCGAGCTACTTGGCGAACTGCAGCCCCAACGCCTTGACGCGCACGCGCGCCAGCATCGCGTGCGAGGTCATGTAGAGCGTATGGCCGTCGTTGCCGAAGGCGCAGTTGGAGACGGCTTCGCCGGTCTCGATGCGCCCCAGGCGCTGGCCGGCCGGGTTGAATACGATGACCCCACCCGGGCCGGTGGCGAACAGGTGGCCGTCGGCAGAGACCGCCATGCCGTCGGGCAGGCCGGGCGCGTCCTTGGCCACCAGGTCCGAGGCATCGGCGAACACGCGCTTGCCGGTGACGGCGCCCTGGGTGTCGAGCGCATACGCCATCCAGATCGGTCGCTCCGGGTCGGAGTTGGACACGTACAAGGTGCGCTCATCGGGCGAAAGCGCGATGCCGTTGGGAAAGCTCAGGCTGTCGTCGAGCAGATGCACGCTGCCGTCGGTGTCCAGCCGGTAGACGCCGTTGAAGCGCAGCTGCTTGACCGGCGAGTTGTTCAGATCCTTCAGGCCATACGGCGGATCGGTGAAGAACACCACGCCGTCGCTGCGACGCACCACATCGTTGGGACTGTTGAAGCGCTTGCCCTCGAAGCGGGTGGCCAGAGGGGTCTTCTTGCGCGTGACCGGGTCGAGCCGGGCCACGATGCGGGTACCGGAATCGGCCAGCAGCACGGTGCCGCTCGGCTCGGCGTAGAGCCCGTTGGCACCGGCCTCGCGCAGCGTGGCCTGCTCCGGGCCGGTATAGCCGGACGGCGACAGCAACACCGACAGGCCGGCCTGTTCGGACCAGCGATACAGCTTGTTTTCCGGCACGTCGGTAAACAGCAGGTAGCCTCCGTCGCGCACCCATGCCGGGCCTTCGGACCAGGTGAACCCCTCGGTGAGCTTTTCGATACGCGCATCGCTGGCAACCACATCGGCGAAGCTGCGGTCGAAGGTGTCCACATGCCCGATGGCCGGGAAGCGCGGCGGCGGCGGATCCTTCCTGGCGCAGGCGGCGACGATCGCCAGCAACGGAACAGCCAACAACAGATAGGGCGGCAAGCGCATCGGAGGGTCCGGACAATCAGGTGGGTCCATCATGCCATCAAGCCCGTGCAAGGTCCCTGCGCACGCTGGCAGACGCGACTAGGGAGCGGCCGAGGCCGGCACTGCCAGCACCGCCTCCAGTGCCGGTTTGGGCTGGTGGTTGCGGTCGAACAGCAATGGGTAATTGGTGCGGCCAGGCACGGGGTAATCGTTCTTCCACGACATGCCGTCGCTCACGCCCCAGACGCTGACGCGGGCGAGCTTGTCGCGCTTGCGCCAGAACAGCGCGAACAGCTCGGCGTAACGATCGCGCAATTGTGCCTGCACCTGCGGCGGCAGGCCATCGCGGTAGGGGTCGAGGAAGCGCTTGAACTCCGGCAACTGGAACTGCGCGTGCGCAAGCCCGGTGCCGATGACCTGGCCTTCGCGGGTAAGCGGCAGCACGTCCACGTCGAGCTCGGTGATCATGACCTTGATGCCGAGCGCGGCGTAGGCGTCGATGGCGTCCTCGATATCGCGCAGGCTGGGGTAATTGAGCCCCCAGTGCCCCTGCATGCCGACGCCATCGATACGGATGCCGGCCTGCTGCAGCATCTTGACCATGCGCACGATGCCCTCGCGCTTGGCCGGCCGCCAGGCATTGAAGTCGTTGTAGTAGAGCTCCGCATCCGGTGCGTAACGCTGCGCGAAGGCGAAGGCATTGCGCACCACCGTGTCGCCGTCGCCAACGCGCTGCACCCAGTTGGTCGAACGGTAGCTGCCGTCTTCGTCGATGATTTCGTTGACCACATCCCAGGCCTGCACCTTGCCGACATAACGGCCTGCCACCTGCTCGATATGTGCGCGCATGCGCTCGATCTGTGCGGCCGGGGTGTTTGCCGCGCCGCGCGTCCCCACAAAAAACCAGGCCGGGGTCTGGTTGTGCCAGACCAGCGTGTGGCCGACCACGAACAACCCGTTGCGTTGCGCATAGTCCACAAACGCATCGGCGGCGGTGAAGTCGAGTTCGCCGCGACGCGGCGCAACGACCTCGGCCTTCATCACGTTTTCCGGCGTCACCGCGGTGAAATGGCATGTCACCAACGCCGCGGAGGTGGCGTCCTTGCCGGACACGATGTCGGCATTGACGGCAGTGCCAAGCAGAAAGCCGTCGGCGTACGCCAGCTTGAGCGAGGTGCCGGGCGTGTCGCAGCGCGCCCATGCCGGAGCGGCAACGAGAATGGCAACGGCGGCGAATGCGCTTCGCAGCAAGGTGATCAGGTACGGCATGGCGTTGTGCCTGGTTGGGTTGCATTGCGGTGCTGCAGCGGGTGCCTCACAGGCTCAGCCTCACTGCACGACGATCTGGGCTTGCGCGGCATCCAGGTGCTCCGATTCCACATGCAGCGTGATCGTGCCGCGCCCGCCCGGCGTGGCGCGCACGATCGCCAGGCATAGCCCGTTGAAGGCGTTGCGTTGCGCTGAGGCAAACGACTCCAGATTGGTTGCATCGCCATTGTCGGTGGCCACCAGTTCGCCCGGGCCCTCGATGCGAAACCGCAGGCGGTCGCCGGCGGTGGGCGCCGGCCGCCCGTCGCGGTCCAGCAAGCGCACGGTGACAAAGCTCAGGTCACGGCCATCGCCCTCGATGCGGCTGCGGTCCGGGCTCACCTGCATGCGCGCCGCCGGCCCGGCCGTGAGCACGCGATCGTCGGCCCAGGGCTTGCCGTGCTTGTAGGCCTGCACGCGCAATTCGCCCGGCTGGTACACCACCGCATCCCAACGCAACCGGTACTGCAGTGCGCCCTTGCGCTTGCGCCCCTGCGAGATGCCGTTGACGAACAGCTCGGCCTCGTCGCCGGAGGTGAACACATGCACCGGTGTGACCTGGCCTTCGCGCCCGGGCCAGGTCCAGTGCGGCAGCAGGTGCGCCATCGGCAGCTCCGGGCGCCAGCGCGCCTGGTATAGCCAGTAGCGGTCCTTGGGAAAACCGGCCAGATCGAAAGTGCCGGAGTACGCGCTGCGCGAACTGTAGTACGGCGTGGGCTCGCCCAGGTAATCGAAGCCGGTCCAGACGAATTCGCCGGCGACATAAGGGTGCGTGTCCAACGCGGCAAACACCTTGTCGGCGCTGGAACCGAAGTCCACCGCATGCAGCTCGTACGCGCTGACCTGATGCACGGCCGAATCGCCACCGCGCCCATCGCGCACCGGTGCGCTAGTGTCCGGGGTGACCGGGAACAGGTACACGCCGCGGCTGCTCAGCGCCGAGGCTGTCTCGCTGCTGAGGATGGCCTTGTGCGGAAACCGCGCATGAAACGCCGGATACTGCGGCGGCTTGCGAATACGCTCGGTGCCTTCGAACTCGGGCGCATCACGAATGCCTTCGCCTTGGTAATTCAGGCTGATGACATCCAGCGCCGCCGGTAGCGGCATTTCGGGCGAGGCGTAGTTCATCGCCACCGTGGCCGGGCGCGTGGGGTCTTCCTCATGCACGATGGCGTGCAGCGTGCGCGCGATCGCTGCGCCCTGTTCGCCGGTGTATTGCTCGCCGACCTCGTTGCCCACACTCCACAGCATCACCGACGGATGATTGCGGTCGCGCCGCAGCATCGCGCGCAGATCCGGCTCGTGCCATTGCGGAAAGACCAGATGGAAATCGAGCGGGGTCTTCTTCATTTCCCAGCTGTCGAACACTTCATCCACCACCAGCAGGCCCATGCGGTCGGTGAGCTCCAGCAGCTCCGGCGCGGGCGGGTTGTGGCTCATGCGGATGGCATTGGCGCCCATCCGCTGCAGCAACTGCAGTTGGCGCTCGGCGGCGCGCACGTTGAATGCCGCACCGAGTGCGCCGAGATCATGGTGATTGTTCACGCCGCGGATCGGCACCTGTTCGCCGTTGACCAGCAGTCCCTTGTCGGCATCGAAGACGATGGCGCGGATGCCAAAAGGTGTCTCGTAGCGATCCACCAGCTGCCCGTTCTGGCGCACCTCGGTCACTGCCACATAGCGATGCGGCTGCTGGGTGGGCGGTGGGCCCCATAGGCGTGGCGCATCGATGTGCGCGGTGCCCTGCACCCGTGCGTGACCGCCGGCAGGCACCTCCACCGGCAGCGCGGCGATGCGCGCCACCGCCTCGCCGGTGCGTGTGCCGCTGGCTGCGTCGAGCACGTAGATCGCGGTGCTGACCTGCGCCTGTGCGGTGGTGGGTGCGGCGTTGTCCAGCGTCACCGCCAGCTGCACCTGTGCTGCAGCGGCCGACACCTGCGGCGTGGTCAGCTGCGTGCCCCAGTGCGCGATATGCAACGGCGCGGTCCTGGTCAGCCACACATTGCGATACAGCCCGCCACCGGGATACCAGCGCGCCGAGTCGGGCGGGTTGTCCAGCCGGATCGCCAGCTGGTTGACGCCGCCAGCGACCAGGCAAGACGTCAGATCCACCCGCCAGGAGCTGTAGCCATACGGCCAGCCGCCTACCAGCTGACCATTGCACCAGACCGTGGCGTACGCCATTGCGCCATCGAGATCGAGAAACAGCGAGCGGCCGCGGTCGCTGGCCGGAATATCCAGCGTCTTGCGATACCAGCCAATTCCCCAGCTCGGCAACCGTCCCATGCCGCCGTACGGACCATCGACCAGAAACGGCCCGGCAATCGCCCAATCGTGCGGCAGGTTCACCAGCTGCCATGCACTGTCGTCGAACTGCGCCTGCACATAGGCCACGTTGCTGCCCGGATGGCCGGGCGGGCGTTGGTGGCGTTGTGCCTGGTTGGCGATCAGCGCATTGGCGGTCGGCAGGATCCATGGCCTGAGCACATCCTTGGCGGTGGATTGCAGCGGCTGCGCCTGATCCGGGCGCGCATCGGCCACCTTGCCGTCGTCGCTGCCGTTGACCTGGGGGCGGGCCGCATAATCGAGCACCACCGGGTTGCCTGGCGGGTCGCCACGCTGAAAGCGCCATTGCGCATTGAGCGACACCCGCTCGCGCGGGGCGCCGGTCTGCGCGAGGGCGTCGAGCGCGGGCAGTGCCAAGCAGACACAGGCGAGCACGCGTCCTGTCATGCACGCCCACCTGGCCGCGATGCGCCGCGCTGCTACAGGTGCAGGGTGTGCCGCTGTCATGACGCCGGCTGCCGTTGCGCGCCACTGCGTGCCGCAGCGCGCGTCGGTGCCGCTGCAATGCGCTCGCGCCCGCGCGCGCACCGGCCACGCAGCGGCTGCCTCACAGCTTGTACGCCTGCTTGGGCAGCCGATACGCAAGATCCATCGCCACCTCCATCGCCTCGTCTTCCTCCAGCCGATGTTCGGCCACCAGCTTGGCCAGGAACGCACTGTCCACGCGCCGTGCCACATCGTGGCGCGCGGGTATCGACAAAAAGGCGCGGGTGTCGTCGTTGAAGCCCACGGTGTTGTAGAACCCGGCGCTGGCCAGGGTCTGCTCGCGAAAGCGCCACATGCCTTCCGGCGCGTCATGGAACCACCATGCCGGGCCGAGCAGCAGCGATGGGTAATGGCCGGCCAGCGGCGCCAGCTCGCGGCTGTAGCTGGTTTCGTCCAGCGTGAACACGATCAGGCGCAGACGCGGATCGTTGCCGTAGCGATCCAGCAGCGGCTTGAGCGCATGCACGTAGTCGGTGCGCATCGGGATGTCGGCACCCTTGTCGCGCCCGTAAGTGTCGAACAACTGCCGGTTGTGATTGCGAAAACAGCCTGGGTGCAGCTGCATCACCAAGCCATCGTCCAGGCTCATCGCCGCCATTTCGGTCAGCACCTGTGCGCGGAACAACTCGGCCTCCGCCGGCGTGGCCGCACCGCGTACCACCGTGTCGAACAGCCGCTGCGCCTCGGCAGGCGACAGATCTGCGGTGGCGGCGCTGGGGTGCCCATGGTCGGTCGAGGTGGCACCGTGTGCGGCAAAGAACGCACGCCGTTGCTGGTGCGCACGCAGATAGCCGGGCCAGCTCAGCACGTCCTCGCCGGTGAGCGCGCCGAACTGCTGCAATGCACCGGCAAATTGTTCGTGTTCCGGGTCCACCACCGGGTCGGGGCGATACGCAGTCACCACCCGTCCCTGCCAGCCGCTGGCGGCAATGTCCGCATGGTGCTGCAGCGAATCCAGCGGCGATTCGGTGGTGGCGATCACCTCGATGTTGAAGCGCGTAAACAGCGCGCGGGGAAGAAAGCCCGGCGTCTGCAGCGCAGCAGTGATGTGGTCGTAGTAATGATCGGCGGTGCCGGCATCCAGCCGGATGCGCAGATCGAAGACCTCATGGAACACATGATTGAGCCATAGCGCCGACGGGGTGCCGCGCAGCAGCGTGTAGTGCTCGGCAAACACGCGCCACGCCGCGCGCGGATCCACCGGCGCGCGCGTGCCGTCGGCACGCGGAATGCCCAGCGTATCCAGGCGGATGCCCTGGCTGTACAGCATGCGGAACACGTAGTGGTCCGGCACCAACAGCAACTCGGTGGCGTTGGCGAACGGCGCATTGCCGGCGAACCACGCCGGGTCGGTGTGGCCATGCGGGCTGATGATCGGCAGGTTGGCGATCTGCGTGTACAGCCTGCGCGCGATCGCCCGCGTGCCGGGGTCGGCAGGCAACAGGCGGTCGTCGTGCAATGCGAGGGGCAAGGAAGCAGGCATGGATCAGGACACCAGGCAGAATGGAAAACATGCAAGGCAACCGGCGCAGCGCATCATGGCGCCGGCGTGCCGGGATGGGCGGCCACGTAGTCACGTAGCCAGGTCATGGCCGGCCGCTCACTGCCGTCGCCGCGCACCAGATACGCGGCCTCCTTATCCCGCCACAGCCCGGGGCGAAATCCCCACAGCGTGATGCCGCGCACTGCAGGGTGCTCCCAGAACACCGGAAACACGCGCTGGTAATCGGCCAGCTGCTGCGCATCGGTGGGCCCGTCCAGATCGAACTCGGTGATATAGATCGGCAGGCCGGTGGCGGCCAGCGCATCGAGATTGGTGCGGTGCACCGACATCGCCACGTTCGGCGTGGTCTCGAAGGCGTGCTCCTGGATGCCGATCGCATCCACCAGGCGCTCGCGCTGCAGCAGCTGCACGATGTGCAGGTACTTCTGCGTGGCCTGCGCGCTGTTGGTGATGCTGTAGTCATTGAGCATCAGCTTGGTCTGCGGAAAGTGCTGGCGCGCAAGCCGGAACGACTGCAGCACCCATTCCCAGCCGCTGTCGCCAGTGCCGCCGAGCGCCTGCAGATAATTGCCGCCGCCGGTATCGGCCTTGCTTGGCGGGTCGTTGAGCGGCTCATTGACCACTTCCAGCAGATCGATCTCCGGGTAGCGCTGCGCCACGGCGGCAAACCACTGCTCGATCTCGCGCCGCTGTTCGGCCGGGCGCAGGGTCTTGATCCATTCCGGCTGCTGGTTGCCCCACACCATCACATGCATCTGGAATGGCAGGCCGTTGGCCTTTGCGAACCGGTACGCGGTGTCCAGCGCACTCCAGTCCATCTGGTCGCGCACCGCTTCCACCGTGCCCCATTTACCGCCGTTCTCCGGAGTGAGCTTGTTCCAGTACTGTGCAAACCCCGCATGCTGTTGCGGGCTATAGGCGCTGCCCAGAAACTTGGATGCACCGGCCGCCAATGGCGCGGCCTGCGCGGTCGGTGCGAGGCTTGCCGCCAACAACAGGGCCAGGGTGAACGGGCGCAGATGCATGATGATTCCTCAGGACGAAGAAGGCGTGGCAGTGGTCGCCGGCAGCTGCGCCGGGTCCAGTCGCGGCACCAGAGAGTGCACCATTGCCAGCGCCAGCAGATAGGCCGACCCTGCCATCAGGAACACCGGCACATAACTTCCGGTCGCCTGTAGCAAAAAGCCGATGAAGGTGGCAATGAGCATGCCGCCCACCGCGCCGGCAAACCCGCCGATGCCCACCACGGTGGCCACCGCATGCCGCGGAAACATGTCCGAGGGCAGGGTGAACAGATTGGCCGACCAGCCCTGGTGCGCAGCGGTTGCCAGGCCGATCAGCGCCACCGCCAGCCACAGGTTGTCCGCACGTGCGGCAAACACGATCGGCACCACTGACACCGCGCAGATCAGCATGGCGGTCTTGCGCGCGCGGTTGACGCTCCAGCCGCGCGCGATGAAGCGCCCGGCCACCCAGCCGCCCGCGATGCTGCCGATATCGGCCAGCACGAAGATCACGATCAATGGCGCGCCAAGTTGCAGCAGGCTCAAACCATATTCGGCATGCAGGAACTTGGGCAGCCAGAACAGGAAGAACCACCAGATCGGGTCGGTGATGAACTTGCCCAGCACGAACGCCCAGGCCTGCCGATGCCGCAGCACCTGCAACCACGACAGCCGTGCCTGCACCGGCTCGTGGACATCGCTGCGGATATGCGCCAGTTCCGCTGGCGACAGGCCGGGCTGCTGTTCGGGCGGGTGATAGGTGAGCCACCACACCACCAGCCAGGTGGCACTCAACACGCCGGTGAACAGGAACGCTGCCTGCCAGCCCCACGCGGTGGCGATCACCGGCACCAGCAATGGCGCAACGATGGCACCGATGTTGGAGCCGGAATTGAAGATGCCGGTGGCCAGCGCGCGTTCGCGCCGGGGGAACCATTCGGCCACCGTCTTGAGCGCAGCAGGAAAATTGCCCGACTCCCCCAACCCCAGGAAAAACCGCGCAATCGCAAAGCCCACCACGCTGGTCGCCAATGCATGGCCCATTGCCGCCAGGCTCCACACCCCGATCGCCAACGCATACCCGAGCCGCGTGCCGAAACGGTCGATCACCGCGCCGCTGCACAACAGCCCCAACGCATAGGCAGCCTGGAACGCGGTGACGATGTAGCCGTACTGGATCTCGTTCCAGCCGATCTGGGTCTGCAAGAATGGCGCCAGCACGCCCAGCACCTGGCGATCCACATAGTTGATGGTGGTGGCCGCCAGCAGCAAGGCGCACACGCGCCAGCGCACCCGGCCCAGCCGTGCCGACGCAGTGACAGGCGCAACGGTGGGCAGCTCGCTCATGCGTGTGGCCTGCACCACCGCAGCGGACCGCCTGCGGCCTGCACAGGGTGCAGGGCGTTGTGCATGCGTAAGCCAGCCAGCTGCCAGCCGGGCGTATCGCTGCCGCGTTTTTCGGTTCGATTCATCGGCCACTGCACCTGCACGAAGGTGGCCTTGCGCCACCGGTGATAGCGCTACCATTACCACGGCATTGCGATAAATCCATCGCGCAGTGCAGCACTGCGCCACCGTATGCATGCGTCTGGGCGCTGGCTTTGTTGCTCGCGCGGGCTGCTTGCGGCCATGCCCCCACAACTATGCTGCCCTGCAGCGTGATGTTCTGAATTTGGTAGCGCTAACATCCAGCGCCACTGATCGCCCGTCTCCCCACCGCACCATCGCCGCGCCGATTCCAGGCAGCGGCACTCCCTGCGCCGGGGCGATGCGTGGGACATCTGCTCACCTGTTAGGGAAGGGATTACGGTGAAGAACAGCTACGCACATACCGCGTTGTCCTGCGCGTTGGGGTCCATCCTGCTGGGCATGACCAGCGCTGCCGCCTGGGCACAATCCACCGATGCCACCGCCGCGCCACCGCCGCCGGACCCGGCAGGCAGCAACGACGCGGTGACCCAGCTCGACACCGTCACCGTCTCCGGCTACCGACGCAGCATCCAGTTTTCCACCGACGCCAAGCGCGATTCGGTCGGCTTTGCCGATACCGTGTTTGCCGAAGACATCGGCAAATTTCCGGACATGAACATCGCCGAGTCGCTCAACCGTATTCCCGGTGTGCAGCTGGCGCGCGACGTCAACGGCGAAGGCCTCAACATCGCCATCCGCGGCCTGGGCACCAGCTTCACCAAGACCACGCTCAACGGCTCCAGCATCGCCACCGCCTCGATCGGCCTGAACGCGCAGAACCAAAATCGCGAAGTCGATCTGAACCTGTTCCCCACCGAATTCTTCACCCAGCTCACCGTGAGCAAGACGCCCACCGCGAGCATGCTCGAAGGCGGCGTCTCCGGTGTGGTGGACATGCGCAGCGCGCGCCCGTTCGATCGCCCCGGTGTGCACTTCACCTACCAGGCGCAGGCCGACTGGAACAGCACCAGCGAGAAGACGACCCCGCGTGGCGCCTTCATGGGCAGTTGGACCAACGAGGCAGGCACGCTCGGCGCGTTGTTCGGCGTGGCCTCGGTGCGCAGCAAGCTCGGCGTGCGCGGCTTCGAGAGCGTGGGCTGGACCAACCCCGGCCTGACCTACACCCAGTGCGGCCTCACCCCGCCGGCGGGCACGCCGGCCACCAATCAACCGGCCGCCTGCAACGTCAACGGCGGCGGCAACTGGCGCATTCCCGACCGCGTGCCGGCCACCGCCGGCAACGGCCTCACCACCGGCGAAACCATCGATGCCGCGTGGCTGCTGGCACGCAACCCGGGCCTGAGCATCGACCAGATCAGCGATGCCTTGATTCCGCGGTTAGGCCGCCAGGTCTACATGGATGGCGATCGCGACCGCGATGCCTCGGTGATGTCGCTGGAATGGCGCCCTTCCGACAGCCTGCATTTCTATCTGGACACACTGTATTCCGAAGCCAAACGCACCACCGAGCGGATCAGCATGAATCTGATCGGCCGCAACGGCAACATGATTCCGCTGGGCATGCAGCTGGACCAGAACAACGTGGTCACCAGCGCCACCTTTGCCAATGCGCAGTACTTTCTGGAAGCGCGCCCGTATCGCGAGAACGTCAAGTTCTGGAGCGTCAATCCCGGCGCAGAGCTGCTGTTCGGTGCCGAGCAGGACATCAAGCTCAACGTGCAGGCCAACGCCACCCGCAGCTGGCTTGACCGCGAATCGCCCAGCATCCTGGTCACCTCGCCGTTCACCACCGTGGACTATCGCAACCAGGGCGGCGACCGCCCCTCGATCAGCAGCCCGCTGGATCTCAATGACCCCAACCTGGGCTGGGGCTGGAGCGGTGGCCGGGTCAATATCCAGAACGAAAAACGCGTGACCGAAACGCGTGGCGCACGCGCCGACCTGCAGTTCGGCGAAGACAAGCGCAACATCAAGATCGGCGCAGCCTACGACCAGGCCGAGCGCACCATTCGCGGCTTCGACAACAGCGTGGCCTGGGAACAGGTGGTGTGCCGCGGCGGTGGCGGCAACGTCTGCAATGGCGGGCCTGGCTCGGCGGTACCGAGTTCGGTGCTGGCCACGTATCTGACGCCCGGCCCGGACGGTTTCATCACCGCCGACTTCGACCGTTTCCTGCGCGACACCAACTACTACCCGCTGCGCGATTCCGCACCGGAAACCAACTCCGCCAACACCGGCGCCTCGGCCGGCGGCATCCGCGAGAAGAACCTGGGGTTCTACATCGAGACCAACGCCGAAACCGAAGTGTGGAACCGCACCCTGCGCATCAACGCCGGCGTGCGTTATGTCACCACCGACCAGACCATCACCGGCCCGGTCACCATCAACGGCATCCGCCGCATCCAGGTGCTGGACTCGGATTACAAGGAAACCCTGCCCTCGTTCAACGCGGCCTGGGATGTGGCCGACAATGTGGTGCTGCGCCTGTCCAGCTCGCGCACGCTCACCCGCCCGGACCCGAGCGCGATGTTGCCCAACACCAACTTTAGCGACCCCTCCGCACAGACCGCAACGCAGGGCAATCCGAACCTGGCGCCGTACCTGTCCACCAACGTGGATTTCGGCGGCGAGTGGTACACCGGCGGCGAGGGCTATGTGGGCCTGACGCTGTTCAACAAGCGCATCAGCGGCTTCACCGTCAATGGCGTGCGGCGCATTCCGTTCAACGACCTGGGCGTGCCGTACGAGAGCCTGCTGCCGATCCAGCAGGCCGGCCTGGACCAGCGCGGTGGCCCGAACGCCGCCACGGTGGACGTGCAGACCCAGGTCAATGCCGAGGGCGTGCTCAATATCCGCGGCACCGAGGCGATCTGGGTGCAGCCGCTGGACAAGCTGGTCGACGGCATGGGCTTCAGCGTGAACTACACGCATGTCACCCAATCCTCCGAAGGCGAAGGCATCCCGGCAGTGGCGGTCGGGGTGGCGCCGAACCTGTGGAACGGCACCGTGTACTGGGAAAAGAACGCCGCCTCGGTGCGCCTGTCCTACACCTGGAACGACGACATGGTGATCTCCGGCGCCAACCAGAACGGCATCCCGTACGCGCGCCTCAACGCCGATGCACGCGGCCAGCTGGATCTGTCGGCCAGCTATGCGCTGGACTGGCTGCCGTCCAAGCCGCAGATCACCCTCAACGTCACCAACATCACCGACGAGCCGCTGCGCACCACCTACGCCTGGCCCAACGCAACCTACGATCTGTACGAGCCCGGGCGCACGGTGATGCTCGGCATCCGCGGTACGTTCTGAGCGTGCGCCTCGCCATGACGACGCGGGTGCCGGGCCGGTGCGGCCGCTCCACCGCAGGCGCGCGGGCTGGCGGCACAGCGCGCGCCGTCGCCTCCTCCCTGGCGACGGCGCGCACGGTTTTGCTGGACACTTCAGCCGCCATGCCTGCTGCCGCGATCCGGCTGGATTGCGGCAGCAGGCATGGCGCGCGCCGCGGCGTTTTCCGCAGCACTCATCGAGCCCGCCCCACCTCATGAACGATCGGTCACAGCAGCTCTCCGTGCGCGAAAAGATCGGCTACAGCCTGGGCGACCTGGCGGCCAATCTGATCTTCCAGACGCTGGTCACCTTCCTGGCGTTCTTCTACACCGATGTGTTCCGCATCCCGGCGAGCGCGGCGGCCACGTTGATCTTCGTGGTCGGCCTGCTCGGCGCGTTCGTGTTCACGCCCATCATCGGCATCCTGGCCGATCGCACCCGTACCCGCTGGGGCAAGTTCCGTCCGTGGATCCTGTGGACGGCACTGCCCTTCGGCGCATTGTCGCTGGCGGCGTTCAACACGCCCGACCTCGGCGAGCACGGCAAGATCACCTATGCCTTCGCCACCTACACCTTGCTGATGCTGGTCTACGTGGCCAACAACCTGCCCTATTCGGCATTGAGCGGCGTGCTCACCGGCAGCATGGAGCAGCGCAACAGCCTGTCTGCGTATCGTTTTCTGGCGGTGACCCTCGCGCAGTTCATCATCCAGGTGTTGCTGCTGCCGCTGGTGCTGATCCTGGGCAATGGCGACAAGGCGCAAGGCTTTCGCAACACCATGGCGCTGTTCGCCGCGGTCGGCACGCTGTGCTTTCTGATCACCTTCTTCACCACGCGCGAGCGCGTGCTGCCAATCACCGAACACCGCAGCAGCGTGCGCCAGGACCTGACCGACCTGGTCCGCAACAAACCCTGGCTGGTGATGCTGGCACTCACCATCCTGGTGTTCATCAATCTCGCCATGAAGGGCGGGATGTACATCTACTACTTCAAGTATTACCTCGACGCCGGTGCGCTGACCCACTTTCTCGACGCCGCCGGCTTCAACCGCTTCATCGCTGCCATCAACAGTGTGCTGACCGGCGCCGGCATGAGCGCCTTGCAATGGCCGCAGGACGCACCGACCTCGGCCTTCAGCGTGTTCAGTGCCGGCGGCATCCTGGCGATGATCGTGGGCATCGGCTTTTCCAAGCGCCTGGCGGATCGCTATGGCAAGCGCAATGTGTTCGGCGGCGCACTGTTGATTTCCACGCTGTTTTTGCTGGCGTTCTACGTGTATCCGCCGGATGCGATTGGCTGGGTATTCGCCTCCTACGTGCTGCACGGATTTTTCTACGGCATCACCATCCCGCTGCTGTGGGCGATGATCGCCGACGTGGCCGATTACTCGGAGTGGAAGAACCACCGCCGCGCCACCGCGATCATCTTTTCGGCGATGTTGTGCGGCCTGAAGATCGGCCTGAGCGTGGGCGGCGCACTGGTCGCCGGCATCCTGGCGTTTTACGGCTATGACGCAGCACTGCCCCAGCAAAGCGCGGCGGTCACCGACGGCATCCGTCTGGCCATCAGCGTGTATGCCTCCCTCCCGTTCCTGCTCGGCACCGCGCTGCTGGCGCTGTACGAAATCGACAAACCACTGGAAACCCGCATCGAACACGAGCTGGGCGCGCGCCGCCGGGCCACTCCATCCGCTTCGCCATGATCTCTCTCTCCCACCTCATGCACAGGTACGCGCATGTCCGATGAACTGGAAGCCGCTGCACTGCAGGCGCTGACGCGCACCGCCATTTCCGCACCGCTGGTCACCCACCTCTATACCGCCGACCCGTCTGCGCATGTGTTCGACGGCGCGTTGTACATCTATCCCTCGCACGACATCGATGCCGGCGTGGCCTTCAGCGACGACGGCTCGCATTTCGACATGGCCGACTACCACGTGTTTCGCATGGAGCATCCCGATGCAGCGGTCGAGGACCTGGGCCAAGTGCTGCATGTGCGCGACGTGCCCTGGGCACAGCGCCAGATGTGGGCACCGGATGCGGCGCAACGCAACGGCAAGACCTACCTGTATTTCCCGGCCAAGCGCGCCGACGGCATCTTCCAGATCGGCGTTGCGGTAGGCGACCAACCGCAAGGCCCGTTCGTCGCCGAACCCGAGCCCATTGCCGGCACCTACTCGATCGACCCGGCCGTGTTCGCCGACGACGATGGCACGCATTACCTGTATTTCGGCGGCATCTGGGGCGGCCAACTGCAGCACTACCGCAACAACGCCTATGCGGATACGCATCAGGAGCCGGTAGGCGACGCGCCCGCACTCGGCCCACGCGTGGCGCGCCTACACGACAGCATGACCGAACTGGCCGAGCCCACCCGCGAGATCGTCATCCTCGACGAACACGGCGCCCCACTCCGCGCCGACGACCACGCCCGCCGCTTCTTCGAAGGCCCCTGGGTCCATCGTCACGCCGGCCGGTATTACCTGTCGTATTCCACCGGCGACACCCACCGGATCTGCTACGCCACCAGCGATTCACCCTATGGCCCATTCGTCTACCAAGGCGTGCTACTCGCACCGGTGGTCGGCTGGACCACGCATCACTCCATTTGCGCCTTTGACGACCAGTGGTATCTGTTCTATCACGACGCCAGCCTGTCGCAAGGCCAGACGCATCTGCGCAGCATCAAGATGACCCCGCTGCAGCACGACGCCGATGGCAAGATCGCGACAATTTATCCGTATGGGGAGCAGGCGGTATCGCCTTGGTGACGGCTGGGCTGGCGTCTTGTGCTGCGACCCGTAGGATCGGGTCATCTCGTCGATCGCCGGGAATGCATTCGAGATCATTTCTTCCGGGCGAATGCACACCGGTCAATGGTTGCCATGACGACCGAGCCCTTGCCCGCGATCCGATGGGCAGATCCTGAATCTTAAGGCTCCGTCATTTTCGATCGTTGGCGCAATGCAGCACTCTCGTTCTTCAAGGCGGCCATGAAGTCGTTCAGACGGTAGCGACCGGTCAAATGCTCTTCGACATTGGGGAACTGCGACGCCACGTAGAGCATCAGATAGGTCAGCCCGTCGCTTGGTTCACTATGCAGGACAAGGTTGAGCCGTTGGAGTTCGGTACTGTCCGGGAAGTCGCGTGCGGCCTCGGCCACAGCATGCTGGTAATCGGGATCGGTCTCGGCCAGCCCTTTGACATAGCTCAGCGCATAGTTCTGGATGTGTAGCGTCTTCCAGCCATACAGGTCCAGGCCCTTCAATTTTTCCTTGCGACCATTCGCGCTGTAAAGAAAGGCGAGCAGGTCCAGCGTCGAGCGGTCGTCGGGCGCCTGCTGATGCCGGGCTTCCAGCAACGCTCCGTAGCGCTCCAGGATCTCAACCGGGGTCGCCAACTTCCGCTCGTTCAACTGGCTGATCAATCTATACGTTGCAGCAGGATCTTCCGGAAGCGCAAATCGATTCCCCCAGTACCCCGCTGAAGACACATAGTCCCGAAATGCCTGGTCATCGAGAGCGACTGCTTCAATGCAGAGTCTTGCGGCGAGATCGATCTTGTTGTTGTGTTTGGCCAAACCCCTGATCAGTGCAATGTCGTGCTTGAGAAAGTCGGCTTGTTCCTTCGTATTCCACCAATCGATCTCCCAGTTTTTGTCCAGCTTGATGAGCTCGCAGACGCCACCTGCATCACCAGCCATGATGGACTGGATCAGTTGCTCTCGCTCGGCATCCGGGTTGGCTTTCGAGAAAATCTCGTACATCGCCTTTTCGATCGCCGTATGGTTTTCCCGAAATTCCACTTTTTCCCAAGCAGAAATCGCGCCAGCGGCATCACCAAGCATCAAGTGGCAATGGGTGACGTATGCCCACAGTGTGGCCGGACGTTGCTTGCCCTTGAACGATCGGCTGGCCCTCTCGTACAGCGGAAGTGCGGCCGCACAATGTCCAGCACGATGTTCGTGCATTGCGCGCTCAAACAGAATGAGAGGATTGTTTGGTAGCGCCCTCTCCGCTGTCTTCATGTACGCATCGCTCGTAGGAATATCGGAGCGATAGAGCATGTTCGACAGCACGAAATAGTCGATTACCGTCTTTTCATTGTCAGGCACCAGGGCCTTCAAGCGCGCGTTGACCTGGCTCTTGCGGCCTTGTTCGATCAGTAGCTGCGCTTCGGGCGATCTGGCCAGGCGTTCATACGTTGCGGCGACCTCGCCAACGCGAGAGGTGAAGTCTTCCTGCGTGGCGCTGTAAGCGGGCCCAATCCATATCAAGAGGGTTGCGAACACAAACTGCGGTAAATTTTTCACACGTAAAGCTCCATCGTTCAATGTTGCGGCCTCCGGCCACGTTCTCAGCAAAGTTTTCGTCAAGCCCGGCAAGCCTGATTTGCGCCTGATGCACTGCATCCCCCAATACGCGGTGAGTACACCATCACGCAGGCTCTTCAGCAAACGCAGTTGCAGGCTGCTCGCCATTATCAGCCCGGCAGGGCTTGGGGCTCGGGCGGCTAACCTCATACTGCCCAACGTCAATAGCGATGATGGCGCTCACGCTATGGCCGCTACGATGGTCATCAGCCAGCCTCGACCTGCGTCGCCGGTATGCGATATCTCGCCCACTGCATCCGTCTGCAGTGCCGCTACGTAGCTTATTGAACTACGTTCAAAGATGGAGATTGCCATGCGCCGGAGCTCGATGCTGCTCTTACTGACGCTCGCCGTTTACGGGAGCGCAAGCGCGAACGAGCCGTGTCCTGCGCTGCCCCGCGCAGACTACGTGGACGTGCCGCGCTTCATGGGCGATTGGTATGTGATCGCGCATATTCCGACCCGGCCGGAGCGCAAGGCCTATGACGCGGTGGAGAGCTATGCGCTGCGGCCGGACGGCCGCATCCAGACCACCTTCACGTTTCGCAAGGGCAGCTTCCAGGCGCCGCTCAAGTCCATGCATCCGGTCGGCCAAGTGGCAAAGGAGGGCAATGGCGCACTGTGGAGCATGCAGTTCCTCTGGCCGTTCAAGGCCGAGTATGTAATCGCCTGGCGCGATGCAGATTATGCGCAGACCATCGTGGCACGCAGCAAGCGTGATTACGTCTGGTACATGGCGCGCACCCCGCAGGTTTCAGAGGCCGACTATCAACAGGCCGTTCAACGTATTGCCGCAATGGGTTACGACGTCTCGCAGCTGCGACGCGTGCCGCAGTCAGCACGCTGATGCGGAAGCGTTTTCCATCGCACCGGCGTTACCAACGCCATCCGTATCTCTTCTTTCGTTCTTCATGGACTGGCTTATCGTCAAGGATGTCGTACTTCCGGTAGCCTCGTCCGTAAATCCCCCAGTGGACGAAGAGATAGCCGATGGGCACCAGAACTCCTAACCACAAGACCGACGAAACCGGAGCTGCCCCGACGACGATTCGATAGATCAAGATGCTGCCGCCGCCCCATAAGCAAAGCGCCACGCCGAAGCAGGACACGCGCCTTATCAGAAGCCAGATGCCAGCGAATAATCGCTCGACCTTGCTGGGCGGCTTGTCGCGTCGGGATTGAAAGTAGTATTGCACGCCGAAGAGCGCGGCTACAAAAGCAAAGGGAACCAATATATCCATCAGGCAACTCTATTCGGCCAGCGTGTCCATCCATTAGGAAGTCGGCATCTGACCTTGTTCTTTCCCGGTCAATGTACGTAGCGCGTTTTCAGTTGTCTTGTGCTTCCACCACAACCGCGGTGCCATAACAAAGCACTTCAGTCAGCCCTGCCATTAACTCGGTCGCGTCATACCGAACAGCGATGATGCCGTTCGCGCCCAGCTGCCTGGCATGCTGCACCATGTCGCAATACGTTTCCGAACGCGCTTGCTCGCACAGTTCGGTGTAGATGGTGATGTTGCCGCCGAACAGTGTCTGCAGACTGCCGAAGAAATTGCCCACGATGGAGCGCGACCTCACGGTGATGCCGCGCACCAAGCCTAGGTTGCGCACGATCCGGTAACCCGGCAGTTCCAGCGCGGTGGTCACCATGGTGTCGTTGAGCGACGAGATCGATGTATGGACCGGCGAAGAATCGTATGGATTTGTCACGAACGCCTCTCTCGACAGGATGAAAACGCGCTTGCCTTCTATGCCGGAGGCATGCAGGCGTGGGGAAGCTGCAACCGCTGCGTTCTACTGCTCCGAAAATCCCCAGCCATCGTTATAGCCGCCCAACGGCGTGGCCTGTGACGCCAGCTCCTCTTCGAACGCAACGATGGCCTTGTACGTCGGCACCATGGTCGGGTACACGGTGACGTCCATGGGGAAGGCGGTGTTTTCCGGGTAATGACGACAGCACACCTTTTGCTCGCAGCGGAGCATGGCTACCGAGAACTCCAGTGCCGATTCCTTGGTGGGGAAGACCACCGAAAAATCGATCTCCCTGGGTTTGGTCAGGTCCACTCCCTGCTGGGCGATGTGCCACAGGGTGTCGCCGTTGTCGTCTTTGGGATATAGAACAGGATCTCTCTGCATGGCGCTCTCTTGAAGGTGGTGGCTAGGGCAACCCATGACGTCGGCATCTGCGCCGCGCATCGGCAGGCGGGGAGCGATACGTACCAGCAGGCCCCATGATGAGATGCCAGGATGCGCTTTGCAGCTCGACCACGCTGGGCAGGGCCAACGGTGGCGAGGCTGACGCCCACCCCGCACCGCGCGGGCGTCAACGACACTGCTAATGCTCCGGGGGAATGGCTCCCTCCCGGCTACCGGTTGGATCGGCGACGCGCCGCAGGAAATCGTCCAGCATCAACGTGCGGCACTGGGCCAGCGGCATACGGTCGCGCTGGGCGAACATGCGCGAGGCATGCTCAAACAGGTCGGCCAGCAGTTCGCCAAAATCCTCTGCCCCGCCGCCCAGACCGCTGTCGATGCTGACGTGCAGTTGCTCGTGCGCGGCCCATAGCCGCAGGATCTCGAACGCATCCGGGTCGGCCAGTGCATCAGGCGGGATGATCAACTCTGCTTTGTGCATGGCGTGCCTTCTCCCAGGCGTTGAACGGTGCGTCGAGACGCTGCCGGCAGCAACGGCGCTGCCGGGCGGCGTTTGCGCTCGTTGCGCCTCACTGTACCCAGATCAGGTTCATCAACTGCGGATCGGCGGTCACCTTGACCAGCTTGCCGCTGGGGCCGAACTGCACCTGGTACTCGGAGAAGCTGTCGCGCCAGTAGCGCCACAGCGACGCTTCCAGGTTGGGGTTTTCGCTGCTGATCGGGTAGCCGACCGCCATCAGCACCTGCTCGCGGGTCATGCCGCCGGTGAGCTTGCCGTCCACGATGGCCTGGCGGATCTTGGGCGGGAAGGTGGCGAGCTTGAGCTTGGGGTCGGCGGTGACGACATAGCGGGCGGCGAAGGCGGTGTTGTCCAGGTCGCGGCTGTAGTCGTTGCCGATGGACTGCTTTTCGCCGGCGATCTTGAGGTTGACGCGGTTGCGGCCAAAGCCGGTGACGCTGACCGGGGTGCCCACCGGGAGCACGCGCTTGCCGTCTTCGGCGTAGTTGCTGTCGCTGATCCAGCTACCGTCGGTGCGCAGGTTGCAGCACAAAAAGCCGTCGTACTTGGCGACTTCGGCGGCGCTGGCCAGGTTGGCGGCGGTGAGCAGGCCCAGGGCCAGCAGGGACGAATACAGACGCATCGTAAGACTCCTTTCTCGACGGCCGTAGCCGCGCGGCAATGATGGAATGAGGTGCGCCGCCGTTTCCCCGAGGGCGCGCGGGCATTGTCGCAGCCTGCAGCCGCTTGGCAAGCGCGGGTGACGCGCGTCGCCGTAGGTTGTGTATGCTCGGGGCGTGGACACCCTCTTACCCGCCGAGATCGTCGAGCAGATCGCCGAGTTGCGACGCGCCCACCGCGCGTTGGACGAGGAGATCCAGCGCATGCCTGCAAATCTGGAAGACGAGCTGCAGATGAAGCGGTTGAAGAAGCGCAAGCTGCAGATCAAGGACTGCATCATCCGGCTGGAAATGGAGCTGGTGCCCGACGAGCCGGCATAAGGCCGCCTTGCGCTTGGGTCTGGTTGCTTGCATGCGTGCGCTTGGCGGGGTGACCGCCTGACCCCGTGCGGGGATGCCCGACTGAACTGCGGTATGCAGGCGTGCGCCGTCGGCAGGGTAACGGCATGGACCCGAGGCGGGTGCTGCATGGCGGCTGTGGCGGGCTGGTTGGCGCTTGGCAGGTTGGTTGGCAATGCGCGACATGCGTCTGCTTGGGCGACGCCGCGTCCCCCCATCCGCCCTTCGGGCACCTTCCCCCGCAAGCGGGAGAAGGGAGGACCAGTGGACCACCGTGTGCGGCTGCTCAGCCGGCGCGCAACAGGATCTTGCCGCCGCCTTGGTTGGCGCCTGGCGATGCACGACGTGCGTTTGTTTGGGCGACGCTGCGTCTCCCCCATCCGCCCTTCGGGCACCTTCCCCCGCAAGCGGGAGAAGGGAGGACTATTGGACTACCGTGTGCGGGTGCGCAGCCGGCGCGCATCAGGATCTTGCCGCCGCGCCTTGGTTGGCGCCTGGCGATGCACGACGTGCGTTTGTTTGGGCGACGCCGCGTCTCCCCCATCCGCCCTTCGGGCACCTTCCCCCGCAGGCGGGAGAAGGGAGGACCATTGGACTACCGTGTGCAGCTGCTCAGCCGGCGCGCAACAGGATCTTGCCGCCGCGCCCCGGCTCGGCGCTGGCGGCGGCTGCCTTGGCCGCATCGGCCAGGTCGAACACGGCCTCCACCGGCAGTGCCAGCGTACCGTCGACAGCGGCCTTGAGCAGTTCGCCGATCATGCGGCGCTTGTCCTCGGGTTTGGTGGCCTGCATGACCTTGCTGCCCCAGAAGCCGCGGACCGTGGCCTGCTTGAAGATGACATCGCCGCTGGAAATCTGCAGCGGTTCGCCGGTCATCGAGCCGAAGGAAATCAGCTCGCCGCCTTCGGCCAGCAGGCCCATCAGCTCGCCTGCCGCCTTGCCGGCGACCGAGTCGATGGCGCGCACGATGGGCGCGTCGCCGGCCAGCGCGCGAACGGAGTCTTGCCAACCGTCCTGCGCAGTCGACACCGCGTTCCCGATGCCCAGCGCTTTCAGTTCATCCACGCCGGCATCGCGACGCACCAGATTGATCACGTTGATGCCGCGCGCCGCAGCGAGCATGGCGACCGTCTTGCCGACCGCGCCGTTGGCGGTGTTCTGCACGATCCAGTCGCCTTTTTCGACCTGCAAAAACTCGATCAACATCAACGCGCTCAGCGGCATGGCGATCAGCTGGCAGCCGCGATCGTCGTCTAGTCCGTCGGGCAGCGGGACAACGCCGCTTGCATCGGCGAGAAAGAACTCCGCCCAGCTTTCGTGCACGCCGGCCGCGACCACGCGCTGGCCAACCTGCAGGCCTTCAACGCCTCCGCCGAGTGCGTCGACTACGCCGGCCGCTTCGCTGCCGCCGATCGCCGGGAGTTCGGGCTTGTAGCCGTAGTTGCCGCGCACCGTCCACAGGTCGTGATTGTGGATCGGCGAACGCCGCATCGCAATGCGGACCTGGCCCTTGCCAGGCTGCGGCGTGGGGCGTTCTGCGAGTTCAAGCACCTTGGCCGGATCGCCGAACTGGGTGTGGATGGCTGCGCGCATGAAAGTCTCCTGCCGGGCACGCCCATCATTACAACGCGCCCGATCACTATGAAAGGTAGCGCGATGCTAGCGGCACGGCTGCAAGAGAGGGATGAAGCGGGCAGAACTGTTGTGTGAAGTTGGTGAGACTTGTGCAGCGCGCCGGCGGTGGATCTGGTTGAGGGCGGAGCTGGGTCATTTGCTTGCTGACCGGCCCTCATCCGCCCCTCGGGCGCCTTCTCCCGGAGTGAGAAGGGAGCGTCGTCGGCGTCGGGCAGCGCCGCTTTGCTCCGCTGCTGCCCTGCTGCTGCCCCGCTGCAACGCCGCGTTACTCAGCCGGTGGCAGCACCACATCCGGCTTGACCGCTTCGGGGCTGACCCGCTCGATGGTGTGGCGCAGCTCGCGGCCAAGAATGAACTTGGCATCTTTCGCCCAGGCATCCAGTCGGTCGTCGAACATCAGCTTGCTGTTCTCGTCCGGCCACACCAGACGCAACTCGCGCAGTTTCTGGATGAAGCTGCGGAACAGCGTCTTGTCGAAGAATTCCGGCGCGGCCGGTGCGTACAACAGGCTCAGGCGTTGCGCGGCCTGTTGGCACAGGCTTTCCAGTTCGCCGGCACCGAGCACGCCGGGGCCGTTCTTCACCAGCACCGAGATGGCGATGTAATAGCGCTCGAAGGCCTGTTGCAGCGAATGACCGATCGCACGCAGACGGAACACTTCATCGGTCTGCCCGGTGTTGCGCGCCAGGATGCCACCGTCGTCGTCGGTGACGTTGAGCAGCAGGCCTTCGCGCACGAACATGTCGATGGTCTGTTCGATGCGCTCGGCAAAGCGGTCTTCGCTCCACGGCAGGAACAGCTCCGCCTGCAGGAACGGGTACACCGTACGCCCCAGCCGCAACAGACCGGCGCGGCTCATGCGGCGGTTGTTCTGGAAGCAGCACGCCACCCACGAGGAGGCGGTAAACAGGTGCAGCACGTTGTTGCGGAAGTAGCTGAGCAACACCGCGGTGTCGCCGCTGACGCTCAGCACATCGCCCAGCGGATGCGACACGCGCGTGAGCACGTTGATCTCTTCGGCGTGGGTGATGATGCGCGCCGGGGTGTGCGGGGTGACGGTGACGCGGTCCGAGTACGGCATTTCGGCCAGCAGCTTCTTGCACAACTCGATCTGGGCGATCAGGTCGGCCTCGCCCATCGCGTGCTTGGGCGTGGACAGCAGCGCCAGCGCCAGCAGGTTGATCGGGTTGACGTCGGCGGCGCAGTTGATGCGGGTCTGGATCTGGGTGGACAGCGTGTCCACCGCCGGTGCCAGCCAGGTGGGTTTTTCGTCTTCCGGCAGCGGCTGGCCGTCCCAATCGGGCGCGTGCTTGGCCAGCACGTCGTTGAGCGCGATCGGCTCGCCGAAGTTCACCACCACCTGGCCGTAGTTCTGCTTGAGCACCTTGGGGATGGACCACAGCAGGCCCCAGATGGATTCCTTTTCCTTGGGCCGGCCGGTGAGTTCGTCCAGGTAGCTGTTGCCTTCCATCAGCTTCTCGTAGCCGATGTACACCGGCTGGAACAGCACCGGCTTGCGCGGCTGGCGCAGGTAGGCGCGCAGCGTCATGGCGATCATGCCGCCCTTGGGCTGCAGCAACCGCCCGGTGCGCGAACGCCCGCCTTCGACGAAGTATTCGATCGAATACCCGCCAGCCACCAGCTGCGCGACGTATTCGCTGAGCACTGCCGAATACAGCGCGTTGCCCTTGATCGAGCGGCGGATGAAGAACGCACCGCCCTTGCGCAGCAGCGTGCCGACCACCGGCAGGTTGAGGTTGATGCCGGCCACGATGTGCGGCGGCACGATGCCGCGTTCGTACAGCAGGTAGCTCAGCAGCAGGTAATCCATGTGGCTGCGGTGGCTGGGCACGTAGACCACTTCATGCCCGGGCGCGGCCTGCTTGAGCTTGTCCAGGTGGTGCACCAGCACGCCGGCGTAGATGCGGTTCCACACGTGGGTGAGCAGGAAGCTGGCCGAACGCACCACCGGGCTGGAATAGTCGGCGGCGATTTCCCAGGCATAGGCGTGCGCCTTGCGCCAGGCATCGACCGGCTTGGAGTTGTCGCGCTTGGCCTGGGTGGCGATGGCCTCGCGCACCGAATCGGCGGCCAGCACCTGGTCCACCAGCAGGCGGCGGGTGGACAGGTCCGGCCCGATCACCGCCTCGCGGATGCGCCGGAAGTGCGTGCGCAACACGCGCTGCAGCTTGCGCAAGGTGCGCTCGGGCGGCAGCCCTTCGGCCATGGTCTGGCGCAGCGAGATCGGCGGGGCGAAGCGCACGATGGTGGTACGGCCGTTGAGCAGCACCGACAGCAGGCGGCGGAAGCGGCCAACCAGCGCCCAGTTTTCCGAGAACAGCACCGCGAACCAGCCGCTCTGCTTGTCCGGCGCGCGGCCGACGAAGATCGACACCGGCACCAGGTGCACGTCCAGGTCGGCGCGCACGCGGTGCGCCTGCAGCAACTTGGCCAGCGAGTCGGAATGGGTCTTGCCGCCGCGCTGCTCGGGAATCAGCGAATTGCTGCTGCTCCGGCGCGACAGGGCCAGGTAGGCGCGCTTGCGCTCCAGCGGGTCGCCCGGCAGCGGCACCAGCGGCGACGGCAGGCCGACTTCGCGGCAGGCCTTGTCCAGGATCAGCGCGTTGGACAGGCCGTAGTCTTCCAGCACGTACACCACCGGGCGGCCATCGTCGTAGCGGCCGGGTTGATCCGGCTCGATGGTCAGGCTCAGCCAGGGGTCGGCCAGCCGGCCGAGCAGGCGCGCCCACCACGGGCGCTTGGCGCTACGGGCAGCGGCAACGCCGGGCGCGATCGCCGGCGCGACCTCCGCAGGCAGCGGCGCGGCAACCGGCAACGCCGCCGCCTGGGCAGCGGGGTCGGCGGCAGCGTTGGAGGGAGCGGGCTGGCCGTCAGGAAACGGCAGGGGATTCTGTTCTGGCATCACGGGCATTATCGCCCAGCCGGGCGTTGCCCGGTGTCGGCGGGCGTGGCGGGCGGGACCGCCGGGGTATCGGACGCCGGCGCGGCGCCCGGCAAGGCCGGTGCCGGTGCCGGCGCGGCACTGAGCACGGCCTGCACCTCGTCCTGGGTCTGCTGCTGGTACCAATGGCCATCGCGCTTGATCAGCGCAACGCTCAGATCGATGTCGTGGGCAGCCAGCGGATAGCGCAGCCGGACCTGGGCGGTGTCGGCGTCCTGCTTGATCAAGCCGGTACGCAGTGCGTCCAGGCTGCTGTCGATCGACAGGCCGTAACGCTCCAGCACCTTCTTGCAGGTTTCCCAAAACGGCCCGAGCCGGCGCAGGCTTTCTTCCATGCCCAGCTGCTGCAGGTCGGCGTCGGAGGTAATGCCGGTGGCACGCGCGGCGGTCACCAGATCGGCGATGCTGGCCTTGGCACGCGGGCGGTCGGCCAGCGGCGCGGTGGCGGCCCAGGCGCTGAGCGCATCGACCAGCTGCACATAGTGGGCCCGCTGCTCGGGCTGGTAGTCGTTGCGACTGCGCAGATACTGCACGCCGAACTGGCCCAGCGATTGCGCGGCCTGGGCAATGCCCCGCGACTGCCCGGCCAGCTGCGCATCGAAGGCCTGCTGCAGGCGGCGCTCGGCGTCCGGGGCCGACAGCGACCCCAGCAAGGCGCCCACCTCGTTGGGCAGCGGCAACTCGGTCAACGGCCACCGGCTGGCACCGCTGCGCCAGGCCGCTTCCAGTTGCGTGTACTGCGCGGGGGTAACCCGGATGCGCGCATAGGCAACCAGGTCGTTACGCCGCAGCGGCAGGGTCATCGACTGCATCGCGGCGGCCGGCTCGGCCTTGGCGCCGGGCAACGGCGCGGCGGTGTCGGTGCGCTGGCAGCCGCCCACGCACAGTGCCGCCAGCAGCCCCCACGCAATGAACTGGAACCGGCCGGCGCGGACGGTAGATGGCGACATGCGCACGCTGTTCCCCTGATCGATCGGCGCATCTTGCTGTCTGAATGCACCGGCGGCAAGGCGCGCCTCACACCGTGCGCCACGGTATGGGCCAAAGATGTTACGTTTTCGTCGCTACCCAGGCGTTGTCAGTCGGTGTCTGCCGTTGACGCGCGTTGTCTCGCCGGACAAATTTGTCCACTCACCAGGTCGCAGCCCTTGTCCCAGCGATGTTTGGCCCGATGCTGCATCGCATCATGTAAGCGCTTGCAGATCCTGCTAGCGTGCGCGCCATCTCGTTTCGAGGTCGCCATCGGATGGGGCCGATGACCTTCATGTGCCTGTGCGACACGAACGTTCTGCGCCCGCAGGCCGTGCGCCCTGCCCGGGCGCGTGGTCGCCACTGCCTTGTTTTGGAGAAAGCGCCATGAGTCGGCCACGTTCGGAAGGCGGCAGCGTCACCATCAAGGATGTCGCGCGCCAGGCGCAGGTGTCGGTGGCCACGGTGTCGCGCACCATGAACGGCCATCAGCACGTGGCCGAGTCGGTGCGCGAGCGCGTGCTGCAGGTGGCGCGTGCGCTCAATTACATCCCGCACCACGCTGCGCGCAGCCTCAGCAGCCGGCGCACCCACACCATCGGGGTGGTGCTGCCGGACCTGCATGGCGAATTCTTTTCCGAATTGATCCGCGGCATCGACCAGGTGGCGCGCGACCAGGGGTATCACCTGCTGGTGTCCAGCTCGCACGGCGACCCGCAGGCGCAGCGACGGGCGCTGGAGCGCCTGCCCGGGCGCGTGGACGGGGTGGTGGTGATGTCGCCCTCGCTGGGCGACACCGGCGTGCACGAGGACGCACTGCCCGGCGGGCTGCCCGCGGTGCTGCTCAACTGCGCCGGCAGCGCCAGCCAGCGGCCGGTGCTCAATGTGGACAACTACGGCGGCGCGCGGGTGATGACGCGGCATCTGCGCGACAGCGGCCACCGCCGCATCGCCTTCATCGCCGGGCCGGCCGACAACTTCGATGCGCACGAGCGTCTGCGCGGCTACCGCGACGAGCTGGCGCTGGATGCGGACGCGCAGCCGTGGGTGTTGCCGGGCAACTTCGATGAGGAGTCCGGCTACCGCGCCGGCCAGGCGCTGGCGCAAGACGCGCGCCCGGATGCGGTGTTTGCCGCCAACGACATGATGGCGCTGGGCTGCCTGTTCGCGCTGGGCCATGCCGGGCTGAAGGTGCCGCAGGACATCGCGTTGGCCGGGTTCGACGATGTGCCGATGGCGCGCTACGTGTTGCCGGCGCTGACCACCATGCGGGTGGATATCGCCGGCCTGGGTGCGCGTGCCTTGCGCTTGCTGCTGGGCCAGCAGTTGGTGGATGCGCCCGCGCCGCCTGCCGACGCCGCACCGCCGGCGTTTTCGGAAATGGTGCCGGAGCTGATCGTGCGCGCGTCCAGCGCCGCGCGCGGCTCGCCCGGCGGCTGATCCGGTACTCCATCGCATCTTCACGAAATCTTTGCGCTTTTTTATGCTTTTTATAACGCCTGTCCGTTGCTTGCCGCTGTTCTGCCGTCGTTGAAACAACGCACCATCCGCGCCACGCCGACCATCTCCGCCGGTACGCGCCCTGACCCCTGGGAGGGGGACGTCATGAAGACCTACCGCACCGTTTCCACCCTGCCGGCGCGCAGCCTGCTGTGCTGCGCCCTGGCCGCTTCGTTGCTGGCCGCCGCTCCGGCCATGGCCCAGTCCAGCAATGCCACGTTGCGCGGGCAGGTGGCCGCGTCGCAGGCCGGCACCACCGTGACCGCCACCAATGTCACCAGCGGCGCGGTGCGACGGGTGACCACCGGCGCGGACGGTAGCTATGCGTTGGTCGGCCTGCCGCCGGGCACCTACGAGGTCGATGCCGGCCCCGGCACCGAGCAGACGGTGACCCTGTCGGTGGCCTCGTCGGTCAGCCTGAACCTGGGTAGCGGCGGTGAGGCGGCCGCACCGGCCGCAGATGGCACGGCCACCACCCTGGACACGGTCAAGGTCACCGCCACCACGCTGCAGGAGGTCAAGACCTCCGAAGTCGGCACCACCATCTCGCTCAAGCAGATCAACACGGTGCCGCAGCTGACGCGCAACTTCCTGGAGTTTGCCGACACCGTCCCGGGCATGCAGTTCGAGACCGACTCCAACGGCAACAGCCGGGTGCGCGGCGGCGCGCAGGCCAGTTCGGCGGTCAATGTGTACATCGACGGCGTGGGCCAGAAGAGCTATCTGTTCGGTGGCGTATCCGGCCAGCAACAGAGCGCGGGCAACCCGTTCCCGCAGCTGGCGATCGGCGAGTACAAGGTCATCACCTCCAACTACAAGGCCGAGTTCGACCAGGTGGGGTCGGCGGCGATCGTGGCGTCCACCAAGTCCGGTGGCAACGAATTCCATGGCGAGATCTTCGGGCGTACCACCAATACCGATTTCCGCGCGCGCCAGGCCGACGAACGCGCCGGCGCGCCCAATGCCGATGGCAACAAGCGCCAGACGCACCAGGACGAATACGGCGCGGCGTTCAGCGGGCCGATCGTCAAGGACAAGGCGCACTTCTTCGTCAGCTACGAAGGCAAGGGCTTTGAGGTGTCGGCCAACCCGGTCGCGGTGCCGGACCGTTTCAGCGCACTGAGCGACGATCTGCCGGCCGGCGTGCAGAGCCGCCTGGGCTCGGTCACCCGTCCGTTCAAGGAAGACCTGTACTTCGGCAAGATCGATTGGGACATCGGCGACAACGACCGCCTGGAGCTTACCGCCAAGGTCCGCGACGAAGAAAGCCGCGACAGCGTTGGCGACCAGAACACCGCCATCGCCGCCAAGATCAACCTCAATTCCGAAGAGCGCTACGACCTGCGTTGGCAGCACTTCGGCGAGCGCTACATCAACGAGGCACGGCTTTCGTACGAAGACGTGCTGTTCAACCCTACCGCCTACACCATCGGCAGCCAGACCGTGTACACGCGCGGCATCGCCGAAGACGACGTGCTGCTCAACGACGACGCCACCAGTGGCCTGGCGATCCAGCGCAAGGGACAGAAGGGCCCCAGCTTCCAGAACGACCTGACCTTCAACAACATCGAGTGGCATGGCAACCACGTCATCAAGATGGGCGTGAAGTACAAGGAAGTGGAGCTGACCCAGAGCGAGAACTCTGCGGCCAATCCGTCGTTCTACTACGCGGTGAACGATGGCGCGGGGACCGCGCCCATTCCGTACCAGGTCCGCTTCAATCTGCCGTTTGCCGGCGCCGCGCCGTCGGTGACCACCACCAGCAAGCAGCTGGGCCTGTACATCCAGGACGATTGGGACGTCAACGACAAGCTGCAGTTGAATCTGGGCGTGCGCTGGGATGGCGAAAAGATTCCGTCTTACCTGGACAACGTGACCCCGCCGGAAGTGATCGCCGCCTTGAACGGCCCCGGCACCGACCCGGCGGTCAGCGCCACCTATGCCGAGCAGCTGGCCAAGGGCGGGGTCGATATCAACGACTACATCAGCAACGGCCGCAATCGCAAACAGGACAACAACAACTTCGCACCGCGTCTGGGGTTCTCCTACGACTTCCGCGGCGACGAATCGCTGGTGCTGTTCGGCGGTGCCGGGCGCAGCTACGACCGCAATCTGTTCGACATCATGGGCCTGGAACAGGTCAAGTCGGCGCTGTCGCAGTACACCATCCGCTTTGTCGAATCCTCCAACTGCACGCCGGCGCCGGGCACCTGCACCAACTTCAATCCGGCCTTTGTCAGCAATCCGGACAGCCTGGGCGGCCTGGTCAATGCGCGCGTGCGCAATGGCGAGATCGACCTGCTCAACAACGATCTGAAGACGCCGTATTCGGACCAGTATTCCATCGGCCTGCGCACGCGCGTGGGCGAGTGGAGCAACTCGGGCACGGTGTCGTATATCCACAGCAAGGACGGTTTGATCCTGACCCTGGGCAACCGCTATCCCAATGGCGATTTCTTCCAGAATGGCGGACAGCCGTGGACCCAGTCACCGGCGGGATTCGGCAACCTGATCATCGGCAACAATGGTGTGGAGACCAAGACCGCACAGCTGTTGCTGTCCACCGACAAGGCCTACACCAAGGAAAGCGGCTGGGGCCTGACTGCGGCGTACACGTTCTCGCGCGCACGCGGCAATCGCGGCAACGACGAGCAGTACGGATTCGATGCGGCCACCATCGCCAGCTATCCGTTCCTGGATCTGAACTCGGTGCCGCGCCATCGCCTGGTGGTCACCGGCATCTACGACCTGTTCTGGGGCATCAGCGCCTCGGCCAAGCTGACCCTGGCCACGGTGCCGCCGCGTAACGAAGCGGTCTCCTTCGATCAATACGGCGGCCCGCCGTCGGACAATATCCGCATCGTCTCGGTGGATGCGCCCGGCGGCAAGTTCCTGGCCGGTGGCGACATCTTCGGCACGCGGCAGCTGGATCTGTCGCTGTCCAAGGACATGCATGTGACCGATGCGCTCACCGTGCAGGTACGCGGCGATCTGATCAATGCGTTGAACTTCCGCAACTACGATCAGTACGCCATCGACTGGGGCAACGGCGGGGTGTTCAGCCCGCGCGCCAGCATCAACCAGTACGGCGCGCTGTCCACTCCGCCGCGCACGCTGTTCCTGAGCGCGCGCATCATCTGGTAATTCGATAAGAAAACGCCAGCTCGGCCTGCGGCGCCAGCAACCGGCGATCGCCCGTGCTGGCAGCGCACATGGACGCACGCCGGCGCATCGCCAGCGTGTGCATTGCCTGTTGAACGCCGATGCGCTGCATCGGCCACGCGCCGCCAGTGTTCACCCGTCTCGACCCGTGCCTGAAGGAGCAGCCGCCCGTCACCGCAGACCTTTGTCGTTCTTGCAGCCCTTGCGGCTGTTGTTGCCTGCCGTTCCGTGTTTCACCCCAAAAGCACCAACCCAACGCGCCAGTCACTCCACTGCGTCGCGCTTTACCCCTGGGAGGGGGAAAGTCATGAAGACCCACCGTACCGTCTCCACCCTGCCGGCGCGCAGCCTGTTGTGCTGCGCCCTGGCCGCTTCGTTGTTCGCCACCACCCCGGCCATGGCCCAGTCCAGCAACGCCACCTTGCGCGGCCAGGTCGCCTCCGCGCAGAGCGGCAGCGAAGTGGTCGTCACCAACATCGCCACCGGCTCGGTGCGACGCGCACCGGTCAATGCGAACGGCAACTACACCATCGTCGGGCTGCAGCCGGGCACCTACAAAGTCGAATCCAACGGCATCAGCCGCACGGTGACCTTGTCGGTGGCCTCCAGTGCCACGGTGGATCTTGGCAATGACGCGCCCGCCGCGCAGGCAGGCGATGCGACCACGCTGGACACGGTCACGGTCAGCGCGCCGATGATTCGCGATGTGAAAACATCCGAGGTAGGTAACACCATTTCCGCGCGGCAGATCCAGCAGTTGCCGCAGGCCACGCGCAACTTCCTGGAGTTTGCCGACACCGTGCCGGGCATGGTGTTTCAGGTCGACGGCAACGGCAACACCAAGCTGCGCGGCGGTGCATCCAACGCCAGCGCCGGCAATCTGTACATCGATGGCGTCGGCCAGAAGAGCTACGTGCGCAGCGGCGGCGTTGCCGGCCAGAGCGATACGCAGGGCAACCCGTTCCCGCAGCTCGCCATCGGCGAGTACAAGGTGATCACCTCCAATTACAAGGCCGAGTACGGCCAGATCAGTGGCGCGGCGATCACTGCGGCCACCAAGTCCGGCACCAACGAGTTGCACGGCGAGGTGTTCTACCGCTACACCGATCAGGACCTGCGCGACAAGCGGCCCGACGAAGAAGAAAACGGCAAGATCGATTCGCAGACCAAGGAATACGGGTTTGCGTTGGGCGGACCTATCATCCAGGACCGCATGCATTTCTTCGTCGCCTACGAAGGCAAGGAGAACGTGGCGCCCAAGAGCGTGCAGCCGAGCGCCGAGGCAGCCGCCTTCGTCAACCAGCTGCCGTCCAACCTGGCCAGCCAGTACGGCCCGGCCAACATGCCGTTCGAAGAAGACCTGTTCTTCGGCAAGATCGATTTCGAGCCCACCGACCGCGATCGCATCGAGCTGAGCACGATTTATCGCGACGAAACCCAGACCGCGAACGTGGGCGGCACCAACACGCTGGCGCAGGCCACCGACAAGATCAACAAGGACAAGCGCACCAACCTGCGTTGGCAGCACAGCGCCGACAACTGGTTCAACGAGGTCATCGTCGGCACCGAGAACTCGGAGAACAACCCCACCCCGCGCACGCTTGGCAACGGCATCGTCTACAAGTATTTCCAGCCACGCGCCGGCTCGACCGATATCGATGAGCGTACCTTCCTGACCACCGGCTCGGCGGGCGGTCTCAATGCGCAGCGCAAAAGTCAGAAGGGCTGGTTCATCCAGAACGATCTGACCTTCACCAGCTTCCAGTGGCATGGCGAACACACCATCAAGATGGGTGTGAACTACAAGGACGTCGAGCTGACCTCGCAGGATGCGGCGGCGGTGAATCCGCAATTCAGCTATCGGGTCAACGGTGGCAACGTGGAGGCTACGCCGTATCGCGTCGACTTCGTGGCGCCCTACACCACGCCCGGCCAGCGCGCGACGGTGGTGTCGCCGTCCAAGCAGTACGGCATCTACCTGCAGGACGATTGGGCCGCCACCGACAAGCTGATGATCAACATCGGCGTGCGCTACGACTACGAAGACACACCGGCCTATACCAACTTCGTCACCTCGCAGCCGTTCGTGGACGCGTTGTACGCAAACGATGCGGAAAACCCGGGCCAGCCGTGGGCCAACCGTCTGCTGCCCAGCGGCATCAACGTGGCCGATTACATCAGCACCGGCAACAACCGCAAGAACTTCAAGGACGCGTGGGCGCCGCGCTTCGGCTTCTCGTATGACTTCTTCGGCGACGAAGCCGCCATCCTGCACGGCGGTGCGGCGCGCTCGTACGACCGCAACCTGTTCGAGCAGTTGGCACTGGAAACCAGCAAGGCGGCGTTGTCGCCGGTGGCGGTGTATTTCGAAAATCCCGCGACCCAACAGTGCTATCGCGCCGACCGTCCCTGCATTGCGTTCGATCCACGCTATCTCAACGGTATCGATCAGCTCAACACCATTCCCGACGTCAGCGGCAGCGCCGAGCTGTTCATGTTCAACAACAAGCTCAAGACGCCGTATAGCGATCAGTACAGCATCGGCATCACCAATCAGGTGGGCGAGTGGCTGACCGATGTCACCTTCCAGCGCATCCTGAGCTACGACGGTTTTGCGATGGGCTTGATCAACCGCTATCCGGACGGTTCGTACTTCCAGAATGGCAATGTGCCCTGGGGCGAGCCGGTGCCGGGCTACCAGAACACCATCCTGGGCACCAATGGTCTGGAACAGCGCAACAGCCAGGTCCTGCTGTCGGCCGACAAGCCCTACACCAAAGAATCCGGTTGGGGCCTGACCTTGTCCTACACCCACACCAGCGCGCGCCAGAACCGCAACATCGATGAGCCATACGGCTTCGACAAGGCGACCATCCGTGGCTATCCGTTTGTGAAGTCCGACGCGGTGGCCGCGCATCGCTTCGTGGCCTCCGGCTCGATCGATATCCCGTGGGGGGTGACATTGGGCGCCAAGTTGGTGCTGGCAACGCCCGAGCCGATCAACACGATTGCCTGCTTCGGCTTTACCGATCCCGATGGGGCGACCTGCCAGCAAGTGGGTGTCACGCCTCCGGGCAGCGGCAAGTTCCTGGTGGGCGGCGATATCTGGGGCTACCGCACGGTGGACTTCCAGGCCACCAAGGAGTTCACCGTGGTTGGCGACTTCAAGATGTCGGCACGCGTGAACCTGCTCAACGCGTTCAACTTCAAGAACTACAGTGCGTACGCCTACAACGGCTTCGGCAGCAATGGGCAGTTTGATCCGGACATCGCGATCAATACCAGCGGCGAAATCAACTATGTGCCGCGTAGCGTGGTGTTGGAACTCGGCGCCAAGTTCTGAGTGATCGTCATCGCCACACGCGTGCGGCTGCGCGTGTGGTCCTTCGCGACGGGGCCAACTGGCCCCGTTCGTGTGTCCGTCCCTAATGATCAGGAACGTGCAGACATGATTCCCGCTCCACTCCGCAACATCGTCATCGTCGGCGGCGGCACCGCCGGCTGGATGGCCGCCGCGGCCTTCGCACGCGTGCTGGGCCCTAGCTTCAACGTGCAGCTGATCGAATCCGAACAGCTCGGCACCGTCGGTGTGGGCGAAGCCACCGTGCCGCACATCAAGGCCTTCAATAACCTGCTCGGTATCGACGAAGCCGAGTTCGTGCGGCAGACCCAGGGCAGTTTCAAACTCGGTATCGAGTTCGTCGATTGGCAACGCCCCGGCACCTCCTACATGCATGGGTTCGGCACCCAGATCGGACACCCGCTCGGGCTGCTGCCGTTCCACCAGTACTGGATCAAGCAGCACGCGCGCGGCAAGGCGCAGCCGCTGGGCGCCTATACGCTCAACACCGTGGCCGCGGTGCGCGGCAAGTTCATGACCTCGCCCGGCGATGTGCCGGCCACCTCCCCGCTGGCCAATATCGCCTACGCGTATCACTTCGATGCCGCGCTGTACGCGCGCTTCCTGCGCGGGTTTGCCGAGGCACGCGGCGTCACGCGCATCGAAGGCATGGTGGAGCAGGTGCAGCTGCATCCGGAATCGGGCAACGTGGTGGCGCTGCACCTGGCGTCGGGCCAGGTAATCGCCGGCGACCTGTTTATCGATTGCTCGGGCTTTCGCGGGCTGTTGATCGAAGACGCGCTGCACACCGGCTACCAGGACTTCACCCACTGGCTGCCCTGCGATCGCGCGCTCGCGGTGCCCTGCGAAAATGTCGGCCCACCTACACCGTACACGCGCTGCACCGCGCGCGCGGCCGGTTGGCAATGGCGCATTCCGCTGCAGCACCGCACCGGCAACGGCTATGTGTACTGCAGCGCGCACATCAGCGACGACGAAGCCGCCGCCACCTTGCTGGCCAATCTGGATGGCAAGCCGCTGGCCGCCCCCCGCCCGCTGCGCTTTACCACCGGCCGGCGCAAGCAGTGCTGGAACCGCAACGTGGTCGCGCTGGGCCTGGCCAGCGGGTTCCTGGAGCCGCTGGAATCGACCAGCATCCATCTCATCCAGTCCGGCATTTCCAAATTGCTGGAGCTGTTTCCGCGCGAGGGCATCAGCCCGGTGCTGCTGCAGCGCTACAACGACCGGCTGGCATTCGAGTTCGACCGCATCCGCGATTTCCTGTTGCTGCATTACCACGCCACCGAGCGCGACGACAGCGCGTTCTGGCAGCATTGCCGCCAGATGCCGATCACCCCGGAGCTTCAGGCCACGCTGGACCTGTTCCGCGACAGCGGGCGGTTCTATCGCAATGCCGAGGAGATGTTTGCCGAGATCAGCTGGGTGCAGGTGATGGTGGGCCAGGGCATCGTGCCGACCGGCTATCACCCACTGGTGGACCAGGTCCCCGACCGCGACGCCGAAGGCTTCCTGGCCAGTGTGGCGCAGACCATCGCGCACTGCGTGGACGTGATGCCTACCCACCAGCAATTCATCGACCGCTTCTGCAAGGCGCCCGCGACACGCTGAGCGGAGCCCTGGCGACGAGGGCGAGGCAGGCACTCCTACGGCGGGCAGGCGGGAGACCACCAGGCAGAGGCGGCGCTGCGCCTGCCGGGCAATCCAACGGGCAAAAAAAAGGATCGGGCACAAGGCCCGATCCCTTCGAAAACCGGGACAAGCCCGGTGGACAATGAGTGGCACAGCTTCCGACTGACATCGGACGCCGGCATGTTAACGAGACTTTCACATTAAAGCAATGCTTTAATTTTCATGGCTTAACTCTTTGATTCTATTGGCTAGACGCCAGCAACAGCTGGGCGATCAGTCCTTGTGCTGCACCACCGCCGCACGGATCTCGGCCTGCATCGCAGCCGCCGCGGCGGCCGGATCGACCGCCAGGCGGATCGGCCGACCGACGACGATCGCGTCGGCGCCGTCGGTGAAGGCCTCGGCCACGCCCACGGTACGTTGCTGGTCATCGCCAACCGGACCGCCGGGGCGGATGCCGGGGCAGACGATCGAGAATGCCGGGCCGGTGGCGCGCCGGATCGGGCCCGCTTCCTGGCCGGAGGCAATGACGCCATCGATGCCGGCGGCCTGGGCGGCCAGCGCGCGCTCCACCACCACCTCCACCGGCTCGCGGTCGATGCCCATCGCCGCCAGGTCCGGGCGGCCCATCGAGGTCAGCACGGTCACCGCCAGCAGGCGCATGTCGCCCTGGTTGGCTTCGGCGGCGGCTTGCAGCATGCCGGCATGCCAGCCGTGCACGGTGCAATAGCTCACCGGCCACTGCGACAGGCGGCGGATGGTGCCGGCCACGGTGGCGGGGATGTCGAAGAACTTCAGGTCCACGAACACCCGCTTGTTGCGCTTGGCCAGCGCATCGAGCACATGGAAGTACTCGCCCGACGCCAGCAGCTCCATGCCGATCTTGTAGAAAGACACCGACTCGCCCAGGCGGTCCACCCAGGCGATCGCCTCGTCATGGCCGGGGACGTCCAGCGCAAAGATCAGCCGCTCGTGCGCGGCCAGGGCTAACGGGGGACGGTTCATCGGGCGGTCTCCAATGCGGCGCGCTTGGCGTCGTGGCGTGCTTTCCAGGGTTGCGCATAATCGTTGTTGAACTGCGCCGGCTCCCAGCCGCCGTAGCTGGGGTTGGGCAGCATCCACCAGCGCTCGCCGAACCAGTCGTGGTACTGCTGCAGCAGCGCGCCACGCGCCTGGCCGGTGTTGGCGCTGACCTGCACGAAGTCGCCCAGCTGGTCACCGAACTGCATCAGCACGCGGTACGTCTGCCCGGCCAGCTGGCGGCGGCAATTCTTCTCGCTGCCGTTCTGCTCGCACCCGGGCACCACGGTGCCCAGGCCCAGGAACACGCTGTCGTCGGCCACCGGCAACCCCACGCTGCGCAGATTGGCCAGCGTGGCGTCCTTCAGGTGCACGGCGCGGTTGGAAATGTAGATCAGGGTGACGCCGCGGGCGTTGGCGGCCTTGGCGAAATCCACCACCCCCGGGATCGCGGTGGCTTTCTTCTCGGCCACCCACTGGTCCCAACTGAGCTCGTCGTATTCCTTGCCGTCGCGCAGCAGGCGTGCCTGGTAGGGCGAGTTATCCAGCACGGTCTCGTCCACATCCAGCACCACCGCCGGCTTCAGGCCGGTGGCAGCGTTGGCGCGCTCTTCCGGGACCAGTGCGTCCCAGTTGGGCTGTTTGAGCGCGGTGTCGAGCTTGTCGGCGGCGGCGCGATAGGTCTGCTCGGCCACGGCGCGGTATTCCTCCGAGCGCTGCATCCACAGCACCGCGTTGAGGTTGTCGTCGCCTGCCGGCGCGGTGGTCGCCGACGTTGCGGCCTTGGTGACCGCGGCGCCGGCATCGGCATGGGCGGTTGCGGCGGCAGCCTGCGCAGGCTGAGCCGGTTGCGTGTCGCCGGGCTTGCAGGCGCTCAGGGCCAGCGCGGTGCAGGCGAGCAGGGACAACGGTGCGTAAAGCGAGGGGCGCATGGCATCCACCAGAACAGGAACGGCAATGAAGAGCGCAATTTTAGCGGGTTCGCGCCAGTCCGCTCGCGGTTGCCGCTGCCAGGAGGCGAGCCGTGCGCGCCACCCGTGCGACGCGGCTTGTAGGGCAGCCTGGCCGGACGGGGTTTCGGCACGATGCGCATGCGGATGCGGGCCTGCGCCTGTTCCTGCAGGCGCAGGCGTGTTTCGCCGCACCACGCAGACCGGCGCCATCCGGAGTTCGCTGCCGCCGCCGCGCGTGTTCGCTGCATCGAAAGAACGCTGGCAGCAGATCGGCATATCCTTGTGCGCTGATTGCCCCGGAGTCACCGATGACCGAACTCTCGTCCCCGCCCGTTCTCGACACCGCCCAGGCCCGCGTGCTCGGCTGTCTGATCGAAAAGGAAGCGACCACCCCGGATGCGTATCCGCTCACCGTCAACGCCGCCCAGGTCGCCGCCAACCAGAAGACCGCGCGCGAGCCGGTATTGAACCTGCAGACCGGGGTGGTGCACCACGCGCTGCGCCAGCTGGAAACCCTGGGCCTGGTGCGCCAGCAGTTCTCTTCGCGTGCCGAGCGCTACGAACACCGCCTGGGCAACGTGCTGGACCTGACCCGTCAGCAGGTGGCCCTGATCGGCCTGCTGCTGTTGCGCGGCCCACAGACGCTGGGCGAGCTGTTTGCGCGCAGCGAGCGGCTGGCGCGTTTCAACGATGCCGACGACGTGCGCCATCACCTGGACCGCTTGATCCAGCGCGGCCTGGCGGCGCAACTGCCCCGCGCCAGCGGCCAGCGCGAAGACCGCTACGCGCATCTGCTCAGCGGCGAGCTGGATATCGACGCCTTGCAGGCCGCCGCTGCGCGTGCCGCACCGGGCACACGCAGCGGCAGCGACACCAGCGAACTGGACGCCCGCGTGCAGACCCTGGAAGCCACGGTCGCCGAGCTGCAGGAGGCGCTGGCCGCGGTGCAGGCGCGGCTGGACGCGGCCGGCGCCTGATCCGACGGTCGGCAGCCGACAGCTGCGACATCAGCGCTGTGGCCGGTCTGCAGCGCTGCCGCCTCTCGCCTTGGGGTTGAGGCCAAGAACGGCTACAAGGGCGGACTTGCAGCGTGTCCCGTGAGGGTGGGCGGGCAAGGGCCCCGCAGCCGAACCGAGATCGGCTGCTCATGCATTAGACCGCATGAAGTCGTCTATCAGGCGCCATCACGCTTGCATGAGCGAATGAGCCGATATCGCCTGGGCGCTTAGCCGGACCTACCGGCAGGCGCAAGATCGATTGCGTAATACAGCACTGCAGGGGTGTCGGGACTCAATACCCGCAGGCCCTCGCGTTGCAAGCCCAATGCCTCCAGCGCGCGGATCGACGCGGCGTTGTCCGGCGACACGATTGCGCACAGCTCCATCAGTCCCAACACGTCGCGCGCATGCTCGAGCACCGCCCGCCCGGCCTCGGTCACATAGCCCTTGCCGCGGTGCGCGGGCAACAGCGCAAAACCGAGATGCGGCACCGGCAAAGGATCGCGGCACAACAGCCCCAACGTACCGATAAACGCGGCATCCTCACGCGTTTCCACTGCCCAGTGCGCGAACCCATACCGCGCGTGGTGCGCCTGCGCCCATTCGCACAGATGCGCTCGCGCCTGCTCGCGGGTGCGGATACCACGGTCGTTGATGCCGGCGATAAATCCGGGGTCGTTGACCAGCGCCAACATCGCATCGGCGTCGCGCTCGGGATCGAGCAGACGCAAGCGCAGACGCGGGGTTTCGATCACGACGGTCACGGCGCACTCCGGCATCGGGGGAAACCAGACTGCCGTGCGGCCGCGTCACTGGCAAGCGATGCAATGCGTGCTGCGGGTTGCGGTGCAACCGCGCACCATGCGTCAGTCGAACAAGGCCTGGATCGCGGCCAACCCCGCGCTGGCGCGCTCCTTCTTGCGCTCGGCATCGGCCACCGGGTCGGCACCGTCGCGCTGCAATTCCTCGGCCGGAATCTCGTCGAAGAAGCGGCTCGGCTTGAGCCGCACATGCTCGCCGAACTTGCGTGTCAGCTTGCTATGGCTCATCCACAACTGTTCCTTGGCGCGGGTGATACCCACATACAGCAAGCGGCGTTCTTCCTGCAGATTGCCTTCTTCCAGGCTCACTTCGTGCGGCAGCACACCGTCCTCGCAGCCGACGATGAACACATAGCGAAATTCCAGCCCCTTGGACGCATGCATGGTCATCATGCGTACCTGGTTGCCGCCATCGTCCTTGTCGTTGCGCGACAGCAGCGCCAGCTGCGCGGCCAGATCGCTGGCACTCGCACCGCGCGGACCACCTTCGAACCACTCGGCCAGCTCGTCCAGATTGCGCTTGCGCCGCTGGAAGCCGGTCTCGTCCTTGGACTGGTTGCGCAGATCGTTGAGCAGGCCAGACTTGTCGGCCAGCATGCGTACCAGTTCCCCCGCTGGCAGCCTGGTCGAATGCTCGCGCATCTCACGCAGGATGTCGGTAAACGCACTCAGGCCGTTGGCCGCACGCGGCGGCAGATGCTGCAACGCGCCCATCGACTCGGCCGCGCGCGACATCGGCACCGACTTGCCGCTGGCCAGTTCCGCCAGGCGCGCCAGCGAGGTGGCACCGACCTCGCGCTTGGGCGATTGCACCGCACGCAAAAACGCCGCGTCATCGTCGGGGTTGACGATCAGGCGCAGCCAAGACAGCAGGTCCTTGACCTCCTGTCGCTCCAGAAATGCGGTCCCACCCGTCAGGTGGTACGGCACGCGCAGCAGCTGCAAGGCTTTTTCCAGCGGCCGCGATTGGAAATTGCCACGGAACAGGATGCAGAAATCGCTCCACGGCACCTGCTTGGCCGTGCCCAGGAATGAAATCTCGGCCGCGACCTTTTCCGCTTCGTGCTCGCTGTCGCGGCACTCCCACACGCGGATGCGCTCGCCGTCGGCCTGGTCGCTCCACAATGTCTTCAAGTGCTCGTGCGGGTTATGCGCGATCAACGCATTGGCCGCGCGCAGCACGCGGTTGGAGCAACGGTAGTTCTGCTCCAGCTTGATGATTTCCAGCGCCGGATAGTCGCGCGCCATCTGCTGCAGGTTTTCCGGGTTGGCGCCGCGCCAGGCGTAGATGCTCTGGTCGTCGTCGCCCACGCAGGTGAAGTTGCCGCGCGGCCCGGCCAGCATCTTGAGCAGCCGGTACTGTGCATCGTTGGTGTCCTGGCACTCGTCCACCAGCAGGTAGCCGATGCGCTCGCGCCAGCCCAGCACGATCTCTTCGTTGGCTTCCAGGATCTGCACCGGCAGGCGGATCAGGTCATCGAAATCCACCGCATTGAAGGTGGTCAGCCGCGCCTGGTAGCGCTCATACAAGCTGGCGGCCTCTTTCTCGCGGTTGCTGCGCGCCGCTGCCATCGCCTGTTCCGGCGACAGGCCGGCATTCTTGGCGCGCGAGATCAGGTTCTTGGCATCTTCGATCGCATCGGGCTTGGCGCCATGCATCAGGTCCTTGATCTGGGCGGCGGCATCGTCCGAATCGAAGATCGAAAAGCCGCGCTTCAACCCGGCCGCCGCATGCTCGATCTGCAGGAACTTCAGCCCCAGCGCATGGAAGGTACAGATGGTCAGCCCATCGGCGCCATCGCCGCGGATGCGCTTGGCCACACGTTCGCGCATTTCCTTGGCCGACTTGTTGGTGAAGGTGATCGCCGCGATACGCTTGGCCGGATAGCGGCCGGTGGCGATCAGGTGGGCGATCTTCTCCACGATCACGCGCGTCTTGCCGCTGCCGGCACCGGCCAGCACCAACAAGGGACCTTCGCAGTGCAGCACTGCAGCGCTTTGCGGGGGATTGAGACCGTGCATAGGAGCTTCCGACAGAGCGCGCCATTGTACCGGGGCGGCCTGCCGCTGGCCGGCGCGACGGGTTCATCCGGTCAGGCAGGCGCGTGTTCGCGCTGGGCCAGCGATGCAGGCCGCGCAGCGCGGCGTTGAAGCTGGGCAGCGCTCAGGCCCCGGCATGGCCATCTGGCAGCACGCACCCCGCAATCAGCCGCCCGGCCCGGTAAAATCGACCGATGGCCAAGCTCTACTTCTACTATTCGGCGATGAATGCCGGCAAGACCACCACCTTGCTGCAGTCGGCGCACAACTACCGCGAGCGCGGCATGCGCACGCTGATCCTCACCCCCAAGCTCGACCACCGCGCCGGCAGCGGCGTGGTCGCCTCGCGGATCGGCCTGCGCGCGGACGGGCGCCCGTTCGATCGCGATACCGAACTGCAGCAACTGGTGGAACGCGATATCGCCAGCCAGGGCGCGCTGCATTGCGTGCTGGTCGATGAGGCGCAGTTCCTCAGCCGGGCACAGGTCTGGCAGCTGAGCGAAGTGGTCGACCGCCTGCGCATCCCGGTGCTGTGCTACGGCCTGCGCACCGACTTTCGCGGCGAGCTGTTCGAAGGCAGCCAGTTCCTGCTGGCCTGGGCCGACGAACTGGAAGAGATCAAGACCATCTGCCATAGCGGCAGCAAGGCCACCATGACCGTGCGCGTGGATGCGCAAGGGCATGCCGTGCAGGATGGCCCGCAGGTGGAGATCGGCGGCAACGAGCGCTATGTGTCGGTCAGCCGCGCCGAGTTCAAGAAGATCATGCGCGGCGAAGGCCGCATCGATCCGCTGCAGATCGCCCTGCCGCTGCCGTTTGCGTAGACGTAGGCGAGGGCTGACCTCGACGCTTCGGCCCTCCTTCGCAGGATCGACGCCGGAGTGGCAACAGCGATCGATTCCAGCGCATGCAACGCCCTCACTGTGCCGCCCACGCAACCAGCGCGTCACAGCCGCTTGCGAGCAGCTGTGACGTGGTGCGACAGCCCAGCCCAAACGGCCCTCTGATTCAGCGTCGCCGCTGGCGGCCGCAGGTTGCTCGCCAAGGTTCCACCGGTGGATGCGTGCCCGGTCAACACCATCCGTCCTGGTCGACCTATACGTTCCCTCTGCACCGCTAGACCTGTTCGGGCATGGGCCCGTTGCGGCATCGTCCATGCCCGCCGACAGGCGTATTGTTGGGCGCGTGACGCCGCACCGTTGCGTACAACCAGGCCCATCCGCAGTCCTGTAGACTGCGCTCCATCCACTGTCGGGAGGCACCCATGGATTCGCTTCCTGCCGAGTTACGCGCCGATATCGCGCGGGTGGGCCGGCTATCGTCGGTTCCCGATGTCCTGAGCATCCTGACGCGGCTGACCGGCATGGGGTTTGCTGCCGTGGCGCGGGTGACCGAAGCGCGCTGGATCACCTGCCAGGTGCGCGACGACCTGTCCTTCGGCCTGCTGCCCGGCGACGAACTACCGCTGGCGACCACCTTCTGCGACAGCGTGCGGGTCAAGGGCAATGCCGTGTGGTTCGGGCATGCCTCGGACGACCCGGTCTACCGCGACCACCCGTCGCCGCGCCTGTATGGCTTTGAAAGCTATGTCTCGGTGCCGATCCGCTTCGACGATGGCAGCGTGTTCGGCACCTTGTGTGCACTGGATCCGCTGCCACGCGCGATGGACCAGCAACTGGTCGAGAAGGTCGAATTGCTCGCGCAACTGCTCGCCGCGCAGATCCAGGCGGAACAGCGCGCCGAAGAAAGCGCACAGGAATCGCGCCGCGCACGCAGCGAACTGGGCCGCGCCGGCGCCTCGGCACGATTGCGCGAAGAGTTCATCGGCATTCTCGGCCACGACCTGCGCAACCCGCTGCAATCCATGCACGCAGTGGTGGACATGCTCTCCATCGACCAGCTCAGCCAGCGCCAGGGCGGGGCCATCCGCTCGATGCAGCGCAGCCTGCAGCGCATGGAAGAACTGATCGATTTCGCCTGTGATTTTGCCCGCGGCATCGAACGCGACTGGCTGCAGCTGGACTACGGCAACGGCAGCGACCTGCTCGACGCACTGTCGCAGGTCGTGGACGAAACCCGCGCCGCGTATCCCAACCAGGTGCTGTCCACGCATGTGGCGATCGACGAGCCGGTGCATGGCGATGCGGTGCGCCTGGCGCAGATGTTCGGCAGCATGATGATCAACGCGGTGGTGCAAGGTCAGCAGAGTTCGCTGATCAAGGCGGTCGCCGTCACCGAGCAGGGCCGGCTCCGCATCGAGGTCTGCAACCTCGATGGCATCGACCCGCGCCGGCTGGATGTCCTGCATGCCTCCACCCATGTGCACAGCGCCGGCCGGCCAGCGCCGGAAGTGGACCTGGGCCTGCATATGGCCGCGCAGATTGCGCAGGCGCATCAGGGCGAGCTGCGCATCACCAGCGGCAAGAACGGCACCTGCTTCCGCGTGGAGCTGTCCTGCGCCCGCCCACGCGCACGCATGCAGCTGGTCAAGGGCACGACGTCGGCCTGAGCTTGCCGGCCGACAACTGCGCTTGCTCGCAGCGTGATCCAACCCGCGTGCCGAGCAACCCACCTCGCTTATCTGCCAGCCGCGCCCAGCAGCGGTAGGCGCATGACCGGTGCCGCATGCATGCGATGCACGCGATGCACGCCATCCCTGCCACGCACATAGGCGCAGGTGCGTCGCCGATGGCTGCGCCGGCAACCGGTGCAGTGCACGCCTGTTCGGGCGAGCTGTCATGGTCACGGCGCGGCTGACCGCTACCGTAAAGGTGCGGTCCTGCGCAGCCCGAGGATCAGCGACGACATGCCGGTAGCGGCACCCCGCCAGCCTGGCAGCGCCGCATGCGCGGCGCGTTGCACACGCTCAGTAGAGTTTGCGCTCGTTCGCCGGCGGCGGCGTCCATTGGTAAAGCCAGGTTTCGGTGAGCGGCTTGCCGTTGGCGCGCAGATACAGGCGGATATCGATCTGCTGGGTACCTTCGTCCGGCGGCACCAGATCGAACATCGCCCGATAGCCCTTGAGCTCATGCAGCGGCCGCGCCGACACGATCTCGGTGGTGCCGCGCGACACCTGGATCACCGCCTCGACCTTGGTCTTGGCGTCCTTGACCAGGCCAGGCAACTCGCCACCGGCGAAGTCCACCGCAAACCGCCACGAGAAATGACCGCGCTTCTGCCCGACAACGCCGCCCAGACCGGTGCGCGTCGCCACGCAGTGCGCCAACGGCGAACTGGCTGGCGGCTGCGCACCCCAATACAGGCGGTAGCCCATCAACAGTTCCTGCCCCGGCTGTGGCTTGGCCTGCGGGTTCCAGAACGCCACGATATTGTCGAAGGTCTCATCCACGGTCGGGATCTCGACCAGTTGCACCGAGCCCTTGCCCCAACCGCTCTTGGGTTCCACCCACAGACACGGGCGCTTCTCGTAGAACACCCCGTCGTCCTGGTAATGGTCGAAGTTGCGGTCGCGCTGCAGCAGCCCGAACCCGCGCGGGTTCTCGTCGACAAACATGTTGAAGCGCAGCTGCGGCGGGTTGCACAACGGGCGCCAGATCCATTCACCGCCACCGGTCCACATTGCCAGGCCATCGGTATCGTGGATTTCCGGGCGCCAGTCCCAGTCCATGCGGTTATCGTTTTCGCCAACCTGGTACATGCTGGTGCACGGGCCGATCCCCAGCCGCTCGATCGCCTTGCGCGGGTACAGCGCACTGTCGATGTCCATCACCAGCACCTCGCCATTGGTGATGGCAAAGCGGTAGGCACCGGCGACGCTGGGCGAGTCCAGCAGGCCGTAGACCACCACGGTGTTCGAATCGTCTGCGGGCTGCTCGAGGTAGTAGGCAATGAAGTCCGGAAACTCCTCCGGGCCACCCGTACCGGTGTCGATGGCCAACCCACGCGCCGACTGCCCGTACTGGCCTTCCCTGCCCACCGCGCGGAAATAGCTCGCCCCCAGAAACGCCGAAAAATCGCGGTCGGTGTCCTTGCGGGTATTGAGCCGGAAGCCGGCAAAGCCCAGATCCTTGGGCAATTGCTTGCCGCCCAGCCCGCTGCTGCCGTAATCGAACGCAGCCGGGTCATAGGCCAACTGCTGCGCCTTGCCATCGACGATGTCGTAGATGTGTACCGGGGTGTGGAAGTACAACCCCAGGTGGAAGAACTTCGCCTGGAACTTGCCGTTGCCATCGGCCCATAGCGCATGGTCCTGACGGTAGCGGATCGACTGGTACTGATCCCAGTTCAATGCTTCCAGCGGGCCTGGCAGGATCTGCTTGTGACTCTTGTACGGCGCGGCGGCCAGCGCACGTGCCTGCCCCTTGAGCCAGGCATAGTCGAACGGCTGCGGCTGACCCAACCGACGCAACCCCACGGCCTTGGCAGCCAATGCCCACTGCGGCACTGCCGGTAAACCGAGCGCAGCCAGGGCGGCAGCAGCATTCTTCAGGAAATGGCGTCGTTGCATGCGCATCGATCTGGTCAGGGAATGGGCGACATCATAGCCACAGCCTGACGTGGACGCGCATACCGGACTCAACGCGCTGCGGCTTCCGCTACACAGGCGTGTTCCAGCGCCAGTTCCTTCGCCTTGCCGCACAGGAACTGTCGCTGTGCCTGCTCCTCGTCCGGCCCGGTGTATTGCAGCAAGGTCCACTGCTCCATGGCCTGCATTTGCGCGCCCGGCGCCAGCTGGCGGTAAGGCGCATGCACCTCCATTTCCAGCAGGCCATCTGCCGCACGCCGGGCTGGCGCATCCATGTACAACTCCACCTGCCCCTGCTCGGGATGGATGGCAGCCCGTTGCTCATGCGCAAAGCGAATGACCAGCACCTGCGCACCGGCAAAACCCGCCATCCAGCCTGCCGATGGCTGCAGCAACAGCTTGCCGCGCTGGATCAGCCCGTCTTCGCGCGCGTCCGCGCGCAGAGCAAGAAGGCCGGCACGGTGCTGGTAGGCCGGCGGTACGGTACCGGCCTCAGTCGGCGGCTGCACGCGGATATCGGCAGTCGCTGCCACCGGCACGAACACACGGGTGCTTGCTGCAACGCGCGTGTTGAACCATAGATCCCAGGCAACCGCCTGCTTGCGGATATTGCGTGCAGCAGCATGCACCTCAACCGTGTCCGCCCGTGTGCTGGACAGCGCGATGCGCTTGGTCAGCTGCACCCCCGTCACCGGGCTGGGCACGCCTTCCAACGTCAGCTGGCCCGCATCACGCGCCACCACACGCGTGGTGGCCAATGACAAATACGGATCAGGCGGCCATACCGCTGCCGCGGCCTTGCGCTCGGGGTTGACCTGCTGGTGCAGCCACCACTGGCTCTGCGGCCCCACCCATATGTCATGGCCCAGATACGGAACATCCCCCGACCGCGCCGACACTTCAGCCACGGGTGAGCGGTCCACGGCGCGACCGATCTTCAACACACTGGGCTGCCCGCGCAGCTGAAACGACAGGATGCGTCCGCCAAAGGACGGCGTTGCACTCAGCTGCACTACATCGTTGCTCAGCTGGATGCGCTGCGCGGCAGCTGCCTGTTCTTTTGCGGGCTCATCGGCATGTGCGCCACTTACGCACAGCACCGCCAACGCAGTGACAACAACCTGCGATAGGCGCAGAGACGGTGAGGTGGGCATGCAGCACTTCCAGATGCAGGACGCAGGGATTGTGGCGCGGTGTCACGCTGGAAACTAGCAGCACGGTGTTGGCCGCTATAGAGCAGTGACGCAATGCTCCCCTGCTCAGCCGTTGAGTCCTCATGACATCGCGCCGTCGCAGTGGAAAGCCTGGACGGGCTGGAAGCGCACTTCCGCGACAAGGTGCGCGGATTGGATAACGGCGCGCTAAAAACTCCGGGCTTTCTCGCACGATTCGCGGTGACGGGCTTGCTTTAGTCGCCCGCAATACCCGCGCCTTGCTTATCGCTGACAGCTCCCACACCACACAGTGGCGCGTTGCCCAATGGTGGCATGTTTCAATGCACGCCCGCACTGCTTGCAGGGCTCGCCTTCGCGCCCGTACACCGTTAATTCCTGCTCGAAATAGCCGGGTGCGCCATCGGGGCTGATAAAATCCCGCAGCGTGGTCCCGCCGCGCCTGATCGCGTAGTCGAGAATCTCCTTTACGGCGGCAACCAGGCCGCGATACCGGTCAAGCGAGACCTTTCCGGCTTCACGCAATGGACTGATGCCTGCACGATGCAAACTCTCGGCCGCATAAATATTGCCGACGCCAACCACCACCGCCTGATCCATCAAGAATGTCTTGACCGCCGCGCGGCGACCTCGCGAGAGCGCATAGAGATAATCGGCAGTAAATGCCTCCGATAATGGCTCGGGACCGAGTGCGGCAAGCAATTCATGCGTTTGTGCATCGGTTTGCCACAATAGACAACCAAACCGACGCGGGTCGTTGAAACGCAGGACGCGCCCATTCTGCAGGCTGATATCCACATGATCGTGCGCGCGCGGCAGGGTATCGCCCGGCAACACACGCAGGCTCCCCGACATGCCAAGATGCAGCAACGCGCTGCCACCTGCATCGGTATCCACCAGCAGATATTTCGCACGTCGCCGTACCTGCGTGATGGTGGCTCCAGGCAACAGGCGCTCGATCTGCTCGGCAATCGGCCACCGCAAATCCGGACGACGCAGGATCACGCCATGGATGCGTTGCCCAACCAGGTGTGGCGCAAGCCCACGCATGGTCGTTTCGACTTCGGGCAGCTCAGGCATCGAGGTTTCCAGATCAATCGGTCAGGCACCGGCAGACACCGATATGGAGGCCTGACTGCCGAAAAGCAATCAAGTGCAAACTTGCGCTGCGTTGATCCAGGCGCGATGCCCGACGTCGCTTAGCGCCGCCTTTCAACATCAGCCCCCCTGGTGCCCGCGGAGGCGGCAGTCGCTAGTTCTTAGCGGAAGTAGCCCCGCCGGACGAAGCATCGTAGATGCGTATCAGCGTGCTGCAATTGCCGCTGTCTGAGAGGCGGCCTGGCCGAAGAGGCGGCATGCCGCGGTATGCGCGGAGCAGGCGATGCGCAGGCAATCAGGCGTCCGTTGGACGCTGCGGGCGGCGTCGACTTGATGGCTCACATACCGCAGCCGCCGCAGTGCGCTACAAACGGAAGCTGTGCCCAATATCCGGGCAAAAAAGAAACCCTCAGTCCAGTTGGACTGAGGGTTTCGGGTAAAGCCCCTGGCGATGACCTACTCTCG
>NZ_PRDN01000010.1:0-44295 GCF_003600855.1 Xanthomonas sp. CFBP 7698
ACAACCATGAGCGCCCCAACATGGCGCTCGGCGGTATCACGCCAGCAATGAAATTGGCGATGGCCGCCTAGCTCTACTTTTGGCGAACGCTCAAAGCGGGGGGATTACCCGGCGAGCCGGCGCAGCACCTCGCCCACATTCCACTGCAGGCGGTGAGCGAAGGCTGGCAATAGATCAACCGGCACAGATGCCGGCATGGATGGTGCGATAGACATGGCAACGCCCTCCTGGAACAACCCAAGAACCGCCGCCAACGGCGACGGGATGTCGGGAGGTTCGAAACCGCTCATAGCCGGCGGGCGTATTCCCCTTGCGGGTGTTGTATTAGCCGCCCTCCCGACACAGGCATTGCGTCGGCTTGCACCTGCAGGACGCAGGCACAAAAAACCCACCGGTTTGACGGAGGTGGGTACCGCTATGAGAGGAGTTTCGACGCTCCTTGGGCCTAGATTGCAAGTACGCGGTCTCGCGTGTCAATACACGCTGGCAGGTCTCGCGCGGCTGTGTGCGCCGCTAGCGCAGTTCAATACGGGCCACGCAAGCCGAGCGCCGTCGCCTGATAAGTGCACCTGAGCCCATCACGGACTGGATACGACAAAAAACGCAGACCCATCGTTAAGGCCTTCAACCTGCAGGTAATGCAGGTAACGCGGATGATCCGAGAGCCGGAGCGGCGCGCCCATACCGCCGCGCGGCAGGCTTGGGCGCGATGGTTTGGCGACTACCAGGCTGCAGTGGAAGTAAACCTGGAACCGTTGTTTCCATTACCTCCGTCCTATTTTTCCGTTATCGACCTGTTACGCAGCTTATGTAGGAGAACTTCTCGAGAGTGCCATCGATCCTAAATATCCAGAAACATCGGCCACCGTAGCCGTCTTCTAACACCTCAAAATGATCCACTCCGGCTCCGATCTTCTGCACGCTATCTATGTGCAGGGTAAGTAGCGCTCGTAGATCCACCTCGTCATCGGTTAGGACTCTATCACCCACTCTATATCTACCCAGCATTCCCTTAAAAAATTGAAGGGCATCCTTCTGTAGGACGAAGACCCTACTACCCACCTGCACAGACTTTGCGGCCATTAAACCCCCGAATTTTTCACACTATCGATGATTGATTGAACTTCCCTTACTATGATTACAGGTATATCAGACCCGACGATCAAATTAATGTTGTCACGCATCCAGTTAAGACATTCATTCTGATTCATCTGATCATTGGCAATGATATCATTAATTTCCACTGCACTCATTCGAGATAACCCCAGTTCCATCAATGACAGCATGGTCCGCGTTGAAACACCAAACTCTAGCGCCGTCCCTATGTCGATGTCATCACTCAACAAATCGGCACGATCCGCCTCTGCGAGGAAGAACTTTAGAACATCGACGTATGCCGCGATGTACTTGGGCGCCTTGAATCTGGCGACCTGCTCGACAAGCTCCATGGTCTCTCTGATGATCAAAGGTACTTTGACCTCCTTTCCCTTGCGGTTTAGGTAGTCAATTCGTTTCCTTATCATGTATCTGAGAGAGTATCCCCTAAGCCAGTCAAGAACTACGATCGAGTACACGGTTGTAGCAGAGGGAGGCTGAAACGCAGGGAATACGTGCTCGTTGATAGCACTCATAATCGCATTGAACCTTCCGTACGCCTTGTCGCTATCAGCTGGTTCAAGTAGCAGCAGCTCTTCTCTTCCCAAGAAACGTCTGAAGTACTGCAATAGCTTCTGGAGACCAAGGGCTGCAACGCCTGGGTGTCGGGAGATTAAATCTGCAGGAAGCTCAATCGCAGGAACCACCGACGCCAGGCTGCTGTTTAGTGCGAGGATATCGGCAGCGTCACGGCGCAACGCGAATGGGGCATCGAGGATTGATCCACTCCTCATATACACTTCCAGAAGATAGGATGAAACATGCTCGAGATCCGAATTATCGAGTATCTCTCTGTCCCCTGCATCTGGCCTTGCCCTTATGTACGCGTCGAGTTCGTTAACTCTATCCATTACTGCATCCGTTTCTCGCTCAATAGGATAGCGAGAGCGCTCTGGAACCCCGGAAGGCCAAGCATCAGAATCATTTGGGTCAATACAGACAATGTTTCCCTGAAACTCATTCCCCCAGCGACCGGCACGACCGGCCAGGTTCCAGAAGTCAGCTGCTCCCATAGGATGACTGCGCCCTTTGCGAGGGCCTCGTACGACGATTGTGCGGCAGGATAGATTTACTCCTTCAACCAATGTGGACGTGCAGACCAGAAATCTTAGCTTTCCGATGCGGAAGAGCTTCTCAATCTCCTGACGAAGAAGAGAAGGCATGTTTCCATAGTGGAACGCAACCCCTCGCTCTACCACATTGGCAAGCTGATACTCAGGATGAACTCCCTTTCGCGCAAGATCTGCAAGATTGGCAAGCTCCGAATCGATTACAGTATCGCTTTCGATTTGCTGGAAGATGAGCATCGCGATCTTTTCAGCATCCGCAGCACCATTCGCATACACCAGCGTCCCACCGCGATGACCGACTGCGGCCGCAATGGATGCAATCTTCTTCAATAGGCTAGTAGGCCTATTCTTAAGAATGAGACTTCCAATCGGAAGCATACCGGAGGGCGTTCTTAGATCAAGCATCCACTCCAATGGCTTGCCGGCGCACGGTGAGCACAGGATTATGTTCTGAAGAACTGTTGGGAAGTCGCTATCCACGGCGACCTTCTTGGCTATGGCCGGCGCGTCCTGTAACAGAATTCCGGGATTCTGGGTCGCGGGACTGATGAAAACAGCTCGCATGGATGGATTCCCTGATGCCACGCGCTCTATCGCCGATTGAAGAATGACCCCTCTCCCACCATCTCCGATCTTATGCGCCTCGTCTACCACGAGAAGATCAATCCGCAGACCATCTCCGACTGCATTTACCAAAAGGTGAAGCCGCTCCTGCGTAAAGATAAGAATGACCTTCTTTGCCTGCTTCAGAGGGACGATGTAGCTATCTTTGAGCGGCAACGATGCCACGTGAATTCTATCCGCAACCTCCATCTCGCTGACGAGTTCAATTATTGAAGACTCGACCTCTGAGACCAACGCCCGCGTCGGTGCGATATACACGGCAACGGTCGAATCGCTTGTCAACATCCGGTCGATCAGCCATTTGCGCACCAGAAACGTCTTTCCAGACGCGGTGGGCGCGGAAGCCGATAGCCAGGACGTCTCATCCGATGACGCCCCGCTCCAGAAGTCGCGCTGAAAGTCATTAACTGGCAACCACTTCCCCGTGAACTTTTCGAGGACGGTTGTCTCCATCTGCCTACGAAATGCTTCGAGGCGACTTGTAATTCCTAGACGGCCATCCAGTCTTGGGCTGATGAGCGCACGCTCTTCAGCGAGGGTGACCGCACGATGATTTGATAGTTTCTCAAGCAAGATCGCACCCGCGTCCCGCCAAGTTTTTCGTTCTGGGAGCAGCACAGCTGCCGTCGCGATCTTCAACGCTGTCTCTTCATGGCTCCGAATCCTTGACCGAGCGAGTATGCTCCCGGCCAAGAGCAAACGCTGCCAGTCGATAGGCTGGTAATCAGCCGAAGATTCCTTACTGGGGGAGAGTTCAAATTCCATCTCGACCATCTTCCGAGAGATGAGAGCAATTTCATCCCGGACACCATCCTCCACTAGCCAGTCCTGCAGTTCCGTTGCACTCATTTTGTGATCCCCAACGCGCGCAAGAATTCCCGTCTGAATGTGCTCACCTTGGGCACCGGCACACACAGAAGCTCTATCTCAAACTTCTCTATTTTTCTTTTTTCCACATGTTTCTTGGCCTGGATAAGCCAATCCTGGATGTCTAATTTTGCTTGCGCAGCGAGCTCTGCCGCAATAGCGCTGCCGTTCGCCTCTGGGTACATCGCCGAGTCGAACCCGACAAGCCCTATTCCGCAATAACGCACTCGATTAGACATAGTTGAGTTTTTGTCGAAGTATCGTTTGAACGCAGAAGTTAGTTCAGAATTACTGAGATCTGCTTTGTCGCTGAGGAGCACAAGATCTCTCTCTCGCTCCGCCTCTTCGCTCTCCTCTTGTGAAAGGAATGGGGCGAGTGAGCGAAGACATGCGGAAATTGCTGAACTAGGCGTGGCATAGACTTTGGACTCTCCCCAGTAGAGCTTGAGGACACCTTCATCTGTAACCCCTGCGTACACGCCGTCCGCACCGTGGTAGTGCATCTTCGAATCGGTCTTTAGATCCATCTTGCACAGCACTTGCGGAATTTTAAGATAATGCTGGGCGAGGACGTAGAGAAGCATCTCCCCACCCTCGCCACTATTATTCAAATCGGTAAATAGACTGCGGGCTTCAAAAAGAAGCGCATTCATCGCCGTAGAACTTTTGAATTCAGCGTCCCTCTTTCGCGCTGCCTCGATCTTAGCCCGCGGAATTGCGTAGTCCGTTAATACAAGACGAAGATACTCAACAAGTCGCGACACCTTGACCCGCCCGTTTGCATCAACTGAGAGGCAATGACAGCTCAAGCGCATCTCAGATCCTGCGATTGGTATAGACTTCTCTATCAGGGTCAGGTGCACATCCAGCTGATTCGCATCCCCAGATAGAATTGCCTCAAGGTCGCTTGATTTTAGTTCCGTCACTGGAAATCCCATAAATCCGTTAAGCACAGCCTAGCGCTATAAAACGTACGTGAAAAGGCCTGTTCCGCGACCCTATTCCGTCAATTCTTTGACGTTACAGGTCGGAAGATCATGCAGTGGCTATGAGCCGGCTCTTCTCAAAGCATATGTGTAGGCGGGAAAGGCGGTTTCAACCAAAAAGCGGTTCCAGGTGCACTTTTTCCAGAGACACATACGCCGGCAAGACCCTTAATTATAATCAGCCAGGCATTTATCTAGTGCCTCAGTGGCATCCTTTGCGTCACGAATGGCACCATGAAAAATCTGCGCCGCGGCATAGCGATAGTGCTGTGTCTGACCAGCCGGCTTATCGCCATCCATCGAAATTGCAGCCATGACTAGTGCACCGTCACTTATCCGCATCTCCACTGCGTGCCTCAAAGCATGGCCCAGCTCAGAGCAAATCTTTGTGCTCTTCTTTTCCCATGCACCGGGCGCAACAACAAGTCCTGCAATGCGCTTCTGGAGTGTGCCTGACGCCTGCTCAGCGTCCTGCTTGTAGGCGTCCATATTTTTGGCCACACCGTCGTACTCGATCTTGCCTTGGCCGTGTGCTGAAGATGCAGCCAAGAGCAAGAGAACCCTTGCAAATCTCTTCATGTGCTTCGCCTTCCGTAGGAAGCCGAAAGCGTATCTCAAGGGCTCCCTGCTTCGAAATAACGGTTCCGAAATAACGGTTCCAGGTTCACTTCCACCGCAGCCCGGCCATCGCCAAACCATCGCGCCCATACCGTCCACCACGCGGTAAGCATGGGCGCGACACGTTGGCGCCTAGAACTTATAGGTCAGCCCCAGATACGCCAGCCGGCCTGCGTAGCCGCCTGTATAGAAGCGCGCGCGGGTGTCCTCGCCCAGGTGCGAGCGGGACTCCTGCTTGGTCAGGTTCAGCACCGAGGCAGTGAGGCTGAGCGCCGGGGTGATGTTGTAGGCCGCGTTGACATCGATCTGGTAGTACGGCTCCTCAAAGACGTTCAACCCGTTGACCAGGCCCTGCACCAGTTCACCGCGACGGTTGTACGAGGCGCGCAGCAGCAGGCTGTCGGCTTCGTAGAACACGGTGAGGTTGGTCTGGTTCCTGGCGCTGCCCGGCATGGAGGTCTTGCCGACCTCGGTACCGTCTTCCAGCCGCACCGCCGCCTTGCTGGCATCGTTGTAGGTGTAGTTGAACTGCACACCGAGACCGAATGGCAGCGTGTGCTGCGCGTAGAGCTCCACACCCTGCGAGACCGCGTCCTGGCCGCCGGCCTGGGTGCTGTAGTTCTGCACGGTGACCGGTTGCCCGTCGACCATCATGTTCACGTCGCTGATCACGTCGACCGCAAAGTTCTCCACGTTCTTGCGGAACAGTCCCACACCTGCCACCGAGCCCGGCTGGAAATACCATTCCAGCCCCAGGTCGAACTGGTTGGCCTTGTACGGCTCCAGGTTCTTGTTGCTGCCCGAGCCATACCAGCCCTGTTCGCTGGCACCGCCGGTCAGGCGCCGGTCGGCCACGTACTCGGGACTGTAAAACTCCAGGCTGCCAGGCGCGGCGATGTCGTTGTAGCTGGGACGTGCGATCACTTTCGCGGCTGCCGCGCGCAGCAGCAGGTTTTCGGTCAGGTCGTAGGCCAGGTTGAAACTCGGCAGCACGTCGGTGTAGTTGCGGTCCAGCCCGCTGATCACGAACGACTCGGTGCGTTGCACGCTGTCGGCCAAACGCCAGTAGCCTTCGGTGCCGCAATAGGTATCGGCCGGCGCGCCGCCGGGGGTGCCGGCGCCCTGCTGGCAGGCCAGCGGATTACCGTCTGCGCCGTCGAAGAAATAGTCGTTGTAGGCGGTCACCTTGTCGGTGGACTCGGCACGCTGGCCGGTGCGCGCCACCCGCACGCCGACGTTGCCACGCAGCCGCTCGGTGTGGAAGTTGAGTTGCAGGTAGCTGGAATAGATCTCTTCGTCGACGTTGTAGACGAAGTTGTCTTCGCTGCGGGTCTGCATGGCGCCGTAGGTTTGGTTCAAGTAGCCGATGTAGCCCGGGAAGTTGATCGCCGGGAACGCGCTGGCGTTGACGCCGCCGGCCAGGTTGTCCTGCGCGAACAGCAGCCCCGGCGAGAACTGCGTGGCGATGGCATTGCAGCGCCCATTCCAATAACGGTTGTCGTAGTCGCCCGGGTCGGTGCCTGGGCACACCCAGTAGTTGTTGCCGGTACTGCGGTGGATGCCGCCGTCGCGACGTTTGATGCCGAACTGCAGCGAGTCGAAGACCTCGCCGTCGAAATGCCAGGTGGTATCGATCTGCGCGTACTGCTGCTGGTTGGTGTTGCGGGTCCAGGACGAACCGGTCGAGCCCAGGTCGACCTGCAGGATGCCGTCGCGCAGGTTCTGCATCAGCTCCGGCGAGAACGTCATGCTCGGTGTGCCGGTCAGGTCCCAGGCGCTGGCGAAGTTGCCGTTGGTCCAGCTGCCGTCGGCGTTCTGCAGGCGCGGCTTGATCGGCAGGGAAAACTGCAGCTCCGGCCCGCCCTTGGCCCAGGTGCGGCCGGCCTTGAACGCCACGTCCACCTGCTCGCCACGCCATTCGCCGCCCAGGTCCACCGTCTGCGACTGCGATTTTTCGATGTTGTAGCTGCCGGTGATCTGCGGCGTCGGCACCGTGCAGTCGTCCGAGCCCCAGCCGCCCGGCGGCAGGCCGGCCGCGGCGGCCTCGGCCTCGCTGCAGTAGTAGGTCTTGCCCGGACGCAGGCTGTAGGCGGCGCCAGTGACGATGGTGCCGCTGGGGTCGAACTGCAGCCGGTCGAGCAGACGGCCGCCGCGCCAATTGCCGTCGCCGTTATAACGGGCGATGTTCCACTCGGGAATCTTGATGGTATTGGTCTGCGAGTCTTGCGACAGGTCGAAGCGGAAGTAGTTCGCGGTCAGGGTCAGGTCGTCGGTCGGCTTGAACTGCAAGGTTAGCTGCCCGCCCTTGCGCTCGCGCTCCTCGCGTTTGGCGCCCAGGCTGACCGCCGTCGGCATCATGAAACCGGTGGCGTAATTGCCGTCCTGGTTCCAGAAGCCGGTCCCGCCCCACCAATTGGCATTGAAGTCCGACGGATTGCCGTTGACGTCGACCGCCGGGCCGCCTTCGTCGCGCCCGTACCACTGCCAGCTCTCGGTACTGGCATCGAGCGTACGTGCGGTGCGCTTTTGCTGCGTGTAGCCAACGAAGACACCGAAGCGGTCTTCCTTGTCGTGCCACGAGTAGGAACCGGAGAACTGGCCGTCGGTGTTCTTGCTGGTATCGGACCAGGTGCCCTCGGCAGAGACGAAGCCGGAGTTTGGCTCCAGTTCCAGCGGGCGCCGCGTCTGCAGGATCACCGTGCCGCCGATGCCGCCTTCGTCGATGCGCGCTTCCGGGGTCTTGTACAACTCCGCGCTGCCCAGCAGGTTCGACGGCAGCAGCGTGTAGTTGAACGAGCGCGTCGGGTCGCCGTTGGACTCGGCGGTGGCGATGTAGTTGCCGTTCAATTCGGTCAGCACCAGCTCCGAGGACAGGCCACGCACACTGACGTTCTTGCCCTCGCCGCCGTCGCGGCTGATGACCACGCCGGGCACGCGCTGCAGCGCATCGGCCACGTTCTTGTCGGGGAACTTGCCCACGTCCTCGGCGGTGATCACATCGACCACGGCGTTGGCGTTGCGCTTCTGCTCCAGGCTTTTTTCGATCGCGTAGCGGTAGCCGGTCACCGTCACTGCGTCCAGGTCCGTGGCCTGCACCTCGGCCTGCACCTCGGCCTGGCCCGTGGGCGCCGGCGTGCCGTCGGCCTGCTGGGCGGCGGCGGTGGAGGCGGCGCTCGCGAACAAGGCGATGGCGATACCGGCGGACAGCGTGCTGCGGTGGCGTGCGAATGGCATGCAGTTCATTTCGATCATGCTCTCCCAAAGGTGATCGGCTCCGGCGGATTTCTGTCGATCCAACGATCGGACAAGAACGCCGCGCGAAGTGACACAGACATATCCGGCGCCGTTGCAGCGACCCGGCCCCCTCCTCTTGCGTCCGCTTCTGCGCGGGCGCAATTAGATCGTTCTAATGCAGTGGGAAACTAAGTACCACAGCCCCTGCAGCAACGCATTCTGCCGCGCAACAGGCCCGCGGCGCTTTAAGACATCCACGACCTGCAGAGCTCGCCACGCTTGCATGCTGCACAGCACAGCCTGCCGCCTGCAGCAGCAGCTCGATCGCGCCAGCAAAACGCGCTCGCCCGCAACCGGGCGCAAGCGGTTTTCCCTAACGTCACCTAACCAAAGGCTCCTCGAAATCACACCAACAACGTGCCGAGGCACCAGCGTGGCCGGGGATTGGCGGAGAGCGGCACACGGATGTGCCGCGACGGCGCGTCAGACAGGATGTCTGTCGCGCCGAAAAGCCAGTCCCCGGCCGCGCTGGTGCCCCTTACCGAAGCCGACAGCTGATAGTCCGCGCCTGGACGTACCCTCACCCCAACCCATCTCCCGCAGGAGAGAGGCTTTAGTGCCGCGCCGGACTCAGGACTCCTCGAAATCACACCAGTAAAGTGCCGAGGCAGCAGTGTGGCCGGAGATCGGCGGAGAGCGGCACGGGAATGCGCTGCGACGGCGAGTCAGACAGGATGTCTGTCGAGCCGAGGAACCGATCCCCGGCCGCGCATACCGCACGCAACGAAGCCGGCAATTAAAGGCCCACACCCCAGAACGACAACTTTCTGGCGCCCCAACCCGGCGCATCTATCAAGTCCGCCGCACTTGGGCCGATACCCCATGCATGGACAGATTGAGCATCATCGGACTGGTGCTGGCGATCGTGGCGATCGTCGGCGGCAGCGTGTTGAAGGGCGCCGGCATTTCGTCGCTGTGGTCGCCGGCTGCCTTCGTGATCGTGATCGTCGGCACCGTGGCGGCGATCCTGCTGCATACCTCGCCGGCAGTTTTCCGGCGCGCGTTCAAGATTCTGCGTTGGGTGGTGCAGCCGCCGGCCAGCGACCGGCCGCAGCTTGTCGCGCGGATCGTGGAATGGAGCAACATCGCGCGTCGCCAGGGCCTGCTGGGCCTGGAAGACCAGCTGCCGCGCCAGAGCGACGCCTTCCTGCGCAAGGGGCTGCAGATGCTGGTCGATGGCGTGGAGCCCGAAGCCATGCGCCACATGCTCGAGATCGAAGTGGACAACCAGGAGCGTCAGGATCTTGCCGCGGCCAAGGTGTTCGAGGGCATGGGCATCTACGCCCCCACCCTGGGCATCATCGGCGCGGTGCTCGGGCTGATGGCGGTGATGAAGAACCTGGCCGACCCGGCCATGCTCGGGCACGGCATCGCCGCGGCCTTCACTGCCACCATCTACGGCATCGCCTCGGCCAACCTGCTGTTCCTGCCGGTGGCCGCCAAGCTCAAGAGCGTGATCCATTGCAGCACCAACGAGCGCGAAATGGCGATCGAAGGGCTGATTGCGATCGCCCAGGGCGAGAACCCGCGCAACATCGAATCGAAATTGGCAGGCTACTTGCATTAACTCGTTATGGCCCGTCGTCGCAAACACCACGAAGAACATGGCAACCACGAAGCGTGGGCGATTCCGTATGCCGATCTGATGACGCTGTTGCTGGCGTTTTTCGTGGTGATGTACGCCATCTCCTCGCTCAACGAAGGCAAATACAAGGTCATGGCGCAGGCATTGACCAGCGCCTTCGGCGGCTCGTCCAATGCCGCCAGCCCGGTGCAACTGGGCAAGACCCAGACCCTGGGCGCCGACTACGACCGGCCGTCGGTGATCAAGGCTGGCGCGCCGATGGCCGCCTCCAACGGTCCCACCGACCCCACCCTGCTGCCGTCGATGGCCGCGCAGATGCGCATGCCGGTGTCGTTGCGCAACCAGGCGCAGCTGGCGCGTGCGCAACGCCAGATGGATGCGGTGGCCCAGCAACTGGGCAAGACGCTGGCGCCGCTGATCGACAAGCAACTCATCACCATTCGCCGCAACGATCTGTGGATCGAGGTGGAGATCAACAGCGACATCCTGTTCGGCACCGGCTCGGCCACCCTGGCCGGCGGTGCGCGCGGCACCATGTCCACGCTTGCGGCGGTGCTGCGCGATGCGCCCAATGGCGTGCGTGTGGAGGGCTACACCGACAACCAGCCCATCGCCACCGCGCAATTTCCGTCCAACTGGGAGCTGTCGGCGGCGCGCGCGGCCAGCGTGGTGCACCTATTTGCCGACGATGGCATCGCCCCGCAACGATTGGCGATGGTGGGCTATGGAGAATTCCGCGCACGTGCCGATAACTCAACTGAGGCGGGACGGAATGCGAACCGGCGTGTGGTGTTGATCATCCTCGCTGACTCAGCTGGCTCACTCGCACCCGATCCGCCATCGCAGTTGCATGCGACCGCCGCCGGGGCGCCAAAGCTACCCAAGTCTGACGGCGGCCAAACGGCCGTCACCACCGAAAGCGGCACAAGTTCCGTCCCCGCCGTAATTCAAGGAGTGCAGTGAGATGCGTATCTGGGCAATCGCCAACCAAAAGGGCGGCGTCGGCAAGACCACCACGACGCTGGCACTGGGTCGCGGCCTGGCTGCGCTCGGCCACCGGGTGTTGTTGATCGACCTCGATCCGCACTCCTCGCTCACCCGCGCGTTCGGCGTGGCGATCGACCCGCCGCCGCGCGGGGTGCTTGACCTGTTCGGCACCCCGCCGAGCGATCTTGCCAGCCTGGCGCACGACAGCAGCATCCCCGGCCTGTCGTATGTCTGCGCGCAAGCCGCACTGGCCACCCTGGAACGCCGCAGCGCCAACCAGCCCGGCCTGGGCCTGGCACTGCAGAACGCCATGACCCGCCATGCCGGCCAGCACGATTACATCCTGCTCGACTGCCCGCCCACGCTCGGCCTGCTGATGATCAATGCATTGGCCGCCTGCGACCGCGTGGTGGTACCGACCCAGGCCGAGCCGCTCGCGCTGCATGGCCTGGCCAGCATGGTGCGTACGGCCGACATGGTGCAGCGTTCGCGCCGCCGCGAGTTGCCGGTGTCGATCCTGCCGACCCTGTTCGACCGCCGCACCCGCGCCGGCACCGAGACGCTCAAGGAAATGCAGGCCACCTACGGCCCGGTCGTCTGGGAAGACGCGGTGCCGGTGGACACCCGAATCTGCAATGCCGCTGCACTGACCGTCCCGGCCACCGGTGGCGACTATCAGGGCCGTGGCCTGTCCGCCTATCGCCGCGCGCTGGAATGGGTGCTGGCCGATGACGCGATGCGTATGGAGCAAGCCGCATGAGCAACCACACCGCCAACGGTGAGCTGGACGACTATCTGGAAGGCCTGCTGCACGATGCCGGCGTGGAAGCGCCCGCCGCCGTGGCAGTGACCAGCGCGGCCGAGCCGCCGGTGATGCTGGCCGCGAGCGACGAAAACACCGTGGCCCTGGCCGACGCACCGGTGGCCATCACCGCCACCCCGGAGGTGATCGCCGCCGACCTGCTGGCCGACATGCATTCGGATCCGGCCTTCGGTGCGCCCGTGGTTGCCGCGCCCAGCGCCGCCGACATCGCTGCCGATTTCCTGGCCGAGATGGACGCCGACCCGGCCTTCGGTCCGCCGGTGGTTGCCGGCCCCAGTGCCGCCGACATCGCCGCCGATTTCCTGGCCGAGATGGACGCCGACCCGGCCTTCGGTCCGCCGGTGGTTGCCGGCCCCAGTGCCGCCGACATCGCTGCCGACTTCCTGGCGGAGATGGACGCCGACCCGGCCTTCGGTCCGCCGGTGGTTGCCGGCCCCAGTGCCGCCGACATCGCTGCCGATTTCCTGGCCGAGATGGATGCCGACCCGGCTTTTGCCGAGGCGGCCCCCAGCGCGTTCATGAGCACGGCCGATCTGATGGCCGAAATGGATGCCGATCCTGCCTTCGGCGCGCCGGGCTCCGCGGTCGATCTGCTCACTGCCGACCTGCTCGCAGAAATGGATGCCGACCCGGCGTTCGGGCTGGACGCCGCACCTGCCGTTGCACCCACGCCCGCGCCGGCACCCATCCCGCGTGCAGCGCCGGCACCGCCGCGCGCCGCACCCGGCCCGGTCTATCCGCAAGGCCTGCAGGCGCTGCTGGCCCCCGGCCAGGCCGACACGATCCACGCCGAACGCCGTGCCAGCGAACGCAGCACCCGCTGGCTGCGTCTGCGCTGCGGCGAACAGACCTATGCGCTGGAACTGCTCAAGGTGCAGGAAGTGGTACTACCGGTCCCGTTGCTGCCGCTGCGCGGCACGCCCAGCGCGATGCTCGGCATCATGAACCTGCGTGGCCAGGTGGTGCCGGTGATCGACCTGGGCATCCATTTGGGCTCCACGCCGGTGGACATGGACCTGCAAACGCGTGTGGTGGTGCTGGAAGAAAACGGCGAAACCATGGGCCTGCGCGTGTCGGCCGTGGAAGATGTCACCAGCCTGACCGATCAGCAGATCGAGCCGCCGGACAACGCCCGCCTGTGCCGCATTTCCAACAACCTGTTCCGCGGTGTCGCGCGCCTGGGCCATCAGCCGATGATCCTGCTCGATGCCACGCACCTGCTGCATTGATACGCAGCTTGCACAATCTGGCGTGTTGCCGATTCACCGTTAAAGCTTTTCCGCCTTCCGCCGTTAGTACGCATAGAACCATCCGTTCGGAGCAACAATGAGCACAGTGACATTGGGTGAGGATCTCGGCATCGAGACCAGCGCCGACCTCAAGCAGAAGCTTGCCGGATTCCTCACCCAGGACGGCGACCTGGTGCTTGATGCCGGTGAAGTCCGGCGTATCCACACCGCCAGCGTGCAGTTGCTCTGCGCCTTTGTGCAGAGCCGCCGCCAGGCCGGTCTGCACACCGAGTTCGATGGCTGCAACGACACTTTTAGAGATGCGGCACGTCTGCTCGGCGTCACCGACGCACTGGGGCTTTCCGCATCCAATGACAACCTGAAATCTGTGGAGAACGCCGCATGAGCGCACGTATCTTGGTGGTGGACGATTCGGCGTCGATGCGCCAGATGGTCTCTTTCGCCCTCACCTCTGCCGGCTTTGCCGTCGAAGAAGCCGAAGACGGCGCCGTTGCGCTGGGCCGCGCGAAGGGCCAGCGCTTCAATGCGGTGGTCACCGACGTCAACATGCCCAACATGGACGGCATCTCGCTGATTCGCGAGCTGCGCCAGCTGCCGGACTACAAGTTCACCCCGATGCTGATGCTCACCACCGAGTCGGCGGCCGACAAGAAGTCCGAAGGCAAGGCGGCCGGTGCCACCGGCTGGCTGGTCAAGCCGTTCAATCCGGAACAGCTGATCGCCACCGTCCAGAAGGTTCTGGGTTAATTCCTTTTCGCTTCACTTTCGGATTTCACGCCCATGAGCATGGACCTGCAACGTTTCCACGCCACCTTTTTCGAGGAAAGCCGCGAAGGGCTCGATGCGATGGAGGCCGGGCTGCTGTCCCTTGAAGAGGGCAACCGCGACCCGGAAATCATCAACTCGGTGTTCCGTGCCGCGCACTCCATCAAGGGCGGCGCTGCCACGTTCGGGTTCGAGGCCGTGGCCGGCCTGACCCACGTGCTGGAGACGCTGCTGGACGAGTTGCGCTCCAACAAGCGCCAGCTCGAACCCAATGCGGTCGATGCCATGCTCGGCTCGGTCGACGTGCTGCGCGCCCTGCTGCGCGAAGCCGAACACGGCACGCCGGCCGACCCGGCCGCGGTCAAGGCCGTGCATACGCGCTTGAACGCCGTTCTGGCCGGCGAAGCCCCGGCAGCCGCCACGGTTGCCAAGCCGAAGGAAGAAGAGCCCGAAGCCTGGCACATCGGCTTCACCCCGGCGCCGTCGCTGTTCATGAGCGGCAACGATCCACTGCGCATCATCCGCGAGCTGGAGCATCTGGGCCCGCTGCAGATTGCCGCACGCCTGGAGCGCATACCCGGCTTTGAAAACATCGACCCGCTGGAAGCCTATCTGGCGTGGGATCTGGGCCTGATCGGCAAGATCCCGCGCAGCAAGATCGAAGACACCTTTGCCTGGGTCGTGGACGACTGCGAACTGGACATCCGCCCGATGGCGGTGCCCGGCCCGCCGCCGAGCCTGGCCGTGGATGCACCGGCCGCACCGGTGGCCGCCGCAGCTCCGGCCGCTGCCGCCGAACCGGTGGCCGTTGCTGCCGCAACGCCGGCCAAGGCTGCGGCTGCCGAAGCGGAAAGCTCGATCCGCGTCAGCGTCGACAAGGTCGATGCGCTGATCAACCTGGTCGGCGAACTCGTGATTACCCAGGCCATGCTCAAGCAGGTCTCCACCGGCCTGGACCCGGCGCATGCCGAGCGTCTGTTTGCCGGCCTGGATCTGCTCGAACGCAATACCCGTGACCTGCAGGAAGCGGTCATTGGCGTGCGCATGCTGCCCGTCGATGCGGTGTTCCGTCGCTTCCCGCGGCTGGTGCGCGACCTGTCCAGCCGTCTCGGCAAGCAGGTGCGCCTGCGCACGATCGGCGAAGGCACGGAACTGGACAAGGGCCTGATCGAAAAGATCGCCGACCCGCTCGTCCACCTGGTGCGCAACTCGATCGACCACGGTCTGGAAATGCCCGATGCGCGTCGCGCCTCCGGCAAGGACGAGACCGGCACCATCACGCTGGCGGCCTCGCATCAGGGCGGCCACATCGTGATCGAGGTCAGCGACGACGGCCGTGGCCTCAACCGCGCCAAGATCCTGGAAAAAGCCGCCGAACGCGGCATTGCCGTGCCGGACAACCCGACCGATTCGCAGGTGTGGGACCTGATCTTCGCACCCGGCTTCTCCACCGCCGATGCGGTCACCGACCTGTCCGGCCGTGGCGTGGGCATGGACGTGGTCCGCCGCAACATCCAGGGCCTGGGCGGCGAAGTGCAGCTGGAAAGCAATGCCGGCAGCGGCACCCGCGTGCTGATCCGTCTGCCGCTGACCCTGGCCATCCTGGACGGCATGACCGTGTCAGTGGCTGGCGAAACGCTGATCCTGCCGCTGGCCTATGTGCTCGAAGCCCTGCAGCCGGCCGCCGAAGACATCCGCTCGATGGCCGGCGACGGCCGTGTGTTGCGGGTCCGCGGCGAGTATCTGCCGATCTTGTCCCTCACCAACTACTACGGCTTCGGCGGGCAGCAGTCCTCGCAGGAACCGCTGGTGGTGGTGGTGGAAGGCGACGGCCAGAAGATCGCGCTGGAAGTGGACGAACTGCTCGGCCAGCAACAGGTCGTGGTCAAGAACATCGAAAACAACTACCGCCGCATCCCGGGCGTCTCCGGCGCCACCATCCTCGGCGATGGCCGGGTGTCGCTGATCGTGGATATCGGTGGCCTGGTGCGCTCGCTGAAAGTGCCGCAGGCCGCGTAACGCAATACCTTGCGGCAGGGACGCCGCAGTGCAAGGCTCCACGAGACGGCCGCCCAGCGGCCGGACCCGGAGCGATCGCCGGCAGTATGGGGACTGCCGGCATCAGTGACACCCGTCCGGCCCGACACGACCGACGGAGATTCTGGCCCTTTGTCCGGATCTTTCGACTCTGCCATCGTCTTTGGCCCGCCTAGTGACGGGCGCCCACGAGGCCAGTCGTTCTCTGCAACACGAGAAGACCACTATGAACTGGTTCCGCAATCTTGCCGTTGCCCGCAAGCTGGCCGTGGCGTTTTCCTTTACCGCATTGATCACCCTGAGCCTGGGCGTGTTTGCGCTTGCGCGCATGCAGTCGAGCGCGCACCTGTTGCGCGAGATCGGCAACGTGTGGGCGCCGGCAGTGCAGCAGCTGAGCGAAATGCGCGCGCTGCTTGGCGAATTCCGCACCTACGAGCTGGCCCAGCTGGCGCACGCCGACGACCCGAAGGCGGTGCAGAATTATTTCGAACGCATGGACAAGGCGCGTGCCGACGTGGACGCCGCGCAGAGCGCCTATGCCAAGACCACCACGCCGGGCAAGGAGACCGAGTTGTATGGCGAGGTCAAACAGAAGCTGGCCGATTACTACAAGGCCAATGCTGCGCTCAGTGCCGCCGTGCGTGCCGGAGATGTGGTCACCGCAAACAGCGTGTCCGATGAGCAATCGCGGCCGGCGCGGCGCGAGCTGTTCGCCAAGCTGGTGGAGCTCACCAAGTTCAATACCGCACACATGACTAACGAGATCGATCAGGCCGAAGCAGCCTATCGACGCTCGGTACAGGTGATGGTTGCAGCGATGACCCTGGCGGTGCTGCTGGCCGCGTTTGCGGGCTGGTTCATTGCCCGCAGCATCGCCGGCCCGCTCGGCCGTGCGACCCGCGTGGCCGGTGCCATCGCCCAGGGCAAGCTGGATAACGTCATCCAGGTCGATAGCCGCGACGAAGCCGGGCAATTGCTGCACAGCATGCAGGGCATGCAGCAACAGTTGCAGGCCGTGCTGGCCGCCCAGTCGGAGATGGCGCAACGCCATGACGCCGGACAGATCAGCTACCGCATGGATCCGCAGGCATTTCCCGGCGATTTCGGCACGATGGTGCACGACACCAACAGCCTGGTCGGCGCGCACGTGACCCTGCAGACCAGTCTGGCGCAGATCATGTCGCGCTACGCCATCGGCGACCTGAGCCAGGACATGCAGCGCCTGCCCGGCGAAAAGGCCGTGCTCAGCGACACCATGGATACCGTCAAGGCCAATCTTTCGGCGATGAACCGCGAGATCAAGACGCTGGCGCAGGCCGCCGCCAACGGCGATTTCAGCGTGCGCGGCGATGCGCAGCGCTTCCAGTACGACTTCCACGCCATGGTGGACAGCCTCAACCAGCTGATGGCCACCGCCGACGCCAACCTGGCCTCGCTGTCCAAGGTGCTGCAGGCCATTGCCGCCGGCGATCTGAGCGAACGCATGCACGGGCAGTTCCATGGCGTGTTCGCGCAGATGCGCGACGACGCCAATGCCACCACCGAGCAGCTGTCGGGCATCGTCGGGCGCATCCAGCACGCCACCACCTCGATCAATACCGCCGCCAGCGAAATCGCCGCCGGCAACCAGGATCTGTCGCAGCGCACCGAGCAGCAGGCGGCCAACCTGGAAGAAACCGCCGCCTCGATGGAAGAGCTCACCTCCACTGTCAAACAGAATGCCGAGCATGCACGCCAGGCGAACCAGTTGGCGATCGGCGCGGCGGCGGTCGCCTCCCAGGGCGGCAGCGTGGTGGCGCAGGTGGTGACCACCATGTCCGGGATTGAAGTCTCTTCGAAGAAGATCGCCGAGATCATCAGCGTCATCGACGGCATCGCCTTCCAGACCAACATCCTGGCGTTGAACGCGGCGGTGGAAGCCGCGCGTGCCGGCGAACAGGGGCGTGGATTTGCGGTGGTGGCCTCGGAGGTGCGCACGCTGGCGCAGCGCAGCGCCGGCGCCGCGAAGGAGATCAAGCACCTGATCGACGATTCGGTGAGCAAGGTGACCGAAGGCTCGGCGCTGGTGGACCAAGCCGGCAAGACCATGGCCGACATCGTGGCCAGCGTGCAACGCGTCACCGACATCATGGGCGAGATCTCCGCCGCCTCGCAGGAGCAATCGTCCGGGATCGAGCAGGTCAACCTCACCGTGACCCAGATGGATGAAGCCACCCAGCAGAACGCGGCGCTGGTGGAAGAAGCCACCGCCGCCGCACGCGCAATGGAAGAACAGGCCGGCCAGCTGTCCGACGCGGTGGCGATCTTCAAGCTTCAGCCCACCGCCGCCGTGGCGACGGCAGTGGCCCGCCCCGCTCCGTCGCCGGTCAAGGCCGTCAAAAAGCCAGCCGACAAGCGTGCCGCGGCCGCCACGCCGACAGCCACTACGCGTCCGGCGCGCCCGGCCCTGGCAGCGGCTGCCAACGGCGACACCAGCTGGCACGAGTTCTGACGCCCGCGCCCGCCTCGGCGGCCACTGCAGCCTTCACGATCAAGCCCCGGCAGCGATGCCGGGGCTTGATGGTTTCTGCGGGGATGCAGTGACCCATCCTTCTCTCCCCACGCGCGCCGATCATCGACGCCGCACATCTCGCTGGGCGCGGCCTACGCGCGCGCCCAGCGCGCCGCTGCAGCGCCGATTGCACTCGCCACACGACTGAACGCGAGCATGCTGCAGTGCAGCATCAGGACTTAAGAATTCAGGCTAGCGCACGCTACCGGTGTATCTCTTTCCCACCCTCCCCAAGAGAACACCATGACATTCCTGCATTCCCTGACCGTCGGGCGACGCCTGGCGTTGGCATTCGCGTTGCTGATCGTGCTGCTGGCCGGCTCCACCACCCTGGCCTTGTACGAATTCAAGACCGTCAAGAACCAGGTCTCCATCATCATCGAGGTCAACAACCGCAAGGCCGCGTTGCTCAACCAGATGCGTGAAAGCAACATGCTTGGCGAGCGCTACATGCGCGACTTCATGCTGGCGACGCCGCAGCAGTTGCCCGCCGTCGATGCCCAGCTCAAGGCCAACCGCACGCATTACGCGCAGCTGTGGGACGCGCTCAAGCAGCTGCCCACCGACGCCGACGGCATGCGCGCACGCCAGGCCATCGAAGACAGCCTGACCGCGGCGCGCGCCACCAACAACCGCCTGCTCGGCATGGTGCGCGAGGGCAACCTGGACGGTGCCAAGCAACTGTTGAACGGCCAGGCGCAACCGTTGCTGGAACGCCGCTCCAAGGCGATTGCCGCAGCGGTGCAACTGCAGAACCAGCAGAATGCCGCCGGCGCCGACACCATCCTGAGCAGCGTCGCGCTGGCCAACCGTGCCCTGATTGCGTTCGGCCTGGTGTCCGCTGGCCTGGCGGCCGCACTGGCGTGGCTGATCTCGCGCAGCCTGGTACGCCCGCTCCGGCAGGCCACGCAGGTCGCCGAGGCGATCGCACACGGTGAACTGGACAACCCGATCGGCCCGCAACCCGGCGATGAGCCTGGTCAATTATTGACCAGCATGCGTGGCATGCAGGATCAGCTCAAGGCCGTGGCCGCCGCACAGCAGGAAATGGCACGCCGGCACGAGGCAGGCCAGCTCAGCTTCCGCATGGACCAGGACGCCTTCCCCGGCGAATACGGCAGCATGGTGCGTGACACCAACGCCCTGGTCGAATCGCACATTGCAGTGAAGATGCGGCTGGCGCAGATCATGTCGCGCTACGCCATTGGTGACCTGAGCCAGGACATGGACCGCCTGCCCGGCGAAAAGGCCGTGCTCAGCGACACCATGGATGCGGTCAAGCGCAATCTTTCGGCAATGAACGACGAAATCAAGCTGCTGGCGCAGGCCGCGGCCAATGGCGATTTCAGCGTGCGTGGCGATACGCAGCGCTTTCAGCACGATTTTCTGGCGATGGTGCAGAGCCTCAACCAGTTGATGGCCACCGCCGACGGCAATCTGGGTGCGTTGTCCAAGGTGCTGCAGGCCATTGCCGGCGGCGACCTGACCGAGCGCATGCACGGCCAGTTCCATGGCGTGTTCGCGCAGATGCGCGATGACGCCAACGCCACCACCGAGCAGTTGTCCGGCATCGTCGGACGCATCCAGCACGCCACCGCTTCGATCAATACTGCGGCCGGCGAAATTGCCGCCGGCAACAACGATCTGTCGCAACGCACCGAACAGCAGGCCGCCAACCTGGAAGAAACCGCTGCCTCGATGGAAGAGCTCACCTCCACCGTCAGGCAGAATGCCGAAGGTGCCCGCCAGGCCAACCAGCTCGCCATTGGCGCCGCCGCTGTCGCCTCGCAGGGCGGCGCCGTGGTCGACAAGGTCGTGGCGACCATGGCCGACATCGAGATCTCGTCCAGGAAGATCGCCGACATCATCAGCGTGATCGACGGCATCGCCTTCCAGACCAACATCCTGGCCTTGAATGCGGCGGTGGAAGCGGCGCGCGCCGGCGACCAGGGCCGCGGCTTTGCGGTGGTGGCCTCGGAAGTGCGCACCTTGGCGCAGCGCTCTGCCGGTGCAGCGAAAGAGATCAAACACCTGATCGACGACTCGGTCGGCAAGGTGGCCGAAGGCGCGGCGCTGGTGGACCAGGCCGGCACCACCATGAGCGAGATCGTGGCCAGCGTGCAGCGCGTCACCGACATCATGGGCGAGATCTCCGCCGCCTCGCAGGAACAGTCGGCCGGGATCGAACAGGTCAACCTCACCGTGGCCCAGATGGACGAGGCCACCCAGCAGAATGCCGCGCTGGTGGAAGAAGCCACGGCGGCCGCGCGGGCGATGGAAGAACAGGCCGGCCAGCTGGCCGATGCCGTGTCGATCTTCAAGACCAATCCCGGCGCAACGCAGCCGGCGGCGACGCACCGCCCTGCCCCGCGACACCTGGCAAGCGTCGCCTCGACGGTCGCTCCCCGGCAGCCCGGACCTGCGGCAGCCAGGCCTGCAGCCAGATCCGCCGCGGCGCAGCGGCCGGCCTTGGCAGTCGCTGCCGACAACGATGCGAGCTGGCGCGAGTTTTAAGTTCAGGGCTGCTGAACCCCTCTCCCCCGGGAGCGGGGTTGGGGTGAGGGGACGGCCCGACGCGACAGCACCAGACAGCGCACAACCCGGCGCTTCACGATCCGTCGAAACGCCCCGGCCACCCCCGGGGCGTTCTGCTATCCGGACACAGGACCCCATCGCCGGGCACTTCACCAAGCCAACAATTCACCACGCTGCAGTGCCGTTGGTCGAAAGGTGATCAAGCACAAGCGTCTGCGGCCGATACACATGGCACTGAGGGCCGCATCGCCCGCGCATCGTTGAAGGACGTCCCGCATGCACACCGCCAATCCCATCCGCTCTGCCCGCAACGTGCTGGGCGCCGTGTTTGCCGTTGCCGTGCTGGCCGCGGGCGTGTCGTTGCCGCCCTCCTTCGCCGCGCCGGCCGCCCCGGTGTCCGTCTTGCTCGACAACGTGCCGGTCAGCGCACTGCAGTCGCTTGCCGTGGACCTGGTGCAGCTGCGCAACGATCAGCGTGCCCAGCTGGCCGCAGCGCAGGACCCGGCGCGCGTGCAGGCCTACGACGAGCGTCTGGGCAACCTGCGCCAACGCATCGCACGCCATGCGGGCTATTTCCAGGCCAGCGCGCCGCAGGGCGAACAGGCGCGTCAGTTTGCAGTGGTGCAGCAGCAGCTGGGCCAGTATCTGGCGCAGCACCGCCAGGCCAATCGCGCCCTGCATGACGGCGATCTGCACGATGCCCAGGCCCTGGCGCTGGGCCATGCCGGCGACACCCGCCAGCTGCTGTGGACCGAACTGCAGAACCTGCAGGCCTCGATCACCCCCGTCGGCGCGTCGCCGCGGCACTGAGCTCGCCCGGTGCGCGGCCAGGCGGCCGCCCACCCTGCATCGCTGTCTGCCAGCCCCCACGCTGCGCATGCCATGCGCTCTGTCCTGCAGAGCGACGTGTGCGATGTGCGGTGCGATGTGCGGTACGTCGCGCCTGAGCGCGTGCATTGGCGCAGGGCATCGCGTCGGTCGAACGCTCGAGCGCCCGGATGGCGCTGAAATCGGCTGTGCACCGCGCTAGCACAAACAGCGTCACGCGGTGCTCAACATTTTTCCCACTGGGTCGCTATTCGACTTATCCCGGTCACTATCCTCTCGCTGGATACCTGTCATGACGTTCAAGAGCTCGCTCGCAAAGACGTTGGCCAATGTGCCGCTCAAGCGCAAATTCCTCGCCCAGACGGCGCTGGTTGCGCTGGGCATCATCATCCTGGCCGTGATCGCGGCACGCATGCAGTACGTGGATCTCACCGACACCCGTCGCGACGGCCTCAAGAGCCAGATCGAGATGGCGATCGCGGTGGTCAACGGCTATGCCGAGCGCGCGCAAAAGGGCGAGATGGACGTGGACGCCGCCAAGAAGGCTGCGCTGCACACCTTGTCGACCATGCGTGCACGCGGTGGTGTGGATTACATCTATGTCACCGACCAGGCGCCGGTGATGCTGATGCATCCCACCCGTCCGGATCTCAATGGCAAGCCGCTCAACGACGTGCTCAGCCCCGACGGCAAGCGCATCTTTCCCGCGTTCGTGACCGCCGCGCAGGCCGGCGGCGGCTATGTCGATTACACCTGGGCCAAGCCCGGGCAGAAGGACCCGGTGCAGAAGACCTCCTACGCGGCGCTGTACAAGCCGTGGGGCTGGGTGATCGGCACCGGTGTCTACCTGGACGATACCCAGTCGCAGGCGCTGGCCTTCACCGGCATCGTGACGCTGGCCGGTGCCGTGCTGGTGCTGCTCAACCTGCTGGTGGGCTGGATGATCGGCAACTCGATCCTGGAGCCGGTCTCGCGTGCCCTGGCAGCGATCAAGGGCGTGGCGCGCGGCGACCTGAGCGTGCGTACCGCCGAGCATGGCAATGACGAAATCGGCCAGATGCTCAAGGCCACCGACGACATGGTGCATACCCTGGAGCGCTTCTCCGCGCAGACCAAGGTGATGATGCACATGCACGCCGGCGACGACGTCACCCACCGCATGCCGACCGACTTCCCGGGCGTCTACGGCGAACTGGCGGCCGGCATCAACACCATGATCTTCGAGCATCTGGATGCCATCGTCGATGCCATCGGCATCCTCAACGAATACGCGCAGGGCGACCTGTCGCGCGACGCCGCGCGCCTGCCGGGTACGCGTGCAGTGCTGCACGAAGCCATGGATGCAGCCAAGGCCAGCCTGCTGGCGATCAATAACGAGATCAAGCGCCTGGCGCAGGCCGCCGCCAACGGCGATTTCAGCCAACGTGGCGATGCCGCGCGCTTCAAGCACGATTCGGCGCGCATGATCAACGACCTCAACGCCATGATGGAGGTCAGCGACCGCAATCTGGGCAAGCTGTCCGAGCTGCTGACCGCACTGGCCGAGGGCGACCTGACCGCACGCATGGACGGCGAGTTCCACGGTGTGTTTGCGCGCATGCGTGACGATGCCAACACCACCGCCACCCAGCTGGCCGGCATCGTCGGGCGCATCCAGCAGGCCGCCGCCTCCATCACCGGTTCGGCCAGCGAGATCGCTGCCGGCAACAACGACCTGTCCCAGCGCACCGAGCAGCAGGCCGCCAACCTGGAAGAAACCGCCGCCTCGATGGAAGAGCTCACCTCCACCGTCAAGCAGAACGCCGAAAGCGCGCGCCAGGCCAACCAGCTGGCGATCGGTGCCGCCGGCGTGGCCTCGCAGGGCGGCCAGGTGGTGAGCCAGGTGGTGGAGACCATGTCCGGCATCGAACACTCTTCGAAGAAGATCGCCGAGATCATCAGCGTCATCGACGGCATTGCGTTCCAGACCAATATCCTGGCGCTCAACGCCGCGGTGGAAGCGGCACGCGCCGGCGAACAGGGGCGTGGGTTTGCGGTGGTGGCCTCGGAAGTACGCACCCTGGCGCAGCGCTCTGCCGGTGCGGCCAAGGAGATCAAGCACCTGATCGACGATTCGGTCGGCAAGGTCGCGCAGGGCTCGGCGCTGGTGGACCAGGCCGGCAAGACCATGGCCGAGATCGTGTCCTCGGTGCAACGCGTCACCGACATCATGAGCGAGATCTCGGCCGCTTCGCAGGAACAGTCCGCCGGCATCGAGCAGGTCAATCTCACCGTCACCCAGATGGATGAGAGCACCCAGCAGAACGCCGCACTGGTGGAAGAAGCCACCGCCGCAGCCAATGCGATGCAGCAGCAGGCGCAGCAACTGGACGATGCGGTGTCGATCTTCCGGGTGGTGGCGACCACGGCCAGCTCCCACGGCAGTGTAGGTGCACGCGCACCCAAGCGCGTGGCGCTGGCCGCCTACTAGCCGCGGCCGACGGGGGTCGCGCGCGCGTGAGCTCCAGTGGGCGCGCACTGCGCGCCCGGATGGCAGCCGGCGCACGCACCATGCCGGGTTCTGATCGCAGCTATACCTGCCCGGCGGTCGAACAGCAGGTGCGCTGCCTGCTTCGCCTGCAGATTCCCCGCCCCGGCGGGGCCTTCTCCCTTTTCCGCGGCCACACCCATGACTTCGCTTTCCACGCACTCACGTTTCGGCGGACGCCTGGCGTATCGCCTGATGTTCGGCACTGCGGTCATTGCGTCGTTGTGCTTCGGGCTGACCGCGGCCATCACCTACTGGCAAAGCAGCGGCGCATTGAGTACATCGGCGCAGGCCACGATGCAGAACGCTGCGCGCTACCAGGCCGAGCAGATCGGCAGCGAACTGGGTCAGGCGCTGACCACCGGTCAATCCCTGGCCACCACCTTGCTGGTGCAACGCGCCAACGGTGGCATCAGCCGCGACACCGCCGCCGCGGTGGTGCACGATCAATTGCAGGACCATCCCGAATGGGTGGGCATGGGCACCTTGTGGGAAGCGCAGGCCTTCGATGGCAAGGACAGCGCCTTCGCCAATGCCCAGGGCCACGACGCCACCGGCCGTTTCATGACCTACTGGGGACGCGACGGCCACACCCTGGTGCGTGAGCCGCTCACCGACTACGAAACCCCCGGCCTGGGTGACTGGAATCTCAAGCCGCGCGCCCTGCTGCGGCAGACCGTGGCCGAACCGTACGATTACAAGATCGGCGGCAAGACCGTGCTGATGACCACCTTGTCCACGCCCATCCTGCAGGACGGTACCTACCTGGGCGCAGTGACGGTGGACGTGGCACTGGCAGCGTTGCAACAGCGCCTGGGCGCCCTGCGCCCGATGGACAGCGGGTATGTGGAGCTGCTGTCGCCCGCCGGCGTGGTGCTGTCCTCGCGCGACAGCACGCGCATCGGCAAGCCGCTGACCGATGCACGGCACCGCACCATGCTGGAGGCCATCAAGGCTGGCAAGGATTCGGTCGATTTCACCCCCGACGCGGCCGGCATGGTCAGTGCCTATGTGCCGCTGCAGATCGGCAAGGCGCAGGAACGTTTCGCGCTGGGCGTGGTGGTGCCGTACGCGGCCATCATGCAGCAGGCGCATCGCCTGCTGTGGACGATCCTGCTGGTGGGGCTGGGTTCGGCGGTGGTGCTCAGCGGCGCGCTGTTCCTGCTGTTGCGTCGCCAGGTGGTGCGTCCGCTGGAGTCGGCGGTGGGCGTGGCCGACGCGATCGCCTCGGGCAAGCTCGACAACCAGATCGCCGTGCAACGCCAGGATGAAGTGGGCCGGCTGATGGGCGCGATGCAGCGCATGCAGAACGATCTGCGCGCGCGCATCGAGCGCGACACCGCCGTCGCCAACGAAAACCTGCGTATCCGCACCGCGCTGGAGCACTCCGAGATGGAAGTGCTGCTGTCCGACGAACACCACAATGCGGTGTTCATCACCGAAGCGCTGCACACCTCGTTCAAGCATGGCGAAGCGGCTTTCCATGCCAAGGGCCAGGCCGGTTTCAGTGCCGATGCGGTGGTCGGCAAGCCGCTGGAGTACGTGTTCGGCACCGACGCCGATGGCAGGGCGCGCACGCAGCGATTGCAGCAATTGCAGTCCACCGTGTCCGAGCGTTACACCTTCGGCCCGGTGACCCTGGACCTGACCATGACTCCGCTGTACGCGCCGGACGGCCATCGCAGCGGCAGCATGCTGCTGTGGCGCAACGTCAGTGCCGAAGTGAGCACGCAAAAAGAAGTGGCCGCACTGGTGCAGTCTGCCTTGATGGGCGACTTCGGTCAGCGCCTGGCGCTGGATGACAAGCACGGCTTCTATCTGGAATTCGGCCGTCAGCTCAACGGCTTGCTGGAAACCACCTCGCAGGGGCTGGAGCGCATTTCCAGCCTGCTCAGCGCATTGGCCGAAGGCGACCTCAGCGTGCGCATGGATGGGCAGTTCGCAGGCGTGTTTGCACGCATGCGTGACGATGCCAATGCCACGGTGGCGCAGCTCACCAGCATCGTCTCCGGTATCCAGACCTCGGCCACGCAGATCAATGCCGCAGCCAGCGAGATCGCCGCCGGCAACAGCGACCTGTCGCAACGTACCGAGCAACAGGCCGCCAACCTGGAAGAAACCGCTGCCTCGATGGAAGAACTCACCTCCACCGTCAGGCAGAACGCCGAGCATGCGCGCCAGGCCAACCAACTGGCCATCGGCGCGGCCGATGTCGCCGCGCATGGCGGCGCGGTGGTGGCGCAGGTGGTCACCACCATGTCCGGCATCGAGGTCTCTTCGAAGAAGATCGCCGAGATCATCAGCGTGATCGACGGCATCGCCTTCCAGACCAACATCCTGGCCCTGAACGCGGCGGTCGAAGCCGCCCGTGCCGGCGAACAGGGCCGCGGCTTTGCAGTGGTGGCCTCGGAGGTGCGCACGCTGGCGCAGCGCTCTGCCGGCGCCGCGAAGGAGATCAAGCACCTGATCGACGATTCGGTCCACAAGGTGAGCGAAGGCTCGCATCTGGTGCACCAGGCCGGCACCACCATGGCCGAGATCGTGGCCAGCGTGCAGCGCGTCACCGACATCATGGGCGAGATCTCCGCCGCCTCGCAGGAGCAGTCTGCCGGCATCGAGCAGGTCAACCTCACCGTCACCCAGATGGATGAAGCCACCCAGCAGAACGCCGCACTGGTGGAAGAAGCCACCGCCGCCGCGCGTGCGATGGAAGAACAGGCCGGCCAGCTCGCGCAGGCGGTGTCGCGTTTCACGCTTGCCGATACGGCCCCAGCCACCGCATCGACCGGCCGGCCCACGCTCGCCTCCATCGCCGCCCACCCTGCACCCAGGCCATCGCGCCCACGGGTCTGAACCGCCTGCGGTCGTGCCCGGCCACGGGCGCGGCAGCTGCGCTGTGTGAGACGTCACGATGACCTGCCGCGCACGGCATGGTTAGACGCCGCACCGCGTCTTTCGCGGCGCGCTTCATCGCAAATCGGCACGCGGCGCGTCGCCGAACACGCCGCGTTCATCCTTGCAAAGTAAAGAATCCGGGCCCCGGGCCGTTAGCGTGCAGGACACACATCGCCTTGCATCGCCCGGAGTACATGATGAACAAGTTCAACGATTGGCCCATCCGCCGCAAACTGATGTTTGCGTTCTGCCTGAGTGCCGTGCTCACCGCCCTGCTGGGTGGGTTGGGCTTCTCGCGCATGAAGCAAATGCAGCAGCAGGCCGTGCTGATCAATGAAAATGTCGTGCCGGTGCTGAGCAGGCTGTCGGAACTGCGCGCCTTCGGTGGCGAATTCCGCATCTACGAGTCGGGCCAGTTCGTCAATCTGGATAATCCCGAGCGCTACGCCTACTTTCTCACCCGCATGGACGAGATCCAGGCCAGCTACCTCCAGACACAGAAGGCACTGGAGGCCAAGGTCGGCGCCGGCTCCCCGCTGAAGGCCGGCTACGACAAGCTGGCCAAGGAAAGCGCAAGTTACTTCGAGGCCAACAAGACACTGCGTGCGCTGTACAAGCAGCCCGACTACGCCGCGGCGATCCTGGCGAACAAGCAGTCCGGCGACATCCGCAAGGTGCTGTTCCAGACCATCGACAAGATGTACGCCGAGCAGTCCACTGCACTGGCCAACATGGTTGCGGCCAGCAGCGCCTCGTTCAAGCTGACCAGTGCGGTGCTGCTGATCGGCACCTTGCTGATGGCGGCCCTGTCGGTGACCTTTGGCTGGTTGATTGCACGCAGCATCACCAACCCGCTGTCCAGGGCGCTGGGCGCCATCCAGGCAGTGTCGCGGGGCGATCTCAGCGTGCAGATCGGCAAGACCAGCAAGGACGAAATCGGCCAGATGCTGGACGCCACCGGCGGCATGACCCTGATGCTGCGCCGCTTCTCCGACGAGACCGCGCGCATGTCGCACCTGCATGCGGCCGAAGACATCACCCACCGCATGCCGGAAGATTTCCCCGGCGTGTACGGCACGCTGGCCGGCGGCATCAACACCATGATCTTCGAACATCTGGATGCCATCACCGACTCGGTGCGCATCCTCAACCAGTACGCACAAGGCGACCTGACCCAGGACGCCCGCCGTCTGCCGGCCAGCCGCGCGATCCTGCACGAAGCGATGGATGCGGCCAAGGCCAGCCTGTTGTCGATCAACACCGAGATCAAGCAGCTGGCGCAAGCCGCTGCGGCTGGCGATTTCAGCGCCCGCGGCGATGCGGCACGCTTCAAGTACGACTTCGCGGTGATGGTGGCGGATCTGAACTCGATGATGGAAGTCAGCGATCGCAACCTGGGCAAGCTGTCGCAGCTGCTGGGCGCGGTGGCCGATGGCGACCTGACCGCACGCATGGATGGCGAATTCCATGGGGTGTTCGCGCGTCTGCGTGACGATGCCAACGCCACCGTGCAACGCCTGACCGACATCGTGGGCCGCATCAAGCACTCCACCCTGGCCATCAATACGGCGGCCGGCGAAATCGCCGCGGGCAATCAGGATCTGTCGCAGCGTACCGAACAACAGGCCGCCAACCTGGAAGAAACCGCCGCCTCGATGGAGGAGCTCACCTCCACCGTCAAACAAAATGCCGAACACGCGCGTCAGGCAAACCAGCTAGCGATCGGTGCGGCAGGCGTGGCATCGCATGGCGGGAGCGTGGTCGGCCAGGTGGTCACCACCATGTCCGGCATCGAAACCTCGTCCAAGAAGATCGCCGAGATCATCAGCGTCATCGACGGCATCGCCTTCCAGACCAACATCCTGGCCTTGAATGCGGCCGTGGAAGCGGCGCGTGCCGGCGAACAGGGCCGCGGTTTTGCGGTCGTGGCTTCGGAAGTGCGCACGCTGGCGCAGCGTTCGGCCGGTGCCGCCAAGGAAATCAAGAGCCTGATCGACGACTCGGTGAGCAAGGTGGCCGAAGGCTCGGCGCTGGTGAACCAGGCCGGCAGCACCATGAGCGAGATCGTCTCCTCGGTGCAGCGCGTCACCGACATCATGAGCGAGATCTCCGCCGCCTCGCAGGAACAGTCGGCCGGCATCGAGCAGGTCAACCAGACCGTGACCCACATGGACGAGGCCACCCAGCAGAACGCCGCACTGGTGGAAGAAGCCACCGCCGCCGCGCGCTCGATGGAAGAACAGGCACAGCAGCTCACCGAAGCGGTGGCCTTGTTCCGCCTGTCGGCCGAGCTGGAAGCGGTGACCCGCGCCACGCCGGTGGTGCGCCACATCACCGCCAAGCGACCGGCTGCGGTCAGCACGCCGGTCGCAGCGCGTGCGGCGCGTCCTGCAGCGCGTAGCGCGGTTGCAGCGGCGCCGTCCAGCGAGTCGGATTGGGCGGAATTCTAAGCCCCAGTTTCAATGCGAGTTTCATCAAAGCCGCGCTCGCAGGAGCGCGGCTTTTTTATTGGCTACATGCGCAGCAAAGCGGACCCGGCAGTCAATCAAGCCAATACGTTTATTTCGAGCACATTCAATTACTGTACTAAATCAACTGCAGAGCTCGCCAGTTACTTCCCCACTTAATCGATATATAGAACGGACACATCCTTGAAGCCACCCACGGCACCGACCTGGTTATACATTTTCCATTACCCAGGTATAAAGTATTTGCACAATGCCGCCGTTATTCGTCTTAGCGACATGTCACGCAGCAGGCTGTGGCGTCACCGGGTCGCTCCTTCCATCTCGAGCCTTCCAGGACTTTGTCATGACTGCATTACTCCAGCGGTACAACGTAGGCCCGCGCCTGGCGGCGGCATTTGCCGTGCTGATCGTGCTGTCCGGCCTGATTGCCTTCATCGGTTATCGCGGCCTGTCATCGGCACGCGCCCTGGTCGACGACATCGTGCACCAGAACATGGTGAAGATCCGGCTGTCCAACGACATGATCAACGCCAATTTCATTATCGGCATGCAGCTGCGCAATGTGGTGCTGCCCACCACCGATGAAGAGAATCGCCAGTTCATCGCCATCATCCAGTCGGCACGTGCCGATTACAACAAGGCGCGCGAAGCGCTGTATGCCATGCCGCCCTCGGACCAGGGCAAGGTGTTGCGCGCCGAGATCGATGCGCGCCGTGCCGAGGTCAAGGTGTTGAACGACAAGGTGATGGACCTGGTGATGACCGGCCATAGCGACGAAGCCCTGCCCTTGCTGCTCACCAAGGCCGCGCCGGCCATGCAGGGCTGGCAGGACAAGATCGCCGAGAACATCGCACTGCAGGACAAGATGGCCGCCGACGCATCGGTTGTTGCGCTGAAGTCGATGGACGACTCGCGCAAGCTGCTGATCGGCGGCACGCTGCTGGTGGTGCTGCTGAGCGGCACCCTGGGCCTGTTGATCACCCGCAGCCTCACCGCACCGTTGAGCCGCGCCACCCGCGCAGCCGAATCGATTGCCGGCGGCCAGCTGGACAACGACGTCGACACCCCGTTCAACGACGAAACCGGCCGACTGCTCAAGGCCATGCACAAGATGCAGCAGCAGCTGCGCAACCTGCTGGCCGCGCAGACCGACATGGCCCGCCGCCACGACGAAGGCCAGATCAGCTTCCGCATCGATGCCGATGCGTTCCCGGGGGAATACGGCCGCATGGCCAGCGACACCAACAACCTGGTGGCCTCGCATATCGCGGTGAAGATGAAACTGGCGCAGATCATGGGCCGCTATGCCATTGGCGACCTCAGCGAAGACATGGACAAGCTGCCCGGCGAGAAGGCTGTGCTCACCGAGACCATGGAGCAGGTCAAGCTCAACCTGGGCGCGATGAACACGCAGATCAAGCACCTGGCGCAGGCCGCGGCCAATGGCGACTTCAGCGCACGCGGCGATGCCGAGCGCTTCCAGTACGATTTCCGGGTCATGGTGGAAAGCCTCAACACCTTGATGTCCACCGCCGACGGCAACCTGCAGTCGCTATCCGGTCTGTTGCAGTCCATTGCCGCAGGCGACCTGACCGCGCGCATGAGCGGCGACTTCCACGGGGTGTTTGCGCAGATGCGCGACGATGCCAATGCCACCGCCGTGCAGCTGGCCGAGATCGTCACCGGCATCAAGGCGTCGGCCATCTCGATCAAGGGTGCCGCCAGCGAAATCGCCGCCGGCAACCAGGACCTGTCCCAGCGCACCGAGCAGCAGGCCGCCAATCTGGAAGAAACTGCCGCCTCGATGGAAGAGCTCACCTCCACTGTCAAACAGAATGCCGAAAGCGCACGCCAGGCCAACCAGCTGGCGATCGGTGCGGCCGGCGTGGCCTCGCAGGGTGGCGAGATCGTCAGCAAGGTGGTCGAGACCATGAGTGGCATCGAAGCCTCCTCCAGGAAGATCGCGGACATCATCTCGGTCATCGACGGCATCGCGTTCCAGACCAACATCCTGGCCTTGAACGCAGCGGTGGAAGCCGCACGCGCCGGCGAACAGGGCCGCGGCTTTGCGGTGGTGGCCTCGGAAGTGCGCACCCTGGCGCAACGCTCCTCGGGCGCGGCCAAGGAGATCAAGGACCTCATCGACGACTCAGTGCAGCGCGTGGCCGACGGCTCGGTGCTGGTGCACGACGCCGGCAAGACCATGGGCGAGATCGTCTCCAGCGTGCAGCGCGTCACCGACATCATGGGCGAGATTTCCGCCGCCTCGCAGGAGCAGTCCTCGGGCATCGAGCAGGTCAACCAGACCGTCACCCAGATGGACGAAACCACCCAGCAAAACGCCGCCCTGGTGGAAGAAGCCACCGCCGCGGCGCGTGCACTGGAAGAACAGGCGGTCGGGCTGACCGAGGCCGTGGCGGTGTTCAAGACCGACGCCGGCCATGCATCGGCGCCGCCGTCGCCGGTGCGTGCGGTCCCGTCGCGGCCGGCGGTGAGTGCCGTGCTCAAGGCGCAGGTTGCCGCGGCCGGGCGCACTGCTGCGTCCAAACCGCGCGTGGTGGTCACCGCGTCCAGCAACGACACCAGCTGGCAGGAGTTCTGAGCAAGCGAGCAGGACTGGCTGAACGGTTCCGGTCGGCAGCGATGCCGGCCGGCTCAAGGCATAACTGGTATCGGCCGATAGCCTGCGTACGCCCATGAGACGCATCGATGACCACTTCGCCCGCGCAGTTGCCGCAGCCCCATCCCCCTTCCCCGCGCCGCTGGACCAGCCGCTGGGATGATCTGGCCATCGCCAGAAAACTCGGCGCGATCGGTGTGCTGGCGCTGGTGGGGCTGATCATTCCGGTTCTGCTGTACAGCGGCAAGCTCAATGAAAGCGTCACCATCAGCAGCAACGAATTACGCAGCTATGGCCCGCTCGGACAGATGCTGGGCCTGATCACCGACCTGCATGCGGCCCATGTCGACAGCGGCAGCGCCGCCAGCGCGGCATCCAGCCGGGCCGAACGCGACCTGCAGCAACTGCTTGTGACCACGGCGGCAATGCCCGGCTTCGAACGCAGCCAGAAACAACTGCTGGCGCTGCAACAACGCCATCTCGCCAGTGCCGACGCCAACGCCTATGCCGGCGTGAGCGAACAGGCCTTCGCTGCGCTCGACGCCTTGCGCGACGACAGCCAGCTGGTCTACACCCCGTATATCGAAAGCTACCACCTGGTGGTGGCCACGCTGATCTACAGCCCCGATGCCACCGAATCGCTGACCCGCCTGGATGCGGCCAGCGATCCATCGCAGGCCGGCGACAGCCGCGCCATGCTGCGCGAGCAGCTCAACCAGCTGCAGCGGCACCACGTGCGCTTCCGCCATGAGCTGGACAAGGCAATGGGCCTGCTGGAACAGCCCGACCCCGCCCTGGCCGATGCGGCCCGCACCGAAGCCACGCGCGCCACTGCAGCACTGGCGGCGCTGGCCACCGCGCTGGACGGCAGCGACACCCAGGCCGACACGCAATGGAATGCTGCGCTCGATGCACTTGGCCAGGCCATGCAGGACCTCAGCAGCACCTCGCTGCAGGCCTTGCAGCGGCAGTCCCAGCGGCACCTGGCGGATGCGCGCAATGCCATGTGGCAGGCCATCGCCGGGCTGTCGCTGCTTGCGCTGCTGATCGCCACGCTGTGCTGGTACACCCTGTCCCGGCTCACCCGCAACGTGCGCCGCGCCGCGGCAGTGGCGGCCAACATCGCGCGCGGCGAGCTGGACGAGCGCATCGTGGCGCCCAGCCACGACGAGACCGGCCAGCTGCTCGACAACATGCGCAGGATGCAGGAGCAGCTGCAGCGCGTGCTGGCGGCACAGAGCGAGATGGCGCAGCGCCATGACGCCGGCCAGATCAGCTACCGCATGCAGGCCGACAGCTTCCCCGGCGCCTACGCCACCATGGTGCACGACACCAATGCGCTGGTCGGCTCGCATGTCGCGGTGACGTTGCAGCTGGCGCAGATCATGTCGCGCTACGCCATCGGCGACCTGAGTCAGGACATGGACCGCCTGCCCGGCGAAAAGGCCGTGCTCACCGACACCATGGACACGGTCAAGCGCAATCTCTCGGCAATGAACAGCGAGATCAGGTTGCTGGCCCAGGCCGCCGCCAACGGTGATTTCAGCGTGCGCGGCGACGCGCAGCGCTTCCAGTACGATTTCCGCGCCATGGTCGACAGCCTCAATCAGCTGATGGCCACGGCCGATGCCAATCTACAGTCGCTTTCCACGGTGCTGCAGGCGATTGCCGCCGGCGACCTCACCACCCGCATGCACGGCGATTTCCATGGCGTGTTCGCACGCATGCGCGACGATGCCAATGCCACGGTGACCCAGCTGGCCGATATCGTCGGGCGCATCCAGCGCTCCACCGACGCCATCAACGAGGCCGCCAGCGAGATCGCGTCGGGCAATCAGGATCTTTCGCAGCGTACCGAGCAACAGGCCGCCAACCTGGAAGAAACCGCCGCCTCGATGGAGGAGCTCACCTCCACCGTGCGCAACAACGCCGAGCATGCCCGCCGCGCCAATCAGCTGGTGGTCGGCGCCGCCTCGGTGGCATCGCAGGGGGGCGAGGTGGTTGGCCAGGTGGTCGGCACCATGGCCGGCATCCAGGCGGCTTCCAAGAAGATTGCCGACATCATCGGCGTCATCGACGGCATCGCGTTCCAGACCAACATCCTGGCACTGAATGCCGCCGTGGAAGCGGCGCGTGCCGGTGAACAGGGGCGCGGCTTCGCCGTGGTGGCCTCGGAAGTGCGCACCCTCGCCCAGCGTTCTGCCGGTGCAGCGAAGGAAATCAAGCAGCTGATCGACGACTCGGTCAGCCGGGTGGACCACGGCAATCAGCTGGTCGGCCAGGCCGGCCGCACCATGCAGGACATCGTCGACTCGGTGCGCAACGTCACCACGATCATGCAGGAGATCAGCGAGGCCTCGCAGCAGCAGTCGCAAGGCATCGAACAGGTTGGCCAGACCATCGCGCAGATGGACCAGGCCACCCAACAGAACGCAGCGCTGGTGGAAGAAGCCACCGCCGCGGCACGCTCGATGGAAGAACAGGCGCAGCAACTGCGTGATGCGGTCTCGGTGTTCCAGCTGCAGGCGGCCGCACCGGCGCGCCTGGGGCAGGCGGCCTGAAAACGGCCAGGCGCGGGCCACGGCATCCGTCGATGGCCCGGCCCCTGCGACCCACGCGTTGACCGACGACACTGCCGCCTGACATGGCACCGGCTGCCGTGGACGTGATGTTGGTCGGCACGCAGGCAGCGCGCCTGCGGCCGCCATCGCGCACCGCGATGGCTCCGATGCTGCGCCCTTCAGCAATTGCGCCAGCGCGCCGCTTACCTCACCGGTGACTCCGGCGCGCCGCCTCCCTCGCTTCGCCCTCGCCTCGCCGGTGCATTCACCCGGCACCACACCTGCCTGCACACAGCCATCACGCCCGACGCGTGATCGAGCGGTGAATTGCCCGCGCGCGCAACGCCTGGCGGTCATCCAGATAGCGGCCTTTCCAGCCCGCGTGTGCACGCCCGCCTCACCTCGGTGACGGCTGCCCGTACACGGCCACGCAAGCGAGTTCAGGGGCCGCGGCAGTCGCCGTTACCGACCACAAGCATGCAGACCTGCCCCGCAACCGATTGCCGCGTGAGACCTCTCACCAGCACCGACGGAGGGCTGGGTGCCTGCCTGCCATGGCCCGGCTCGACGTAGTGATCTACGCGACCTGGCCGATGCGCATTCCCCCTTCCCGCCCATTGCCTCGAGATTTCAACATGATCGCTCTTCTACAACGGTACAACGTCGGCAAGCGCCTCACCTTCGCCTTCGGCACGCTGATCCTGCTGTCCTGCGGCCTGGTCGCCACCGGGCTGTACACGGTGGCGCAAGCACGCGAGCGCATCGACACCGTGGTCAACCGCAACATCACGATCATGCAGCACCTGCAGGACATGACCAACGCCAGCTCGGCGGTTGCCGTGCAACTGCGCAACATCGTGTTGCCCACCTCCGAGGCGGACAACCTGCGCTTTGCCGGCATCATCAAGGACAAGCTCGCCGCCTATGAAGACAGCCGCAGCACGCTGTACCTGTTTTCTGCATCGCCGGAGGCCACCGCCCTGCGACAGAAGATCGACCAGGCCAGCGAGGCGGCCAACAAGCTCAATGCGCAGGTCGCGGCGCTGGGCTTGAGCGGAAAGCCCGACGAAGCACTGGCACTGCTGCTGCAGAAAGCTGCGCCGGCCACCGAGCAGTGGCAGGACGCACTGGCCGGCTACTCGGCGTTGCAGCGCCGTCGCGCCACCGAAGCCTATGAAGCCGCCACCACGGCCATGGCACGCGGCCGTGCGATGCTGATCGGCGGCGGCCTGGCGGTGGTGTTGATCAGCGGCCTGCTGGGTTGGGCGATCACCCGCAGCCTGGTGCGTCCGCTGACCCAGGCCACGCGCGCCGCCGAGGCCATTGCCAACGGTAGCCTCGATAACGATGTGCGCACCCAGGCCAACGATGAAACCGGCCGCCTGTTGCAGGCCATGGACAAGATGCAGGACCAGGTGCGCAACCTGATCACCGCGCAGCTGGACATGGCCAAGCGCCACGACGAAGGCCAGATCAGCTTCCGCATGGATGCCGGCGCGTTCCCGGGCGACTTCGGGCGCATGGCCAACGACACCAACGAGCTGGTCGCCGCGCACATCAAGGTCAAGATGCAGACCATTCACCTGGTGGAACGCTATGCCATCGGCGATCTGAGCGAAGACATGCCGCAATTGCCCGGCGAAAAGGCCGCGATCACCACCGCGATGAATCAGGTCAAGCACAACCTGTCCACGATGAATCACGAGATCAAGCACCTGGCCCAGGCGGCGGCCAATGGCGACTTCAGCGCACGCGGCAATGCCGAGCAGTTCCAGTACGACTTCCGCCTCATGGTGGAAAGCCTCAACCACCTGATGGCCACCGCCGACGGCAACCTGCAGTCGCTATCGGGCCTGTTGCAATCGATCGCCGCCGGCGACCTGACCGCACGCATGAGCGGTCAGTATCAGGGTGTGTTCGCGCAGATGCGCGACGACGCCAATGCCACCGCCGAACAGCTGGCCAACATCGTCGGCCGCATCCAGGAAGCAGCCGGTGCGATCGGCCTGGCCTCCGGCGAAATCGCCACCGGCAACCAGGACCTGTCGCAACGCACCGAGCAACAGGCGGCCAACCTGGAAGAAACCGCTGCCTCGATGGAAGAGCTCACCTCCACCGTCAAGCAGAATGCCGAACACGCCAGCCAGGCCAACCAGCTCGCCATCGGCGCCGCTGCGGTCGCCTCGCAAGGCGGCGACGTGGTGGCCAACGTGGTCACCACCATGTCCGATATCCAGGCCTCGTCCAAGAAGATCGCCGAGATCATCAGCGTGATCGACGGCATCGCCTTCCAGACCAACATCCTGGCACTGAATGCCGCAGTGGAAGCGGCACGTGCCGGTGAGCAGGGCCGTGGCTTTGCGGTGGTCGCCTCCGAGGTGCGCACCCTCGCCCAGCGCTCGGCCAGTGCGGCAAAGGAGATCAAGCACCTGATCGACGACTCGGTGGACAAGGTCGCGCAAGGCGCCACGCTGGTCGACCAGGCCGGCACCACCATGGCCGACATCGTCGCCAGCGTGCAGCGCGTCACCAACATCATGGGCGAGATTTCCTCGGCCTCGCAGGAGCAGTACGCCGGGATCGAGCAGGTCAACCAGACCGTGACCCAGATGGACGAAACCACCCAGCAGAACGCCGCGCTGGTGGAAGAAGCCACAGCCGCCGCCCGCGCAATGGAAGAGCAGGCACAGCAGCTCACCGAAGCGGTGGCCGTGTTCAAGGTGCACAACGGCAACCACGCTGCGCGCGTCCTCGCCCGTCAACCCATCAAACCGGCAGCATCGTCTTGCCCGCCGCGTCTGCGCAGCACCGCGCGAGCGCCCGCGTCCGCTCTGGCCACGACAGGCAGCGACGACTGGCGCGAGTTCTGAGCCATTGCTACCGCGCAATGACTCCCGTCTTGCTCCCTGACGGCCGGCCTGGCGCTCCCAGGTCGGCCTTCGGTTTGTCTGGAGCAGCCGCGCACCACGTGCACCCCAGAGCACCGCTGTCCGCCCGACGTCGATGAGCTGTGCCGCGCCGAGATACGACGACACCTCCTGGACCGATCCCAGTGCAGCCTCGTCGCGCATTGCCACAGCGCGGCCCGTCTCTGCGGCGGCAACGCGGCCGGTACACCCGCGTGAAATCCTTCTACACATCCAGCTGGACTCGCGTTGTCGTTTCCACCTGAAAAGCTGCCTCCTGACAGCGCTCCAGGGGTCGCTCCCGACAGCCGGACACCAACTCCCTACCCGGTCTACACACGGCCATCACGTGCCTGATCCAGGGATTTACCCCGGAAAAGCAGACACATCAACGGCGCAGCGCCCGGGCCGTTACTGGAACACGCAAGGCATCCATCGCCCGCAACTCTGCGGTGCACGCTTTCAGCTCTTGCCGCTCGCCCATCCATTCATCAGGCCATTCCATGACTTCTTTTTTGCACCGCTTCAACGTCGGCAAACGCCTCTCGCTGGCATTCGGCATCTTGATCCTGCTGTCGTGCGCATTGATTGCCGCTGGCCTGTACACGCTCGGCCAGGCACGCGAGCGGCTGGACACCATCGTCAACCGCAACATGGCGATGATCCAGTACGCCACCGACATGTTGGACGCCAATGCCACCATTTCGTTGAATCTGCGCAACATCGTGCTGCCGACCACTGCCCAGCAGAGCCGTGAGTTCGGTGAAACGATCGACGCCCAGCGTGTGCGTTACAAGGAGCTGCGCGAAAAACTCTACGCTTTCCCTGCCGATGCACATGACCAGCAACTGCGTGATGTCCTGGACAAGACACGCGAGCAGGCGTTGTCTCACAACCAGCAAGTGCGCGAACTGGGCACCGCCGGCAAGGTCGACGAAGCCATGCCGATCCTCATCCAGCGCGCCGCGCCGGCCACGCAGCGCTGGCAGGATGCAATCAGGACGTATTCCAACGCACAGCGCGAAAGCAGCCAGGTAGCCTATGCACAAGCCAACGACGCCATGGCGCGTGGCCGCCGCCTGTTGATCTGCGGTGGCGTGGGTGTGGTCCTGCTCAGCGTTCTGCTGGCCTGGATCATCACCCGCAGCCTCACTGGCCCACTGAACCGCGCGACCCGCGCCGCCGAAGCGATCGCCAACGGCCGGCTCGACAACGCCGTGCACACCGATGCAAGTGACGAGACCGGCCGCCTGCTGCAGGCCATGGACGCCATGCAATCGCAGGTGCGCAACCTCATCACCGCCCAGCTGGACATGGCCAAGCGCCACGATGCCGGCCAGATCAGTTTCCGCATGGACGCCGGCGTGTTCCCGGGCGACTTCGGCCGCATGGCCGGCGACACCAACACCCTGGTCGACAGCCACATCCAGCTCACCACACGCCTTGCGCAGATCATGGGCCGCTACGCCATCGGCGACCTGAGCGACGACATGGACCAGCTGCCGGGCGAAAAGGCCACCCTCACCGACACCATGGCGCAGGTCAAAGCCAATCTGACAGCGATGAACCAGCAGATCAAACAGCTGGCAACGGCCGCAGCCGATGGCGATTTCAGTGCGCGCGGCGACGCGGCGCAGTTCCAGTACGACTTCCGCATCATGGTCGAAAGCCTCAACCAGCTGATGGCCACCGCCGACGGCAGCCTGCAATCGCTGTCGGGCATGCTGCAGGCGATTGCCGCCGGCGACCTCACCGCACGCATGGACGGCGACTTCAAGGGCGTCTTCGCGCAGATGCGCGACGATGCCAATGCCACCGCCACCCAGTTGGCCGGCATCGTCGGGCATATCCAGACCTCGGCGGTGTCGATCAATGCCGCTGCCAGCGAAATTGCCGCCGGCAACAACGACCTGTCGCAGCGCACCGAACAACAGGCCGCCAACCTGGAAGAAACCGCAGCGTCCATGGAGGAGCTCACCTCGACCGTCAAGCAGAACGCCGAAGGCGCACGGCAGGCCAATCAGCTGGCCATCGGCGCGGCCAGTGTCGCTTCGCAAGGTGGCGAAGTGGTCGGCAAGGTGGTCGACACCATGGCCGGCATCCAGGCCTCGTCGAAGAAGATCGCCGACATCATCTCCGTCATCGATGGCATCGCCTTCCAGACCAATATCCTGGCCTTGAACGCAGCGGTGGAAGCGGCGCGCGCCGGCGAACAGGGCCGCGGCTTTGCGGTGGTGGCCTCGGAAGTGCGCACCTTGGCGCAGCGTTCTTCGGCGGCCGCCAAGGAGATCAAGGACCTGATCGGCGACTCCGTGCAACGTGTGGCCGATGGCTCGCAGCTGGTGGACCAGGCCGGCCGCACCATGGCCGAGATCGTGGCGTCGGTGCAGCGCGTCACCGACATCATGAGCGAGATCTCCGCTGCATCGCAGGAACAGTCGGCCGGCATCGAGCAGGTCAACCTCACCGTCACCCAGATGGACGAGGCCACCCAGCAAAACGCTGCACTGGTGGAAGAAGCCACCGCCGCTGCCCGCGCGATGGAAGAACAGGCCCAGCAGCTGACCGAAGCGGTGGCGGTGTTCAAGATCGAGCGCCATCCGCCGCTTGCCGCTCGCAGTGCGCCGGTTGGCCACGCAGGTGCCGTGCCGCGTCGCATACCGCGCCCGGTGCTGGCTTCCACCTCCACCCGCAGCAGCGCCGGCGCTGCAGCCACCACCACGATTGGCGAATGGCAGGAGTTCTGAGCCATTGATCGGCCTGACGTGCGCCGCGCACTCCCCCGGCACGGTGCGTCAACCGGCCTGACCGCGCGGTACGACAGCACCACTCGCCGGCATCGGGTGGCGGCCGCCGGCCATTAAGCAGCTCCGCAACCCGTTCGCCGCACCACACAGCATTCGAGAGCGTTCGATTCGCCAACTGCGAATCTTGCGGGCCGCTTCCCTGGCGAGGGGAAGCGGCCCTTTTTTTGGGTTGCCACACTCGGTCGCTGACCGAGCCAGACGCGCCAATATTCATGCATTCATAACAAATGCCAGAATCGCTCAGGACACTGAAAGCGATTTCATACACTGGAAACTTAACGCACTGCCCCGTTTTATGCAGATTTCGGCATAAAACATCAATTTCAAGCATAGGCGGCCGCTATCAGGTTCACGCATCCGTAACGCCCTCCCCCGGGCAAGGTCGATTCCTCATGCATTTCTTCAACCGGCTGTCCGTCGGCACACGGCTTTCTGCCCTCCTCACCGTGGTCATTGCCATTTCGCTCGGCCTGCTGGCCATGACCATCTACCGGCAATCGGCCGGCGACATCGAAGCGCAGGTCAAGGCCGAGCTGCGTTCGAGCACGCGCCTGATGCAGCAGTCGGTAGGCATGTACGACGTCACCCTGACCGAAGGCACCCAGCGTCTGGGCAGCGTGTTCGACGACATGCTGCCGCGTGGCGCACGCCAGCTGGAGACCTCCCGCACCGTCACCATCGGCGAGCAGCACACGCCATCGCTGCAGGCCGGCACGCAGGTCCTGAATCTCAACTTCGAGGCAGTGGACCGCTTTGCGCAGGCCACCGGCGGCGTTGCGACCATCTTCGCGCGCACCGGCGACGACTTCGTGCGCATCACCACCTCGCTGCGCAACAAGCAGAACGAGCGCGTGATCGGCACCCTGCTCGACCGCAAGGGCAAGGCCTACGCCGCACTGTCCGAAGGCAAGCCCTTCACTGGCCAGGCACAGCTGTTCGGCGAGCAGTACATGACCCACTACGCACCGCTGCGCAACGACGCCGGCGAAGTGATCGGCGCGCTGTTCGTCGGTCGCAACTACACCCAGGGCCTGGCCGCACTCAAGGCGCAGGTCAGCGCGACCACGCTGGGCCAGGACGGGTATTTCGTCATCGCCGACATGGCACCGGGCGAACGCCAGGGCCAGATCATCGCCGCACCGCCCGGTACGCCTGCGACCTTGTCGGCGCTGGTGCCGGCCGACCAGCAGGCCGCGCTGCAGTCGGTCCTGGACGGCAAGCAGCCCAGCGCCAACCTGCAACTGCGCGATGCCAAGGGCAACAGCCAGGCCTTCGAAGTCACCGCACAGCGTTATGCACCGTGGCAGTGGGCGGTGATCGGCACCCAGCCGCGCAGCGCCATCGACGGCCCGCTCAACGAACTGCTGGGCAGCATGCTGCTGTTTTCGCTGGTGGTGCTGGCCTTGTGCATCGCGGTGGTGTTCATCGCCGCGCGCAAGATGGTCACCCGCCCGCTGGCGGCAGTGGAACGCGTGCTCGGCGACGTTGCCGCTGGCCGCCTGGACAACCCCATCGAGATCGACCGCCACGATGAACTCGGCCGCCTGCTGCTCAGCGCCCGCACCATGCGCGACGACCTGCGCGCACGCCTGGAACGCGACCACCTGATCGCCAGCGAGGCGCTGCGCGTGCGTACCGCGCTGGACGATGTCAGCACCAACGTGATGATCGCCGATGCCGATCGCCGCATCATCTATGTCAATCGTCCGCTGCAGCGCATGCTCAAGAGCGTGCAGGACGAGCTGCGCCGCGACCTGCCCAACTTCGACGCCGATGCCCTGATCAATGCCAGCATCGACCAGTTCCATCGCAAGCCCGAGCACCAGGCGCGCATGCTCGACCAGCTCACCAGCACGCACGTGGCACAGATCCATGTCGGCGGCCGCACCATGCGTCTGGTGGTCAGCCCCGTGCTTGGCGCCGCCGGCGAGCGCATGGGGTTTGTGGTCGAGTGGGCCGACCGCACCCAGGAAGTCCAGGTAGAACAGGAAGTGGCCCGCATCGTGCAGGCCGCCGCCGCCGGCGACCTGAGCGAGCGTGTCAGCCTCGACGGCAAACAGGGCTTCCTGCTGTTGCTTGCCCAGCAACTCAACGCCCTGCTGGACAACAACGCCGACGGCCTGTCGCGCGTCTCCGCGTTGCTCTCTTCGCTGTCGCAAGGCGATCTGACCGCGCGCATGGACGGCAACCTGCAAGGCGTGTTCGCCACCATCCGCGACGACGCCAATGCCACCGCCGACCAGCTGGCCGGCATCGTGCGCCGGATCAAGGACTCGTCGCTGGCGATCAACTCCGCGGCCACTGAAATCGCCACCGGCAACGGCGACCTGTCGCGCCGCACCGAACAGCAGGCTGCTGCGCTGGAAGAAACCGCCGCCTCGATGGAAGAGCTCACCGCCACCGTCAAGCAGAACGCCGACAATGCCGACCAGGCCAACCGCCTGGTGCTGGATGCCGCCGGCGTGGCGGCCAAGGGCGGCGACGTGGTCGGCCGCGTGGTCAGCACCATGGCCGACATCGACACCTCGTCCAAGAAGATCGCCGAGATCATCAGCGTCATCGACGGCATCGCCTTCCAGACCAACATCCTGGCCTTGAACGCCGCCGTGGAAGCCGCCCGTGCCGGCGAACAGGGCCGTGGCTTTGCCGTGGTCGCCAGCGAAGTACGCACGCTGGCCCAGCGCTCGGCCGGCGCCGCCAAGGAGATCAAGCACCTGATCGAAGATTCGGTGACCCGCATCGGTAACGGCGCTGCACTGGCCTCCGAAGCCGGCAGCACCATGCAGCAAGTGGTGAGCTCGGTGCAGCGCGTCACCGACATCATGGGCGAAATCACCAGCGCCTCGCGCGAGCAGGCCGCCGGCATCACCCAGGTCAACCAGACCGTCACCCAGATGGACGAAACCACCCAGCAGAACGCCGCCCTGGTGGAAGAAGCAACCGCAGCCGCACGCGCAATGGAAGACCAGGCCGCGCAGCTGGTGGACGCAGTGGCTGTGTTCCGGCTCGAACAGGAAGATCGCCTGAGCACCCTACTGGCCAACGCACGTCACGCCTACAGCTGATTCAGGGCACCACAACGACGCACGCGTGCAGAGCGCCATGCTGCAAGGACGTACTTGCAGCGTGTCCTGGGATGGTGGGCGGGCGGGCCAGGATCCAGCAGCAAAGGCGCAGATGATCCGCTCTGCGTCTTTGCTGCCGGGATCAGGCAATCATGTAGCGACATCTGCATCGTGCGTGTAGCGATCGCTTGGCTGTCTTCAAGTCCGGTCGGGGGCGCGGCGCCCTCACCGCTCGCGGGACACGCCGTGAATCCGTCCGTGGAGGCTCGGTGGCGGCATCCATGCCGCCACACGGTCCCGCAATCGGCGAGGACACCACGCCAGACAGTTGGCTGGTGGTTTTACTGAAGAGCGAAGACACCGCATCGCATGGGCTGCTGGTTGCTCTGCTGATAGCTCTGCACACCGACCAACACGACTGGTCCTTGCCCGCCCACCGTCGCGGGACCCTTGGCGGCATGGATGCCGCCA
>NZ_PRDN01000011.1:0-40669 GCF_003600855.1 Xanthomonas sp. CFBP 7698
AGTTGCATGCATGCCTCCTCGCTCCCAACCGGTAGTGTCGCGCTTTTGTGGCCCGTTGTTCAGAGATTCCCTAGCGCGCTGCCGCAGCGCGCGCAGCTCGATGTGGCAACGGCCGCGGAAGCAGCAGAAGTAGAAGTAAAAGTGGGCTCGATGCGTGACGGTGCCGGCTGTGCTGCGACTTGTTGTTGCACCGCTTGAATCATTTTCAGCAGCTGTTCGCCACTAATTAGCTCAATCGGCTTACCTTCAGCGAATCGCTCCGCATCTTTCGTGTAGGTACCGATACAGGCGATCTTTACCGCGTGGGCTTGGTGATGAGCGAGCAGGCCGAACATTTCGCGCACGACGCTGACGCCAACCTGCTGGCGCTTCCACTGCTTGCATTGCACCAGCGTGCGGCGGCCGTCCTTGCGCAGGATCAGGTCGATGCCGCCGTCGGCGCCGCCCAGGCCGGTTTCTTCGACGCTGTAGCCCTGGCGGCGAAATGCTTCGCCCACCAATAGTTCGAACTGGCGCCAGCCGCCGGCGGCCAGGCTCTCCAGGCTTGTGCGTGTTTCCAGAAAGCGTCGCCGGCTGCGTGTGCGCAGATAGGAGAACAGCGCAGCAAGCCAGCAGACGCCGAGCAGCGTCCACGCCAATGGCGCGAACATTCCAGTCGATTGCTGGGCGAAGCCCTGCGACAGCATTCCGCTCTGGTGAGAGAACCACCAGGCGATGCCATAGCGCACCACCAGATATGCAGCGATTCCCATCACGAAGCCAACCGGCCACGGCAATGCGGCCAACGCTTCGAACCCGCTCTGCTTCTTTCTGCGTCCCATGCAAGAACCCCCGTTCCAGGTTCGAACATAACCGCTGGAACAAGGTTTGTCAGCAAACCAACCGGCGTTGCTATCTATCTCCCATTAACTGCGCTGCATTAAGTGCTCCGTTGCGGTAGAGCTCGCCGTTGTGCCAATGCTTGAGTTTGCTTGTGTCGCTATCAGCGCATCTTTGTAGGCCGCAGACGGGGAGCGCTTTAAATACTGAGCAATAAGATGGCAGTTCTATAGCCCACCATCATTCCCCAGGCTCACGACAGCGCTCAGCAACTTTCCGGTCCGCCACAAACTCAGCAACCGCACTCGCAAAACAAGCAGGGGCTGCAAACGCGAGCAGATGCGCGCCACGCTCAACGGTGCTGAGGGTCATCGGGCCTGCCGTTTTCAGCAGTGCGGCATGCGCCTGCGCGCCGGCGTACGGGGTGTTGGGGTCTAGCGTGCCGTGGATGATCAGCGTGCGTGGCAGGGTGGAGGGCCTGCGGCCGAACCAGGCATCGCGCGGGTAGGTGGGTAGGTTGGCGTCCACCAGCAGGCCGGGGATGGGGCTGACGAACAGGGCGTCCTTGGCTTCGGCCGCGACCGTTTCGCGGGTGAGGGTTGGCCGCGCATTGTTTTCGGACGCGGCAATCAGCATGACCAGCGGCAATGCGGGCTGGTTGTCGCCGCCTTGGCCCATGGCTGCAAGTGATGTCTGCAGGTCGGCGATAGTGGCAGTGAGCAACGTGGCGTCGTCACGGGCCAGGCCGTCGATGATCGCGGGGATCCGGTCGCGCAGCGTGGGGAAGTTGAGCAGCATGCCGAGAAAGCGCTTGGGGTCTTTGCCGGGGATTTGCGTGCGCCATGCGGCGCTGTCGCTGCGATCGAGCACGCTGCGATAGGTGGCGATGTGTGCGTCATCCAGCAGCGCGCGCCCAACGGCATCGACCACGGCAGTGCGGTGGCTCAAGTCCCATTGCGCGGCAGTCTCCGGTGGCACCAGGCCATCCAGCACCAGCCCATCCAACGGGATGGGCGCCACTTGCAGGGTGCGCAGTGCCAACTGCGTGCCATAGGACACGCCGTACAGCAGCACCTTGCCCTTGCGTCGTTGCTGGCGGATCAGCAGTGCAAGATCCTGCGCCGCTTCGGTGATGGTGAAGGCCTTGGTTCTTTGCGCATCTGCATACAGCGCGCCGATGCACGGGCCCCATTCGGCGCCGGCCAGGCCCACGCCGTCTGCGCTTTGCGGCGCTTCCTGCGCGGGGCACAGGCGGGCCGAGCGCCCAGTGCCGCGATGGTCCGGAATGATCAGGTCATAGCCGGGAAAGGCGCGCCGGTAAGTGCTGATCATCGGGTACAGCGATGCGCCGGCTTCGCCCGGCCCGCCCGCAATCAGCCAGACTTCGCCGCGTCGCTTGCTCTGGTCTGCTGCCGGAAAACGGCGGACGAACAGGTCGATGGTGCCGGCATCCGGCGCTTCATGCCGCAGCGGCACCTGGGCGAGCAGGCAGTCGCTACCGGCCAACGATGTCTGGGCCGCAGCGTCGGCACACGCGGTGAATGACGGCGGTGGCGCCTGCGCTGCGGTGGCAAACGGTGCAAGCAGCGCAGCAAGGCAGGCAAGGGCGGCATAGATCGCAGGACGACGCATCGAGTTCCATCTCTCGGCAAAGAGCCGCAGCATTGCCCAACGCGGCGTCGAGCGTATCGCCCGAAAGTCACTCTTGCCCGCTCAACCGCTTGCGTCCGCTATGCCACACGAACGGAGCAGGCAAACGCGGGCAGGGTACGATGCCACCCCTGTTCGTATGAGCGCGCCTTGTTGTGGCCATGCTTCCGGCACGCCCGATGCTCGATGGCATCCCCGCCAGCCAGTTCCAGTTGCCGCCCGGCCCCTGGTCCACGGTGTTGGAAGCGCTGTGCGCGTGCTTTGCGGGTGTGGATGCCGCCACCTGGCAGGACCGCTTCGCGCGCGGGCGTGTGCTGGATGCCGAAGGCAGCGCGCTCGATGCCTCTGCACCGTATCGCCTGGGCGCGGAGATTTTCTACTTCCGCGAGGTGGTGGATGAGCCGGTCATTCCGTTTGCCGAGACCGTGGTGCATGCGGATGCGCACGTGGTGGCGGCGTGCAAGCCGCACTTCTTGCCCGTGGTACCAGCTGGCGCGTACGTGCACGAGACGTTGCTGACGCGGTTGGTGCGGCGCTTGGATAACCCTGCGTTGGTGCCGTTGCACCGCATTGATCGCGATACTGCAGGGTTGGTGTTGTTCTCAGCCAACCCGGACACGCGCGGCATCTACCAGGCGCTGTTCCGCGAGCGGCGTATGCGCAAGCACTACCTGGCGGTGGCACCGCCGCTGCCGGGGCTGACGTTTCCGTATGTGCATCGCAGCCGGCTGGAGCCGGGCGAGCCGTTCTTCCGCATGCGCGAGGGCGTGGGCGAACCGAACAGCGAGACGGTGATCGATGTGGTCGCGCGCGGCGAGCACACGTGGACGTATCGGCTGGAGCCGATCACCGGGCGCAAGCACCAGTTGCGTGTGCATATGGCCGCGCTGGGCGCACCGATCCTGCACGACCGCTTTTATCCCGAACTGGAAGACCAGCGGCCCGATGATCCTGAGCGGCCGCTGCAGCTGTTCGCACACACGTTGGCGTTTGATGATCCGATAACCGGTGAGCCGAGATATTTCACTGCAACCGTCGGACCAATGCAGTCAACTTGAAACGATGGCACCACGACGGCTCGCATCGTTGAAAACCGTACGCATTATCTGATTTTCAGATATCCGAAATAATGCGCTAGCGTGAGCTCACGGACATCCCGTCCGCACACGTTGAGCGCGAGTGCCATGACGACATTGAAAAATCGCAAGACTGCCAGCCCGCCAGGTGTCGTGCTGGCGAACAACCGGCTGACGCAGCAAGAACACTTCAGCTTCGGCGTCACCATCGAGCAGATCGACCGGTTCCACACGCTGCTGCGCACGATCACTGCGCAAAGCGACATGGTGGCGGTGTGCAGTGGCCAGGCGCTGGATAACGGCAGCGTTTCGATTCTGGGCGAGAGCATCTTCAATGCCGCGCGTGCGCTGCGCGGCATCGTCGACGAGATCGATGCACAACCTCTGTGCGGCGAACACCAGCGCCTGCGGTAGACAAGCCGGCGATGGGCTGACCCCCGCTGCGCGCGCGGTCGCGTGTGGTTGCCACGCAGCCACCTTCTTGCACACACGGAAGACGGGCCGAAGCCCGATCCAGCGCCAGGCGCCGTGTTGACAGCAGAGAATGATCGTTCTAACTTACTGAGAACGATCATTCTCTACGCGCATGAAGCCCTCACTACCCGAACCTGAGCCCCACGCCGCGCTGCTCGATGCTACCGAGCGCCTGATCTACGCCGGCGGTATTCATGCCACCGGCATGGAGGCGATCGTCAAGGCGTCCGGGGTGGCGCGCAAGACGCTCTATCGCCTGTATCCGACCAAGGACGCGTTGGTGGAAGCGGCCTTGTTGCGCCGGGACGAGCGCTGGATGGCCTGGTTCGTGGCCGCCACCTCGCACAGCGATGATCCGGTGGCGCGCCTGCTGGCGTGCTTCGACGCGTTGCAGAGCTGGTTTGCCGATAACCGCTTCCATGGCTGCGCGTTTCTCAATGCGGCCGGTGAAATCGGCGACCCGGACCATGTCATCCGCAGGGCGGCACGCTTGCACAAGCAACGCTTGCACACGTATCTGCACGGCCTGGTGGTGGCCACCGGCCGGCCAGACCCGGATGCGCTGGCGCAGCAACTATTGGTGTTGATCGACGGCGCGATTGCCGTCGCGCTGGTCTTTGGCGGTACGGCGTCTGCAACCACCGCCCAACAGGCTGCCCGCAGGTTGCTTGGGTAGCGTCCTTTCCTTTCCTGTTCTGTCTTCTGTGAGGAGTGTTGCCATGTCATCGTCTGCATCGTCCCGCCCACCGCTGCCGCCCTTCACCCACGACACCGCGTTGCTGAAAGTGCGCCTGGCCGAAGACGGCTGGAACAGCCGCGACGCGGCCAAGGTGGCCCAGGCCTATAGCGTGGACACGCGTTGGCGCAACCGCGCCGAGTTCGTCGCCGGTCGCGATCAGGCGCAGGCCTTCCTCGAGCGCAAATGGGCCAGGGAACTGGAGTACCGGCTCATCAAGGAGCTGTGGGCGTTCAACGAAAATCGCATCGCGGTGCGCTACGCCTACGAATGGCGCGACGACTCCGGCAACTGGTTTCGCTCTTATGGCAACGAGAACTGGGAATACGATGCCGACGGCCTGATGCGCGCGCGCCACTCGTCCATCAACGACCTGCCCATCCAGGAATCCGAGCGCAAGTTCCACTGGCCGCTCGGGCGCAGGCCCGATGCGCATCCGAGCCTGTCCGATTTGGGTCTCTAGGCACGCCAGCGACCGGCGGCGGCATGAGCGCGCGGACGATTCCACCGCGCGCGCTCATGGACTCAACGCACCTTGTACAACACCGCCGCACCCGGCCTGGGCTCGAACATCGGCACGGTCTGCTGTTTGAGCGCGGTGCCCTTGGCATCCCACACCAGCGTTTCGACGGGGTAGTCGTCCTTGCGGGTCATCGTGCCGATCTGTTGGACGATCACGGTCTTGGCGGCCGGCACTTCCGGGTTCCAGGCGAACACGCCCAGGCGGCCGTAGAACACGGCCGGGGCGGCCGCGTCCAGGCGGCGGTCCGGGCACATGACCAGGCCGCGTTCCAGCATCACCCGCAACGCGCCGACGGGCACGGCCTTGACGGTGGGGCTGGTGCGCTCGGTGCTGTGGCCGGGGCAGACATTGGCCGAGCGGGTGATCATGTCTTCAGCGACCTGTCGGTCGGATTGGGCCAGCGCCGGCAGCGCGGCGGTGGACAGGGCAAGTACGGTGAGCGCGGATTTCCAGGGCATCTGACAACTCCTCATGAGGTGACACTCCAATACTGCAGCCCGTTGACGTGCAGGCTGCTGCCAGTGACGCGCCCGGAGCCTAGCAACCCCCTCGTTAAACACGGCGAAGGCCGGCGCCGCCTGGCCGCGGGTGCATGCACACCGCAACCAGACCGCCGCCGCCAGGGCATTAACGCCGCAGCGTCCAGCCGCTGCGTAACGCAACGGTTGCTGACGCTGAGAGCGCGTGTCAGGAGACTCCCGATTGAGCCGCAGTGATGACACGGATAGCGTGCGCGCAATCACACCGCTGGATTGCCCCATGGAACGCGCCGACCTCATTGCATCACTGCTCACCGGCATGCGGCGTGCCGAAGACTTCCGTGCGCAGGCGTCCATCTACAGCACCGCGCATAGCCAGCAGATGGAGGTCGACCACGGCAAGGCCGCCGACGCCGAGCTGGTGCTGTCGCTGTTCGCCTTTACGCCGGAGCACATCAAGCTACTGGGCAGCGCCGGCATCGAGGCCCTGGGCGAGATCGTCTGCCACGCCTGGGCCTTGAACGGCGGCAACAATGCCGCGCTGATCGGTTGGTTCCGCAAGCCCATGAACGCACTGGACGGGCAGACGCCGGCCGCCCTGGTGCGCAGCGGCCGCCTGCAGGTGCTGCTGCTGGTGCTCAGGCAGCAGCTGGAGTGGGAGCTGCCCAAGCGTTCGGCGTGATGTCACCGGCTTCGACAACGCGTCGCCGCCCGAGTGCTGCGACTTCGATACCCATAATCAGGATGATCCCAGTTGTCTAGAAAATCGTTGGCGGTCTATGCGGCGATGTTGATGATCGCCTCAAGCGGCCTTGCCAAAGCACAGGATGTGCAGCCATCAACTCAGGTCAATTCCCATGCGCGTGCTCCCGTCGCACTGCGTACGCCTGTCCCTCGCTACCCCATACGTCTTCTTCTGACAGGAGTGGGTGGCGAAGCGAAGGTGCGATTCTGGGTGGAACAGGATGGGACCGTGACTAATCCGTCCCTTCATGAGAGCAGTGGGAGCGCTGAGCTGGACAAGGTAGCGACCGATGGCGTGCTTGTGTGGCGATATGCACCTGCATTGAACAACGAGGGCCTGCCTGTCAGAAGCCAAATGCAGGCAACGATCGGTTTCGATCCGACCAACGACCTCAGCCCGGAGCAGGTCGAGGCAAGCTTGAAGCGCTTGAAGTCGAAATAGCTTGATGCAGCAGAGGCTGGCATCGAACACTTGGGGCGTGCGCGCACCAGGGCAGTTCCGCCGGCCAGGCGATCTGCGGCATGCAACACCGCAGTGACCGCCAGACCTGTCACTCCGGCCGCACGTGGCGGGTACGGCCGGCACGCCAGTCAGCGTGCGGGTACGTGCAGCGACGCGCTTACCGCTTCGGCCGCGCCACCGCGTACATCTCCCAGGCGATCTTCTTCATCAGGGCGTTGCTGTCGTCGCCCTCCTTGTACAGGTCGAAGTGGGTGCGGCCTTCCAGGTAGCGGAAGTCGCTCTTGGCGCCCAGGCCGTCCAGCACCGCCTGGAACTTGCGCGCCGCGCCATCCAGGTAGAACGTGTCGGCGGTGCCGACGATCAGGTGGATCTTGCCATCCAGATCCGGTTTGAGCGTGGGCCACTGCGCCGCCACCCGTGCGGCGATGTCGTAATGGTCGCGCCAGTAGGCCACTACGGCCGGGTCGACGGCGCCGGTGTCGCGGTCGAACATCGGCAGCGGCCGGCCGTCTGGCCCGCGCGGGGAGAACACCCAGTCGAACGAGGTGAACTGGCCGCCGTGCTGGCCCAGCACCGCTTCGAGCTTGGCGAAGGTTTCCAGATCGGCCACCACCTTGCCCTGGTCGCGGATCAGCGGGAACTGGCTGCCGTCTGCGCGGCGGTAGACGTTGGCATTGGGCGCGTACAGATCCGGCCCGGTGAAGTCATGGAAATCGCTGGAATCGGGCGAGGTGGACCAGGTACCGCCGAACAGCTTGGGGTAGCGCGTCTGCAGCCACAGCGTTGCCCAGCCACCGGACGAATGCCCGTTCAAGAACCGGCCCTTGGCCTTGCCGTCCATCTTGTACTGGCGTTCCAGCGCGGGGATCAGCTCTTCGGTCAGTGCGGTGCCCCAGGGTCCGTTGTTGACCGAGTCGGCGAATTCGTGGGTGCCGGTGGGCGTGGACTGGTCCAGGAACACCCAGATCATCGGCGGCATCTGCTTGGCGGCCATCGCCGCCCAGGTAGACGCGATGCTGCCGGCAAAGCGGTTGTAGTTGCCGCCGAAGCCATGGGTGACATACACGGTGGGATAGCGCGTTGCCGCCTTGGCGTCGTAGCCGGGCGGGGTGAGCACGCGCGCGCGCAGGGAAACCGGCCGGCCCCAGAACGCGCTCAGCGCGGGGCTGACTAGCGACGCATCGGCGCTATGCAGCCTGGCCTCGGGCACGGCATCGCGCACGGCCTGCGGCGCACGCGGCGAGACCTGCCACGGGTCGTCCGAGGCCGGCACCTGCGTGCTCAGCGTCAGCGCGGGCAGCGCGGCATTCTTGCCGCCCAGGGTGACCGGCGTGACGGCGCTCAGCAGGTCGCCGCCATCGCGGCCCATGTAGCCGTAGCTGTGGTTCGGATCCAGCACGGCCTGAAACAGATACTCGCCAGCCGGCAATGCCGAGAACCCACTGGGGAAGGCGATGTTGTCCAGATCGATCTGCACGCTAGCGCCTGGTTTGAGGCCACTGACCTCCTGCGCTGCCACCGCCGTGGCGCTGGGCCGGAACGGGTTGGTATCCACCGCCTCCACCTTGCCGGCCTTGCCGTCCTTGCTGGACTGCTTGGCCTGGGCTTGGGCATCCTTGGCCAGCGTGGCGAACACCAGCAGCCGGCCGGAGGTGGGCTGGTCGGTGGCACCGCCCAGGGTGACACGCAGCAAGCGATGGGCCGGCGCCGGCGCGGCGGCCTGCACGGTGCAGGCGCACAGCAGGCCAACGGCCAGGCCCACACGCGGAGCAAGACGATGTAGGGACATGCAGATCCTTTGAAACCCAGGTGGATGGAGTGGGCGCAGATGGCCCTGCGCAGACTGTAGCCAGTTCCGGTTGGTCGGGTGCGAAGTGCGACATATGGTCTCCGTAGCTGAGCTGCCTGTCCAGGAATCACCTCCTCAACCGGACCCGGCTCCAGCGGCATCGCGAGCAGCGAAAGCGCCAGCATGAAGCTGGGCCAGCCTCAAGTAAAAAAAGCCAGCGTTGGTTTCAAGCCGGTAAGTGCCTGACAGACAGCCAATCTAATGTTGGCGCTAGATTCCGCTTGTTCCCGGAGAGGCGCGCTTGCTACGGCAGATCGTGTTTGATCCCGTGACAGACGCATTGAAAGCGATCGCAACGTTGCGTTGAAGATGGCCGTCATCGGTTCTTACGTCGGTTTTCCCGGCCATGGGGTGCTTGGTTGGATTACTGGCTTTTGATGCAGACAGCGTCGATGTGCGTCACTTTGCCGCTGGAATCCAAGGAAAAAGTCATCACGATGGAGCGCGCATCGGGGTCCATGATCGCCTGACCCTTGTTGTCCCTGACGACCAGCTTGCCTGCAGTGTCTTCAATGATCCTTGAGGTTGGAGAATTGCCGAACATCTTCAGCACCGTTGCTCTTGCTGTAGACAGCTGTATGTATTTGCTGACGATGCTGCTCACGTCGATCTGCTGGAGTCGAAGGGGTTGTTGGGACGCATAAATTTCGTCGAGCATGGGTCTGGCTTCTGCTTTCGGGATGCCATCCTGCTTCGAAGCGGTGCGTGCCGTCTCTGCATTGATGCAGGACGAAGGTGAGAGCATCGCGATACCTATGAATGCGAAGGTTGCAGCCCAACGGTTTAGCATGATGTATGGCATGGCGATCTCCTGATGCAGCTGGTCATATGGATCAGATGTCTGCGAGCTATTCCAGGCAACCGTTCTATCTTGATGGATGTCTGATGTGAGCGATGGAGCACGGTGCTTGCTTCCGAACTCCAAACTGCATCACGCAACGAAGTCGTTGAGACGATTTGCCGGGTTTGCGAGGTGTTGGTCTTCAACGATGCACACACCAGCGGCGTGGCCAGCTGGGTGGCGTAGGTGTGGTGCTCCCACACACACGCACATGGTGTCATCGTACGCAATCGATCATCTGCCGCTTGGCGTTATGCACAGGTGCCGTTGCGACTTCCATTCAAGACGCAAGCGTTAGCCGCGCAAGAGCCGCTGCCGGCACCTTGCATCGCAGACCAAGGAGTGATCGAAATGAAACGTAAAACCAGTTATCGCGGTGCGCTTGCGGCATGTGGCCTTTCGCTCGTCGCCGCCGCGCTGTGCATGGACGCTGCCATTGCAGCACCGGTCACCGGAGCGGACAAGGTCACGCTGACCCATGTCTTTGCCACGCTGCAGACGGGCCAGCAGGATCAGAAGCCGGAAGATATTGCGGCCTGTCGCAAACAGGTGTCGGCACCAGATTCCAAGTATCTGGGGGTGACGGTCACCACCAAGTACTCCATCGACGTGCAGTCCAAGATCATGTCTGCTTCTTCCTCGCTGCCCTCTCCGGTTGCCACGCAGCCGCTGGTGCTCACGGTGCCGCTGTCGCCGTTGGGCTTGTCTGGCGAGTATGCCTTCGGGGCATTTCGACCGAGCGCGCTGCCCAACACGTATGTGCTGTTCTCGGTAGGGCTGGATTTCAAGGGACCGCAGTCGTCCGTGCTGGTGCTCAACAGCGACAAAGCCTACAACTGCCTGGTCACCAGCAATCCGGCGCCGTTCAAGGGGTCACTGGGTACAAAGCTCGGCAAAGACCAGGGGACGTGATGGCTGCAACCGCCGGCTAATTGACGAACGGGCTGAAGACATCTTCGGCTCGTTCGGTTGCTGCTTTCAAAACAGTGCGTTAGGAATCGGCGCCGAAATGCCGGTTTATCACCGCACGCGACAGCTCAATTCCACGGGTTGATGACCTCCAATGCCATCGCCGCGAACGGTGCCGTGTCGCGAGTGGCAACGGCCAATCCATGCGCGGCCGCCGTCGCAGCGATGTAGGCGTCGGCGCGCCCAAGCGTGAGCCCTGCAGTTTTGGCTTTCGATGCAAGCGCCGCAAATACGTGCGATGCGTCCAGGTCAAACGCCAACAGGCGCCCGTTGAACAGTGGCAACACATCGCGTTCCAGCCGTGCATGCAACGTGGATCGTTTTCTGCCCTCGGGCATCACGGCAATACCGAAGCGCAATTCGGCCACCGTCACGACCGACAGGAACAGCGTCTCAATGGCCTGCGCATCGATCCAGGCGAGGACGGACGGATTGGGCTTGGGCCGCCAAAGCTCTGAGACGACGTTAGTGTCGAGCAGGATCACTTCAGATGGATCGGCTTGATCGCGGCCTTGTCGCGCAATTTGTCGAAGGCGTCGGCTTCCCTGGCAGTCAGGCCGGCATCGCGACCGATCTCTACCAGCAGGGAACCGAGCTTGACCCGGTCGGCGGGTTTGGCCGCCAATTCAAGGATCGCGCGGATTTCTGCTTCAGTACTGCGGCCGTGGAGTGCAGCCCGCGCGCGGATCGCGCGATGCACGTCGTCTGGGATATTGCGGACGGTGAAAGAAGGCATATGGTCCTCCCGGTGACATCAGGTTGCTTGCACTTTAGAGAAGTGCAAGCACTCAGGCAACGTCAGCACGCCCGGTATCGAATGCAGTCATTCCCGCATTAGCAGGTAAGTGGAATCCGGGGCCAACCCAGCCCCACCCCTTACCGATACGGCCCCGGCCCACGCCACACCGGTTCGCCCTGCTTGTAGACCTCCATCATGTTGATGACCTCGCGGGCGTCGCCGATGGTCTTCAGCTCCGGCGAGTCCGGTGGCAGCAGGCGGCATTTGCTGGAGCCGCGTTTGAGGGCGACCTCCAGCGGGCAGACCATGCGCTGCTGGGTGCCGGGCAGGATGATGGCGATTTCCTGCATGCCCTGTTCCTTCCACACCCGCAGCTGGGTTTCGCTGCGCACGTCGTAATAGACCTGGAAGCCGCCGATATCCAGGCTGGGCTGGGCGTTGTTGCGGTCGCGGCGGCGGCCTTCGCTGATGGTGGGCGTGTAGGCGGTGCCGTCTTCGGCGGAGTCGGCGGGTTCGTCGAGCATGCCCGGTGGGCGCCCGGTCCAGGTCTCGGGGCGACGCTGCGGCGGCGACGACGGCTCGGCCGGCGGTTGCGGCGGGGTGGGGCGCTGCACGGGGCGGGTCTGGCGCTGTTCGGTCAGGCCACCACGGCGGGTGTCGCCCGCCGGCGGCACCGGGTTCCTGGCGTTCTGGACCAGGGTGGACTGCACCGGCGAGGCGGCCGGCGGCGGCTGCACCGGGGCCGGGGTCTGCGAGGGCGGCGTGGGAGTGGGCGAGGGCGTGGGTTGCTGCGGCTGGCTGGTGTCGCCGACAAAGTCCACCTTGGTGCGGCCACCGCTGGGCGAGCCCTGCGGCGGGGTGACGGTGGGGGTGGAGGCCGACAGCAGGATCAGCAGCATCAGCACGTGCAGCAGTGCGCTGATCAGCGCGGCGATCCACGGCTCGATACGTTCGATCAGCGGCTCGGTGCGCGGCAGCCAGTCGCTGGCGTCGAGGTGGACGTGCAGCAGTTGCAGCGCGTCGTCGCGCACGCGGTACACCAGCACGTACGGGGTTTGCCTGACCACCCACTCGCGAGTGCCAGGCACCCGGCCGGCACGGCCACGGCCGGGCTGCTCGGCCAGCGTGCGGGTGGCTTCCAGCACCTGCCGGCCCATCGCGGCGGCCGCGGCCGGGTTGAGCGCGTGGTAGTGATCCTGGGCGTGGGCAAGCTGCTTGACGGCCGGGACGGTCCAGTCACGCCGTAACATCAACGCCCCACCTGGCGAACAGTGCGCCGACCTGCGCCGGTGCGGCAAACGCGCCCTGCTCTGCGGCGGCAATGCCGTCCTGCACCGCAGCCTGGAAGCTGGCATCGCCCACGATGCGGACCACGTCGTCCCAGCCGGCCGTGTCGGGCAGCGTGTCGATCAGCGTGTGGGCGTCTTGCTTGATGGCGGACATGGCACTGCGGTGGGGAACACTGCGCGCAAGTCTACCTGTGCCGCTCCGGTTCGCGTGTGGCAACCGCCGACGCGCGTTTGCGGCGTTCACCGGCCGGGGCGGGAACGCACCCGCTGCGGTGGTCTACGTGCGTACAGCCCGGCGAGACGGCGGCTTGCCGGCGACCGGCCGCCACGCCGCCGCCTGCAGAAAGTGACACTTGGCACCTTGTTCGCGCCGATGGCTGGTTTCATTCTGCGTCGGTCGCTTCAACCCACCCGCAAAGGAACCGCCATGCCCGCCGCTGCCATCGCACCGCTGACGCCGTATCTCTCGATGGCCGCCATTGGCTACCTCTACTACCGGCGCATCCGGCGCAGCTTTGGCCGCCAGCAGTGGAAGCCGGCGAGCACGGCAGTGCGCAGCGTGGTGCTGATCGTCGCGGCCGCGGCGCTGGCGTATGCGGTCTACGGCTTGCCGCAGGTGCGGGCCGGCATTGCCGTGGGCACGTTGGTGGGCATGGGGCTGGGTGCGCTGTCGCTGCGCTATACGCATGCCGAGTGGGTGGACGGGCGCGGCTGGTATACGCCCAATCCCTGGATCGGCGCTGCCTTGATGCTGGTGTTGCTGGGCCGGCTGGCCTGGCGTTGGGCCTCGGGCGCCTTCAGCCAGGGCGCGACGGTGGCCGGTTCGCAGGCCAGCGCGCTGACCCTGGGCATCGCCGCGGCGCTGGTGCTGTATTCGCTGGTCCACGTGGGCGGGGTGTGGTGGCGCCTGCGCCAGTTGCGTCTGCAGGCCGGAACTACCGCGCCGCTGTGAGGTGGTGTTGCTGACCGCGGACGCCGTGCGCACTACACCTGCGAGCGGAACGGGAATACCAGCTTCTCGCCCAGCTTCTGCCGCAGTGGGCGTGCGCGCCACCGCTCCAGCGTGTAGCGCTCGGCGCGTTGTAGGTCGGCCTCGAACACCTCGGTCATACGCGCGGCCAGGGTGCGGTCGTAGACGTTCAGACTGGCCTCGTCGTTGAGGCGGAACGAGCGGATATCGAAGTTGGTGGAGCCCACCGACACCAGCAGGCCGTCGATGATCAGCAGCTTGGTGTGCAGCATGGTGGGCGTGTATTCGTGGATGGCGATGCCGGCCTGCAGCAGCGGCTCCCAACTGGCCTTGGAGGCCAGCCGCACCGAGATCGCATCGATATGCTTGCCGGGCAACAGCACGCGGATGTTGACGCCGCGGCTGCGCGCTTCCAGCAGCGAGCGGGTGATCAACGCATCCGGCACGAAATACGCTGCAGCCAGATCGATGGACGTGCGCGCCGCGGCAATGGCGATCAGGTACATCAGGTGCATGCTCTCGCTGCCGCCGGCGGGCGAGGCCACGAACAGCTGCGCATCGCTGTCGCCGGCCGGTGCCAGCTCAGGGTAATACTCGGCGCCGTTGAGCACGCGGCCGGTGCTCTTGATCCAGTTGTCGTTGAAGGCCGCCTGCACCTGCGCCACCACCGGCCCTTCGATCCGGTAGTGCGAGTCGCGCCAGTGGTCCGGGTCCTGCGCATCGCCCATCCACTGGTCGGCGACGCCCACGCCACCGGTGAAGCCGAGACGGCCATCGATCACCAGCAATTTGCGATGCGTGCGGTTGTTGACGCGATGCAGGTTGTACCAGGTCAGCGGACGGTAGCGATGCACTTCCACGCCGGCCTCGGTCATCTCCTCCACCAGCGACGGGTCCATCTTCAAGCTGCCGCCCCAGTCGATGGTGACGCGCACCTTGACCCCGGCGCGCGCGCGCGCGGACAGCGCCTCGCTGAACTCGCGACCGATCTCGCCCGACCAGTAGATATAGGTCTCGAAGGTGATGGTGTGCTGCGCGGCGCGGATGGCGGCCAGCATCGCCGGAAAGATCTCGCGCCCGTTTTGCAGCACATCGATCTTGTTGCCGGGCAGGATCGCCGGCCCCAGCAACACCGACATCTCGCGCTTGAACTGCGGGTCGGACACGTCATAGCAATGGCCGGGAATGTGCTGGAGCTTTTTCTCAGGCGTGGCGAAGTTGAGCGCCAGCAGCCCCATCACCAACGTGATGACGACCGTGGCCACGATGATCCATGTCATGCATCCAACTCCGGTTCCCCTGCCATTGCGGCCACAAGCGGCCGGCATTCTGGCAAGGCGGACGGCATGGGGGGTGTGAAGGGCGCGGCATGGATGAGGAAGACCAAGCGCATCGCGCCGGCGTAAAACGCGGCGCGTTGGGACCGCCGTGTCGCACTCAATCGTAGGGGCAAGGCACGCACCTGCACGACATGCGACCTCGACAAGGCTGCCGCGTCGCGCTGCATGTGGTCGGTTCTGCAGCGCTGCGTGTGGCGATCTTGCGGTGCTATGGTCCGCAGCATGGTCAACGCCGTTGCCACCATCCGCTTCAAGGCTACGTTGCTGGCACCGGCAGCGCCTGCTGGCGCGTCCTGGCTGTTTCTGGTGCTGCCTATGGCGGCCAGCGACAGGCTGCCCACGCGCAGCATGGTGACGGTGGCGGGCACCCTGGCCGGGCAGCGCTTGCAGGCGACCCTGCAGCCGGACGGGCAGGGTGGGCATTGGCTCAGGGTTGATCGCGCGCTGCAGCAGGCGACGGGCGTTGCGGCCGGGCAGACGGTGGCACTGGAGATCGCGCCGGTGGACGTGGAACCCGAGCCGGTCGTGCCGGACGATCTTCACGCCGCACTGGCCGCGCATCCGGCCGCACGTGCGACCTGGGACGACATCACCGCAGTGGCGCGGCGCGACTGGATCTTCTGGATCGTCTCGGGCAAGAAGGCCGACACGCGGGTCAGGCGCGTCGCCACCGCCTGCGACATGCTCGCGGCCGGCAAGCGGCGTGCGTGCTGCTTCGATCGCTCCGGGATGTACAGCAAATCGCTTGCGGCACCGACCCCGAAAGCGGACTGAAGCGAGCGGCCCCGGCGTGCACTTTGCCGCTGTATATGCGCCGAAATGCTTACATGCGTCACACAAGCGCGCACCTATACTCCGGGGCTGTCCCACCCAAGAGAATCCACCGCATGAGCGCACCCCCATCGTCTCCGATCGCCGCCGGTTCTGGCGCAGCACCCGGTAGCCTTCGCCGCTCGGTGTCCAATACGCTCAAGGGATCGGCCGGCAATCTGGTCGAGTGGTACGACGTCTACGTCTACTCGGTGTTTGCCACGTATTTCGAATCGCAGTTCTTTTCCAAGGAAGACAAGAACGCCACCATGTTCGTGTGGGCGATCTTTGCGATGACGTTCTTGATGCGCCCGATCGGCGCGTGGTACTTCGGCCGTTTCGCCGACCGTTACGGCCGCCGTTTGGCGCTGACAATTTCGGTGTCGTTGATGGCGGTGTGCTCGTTCGTCATCGCAATCACGCCGACCGTGTCCACGATCGGCATTGCCGCGCCGATCATTTTGCTGCTGGCGCGCCTGCTGCAGGGCTTTGCTACCGGTGGCGAGTACGGCACCAGCGCAACCTATATGTCCGAAGCGGCCATTCCGGGCCGGCGCGGGTTCCTGTCCTCGTTCCATTACGTCACCCTGGTCGGTGGGCATGTGCTGGCGCAGGCGACCTTGCTGGTGATGCTGCATTTCTTCGATGCGTCGCAGGTGTCGGCGTGGGGCTGGCGCGTGGCATTCGGCCTGGGCGGTATCGGTGCGCTGGTGGTGTTTTGGCTACGCCGGACCATGGACGAGTCGTTGAGCTCCGAATCCATCGCCGATTCGCGTACCGGCAAGGCCAGGGCCTCCGGTTCGATGCGCGAGCTGTTCGTCAATCAGTGGCGTCCGCTGCTGTTGTGCTTCCTGATCACCGCCGGCGGCACGATCGCGTTCTACACCTATTCGGTGACCGGCCCGAAGATGATCCAGACCGCGTTCGCCGGTGGCGACGTGATGGCCGGCACCATCATCAACCTGGTGGCGCTGACGGTGTTGATGCTGATGCAGCCGGTGGGCGGCTGGTTGTCGGACATCGTGGGGCGCAAGACCTTGCTGGTGTTCTTCGGCATCGGCGGCGTGCTCTATACCTGGTTCCTGGTGATGGAACTGCCCAAGCAGACCGATTGGCTGACCGCGTTTGCGATCCTTACCGTGGGCTTTGTGATCCTGACCGGCTACACCTCGATCAACGCGGTGGTGAAGGCGGAATTGTTCCCCACCCATGTGCGTGCGCTTGGCGTTGGCCTGGGCTATGCACTGGCCAATTCCGCGTTCGGCGGTACCGCGCCGTTGCTGTACCAGGCCTCGTTGAAGACCAACCATGTGAGCGAATTCGTGATCTACGCAACAGCGGTGATCGCGGTGTCGCTGGTGGTCTACATGTTCTTCCTGACCAACAAGGGCAGCAACTGGCTGGACGACGAAGCGGCGATGCATCAGCGCAAGCGGTGATGCGCGCGGGCTGACTGGGCTGCTTCTGCCTTCTCCCTTCGGGACATTGTCCTCCTTCATGGGGGAGAAGGTGCCCGAAGGGCGGATGAGGTACGGGCGAAGCCTCGCGTCATCCATTGCTGAGTGGCTTTGCCTCGTACCCTCACCCCAACCCCCGCTCCGCGCCCCGGCCCGCGCTGGCGGCGCGGGCGCTCCAAGGCACGCGCGCCAGTGGCGCGCAAGCAGTGCCTTATCGCCCCGAGGGGAGAGGGGCTAAAGCAGACGGCTCGTGCTTGATGTCTTCGCGTCGCTGTACTGTCTCTGCAAACAGGCTGTAACGCAGCCCGATCAACCCCAATAGCGCTTCATCGCGATACGTGCCTGCTGGCACCTTGTCCACACGCGTCAGCGATATATCCAGACGATCACGCAAAGAGTTGGGCCCCGGAAACGGCCGCTTGTGCGCCACCTGCTGCCGATAATGCGCCGCAACCTCGGCCAGAATCGCGTCCACTGCATCAATGCTTGGCTGCGGCAACCCATGCCGCGCGCTGCGTAGTTGCAGGATGTTCAAGCCCACGCGCACTTCGTTGAGCATATCCACCGAGGCCAGGTCGCTGCCTTCCGGGGTCAGTGCCAGCCGCGGTGCGAGCAGGCCGAGCAGGTCCAGCATGCGGGCGGCAAAGTGCTGCCGGTCCTGCGTGCCATGGCCCTCTGCCGCAGCGGCCAGCGTGCGCCAGCCCTGGCGCACCAGCCGGCGTGCGCTCCATTCGGCGCCGACCGAGCGGAACAGCCGCGTCAGCACCACGGCAAAACCAATACCGAGCACCATGGCCACCGCGGCGTTGACGAAGCTCTGGATATTGGCGTTGTAGGTGTTCTGCAGGCTGAGCAGGGCGGTGAGGTTCACCACCAGCGGCAGCGCGATCAGCATGCTGGCAGGGCGGTGCAGCAGCGCGCCCAAGGGCAGGAACACCACCGCCAGCAGCAGCACCAGCATCGGGAAATCGTGGATGGCCGGAAAGATGCCGAACAGGTAGATACCGGCCACTACGCTGGCCACCACCGCCCAGGTCAGGAACGACAGCATGCTGGGCGCGGGGTCGTCCTGCGCGGCGAAGAACGCGGCCGTCACCGCGGCCATCATGGCGCCGTTGCCGCCGCCCTCCCAGCCGATGCCGATCCACAGCACGCAATACGCCATCAACGCGAAGCCGGCACTGGCGGCGGAAAACGCGACCATGCCGAAATCGATGTGGCGCGTGGTGCCGCCGCGTGCAGGCACATCGGCGGTGTCGCTGGGTAATCCGCGCAGGCGTTGCAGCAGCGAGGTGCGCGTGTGCGGAGGTGTGCCGGGTTCGGGCGGTGCGCCTGCGACCGGTCCGGCCGAGGCAGCCGTCGCAGCGTCGTTGCGTGAACCTGCCAGGCGATGCAACGCGGCGCGTACGCGCCAAGCCGATCCGGTTGCGCTCCGCACCGTGGCGGCCCGCTCGGGTGAGGCGGCCGTCGCGGCCGGTATCGCGATCGCCGGTCTTGCCGCATTCGGCATTGCCCGCAGCGCTGCGGGCGCCGTGCCTTGTACCAGGGCCTGCTCCAGCGCGCGGCAGTCCTGCCAGAGGTCGAGCAGTTCTTCCAGGCGCAGCAACAGGCTGGCCAGCAGCAGATGCGCGATGTGCTGATCCACCGGGGGGCGCAGCGCGGCGATGCGGGCGCGCAAGGCATCGACGTCGACAGCATCAGCCGTGGCACCGTCGCCGGGATCCACCCAGGCCACAATATCGTGCAGCAGCGCAGCCAGCTCAGGCTGGGCGGTGGTGTCGTCGTGCAGCGCATCCAGCCGGTCGGTGATCGAGGACAGCACCGGCAGCAGCATCAGCATGCGCGCGCGTAGCTGCTCCAGCGCGGGGGCGGCACCGGCATGGCGCGGGTCGTCGTAGCGCACGAAGGCGATCAAGGCCTCGAACTGCACCAGGTCGGCCGCCAGGCGGTTGCGCGGTGCGTGCGCGGGGCCGCGCTGCAGCACCTGCCGGCACCACTGCGCCGCATCCTGCATCCAGTTGCCGATGCGTGCGGTGAGCATCGGCCGCACCGATGCAGGGAACACCAGCGCGGCAAACAGCACCGCCATCACCGTGCCCAGGACGATCTCTTCGCTGCGCGCCACCACGGTGTCGAAGATGCCTTCCGGTGCGGTGACCGCCGGGAAACCGATGAAGGCGGTGGTGTAGCCGGCCAGCAAAAACGCATAACCGCGCGGGCCGCGATTGAGTAGCGCCAGGAACAGGCAGGCCGAGAGCCACAACGCCATCGCCGCGCTCAGCAGCAGGGGCGTTTCCACCAGATTCGGCAGCATCACCAAGGTTGCCGCGCCGGCCAGCAGCGTGCCGAGCACGCGGTACACGCCCTTGGCGCGGGTGGGCCCGAGCAGCGGTTGCGAGACGATGTAGACAGTGGCCATCGCCCAGTACGGCCGCGACAGATTGCCGGCCAGCCCCACGTACAGCGCCGCGATCGAGGCGGCGAAGGTCTTGGCCGAAAACAGCCAGGCCTGGCGATCGCGCAGCAGGGGGATCATCGCGCAGCCGTGGTGTCGCTGCGCCCGGCAGCGGCATCCCAGCCGCCGCCCAGTGCCAGAAACAGCTGCAGTTGGTCCTGCGACACCTGCGCCTGCGCATTGGCCAGCGTCATGTCGGCGGTGGCCAGGGTGCGCTCGGCATCCAGGCTGGACAGATACGGCGTGCGCCCGCCCTGATACAGCCGCCGGTTCTGCGCCGAGGCGAGCTCGGCCTGTTGCTGCGCCTGTTCCAGCAGGTGCAGGCGGTCCAGATCCTGCGCATAGCGCGAGAGCGTGGTCTGCACTTCGCGCAGGGCCTGCAATACGGTGTTGTCGAATTGCGCCAGCGCCGCGTCGGCACCGGCTTCGGTGGCGCGCACCCGTGCACGCGCACCGCTGGACGGCAGCGTCCATGAGATCAGCGGGCCGAACGACCACGCCTGCGTGGCCGGCTCGCCGATGTCGGCCAGCAGGCCGGTGGCGCCGATCGAACCGCCCAGGCGGATGTCCGGATACAACGCGGCAGTGGCCACGCCGATGCGTGCGGTGGCGGCGGCGAGCCGGCGCTCGGCCTGGCGCACATCCGGGCGACGCGCCAGCAACGCGCGGCCATCGCCGATCGGGATGGGCCGTTGCAGGGCGGGCGCGTGGTCGCAGCTGTCCACGCCGGCCGGCACCTCGCTCGGTGTCTTGCCCAGCAGTGCGGCCAATTGGTAGCCGGCGGCCTGGCGGCGCGCGCGCAATGGCGGCAGCGAAGCTTCCAGCATCGCCACCTGGGCGGTGGCGCGCGCCAGGTCCGGCGGCGTGCCGCGGCCGGCAGCGATCAGGCGCTGGGTGATCTGGCGGCTGCGCTGCTGCAACTGCAGCGAATGCTCGGCCACGTGCAGCTCGTGGTTGGCGTGGCAGATCTCCACGTAACTGCCGGCCACCTGCGCGGCCACGTTGACGCGCGCCAGATCGATCGCCGCCTGGGCCACCTGCGTATCGGCGTGCGCCGCTTCGGCGCCGCGCTGCAGCTTGCCGAACAGATCGAACTGATACGACACCCCGACCTTGCCATCGGCCAGGTTGAACACCGGCAGCTTTTCCTGCTGCAGGAACGCCTCGGCCGAGACCTGCGCGCGGCTGACGCCGGCGTCCACCTCGTAATCGAAACCACCGGCATCCAGCGCCTGTTCGTACACCGCGGCGGCGCGGCGCAGGTTGGCGCCGGCCACCTTCAGCTCGACGTTGTCGCGCAGGGCCTGTTCGACCAGGGCATCGAGCATCGGGTCCTGGTACAGCGCCCACCAGCGCGCCGGCAGCGCGGCGCCGGGCTGCACCTGGTCGTTGCCGGTGTCGACAAAGGCGGCATTGGCCGCCGGCCGCTGGTAGGCCGCATTGTCCGGCAGCGCGTAGTTGGGGCCGACCGTGCTGCAGGCACTCACTGCAGTCAGCGCGGCCGCCAGACCGAGATGGCGAAACACGGCGCGTTTCATGGCGCCGCCTTGGCCTGCACGCGGGCAGGCGCGGCGGCCGGGGTTGCATTGGCTGTGGCTGTGTCGGGCAGGATGCTCACCGTGGCGGTGCGCCCGGCGATCAACTGTACGTGCGCAGGCACGCGGTCCAGCACGATGCGCACCGGGATGCGTTGCGCCAGCCGCACCCAGTCGAACGCAGGGGTGACGTTGGGCAATGCACCGGCGCTGCCGCTGCGGTAGCGGTCTTCGATGCCGGCGGCGATGCTCTGCACATGCCCATGCAGCGTGACCGGCTCGCCCATCAGGTGCACGTCCACGCGCTGGCCGGGGTGCACGCCCTGCAGGCGGGTTTCTTCGAAATAGCCATCCACGCGGAACGAGCCGGTGTCCAGCACCGCCACCACCGGGCGCCCGGCAGTGACGTAGTCGCCCACGCGCACGGTGCGGTCGCTGACGTGGCCATCGGCCGGGCTGCGCACCTGGGTGCGGTCCAGGTTGAGCTGGGCCAGGTCCACCGCCGATTGCGCGGTGGCGACTGCCGCCTGGGCCTTTTGCACATTGGAACGGCGCACCTCGGCGTCTTCGGCGGCGACCAGGTCCTGCAGGCTGCGGTCGCGCGCGATCTCGCGGCGCAACTGGCTCAGCGTGGCCTGGCGCTCGGCCAGCGCGGCGCGCGCCTGCTCCAGCGCGATCGCATAGCGCGCGCGGTCCACCACGAACAGCAGCTGCCCGCGCGTGACCGGTTGGTTGTCGGCCACGGCGACCGACTCCACCAGCCCGGACACATCCGGCGCCACCTGCACCACGTCGGCACCTACGTGGGCATCGCGCGTCCACGGCGCGTCCATGTAATAGCGCCACAGATGCTGCAGCACCAACGCAGCCACCACCACCATTGCCAGGGTCAGCAGCGCCGGCCCGGCGGTCTTGATCAGCTTTTTCACGATTGCATCCACCGCATGAGAGAAAACAGGCCGCCCAGCAGCGCGATGTACAGCGCCAGGTTGAACAGCGCCGGGTGCCAGATGTGGCGGTACGCGCCCGCGCGGGTCAGCAGCGCGCCGATCGCGCTGTTGAGCAGATACGCCAGCGTCATCAACGCCAGCAGGGTGGGAACGAACACACCGTAGAGACTGAACTCGCCGTACATCGGGCCTACCTGGAAAGGGAACAACGTTGCCCGGCAGCATCTGGCGTGCCGGCCAACTGCAAGCGCATACCGCCGTGCGCTAGTCGGACTGCCCCAGCCGCGCATGCGCCTGGGCGATCTGCTCCCACAGCGTCAGCACGGTCTGCACCTGCGCCTCGCTGAGCGCACCGAAGACCTCGGCGCGCAACGCGTCCAGGCGCACCTCGATCTGCCCGGCCAGCGCCTGGCCCGCAGCGGTGAGCCAGAGCTGGTTGGCACGGCGGTCGCTGCTGTCGGCTTCGCGCCGGACCAGGTCCTGGGCGGCCAGCTTGTCCAGGAGCCGCACCAGCGAGGGGCCTTCCATGCCCAGCTGCTGGGCCAGCGCCACCTGACGGATGCCGCCGCCGGAGCGGCCGATCATCAGCAACGGGCCGGTGCATGCACTGGACAGCCCGAAGCTCTCGAAGGCCTGGTCGGCCAGCCGTTGCCATTGGCGGGCGGCGACCAACAGGCCGGAACTGAGCTGGGCGCGCGGGGAGGCAGTGCTGATCGCCATAATAGTTAGGATGCTATCAATTCAACAATGAATCAATAGTCACTGAACCCGCGGCAGCGGCCGCAACCGGTGCTGGGGCCGTCGGCCCGTCCTCGGGTACCATGCTCGCCCCCTTTGGGTGCACCTGCGCATGAGCCAGTCCGACCAGCCCGATTCCTCCGTCACCCAGGCCCAGGCCGAAGAGGCCGTGCGCACCCTGCTGCGCTGGGCCGGCGAAGACCCCTCCCGAGAAGGTTTGCTGGACACCCCGCGCCGGGTGGCCGAAGCCTATGGCGACTGGTTCAGCGGCTACCGCGAAGAACCGCGTGCCTACCTGGAACGCACCTTCGAGGAAGTGGCCGGCTACGACGAGCTGATCGTGCTGCGCGACATCTCCTATGAAAGCCATTGCGAGCACCACATGGCGCCGATCATCGGCAAGGTGCACGTGGGCTACCTGCCGCGCGGCAAGGTGGTCGGCATCAGCAAGCTGGCCCGCGTGGTGGAAAGCTACGCGCGCCGCTTCCAGGTGCAGGAAAAGATGACCGCCCAGATCGCCCAGTGCATCCAGGACGTGCTGCAACCGCGCGGCGTGGGCGTGGTGGTGGAAGGCGCGCACGAGTGCATGACCACCCGCGGCATCCACAAGCGCGGCGTCAGCATGGTCACTTCCAAGATGCTGGGCAGCTTCCGCGAAGACGCGCGCACCCGCGCCGAATTCCTGCAGTTCATCGAAGTGGGCGGCAAGCGTTGAGGCAGCCGTTGCAGCGCGCATGAAGCACCAGGCACGTATCGCCGGGTATCGGCAACTGCGCGAGCAGCCGGTATGGAAACTGCTCGCCGCCGACCATGCCCCCGAACTGATCGGCCTGCTGCAGACCGTGCTGATGGACGGCGAACGGCGCCTGCCCTCGGCCGTGCTGCACGAGCGGTTGCAGCGCCAGCTCGATGCCTTGCGCGCCGACGAACTGTCGCGCGAATTGCCGCGTACCGCGCAGGCCTATCTGGCGCATTGGCTGGCACAGGGCTGGCTGGAACGCCGCCTGCCCGAAGGTGCAGCAGAAGAAGAATACGAGTTGTCGCGCGCGGCCACCCAGGCCATCCGCTTCATCGTCGGTCTGCGCGAAAGCAGCAGCAGCGCTACCGAAAGCCGCCTGTCGCTGGTGATCCAGCAACTGGTGCAGCTGGCCGGCCAGACCGAAGCCGATCCGGAGCTGCGCCTGGCTGCCCTGCGCGACGAACGTGCGCGCATCGATGCCGAAATCGAACGCGTGGCGTCGGGCCGCGTGGCGGCACTGGATGGCAAGCGCGCGCTGGAACGCGCCCGCGACCTGATCCATCTCTCCGACGAGCTGGCCGAAGATTTCCATCGCGTGCGCGATGATTTCGAGCAGCTCAACCGTCAGTTCCGCGAGCGCATCATCGACGACGAAGGCGCGCGCGGCGATGTGCTCGAACAATTGTTCAACGGCGTGGATGTGATCGCCGACAGCGAGGCCGGGCGCACCTTCGAGGCGTTCTGGAGCCTGCTCAACGACACCCAGCAGAGTAGCCAGCTCGATCAGGCGCTGGATGCGCTGCTCGCACGCGGCTTCGCGCGCAAGTTAGACCGCCGCGAACGCGCCTTCCTGCGCGGGCTCACCGGCACGCTGCTGGAGCGCGGCGGCGAGGTGCATACGGTGATGCAGCACTTCGCGCGCAGCCTGCGCGGTTTCGTGCAAAGCCGTGGCTATCTGGAACAGCGCCGGCTCAATCAATTGCTCAAGCAGGCGCAGGGCGAAGCCCTGCAATTGCGCGACAGCCTGCATGCCACCACCGCTACCGGGTATACGCAGGCGCTCAGCAGCAGCCGCCTGCGTTCGTTGTCGCAATGGCGGCTGCACGACCCGCGGCTTACCCAGGTGGATGGGCGTGTGCAAGCCGCCGATGCCGCCGAGATCTCGCTGGACAGCGTGGGCGACCTGGTCGCGCAATCGGAGATCGACGTGCGCAGCCTGCGCCGCGATCTGCATGAGTTGCTCGGCCAGCGCCCGCGGCTGACCATCGGCGATGCGTTGCAACAGCGCCCGGCCGTGCAAGGGCTGGGCAGCGTCATCGGTTACCTGTCGCTGGGCACACGCCACGGCCTGGTGATCGAGGGGCAAATGGAAACGGTGCAATGGGAAGGCAGCGACGGCGCCACGCGTCGCGCGCGCATTCCCTTGGTGTGGTTCACCCGGGAGAAACGCAATGAACTGGTCTGAGGACACGCGCCTGGACGCCGACGAGGACACCGGTGTCCCGGCCAATGACGGCCGCCCGCCGCTGACGGATGCCTCGAGCGCGCAACCGCGCGGCGAGCTGTTTCTGGGCGACACCGGCAGGTTGCCGTTCGACGCGCGCCGCGCGCTGTGCCAGTTGCTGGCCGGGCCCAGCATCGATGCGCAACGCCATGGCGCGTTGTGGCCGGCGCTGTTGCGCAACGAGGCGGCGATCCGTCAGCTGTTGTGCGAGCTGTTTCTGGAGCTGGTGCTCGACCGCGAGGGCGGGGTGGCCTTCACCCGTCAGGCCGACACCGCCGAGCTGGAATCGCCCACCTTGCTGCGCAGCGCGCCGCTGACCTTTATCGAATCGGTGTTGCTGCTGTTCCTGCGCCAGCAACTGGCCGAAGCCGATACCCGCGGCGCGCGTGCGGTGGTGGACGAGGCGCAGCTGGTGGAGGCGTTGTCGGTGTACGAGAAGAACGTGTCCACTGACCGCGCAGGGTTTGCGCGACGGGTGATGACGGCCATCGGCAAGATGCGCGACAACCAGTTGCTGTCGCGCCTGCGCGGCAGCGAGGAGCGTTACGAAGTCTCGCCGGTGTTGAAGCTGTTGTTCTCGGCCGAGGATGTGCAGACCCTGGTGGTGGCGTATCGGGAGTTGCGAGAGGGGGAGGTTGCGTTGGAGTGATGGCGTCTGCACCCCGGATCGCCATCCCTTCTCCCACCGGGAGAAGGTGCCCGAAGGGCGGATGAGGGGACGGCCGATCGCGATGCCTGGATGTGACGTCTGGAGTGTGTGTGTAGCCGTGCGTCATGCATTGCGCGATGAAAGTCAGCTCTCACGCCCCGTCAAGCGCAAGTGACTTTCCTCATGGCCGGCACTGAGCCATCAGCTTCCCGCGCATCGTCAGCACCCGCTCTCGTCACTCATCCGTGTCCATCCAGATCACCGCCCCGCGTAGGAGCGGCCCAGGCCGCGAAGGGACGTACCCGATCACCGTCAGCCACCGCACTACATGCTTGTCCAGCAACACCCCGCTTCAAACAGTCGTGATGTGATTCGTCTTCAGCGTGACCCGTCATCCGTTTTGGTGAGTGAGCCATGAATTCCCAGTCCAACCTGTCACCGGCGCAGCCGGGCGCTTCCTTGTTCGCCGATTCGCTTGCCGAACAGCGGGCGCAGCAGTTCCGCATGCGGCGCTTGCAGGTGCACAACTGGGGCACGTTCAACGGCTTGACCGAAGTGCCGATCGCGGAAAAGGGCTTTCTGTTCGTCGGCCGTTCCGGCTCCGGCAAATCGACCCTGCTGGATGCGATGTCGGCCTTGCTGACGCCACCGAGCATCGTCGACTTCAACGCCGCCGCACGCGAGGCCGAACGCAGCGGGCGCGATCGCAGCCTGGTGTCGTATGTACGCGGCGCCTGGGCCGATCAGCAGGACAGCGCGTCGGGCGAAATCGCCACGCAATACCTGCGCAAGGGCGCCACCTGGACCGCGCTGGTGCTGGAATACTGCAACGCGCATGGCGAGGCGGTGAGCCTGATCCGCTTGTTCTGGATCGCCGGCAGCGGCAATGCGGCTGCCGACGTCCGCCGCCATTACATGGTGGCGCCGCGCAGCTTCGATGTGGCCACCGAGCTGGACGGCTTCGATCTGGACCTGCGCAGGCTCAAGGCGCGGCTGGGTGAGGAGGTCGCCCACTTCGACGGATTCGCCGGCTATGCCGAACGTTTCCGGCATGCGCTGGGCATCAACAACGAGATGGCGTTGCGGCTGTTGCACAAGACCCAGTCGGCCAAGAATCTGGGCGATCTCAATGCCTTCCTGCGCGGCTTCATGCTGGACGAGCCGCGCACCTTCGAAGCCGCCGATCGGTTGGTGGAGGATTTTGCCGAACTCGATGGCGCGCACCATGCGGTGGTGACCGCACGCCGCCAGGTGGAAACGCTGACCCCTGCGCGCGAGCACCATGCGGCGTTGATGGCATTGCGCCACAGCGTGGGCGAGTTGCGCGAGCTGCAGTTGGGCGTGGACAGCTACCGCGAGCAGCAGCGGCTGGCCTTGCTGGATGAGCGGTTGCAGGAACTGGACAGTCAGGACCGTGGACTGGCCGGCGAAGAGGGACAGCGCCGCGAATCGCTGGATAACCACGAGCAGAAACTGGCCGGGCTGGAGCGCGAGCAGCGCGCCGCCGGCGGTGAGCAGATCGAAGAACTGGAACGCGAGCGTGCGCGCGTGGAACGCGAGCGCGACGAGCGCCTGCGCCGCCGTGCGCAGATCGAGCAGGCCTGCCGCCAGCTCGGCACCGCCCTGGCGGCAGGTGCCAGCGGCTTTGCCGCCCAGATCGCGCATGCGCAGACCGTGCTGGATAACGGCAAGCACGACGCCAGCGCGCTGGATGACGCCATTGCCGAGCGCATGGGCGCACGCCGCGACGATGAACGCCGCTTTGCCGAGATCCGCGCCGAGCTGGATGCACTGAAGAAGGCGCCGTCGAGCATGCCTGCACCGATGCAGGCCCTGCGCGCGCGGCTATGCGAAGACACCGGCATTGCCGAGGCCGCGCTGCCGTTCGTTGGCGAGCTGGTGCAGGTGCGCGAAGACCAGGTCGCCTGGCGCGGTGCGATCGAGCGCGTGCTGCACGGCTTTGCGCAGTCGCTGCTGGTAGACGAGCGGCATTACGCGCAGGTCAGCGAATGGGTCAACCGCACCCATATCGGCACGCGCCTGGTCTACTTCCGTGTGCGTCGTAACGACGAGTTGCACTCGCGGCGGGTCGATCCCGATGCACTGCCCGGCAAGCTGCAATTGCGCGAGCACGCCTTCACCGAATGGCTGCGCAACGAGCTGACCCGTCGCTTCGACTATGCCTGCGTGGACAACGCAACCGCGTTGCGCAACGCCGACCGCGCCATCACCCGCGAAGGGCAGGTCAAGCATCCCGGCGATCGCTACGAAAAGGACGACCGCCACGCGGTCAACGACCGCAAGCGGTGGCTGCTCGGTCACGACAACCGCGACAAGCTCAAGGTGTTCGAGCGCGAAGCGCAGGCGCTGGCCCAGCGCATCGCCAGCTGCGATGCAGATGTCGCAGCGCTGCGCAAGCAACGCGAGCAGGATCAGGAACGACAGCTGGCCGCGCACACCCTGGTGGAGCGCGACTGGGACGAGATCGACGTCGGTCCCAAACTGCAACGCCTGAGCGATATCGACGAGCAGCTGGTGCAGCTGCGCGAAGGCAACAGCGGCTTGCGCGCGCTCGGCCAGGCCATCGACACCGCACGCACCTTGCGCGACCAGGCCAAGCGCACCTACGACGATGTGCGGCTGGAACGTGCGCAACTGGCGCGCGAGCGCGTGCGTCTCGAACAGCAGCACGCTGCGTGTGCGGGCCGCGCCGGCACCGCCACGCTCACACCTACGCAGTTGCAGGGCTTGCGGGAACGGCTTGCCGCCTTGACGCCGTTGTCGCTGGACAACCTGGAAGCGCATTTCCGCGTGGTCGAGCGTGGCCTGGCCGAGCAGCTGGCCGACAGCCAGGGCCGCGACAGCCGGCTCAGCGCGCAATTGCTGGAATGCTTCCGCAAGTATTGCCAGCAGTGGCCCGAAGACAGCGGCGACTTCACCGTGAGTCTGGCCAGCGCCGACGATTTTCTTGCGCGCCTGGACCGGCTGGAAAGCGATGGCCTGCCGCGGCACGAGCATCGCTTCTTCGACCTGTTGCAGACCCAGAGCAAGAACAACCTGCTGGCCTTGCAGCGCCACACTGCCGAAGCCCACAAGGGCATCAAGCAGCGCATGGACGAGGTCAACGCCAGCCTGGAGCAGGTGCCGTTCAATCGCGACACCATCTTGACCATCGAAGTCAGCGACCGCCGCCTGGCCGAGGTGCAGGAATTCCAGCAGCAGTTGCGTGCGGTGCTGTCGCATCAACAGACCGAAGACCGCGCCCTGGCCGAGGCGCAGTTTTCCACCTTGCGCGCACTGGTCGCGCGCCTGGGCGCGCAGGAACCGGAGGCACGCCGCTGGCGCGAACAGGTGCTGGATGTGCGCCTGCATGTGGAATTCATCGGTGTGGAACTGGATGCGCAAACGCGCGCGCAGGTGGAGATCTACCGCAGCGGCGCCGGCAAATCCGGTGGCCAGCGCCAGAAGCTCGCCACCACCTGCCTTGCAGCGGCGCTGCGTTACCAGCTCGGCGGCGAAGACGGCGAACTGCCGCGCTACTGCGCGGTGGTGCTGGACGAAGCCTTCGACAAGGCCGACAACGAGTTCACCGCGCTGGCGATGAACATCTTCGAGAACTTCGGCTTCCAGATGGTGGTGGCCACGCCGTTGAAGTCGGTAATGACCTTGGAGCCCTTCATCGGCGGCGCGTGCTTTGTCGAGATCAGCGGCCGTCATAACTCCGGCGTGTTGTTGATCGAATACGACGAGCAGGCGCAGCGCTTGAAGCTGCCGGAGCGCTCGCGTGGCGATGAGCCGGCAGTTGCCGACACCACTGATGCTGCGCCTTCGATCGAGGCTGCGGGCGAGTCTGCAGGAGTGCAGGGCACTGCAAGCGCAGATGGCATGGCAATTGACGGTGCCCCAATGCACACGGCATCGCCTGCGGCGGCGGGGACCCCGCCCGCAACGCAGAAAACGCAGACGGGTAAGCGCAAGCCGGCAGTCGCGACGACGAACACGCAGAGCAAGCATGCCAGGACTGCCTCTTCCACGCGCGCTGCGGCGCAGCCTCGAGCAAAGCACACGAAGAAATCGCCTTCGCGCAATTCGGCTGAGGCTGGCAAGCCGGCAGCTGGCAAACGTACAGCGCGCGTGTCGGCGATGTCGTCAGGAGCTGCATCCACGTCCACTGTGGGCAAGACCACTCGGTCTTCAAAAACGCCGGCCAAGGCGACGGTGGCCACAAGCGCATCCAACGCCACGTCCAGGAAGGTCGCCGCCGCATCGGCGGCAGTGAAAACCGTCACCGCCAAGCCACGTGCAACAGCCGCATCGACCGGGCAGCCAGCGCGTGGCGCCGGCAAGAAGACCTCGACGCGCGCGGTGGCTAAACCGTCACCGGCCAAAACGCGCGGCGCCAAGCCAGGCACGGCGCAGACGCGCGGCAAGCGCTGACAACAGTGCACGGCGACACCATCTGCAGGGTGGTGTCACCGCGTCGAGCATGTCGCATCGCCAGCAAGTTGCACTTACTGCTGCAGCAGATCCCAGCCCATCTTGCCGATCAGCACGATCACCAGCACCAGGAATAATTTGCGGATCAACGGCGTGCCACCGCGTAACGCCATCCGCGTGCCGGCCACCGCGCCGGCCACGTTCGCTACCGCCATCGGGATACCAATCGCCAGCATCACCTGCCCGCTAGGCAAAAAGAACGACAGCGCTGCCAGATTGGTGGCCAGGTTCACCACCTTGGCCGCCGCCGAAGCACGCAGGAAATCCAGCCCGAAAAAGCGGATGAACAGGAAGATCAGAAAGCTGCCCGTGCCCGGGCCGAAGAACCCGTCGTAGAACCCGATTGCCGCGCCCATCGCCAACGCGGTGGCCAGTTCGCGCCGGCCGATCCGGCGTGGCCGATGCAGCGCACCGAAGTCCTTCTTGATCAGGGTGTAGATCAACATCGCGACCAGCAGCACCAGAATCAGCGGCCGCACCGCCTGCTTGGGCATCAGGCTGACGGCGGTCGCGCCCAGAAACGAAAACGTAAACGCCGCCACCGTTGCATACAGCACCGGCCGCCACGGAAAGCGCACAGTGCGCGCATACCGCCACGCCGACGCCGCGGTGCCGAACATTGCGCTGAACTTGTTGGTGCCCAGAATCAGCGACGGCGCCTGCTGCGGCAGCGTCGCAAACAGGCCCGGCAACTGGATCAACCCACCGCCACCCACCGCCGCATCCACCAGCCCGGCAACGAATGCGATGCACAGCAGCCAGGGCAATTCGGTGGGAATCAATTCCAGCAAGGCCACGCTCCACACAACGGGGGCGACAGCATAGCGAGTGCACCGAGCTCGCGCGCCGCAGTAAAAGCTACGCGGAATCGCGGCAGGTGTAGCCGCGTCGGGAGTTGCAGTATCAGCATCAGCAGTAGCAAGCCGATGCCTGCCCCGTGTCACCCACGCACACGCCAATGGAGACCGTGCCACATCAGATCACGGCATCCAAAGCCCCGCTCCCGCAGGAGAGGGGGTTGGGGTGAGGGTACGGGGCCAAGCCTCGTTGTTCGATCAGAGGCTGCTAAACAACGCCCCAATCCCCAATCCCATCCCGCACAATCCCCGCATGCCAACCTCCACACCCACCGACCCCTGTCCCTGCGGCCGCCCCGCCAACTACGCGCAGTGCTGCGGCCCGTACCACGCAGGCGCCGCCGCGCCCGACGCCGAGACCCTGATGCGCGCCCGCTACAGTGCCTATGTGCGCCGCGATACCGCTTACCTGCTGGCCAGCTGGCATCCGTCCACGCGCCCGCCGGAGCTGTCGCTGGACGAAGGCGGGCGCACCACCTGGCTCGGCCTGACCGTACAGCGCGCCCTCGCGACCGGCCCCGACACCGCCGAAGTGATCTTTCTGGCGCGCTATCGCATCGGTGGCGGCAGCGCGGTGCGCATGACCGAACACAGCCGTTTCGTGCGCGAAGCCGGCCACTGGTACTACCTCGACGCGCGCTGAGCAGGACCCGGGCCAGTCGCTACCGCAGCCCACGCAACCCCAACCACGTCTGCACACCCGCGCAGCCAACCGACCCGTCCGCACCCCAGCGCGCTGCCCAGAAGCCCGGTTCAGCCCGACGAACGGCATCCAGACCCGCCGTTTGTCGACGCCACGTTCGCAGCCGATCCCGGAAGCTTGCCGCGCTGGCGAACTCCGCCGCGGGGTGGGACTCGGATCATGGCAACCTTCAATCTCTGGCAATGGGTGCTCCTGGCGGCGGTCGTGTTCGCGGTTGTGTTGCCCGCCTGCGTGGCCACTGCACTGATTCGCTTCGGCCCGCGCCACGATGCCCCGCGCCGGGCCCGCACGCGCCGGGTGGCCGATGGCGCCGCATCGGCGTCGGCCCTGTCGCTGCTGACCGGGGTCACCGGGGACGGCAGCTAGGCCCGTCGGGCCGACGGCAATACCGGTGGCTTCGACTGCTGCGGGCTCCACCTCGCTACGCATACCCTCGCGACCACCTGCACGCCCGCAACCAGTCAGGTTGGCTATGCTCGGCGGCTCGACCAGCCGCGCAGGAGCCCTCCATCGCATGACGTCTGCCCATCCGCTGGCCACCGTGCCATGACGCTGCCCCGGCGCGCACTGCCGTTATTGATGGGACTGCTGCCGCTGGCTGCCTATGCCGACCCGGCATTCGACCGTTGCCTGGCCAGCCTGCAGACCCAGGCCGCGGCCAAGGGCGTGGACGCCGCCAGCTTCCAGCGCTTCACCACTGGCCTGGTGCCCGATCCCAGCGTGCTGCCGCTGCTGGACGCGCAACCGGAGTTCACCACACCGATCTGGGATTACCTGGCCAGCCTGGTGGACAGCCAGCGTGTCACCGACGGCCAGGCCATGCTGGTCACCCACCACGAGCTGCTGACCCGCCTGTCCGAACAGACCGGCGTGGACCCGGCCACCATCGTCGCGGTGTGGGGCGTGGAAAGCGACTACGGCCGCGTCACCGGCAAGCGCCCGCTGCTGGTGTCGCTGGCCACGCTGGCGTGCGAAGGCCGCCGCCAACCGTTCTTCCGTGGCGAATTCCTCGCCTTGCTCGGCCTGCTGCAGCAAGGCGATCTGTCCGCCGATGGACTCACCGGCTCCTGGGCCGGCGCGTTCGGGCAGACCCAGTTCATGCCCTCGACCTACGCCCGCATCGCGGTGGATGGAGACGGCGACGGCCGCCGCGATCTGGTCGCCAGCATTCCCGATGCACTGGCCTCCACCGCCAACTACCTGGTCAAGGCCGGCTGGGAGCGCGCCCGCCCGTGGGGCATGGAAGTCACGCTGCCGCGCGGCTTCGACGCCAGCAAGGCCGGCCGCACCCGCCGCCAACCGCTGCAAGCCTGGCAAAACGCCGGCCTGCTCGGCACCGATGGCAAACCGCTCGCCCCGGCCGGCCTGCCGGCAGACACTCCCGCCGCCGTGCTGCTGCCGGCCGGCGCCACCGGCCCGGCGTTCCTGGTGTTTCGCAACTACGATGCGATCTACGCCTACAACGCCGCGGAAAGTTACGCGCTGTCGATCGCCCTGCTGGCCGACCGCCTGCGCGGCGGCCCCGGCCTGGTCGCCGCCTGGCCCACCGACGACCCCGGCCTGGGCCGCCCGGAACGGCGCGAACTGCAGCAGTTGCTGCTCGCCCGCGGTCACCAGATCGGCGAAGCCGACGGCATGGTCGGCAGCGCCACCCGCCGCGCCATCCAGGTCGAACAGACCCGCCTGGGCCTGCAACCGGCCGACGGCCGCCCCGGCCAGCGCATCCTCACCGCACTGCGTGCCGCCCCGGCGCTCACCGGCGCCGCTGCAATGCGCGCCACCGCGTTCAAGCTGCCGGCCGCGTACCCGGCCTTCACCCAATCCCCCATCGTCCACAAGGCATCCCCCATGTCCGACACCACCGGCCTGACCACAGGCGATTTCCATGGTTTCCCGTCGTTGCTGATCGACACCCCGTTCTCCACCGCCGCCATCAGCCTGTTCGGCGGCCAGCTGCTGTCGTTCGTGCCCAAGGGCGGGCAGGACGTGATGTGGCTGTCGCCCACCGCCCAGCAGCCGCCCACCCCGATCCGCGGCGGCGCGCCGGTGTGCTGGCCGTATTTCGGCCGCCAGGACCAGACCGGCGATGTGCCCGCCCATGGCTTCGTGCGCACGGTGGCGTGGCAACTCACCGAGAGCCACCGCGAGGACGACGGCACCGTGGTGCTCACGCTCACCCCGCCGCGCTTCGACGACCTGGCGCTGCGCCTGCGCATGACACTGCGCATTGGCCGCACCGTGGAGCAACGCCTGATCACCGAAAACACCAGCGCCGCCGCGGTGCGTTTCACCCAGGCGCTGCACAATTATTTCCGCGTCGGCGATGCGCTCAAGGTCAGCGTGCAGGGCCTGGACGGGCTGGATTACCTCGATAAATACGAAAACTACGCCACCGCCCACCGCCAGCAAGGCGACTGGAGCCTGCGCGACCCGCGCGACCCCGGCCGCAGCGACCGCATCTACACCAACGCCGGCGGCCGCTACACCCTCACCGACCCGGTACTCGGCCGCCGCATCGTCATCGCCACCGAAGGCAGCCGCTCGCTGGTGGCCTGGAACCCGGGCGAAGAGGCCGCCAAAAAGATGGCCGACGTGGGCGAGGGCTGGCGCGATTACGTCTGCCTGGAAGCGGCCAACGCCGGCCCGGACGTGATCGAACTCGCCCCCGGCGCCAGCCACACCCTGACCCAGACCATCAGCGTCGAATAACCAACCACCGGCCGCCTGGCGGCACGCTCCCTTCTCCCGCCTGCGGGAGAAGACAGGTGTCTGGAAGCAGCCAACGCCGGCCCGGACGTCATCGAACTCGCCCCCCGCCGCCAGCCCCAGCCAGCCCCAGCCAGCCCCAGCCTCTCAGCCTCAGCCTCAGCCTCAGCCTCAGCCTCAGCCCCTCAGCCCCTCAGCCCCTCAGCCCGGGACCCAGCCCCTCAGCGTCCAAGAACCACCACCGGTCGCCCGGCGGCACACTCCCTTCTCCCGCTAGCGGGAGAAGGTGCCCGAAGGGCGGATGAGGGGAGGACACCCCAGCCAACCATCAACGCCAGGCTGTACCGGATCACGCAGCCCCCGCTATCCCCGGCACCACGCTCCATCCGCAGCTACACTCCTCACCTCGCCACCCTGGGCCGCGCGATGTCTCTCCCCGCCGATTCCGCTGCCGCTCCGGGGCGCCGCCGCGCCGCATTGATCTTCATCTTCATCACCGTCCTGATCGACGTGCTGTCCTTCGGCGTGATCATCCCGGTGCTGCCCGATCTGGTGCGGCATTTCACCGGCGGCGACTACGTGGTGGCCGCCGGCTGGATCGGCTGGTTCGGCTTCCTGTTCGCCGCCATCCAGTTCGTCTGCTCGCCGCTGCAAGGCGCCTTGTCCGACCGCTTCGGCCGCCGCTCGGTGATCCTGCTCTCCTGCCTGGGGCTGGGGCTGGATTTCATCCTGATGGCCATCGCCCACAGCTTGCCGATGCTGCTGCTGGCCCGGGTGATCTCCGGCATGTGCTCGGCCAGCTTTTCCACCGCCAACGCCTACATCGCCGACGTCACACCTGCCGACAAACGCGCCGGCGCCTTCGGCATGCTCGGCGCCGCGTTCGGCATTGGTTTTGTCGCCGGCCCCTTGATCGGTGGCTGGCTGGGCAGCATCGGGTTGCGCTGGCCATTCTGGTTCGCCGCCGGGCTGGCCTTGTTGAATGTGCTGTATGGCTGGTTCGTGCTGCCCGAATCGCTGCCCGCCGAACGTCGCACTGCACGCCTGGAGTGGTCGCACGCCAATCCGCTCGGCGCGCTCAAGCTGCTGCGCCGCTATCCGCAGGTGTTCGGCCTGGCCTCGGTGGTGTTCCTGGCCAACCTGGCGCATTACGTCTATCCCAGCATCTTCGTGCTGTTCGCCGGCTACCAATATCACTGGGGCCCGCGCGAAGTGAGCTGGGTGCTGGCCGGGGTTGGCGTGTGCAGCATCATCGTCAATGCGTTGCTGGTCGGCCGCCTGGTGCGCTGGCTCGGCGAACGCCGCGCCTTGCTGCTGGGGCTGGGCTGCGGGGTGATCGGCTTCGTCATCTACGGGCTGGCCGACAGCGGCGCGATGTTCCTGATCGGCGTACCGATCAGCGCGTTGTGGGCAGTTGCCGCACCCGCCGCGCAAGCCTTGATCACCCGCGAGGTCGGCGCCGACGCGCAGGGGCGTGTGCAGGGCGCCTTGACTGGCCTGGTCAGCCTGGCCGGCATTGCGGGCCCGCTGTTGTTCGCCAATGTGTTTGCCTGGTTCATCGGCGCTGGCGCACCGTTGCATCTGCCCGGCGCGCCCTGGTTGCTGGCCGGCCTGTTGCTCGCTGCAGGGTGGTGGATGGCATGGAAGCGTGCAGGGCGGGGCAGTGGAATTGCCGCTGCTGCGCAAGGGTGATGCCAACGGATTCATTTAGCGCTCGTGTCCGCTTTATCTGATTTGCGCGCGCGCTGCTAGGCTGGTGCACTCCGTGCCGCGGCACTGCCTCGATTGCTTATGTGTCCTGACACCCAGGCTGTTCCGTCATCGGCCGCACGCGTGCTGCGTCACGCCACCCAGGACACGCATCGCCGGGTCGAAGCGGTGCCGCTGATGCAGGCGCTGGGGCAGGGGCAGGTCGACCGCGCCGCGTACGTGCAGATCCTGCGCCGCCACCATGCTTTGCTGGCTGGTTTCGAAGAGCAGTTGAGCGGCTGGCTGGGCACGCTGGTCGGCAGTGGCTGGCACTATCGCCGCCGCGTGCCGGCCTTGCGCGCGGACTTGCGCACGCTGAACCAACCGCCGGATCCCCCGCTCGCGCTGCCTGACGTGCGCACCGACGCCGCGCGCTGGGGCATGTTGTACGTCATCGAGGGCGCCCAGCTGGGCGGCCGGGTGATTGCCCGCGGCCTGCGCAGGCACCAGCCCGCGCTGGCCAGTGCGCTGCAGTATTTCGAACTGGCCGACGAAGACCCGGCCGCCTGGCGCCGGTTTCAGGCCGTGCTCGATCAACGCCTGGATTCGCCGCAGACCCACGCGGCCGCCATCGACGGCGCGCATGCCATGTTTGCCCATTTCCATACCTGCCTCGCAGCGGAGCCGCGCCCGTGAATCAGCACACCGAACCCCTGGATATGGACGAGTGCGCGCGCGAGCCGATCCACATTCCCGGCATGATCCAGCCCTACGGCGTGCTGCTGGTGATCGAACCTGCCGACGGTCGGATCGTGCAGGCCAGTACCACCGCCGCCGAGTTGCTCGGCGTGCCGATGGACGCCTTGCTGGGCATGCCCTACACCCAGGTGCTGGAGCTGCCCGACACCTTGCCGGCTGCGGTGGACGATCAACCGCAGCACCTGTTGCATGCCGATGTGCGCTTCCCGCAGCGCAGCGCGCCGCCCGACCACCCCTGGGTGGCCGCCTGGCATCTGTATCCGGAGCAGTGGCTGATCGAAATCGAGCCGCGTGACGCGCGCCTGATGGACGTCACCCTGCGCGAGGCCTTGCCGCTGTTGCGCAGCATCGAGCGCGATCCGGGCATCGCCGAGGCGGCCGTGCGCGCAGCCAAGGGCCTGCGCAACATGATCGGCTTTGACCGGGTGATGATTTATCGCTTCGACGAAGAGTGGAACGGCGATGTCATCGCCGAGGCCCGCCAGCCCGAACTGGAGGCCTATCTCGGCCTGCATTACCCCGCCAGCGACATCCCCGCGCAGGCGCGCGCGCTGTACCTGCGCAACCGCGTGCGCCAGATCGCCGACGTCGGCTACCAGCCATCGCCGATCCAGCCCACCCTGCATCCACGCCTGGGCACACCGGTGGACCTGAGCGATGTCAGCCTGCGCAGCGTTTCGCCGGTGCACCTGGAATATCTGGCCAACATGGGCGTCAGCGCCACGCTGGTGTCCTCCATCGTGGTCAACGACGCACTGTGGGGGCTGATTTCCTGCCATCACTACAGCCCGCACTTCACCAGCCACACCATGCGCGATGCCACCGATGCGGTGACCCGCGCGTTGGCCGGCCGCATCGGCGCGCTGCAGGCGGTGGCGCGTGCCCGGCTGGAATCGGTGTTGCTGACCATCCGCGAAAAGCTGATCACCGACTTCAACGACGCCGAGCACCTCACCGTGGACATGCTCGCCGACATGGCGCCGGACCTGATGGACGTGGTGGATGCCGACGGCGTGGCGGTCTTCCACGGTGAAGACATCAGCCGTCACGGAAGTACCCCGGACGTGGCGGCGCTGCGGCGCATCCGCGACCATCTCGAATCCGAGCACCACGACGCCCTGCGCGAGGACGCCGTCGGCGCCCTGCATGTGGATGCCATCGGCGAGGTCTTTCCGGAGCTGGCCGACCTGGCTCCGCTGGCCGCCGGCTTCATCTTCGTGCCGCTGATGCCGCAATCGCGCAGCGCCCTGCTGTGGACCCGGCGCGAGCAGGTGCAACAGGTCAAGTGGGCAGGCAACCCGCAGCTGGCCAAGCTGCAGGACATCCCCAACTCGCGCTTGTCGCCGCGCAAGAGCTTCGATCTCTGGCAGCAGACCGTGCGCGGCCGCGCGCGGCGTTGGTCGCCGCTGCATCTGGAGTCTGCGCGTAGCCTGCGCGTGTTGATCGAGCTGATGGAACGCAAGCGCTTCCAGCAGGATTTCACCCTGCTCGAAGCCTCGCTGTCGCGTCTGCGCGACGGCGTGGCCATCATCGAACGGGGCGCCAGCGCTGCCGCGCACCGGCTGATCTTCGTCAACCCGGCATTCGCCGAGCTCAGCCAGGCCGAGGTGGCCGACCTGATCGGCCGCGACATGCTCGCCCTGGTCGCCGACGATGCCGCCCGCTCCAAAGTCGAGTTGCTCGAAGACGCCCTGCGCCTGGGACGCGCCGCCTACGTCACCTTGCCGCTACGCGCCCTGGACGGCTCGCCGGTGTATCGCCAGTTCCACCTCGAACCGCTGCCCAGCCCCAGCGGCGTGACGGCGCACTGGCTGCTGCAGCTGCGCGACCCCGAATAAGCGCCGCCACCGGGCGCGGCCACGCTGACGCTGCGGCCCGGTATCGCAGTGCCGCGCGGGCAGCGCGGGCACCTCGGGTCCGACGCGGTTCTCCGCACCGGCGGCGGCTGGCTCCATCCTTGTCGTCGCACCGCGCTTGGCTAGCCGCGGAAGCGAGGCACCAAGAGCGCCTGACACTACGACATGCAGCGCGTGATACGCACGGCAGTCTCCGTGGGCGGCCGCAGCGCGTGACCGTACAAGGCGCGACATGGGCATCCGCACATCCAGCCAAGGCTCGCCGCCCCATCAAGGCGCAGATACAAACCGCGTCGGTTACCGCTAACGTCGCGGTCGCAGCACCAGCAAGGTGACCGTGCCGGCCACCAGTCCCCAGAACGAAGCACCGATCCCGCCCAGGGTCAGCCCGGACGCGGTCACCAGAAACGTGATCAACGCCGCCTCGCGCTCGCTGTCTTCGCGCAGCGCCGCCGCCAGGCTGTTGCCGATCGTGCCCAACAGCGCGATCCCGGCGATGGCCATCACCAGCTCGCGCGGAAAGGCCGCAAACACGGCGGCCACGGTCGCCCCGAACAACCCGATCACCACATAGAACACGCCTGCACTCACCGCTGCGGTGTAACGACGGGCCGGGTCCTCATGCGCCTCGCGGCCCATGCAGATCGCGGCAGTGATCGCCGCAAGATTCAACGCATATCCACCAAACGGCGCCAGCACGCTGTTGACCACGCCGATCCAGCCGATCGTCGGCGAGATAGGCACCGTGTAGCCAGACGCCCGGATCACCGCCACCCCGGGTACGTTCTGCGAGGCCATGGTGACCACCCACAGCGGGATCGCCAGCCCGAACAGCGCCGCCCAGGACAACGACGGCACCACCAGTACCGGCCTTGCCAGTTCCAGCCGCACCGCTTCGAGGTGCAGCAACCCACCGCCGGCGGCAATGCCGACGCCGACCAACAAGGTGGCAATCACGGCATAGCGCGCAAACCAGCGCCGTCCCACCAGATAGGTCGCCAGCATCGCCAGCGCCAGCACCCGCTGGTGCTGCATGGCCACGAATAGATCCAGGCCAAAGCGCAGCAGCACCCCGGCCAGCATGCCCGACGCCAACGCGATGGGAATGCGCTTGATCGCACGCTCGAACATCCCCGAGAACCCGGCCACCACTCCCAGGACCGCTGCCACCACGAAGGCACCGATCGCCTCGCGCAACGGCACACCCGCCGCGCTGCCGATCAGCATCGCCGCGCCGGGCGTGGACCACGCCGTTACCACCGGCACCCGATACCGCAGCGACAAGCCGATGCAGATCACGCCCATGCCGATCCCGAGCGCCCACATCCACGATGCGATCTGCGCCTGGTCGGCCCCTAGATGCCGCGCCGCCTCGAACACGATCACCGCAGAGCTGGCAAACCCCACCAACACGGTGACAAATCCCGCGGCAAGCGCAGGCAGCGACAGATCGCGGAACAGGCTGCGGGCTGGCGGCATGGCGGGGCTCCTGACTAAGGCGAGCATTCTCACTGAGAGCATCAACAAGCGGAATCGGCCTGCGTCATTCCATGCGGAAAGAATCAGGCCGCAGGGCAGTCGCCAGACCGCCGCAAAGCGCCTCGATGTCATGCCTGTGTCAAAAAGTGCTTGCACTTCTGCGCAGGCTCGATAAGATGCGCGTCCTCGCTCACGACGGCGGCGCTTCTCCAAGCACCGCACCAACGAACGAGGCGAGTCGGAAACATCACAAGGTGTTGACGAAACGAAAAAGCCGGCTATGATGGGCGGCTCGCTACACGGAAAGACGCTGCGGCGGATTGAA
>NZ_PRDN01000012.1:0-17453 GCF_003600855.1 Xanthomonas sp. CFBP 7698
TGCCATGGTCGACGTGACCGATGGTGCCGACGTTCACGTGCGGCTTGGTGCGCTCGAATTTAGCTTTTGCCATGACTTACTACCTCTAATTGAAAAATTTTTGAAGCGGCTGAGCGAACTCAGCCCTTCTTGGTGACGGCGTCGGCGATGTTGGCCGGTGCCTCTTCGTAGTGGTCGAATTCCATCGAGAACGTCGCGCGGCCCTGGCTCATGGAGCGCAGCGAGGTCGCGTAGCCGAACATTTCACCCAGCGGAATCATCGCGTTGATGATCTTGCCCGACGGGCTGTCGTCCTGACCCTGCAACACGCCACGGCGGCGGCTCACGTCGCCCATCACGTCACCCAGGTAATCCTCGGGGCTGACGATCTCGACCTTCATGATCGGCTCCAGCAACACCGGGCTGGCTTTCGCAAAGCCCTGCTTGAACGCCATCGACGCGGCCAGCTTGAACGCCATTTCCGAGGAGTCGACGTCGTGGTACGAGCCGAACACCAGCTTGACCTTCACGCCCACCACCGGGAATCCGGCGATCGGACCACTGGTGATCGTTTCGCGCAGACCCTTTTCAACCGAGGGGATGAATTCCTTCGGAATGATGCCGCCGGTGATGTCGTTGATGAAGAGGAAATCGTCCTTGACGTTGTCGCTCTTGCGATCTTCCTCGGTCATCGGCGACAGCTCGATCACCACGTGACCGTACTGACCCTTACCACCGGACTGCTTGGCGTGCTTGTAGTCGGACTTGACGTCGGATTTGCGGATCGTCTCGCGGTAGGCCACCTGCGGCTTGCCGACGTTGGCCTCGACATTGAACTCGCGACGCATACGGTCGACGATGATGTCCAGGTGCAACTCACCCATGCCCGAGATGATGGTCTGGCCGGATTCTTCGTCGGTCTTGACGCGGAACGAGGGATCTTCCTGCGCCAGACGGCCCAGGGCCATACCCATCTTTTCCTGGTCCGACTTGGTCTTCGGCTCGACGGCCATCGAGATCACCGGCTCCGGAAACACCATGCGCTCCAGGGTGATGATCTTGTCCTGCGCACACAGGGTGTCGCCGGTGGTGACGTCCTTCAGACCCACGGCAGCGGCGATGTCGCCAGCGCGCACTTCCTTGATCTCTTCGCGATTGTTGGAGTGCATCTGCAGGATGCGGCCCACACGCTCCTTCTTCGACTTGACCGGGTTATAGACCTGGTCGCCGGAATTCAGCGTGCCCGAGTAGACGCGGAAGAACGTGAGCGAGCCCACGAACGGGTCGGTCATGATCTTGAACGCCAACGCCGAGAACGGCGCGGTATCGCTCGCAGCGCGCGTGTCTTCCTTCTCGTCCTCGTCGATGCCCTGCACTGGCGGACGGTCGGCCGGCGACGGCAGCAGGTGCACGACGCCGTCGAGCATCGCCTGCACGCCCTTGTTCTTAAACGCCGAACCACAGAACACCGGCACGATCTCGACCTTCAGGGTGCGCTCGCGCAGACCCTGCAGGATCTCTTCCTCGGTCAGGTCGCCTTCGTTGAGGTACTTGTCCATCAGATCTTCACTGGCTTCTGCAGCCGCTTCGATCATGAACGAACGCGCCTCGGTCGCCACATCGACCAGATCGACCGGGATGTCGCGGTATTCAAAGGTGGTGCCCTGCGATGCGGAATCCCAGTGGATCGCCTTCATCTTGAGCAGGTCGACCACGCCTTCAAAGCCGTCTTCGGCGCCGATCGGCACCTGCATCGGCACAGCGTATGCACCCAGACGGGCCTTCAGCTGCTCCACGACCTTGTCGAAGTTGGCACCGGTACGGTCCATCTTGTTGACGAAGGCCATGCGCGGCACGGAATACTTGTTGGCCTGACGCCACACGGTCTCGGACTGCGGCTGCACGCCACCGACCGCACACAGCACGAACACCGCACCGTCGAGCACGCGCAAGGAGCGCTCCACTTCGATGGTGAAGTCGACGTGCCCGGGGGTGTCGATGATGTTGAAGCGGTGCTGCTGCATGGACTTGTCCATGCCCGACCAGAACGCAGTGGTTGCCGCGGAGGTGATGGTGATACCACGCTCCTGCTCCTGCTCCATCCAGTCCATCACTGCCGCGCCGTCATGGACTTCGCCGATCTTGTGACTCACACCGGTGTAGAACAGGATGCGTTCGGAGGTGGTGGTTTTGCCGGCATCGATGTGGGCCATGATGCCGAAGTTGCGGTAACGCTCGATAGGGGTGGTGCGGGCCACGGGGAGCCTCTCAATTTCTTGGATTTCGGATGGCCGAACGCCGCCTTTCGGCGGCCTTCGGATTGGTAGCGACGCCAGAGGCGTCGCAAACAGCACTCATATGGTGCTGAAGGGCCCCGTTACCAAGGCCCCCGAGGTCACCAGCGGTAGTGTGCGAACGCCTTGTTCGCTTCCGCCATACGGTGGGTCTCTTCGCGCTTCTTGATCGCGCCGCCACGGCTTTCCGCAGCGTCCAGCAGTTCGGCAGCCAGCTTGCGCGGCATGGTGTTCTCACCACGCTTGCGCGCGGAGTCGATCAACCAGCGCATTGCCAGCGCCATGCGACGGGAGGAGCGCACTTCGACGGGCACCTGATAGGTAGCACCACCGACGCGACGCGATTTGACTTCGACAGCCGGGGCCACGTTGTCCAGTGCTTTCTGCACCAGCTCGATGGCATTCGGATTCTTTTCGCCAATGACGTCCATTGCGCCATAGACAATTTTCTCAGCAACCGACTTCTTGCCACTTTGCATCACCATGTTGATGAAGCGGGCAATGGTTTCGCTGCCATGCTTGGGATCAGGCAGGACGGTGCGCTGCGGAGTAGAACCTTTACGGGACATTAGAGTATTTCCTTAGCTCTTCGGGCGCTTGGCGCCGTACTTGGAACGACCTTGACGGCGCTTTGCGACGCCGGCGGCGTCCAGCGAACCACGGACGGTGTGATAACGCACACCGGGAAGATCCTTGACGCGACCACCGCGAATCAGGACCACGGAGTGCTCCTGCAGGTTGTGGCCTTCACCACCGATGTAGCTGATGACCTCTTCCTGGTTCGTCAGACGCACTTTGGCGACCTTACGCAGGGCCGAGTTCGGCTTCTTCGGGGTAGTGGTGTAGACGCGTGTGCAGACGCCGCGGCGCTGCGGACACTTGTCCAGTGCCGGAGAGGCACTCTTGTAGGTGGTCGCTTGCCGGGGCTTGCGGACCAGCTGATTGATCGTTGCCATCAGTCGATTCTTCTGATTGGAGGCCGAAACGGCCTTGCATGAAAACGAAGGAAGGCCGTGAAACGGCCCACCGAGACAGAGAAGTATAGCTGGCAGGGCAAAACTCCGTCAACTTCACGGAAACCTAACCCTACTGGTCCTTCCAGGACCGGAAAACGGAGGGCCTCCTGCCCTCCTTTTCGCTTGGCTTACGGCGGCCTTGCGACCGCCGTCGGAGCGCTTACTCCTCGTCCGCGCCAGCGTCGGCCACGGCTGCGACCGGTTCGGCCACTGCGGGCTTGCCCGACAGCGTTTCCATTTCAGAGTCGGTCAGACCCGACGCCTTGCGACGGCTGGCGTGATACGCCAGACCGGTACCGGCCGGAATCAGACGACCCACGATCACGTTTTCCTTCAGACCGCGCAGGTTGTCGCGAGTACCGCGAACGGCCGCCTCGGTCAACACGCGGGTGGTCTCCTGGAACGACGCCGCCGAGATAAACGACTCGGTGGCCAGCGAGGCCTTGGTGATACCCAGCAACACCGGATCGTACTTGGCCGGCAGTTCGTTGCGCGTGGTCAGACGTGCATTTTCCTCGATGACGCGCTGGCGCTCGACCTGCTCGCCGTTGAGGAACTTGCTGTTGCCCTGGTCGACGATTTCGACCTTGCGCAACATCTGGCGGGTGATCACTTCGATGTGCTTGTCGTTGATCTTCACGCCCTGCAGGCGGTACACGTCCTGGATTTCCTTGACCAGGTAGGCGGCCAGCGGCTCGACGCCCAGCAGACGCAGGATGTCCTGCGGGCTCGGCTCGCCGTCCACCACGGTTTCGCCCTTGGTCACGTGCTCGCCTTCGAACACGATGATCTGGCGGTACTTCGGGATCAGCTCTTCGTGTTCCGAACCATCGGTGTCCTTGATGATCAGGCGCTGCTTGCCCTTGGTGTCCTTACCGAAGCTGATGATGCCCGAACGCTCGGCCAGGATCGCCGGATCCTTCGGCTTGCGTGCTTCGAACAAGTCGGCAACGCGCGGCAGACCACCGGTGATGTCGCGGGTCTTGGACGCTTCCTGCGGAATCTTCGCCACCACGTCGCCCACGCCGACGGCGGCGCCGTCCTGCAGGTTGACGATGGAGCGCGGCGGCAGCAGGTACTGGGCCGGCAGATCCGTGTTCGGGATGGTCAGGTCGTTGCCCTTGCCGTCGACGATGCGCACGATCGGGCGCAGTTCCTTGGCCTGTGCACCGCGACGCTTCGGGTCAGTGATTTCGCGCGAGGCCAGACCGGTCAGCTCGTCGGTCTTCTCGATGACGGTGACGCCGTCGACGAAGTCGATGAAGCGGATGAAGCCGGCCACTTCCGACACGATCGGGTGGTTATGCGGATCCCAGTTGGCCACGCCCTGCCCGGCCTTGACTGCGTCACCGTCCTTGGCAGTGATGGTGGCGCCGTACGGCAGTTTGTAACGCTCGCGCTCGCGACCGTGGCCGTCGAGCACCGACAGCTCGCCCGAACGCGACACTGCGACCAGCGAACCATTGGCATGCTCGACCGACTTCAAGTTGTTGAACTTGATCGAACCGGTGGTCTTGACCGTGATGTTGTCCACGGCCGCCGCACGCGAGGCCGCACCACCGATGTGGAACGTACGCATGGTCAGCTGGGTACCCGGCTCACCGATCGACTGGGCGGCGATGACGCCGACCGCTTCACCGATGTTGACCTGGTGACCGCGTGCGAGATCGCGACCGTAGCAACGTGCGCACACGCCGAACGAGGATTCGCAGCTGATGGTCGAACGCACCTTCACCGACTGCACGCTGGCGTCTTCGAGCTTGGCAACCCAGGCTTCGTCCAGCAGCGTGTTGCGGGTGACGATCGGTTCTTCATCGTTGCCCGGCAGGTACACGTCCTCGGCCACCACACGACCCAGCACGCGCTCCTTCAACGGCTCCACCACATCGCCGCCTTCCACGATCGGGGTCATGATCAACCCTTCGGTGGTGCCGCAATCGACTTCGGTAATCACCACGTCCTGCGCCACGTCGACCAGACGACGGGTCAGGTAACCCGAGTTCGCGGTCTTCAGCGCGGTATCGGCCAGACCCTTACGGGCACCGTGGGTGGAGTTGAAGTACTCCTGCACGTTCAGGCCTTCGCGGAAGTTCGCCTTGATGGGCGTCTCGATGATCGAGCCGTCCGGACGCGCCATCAGACCGCGCATACCGGCCAGCTGACGGATCTGCGCCTGGCTACCACGGGCACCGGAGTCGGCCATGATGTACAGCGAGTTCATCGACTTCTGGTCGATGGTCTCACCCTTGGCATTTTCGACCTTTTCGGTACCGATGGTGTCCATCATCGCCTTGGCGATGCGCTCGCTGGTACGCGACCAGATGTCCACCACCTTGTTGTAGCGCTCGCCGGCGGTGACCAGACCCGACTGGTACTGCTCCTGGATTTCCAGCACTTCGGCTTCCGCCTCGGTGAGGATGCCCTTCTTCTCGTCCGGGATCAGCATGTCGTCGATGCCGATCGACACGCCTGCGCGGGTGGCGTAGGCATAGCCGGTGTACATCAGCTTGTCGGCGAACACGACGGTGTCCTTCAAGCCCAGCAGACGGTAGCTGGAGTTGATCAGACGCGAGATGTTCTTCTTGGTCATCTCGGTGTTGGCCAGCTGGAACGGCAGGCCTTCGGGCAGGATTTCGCTCAGCAGCGCGCGACCGACCGTGGTATCCACGATCGAGGTGCCGCTGGTGCGCTTGCCGTCCACCGCGTCCACGTCCACCTGGGTGATGCGGACCTTGACCTTGGCGTGCAGTTCCACCACGCGGTTGTCGTAGGCGCGCTTCACTTCGCTGGTGTTCGCAAACACCATGCCCTCGCCCTTCTTGTTCTCGAGGGCGCGGCTCATGTAGTACAGGCCCAACACCACGTCCTGCGACGGCACGATGATCGGCTCGCCGTTGGCCGGCGACAGGATGTTGTTGGTGGACATCATCAGCGCACGCGCTTCCAGCTGGGCTTCCAGCGAGAGCGGCACGTGGACGGCCATCTGGTCACCGTCGAAGTCGGCGTTGAACGCAGTACACACCAGCGGATGCAGCTGGATGGCCTTGCCTTCGATCAACACCGGCTCGAACGCCTGGATGCCCAGACGGTGCAGGGTCGGCGCACGGTTCAACAGTACCGGATGCTCGCGGATGACCTCTTCCAGGATGTCCCAGACTTCGGCTTCTTCGCGCTCGACCAGCTTCTTGGCGGCCTTGATGGTGGTGGCCAGGCCACGACGCTGCAGCTTGGCGAACACGAACGGCTTGAACAGCTCCAGCGCCATCTTCTTCGGCAGGCCGCACTGGTGCAGCTTGAGGTACGGACCGACGGTGATGACCGAACGGCCGGAGTAGTCCACGCGCTTGCCGAGCAGGTTCTGACGGAACCGGCCCTGCTTGCCCTTGATCATGTCGGCCAGCGACTTCAGCGGGCGCTTGTTGGTGCCGGTGATGGCACGGCCGCGACGGCCGTTGTCCAGCAACGCATCGACCGATTCCTGCAGCATGCGCTTTTCATTGCGCACGATGATGTCGGGCGCATTGAGCTCGAGCAGGCGACGCAGACGGTTGTTACGGTTGATCACGCGACGGTACAGATCGTTCAGATCCGAAGTCGCGAAGCGGCCACCATCCAGCGGCACCAGCGGACGCAGGTCCGGCGGCAGCACCGGCAGCACGGTCATGACCATCCACTCCGGACGGTTACCCGATTCCAGGAATGCTTCGATCAGCTTGATGCGCTTGGTGAGACGCTTGAGCTTGGTTTCCGAACCGGTGCTGGCGATCTCTTCGCGCAGGCGGGTCATTTCCGACTGCAGGTCGATCGTGCGCAGCAGCTCGTACACGGCCTCGGCGCCCATGGCGGCGTCGAAGTCGTCGTTGTACTCCTGGCGTGCGGTCAGGTACTGCTCTTCGGTCAGCAGCTGGCGGCGCTCGAGCGGGGTCAGGCCCGGCTCGGTGACGACATAGGCTTCGAAGTACAGCACGCGCTCGATGTCACGCAGGGTCATGTCCAGCATCAGGCCGATACGCGAGGGCAGCGACTTGAGGAACCAGATGTGCGCGACCGGCGAGGCCAGGTCGATGTGGCCCATGCGCTCGCGGCGCACCTTGGCCAGGGTGACTTCGGTGCCGCACTTTTCGCAGACCACACCACGATGCTTCATGCGCTTGTACTTGCCGCACAGGCACTCGTAGTCCTTGATCGGTCCGAAGATGGCGGCGCAGAACAGGCCGTCACGCTCGGGCTTGAAGGTCCGGTAGTTGATGGTTTCGGGCTTCTTCACTTCGCCGTAGGACCACGAACGGATCAGGTCCGGCGACGCCAGCGCGATCTTGATCGCGTCGAAATCCAGCGTCTGGCGCTGCTGATTGAAGAGGTTGAGCAGGTCTTTCATTTGATATCTCCGGGTCGGAGGAATTTCGTATCTGAGATGAAACCGAGGGCCTTACGTTCCGGACCCAGGCACCGCGTTGCGGCGCCCGGATCCAGCTCGATCACTCTTCCAGTTCCATGTTGATCGCCAGCGAGCGGATTTCCTTCACCAACACGTTGAAGGATTCCGGCATGCCCGCGACCATCTCGTGCTCACCATCGACGATGTTCTTGTACATCTGGTTGCGGCCCTGCACGTCGTCGGACTTCACCGTCAGCATTTCCTGCAGGGTGTAGGCCGCGCCGTAGGCTTCCAGCGCCCAGACTTCCATCTCACCGAAGCGCTGACCACCGAACTGCGCCTTGCCGCCCAGCGGCTGCTGGGTCACGAGCGAGTACGGGCCGGTCGAACGTGCATGCATCTTGTCGTCGACCAAGTGGTTCAACTTCAGGTAGTGCATGTAGCCAACCGTGGTCTTGCGATCGAACGCCTCGCCGGTGCGACCGTCGTACAGCTGGGTCTGACCGCTCTGCGGCAGGTCGGCCAGTTCCAGCATGCGCTTGATCTCGGCTTCGCTGGCGCCATCGAACACCGGGGTGGCCATCGGCACGCCGTCGATCAGGTTCTTGCCCAGGTTGAGCAATTCCTCATCGCTGAACTGCGACAGGTCCACGCGCTCGGCACTGATCGCGCCGTCGTGGTTGTAGATGTCGTTGAGGAACTTGCGCAGCTCGCTCACCGCCGCCTGTGCTTCCAGCATGCGCTGGATCTTGCGACCCAGGCCCTTGGCCGCCCAGCCCAGATGCACTTCCAGAATCTGGCCGATGTTCATACGCGACGGCACGCCGAGCGGGTTCAGCACGATGTCCACCGGCTCGCCGGTCGCCATGTACGGCATGTCTTCCACCGGCACGACATTGGACACCACACCCTTGTTGCCGTGGCGGCCCGCCATCTTGTCGCCCGGCTGGATGCGGCGCTTCACGGCCAGGAACACCTTGACCATCTTCAGCACGCCCGGTGCGAGGTCATCGCCCTGGGTGATCTTGCCGCGCTTGTCGGCAAAACGTGCTTCGAATTCCTTCTCGTGCGCCTGGATCTGCTTCTGTGCGCGTTCGATGGCGTCGGCAGCGTCTTCGTCCTTCATGCGCAGCTGGAACCAATCGGACTTCTTCAGCCCGTCCAGATATGCGTCGGTGACGTTGTCGCCCTTCTTCAGGTTCGCGCCGCCGTTGGCGACCTTACCCACGATCTGCGAGCGCAGACGTGCGTAGATGGCCGCTTCCAGGATGCGGAACTGGTCGTCGAAGTCCTTCTTGACGCGCTTGATTTCGGACTCTTCGATCTGACGCGCACGCTTGTCCTTCTCGATGCCGTCGCGGGTGAAGACCTGCACGTCGATGACGGTGCCGTCCATGCCCGGAGGCACGCGCAGCGAGCTGTCCTTCACGTCGGACGCCTTCTCGCCGAAGATCGCACGCAGCAGCTTTTCTTCCGGGGTCAGCTGGCTTTCGCCCTTCGGCGTGACCTTGCCGACCATGATGTCGCCGGCGCGAACTTCTGCACCGATGTACACCACGCCGCTCTCGTCCAGGCGGTTCAACGCCTGCTCGGACACGTTCGGGATGTCGGCGGAAATTTCCTCCGGTCCCAGCTTGGTGTCGCGCGCAACGCAGGTCAGCTCTTCGATGTGGATCGTGGTGTAACGATCTTCTTCCACCACGCGCTCGGAGAGCAGGATGGAGTCTTCGAAGTTGTAGCCGTTCCACGGCATGAAGGCGATCAGCATGTTCTGACCCAGCGCCAGTTCACCGATGTCGGTGGACGGGCCGTCGGCCAGCACGTCGCCGCGCGCGATCACGTCGCCCACGTTCACCAGCGGACGCTGGTTGATGCAGGTGTTCTGGTTGGAGCGGGTGTACTTGATCAGGTTGTAGATATCCACGCCGGCATCGGTGCCGCCGCCGATTTCTGCCTCGTTGACCTTGACCACGATGCGGGCCGCGTCGATCTGCTCGATCACGCCACCACGCAACGCATTCACGGTCACGCCCGAGTCGCGCGCAACCGCACGCTCGATACCGGTACCAACCAGCGGCTTCTGCGAACGCAGCGTCGGCACAGCCTGGCGCTGCATGTTGGCGCCCATCAGTGCGCGGTTGGCGTCGTCGTGTTCCAGGAACGGCACCAGCGCCGCAGCGACCGACACGGTCTGCATCGGCGAGACGTCCATGAAGTGCACTTCGGACGGCGGCTTCAACAGCGATTCGCCCTGGAACCGGCACGGCACGAACTGCTCGGTGAGCATGTTCCTGGCATCGGTCAGCGCATTCGCCTGGGCGATCACGTACTCATTTTCTTCGATCGCCGAGAGGTATTCGACGTCGTCGGAGACCTTGCCGTCCAGCACCTTACGGTACGGCGTCTCGAGGAAGCCGTACTGGTTGGTGCGGGCGAACACGGCCAGCGAGTTGATCAGGCCGATGTTCGGGCCTTCCGGCGTTTCGATGGTGCAGACGCGGCCGTAGTGGGTCGGATGCACGTCGCGCACTTCGAAGCCTGCGCGTTCGCGGGTCAGACCGCCCGGGCCCAGTGCGGAGACGCGACGCTTGTGCGTCACTTCCGACAGCGGGTTGTTCTGATCCATGAACTGCGACAGCTGCGAGGAGCCGAAGAATTCCTTGATCGCTGCAGCCACCGGCTTGGCGTTGATCAGTTCCTGCGGGGTCAGGCCTTCGGATTCGGCCATCGACAACCGCTCCTTGACCGCGCGCTCGACGCGGACCAGGCCCACGCGGAACACGTTCTCGGCCATTTCGCCGACCGAACGCACACGACGGTTACCCAGGTGATCGATGTCATCGACCACGCCGCGACCGTTGCGGATTTCGGTGAGCACCTTGATCACTTCCAGGATGTCGGAAGTATCGGTGTGCTCGGCGACCAGGCGCTTGGATTCTTCGTCGTTGCGCTCGGCGAAGTACTTCTTGTCGTACAGCACCGATTCGCCCAGCACGTCCTTGCGGCCGACGCGGCGGTTGAACTTCATGCGGCCGACCGTGGACAGGTCGTAGCGCTCGAAGGTGAAGAACAGGTTGTGGAACAGGTTCTGCGCAGCTTCCTTGGTCGGCGGCTCGCCCGGACGCATCATGCGGTAGATTTCCACCAGCGCTTCCAGCTGCGTCTTGGTCGGATCGATGCGCAAGGTGTTGGACAGGTACGGACCACGGTCCAGATCGTTCACCCACAGGGTGCCGACCGCATCGACGCCGGCCTTGCGGAACGCGGCCAGCTGGTCTTCGCTGATTTCGTCGTTGGCGTTGGCCAGCAGCTCACCGGTGGAACCATCGACCACGTCGTGCGACAGGATGCGGCCGACCAAGTAGTCGTCCGGCACGGCCAGCGCGGCAACGCCGGCGGCTTCCAGCTGCTTGACGTGACGCGCAGTGATGCGCTTGCCCGCTTCCACGATGACCTTGTCGCCATCGGCCAGATCGAAGTTCAGCGTTTCACCACGCAGGCGCTCCGGCACCAGCTCCAGCTGCACGCCTTCGTCCGGATTGATGTGGAAGGTGTTGATCTCGAAGAACTCGGCCAGCATCTCTTCGTTGCTGTAGCCAAGCGCACGCAGCAGGATCGACACCGGCAGCTTGCGGCGACGGTCGATACGGGTGAACAGCGCATCCTTCGGGTCGAACTCGAAGTCCAGCCAGGAGCCGCGGTACGGAATGATGCGGGCGCTGTACAGCAGCTTGCCCGAGCTGTGGGTCTTGCCACGGTCGTGGTCGAAGAACACGCCCGGCGAGCGATGCAGCTGCGAGACGATCACGCGCTCGGTGCCGTTGACGATGAAGGTACCGTTGCCGGTCATCAGCGGAATTTCGCCGAGATAGACCTCCTGCTCCTTCACGTACTTGATGGCCTTGGTCGACGACTCGCGGTCGTAGATCACCAGGCGCACGGTCACGCGCAGCGGCGCGCCATAGCTCATGCCGCGCTGACGGCATTCACGCTCGTCAAACACCGGCTGACCCAACTTGTAGCCCACGTACTCGAGCGCAGCGTTACCGCTGTAGCTGGAGATCGGGAACACCGATTTCAGAGCGGCATGCAGACCGAGGTCCTTGCGCTTGGTCGGCTCCACGTCTTCCTGCAGGAATTCGCGATAGGAATCCACCTGGATGGCAAGCAGGAACGGCACTTCGAGAATCGAGCGCTGCTTGCCGAAGTCCTTGCGGATACGCTTTTTTTCGGTGAACGAATAAGACGTCATGAGGTCTTCACCCTAGGCTGCGGGGGCCACGTCGCGGCGGCCCTGAAATAACAAAATTGTCAGTTGGAAGTCGCTGGTATTGCCGGCACCAGCACGCCTTCTCCCGCTACTTCCAACTACCAACTCGGTGAGGCCGGAATCGGGAATGGGGATTCGGGAATCGGAAGAGCGCACACCTTGCAGTTGCGACTTTTCGACCCTCATTCCGACTCACGTCCGAAACGGCCAAAGGCCGGGGGCTTTACGCCCCCAGCCTTCAGTGCATCACCATGAAACGCTGGCGATGCAAGGTGTTGCTTACTTGATTTCGACCGTCGCGCCAGCTTCGGTCAGTTCCTTCTTGATCTTCTCGGCTTCGTCCTTGGTGGCGCCTTCCTTCAGCGTGCCACCGGCTTCGGTCAGATCCTTGGCTTCCTTCAGACCCAGGCCGGTCACGCCACGGACAGCCTTAATGGCGGCAACCTTGTTGGTGCCGGCGCTGGTCAGCACCACGGTGAACTCGGTCTGCTCTTCGACCACGGCGGCCGGGCCAGCAGCAGCGGCTGCGACCGGGGCGGCGGCGGAGACGCCGAACTTCTCTTCGATGGCCTTGACCAGCTCCATCACTTCCATCAGGGACTTCTCGGCGATGGCGTCGACGATCTGTTCGTTGGTAAGGGACATTGTGATTACCTTTAAGAGTTGATTCTGGATTGGGTTCTAGCGAACGCTAGGACATCAAGCTTCGGCAGTCTCGGCAGCCGGCGCGGCGGCTTCGTCGCCACCACCCTGCTTGTCGCCGACGGCCTTGACGGCACGGGCGAACATCGCAGCCGGTTCGGACAGCACGCGAGCCAGCATGGCCAGGGCCTGGTCACGGGTCGGCAGCGAGGCCAACACGTCGACGTGGCTGGCCGGGAACAGTTCCCCGCCAATTGCCACGACCTTGGCCTGCAGCTTTTCGTTGCTCTTGGCGAATTCCTTGATCAGGCGCCCGGCAGCGCCGGGTTCCTCCATCGAAAACGCATACACCAAAGGACCAACCAGCTTGTCGGACGCGACAGCGAATTCGGTACCTTCGACGGCACGCACGGCCAGGGTATTCTTGACGACTTTCAAGAACACGCCGGTCTCGCGGGCCTGCTTACGCATCGCGGTCATCTGGGAGACCGTGGTGCCAGCGTATTCGGCGGCGATCAGGGAGTGGGCCTTGGCGGCGATGTCTGCCAGCTCGGCGACTACGTCTTGCTTCTGGGACAGATTGAGAGCCATTGCACTCCTCCGTTAAAGCCGGGATTCGGGATTGGTGATTCGGGATTCGTCACAGCGATCACGCCGCCGTTGACAATCCCAAATGCCGAATCACTAGTCCCCGCTTCAAACTACTCCGCTCGCGGCTCCTGCCGGTTGCGGTCCAGGGCAGCCTCCATCCTGGAAGCCGGGAACATCGACCGATGTTCCGTTGGTGGCCGTTCTAGACCTGGAGTGGACTCGATCCGGGATGTCCCAGACGCGCGTAAACCAGAAAGCTCCAGAAGGGCGACACCATCTACGCCGGCCAGTTCGAAAACGAACCGATTAAGCGACCCCGCTACGTCGACGGCGACTCCCTGCCAGTGCGAGCATCCGTGCCCGTCGTCGACCTGCGCTGACCGCGCCTGCGGTCTTTGACGGCTACCGCCGGACACGCCGGCGATCGCCTTCAAAATGTCCGTTACCCCAAAGGAGGGAACGGACTCCCAGCACACGGTAACCCGGGCCGGAAAAACAATGCTGTACTCCACAAACACGTCAGGCGCATGACGCCTGACGCATTCGATTACTTCAGCGACAGGCTCGACTGGTCGACCGTTACGCCCGGACCCATGGTCGAGCTGACCGACACCTTCTGCAGGTAGGTACCCTTGGAGGTCGCCGGCTTGGCCTTCAGCAGATCGGCCAGCAGGGCCTGCAGGTTCGACTTCAGCGCTTCGTCATCGAAGCTGGCCTTGCCGATCGTGCAGTGAATGATGCCGGCCTTGTCGGTGCGGTAGCGCACCTGGCCCGACTTGGCGTTCTTGACCGCTTCGCCCGGGTTCGCCGACACAGTGCCGACCTTCGGGTTCGGCATCAGGCCGCGCGGGCCCAGCAGGGTGCCCAGCTTACCGACGACGCGCATGGCGTCCGGGGTGGCAATGACCACGTCGTAGCTCAGGTCGCCGGCCTGCATCTTCTCGGCCAGGTCGTCCATGCCCACTGCCTCGGCACCAGCAGCCAGGGCTTCGTCAGCCTTGGCACCGGCCGGTGCGAACACCGCAACGCGCACGCTCTTGCCGGTACCTGCCGGCAGCACGGTGGAACCGCGCACCTGCTGGTCGGACTTCTTGGCGTCCACGCCCAGACGCACGGCAACGTCGATGGACTCGACGAACTTGGCCTTGGTGGCGGTCTTCAGGATCTTGATTGCGTCTTCGAAGGCATAGGTCTTGCCCGGAACGACAGCGGCCGCAATGGCCTTAACGCGCTTGGTCTGTGCCATGTCTTAGCCCTCCACCGTCAAACCCATGCTGCGGGCAGTACCCGCAATCGTACGAACCGACGCTTCGAGCTCGGCTGCCGTCAGATCGGCTTCCTTGGTCTTGGCGATCTCTTCCAGCTGCTTGCGCGTGACCTTGCCCACCTTGTCGGTGTTGGGACGCTTCGAGCCGGACGTGACGCCTGCTGCCTTCTTGAGCAGCACGCTGGCCGGGGTGCTCTTGGTGATGAAGGTGAAGGTGCGGTCCGAATACGCGGTGATGATCACCGGCGTCGGCAGGCCCGGTTCCAGCTTGGAGGTCGCTGCATTGAACGCCTTGCAGAACTCCATGATGTTCAGACCGCGCTGACCCAGCGCAGGGCCGACCGGCGGCGCAGGATTGGCCTGACCGGCCTTCACCTGCAACTTGATGTACGCAACTATCTTCTTAGCCATTTCGATGCTCTCCGGGTGCTAGCGCCTGCACGGCAGGCTCCCCATCGGACCGGGAGAATCACGCGTCCCGGCTTCGCGTTGTCATTACACGCAGATGGCCGCCTTGCGGCAGCCAATGTTTCCCGGCGGTCGCCAGGTCAGCGAGCCGCGCACTATAGCAGCATTTGAGGCAGGCGCCTAGCCGGCAACCCGCCGAGGGTCAACCCTTCTCGACCTGCCCGAACTCGAGCTCGACCGGTGTGGAGCGACCGAAGATGAGCACGGCTACGCGCAGCCTGCTCTTCTCGTAATTGACTTCCTCGACGACGCCATTGAAGTCGTTGAACGGACCGTCGGTGACGCGCACCATCTGCCCCGGTTCGAACAACACCTTCGGGCGCGGTTTTTCAACACCGTCCTGCACACGCTGCAGGATGGCATCCGCCTCTTCGTCGCGGATCGGTAGAGGACGGTCGGCCGTACCACCGATGAAGCCCATGACCTTGGAAGTTTCCTTCACCAGGTGCCAGCTTTCGTTGTCGATGCGCGGAATACCGGCCTCTTCATGCGTCTCGATCTGCACCAGCACGTAGCCGGGGAAGAACTTGCGCTCGGAGCGACGCTTCTGGCCGGCGCGCATCTCGATGACTTCTTCAGTCGGCACCAGCACCTCACCGAAACGATCTTCCATCTCGGTGCGGACGATGCGGTCGCGCAATGCCTGCGCAACGGATTTTTCAAAGCCTGAATAGGCGTGAACGACGTACCAACGCTTCACTGCTTGATTCTCCTCAACGAGCCAGGAACCACTGCGTGAGCTTCTGGATGACGAAGTCGAAGCCGCCCAACAGCAAACTCAGAATGATCACAACAACAATCACGACCCAGGTGGTGCGAATGGCTTCCTGGCGCGTCGGCCAGACCACCTTACGCAACTCAAACCTGGATTCGGACATGAATTCACGGGTTTCACGGCCCTTGCCGGTCCCCAAAAATACAAACGCACCCGCCACCAACCCGACGATGACCGCCAGCGCGCGCAACTGCGGCGTCCAGGCGCCCAACTGAGTCGCGCGCTCGGGAGCGGAAAACCAGAACCACACAAACAGCCCCGCAACCACCAGGATCGCAGAGATCACATATTTCACGATATCAGCGCTGGCAGCAGACGCGCTTTTGGAAGGCTCGATTTTGCTATTCATCCGGCTCTAGTTACCGATCTGACCCGAATCGCTGGGCCGGAAAGAGGAGTGGCACGCCAGGAGGGACTCGAACCCCCAACCTGCGGTTTTGGAGACCGCTGCTCTGCCAATTGAGCTACTGGCGTATGTACTCGTTTACCGCAAACCCCAAGACAACGAAGGCGGACCGAGGTTCAGCCGGCCCGCCATTCGCGCAAATCGGCGACCGAAGTCGCCGAACTGCAGGCACTGCTTACTTGATGACCTTGGCAACCACGCCGGCGCCGACGGTGCGGCCACCTTCACGGATTGCAAAGCGCAGACCTTCGTCCATCGCGACCGGGTTGATCAGGGTTACGACCATCTTGACGTTGTCGCCCGGCATCACCATTTCCACGCCTTCCGGCAGCTGGCACGCGCCAGTGATGTCGGTGGTGCGGAAGTAGAACTGCGGACGGTAGCCCTTGAAGAACGGGGTGTGACGGCCACCCTCGTCCTTGGACAGCACGTAGACTTCGGCTTCGAACTCGGTGTGCGGCTTGATCGAACCCGGCTTGCACAGCACCTGGCCACGCTCCACGTCGTCACGCTTGGTGCCGCGCAGCAGCAGACCGGCGTTGTCGCCTGCCTGGCCCTGGTCCAGCAGTTTGCGGAACATCTCCACGCCGGTGACCGTGGTCTTCTGCGTGTCGCGGATGCCGACGATTTCGATTTCGTCGCCCACCTTGATGATGCCGCGCTCGATACGACCGGTCACCACGGTGCCGCGGCCGGAGATCGAGAACACGTCTTCGACCGGCATCAGGAACGGACGGTCGACGTCACGGGTCGGCTCCGGAATGAAGCTGTCCAGGGCATCGACCAGCTTCAGGATGGCCGGCACACCGATCTCGCTCTGATCACCGTCCAGCGCCAGACGGGCCGAACCGTGGATGATCGGGGTGTCGTCGCCCGGGAAGTCGTACTTGCTGAGCAGCTCGCGCACTTCCATTTCGACCAGCTCGAGCAGCTCGGCGTCGTCGACCATGTCGGCCTTGTTCAGGAACACGACGATGTGCGGCACACCGACCTGACGCGAGAGCAGGATGTGCTCACGGGTCTGCGGCATCGGGCCGTCAGCGGCCGAACACACCAGGATCGCGCCGTCCATCTGCGCCGCACCGGTGATCATGTTCTTGACGTAGTCGGCGTGGCCGGGGCAGTCAACGTGTGCGTAGTGGCGAATCGGGGATTCGTATTCGACGTGGGCGGTCGAAATCGTGATGCCGCGCGCCTTTTCTTCCGGCGCTGCGTCGATCGCGTCATACGCCTTGAACTCGCCACCGAAACGCTCTGCACCGATCTTGGTCAGCGCGGCGGTCAACGTGGTCTTGCCATGGTCGACGTGACCGATGGTGCCGACGTTCACGTGCGGCTTGGTGCGCTCGAATTTAGCTTTTGCCATG
>NZ_PRDN01000013.1:0-15883 GCF_003600855.1 Xanthomonas sp. CFBP 7698
CGCTTCCTCACCCTGGCACGCGACTACGGCCGCGCGATCGGCTTCACCGGCAACTTCCTGATCGAGCCCAAGCCGATGGAGCCGATGAAACACCAGTACGACTTCGACAGCGCCACCGTGATCGGCTTCCTGCGTCAGCATGGCCTGGACCAGGATTTCAAGCTCAATATCGAGGCCAACCACGCCACGCTCTCGGGCCATAGCTTCGAGCACGATCTGCAGGTGGCTTCCGATGCCGGCCTGCTCGGCAGCATCGATGCCAACCGCGGCAACCCGCAGAACGGCTGGGACACCGACCAGTTCCCGACCGACCTGTACGACACCGTCGGCGCGATGCTGGTGGTGCTGCGCCAGGGCGGGCTGGCACCGGGCGGGTTGAATTTCGATGCCAAGGTGCGTCGCGAATCGTCCGACCCGCAGGATCTGTTCCTGGCGCACATCGGTGGCATGGATGCGTTCGCACGTGGTCTGGAAGTGGCCAACGCATTACTGACGTCTTCGCCGCTGGAGACCTGGCGCGCCGAGCGTTACGCCAGCTTCGACAGCGGCGCCGGTGCCGACTTTGCCAACGGCACCAGCACGCTTGCGGATCTGGCCAAGTACGCCGCCGGTAATGCGCCCAAGCAGATCAGCGGCCGTCAGGAAGCCTACGAAAACCTGATCAATCAGTATCTGATCCGGTGAACGCTGCCACGCGCGCGGCGTGGGACGCGGCGTGGATGGGACACCCCGCCTGCATTGCCCTGGCGGCAATGCAGGCGATGCAGCCACTCATCCAGATCGACGGCACCGTGGCGCGTACTACGCAGGGGACATCACGCCGGCCACCGCAGGGACGCACAGGACATGCACAACCCGTTGGCGACTGCGCCCGTACTGCGGCCGCGCCGTCGCTCCTCTTACTCGGCCGGATCGGAGGGTGTCGGTGCGGCCACCGAATCCCGCTTGACCAGCAGGTGCGCGACCACATGATCGACCATCTTCGCCGTGCGCTCCTTGGCACGTATCGTCTTCAACAGGATGTCCAGCGCGGCATCGGCCATGGCGGCGATGGGTTGCTGCACGGTGGTGAGTTCGGGCCATACCGCCGTGGCGGCAGAGGTGTCGTCAAAGCCCACTACCGACAAGTCACGCGGCACATCCAGCCCACGTCGGTGCGCGACCGAAATGGCCGCGGCTGCCATGTCGTCGTTGCTGGCGAAGATGGCACTGGGGCGGCGTTTGCGCGCCAGCAGTTTTTCGGCGGCGATCAGGCCGGATTTGTAGGTGTAGTCGCCCGGCTGCACCAGATGCCGATCCAGGCGCAGGCCGGCATCGGACAACGCGGCCTGAAACCCTTCAAAGCGTCGCGTACTGGCCGACAGATTCGGATGCCCGGCGATATAGCCGATGCGCGTATGCCCCTGTGCGATGAGATGCTCGGTGATCTCCTTGGCGGCGGCGAATTCGTCGATCCGCACGCAGGCCACATCGGGGCTGAAGTGATTGGAAGCGATCGCCACCACCGGCACCTTGGCGCGCACCAGCTCCAGCACCGCGGCCCTGGACTCGCACAACGGCGGCGGCAGGATCACGCCGGCCACGCCCTTGGCGAGCTTGCGTGCGGCACGGCGCTCGGCATCGGCATCCAGGTCGTCCCAGCAGTCGATCACCAGCTGGATCGAGGTGCGCGAGGCCACGCGCAACACACCCAGCAACAGCTCGCGCAAATACGCGCCGCTGGGATCGCTGTAGATCAACGCGATACGGGTGCTCTGTGCAGCTGCCAGCGCACTGGCAGCGAGATTGGGCGTGTAACCGAGCTTGTCGACCGCGCGCATCACCCGCTCGCGGGTGGCATCGCGGACACTGCCGTTGTTGTTGACCACACGCGAGACCGTCATCGGCGACACCTTCGCCAGCGCCGCCACCTCGTCGATGGTGGTCGCGCGACTGGTGCGGCGGACCGACTTCCTGATCTTCTCCAAGCGTGGCCTCTTCAGGTGACTGCGACAGCGGGCGGATGCTCGCGTGCTGCTGCCGGTACACGCGCGGCAGCCCGACGTGGCGCGATGCAAGCCATGGTACCGGGAAGCAGACAGAGCGGCGAGATGCACCCACGCGCCTGCAGCCTGCAGGAGCGCGCCGCATGAGCGCATGCCGGATGGGCCGCACGCGCGCGAGCGGGCATGTGCTGGCGCTGCTGTGGCTGGTCCTGCTGGGTGCCGCGTTGGTGCCGGTCGCCCCCGTGCATGCCGAAGATGGCTACGAGTTATGGTTGCGCTACCACACCCTGGGCAATGCCACGCAGCTGCGCCAGCACGCAAGCGCCCTGGTGGTGGCCGGTGAGTCGCCTACGCTGCGGGCCGCGCAGGAGGAACTGCAACGCGGTGTACAGGGGCTACTGGGCAGCGCGCTGCCCACCACCGCGACCGTCACCGCCGATGGCAGCATCCTGCTGGGCGCCGCGACCGCCCCGCAGATGGCGGCGTTGAAGCTGAAAACCGATGGCTTGGGCCGCGAGGGCTATCTGATCCGCACGGTCAGCGTCGATGGGCGTCGCACCACGGCCATCATGGGCGGCAGCGATGTCGGCGCGCTATATGGCGCGTTTCACTTCCTGCGCCTGCTGCAGACTGGCCAACCGCTCACTGCGCTGGATGTGCGCGAGGCGCCGCGCCTGCAGCTGCGCATGCTCAATCATTGGGACAATCTCGATGGGGTGGTGGAGCGCGGCTATGCCGGCGCCTCGTTGTGGAACTGGCAGACCTTGCCCGGCTATCTGGACCCGCGTTACACCGACTACGCGCGCGCCAATGCCTCGTTGGGCATCAACGGAACCGTGCTCAACAATGTCAACGCCAAGGCGTGGAGTCTCACGCCGCAGTACCTGGATAAGGCCGCGGCACTGGCGCAGGTGTTTCGCCCCTATGGCATTCGGGTGTTTCTCAGTGCGCGCTTCAGTGCGCCGATCGAGATCGGTGGTCTGAAAACTGCCGACCCACTGGACCCGCAAGTGCAGCGCTGGTGGCGCGACAAGGCCGACGAGATCTATGCGCGCATCCCGGATTTCGGCGGATTCCTGGTCAAGGCCAATTCCGAAGGCCAGCCCGGCCCGCAGGATTACGGACGCAGCCATGCCGATGGCGCAAACCTGCTGGCCGATGCGCTGGCCCCACATGGCGGGGTGGTGATGTGGCGGGCCTTCGTCTATTCGCATGAGCAGCCGGACGACCGCGCCAAACAGGCGTACAGCGAATTCGTGACGCTGGATGGCGCCTTTCGCGACAACGTGATCGTGCAGGTGAAAAACGGCGCCATCGACTTCCAGCCACGCGAGCCGTTCCACCCGTTGTTCGGTGCGATGCGCAAGACGCCATTGATGCCGGAGTTTCAGATCACCAAGGAATACCTGGGCTTTTCCACGCATCTGGCCTACCTGGGCACGCTGTTTTCCGAAACATTGCAGGCCGACACCTATGCGCGCGGCAAGGGCTCGACCGTTGCAAAGACCGTGGATGGAAGCCTGTTCGCCGATAGCAAACGCACACGGCTGACCGGCATTGCCGGCGTGGCCAATATCGGTGCCGACCGCAACTGGAGCGGCTCGATCTTCGATCAGGCCAATTGGTACGCGTACGGGCGGCTGGCGTGGGACCCGCAGCTGTCGCCGCAGGCCATTGCGCAGGAATGGGCACGCATGACGTTTTCCAACGATCCGGCGGTGGTCGAACCGGTGGTTGGCATGATGCTGCGTTCGCGCGAGGCGGTGGTGGACTACATGACCCCGCTCGGGCTGCATCACCTGATGGGGCGCGGCCACCATTACGGCCCGGCACCGTGGGATGCCGGCAGCGAACGCCCTGACTGGGACCCGGTGTATTACCACCGCGCCGACCGCAACGGCATCGGCTTCGATCGCAGCGCCAGCGGCAGCAATGCGGTCGCGCAATATGCGCCGCCGGTCGCGCGCGTGTTTGGCGATGTGCAGCGCGTGCCCGAGCCGTTGCTGCTGTGGTTCCATCATGTACCGTGGGATCACCGCATGGCCTCCGGCAGACCGCTGTGGGACGAGCTGGTTTGGCGGTACGACCACGGTGTGAGTGAGGTGGCTGCGATGCGCACGACCTGGCAAGGCCTCGCCGGCAAGATCGATGCGCCGCGCTACGCGCAAGTGGACGCTTTCCTGGCGATCCAGCAGCGTGAGGCGCAGTGGTGGCGCGATGCGAGCATCGCCTATTTCCAGAGTGTGTCCGGCCGCCCGCTGCCTGCCGGCGTGGCGCCGCCAGCGCACTCGTTGGCGTATTACCAGGCACTGACATTTCCGTACGCACCGGGGAATCCGAAGTGAGCGCATGTCGGCTGAAGGTGTTGGTCGCCGCGTTATCGGTGTTGCTGCTGCCGCAACTGGCAAGCGCCGCAGATGCACCGCTGCTGCATCCCGTCTTCCAGGACCATGCGGTGCTACAGCGCGATGCGCCGATCCGCGTGTGGGGCGATGCGGCGCCGGGCGCGCGTGTCACGGTGCAACTGGAGACGGCGCAGGTGCAGGTTCGCGCAGACCGGCAAGGGCATTGGCAGGCACGCCTGCCCGCACATGCGGCTGGCGGCCCGTACCGCCTGAAGGCCAGCACTGCCAGCGGTGTGGTGCAACAGATCGACGATATTTTGATCGGCGATGTGTGGCTGTGCTCGGGGCAATCGAACATGGAACTGCAGGTGCATCGCACGCTGGATGCGCGCAGCGAGATTGCCGACGCCGACCACCCCAACATCCGCATGTTCAAGGTGCCCGCGCAATCCAGCCCAACCCCGCAACGCAGCTTCGGTGGCGTCGCAACGTGGCAGCGCACCACGCCTGAGACGGTGAAGGAGTTTTCGGCCGCGTGCTACTACTTCGCGCGTGAGTTGCAGAAGACCGTGGACGTGCCGATGGGCTTGATCAACGCCTCATGGGGCGGCTCGCAACTGCAGGCCTGGATCGGCGACGCGTCGCTGCGTGCGGCCGGCGACGATGGTCCGGCCCTGGATGTGCTGGCACGTTACGCAACCGACCCGGTGGCTGCTGCGCCGCAGTGGGCCGCGCTGTGGGAAGCCTGGTGGCATGCGCATGGCGAAGGCGAACCGTGGCAGCCGGATGCGCCCGGCGATTGGCAGGGCGCACCGCCGGCACTGGGCGCATGGGACGACTGGGGCGTGCCGCAGCTGGTCGGCTTCAACGGCATGGTGTGGTACCGCACCAGCATCGAACTGACACCGGCACAGGCCGCGCAGGACGCGACGTTGTTGCTGGGGCCGGTGGACGAACTGGACCAGACCTGGGTCAACGGGCGCGGCGTGGGCAGCAGCTACGGTGCGGACCAGCCGCGTCGCTACCCGCTGCCGCGCGGACGGCTGCATGCCGGGCGCAACAGCATCGTGCTCAATGTGCTCAACACCTATCGACGCGGCGGCTTGTTGGGCGATGCGCAATCGCGCGCACTGCAGTTTGCCGATGGCAGCACAGTGGCGCTGGACGCGCCCTGGCAATACCGCATCGTGCCGCAGGCAGTGGGCTCGCCACCGCGGGCGCCGTGGTCGTCGGCGGCCGGGCTCACGACCTTGTACAACGGCATGATTGCGCCACTGGGGCAGCTGGGCCTGCGTGGGGTGCTGTGGTACCAGGGCGAATCCAATGCCGGCGATGCGGCGCATTACCCGGCCTTGCTCAACGCATGGCAGCGCGATTGGCGACAGCGTTTCGGTGCGCAGTTGCCGCTGCTGGTGGTGCAGCTGGCCAATTACGGCACCCCGCCCACCCAACCGGTCGAAAGCGGTTGGGCGCAATTGCGCGAGGCGCAGCGGCGCTTCGTTGCCGACGATGCACACGCCGGGTTGGCGGTGGCGATCGATATCGGCGACCGCTACGACATCCATCCGGCCAACAAGCAGGAGCTGGGCCGGCGCCTGGCGCGTGCAGCGCGGCATGTGGTGTATGGCGAGGCGATTGCGCCGTCCGGCCCGGTGCCGCGCAGCCTGCAGCGCGAGCGCGACAGCGTGCGCATCCGCTTCGATGACGTGGACACCACCTTGCTGAGCTATGGCAACGACGCACCGATCGGCTTCGAGCTGTGCGGCGAGGCGTCCGGCACTTGCCGCTATGCCAGCGCCACGCTGCAGGGCCGCGATGTCAGCGTGCGCGTCCCTTCCGGCATGACCGCAACGCGCGTGCGCTACTGCTGGGCCGACAGCCCGGTGTGCACGCTGTACGACCGCAGCGGCTTGCCGGCCGGCCCGTTCGAACGTCCCATTACCGCCACCCCTTCCCCCTGAGCGAGATCACGATGTCACAGACTCCCGACTCCCCTGCACCGCTGCAAGGTTCCGCCCGCGACCGCGAGATCGTCGAAGCGCGCGTCATCGTCACCTGCCCGGGCCGCAATTTCGTCACGTTGAAGATCCGCACCCGTTCGGGCATCACCGGGCTGGGCGATGCCACGCTCAACGGGCGCGAATTGGCGGTGGCGGCGTACCTGCAGGAACACCTGGTGCCCAACCTGATCGGCCGCGATGCCGGGCGCATCGAGGACATCTGGCAGTTCTTCTACCGCGGTGCGTACTGGCGGCGCGGGCCGGTAACGATGAGCGCAATTGCCGCGGTGGATGTGGCGTTGTGGGACATCCTGGGCAAGATGGCCGGTATGCCGCTGTATCAACTGCTCGGCGGGCGCTCGCGCGAAGGCGCATTGGTGTACGGCCACGCCAACGGCCGCGATATCGCCGAAACCAGCGATGAAGTGGGCCGCTTCCGCGAGATGGGCTTCATCGCCATCCGCGCGCAATGCGGCGTGCCCGGCATCAAGAAGACCTACGGCATTTCTGTCGGTGGCAAGCCCTACGAGCCGGCCGAAAGCGAGCTGCCCACCGAAACCGTGTGGTCCACGCCGCGCTATCTCGGCGTTGTGCCCAAGTTGTTCGAACAATTGCGCAGCGACCATGGCGACGAGATCGAGCTGCTGCACGATGCGCACCACCGGCTCACCCCGATCGAAGCCGCGCGCCTGGGCCGCGACCTGGAGCCGTACCGGTTGTTCTGGCTGGAAGACGCCACCCCGGCGGAAAACCAGCGCGCATTCGAGATCATTCGCCAGCACACCGTGACACCGCTGGCAGTGGGCGAGGTGTTCAACTCGATCTGGGACTGCAAGCACCTGATCGAGCAGCAGCTGATCGACTACATCCGCACCACCATTGTGCATGCCGGCGGTATCACCCACGTGCGCCGGCTGGCCGATTTCGCCGCGCTGCATCAGGTGCGCACCGGCTTCCATGGCGCCACCGATCTGTCGCCGGTGTGCATGGGCGCGGCATTGCACTTCGACACGTGGGTGCCCAACTTCGGCATCCAGGAATACATGTTCCATTCCGACGAAGCCAACGCGGTGTTCCCGCACGACTACACCTTCCGCGACGGACGCCTGCACTGCGGCGAAACTCCTGGGCATGGCGTGGACATCGATGAAGAGCTGGCCGCGAAGTATCCGTACGTGCCCAAGCAGTTGCCTATCGCACGCCTGGAAGACGGCGCGATGTGGGACTGGTGATGCGCCTGCTGCCGGCAGCGCTGGCCCTGCTGATGGCCGCGCCTGCGTCTGCTGCGGTGCAGGCACCGGCAACGACAGCGGCGCCCACCGGCGTGGATGTCGCCTTCGATTGGTTCGACTACCGCGGCGACGATGCGGTGTTCGCAACTCCGCTGCCGGCCGGCCACTACCGCAACCCGATCCTGGCCGGCTTCTATCCGGAGCCCAGCATCACCCGGGTGGGCGAGCGCTATTACCTGGTCAATTCCACGTTTGCGTACTTCCCGGCGATTCCGGTGTTCGAGAGCACCGATCTTGTGCACTGGACGCAGATCGGCAATGTGGTCGAGCGCCGCGAGCAACTCGATTACGACGGGCTGGGCGTATCGCGCGGCATGTTCGCCGCCAGCATCCGCCATTACGCGGGGCGCTTTTACGTGGTGGGCACGTCGGTCGATAGCGGGGGCAACTTCATCGCCAGTGCCAGCGACCCGGCGGGCCCGTGGTCGGCGCTGACCTGGCTGCCGAGTATCGATGGCATCGACCCGTCGCTGTTCTTCGACACCGACGGCAGCGCATATCTGCTCAATAACGGCCCGCCGGAAGGCACGCCGTTATACGAGGGCCATCGCGCGATCTGGATGCAGCGTTTCGACCTCGCCACCAGGCAACCGGTTGGCCCGCGCAAGGTGTTGCTCAATGGCGGCGTGGATCTGGCCAACAAGCCGATCTGGATCGAGGGCCCGCACCTGTATCAACGCGACGGGTGGTACTACCTCTCGTGCGCCGAAGGCGGCACCGGGCCGCAGCATTCGCAGGTGGTCTTGCGTAGCCGCGACGTGTGGGGGCCGTATGCGCCCGCACCGAACAACCCCATCCTGACCCAACGCGATCTGCCGGCCGCGCGCGCGCACCCGATCAGCAATGCCGGCCACGTGGACCTGGTGGACACGCCCGATGGGCAGTGGTGGGCGGTGTTTCTCGCAAGCCGTCCGTATAGCGGCGACCGCTACAACACCGGGCGCGAAACGTTCTTGCTGCCGGTGCAGTGGCGCGATGGCTGGCCCTCCATCCTGCCCGCGGGCCAGCCGATTCCCTACATCGCCAAGGCGCCCACCGGCGCGAAGACGGCACGTGCCACGCAGGCGCCATTGGCGGGCAACTTCACCTGGCATGACGACTTCGACCACGCCACGCTGCAGCGCGAGTGGCTGAGCGTCCGCGTGCCCAGGGGTGAGCTGGCCGATCTGCGCACGCGTGCAGGCTGGTTGACGCTGCATGCCGGCACGCAGGGGCTGGACAGCGCCGGCACACCGGCCTTCCTCGCACGCCGCCAGCAACACACACGCTTTACGGCAAGCACGGCGCTGGATGTGCCCGTGCGGGCAGGCGTCAGTGCGGGGCTGGCCGCGTTTCAGAATTCCAATGCGTGGTATGCATTCGGCGTCCGTCGCGATGGCGATGCGCTGCAGGTGTTCCTGCACAAGCGCGATGGCGCCACCACCACCACGCTTGCACGGGCACGCATTCCGGCAACCGCCCAGCTGCGCCTGCAGATCAGCGGCGATGGCGGCGCGTACAGCTTCGCCTTCGACGCCGATGGCCGCGGCTGGCAATCGCTCCGCCGCAACGACGATGCCGGCTTTCTCAGTACCGAACAGGCCGGCGGCTTCGTCGGCAGCATGATCGGGCCGTTCGCCCAATCGCACCCCGACCGCCAACAGGACTGACCATGCCCTCCTACCCGCCCGCCCGTTTCCGCTTGCTCGCGCACGGCGTCCTGCTCGTACTGGGGTGCGCCGCAGGTGCTGCCCAGGCCGCCACACCACCGCCGTACCTGGACACGCAACGCAGCTTCGACGCGCGCGCCGCCGATCTGGCGGCGCGCATGACGCTGGAAGAAAAAGCCGCGCAGATGCAGAACGCTGCGCCCGCCATCCCGCGTCTGCAGGTGCCGGCCTACGATTGGTGGAACGAGGCGCTGCACGGCGTGGCGCGCGCCGGCGGTGCCACGGTGTTTCCGCAGGCGATCGGGTTGGCGGCCACCTTCGACACACCGTTGATGGCCGAGGTGGCCACCGCCATCGGCGACGAAGCGCGCGCCAAGCATCACGCATTCCTGGCGCGCGGCGAGCACAAGCGCTACCAGGGGCTCACGTTCTGGTCGCCGAACATCAACATCTTCCGCGACCCGCGCTGGGGCCGCGGGCAGGAAACCTACGGCGAAGACCCGTTTCTCACCGCACGCATGGGCGTGACCTTCGTGCAGGGCCTGCAAGCGCAGCAGGGGCCGTACCGCAAGCTCGATGCCACCGCCAAGCACTTCGCCGTGCACAGCGGCCCGGAGGCCGACCGCCATCACTTCGATGTACACCCCAGCGAGCGCGATCTCTACGAGACCTATCTGCCAGCGTTCCAGGCATTGGTGCAGGAAGGCAAGGTTGCTGCGGTGATGGGCGCCTATAACCGCGTCAATGGCGAGTCCGCCTCGGCCAGCACCCGGCTGGAAGGCATCCTGCGCCGCGATTGGGGTTTCGACGGGTACATCGTCAGCGACTGTGCCGCCATCCGCGATATCTGGCAGAACCACAAAATCGTGCCCACGCCCGAAGCGGCGGCCGCACTCGGCGTCAAGCACGGCACCGACCTGGATTGCGGCGACACCTACGCCGCGTTGCCGGCGGCGGTGCGTGCCGGCTTGATCGACGAGGCCAGCATCGATACCTCGCTCAAGCGCCTGATAACCACGCGCATGCGCTTGGGCATGTTCGACCCACCGGCCAGCGTGCCGTGGGCGCAGATTCCCGCCTCGGTGAATCAATCGCCGCAGCACGATGCGCTGGCGCGCCGCACCGCACGCGAATCGCTGGTGTTGCTGAAGAACGACGGCGTGTTGCCGCTCAAGCCCACGCTCAAGCGCATTGCCGTGGTCGGCCCCACCGCCGACGATCCGATGTCGCTGCTGGGTAACTACTACGGCACGCCCGCCGCGCCGGTCACCATCCTGCAAGGCATCCGCGATGCCGCACCGCAAGCCGATGTGGTCTATGCGCGCGGCAGCGACCTGGTGGAAGGGCGCGAAGACCCCAACGCTGCCGCACCGATCGAATCGCGCTATTTGCGCCCGGCGGCCGGTGCCACGCAGAACGGCCTGACCGGCGACTATTTCAATGGCCGCACGCTTGCCGGCCAGCCGGTGCTGACCCGCATCGACCCGCGCATCGCCTTCCGCTGGGACCGCAACGCGCCCACCGACGATGCAGTTGGCCGTGGCGAACTGCAGCCCGACCGCGCACTCGGCAAGGACGATTTCAGCGTGCGTTGGCATGGCCAGTTGCTGCCGCCGGTCTCGGGCACGTACGACCTGCAGATTGCCGCAGACGACGGCGTGCGCCTGTACCTGGACGGTAAGTTGCTCATCGATCAATGGAATGATGCACCGCGCATGCGCGGCGGCACTGCCAGCGTGGCGCTGGAAGGCGGCAAAGCCTACGACCTACGTGTGGAGTACTACGAAGCCACCCGCGATGCCGGGGTGCGCCTGGCCTGGCGCATGCCCGGCGCCAAACCGCCGCTGCAGGAAGCGGTGGACGCGGCCCGCAATGCCGAGGTGGTGGTGTTTGTCGGCGGCCTCACCGGCGATGTCGAGGGCGAAGAAATGGACGTCAATTACCCCGGCTTTGCCGGTGGCGACCGCACCGACACGCGCTTGCCCAAGCCACAGCGCGAGCTGCTGCAAGCGCTGCAGGCCACCGGCACGCCGGTGGTGGTGGTGCTGACCACCGGCTCGGCGCTGGCCATCGACTGGGCCCAGCAACACGTGCCCGCCATCCTGCTGGCCTGGTACCCCGGCCAGCGCGGCGGCAGTGCGGTGGGCGATGTGCTGTTCGGCCAGGCCAGCCCCGGTGGCCGCCTGCCGATCACCTTCTACAAGGAGGACGAGCGCCTGCCGGCCTTCGACGACTATGCCATGCGCGGGCGCACCTATCGTTACTTCGCCGGCGCACCGCTGTATCCATTCGGGCATGGCTTGTCGTATACGCAGTTTGCTTATTCCACCCTGCAGCTTGATCGTAAAACCGTGGCCGCCGACGGCACACTCACGGCAACGGTCACGTTGAAGAATACCGGCCAACGCGCAGGCGACGAAGTGGTGCAGCTGTATCTGCAGCCGCTGAAGCCACAACGCGAACGCGCCATCAAGGAACTACGCGGCTTTCAACGCATCACCCTGCAGCCGGGCGAACAACGCGAGGTGCGCTTCACCATCAAGGCGCAGGACGCGCTGCGCATCTATGACGCCCAACGCAAGGCGTACGCCGTGGATCCGGGCGCCTATGAGGTGCAGATCGGCGCCTCCAGCAGCGACATCCGCAGCAAGCAACGCTTCACCGTCACCGACAAGTAATCGCGCCCCCAGAAGCCGCCGTGCAAAGCCCCTCTCCCTCCGGGAGAGGGGTTGGGGTGAGGGTAAGGCCACCAAGCAAACTTGCAGCACCCCACGATTAAAAGAAACCCCATGCCAATCCCCACGCTCTCCATCGCAGCACTCGCTCACCTACCCACCCCCGTTCTCACCCCAAGCTACGACCTAAAAAAAACCACCATCGGCATCGTGCATCTGGGCGCCGGCGCCTTCCATCGCGCCCACCAGGCCGTCTACATCGACGACCTACTCGCCGAAGACCCCACCTGGGCCATCTGCGCCGTCTCCTTGCATAGCCCGCACGTGCGCGATGCGCTGCGTCCACAAGATGGGCTCTACACCCTGGCCTTGCTCGACGAACACCCGCAGCTGCGCATCATCGGCGCTATCCGCGAAGTCCTCTGCGCCGCCGACGAACAAGCCACCGTGCTAGTACGCCTGTCAGATCCTGCAGTGCGCCTGGTCACGCTCACCATCACCGAAAAAGGCTATTGCCTGGCCGGCGACACGCTCGACCTGACCCATCCCGACATCGTCCACGACATCGCCCACCCCACAGCGCCCCGCAGCGCCATCGGCTATCTCGTCGCCGGGCTGCAACAGCGCATGCACGACGGCACTGCGCCATTCACTGTGCTCAGCTGCGACAACCTGGCCGACAACGGCGTGCTGCTGCAGCGCGCCGTGGTGCGGCTTGCGGAACAGAATGACCGCGCGCTCGCGGCCTGGATCGCGCAACACGTTGCCTTCCCGCGATCGATGGTGGACAGCATCACGCCCGCTACCGATGACGCGCTGCGCGCGCACGTGCAAGACCAGCTGGGTGTGCACGACGCCTGGCCGATCCAGCGCGAGCGTTATAGCCAATGGGTGATCGAAGATCGTTTCTGCAGCGGCCGCCCTGCATTCGAACGCGCAGGCGTCACCCTGAGCGAGGACATCGCCGGCTACGCGCGCGCCAAGCTGCGCCTGCTCAACGCGCCGCATTCGGCGCTGGCGTATCTCGGCAGCCTGCTACACCTGGAGACGGTGGCCGATGCCATGCGTCACCCTGAACTTGCGGCCTTCGTCGAGACGCTGATGCGCCACGACATCGCCCCCACCCTGCAGCCCATGCCGGGCTTCGACCCACAGCACTACAGCGACGCCATCCTGGCCCGCTTCCGCAACCCCGCCATCCGCCACCTGCTCGCCCAGATCGCCTGGGACGGCTCGCAGAAGATCCCGGTGCGGCTGCTGGGCACGATCGGCGATGCGCTGGCCGCCGGGCGCCCGATCGACCGCGTATGCCTTCCGGTCGCCGCCTGGTTGCATTTCGTGCGCAGGCAGGCATGCATTGGCGTGGCGCTGGTCGACCCCTTGAACGATGCCCTGGGCGCGCTTGGACGCGCAGCCACTGGCGATGCCGCCGCTGATGTCGCGCGTTTTCTCACGCTGGATGCGGTGTTTGGCACGCTGGCTGCAGATTCGCGCTTCGCCGATGCGCTGGCGAAAGCCTATCTCGCCTTGGGTGATGCCACACCAGGCCAAGTGGAGACCGTGCTTGCCTCGCTGGAGGCCAGTTGAGCGACGTTGCATCCTGGCAACGGTGGCTGAGGTGTGAGCTACGCACGACACATGCCGCGCCGCGCAGGAGCGGCCCACCTGCCATCGGTGCGCCTCTTCACCACGCGTAGAGGCGCCCGATGGTTCCTGCGTGCGGCAGCGCGCTCGACGTGCGTGCTGCCGCAGACCTGGCCCACACAGCCCGACGATTGCGGCGCGTGTCAGCGATCGGCAATGACCTGCCCGATCCGCAGCAGGTTGCCGCTCTCGTCCACGATCGCAAACTCGCGCATGCCCCAGGGCTTGTCGGCAAGCGGGTCGATGCGCGGGATGCCTTGCGCCGGGAGCCCTGCCGCCTGCAGTGCGGCGTAGACGTCATCCACGTTGCCCACCCGCAGGTAACAGCCCGCATAGCACGCGGCCGGGTCGAGATCCGGATGCGCAAAGAAATGCAGCTCTACCGCACCACGTCGCAAGATTGCATAGCCTGCATCATGCGGATGCGCATCGCCTTCAAAGCCCAGTCGGCGATAGAAGGCCAGGGTCTGCGCAATCGCGCGGCTGGGCAGGATCGGAATGGTCTGGTCGGCGGCGTTGGCCTGGGCGTTCATCATCGACTCGTCGGCAGCGGGATCGGGGCACACGCCGCTACGGTACTCCTTGGACACACGAGCCGCTTGGAGCCGTGTACATCGCAGACGTCAGCAGCCCGTGCAACGGCTTGCGCCCGATCACGCTGCGCGGCCGCCATGCAGCGCGGCGGGCTTGTTGAACAGACGGATCAACACCACGACGAGCAGGAGCACAAAGCTCAACTCCCAGACATAGAACGCGGTGCCCACGTGGTCGATCATGACCTGATGGCCCGCCTCGTTCTTGTCGAACCGGGTTGCGCGAAAGGTATCCAGTCCAATCAGGCAGGCCGCCATCAACAGGGCCGCTGCCATCTTGTCTACCTTGAGGCCATAGCAGAGCCACGCCAGCCAATACAGCGGGTTACTCATCCAGGCGATGCACTGGCCGTCGACCACCTGCATCCACCCAAGCAGCAGAATGACAAAGCCCCCCAGGTGTTCATCGCCGCCATGCAATGCAGGAAGGCAGAGCGCAACAACGTACAGCAGGGCCGACAACACGAGCAGAAAACGCTTCACAAGCATCCTTGTTTGAGTCCGGCCTGTGTACGTTTGCGCGTCTGTCACTTCAGACGGCGTCCGTACGGCCACCGATGTCCACTATAGACACTCGCTGCAGACTTTTGCGCGGTGCGCCGCTGCTCCCGACGGCATCAGCGGCAGATGGGATGGCAGGGGCTTCGACCGGGCGCGTCGCCATGACATGCTTGAACCCCAACCATCCAGCACCCGGAATCTGGCCTCGACATGGCAACTCCTAAAAAGCAGAACCTGCCGGAAAAGGTCTGCGTGCAATGCGGACGGCCGTTCTGTTGGCGCAAGAAGTGGGAGAAGGTCTGGGACGATGTGAAATATTGTTCGGATCGATGCCGCGGCGATCGCAAGCGGCAACGCACGTCGCCTTAGCACGCGTGCCGGCATGCGTGCTGGCCTGCACGGGACGGTCGACGCAGCGATGGCGTGCACCACAGCCCTGCAGCACTGCGCCGAAGCCCTCGCCGCATGCTGGACCAAGACTTGCTCCGTCTGCAAAATGCTTTCGCCGTGCACGATGCAGGTACGCCGCGTCAGCACTCCCAGCGCCGACGCAGCATGACCCGATGGCGAAGAGTGCCGCCTGCGGTTATTTCTTCATCGCCGCCTTCTTCGCGGCGCCCGATGTGCCCACACGCTTGGTGGTTCGCTTGCTGGCAACCGCCATGTTGTCCACCAGGTTGGGATAGGGCCGGCCCGCCGCCTTGGCACGCTTCCTGGCCTGGGACTTCTGTGCGGGAGACAGCGATGTGGACCGCGATGCGCTCTTGGGGTTGGGCGTTTTCCAGGGTGCAGACTTCCTGGCGGTGGCTTTTTTTACGGCCTTCGCGGACGTAGCGCTCTTGCTGGCAGTGCCGCGTTGCGCCGACGCCTTCTTGGCCGCGTGTGTTCCGGCTGACGTCTTCCTGGCCGGCTTGTTCGTTGCCGCCTTCTTCGTTGCCGCCTTCTTCGTTGCTGACTTCTTCGTTGCTGACTTCTTGGTTGCTGCCTTCTTCGTTGCTGCTTTCTTTGTGGCAGCTTTGCGCGCTGGCGTCTTTTTCGTCACCGATGACGTTGCGCCACGTGTCTTCGACGTCTTCTTGGCAGCCGTTTTCGAGGCGCCACCTGCACTTGTGGAGGCGCCGGCCTTGGTAATCCCCCCGCTTTGAGCGTTCGCCAAAAGTGGAGCTAGGCGGCCATCGCCAATTTCATTGCTGGCGTGA
>NZ_PRDN01000014.1:0-14788 GCF_003600855.1 Xanthomonas sp. CFBP 7698
TGTCATCACCCAGACCACCGTTGAGCACATCGGCAGTGGCATAGCCGGCCAGTGCATCGTTGCCGTCCGTTGCCACCTGGACCAGCGCCTTGATTGCGGCGATATCCCAGGTCGTGCCGTCGGCAAAGCGGACCTCTTCTACCTGATAGCCGTAGGTCGCATCAGCATAGAAGTAGCTGTTGACCCGGACACTGTCAGAGGTACCCTTGATGCTCAACACCAAACTATCGCCGTCCCGTGCTACCGAAACGTCTCCAGTAGAGATGCCCTCACCCATGAGGATCGCATCGCGTTTGCCTGCGGTCCAATCGTAGTTGACGATGAGATCGTTACCAGAGCCACGTCCGAAGATGTAGACGTCGTTGCCGAAGCCACCGTCAAGGGTATCGTTGCCTGCACCACCGTCTAAAAGGTCGTCGCCATTCTCGCCAGATAAACTATCAGTGCCGACGCCACCGAGCAGAAGGTCGTTCCCACTGCCGCCGTAAAGGCGATCGTTCTGATCACCGCCATCGAGCGTGTCATTACCCTCATTGCCATAGAGCGTATCGGCACCGATCCCGCCCTGGAGAACATCGTCTCCTCCATAGCCTGACAAGGTGTCATCACCCAGACCACCGTTGAGCACATCGGCAGTGGCATAGCCGGCCAGTGCATCGTTGCCGTCCGTTGCCGCCTGGACCAGCGCCTTGATTGCAGCGATATCCCAAGCTGTGCCGTCGGCAAAGCGGACCTCTTCTACCTGATAGCCGTAGGTCGCATCAGCATAGAAGTAGCTGTTGACCCGGACACTGTCAGAGGTGCCCTTGATGCTCAACACCAAGCTATCGCCGTCCCGTGCTACCGAAACGTCTCCGGTAGAGATGCCTTCACCCATGACGATCGCATCGTGCTTACCAGCGGCCCAATCGTTATTCGTGATGATGTCGTTGCCGGAGTCACGACCAAAACGATACACGTCGTTGCCGTAGCCGCCGTCGAGCGTATCATTGCCAGCCCCACCATCCAGCACATCGTCTCCGCCGTACCCATATACATAATCAAGCGACGACGCACCCTGGAGGATATCTGATTCGGCCGTGCCATAAATGTAGCTTTGCGTAGCTGGTTGCTGCATTACTAAATTAAGTACGTCCGTATAGGCCCAAGAAGTTCCATCAGCAAAATTGATCTTTCCGACTGTGTAGGAAGTGCTTCCAGATTCATAGAAATAGCTACCCACTGTGATCTGCGCATTTGTCCCCTTAATTGCTATTATCAGGTCGTTGCTATAACGCCAAACCATAAGGTCAGCCACAGCAACATCCGCAGCCAGCTCCAGCACGTCAGTGGAGCCACTGTCATAGCTGTAGTTGCTAATCGTGTCCTGCCCAGAGGTGCGACCAAACACATAGGTGTCACCTCCGACGTCTCCGCTCAGGTAGTCATTGCCGTCGCCGCCATCTAGACGGTCATTGCCGTCTCCACCGTACAGCCTATCGTTTTGGGCACCACCGAGCAGCAAGTCATTGCCGGCTTCACCATAAAGGCTATCCGAGCCCTCACCGCCATCGAGTAGATCGTCTCCACCTTGGCCGTTGAGGGTGTCATCGCCACGCCCCCCAGAAAGGCTATCACTGCCCTGGTAACCGATTAGCTGATCATCCCCTGCTGTAGAGGCCTGTACCAACGCTCTGATCTGTGTGGCATCCCACACCGTTCCATCGGCAAAACGTACCTGGTTGATCGCATACAACTCTCTACCATCATTGTAAAAATGACTTCCAACCCGAATCTGCGCATCAGTTCCTTTGATAGCCAGCACGAGATCATTGCTGTAGCGCCAGATGGTGACATCTTCCACAGCAACATCCGCAGCTAGCTCAATGACGTCAGTAGACGTAGTTTCATAGCTATAGTTGCTGACCGTATCTTGACCTGAGGCGCGGCCGAATACATAAGTGTCGCTTCCGGCATCCCCGCTCAGATAGTCATTACCGGAACCACCCTCAAGACGATCATTGCCTCCACCGCCATACAGGATGTCGTTGTTCGCTCCACCATCCAGCTGATCATCGCCCTCGCCGCCGTAGAGCGTATCGCCCTGTGCGCCACCGAACAGTCGATCGTCACCCGCCTCACCGAATAGATTGTCGGCACCCTCACCGCCGTCAAGTAGGTCGTCTCCGCCTCGTCCGTTGACGCTATCGTCACCACGCCCACCATGAAGACTGTCATTCCCTTGATAGCCGGTCAGCTGATCATTCCCGGCCGTAGAGGCCTGCACCAGTGACTTGATCTGTGCAGTATCCCAGATCGTTCCATCGGCAAAACGTATCTGATTGAGCGTATACGGACCATTGGCGTCGTTGTAGAAGTGACTGCTCACCGTAACGCGCGCGTCCGTGCCATTGATCGCCAGCACCAGATCATCACTGGATCGCCAGACGGTCACGTCTGAGACGGCAACGCCAGCAGCCAACTCCAGTACGTCAGTCGACATATTGTCGTAGATGTAGTTGAAGATCGTGTCCTGACCGGAGGTTCGGCCAAAAACATAGGTATCGCTTCCGACGTCTCCGCTTAAATAGTCATTTCCGCTACCGCCATCCAAACGATCATTACCGCCACCACCGTATAGCGTGTCGTTATTTGCCCCTCCGTCAAGTCGATCATCGCCCTCACCACCATAAAGCGTGTCGTTTTGTGTACCACCAAACAATTGATCGTTGCCCGCTTCCCCGGAAAGGTTGTCAGCACCTTCGCCGCCATCAAGCAGATCGTCTCCGCCTTGCCCACTGATGGTGTCATCGCCACGTCCACCGGAAAGACTGTCATTGCCTTCATAGCCGGTCAGCTGATCATTCCCGGCCGTCGAGGTCTGCACCAATGACTTGATCTGTGCAGCATCCCAAACCGTTCCGTCGGCAAAACGCACTTGAGCGAGCGCGTATGGCCCATTGGCATTGTTGTAGAAGTGGCTGCTTACCGTGACGCGAGCATCCGAGCCCTTGATCGCCAGCACCAAGTCGTCGCTATAGCGCCAAATCGTCACATCTGAGACGGCAACATCCGCTGCCAAATCCAACACGTCAGTGGAACCACTGTCATAGGTATAGTTGCTGATCGTATCCTGCCCAGAAGCGCGACCAAAGACGTAGATGTCGCTTCCTGCATCCCCGCTTAGGTAGTCGTTGCCGGTACCGCCATCGAGTCGGTCATTGCCGCCGCCACCATAGAGCGTGTCATTGTTTGTCCCGCCATCCAGCTGATCGTCGCCCTCGCCACCGGAGAGCATGTCGTTCTGCGCGCCACCGAACAGCAGGTCATTACCCGCGTCGCCTGACAGGCTATCACCACCCTCGCCACCCTGAAGCAGGTCGTCTCCGGCTTGGCCATAGATAGTGTCATCGCCACGCCCACCTGAAAGGCTATCGTTGCCTTGGTAGCCGGTCAGCTGATCATTCCCGGACGTCGAGGCCTGCACCAACGACTTGATCTGTGCAGCATCCCAAACTGTCCCATCAGCAAAACGCACCTGATTGAGCGCATATGGACCGTTAGCATCGTTGTAGAAGTAGCTACTGACAGTAACGCGAGCATCAGTCCCATTGATTGTCAGCACCAAGTCATCGCTATAGCGCCAAATCGTCACATCTGATACGGCAACATCCGCAGCCAACTCCAACACATCAGTGGAACCACCGTCATAGTTGTAGTTGCTGATCGTGTCCTGTCCGGAAGCGCGACCAAACAGGTAGATGTCGCTTCCTGCGTCCCCGCTCAAGTAGTCATTGCCGGCGCCGCCCTCTAGCCGGTCATTGCCACTGCCACCATAAAGCGTGTCATTGTTCGCTCCGCCATCGAGCTGGTCGTCACCCTCACCGCCATAGAGCGTATCGTTCTGCGTACCACCGAATAGGCGATCATTGCCAGCTTCACCAGACAGGCTATCGCCCCCCTCACCACCCTCAAGCAGATCGTCGCCACCTTGTCCGTTGATGGTGTCATCACCACGCCCACCAAAAAGGCTGTCGTTGCCTTGGTAGCCGGTCAATTGATCACTTCCGTCACCTGCGACCTGCACCATCTCTCTGACCTTTGCAACCTCCCAGATTGTACCGTCAGCGAATCGAATCTCTTTTACCGAGTAAGGACCATTTCCATCGTTATAAAAATAGTTCGACACAGCCAAGCGGTCGTTAGTCCCAGCTATCTCAATGATCAGATCGTCACTGTAACGGGAAACCTTGATATCAGCTGCAGACAAATCGTCTGCAATCAGAATCCGATCCTCCTCGCCGGCAGAGTGATAGTTGGAGACAGTATCCCTACCAGAACCTCGGCCGAACAGGTAAACGTCACTACCAGCATCCCCGCTTAGATAGTCGTCACCCGCACCACCGTCAAGACGGTCCGTACCGGCACCACCGTACAGCGTGTCATTTCCGACCCCACCATCCAGCAAGTCATTGCCCTCCCCACCGAATAGCACATCATTTCCATCTCCGCCAAACACCTTATCGCCTCCGGACTCGCCGTAAAGCGAATCATTGCCACGCTCACCGACAATGAGGTCGTCACCAAGTCCTCCTCGCAAATCATCGCCGCCAGCACTTCCCCAGATGATGTCATCGCGTGACCCCAGCTGCGCGACCCCAGACACGAGGTTAATATCCGAGCTTACCAGTGCAGCGAGTCCTTCCGGCGAAACTTTGGCTTGATCGATCATTGCCCGAAGAGCATCAACACCGTTCCAGCCTGTGTCCGCAAGAAAGCCTCCGCCGTAGCGATACAAATCGATAGCGTCTTGCAGAGCCTCGCTCTTACTTTCTTTCCACTTATCCGAAAGCTTGGCTGTCAATCCGAGGACATCGAACTTGAATTCACCATCCACGAGCTTAATGCTAACGCCGTCCAAATAACCTTTCAGACGCGTCTCCATCACCAAGCCTGCATACACCGACTCTTTTAAGCTCGCATAGGCAGCTCTGAGCGCTTCGATCTGCTCGGGCTGCAATAAAATACTCATAGAAAAAAACTTAGTTCCGTCCAACTTGGACAACTCGCTCCATGAATAGGAACTGCCCCCGGTCGACGCTTGGTCATAACGATAGCTGATCAGACTGGAGCCATTGAATTTTTCCAAGATGGCAATCATTGGACCAAGCTCTGCATGCTGCTGCTTAATCCAAGCATCTATAGCTTCGGGGCTCTGGGCCGCGACATCGGCTGGGAGAACGCCACGATAAAGCAGCTCGCGCGCGCCCCCGACAGATTCAAGCATCTCTTCACTGCTCTGCATTGTGGAGGTCGCCGCCCATTGGGTGAGGATAGCGTCAAGCGAGGCTCTCATCGAATCGCGAGATGTTCCAGGTGAAATCGCTTGTATAGAAGCCAACAACTCTACAGATAAGCTCCCAGCTTCCTTTAAATCTCGTACGGCACCGCTACCCTTTAGGTTTGGCAGCAAGCTAGCTTTACTCGTCGCGTCAATAGGATTCAGCGACCCACTAAAATCACGAAAAAAATTATTCATAGCAAGCTGAAGATCGCCAGCGAGCCCTATAGTCCCATCAACACGCTCATAAGCACCCCGATTATCCACTACATTTCCGTTACCGAGATCCAAATCATCAGTAACAGTCGGCCTCAATGTAATCCTAGAAACATTCAAACTTTCAAATGTGAATAATTCATTGGACTGCGAAATACCGTCCTGATTCAAATCGCGCCATAAACGGACGTCACCGAATTGACTATCAGCCGAACTAAAAACACCATCCTTATTGCTGTCTAGATCGGCAAGCGCAGAAAACCCAGAGGAAGCCTTCACTCCAGACGAAAGATCGGTATCCGCTCCGAAAAGTTCGGATCCGTCATCAATCCTACCATTTCCGTTCCTATCCATAACTACAAATGCGTCGTCAGACTTAATCCACCCAGTTCCGCTTTTTACACCGTCACCATCATGATCAAAAAGGATTGAGCCGTTCGCTTCTACTGTCTCGATTCCGTCATCGTCAAGGTCGATAACCAGAGGATCGCGGCGTGGCACAAAGTTTCTTGCACGATCGAACATATCTCTTAGTGAGTCGCCTAACTCATCAAAACGGTCGCCCCACCACTTAGCCGTATCACTCCACGCGTCCTCAAACCAATCTGCCACATCTTTGATTGCTTCTTTACCCCAGTCTCCCAATTTATTCCATTCACTGTCAGGAACAAAATCCGGAGCCAATACTCCTACACCAATAGCTACAGCGGCGACGACTGCTATAGCAGGAGCTCCAGTAATTCCTAAGAATCCGAGGACTCCGGTCGCAATAGTTCCTGCAGCTGCTCCCATTGCGGCGCCTACAACCGCTTTAGCCACATCTCCAGGTGTACCATACAAAGTGGCAGCACCAATATCCACCAAATCCCCCACTGGCCCCCCGTGTTTTGCAGCAAACCGCAGAGCGGGACTTGCATTCATTAAAGATGCATATTTTGAAGTTGACTCTGAATAATATGCATTCAACACATCAGACATTGGTCCTTGAGCACCAGCCAAAGCACTCGCTTCACGCGCAGCTGAAACTGCAGCCTCTGAATAAGCAGCCTTCCATCTTGGATCACTAACTGATTCCGCCGCGCTAGCATAGTCCAAAAAAACTTGGGACTGTCTATTATGCCCAGCTACCAGTGCCTGCCTGATTGCAGCTTGAGCATCCGCCCCATCCGCAACCGATTGCGCGTACTGTTTCTCGTATTGAGCTACAAAGGCGAAAGTGGCCGACCGATACGCACTCCCTAGCTTATTGGCATCTTCAAATCCAAAAGGATCGGCCGGCTTTGAATCACCCCCACCATTATTATTACCACTGCTATTATTGCTATTGCTGCTACCTTCTTGACTAGTCATCGCTATCATTCCTTTTTATTTTTTAATTACCTGCCGCAGTATGGCGACAGAACCGTAAGCCATTACGACACAAGCTGCGACCATAATCCCGTAGCCAAGACCAAATAGAAAATGCGATTTCCCCAAAAGTATAATAAGCCTTACTCCCTTAGTTGGATTTTCAATTGAACTTACGGGGAGAGCTAAAACCAAGACTACTGATAAAATAGAAGCAATAAATAATCCGCACACGCCCAATGCAAATGCTTTTGATTTATTATCAATCTCTTTAACATCTGAATTTGCACGCACCCAAATTACAACAAGGGGAGATAGAATCAGAGAAGAGAGGACAGTGAAGTAATATCCGCCTGCATCACCCCATGCAGCCTTATAGAAATTTTTCCACCCATCAATAAACTGCAAGTCGTGAATTTTTAATAATAGAGAGAGTTTTCCAACTAGAATTGGGAGAAAGAAGAAGACAAACAGCAAAAATCCACTCTTTTTTTTAGTTAAGGCATTCAATTTATTAATCTCCATAGACTTCGATAGAATTCCTAGGCTCTCACCGTTCTCTTAACGACTCGGATCCGTGATGACGAAGTGGACTAAGCAGATAGTCAATCACTCGCCTCTTCCCCGTCTTCACTTCCGCACTCAAGCTCATCCCGGCACTCATCCGCACCTTGACCCCATCGATCTCCAGCGTGCTGCCGTTCAATTTGATGCGCGCGGGGAATACCAGGCCAAGCTTTTCGTCCTGTGCGGCATCGTGGGACACGCTGGCGACCGTCCCGGTCAGATAGCCGTAGCGGGTGTAGGGGAAGCTGTCGACCTTGACGGTGACCGGCTGGCCCGGGCGCATGAAGCCGATGTCCTTATTGAGTACAGTGACCTCGACCTCCAGCGCTTCTTCGGCCGGCACCACGACCAGTAACGGCTGTGCGGGCGTAACCACACCACCTACGGTGTGGACGGCCAGTTGCTGGATGGTGCCGTCAACGGGCGCGTGCAGGGCCATCAGCTTGTCGCGCTGGCCAGTCTTGGCAACGTCCTGGGTCAGCTGGCCGGCTTGCTCGCTTGCCTGGCGCAAGGCATCCAGTGCCTGCTGTCGTGTGTCGGTGACAAGCACGCGCAACTCCTCTTGCGCCGCGCTGATCGCCGAGCGGATCTCCTGCAGGCGATTTCGCTGGGTGGCGAGCTGGCTTTCTGCAGCGATGCGTTCCTGTTCGCGCAACAGGTAGTCATGGCGGCCGACGTACTTGCCCTCGACCAGGCGGGCGTAGTCGTCTGCGCGCACTTTTGAGATGCGTGCGGACTCGGCCAGGGGTTCGATCGCGTCCTGGGTGGTCTGCAGTTCGGCCTGGCGTTGGGCGATGCTGGCTTGGAGGTTATGCCGGCGCGCCTGGAATGCGTCGAACTGGCTGCTGACCAATTGCTGCTCATTGGCCACGCGCTCGGCTGGTAGATCCGGAGCCGGATCCAGCTGCGGCGGCTGTCCGGTCGCAATGGCGGTCGCCAGCGCTGCCTGGCGAAGCGCAGCGAGACGCGCGTTGACCAATGCGTCGCCGGCCTGGGCGAACTCGGCGCCGGTGGCGGTGGCATCGAGTTCGACCAGCAGCTGGCCTTTCTTCACGGCTTGTCCGTCGCGTACCAGGATCCTGCGTACCACCGCGGTTTCTGCGGTCTGCACCACCTTGGTCCGCGAATCGACCACGGTCTTGCCTGGTGCCACGGCGACGATGTCGAGCTTGCCCAAGCATGCCCACAGCAGCGCCACACAGAAGAAGCCGATGATGATGCGCATTGTCCAGCGCGCGGTGGGCGAGACCGGTGTTTCGGTCAGCTCAAGATGTGCGGGCAGGAATGCACGCTCATCGGCGCTGCGCGCGGGCGGGTCGAGCTGGCGGCGCACCGCCCAGGCCGATTTGAAAATCTTGAAATAGCGGAGAAAGAAATCGCGCCATCCCTGGAGCAGGTGCTTCATGGTGTCCCCTGTTGCAGTCTGTACAGATGCGCGTACTGGCCTTCCGGCCGGTCGACCAGCTCTGCATGCGAGCCGCTCTCGACAATTCGCCCTTTCTCCACCACGACGATGCGGTTGGCCTGCCGCACGGTGGACAGGCGATGGGCGATGATCAGCACGGTGCGGCCCTTGCAGATCGCACGCATATTGCTCATCACCGCGTGTTCCGATTCGTAATCCAGGGCGCTGGTGGCTTCGTCCAGAATCAGAATGCGCGGATCGCCGATCAGTGCGCGCGCGATCGCAATGCGCTGGCGCTGCCCACCGGACAAACCGGTGCCGTGCTCGCCAACCTTGGTGTCGTAGCCTTCTGGCAGTTCCAGAATGAAGTCGTGGGCACCTGCCAGCTTGGCCGCATGGATCACCCGCTCCAGCGGCATGCCGGGATCGGTCAACGCGATGTTCTCGCGCACGCTGCGGTTGAACAGGAAGTTCTCCTGCAACACCACGCCCAGCTGACGGCGCAACCAGGCAGGATCGGCCAATGCCAGATCCTGCCCATCGATCAGCACCCGCCCACGTTCGGGCGTGTAGAGCCGCTGCACCAGCTTGGTCAGCGTGCTCTTGCCGGAGCCGGACCGGCCGACGATACCGATGATCTCGCCCGGGCGAACGTCCAGCTCGATGGCATTGAGCACTTCCGGCGCGTCGGGCCGGTAGCGGAACGTGACCCGCTCGAACGTCACCTGTCCGCGAATCGGCGGCAAGGCCAGGCGACTGCCCGGCACCTCGGTGCGGGTATTGAGAATGTCGCCCAACCGCTCGACCGAGATACCTACCTGCTGGAAATCCTGCCACAACTGGGCCAGCCGGATGATCGGTGCAGTGACCTGGCCCGACAGCATGTTGAAGGCAATCAGCTGGCCGATCGACAGCTTGCCTTCCATCACCAGTTTGGCGCCCCAGAACAGCACTGCCACAGCGGTGAGCTTCTGCACCAGTTGCACACCTTGCTGTCCCAGCGTCGCGATGCGGGTGACGTTGAAACCAGCGCTGACGTACCCGGCAAGCTGGTTGTCCCAGGTGCGCGTCACACGTGGATCGACCGCCATTGCCTTGACCGTGCCGATACCGCTGACGGTTTCCACAAGAAACGACTGATTGTCCGCACCGCGGGCAAACTTGTCGTTCAAACGCTTGCGCAGCACCGGAGTAATCAAACCGGAAATTGTGGCGTACAACGGCAACGACAGCACCACGATCAAGGTCAACCAACCGCTGTACCAGAACATCACCGACAGAAAGACCACGGTGAAGAACAGGTCCAGTACCGAAGTCAGTGCCTGCCCGGTCAGGAAGTTGCGGATGTTCTCCAGCTCACGGACGCGCGCAATGGTGTCGCCGACCCGCCGCGACTCGAAGTACGCCAGCGGCAACGACAGCACGTGGCGGAACAGCCGCGCCCCCAGCTCCACGTCGATCTTGCTGGTGGTATGGGCGAAGACATAGGTGCGCAGGCCGGACAGCAGCACATCGAACACCGCCATCGAGACCAACCCGATCGCGATCACGTCCAGTGTGGTCAGGCCGTTATGCACCAGCACCTTGTCCATCACCACCTGGTAGAACAGCGGGGTGATCAGAGCAAACAGCTGAATGAAGAACGAGACGACGAAGACCTCGATCATCAGCTTGCGGTACTTGACCACCGCCGGGATGAACCAGCTGAAATCAAATTTGGCCAGATCGCCGAGCACTGATGCCCGCGAGGCAACCTGCAACAACCGCCCCTGGTAACGCGCCTCGAACTCGGCGGGTGAAATGGAGCGCGGCCGCTTTTCGACCAGGTCGTGGATCAGGATCTGGTCCGCACCGACCTTGGCCACGATGAACGCGTCACCGCCCGGCACCAGTGCCAGGGCCGGCAGTGCAGCCATGCCAATGCGCGCGGCCGGTTGAGCAACGACCTTGGCTTTCAAGCCCAGTTGCTTGGCCGCCAGCAGCAGCGTGGTCTCGTCGAATGGCTCACCCCCACGGCCAAAGCCATGCGCCAGCTGCGTCGCATCGGCGGCAATGCCATGAAATTGCGCCAGAAGGACAAGTCCCTGCAGCCCCAGATCCGGCCGATCGTACACCGACGAGCCGCCCTCGACTAACGAGAGCGACGCACTTCCCCCTGACATAACGCGATCCTTGCTGAGAGCCGACGGGCTCGAGTGACGGAATAGAATCTTGGGATGTTAAGAACCTGTCAATCAGCCAATCCCGTGCTGACGATCTATTTTCTCAATCAGCCGTCTCTCGGACTGAGACGCAGCCATTGATGCGGACCCGGTCATTCCCTAAGGGCAATACCTGCTAATAGTGAGCAGCAGGGGGCGCCGCCCCTTGACATCGTTGCCGATGCAAGCATGTCCGCCTGGCGCATTTCCGCTACCATGCCAAGCCTCACGCCTACAACCGGCCCGTCGCATGTCCACTGCCCCGCAAAAGCCGCTCGCCATCCGCGAGCGTCTGTCCGAAGTCCGCTACGAAATCCGGGGCGAGCTGGCGCGACGAGCGCGGGAGCTGGAGGCGCAGGGCCGCAAGCTGATCAAGCTCAATATCGGTAACCCGGGAGCGTTCGGGTTCCGGGCGCCGGAGCATCTGCAGCGCGCGATCGCCGACGACATGGGCCGCACCGATCCCTACACGCATCAGCAAGGCCTGCCGGAAGCGCGCGAGGCGATCGCCACCGCATATTCGCGCCGCCAGCACCCGGACGCGCACCCGGATCGTATTTTTGTCGGCAACGGCGTCAGCGAGTTGATCGACCTGTCGCTGCGGGCGCTGCTCAACCCCGGCGACGAGGTGCTGGTGCCCTCGCCCGACTATCCGCTGTGGTCGGCGGCCACCATCCTCAACGATGGTCGCCCGGTGTACTACCGCTGCGCGCCGGAAAACGGCTTCCAGCCGGACCCGGTGGAGATCGAGACGCTGGTGTCTTCGCGCACCCGCGCCATCGTGCTGATCAACCCGAACAACCCCAGCGGCGCCAGTTATTCACGCGAGCTGCTGGAGCGCATCGTGGCCATCGCCACCAAGCACAATCTGCTGCTGATGGTCGATGAGATCTACGACCAGGTGCTCTACGACGGCGCGGCCTTCGTGCCGGTGGCGCCGCTGGCCGGCGCGCACCCGTGCATCACCTTCAGCGGCTTGAGCAAGGTGCACCGCGCCTGCGGCTGGCGGGTGGGCTGGGCGCTGCTGTCCGGCGAGCAGGCGCGCATCAACGACCTGCGCAACGCGATGGACCTGCTCGGCGCTCTGCGCCTGTGCGCCAACGTGCCGGGGCAGTACGCCATCGATGCGGCGGTGAACGGGCCGGACACCATTTCGGCGCTGTGCGCGCCGGGTGGCCGCCTCTACGAAACCCGCCGCGCGGTGATCGAGGCCTGTGCGGCCAGCGAGCATCTGCAACTGGTGGCACCGGCCGGGGCGCTGTACGCATTCCCGGCGGTAGTGGGTGCGGCGGCACGCAACTTCGACGATCACGAGTTCGCACTCGATCTGATGAATGAGGAAGGCGTGCTGGTGGTGCCCGGCTCCAGCTTCAACGTGCCGTATCGCCACCATTTCCGCGTGACCCTGATGCCCGAGGCCAGCGTGATGCGTGATGTGTTCGCACGCATCGACCGCGCCCTGGCGCGCCGCGCCGAGGCGGTGACGAAGGTGGTGCCGCTCAAGTCGCGCAGCGTGGCGTGATGGCCGCGCCCGGCACGCCGCAGCGCTATCTGGCGCTGGGCGATTCGTACACGATTGGCGAAGGCGTCGACCCCGCGCAGCGCTGGCCGGTGCAGCTGGTCGAGGGCCTGCGCGCGCACGGCTGGCCGGTGCAGGCGCCGCAGATCATCGCCACCACCGGCTGGACCACCGACGAACTGCAGGCCGGCATCGACGCTGCGGCGCCGCAGGGCCCGTACGACCTGGTCAGCCTGTTGATCGGCGTCAACAATCAATACCGCGGGCTGGCGCTGGACGACTACCGCAGCCAGTTCGATGCATTATTGCAGCAGGCCATTGCGTTGGCCGGCGGCCACGCGGCACGCGTGCTGGTGCTGTCGATTCCCGATTGGGGGCTGACGCCCTTTGCGCGCGCGCAAGGCCGCGATGCCGGGCTGATCGCCGCGCAGATCGATGCCTTCAACGGTGTGGCGGCCGAGCGCTGCGGCGAGCGCGCCGTCCGCTTCATCGATATCACCGCCACCAGCCGCGACGGCGGCGATGCGATCGCGATGCTGGTCGACGACGGCCTGCATCCCTCGGCTGCGATGTATGCGCGCTGGGCAGCCGTGGCGCTACCTGCGGCGCGCGATGCGCTGGGCGCATTGGGATCTGTCGACACGATTGCCTGAGCCAACGGCGTGCGCTTGCGCTTGGGCGATGCAGGCGTGCGTACTGGTCTGGCGCTGCATGGTCATCGGCCCGAGGCACGGGTGGCAGTTGCCGCCGTCTCGCAACCGCCCAGCTGGTCGGCGCTGCCGCACATCGCCGACACGGCGCGCCGCGCGGCAAGGGCGCAACAAGCGCGCTATCGACGCCGGGCAGGGCTGCGCGTGACCAGGCACTGGGAAAACGCCAACCGGGCCTACCGCAATCACGCCGGCAGGCCCTAAGCTACCCGCGCAGCATGCCTGATTGCCAAGGAACGACATTGCACAGCACCGCCACCCAGCCGATGAGCCGCGCACAAGCGCTGGCGATCGCACGCGCGTTTTTGCCCAAGCACCCGCTGGGCAACCGCTACGACTACTACTACACGCACGCCAAGTTGCGCACCGACCCGCTCTACCCGGGTGTACTGGCGCAGCTGCGCACCACCATCGCGCCGGTGCTGGATCTGGGCTGCGGGCTGGGCCTGCTGGCGCATGCCTTGCGCGCCGACGGGCAGACGCTGGCGTATTACGGAGTGGATGTGGATGCGTCCAAGATCCGGCGCGCGCAACATATCGCACAGCGCTCGGCGCTAGGCAATACCAGGTTCGAGGTGGTCGACCTGAGCCTGGCCTGGCCGCAGCATCAGGGCAGCGTCACCATCCTGGACGTGCTGCAGTATCTGCAAGCGGACATGCAGGCCGGCCTGCTCCGCAGCGTGGCGCAGATGCTCACGCCCGGCGCCAAACTGGTGATCCGCAGCGCCTTGGGCGATGCCAGCAGCCGCGGCCGCACCAGCCGCGTCACCGACGTGCTGGCGCACCTGAGCGGCTGGATGCAGCGCATGCCGCGTAGCTACCCCACCCGCGACAGCCTGCAGGCGCAGCTGGACGCGGCCGGCCTGCGCGCCACGTTTGCACCGCTGTACGGCAATACGCCGTTCAACAACTGGTTGATCGTGGCCGAGCCGCGCTGAGCCGTGCATAACATGCCGGGATCGATTCAGAGGGGCTGGCAAACATAACGCGCGGTCGTCGGACGGATGCGGACGGCACGCAGAAACCGGGACGTACGCGTATGCATGCCGCGGCAGCCGGGCAACCGCATAGTCGTTGTAACAGCCGTTCCTGGCGTTATCTGGATGATCCCGGGCGGCATGCGGTGGGAGATGATGGCGCTTGGCTTGAGATCGCCATTGCCGATCCGTTCGAGTAGATGCGGCTGCGTTGTCGAGGGCGCGGCGCCCTCACCGCTCGCGGGACACGCATGAATCCATCCATAGCGATTCGTTTGCGGTATATGCCGTAAGCGGCTCCGCAAGTGATGAGGACATCGCACCAGGTAGTCTGCTGGTGAGGTTATTGAAGGACGAAATCATCGCGCCAGACTGTTGGCTGGTAGTTTTTTCTGAAAACGAAATGCCGCGTCGCTGGTGTGCTTTTTGAAAATTTGCACACCGACCAACATCACTGGTCCTTGCCCGCCCACCGTCGCGGGACCCTTGGCGGCATGGATGCCGCCAAGGAGCTACATGGATGTAC
>NZ_PRDN01000015.1:0-10074 GCF_003600855.1 Xanthomonas sp. CFBP 7698
CGGTCGAGTGCGCGGTGCCCTCACCGCTCGCGGGACACGCCGTTAACCCGTCCATGGGGGCTCGGTGGCGGCATTCATGCCGCCAACGGTCCCGCAAGCGGCGAGGACACCGCACCGGAGCGTTGGTCGGCTGCTTTCTTGAAGACGTATCGTCGGTGCGTCCTGCGGAGGTCGAGGGCAGGGCCATGCAGCCAGGCCGCATGTCCACCCAATTCGGCTGCGCCCATCTGCCAGTGGGCGTGGCCGTTGGTGAGTCGCTCTAAGTCGCGCCAACATCGAATGCATCACATGCGCCGTCTCACCACCTGACACATCGCAGCGCTATCCTGTGCCCATGTTCAAACCCGTCCGCCGCCTGATTGCGCCGCCATCGCAGGTTGTCGAACGCGACTGCGTGCGCGTGCAACTGGACGGCCGCGACATCGACGTGCTGCGCGTCCGCGACCCGCGCGCGCGCCGCATCAAACTCAGCGTCGACGAGCGCGGCGCGCGGTTGACCTTGCCGCTGCGTGCAAGCCTGGTGTCCGGCGAGCGCTTCCTGCACGCGCACCTGGATTGGCTGAGTACGCAGCTGTCGCGCTACCAGCAGGTCGATGCCTTTCCTGCGCTGGAGCGCGGGGTGCCGGGGCTGCTGCCCTTGCGCGGGGCGCTGCTGCCGTTGAGCTGGCACGACGGCCGCTACGCGCGCATCGACATCACCGATGCAGGTGCGCAGTTCTATGTGCCCACCCGCCTGGGCGATGCCGGTCTACGTCGCACACTGAAGGAATTCTACGAAGCGCAGGCCCGCGCCGATGTCGGCCGCTGGTTGCCCACCTATCTGCCTGGCCTGCCGCGCGCACCGGCACGGTTGCGTTTGAAGGTGATGTCCTCGCAGTGGGGCTCGCTCGCCCCGGATGGCTCGATGGCACTGGACCTGGCACTGGTGCTCGGCCGCCCGTCTGCGTTCGAATACGTGCTGGTGCACGAGCTCTGCCATCTGCTGCAGGCCAATCATTCGCCGGCCTTCTGGGCCGAAGTGGAACAGCGTTTCCCCACCTGGCGCGACGAACGCAGCTACTTTCACGAACACGGCCGCCAGCTCAAGGCGCAGCTGCGGCGGTTGTTGCAGGTCGCCTGATGCGAGGCCGCAGCGATGTCTGCTCGCGGTGATCCGTTCGCACTAAGTCCAATCAACAGCGATGCAAAGCCACTGCGCGGTCTGCCTTGGCGCGCGGCAAGCCCGCTAGCGCCATTCGTACGCTGCAGCCTGGGCGAGGTGCCGTCGGGCCAGCGGCGATAGCCAGGCAAACTGCTGCGCCAGGGCGCGTTCGGCCATGGCGACGCCTGTGTCCAAGGAGCGGGCCGTTGTCCAATGACGTGCGTCGCACGCTGTCGACCAGACCTGTTCGAACAACGCACGATCGTCTGCCCCAAGCGTTGGATCGGCACGAACCGCACCGCAAAACGTCCAGGGCGCATCCCACCGGTCGAAGCACTCAATTGCAATCACCACGCGCCGCATGACGCATCACGCTCCTTGCAGCTGCCTGCATCACCTCGGCGGTTGCGGCAGATCCGCAAGAAATCCATTGATCACCGCCGCCACCGGTGCCGGGGTTTCCATATGCAGATGGTGCGTGCCCGGCAGCAGCGTCAGACGCGCGTCGGGCACCATCGCCACGCGGTGATCGCGCAGCGCATCGGAAAAATACGGCTGCGCCGGCGTGGCGAAGATCGCCTGGGTGGGGCACACGATGGAGGCCAGCACCGCGTCGATCTGCGCCTCGGTCATGCGGATGGCGGTGGGCAGGGTCAGGCGTGGGTCGGTGCACCAGCTGTAGCCGCCTTCCACCACGCGCAGGCCGCGCTCCACCAGCAACCGTGCAGCCGGTTCGGTGAGCTGGTTGGCCATCATGCGTGCGCGCACCGGTGCCTCCATCGAGGCGAACACCCGCAGCGGCCGCTGCGCCAGGGTGCGCGTCGAACGCACCGAGTCGCGCAATCGTTCGGCCGTGCTCTCCACCGGCTCGGCCAGGGCGCCCAGCGCCTCGATGACCAGCAGCGCCTCGATGCGCTCCGGCGCGGCAGCGGCCATCAGACTGGCGACGCCGCCACCAAGCGAATGGCCCAACAACGTGAAGCGGTCCCAGCCCAGCGTATCGGCCACCTGCAACAGGTTATGGATCGCGCTGCTGAGCGTGTACTCCGCGCCCACCGGCAGCCACGCGCTATGGCCATGGCCGGGCAGATCCAGCACCACCAGATCCAGCGCCTGCGCGTGCAGATGCGCGCTCAGCGGTACGAAGCTGGCCGCGTTATCGAGCCAGCCATGCAGGGCCAGCACCCGGCGCGGCCCGCGCTCTGTGCTGCGCAACCCGGTGATACGACCGATGGCCAGCTCGCACGCAAACGGCTCCAACCTCACGCGCGACGCGCCAGTGCAGCCAGTGCCTGCGCGTGCGCATCGCTGGCATTGAGGCAGGGGATATAGCTGAGCGTGGCGCCGCGTTCGGCCAGCGTTTCGGCAAAGCCCAATGCCACTTCCTCCAGCGTTTCCAGGCAGTCGGTGGCAAAGCCCGGGCACACCAGATCGAAGCTGCGCACGCCGCCTTCGGCCAATGCCCACAAGGTCGGTTCGGCATACGGCTGCAACCAGCGTTCGGCCCCGAAGCGCGACTGGTAGCCCATCTGCCATTCGTCCGCGCCCAGGCCCAGCGCCGCCACGATCGCCTGCGCACTGCGCTCGCATTGCTGCGGGTACGGGTCGCCGGCATTGGCCACCCGTTGCGGCAGGCCGTGGAAGGAGAACATCAGCTTCTCGCTACGCCCGTGGACCTGCCAGTGCGCGCGGATGGAGTCGGCGATTGCCGCTACCCAGCCGGCGTCCTCGCAATAGTCCTGGATCACCTCAACCGCGATCTCCGGCGCGCTCGGGCGCCAGGCATCCACCACGTCCTGGATCGAGGCGGTGGTGGTGGTGGAGTACTGCGGGTACAGCGGCAACACCACGATGCGCTGGATGCCGCGCGCGCGCAGGGCATCGAGCGTCTTGCGCAATGCCGGCTCGCCGTAGCGCATCGCCCACTCGACGTGCCAGTCGGGCAGCGCCTGTTTCAGGCCATCGGCCAGGCGGCGGGTATACACCGCCAGCGGCGAGCCATCGGGTAACCACACCTTGGCGTATTTCTCCGCCGACTTGGGCCCACGGATCGGCAGGATCACCCCGTACAGCAACGGTTTCCAGAACAGCGGCGGAATGGCGACCACGCGGCGGTCGCTGAGGAACTCGGCCAGGTAGCGGCGCACGGCCGGGGCGGTCGGCGATTCGGGGGTGCCGAGGTTGACGACCAGCAGGGCGGTATCGGGTGTCGTGTTCATGCGCACCATTCTGGCAGAGCCGGGCAGCACTGCCGAGAACACTGCACCAATGGCGGCGATCGGCCGCGTCTTGCAGCCGGTTGCGCTCACCACCGATTCATTGCGCCACCACTAACGTCGCGGCATTGCTATCTTTGACGCATCGTCCCCTGGAGCTTGTCATGCCTCGTTTGTCGCGCCTGGCCCTGTTGTTGTCGCTGACCTTCGCCGCCGGCCATGCCGTGGCCGGCCCGGAAGAAGACCAGCGCGCACGTAATGCGGTGCGGGTGCTCAACGAGATCATGAAGATTCCCGAGCAGTCCATTCCGGACAAACTGCTCGACGAGGCGCGCGCCATCGTGGTCATCCCCGACACGCTCAAGGCCGGTCTGGTGATCGGCGGCCGCCGCGGCCACGGCCTGATGTCGATGAAGAACGCCGACGGCAGCTGGTCGCAGCCGGTGTTCGTCAAGCTCACCGGCGGCAGCATCGGCTTCCAGGCCGGCGTGCAGTCGTCCGACGTGGTGCTGGTGTTCCGCAACGACCGCAGCCTGGACAACATCGTCAACGGCAAGTTCACCCTCGGCGCGGATGCCGGCGTGGCTGCAGGTCCGGTCGGCCGGAACGCCGCTGCCGCCACCGACGGCCAGCTCAAGGCCGAGATCTGGTCGTGGTCGCGCGCACGCGGGCTGTTTGCCGGCGTGGCGCTGGACGGCGCGGTGCTGCAGATCGACGATGCCGCCGACCTCAACGCCTATGGCGGGGGTGCGACCCCGCGGATGATCTTCGAAGGCCGCACCAACGAGCGCCCGTCCACCGACGTGATCGCCTTCCGCGACCGTCTGGAGGAAGTCACCTACACCGCACGCGCCAACCGCACCAGCGATGGCGACGACGACACCGCACCGGTGCCGCCGCGCGCGCCAGGTGCCGCCCCGGCGGCGCAATCCGCCCCGCCGCCGCCTGCCAACGAAGCCAGCACGGTACCGATGCAGCCCAGCACCACCCCGCCGCCGCAGCAGGGGTTCCAACCGGTGTCCGATGGTGAAATCCGCACCGAATCACTAGACGGCAACCGCTGAGGCGCTGTCATCCCCCTGCACGGTGCGCTGGGGTATCCTGCGCCTTCCTTCTTTTTCAGCAAGCGAGCAGATCATGGGCGGTTTCAGCATTTGGCACTGGCTGATCGTGCTGGTGATCGTGTTGCTGGTGTTCGGTACCAAGCGGCTCACCAGCGGTGCCAAGGACCTCGGCAGCGCGGTCAAGGAATTCAAGAAAGGCATGCACGACGACGACAAGCCGGCCGGCAAGCTCGGTGACGACTCCCGCACTGCCGAGCAGGCGCGTGAGGCGCAGGCCGAACGCGACCGCGACGCGCGCTGATCCGGAGCAGCGTCGGTGTTTGACATAGGTGTTGGCGAACTGACGCTGATTGCGATCGTCGCCCTGGTGGTGCTCGGTCCCGAGCGCCTGCCCAAGGCGGCCCGATTTGCCGGACTGTGGGTGCGCCGCGCGCGCGCGCAGTGGGATTCGGTCAAGCAGGAACTCGAACGCGAGCTGGAAGCCGAGGAGCTCAAGCGCAGCCTCCAGGACGTGCAGGCCTCGCTGCGCGAAGCCGAAGACCAGCTGCGTCACAAGCAGCAGCAGGTGGAGCAGGGTGCACGCGCACTGCACGACGACGTGGGCCGCGATATCGATATCCGCAGCAGCGCAACGCCGGTGGCCACGCCATTGGAGCTAGCGCATGCGGATCTGTCGACCGGCGCCAATGCCGAGCCGGTTGCCGGAACTGCCCCAGGTGCTGCCATCGCCGCACCGGCGGCGGCGCCGGTGATTGCACAGGCACAGCCCGTTGCGCCGGCGCCCCATCAGGCAGTCGTGCCGGCGCCGCATGACCCCGTGGTACCGGCACCGCATGCAGCGCATCTCACCAGCGCGCCTGCGCAGGGCCCGGTCGCCGCACCGCCTGTCGAGCCGGGCACGCTGCACGTGTCCACCGCACCAACCCCGGCCGACCCGGCCAGGATCCAGGAGAAGCACCCGTGAGCCTGTTCGACGATGCACAGGCCGAAAGCAGTCTGATCGAGCACCTGGTGGAATTGCGCGCCCGCCTGGTGCGTGCCCTGATCGGCCTGGGTGCGGTGCTGCTGGTGCTGTTGCCGTTCTCGCGGGCGATCTATTCCTGGCTGGCCGCGCCGCTGATCTCGCAGCTGCCGCTGGGGCAGACCATGATTGCGATGAACCCGGCCGGCGCGTTCTTCGCCCCGTTGAAGCTGACCTTCTTCGTGGCGCTGTTCATCAGCGTGCCGTGGCTGCTGTTCCAGGCCTGGGCCTTCGTGGCGCCGGGGCTGTACCAGCGCGAAAAGAAGCTCGCGTTCCCGCTGCTGGCCTCGGCGGTGGCGCTGTTCTACATCGGCTGCGCGTTCGCGTATTTCCTGGTATTGCCGGCGGTGTTCCACTTCCTGACCACGTTCAAGCCGGACGTGATCGCCATTACCCCGGATGCCAATTCCTATCTGGATTTCGTGCTGGCGATCTTCTTCGCCTTCGGCGCGAGTTTCGAGCTGCCGGTGGCCTTGGTGATCCTGGTGCTGCTGGGCTGGGTCAGCCCCAAGCAGCTCAGCGAAGGCCGCGGCTACGCCATCGTCGGCATCTTCATCCTGGCCGCCGTGCTCACCCCACCGGACGTGGTGTCGCAGCTGATGCTGGCCATCCCGATGTGCCTGCTCTACGAGCTGGGCATCATCGCCTCGCGCGCCGTCGGGCCGAAACCCGCCTAGCGCCCTGGCTACAGTAAGGCGCGCGCCGACATGCAGGTGCGTACCCCGGCATCACCCGGACGCAATCACCCCCGTAGGGGCGCACCCGGGCGCGACCCGGCTCTCCCGTCGAAGGCTTCGTCGCGCCCCAGGGGCGGTCCTACGGGTTGGGATGGTCAGGCGGCAAACACGTTGGCGCGAGCGAGGGCGTCCCCGGAGACGCTTCGTCGCGCCCGGGTGCGCTCCTACGGATCAGGGTTTCGTTGTCAGCGCATCCCCGGATCAAGGCGATCAAGCCGCAAACACATCCGGCCGTGAGGGCTTGATCGGTTGGGCGGCGGCGCCTTCGTGGGTGAACATCTGCTTCCACGCCGCGTAGACCGAGCCGGCAAACACCGGCATCAGCACCGCCATCAGCAGTAGCTGGGCCAGCCACATCGCCACGGTCTGCCCGGCGACCAGGCCGACAATCAGCGCCACGATCATCACCGCGAAATAGATCGCGAAGATGGCGATGAAGGCCAGCACGAAGAACACCAGCATCGCCGGCAGGTTGTGCAGGCTGGCACGCAGGCTTTCGCGCAGTGCGTGGCCGCCGGTGCTGCGGTCGAACATCACCTGCGGCGGCATCACGAACAGCGCCAGCGTCATCGCCGCGAAGGTCGCGATGGTCAACAACAGCCACAGCAGGATGCGCCCGGCCGGCAGGCTGGCGGCCAGTTGCTCGATCTGCACCGGGTCGGGCTGGGCGCCGGACTGGCTGATCTGGTTGATCTTCACCATCACTTCGGACAACTGCTGCAGCCCGCTGGCGCCGATCATCGCCAGCAACAGCACACCCAGCAGCAGGCCGGCGATCAACTGCGGCAGCAACGACACCAGCAGATGCGGCGCGCGGCCGTCCTGCAGGCCGTGCAGCAGATGCGACGGTTTGGCGACGCGGCCTTCGTCCACCTCGCGGATTGCCCACAGCAGGCCGCCCATGAACAGCGGGCCGGCCAGCACCAGCAGGAACTGCAGGGCCGGGCCCAGCAGCGGCACCAGCACCGACAGCGACACCACCAGCGAGGCGGCCACACTCCAGATCACCCCCAGCGAGCCAAGCGCCAGCGGCGCCCGCTTCAACAGCGAGAAACCGGTCAACAGCCATTCTGCGCCGGCAGATGCCGGCACCTTGCGAATTTCGCTCATTCCCATTCCGGATCGATACGCGCGCCGGACCATCCGGCGTGACGCGATTATCGCTGCTTTTACGTGTGCGCGGCGGGACGAGCGTTCACTGTTTGCAGGCCGCGGGCGTGGTGCACGAACCGGCGCAGCAGCTTGCGGGCCACCGGCGCGGCGGTGACCTCGCGGGCCACGGTGCGGGCGCAGCGGCCGTGGCGGGCAATGCAGTCCGCGCGGGCCTGGACGTAGCCGCGCATGTGGTGGGTGGCGAACTCCGGGTGAAACTGCACGCCCCAGGTGGCCCGGCCCCAGCGGAACGCATGGCAGCGGTCCTGGCGCGAGTGCGCCAGCACGATGGCGCCGTCCGGGGCGCGCACCACCGTCTGCAGGTGGGTGGCATGGGCCGGGAACTGCGCCGGCAGGCCTGCAAACAAGGGGTCCTGCCCGGCTGGCGGATGCAGTTCCAGGGCGATCGTGCCGGACTCGCGCCCGGCCGGGTTGTAGTCCACCTCGCCGCCCAGGGCGTGCGCCAGCAACTGGTGCCCGTAGCAGATGCCCAGCAACGGCATGCCCTGGTGCGCCGCGGTGCGTAGCCAGCCTGCGCTGCGTTCGCTCCAGTCGGCGCGGTCGGTGACGAAGGCGGCCGAGCCGCTGACGATGACGCCGGCAAAGTCAGCCGGATCAGGCAGCGGATCGCCATTGGCGACGTCGATGGCCACCGTTTCATGCTCGGCCAGCCCCGCCGCCACGCGAATCCAGTGCGGAAAACGGCCGTAGCGCTTCATCTCCGGCACGGGCTGCCCGGTTTCGATGATCAGGAACGGCAAAACAGACATGCGCGAAGATCCGGACACGACAGATGTGCCCGATTGTAGGCGGCAGGGGCGGCTTTGTTTCAAGCGTCTCCCCCGGATGGGCCCTGCGCGTCATTGCCGAATGACATGTCTTGATTCCCTCCAGGCGGGGTCGACGGGATCGCCACGGCGGTGGCATGCCCTGGATATCGGCAGCGAGCGGCGCGACTGGATTGTCGGCGCGTTCGTCGCGTCGCGGCCTGAGGATGCCGTGGCCTGCTTGAACGGGAGAGGCATGGCTGGATTGACCGACTTTCGACGCGAAGCCGCGCCCTCCACGCTGCGCCTTTGCTGCAGGGCCCTTGCCCGCGCACCCTCGCGGGACACGCTGCAAGTACGTCCATGTAGCTCCGTGGCGGCATCCATGCCGCCAAGGGTCCCGCGACGGTGGGCGGGCAAGGACCAGTCAAGTTGGTCGTTCGCAGAGCTTTCAACAGCGCAACGACCAACGCTCTGGTGCGGTGTTTTGTTTCTTCTGGTAAGCCACCAGCCAACTTGCTGGTGCGGTGTCCTCACCGATTGCGGGACCGTTGGCGGCATGGATGCCGCCACCGAGCCTTATCTGTTCGGAATGTGGCAGCGTAGGTGTCGAGAGCCGGCGTGGGCTGCCGTATGAGCCTGGATCTGAGCGATCGCCTTGGAGCTTGGCACCCACGCCGGAATCTCCCTTGTTTCGCCCGAACAGTTGCCCGAGGTGACACTCGAAACGATAAGACTGGGCAGGCGAGGGAGCTCTCGACATTTCCAGCCTAGCGGAGATCTCCCATGAGCGGAATCGGGATCGATGTGTGCAAGAAGTCCCTGGATGCGGCTGTCTTTCAAGGTGAGGCCCGCCAGTTCAGTAACACGGCAAGCGGGCACTGCAAGCTCGTCCACTGGCTGAGGACACTGCCAGTTAGGCAGGTGGTGCTGGAGGCGACCGGTGGCTACGAGCTGGCCGCGCTGGACGCGCTGCATCAGGCGGGAATCCCGGTGGCACGCGCCAATGCGTCTCGGGCGCGTCACTTGGCCAACGGCTTGGGACTGGCAAAAACCGATCGGCTGGACGCGGGCATGCTGGCGTGTATGGCCGAGAAGATGGAGCTTCATCCCTATGTTCCACTGCCGCCGTGGCAGCGTCATCTGGGCGAGCATGTCCGCGCCCGCCGCCAGCTCATCGATCTGCTGAAGACGGCCAAACAGCAGCTGTTGCAGGTGGCGGACAAACCGCTACGCAAGCTGCTGCAGGCCAACGTGAACCAGCTCGTGCGCAGTGTGGCGCGGCTGGATGAACTGATCGCCGGGCAGCTAAAGACGCTGCTCATCGAGCAACCGCACCTGGCGGCGTTGAAGACGCTCAAAGGGGTCGGTCCGGTATTGCTGGCCGTGTTGGCGTGCCGGTTGCCGGAGCTTGGGACGCTCAACGGAAAGCAGATCTCCCGATTGGTGGGGGTTGCCCCGCTATCGCGCGACAGTGGCAAGATGCGTGGGAAACGAGGGATCGGCGGAGGCCGTGCCGATATCCGGCAAGCGCTGTACATGGCGGCGATGTCCTCGGCGCGTCACGAGCCTCGCCTGCGTGATTTTTATAGAGCGTTGCGGACACGCGGCAAGAAGGCAAGGTCGCGATCGTGGCGGTGATGCGCAAGATGCTGGTCATCCTCAATGCGCGCGTGCGCGATGAAAGAGCCGCCACGCAGCCAGCCTGAGCATGCTCGACGGCCATGAGCAGACGCAAAAGCGTGCCGGCCAGCAGCCGCCACCTATGGATGAACACGTCTGAAGGAAACCGATCAGAGCTCGCGGATCGAGATCCTGATCAACACAGTTGCTCCAGGGACGGATTCACGGCGTGTCCCGCGACGGTGGGCGGGCAAGGGCCCTGCAGCAAACGCGCAGCCTCGGTCGAGTGCGCGGTGCCCTCACCGCTCGCGGGACACGCCGTTAACCCGTCCATGGGGGCTCGGTGGCGGCAT
>NZ_PRDN01000016.1:0-5678 GCF_003600855.1 Xanthomonas sp. CFBP 7698
AAGGTGTTGACGAAACGAAAAAGCCGGCTATGATGGGCGGCTCGCTACACGGAAAGACGCTGCGGCGGATTGAAGTACAGCGGCGCCAACTTCCTCTTCACGAGGGGTTGACGACGATGAAAAGCCTGCTAATATGGCCGGCTCGCTTCGCAGAAAACCTTCGGGTCGAAACGAAGCAGCGTCAACCACCTCGAAATGAGGTGTTGACGGCAAGAAAAAGTCCGCTATAATGGGCGGCTCGCTTCGACGGAAACGACGAAGCTGACGGGAACGGCGCTGAGGCCACTTCCCAATGTTCTTTGACAGTGTGCGCAGGTAATTTGTGCGGACGCCTGCAGGAAGGATGATTGTCCATCTTGCAGACGTTTAATCAAAAAGCAACATATTAATTGCTTTGCAAGCGATAAGTTGTCAGTGGTTGAACTTCTGCAGCTAAAGTATTTGTCTTCGGACATGTAATTTTAAGTGAAGAGTTTGATCCTGGCTCAGAGTGAACGCTGGCGGCAGGCCTAACACATGCAAGTCGAACGGCAGCACAGTAAGAGCTTGCTCTTATGGGTGGCGAGTGGCGGACGGGTGAGGAATACATCGGAATCTACTCTTTCGTGGGGGATAACGTAGGGAAACTTACGCTAATACCGCATACGACCTACGGGTGAAAGCGGAGGACCTTCGGGCTTCGCGCGATTGAATGAGCCGATGTCGGATTAGCTAGTTGGCGGGGTAAAGGCCCACCAAGGCGACGATCCGTAGCTGGTCTGAGAGGATGATCAGCCACACTGGAACTGAGACACGGTCCAGACTCCTACGGGAGGCAGCAGTGGGGAATATTGGACAATGGGCGCAAGCCTGATCCAGCCATGCCGCGTGGGTGAAGAAGGCCTTCGGGTTGTAAAGCCCTTTTGTTGGGAAAGAAAAGCAGTCGGTTAATACCCGATTGTTCTGACGGTACCCAAAGAATAAGCACCGGCTAACTTCGTGCCAGCAGCCGCGGTAATACGAAGGGTGCAAGCGTTACTCGGAATTACTGGGCGTAAAGCGTGCGTAGGTGGTGGTTTAAGTCTGTTGTGAAAGCCCTGGGCTCAACCTGGGAATTGCAGTGGATACTGGGTCACTAGAGTGTGGTAGAGGGTAGCGGAATTCCCGGTGTAGCAGTGAAATGCGTAGAGATCGGGAGGAACATCCGTGGCGAAGGCGGCTACCTGGACCAACACTGACACTGAGGCACGAAAGCGTGGGGAGCAAACAGGATTAGATACCCTGGTAGTCCACGCCCTAAACGATGCGAACTGGATGTTGGGTGCAATTTGGCACGCAGTATCGAAGCTAACGCGTTAAGTTCGCCGCCTGGGGAGTACGGTCGCAAGACTGAAACTCAAAGGAATTGACGGGGGCCCGCACAAGCGGTGGAGTATGTGGTTTAATTCGATGCAACGCGAAGAACCTTACCTGGTCTTGACATCCACGGAACTTTCCAGAGATGGATTGGTGCCTTCGGGAACCGTGAGACAGGTGCTGCATGGCTGTCGTCAGCTCGTGTCGTGAGATGTTGGGTTAAGTCCCGCAACGAGCGCAACCCTTGTCCTTAGTTGCCAGCACGTAATGGTGGGAACTCTAAGGAGACCGCCGGTGACAAACCGGAGGAAGGTGGGGATGACGTCAAGTCATCATGGCCCTTACGACCAGGGCTACACACGTACTACAATGGTAGGGACAGAGGGCTGCAAACCCGCGAGGGTAAGCCAATCCCAGAAACCCTATCTCAGTCCGGATTGGAGTCTGCAACTCGACTCCATGAAGTCGGAATCGCTAGTAATCGCAGATCAGCATTGCTGCGGTGAATACGTTCCCGGGCCTTGTACACACCGCCCGTCACACCATGGGAGTTTGTTGCACCAGAAGCAGGTAGCTTAACCTTCGGGAGGGCGCTTGCCACGGTGTGGCCGATGACTGGGGTGAAGTCGTAACAAGGTAGCCGTATCGGAAGGTGCGGCTGGATCACCTCCTTTTGAGCATGACGTCATTCGTCCTGTCGGGCGTCCTCACAAATTACCTGCATTCAGAGATTCATACCGGCACAGGTCGGTATGCGAAGTCCCTTTTGGGGCCTTAGCTCAGCTGGGAGAGCACCTGCTTTGCAAGCAGGGGGTCGTCGGTTCGATCCCGACAGGCTCCACCATATTGAGTGAAAAGACTTCGGGTCTGTAGCTCAGGTGGTTAGAGCGCACCCCTGATAAGGGTGAGGTCGGTAGTTCGAGTCTACCCAGACCCACCACTCTGAATGTAGTGCACACTTAAGAATTTATATGGATCAGCGTTGAGGCTGATACATGTTCTTTTATAACTTGTGACGTAGCGAGCGTTTGAGATATCTATCTAAACGTGTCGTTGAGGCTAAGGCGGGGACTTCGAGTCCCTAAATAATTGAGTCGTATGTTCGCGTTGGTGGCTTTGTACCCCACACAACACGTACATGTAACTCCGAGGCAACTTGGGGTTATATGGTCAAGCGAATAAGCGCACACGGTGGATGCCTAGGCGGTCAGAGGCGATGAAGGACGTGGTAGCCTGCGAAAAGTGTCGGGGAGCTGGCAACAAGCTTTGATCCGGCAATATCCGAATGGGGAAACCCACTGCTTCGGCAGTATCCTGCAGTGAATTCATAGCTGCTGGAAGCGAACCCGGTGAACTGAAATATCTAAGTAACCGGAGGAAAAGAAATCAACCGAGATTCCCTGAGTAGTGACGAGCGAACGGGGAACAGCCCTTAAGCTGGAATGGCTTTAGAAAAACAATCTGGAAAGATTGGCCATAGAAGGTGATAGCCCTGTATTTAAAAGGGCCACTCCAGTGAAGACGAGTAGGGCGGGGCACGTGAAACCCTGTCTGAATATGGGGGGACCATCCTCCAAGGCTAAATACTCCTGACCGACCGATAGTGAACCAGTACCGTGAGGGAAAGGCGAAAAGAACCCCGGAGAGGGGAGTGAAATAGATCCTGAAACCGTGTGCGTACAAGCAGTAGGAGCTCGCAAGAGTGACTGCGTACCTTTTGTATAATGGGTCAGCGACTTACTGTTCGTGGCAAGCTTAACCGTATAGGGGAGGCGAAGGGAAACCGAGTCTGATAAGGGCGCATAGTCGCGGGCAGTAGACCCGAAACCGGGTGATCTAGTCATGGCCAGGGTGAAGGTGCCGTAACAGGTACTGGAGGCCCGAACCCACGTCTGTTGCAAAAGACGGGGATGAGCTGTGATTAGGAGTGAAAAGCTAATCGAACCCGGAGATAGCTGGTTCTCCTCGAAAGCTATTTAGGTAGCGCCTCGGACGAATACTACTGGGGGTAGAGCACTGTTATGGCTAGGGGGTCATCGCGACTTACCAAACCATTGCAAACTCCGAATACCAGTACGTACTATCCGGGAGACACACGGCGGGTGCTAACGTCCGTCGTGAAAAGGGAAACAACCCAGACCCACAGCTAAGGTCCCAAATTCACTGCTAAGTGGAAAACGATGTGGAAAGGCACAGACAGCCAGGAGGTTGGCTTAGAAGCAGCCACCCTTTAAAGAAAGCGTAATAGCTCACTGGTCGAGTCGGTCTGCGCGGAAGATTTAACGGGGCTAAGCAGTGAACCGAAGCTTGGGGTGCATAAAACTTGTTTTATGCGCGGTAGAGGAGCGTTCCGTAAGCCTGCGAAGGTGGATTGAGAAGTCTGCTGGAGGTATCGGAAGTGCGAATGCTGACATGAGTAACGATAATGCGGGTGAAAAGCCCGCACGCCGAAAGCCCAAGGTTTCCTTGCGCAACGTTAATCGACGCAGGGTTAGTCGGTCCCTAAGGCGAGGGCGAAAGCCGTAGTCGATGGGAAGCAGGTTAATATTCCTGCACCTCGCGTGAGTGCGATGGAGGGACGGAGAAGGTTAGGTGTACCGGGCGTTGGTTGTCCCGGGGAAAGGCGGTAGGTTTGAATCTTTGGCAAATCCGGGATTCTTTAAGACCGAGCACCGAGACGAGCCTTTATGGCGAAGTCACTGATACCACGCTTCCAGGAAAAGCTCCTAAGCTTCAGCTCACGAAGACCGTACCGTAAACCGACACAGGTGGGTAGGATGAGAATTCTCAGGCGCTTGAGAGAACTCGGGTGAAGGAACTAGGCAACATGGCACCGTAACTTCGGGAGAAGGTGCACCCTTTTTGGTGGCTCATGCGAGCTATAGCTGAAGAGGGTCGCAGAAACCAGGCCGCTGCGACTGTTTATCAAAAACACAGCACTCTGCAAACACGAAAGTGGACGTATAGGGTGTGACGCCTGCCCGGTGCTGGAAGGTTAATTGATGGGGTCAGCCGCAAGGCGAAGCTCTTGATCGAAGCCCCAGTAAACGGCGGCCGTAACTATAACGGTCCTAAGGTAGCGAAATTCCTTGTCGGGTAAGTTCCGACCTGCACGAATGGCGTAACGACAGCGGCGCTGTCTCCACCCGAGACTCAGTGAAATTGAAATCGCTGTGAAGATGCAGCGTTCCCGTGGCAAGACGGAAAGACCCCGTGAACCTTTACTATAGCTTTACACTGAACGTTGAGTTCGTCTGTGTAGGATAGGTGGGAGGCTATGAAACTGTGGCGCTAGCTGCAGTGGAGCCATCCTTGAAATACCACCCTGTCGTGCTTGACGTTCTAACCTAGGTCCGTTATCCGGATCAGGGACCGTGTATGGTGGGTAGTTTGACTGGGGCGGTCTCCTCCTAAAGAGTAACGGAGGAGCACGAAGGTACGCTCAGCGCGGTCGGACATCGCGCACTGTGTGCAAAGGCATAAGCGTGCTTGACTGCAAGATCGACGGATCAAGCAGGTACGAAAGTAGGTCTTAGTGATCCGGTGGTTCTGTATGGAAGGGCCATCGCTCAACGGATAAAAGGTACTCCGGGGATAACAGGCTGATACCGCCCAAGAGTTCATATCGACGGCGGTGTTTGGCACCTCGATGTCGGCTCATCACATCCTGGGGCTGTAGTCGGTCCCAAGGGTATGGCTGTTCGCCATTTAAAGTGGTACGCGAGCTGGGTTCAGAACGTCGTGAGACAGTTCGGTCCCTATCTGCCATGGGCGTTGGAAGTTTGAGAGGGGCTGCTCCTAGTACGAGAGGACCGGAGTGGACGAACCTCTGGTGTTCCGGTTGTCACGCCAGTGGCATTGCCGGGTAGCTATGTTCGGAAGCGATAACCGCTGAAAGCATCTAAGCGGGAAGCGCGCCTCAAGATGAGACTTCCCGGGGCACAAGCCCCCTAAAGGAACCATGTAGACTACGTGGTTGATAGGTCAGGTGTGTAAGTACAGCAATGTATTGAGCTAACTGATACTAATGATCCGTGCGGCTTGACCATATAACCTCAAGTTGCCTTGGTCCCAACGAACGTTGGTAGATCATCAAATGCAAGCTACGTCACAAGTTAACTATGCGAGACTGGGCGCCTTAATCCGTTTCTTGGATGGCGACGCTCCAACCGTCTCCCTGGTGAAATTAGCGCTGTGGAACCACCCGATCCCATCCCGAACTCGGAAGTGAAACGCAGCTGCGCCGATGGTAGTGTGGCTCAAGCCATGCGAGAGTAGGTCATCGCCAGGGGCTTTACCCGAAACCCTCAGTCCAACTGGACTGAGGGTTTCTTTTTTGCCCG
>NZ_PRDN01000017.1:0-5191 GCF_003600855.1 Xanthomonas sp. CFBP 7698
TTCATGGAACCTCCTCGGAAAAGGGTACGAGAAAATTCCACTTCTGGCGTCAGCTAACCTGTGGGGGGATTACCGCCTGGCGTCGCTGCATTGAGATCGATTACGCCCAGCCCCTGACCGCAGCCTTCATTGTCCAGCGCCTCACAGCGCTCCAAGACCCTGCCGATCAGCACACCCAGCAATTCCTGCGTCGTTGGGGGCCTGTGCGCCACTAGCAGGTGATTGAGTGGTTTGGGCGTGCGCTGCAGAATTTTGGAGCGAAGCGCTAGGTCGCTGGGGTTATAGCGTTCAAAAACCTCGTCAAGATTCGCACTCCTAGCGAACTGGGCAAGAAGGCAGGTTTAGCATCCGTCGGCTCTCAATTTCCGACGCGAAGACGAACGCGACTTTTAGCTGAGACCAGTGCCAACAGCTGGCCAACTGTCAAATAACTGACTCTGCATATCCTCTAGGGCACTGCAGTCGATATGAGATTGGCAAGAGATAAAGACTGAGTTAGTCCTGCCTAAATATCGAAAGTGCGCGAGACAGAGTCACTGTCAGCAATTTTTGTGTAATCGCCCACACCCGTCCGCTTTATGGACGTAACGTAGGCGGGCCTGAATCGCAGGCAGAATCGCCCCTAGCAGGGGAAGGCGACAATCATGGATATGAAAGCGAATGCACTGAAAGCCGTATGCGTGCTGGCGGGGTTTTTGATCTTGGGTGAAGTGTCAGCGCAAGGCGTATGCTGTCCTAGCGGTGGCGTAGGGGTGCGGGCAACAGGTCTAGGCGACAGTCATCCGAATGCAACGAACCTGACGCTGGATCCCGCTTGGTCAATTTATGAGTTTCAACGCGATGGCGTAACTTATCTGCAGATCAACGATAACGCAGGTACCGTAAGAGCCGTAGTGGCTCGCGTCGACAATGCGCTGTGGGTATTGCCCATGGGGAAGGATGTAGATCGCGTTTCAATACCAACATCCAATTCCATTGGAATCAGCATCACTACTGCTACTGCGAGCAAGGCTACAAGTAACAGGGCACGCATGGTTTATCGAACTGGAAATTTCACTGTGCACGTCGAGCAGCAAGCCAACGAGGAATACTGGAACGTCTCTCCTTCGAAATAACAGCAGACTGCTCCGCGACAAGGAAGGTCAGCACCAACGCATGGCGGCGACGGAACCTGCCGCCATGCGACTTCAATCGGGCACGAAATTCGGCATCCGCTTCAGGCGAATCGCGCCTCACGGACTCTACCAAAGATGTATCAGCGCACACACGTATCGCAACACCTTGCCAGCCACGGCCCCGCCATGCACGGGCTTGGATAAAATGCTTATTTGCATTGGGCAGTAACTCTATTGCACTTAGCGTGCAACGATAGGCAGCCAACTGAAGACCGAGCGAGAGCTGACGGCAATCTCCCTGTAAAAAGTATTCGAACTCTGTAGATTTGAATCGCGCCAATGCTGGCGACCGGAGCGACCGGAACAAACCATGAGTTTCGATCTCCAGTGGATATAGGTTTGCGACATACTCCTGAAGAAGCTGAGACTCAATCACTGCGACCCGGGTAATTTCCATTGCAGCTGCATGATGCCCACGCGCTCGCAAGTCTGCCACAATATCTTTACGCATCCGATTAATTTGGACATTGACATCGGAATACTCTACAACTTGATTCCGCAACATACGCTCTGCAGATAAATAACTATCCCTAACAGTTCGTTGCGCTTCTTCCCTGATATTACGAATTGTATCAAAACGCTTAAAAGGCTTAGTGATGCGTAGACCAAAAACAAAGAGCGCTGTGCTGACGACCACATGTGCCACCTGAACTACAAACAAATTCTCATCATAGAATCCCACTTGATATACTGAAGGGATACTAATAGCAAGCGCAACACTTGCGAGCAAAGTTCCTAGCGCCGCTCCTACCCCACCGTGACGACGGGTCAAAAATACTGCAGGCACTATCAATGCAACCATGAGGGCATTGCGAGAAGGGACAGTATGAACGTAATAACGCATATAGAACAATGCAACTATGGCGACCACAGAAAGACCAAGGTCACGCGGCAAGTCTAGTCGAATCGACTGACTGCGCTTTGGTGACCATAGCATCACAGGAAGCAAGAACATTAAAATACCACAATAACCACCCACCCCATAACGCAGCAGGAAATCCCCCAAATGCGCGGTACTTGGACCGTCCAACACAGCATTGATAATAACGCTCCATAACGAATTACAGAACGCGAGAAAAATGGCAAATGGAATCAATAGCCGAGACTGGCAAATCAATTCACGCGAATATTGCCGGGCGAGCCAAATGATATAAGCAAGCATCGGCGCGTGTAGAAATGGACTCACATAAGCCCATATCAAGTCGTAACCCTGGCGTTGGGAGAGTGGAACGCGAAGCCAGAGCATTGCTGCCGCATCACCGGCCAACAAGAATGGCCACTCACGATACGGCCGGAATAGCAACGTGACGACGCGCAAGCCGACCGGCAGATACCACTGATCAATAGAAAAGAACCAAAGCATCACAAACGTCAGTCCGTAGCACACGCTGATCAGCGTGCCCCTGAGGACTTCCTTTGCTACCGCCATACCACCACTCCTTGGTTCCACGATGCGTCCTAGTCTGGAGGGAACTGCTCAAGGGAGTATAGCGATGGCGCACACATTGCGACAAAGGCGTGCACGTTCCGGCGTTTAGCGTGTGTGTTTAACGACGCGCATTGCACTTTGCTGGTGCATTAGCCCCATACATGGATGAACGCTGAGTTCGGTAGCAAGCGATAGCAACGCTATCCGACGATTCATTGGAAAGCGCGCAATGCTGATGACGAGCCAGGCCTGTTGCGTGGTTCGGCTTGCTGATGGGGCTTATGTAAGCGCACATAGCGTTTGGCTGTAAGAAATCATCCCAACAAAGAAGGCCGCGCATTGCGCGGCCTTCTTTGTTTTCCATGCCGATATCGGCATACAGAGGCGATCAGCCCTCCATTTGTTCCAGTTCCTTGCCCTTGGTCTCGTAGACGTACTTGAGGACGAAGAACACCGAGATGAAGGCAGCCACGGTGTAGATGCCGTAGGCGCCGGCCAAGCCAATGCTGCCGAGCAGGATCGGGAAGCTGACGGTGATGGCGAAGTTGGAGGTCCACTGCGCGGCACCGGCGATCGCCAGGCCCGAGCCGCGGATCTGGTTGGGGAACATCTCGCCCAGCATCACCCACATCACCGGACCCCAGGAGGCGTTGAAGAACACCACGTAGACGTTGGCGGCCACCAGCGCGAGCATGCCCATGGCATCGGACATGGCGAGCTTGCCATTGGCGTCCAGCGAAGCGGTGGCGAACGCGTAGGTCACCAGCGCCAGCGACACGGCCATGCCGGCCGAGCCGATCCACAGCAGCGGCTTGCGGCCGATCTTGTCGACCAGCATCACCGTGACCAGGCAGGCGCCGATGCTGAGGCCGCCGGAGAGCACGTTGATCAGCAGCGCGTCCTGCTCGGAGAAGCCCACTGCCTGCCACAGCACCGCGCCGTAGTAGAACACCACGTTGATGCCGACCAACTGCTGGAACACCGCCAGGCCAATACCGATCCAGACGATCGGGCGGATCTTGCCGGTGGTCTTGTTGATCAGGTCGGAGAACTTGGGCTTGTGCTGGTCGGCCGACATCGAGGCGGAAATCTCGCTCAGCTTGGTCTGCGCGGCGGCATTGCCGTACAGGCGCTTGAGCACTACCAGCGCTTGCTCGCGGCGGCCCTCGACCACCAGGAAGCGCGGGCTTTCGGGGATGACCAGCAGCAGCAACAGGAACAGGATCGAGGGGACCGCCTGCATCCAGAACATCCAGCGCCAGGCGGCCTGCCCGGCCCACAACGGCTCGGTGGAGGCACCGGCGGCGTTGGCCAGCAGGTAATTGCTCAGAAAGGCGCAGAACAGCCCGCTGATGATGGCGATCTGCTGCATCGTCGCCAGCCGGCCGCGATAACGGGCCGAGGCAACCTCGGCGATATACGCCGGTGAAATGACACTCGCCGCGCCGACGGCAAAGCCGCCCATCACGCGCGCAAAGATGAAGAAGCCGGAGCTGTGCGAGGCACCGGCACCGATGGCCGAGAGCAGGAACAGCGCCGCAGAAATGATCAGGACCGCGCGGCGGCCCCAGCGGTCGGCCAGGCGGCCGGCAAAGAAGGCGCCGATGGCGCAACCCAGCAGCATCGAAGCGACCTCGAACCCGGTCTCGGCGGCGCTGGAATTGAAGGTTTGCTTCAGGCCGTCGACAGTGCCGTTGATCACGCCGCTATCGAAACCGAACAAGAATCCGCCGATCGTGGCTACGCAACTGATCAGGACGATAAAACGGGTGTTCTCACCGGCATCGGGGGCGCCGTTTACGGAGACACTGGACATGGGTTCACCTGGAAGCATGCAAAGGAGCGGCCACGGGGGTGGCCGACATCGGCCGGCGACGCGCAGTGCGCCGCCGGCCACGGGACATCAACGCGTCAGATACTGATTGATCAGGTTTTCGTAGGCTTCCTGACGGCCGCTGATCTGCTTGGGCGCATTGCCGGCGGCGTACTTGGCCAGATCCGCCAGCGTGCTGGTGCCGTTGGCAAAGTCGGCACCGGCGCCGCTGTCGAAGCTGGCGTAACGCTCGGCGCGCCAGGTCTCCAGCGGCGAAGACGTCAGCAATGCGTTGGCAACCTCAAGACCACGTGCAAACGCGTCCATGCCACCGATGTGCGCCAGGAACAGGTCCTGCGGATCGGACGATTCGCGACGCACCTTGGCATCGAAATTCAACCCGCCCGGTGCCAGCCCGCCCTGGCGCAGCACCACCAGCATCGCGCCGACGGTGTCGTACAGGTCGGTCGGGAACTGGTCGGTGTCCCAGCCGTTCTGCGGATTGCCACGGTTGGCATCGATGCTGCCGAGCAGGCCGGCATCGCTGGCAACCTGCAGATCATGCTCGAAGCTGTGACCCGAGAGCGTGGCGTGGTTGGCTTCGATATTGAGCTTGAAATCCTGGTCCAGGCCGTGCTGACGCAGGAAGCCGATCACCGTGGCGCTGTCGAAGTCGTACTGGTGCTTCATCGGCTCCATGGGCTTGGGCTCGATCAGGAAGTTGCCGGTGAAGCCGATCGCGCGGCCGTAGTCGCGTGCCAGGGTGAGGAAGCG
>NZ_PRDN01000018.1:0-1724 GCF_003600855.1 Xanthomonas sp. CFBP 7698
GTGCCGTTGCCCACCTTGTCCAGGTTACCGGCACCGCTCAGGCTGCCGGCAAAGCTGCTGCCGACGTCGTTGACACCGAGTTGCAAGGTGGTGCCGCCGAGGATGGCGACGTTGCCCTGCCCGGTCACCGCGCCCAGCGCGGCATTGCCGCCCAGCGACAATCCGGCGCCTGCCGCCACATCCACCGCGCTGGTGGTGCCCAGACCGCCGGCAGCGGACGTGGCGAGCACGCCGGCCTGCACGGCCACCGGACCGCTGAAGCTGTTGGCGCCGGACAGGGTCAACGTGCCCAGGCCGGTCTTGGTCAACGCACCGGTGCCGCTGAGCGTGCCGGTCAATGCCAGATCGGCTGCATTGGCAATGCTCAGGTCCGCACCCAGGTTGATGCTGTTGCCCAACGCCAGGGCGATCGCGTTGCTCAAGCTGGCATTGCCCAGCACCGACAGGCTGCCACCGCTCAACGCCGTGTTGCTGCCAACTGCCAGCGTGCCGGCGTTCAACACCGTGCCACCGGCGTAGCTGTTGGCGCCATCGAGCGTGAGCGTGCTGGTGCCACTCTTGATCAGGCTGCCCGCGCCGCTGATCGACCCGGACAATGCCAGGTCGTTGCTGCCGAGCATATTGACCGCGCCGTCGAGCACCACTGCATTGTCTACCGCCAATGCCTGGTTGCTATCGAGGTTGGTGCCGGCCGCAGCCGTCAATGTGCCAGTGCCCAGTGACTGCGCATCGCCCAGCACCAGCGTGCCGCCGCCGAGCGCGGTGCCGCCGGTGTAGCTGTTGGCTGCATCCAGGACCAGGGTGCCGGTGTCGAGTTTCTGGAGCGCGCCGGTGCCGCCGATGGCGACATCGATCGTGCCGGTGACACCGGGGTCCACCCGAATGATGGTGGTGGCGGCATTGGCGCTCAGCGCGCCTGCTCCGCCATCGCCGAGCACATAGCCATCGGTGATGAACTGCATGCCGGTGATGCCCTGGGTGCCCTGCACGCCCACCGTGCCGGCGCTGCCGGCGAACACTGCAAAGCTGTTCTGCCAGGAGCTGTTGGTGAGGCCGTCGATCGAGGTCCAGTTGGTGCCGCCCGCGGTCCATGCGGCGGTTCCCCCATCGACGCTGCCGTTGGCCACGGTCTGCGCGCCATCCCAGAACTGCACATTGCTGCCAGGCGACAGCACCACCACGTTGACCTGCTGGGCGAGTGCGGTCTGCAGCGTCAGCTGGGTCGGGTCGATGGTGCCGGGCAGCGTGCCGATATCCAGCCCATTGTTGGTCAGCGCGCCGACGTAATCGATCAGGCGATACACACCCGTGCCGAAGCCGCCGATGTCGGTGATGTTGAGCGTGCCATCCAGGGTCAGGTCGCCGTTGACCGCCAGCACACCGGTCTGGCTGGGCGTGCCCAGCAACGCATCCAGGGTGGCGTTGGGGGCCATGTTCAAGCTGCCGGTGGTCAACACTGCACCACTGGTCACCACCAGCCGACCACCGTCGTTGACGGTGACAGCCGCATCGACCACGCCGCTGCCGCTCAGCGTGCCGCCGGTGCCCACGTTGACCCCGCCGATACTGGCGAGCGTGCCGTCCACATCCAGCGTGCCGCCGGAGATCTGCGTGGTGCCGCCCAGTGCGCTGGCACCGGTGAGCTGCACGGTGCCGTTGCCCACCTTGTCCAGGTTACCGGCACCGCTCAGGCTGCCGGCAAAGCTGCTGCCGACGTCGTTGAC
>NZ_PRDN01000019.1:0-861 GCF_003600855.1 Xanthomonas sp. CFBP 7698
CGACCTGCTGAAGGAGGCGATGGCAAAAAAATGGTGAGGCCATCTCAACGCCGGGAGATGGCCCGATGGGCCGTAGATGGTGGCCACACGAACATCCGGCATGCCTGCCGGACCTTTGCGGTGAGCGAGACCTGCTTTCGCTATCAAGCCAAGGCCAGCGAGGAGAACGCCCGGATTGCCGATTGGCTGGTGCGGTTGACCACAACCTATCGTGATTGGGGGTTCGGCCTGTGCTTTCTGCACCTGCGCAACGTGAAGGGCTTTGGCTGGAATCACAAGCGGGTGTACCGCATCTATCGGGAGCTGGAGTTGAACCTGCGGATCAAGCCGAAGAAGCGGCTGGTGCGCGAGCGGCCAGAGCCGTTGGCGGTGCCGGAGACGATCAACCAGGTCTGGTCGATGGATTTCATGCACGACCAGCTGGCCGACGGCCGCAGCTTCCGGTTGTTCAATGTGCTCGATGACTTCAACCGTGAGGGTCTGGGCATCGAGGTCGACTTATCGCTGCCATCGGCCCGGGTGATCCGCTCGTTGGAACAGATCATTGACTGGCGCGGCAAGCCAAACGCCATTCGCTGCGACAACGGCCCGGAGTACATCAGCGGCGCGCTGCTAGCTTGGGCACAGCAGCGCGGGATTCAGATCGAGCACATCCAGCCAGGCAAGCCGCAGCAGAATGCCTATGTCGAACGTTACAACCGCACCGTCCGCTACGCCTGGCTGGCCACAACGTTGTTCGACACCATCGAGCAGGTTCAGGACAAGGCCACGCGCTGGCTATGGACGTACAACCATGAGCGCCCCAACATGGCGCTCGGCGGTATCACGCCAGCAATGAAATTGGCGATGGCCGCCTAGCTC
>NZ_PRDN01000020.1:0-857 GCF_003600855.1 Xanthomonas sp. CFBP 7698
CTAGGGAATCTCTGAACAACGGGCCACAAAAGCGCGACACTACCGGTTGGGAGCGAGGAGGCATGCATGCAACTGACGTTCGGTGACGCCGAGGGCTTGGGCAAGCGTAAGCAAACCCGCCGCGAGATCTTTTTAGCCGAGATGGAGCGGGTCGTTCCGTGGCAGCAATTACTTGGTCTGATTGAGCCGCACTATCCGGTGTCAGGGAGGCCCGGTCGGCAGCCGTACGCACTGGCGACAATGTTGCGGATTCATCTACTGCAGCAGTGGTATGCGTTGAGTGATCCGGCGATGGAAGAGGCATTGCACGAGATCCCAACCCTGCGGCGTTTTGCCCAGCTCGGCGGCTTGGACAACGTTCCCGACGAGACCACGATTCTCAACTTTCGGCGCCTGCTGGAGACCCATGACCTTGCTGCACGGATGCTGGAAGCGGTCAACGCGCATCTGGCGCGCAGGGGCCAGAGCCTGCGGGCGGGAACGATCGTCGATGCGACGCTGATCGCTGCGCCCAGCTCGACCAAGAATGCCGATCATGCGCGCGACCCTGAGATGCATCAGACCAAGAAGGGCAACCAGTGGTATTTCGGAATGAAGGCGCACATCGGCGTAGATGAGTTTTCTGGGCTGGTGCACCACGTCCGTTGCACGGCCGCCAATGTGTCCGATGTGACGGTGATGCACGCGTTGCTGCATGGCAAGGAAGACAGCGTGTTCGGCGATAGCGGCTATACCGGTGCGGAAAAACGCGACGAGCTGCAGCGCTGCGAGGCTGCATTCTTCATCGCCGCCAGGCCTTCGACAGTCCAAGCCATCGGCAACAAACACGAGCGTGCTCGGGAGCAGCGTTGGGAACA
>NZ_PRDN01000021.1:0-695 GCF_003600855.1 Xanthomonas sp. CFBP 7698
GGCTTGGGCTCGATCAGGAAGTTGCCGGTGAAGCCGATCGCGCGGCCGTAGTCGCGTGCCAGGGTGAGGAAGCGCGCCATGTTGTCCTGCTCGCGCTTCATCTGCGTGTTGTGCAGGCAGGCATAGCCTTCGCGGCCGCCCCAGAACACATAGTTTTCGCCGCCCAGCTCCACCGTGGCATCGATCGCGGCCTTGACCTGCACGGCGGCACGCGCCACCACGTTGAAGTCGGGGTTGGTGGATGCACCATTCATGTAGCGCGGGTGCGAGAACAGGTTGGCGGTGCCCCACAGCAGCTTGATGCCGGTGTCGGCCTGGCGCTGCTTGGCGATGCCCACCATGTGCTTGAGGTTGCTTTCGTACTCGCCGATATCGTCGGCATCCGGCGACAGGTCGATATCGTGGAAGCAGTAATACGGCACGCCGAGCTTGGTGAAGAATTCGAATGCGGCATCGGCCTTGGCCTCGGCACGATCGAGCGCGCTGTTGCCGATATCCCACGGATACGCGCGCGTACCCGGGCCAAACGGATCGGCGCCGTTGCCGCAGAAGCTGTGCCAGTAGGCCACGGCAAAGCGCAGATGCTCGGCCATGGTCTTGTCGCCGATTTTCTTGTTGGCGTCATAGACCTTGAACGCGAGCGGGTTGTCGGAGTCGCGGCCTTCGAAGCCGATCTTGCCGATGCCGGGGAAATA
>NZ_PRDN01000022.1:0-406 GCF_003600855.1 Xanthomonas sp. CFBP 7698
GACGGCGGTGCTGGCAATGACACACTCGACGGCGGCTACGGCAACGACGTGTACCGGTTTGGTCGTGGATCTGGAGGTGACTCCGTTACCAACTACGATTGGACCGCAGGCAAACGCGATGCGATCCTCATGGGTGAGGGCATCTCTACCGGAGACGTTTCGGTAGCACGGGACGGTGATAGCTTGGTGTTGAGCATCAAGGGCACCTCTGACAGTGTCCGGGTCAACAGCTACTTCTATGCTGATGCGACCTACGGCTATCAGGTAGAAGAGGTCCGCTTTGCCGACGGCACAGCTTGGGATATCGCTGCAATCAAGGCGCTGGTCCAGGCGGCAACGGACGGCAACGATGCACTGGCCGGCTATGCCACTGCCGATGTGCTCAACGGTGGTCTGGGTGATGACA
>NZ_PRDN01000023.1:0-373 GCF_003600855.1 Xanthomonas sp. CFBP 7698
GGTAATCCCCCCACAGGTTAGCTGACGCCAGAAGTGGAATTTTCTCGTACCCTTTTCCGAGGAGGTTCCATGAAGACATCCCGCTTCACCGACAGCCAGATCATTGCCGTCCTCAAGCAGGCCGAGGCCGGCACGCCCGTGCCGGAGTTGTGCCGGGAACACGGCATCAGCTCGGCGACGTTCTACAAGTGGCGCAGCAAGTTCGGCGGCATGGACGCATCGCTGATGTCCCAGCTCAGGGAGCTGCAGGACGAGAACCGGCGCCTGAAGAAGATGTACGCCGATGCCCAGCTCAGCGCCGACCTGCTGAAGGAGGCGATGGCAAAAAAATGGTGAGGCCATCTCAACGCCGGGAGATGGCCCGATGGGCCGT
>NZ_PRDN01000024.1:0-322 GCF_003600855.1 Xanthomonas sp. CFBP 7698
CCGGTGTTGAGGTGGCCGTTGCTCTCGTCGATGGCGAAGTTCACTGTCTCGCCATCGTTGGTCACCTGCAGCGCCCCGTCCTTGTACACCGCCGGGTAGCTCGCGGTCTTGGGCTGGCGGCTGAAGAACTTCGGCGTGGTGCTGCGGACCATGAAGGTCTCGCCATTGCGCTCGATGTCCATGGTCTCTTCCTGCGTCTGCACGTTGACCCAGTGGCCAACGAACTGCTCGCCCTCCACCTTGGCGCAACCGCTCACCAGCAGTACCGCGGCCAGCGCGGTGCCCATCCACTTCATCATCGTGTGTTCTCCAGTTGAGGCTG
>NZ_PRDN01000025.1:0-306 GCF_003600855.1 Xanthomonas sp. CFBP 7698
GGTCCTTGCCCGCCCACCGTCGCGGGACCCTTGGCGGCATGGATGCCGCCAAGGAGCTACATGGATGTACTTGCAGCGTGTCCTGCGATGGTGGGCGGGCAAGGGCCCTGCAACAAAGCCGCAGATCATCAGCTCTGCGCCTGATCTGTCCGGATCGAGCAATCAGATAGCGACGCCTGCATCGCGCGTATCGCGCTCGTTTGGCGATCTTCAAGCCGGTCGAGGGCGCGGTGCCCTCACCGCTCGCGGGACACGCCGTGAATCCGTCCGTGGAGGCTCGGTGGCGGCATCCATGCCGCCACACGG
>NZ_PRDN01000026.1:0-281 GCF_003600855.1 Xanthomonas sp. CFBP 7698
GCGTATGCGCACGGCCCCAACGACACGGCGATCGGCAGCAATGCACGCGTCAATGCCGATGGCAGCACGGCGGTGGGCGCCAATACGCAGATTGCCGCGGTGGCCACCAATGCGGTGGCGATGGGCGAGGGCGCGCAGGTCAGCGCGGCCTCCGGCACGGCGATCGGTCAAGGGGCACGTGCCAGTGCGCAGGGCGCGGTTGCCCTGGGGCAGGGCTCGGTGGCCGATCGTGCCAACACGGTGTCGGTGGGCAGCGTCGGCGGCGAGCGTCAGGTGGCCAA
>NZ_PRDN01000027.1:0-275 GCF_003600855.1 Xanthomonas sp. CFBP 7698
GCGCGGTGCCCTCACCGCTTGCGGGACACGCCGTTAACCCGTCCATGGGGGCTCGATGGCGGCATCCATGCCGCCAACGGTCCCGCAATCGGTAAGGACACCGCACCAGACAGTTGGCTGGTGGTTTTGTTGAAGAGCGAAGTCAGCGCACTAGACAGTTTGCTGGCTGCTTTATTTAAATCTATGCAAACCGACCATCTTGACTGGTCCTTGCCCGCCCACCGTCGCGGGACCTTGAGCGGCATGGATGCCGCGCCAGAGCCTCCAGGGACGGA
>NZ_PRDN01000028.1:0-253 GCF_003600855.1 Xanthomonas sp. CFBP 7698
GGATGCCGCCACGGAGCCTACAGGGATGTACTTGCGGCGTGTCCTGCGATGGTGGGCGGGCAAGGGCCCTGCAGTAAAGGCGCAGATGATCCGCTCTGCGCCTGATCCGTCCGTAGCGAGCGATCAGGTCGAGACGCCTAAAATGCGCGTCTCGCAAGCCCTTGGCGATCTTCAGGTCCGGTCGAGGGCGCGGCGCCCTCACCGCTCGCGGGACACGCCGTGAATCCGTCCGTGGAGGCTCGGTGGCGGCATC
>NZ_PRDN01000029.1:0-251 GCF_003600855.1 Xanthomonas sp. CFBP 7698
GCCAGCGGCGTGAACAGCACCGCGATGGGCCGTCAGACCAGTTCCATCGGCGAAAACGGCGTGGCGCTGGGCTACAACTCCTTCGTGCGTGAAAGCGGCAGCAATGCCGTGGCATTGGGTGCCAACGCCGGCGCCAGCGGTGCCGATTCGGTAGCGTTGGGCTCGGGCTCGCGCACCTACGACGCCAACACGGTGTCGGTGGGTAGCGGCAATGGGCGCGGCGGTCCGGCCACGCGCCGCATCGTCAACGT